>CAWBPD010000011.1:0-40107 GCA_963790575.1 Candidatus Dormiibacterota bacterium | reverse complement strand
CGGACCGCAAGGCAGGGGGTTCGATTCCCTCCGGGCGCACCACCCGGTTGATCTCAAACGAGGCCCCGCCGTGGGCCTGGCACGCGTCCTCTGGCCGTACCTGACAACCATCCTGACAACCACGCTCCCCCTCATCCCGGATCATCAGCGCCGGCGACGACACACGCCATCCCCCGGGGCCGCAGCCCCGCTGAGCCTTCGCTAATCCGGCTTCTGGCCCACGCGTTCCAGAGCTGAAAGCCACGGCTGCTCCTCATCGATCTGCGTAAGCAATGCCGCCAGATAGGCGCGCCCAGTTGGCGCAAGCCTGGGAACGATCATTCTGAAATCGCCTTCGTCCACCTCGCGACGTCTCAGTGACTTACTCAGCAACACACACTCTATGGGCGCTCAATTGGCACTCCACCAGCCGCCTCCAAGCCGATGTCCGGTAGCGGGACCACCACACTCGGGCAACACCTGAACTGCCAGCACTCACCCAACACGTCCTGACCCCACGTGACACGTCCCGACCGGCACCGAAAGATCCGCCGCAGGTTTCGGGACTGTGAGGCCCCCGGTTCGGATCCGACCCTCGACCCCACGCTTGGAATCGCTATGCTCCTCGCCGATGATCAATGGCACGCTGCTGACCGAAAGCCTTCGAATCGGGGCGCCGCTGGCGGTGCCCGGACTGCGCGTCACCAGCCTGGAGCGCCGCCACGTTTCGGGGACGTCCTCGCAGCCCGACGTGTGGACGTTTCTCGAGTTCGAGGCGGATAGCGATGTCGCCGGTCCACTGACCACCGCGCTCGAAGCCTCGCTCCAGATCGAGAACGGCTGGTACGCGGACTTCGCGTCCGATGCCGAGCACGTCGTGATCTTTGCGAACCGGACCTTCCGCTATCAGCGCGGGGACCCCGCCGGCCGCCTGGAGGCCGAAGCGTACGGGCGATCTGTCGGCGTGCCCGACGACCAGCTCGACTGGCCGGACTGAGTCCTCAGTTCACCCGACGAGGGGTCACACTCGCCACCGCAAGGGGCGCCTCTCCGGAGTGACACCGCACACACTCCGGACACCAACCGTGACACCAACAGACATGCAACCCAGTCGACTCATATGGACGAACGGAAGACCGAACCCCAGGGCCCAGACTCCCCTGGGCCTCGCTGGACCCACAGACGCCCAACTGGAAATGCCGCACCCCCGTCTAACCACGGGTTGGCGCATGACACCTCCGCCGCCTCCAGCGCCTCCCAGCACGGGGCCTCGAGCAAGAGATCATGATCACAGCGCCGAAATCACGTTGCGGACAGTATCGAGCGCGGCGTGCGCGGTATCCGTCACGACCAGGTTCCCACTCTTGCGCCACCACAACGACAGGGGTACGCCAACGATGATTTGGGCGATGACGAGCCCGAGCACGGGCGGCAGAGAGATATGTGATCCCGTGATCGACCCGGGCAAGTGCCATACTCCCCAGAGTGCCGAGACGAAGATCGCAGACGCCCAGCCCACACCCTTTTCGCCAAAGTGCAGATAAGTATCTAAAGCGCCACGGAAGAATACTTCCTCGACGATAAAGCCTGCAGGGCCCTGACCCAGGAACGTAATTAGTGCAACCTGAAGAATCGAGACTGACGTTATTGAGGCATTCCCACCCGAATTTGCACCACCAATGTGCAGATGCACGATGTGCGGCAGGATAAGCGACAATAACTGTGGAAGAATGCCGAGCAGGGAGACGGTCAATGTGCAAAAGACCAGTTGCCGAATGTTGACGGCCTTCATGGCGCGAAGCGCGTACGCCAGCCCAAATGCTCCCGCAATCGAGGTTACGGCGAACGCGGCGTTGCCTATCTGACGCTCCAGTGATGAGATAGTCAACACGACCACAGGGACGATTGAGAATAGAATCCATAGTAAGAGGAATCGTCGGTCAACTCGCAGGGGCGGTCCCGATCGAACCCAGAGTGTTCTCAATGGCCGCCGCTGGATCACGAGCTGAAAGACGACGATGATCGGTACGCCGAGCAACTGGTACTCGACTTGGTTGAGATGGAAACTAACGCCGATTGCGACATAGATGCCAACCACTGCAGCTGCTAGCAGAAATCGCAACGGTCGAGAGCCACCACCAAATGGAGCCCGGGTTACGGGTTCTGAAGCCGCGAACCGGTTCCAAAGTGACTGGCTCATTGCGATTCCTCTTCGTCGGGTCGGCCGGGACTTAGCCCTTGACCATCGGGTATCAGGCGCGGCGCCGCAGCGAGAAGCAAGCACAAGAGCATCGCCTTCTCCGCTCGAATCTCGTACAGACTCCGCTTTCTCTGTACCAGCAGGCCCGCCGCCAGTAGTTCCTTTAGATGGTGGTAGAGCTGACCCACTCCGCCCACGCCCGGGAGCAACTGCAACTCCTGGCTTGTACGTGGGCCCTCCAAGACCCTGCGAAGCAGCTGTATGCGAACTGGACTTGCCAGCGCTGCGAACACCCTGGCGAGGGCATCCGCATCGACCTCAAACGCCTCGGCGATATCCTCTCTGCTTCGGACCGTGGAACGATGGCTCCCCACTTGAAGCAGGCCGGCGTACGTGAAGTTTCCGCGTATCAACGGCCCACCTTCGCGTTCCTCGACTACCTCTTGCACCGGCACGGGCACCGGCTCGGACGGGCTCCCCTCGAGCGCTCCGAGCCTGCGATCCAGGGACTCCATCTGCCGCGCCAAGGTCTCCAGCGCGGATTGAACTTCCTCCATAGATGATCCATAATACCGGAATTCTGGAATACGCCCGCCGCTGCCCGCTACGCCATTTGCGATAGCCCCTCTTGTGCCCGGGCTCACGGTTCGGCCTGGGCGAACTCAACCAGGCGCTCGCGGTCCAGCGCGAGGAGGTGACCACCCACCGCTCCGGTCCCCCCCGGCGCGTTCGCAGGACGGTGGAGTTGGAGTCACTGATCGCTCACTCGGACCGCCTCGGCTGGCCGCGCCGTCCAGCAGACAGTGAGAGCAGAAATCGTCAGCCTCTGGGCCCACATTGCTGAGCGGGCTGACCGCCTCCGGAGCCCGTCCTGGCTGTCTCTGGAGATTCCCAAGCCGCGATGGCGTCTGCAGCTGCGACCCTCGGTTTGCCGCTGGAGATCAGCCGATAAACGTCTTTGCGCCCGCAGGGCCTGAAGAGTTCGCTGCCGGAGGCTGCACAGCACGGATCCGACCGCGCCACTACGGCCCCCGAGGGATCCGGCTTGGGGCATGTCAACGCCCAGCGGAAAGGCCGCACCTGCGGCCGAGCCAGGCCCTGACGCCCAGATCGAGGCCCCACCCTCTGCGGCGGGCTCGGCGCGGCGCGTCGCGGGCAAGCAAATGTCCCAAAGAAAAACGCTGACGCTCCAGGCCACCCGTGCTACCATGTCGTGCACCATCGATGAATGGGCGTTTGCTGATATCACCGATATAAGAAGCGAGGAGTGGAAATCGTGACGGACTATTCGAACTCGGGAACGGGAGGCGACATCCAGCAGAAGGTGTCGGACGTGGCCCAGCAGGCCGGCGACCGGCTCGGCCAGGCAGGCGAAACCATCCGCGGGCAGGTCGGCGAGCAGGTCGGCAGCCGGTCGACCGACGCCGGTCAGCAGGTCGTCGCCGCCGGCGATGCCATGCACCAGGCCGGCCGGCAGCTGCGGGAGCAGGGCAACGATCTCCCGGCTCAGCTGGCGGAGCAGGTCGCGGCACAGGCGGACCGGTTGGGCACGTATCTGCGCGAGTCAGACGGTGAAACCATCCTCCGCGACGTCGAGGACTTCGCCCGGCGCCAGCCGTGGCTCGTGGCCGGAGTCGGGTTCGCCGTGGGCATTGGAGTGGCGCGGCTGCTGAAGGCTTCGGGGCGGCGATCCGGCAACGGCGGGAGCTACTCCAGCGCGTGGGGCGCCACCGGGTACCCCACGGCTCCGAGCACCGGTCCCGAGACACTGGTCCCGGAGCCTTCCCCCGCGTACGCGGCCGGCCAGGTGCCGGTTCCGCCGGAGCCGGCTGCGACCGCCTCGCCGGCGGCTTCGCCCTTCGCAAGGCCGGTTCAAACCGCTGATGACGAGAACCAGCCGCCGGCGGAGGGGTGGAGGTAGCGGCGTGGGTGATCGATACGACGTGCCGGGCACGGTTGGGCCCGGCCCCGATCCCGGCTCCCAGGATCCGGCGTCGCCGCGAGAGCTCCGAGAGCTGCCGATCGGGGAGCTGATGAAGCAGCTGGCCGAGGAGACGAGCCTCCTCGTGCGCCAGGAGCTTCAGCTGGCCAGGGCCGAGCTGACGCAGCAGGGAAAGCGAGCCGGAATCGGAATCGGTGAGCTTGGTGGCGCCGGCCTGGTCGCCCTCTACGCGCTGGGCGCGCTGACCGCTTGTTTCATCGCAGCGCTGGCCCTGGTGCTCCCGGTCTGGGCGGCGGCGCTGATCGTGGCGGCCGTCTACGGGGCGATCGCCGGGGTGCTGGCACTGATCGGCCGCCGTTCGCTGCAGCAAAGCCTGCCACCGACGCCAACTCGAACCGAACGAACCATCAAGGAGGACATCGAATGGGTGAAGAACCGGAAGTCATAGAGCAGCAGATCGCGCGCACCCGCGAGCGCATGTCCGAGCGCACGGACGCGCTCGCCTACAAGGCAGACGTGAAGTCCCGCGCTCAGGACGCGATCGCCGACAAGCGTGACGCGATTCGAGACCGGGTCCGTGGCGCCCTGGGAGGCGCGCGCCAGGCGGCGCCCGACCCGGATCAGATCGGGGCGACGGCACGACAGGGCGCCTCGCTGGTCCGGGACAACCCGCTGGCGCTCGCACTGGGCGCGGCCGCGGTCGGTGCTCTGATCGGAGTCCTGCTGCCGAGGACCGCGATCGAGGACGAGCGCCTCGGAGACACCGCCGACGCGCTGAAGGCGAAGATCGCGGACACGGGACAGGAAGCCCTGGGCCGCGGTCAGCAGGTGGCACAGGACGCCATGCAGACCGCGAAAGAGAGCGGAACTCAGCACGCCTCCGAACTCGCGCAAGGAGCTCAACAGCGAGCCCAGGACTTGGGTCCCTCGACGAGCGGCACGTAACGAGATCGTTCGATGTCAGCGCAGGCAGTGAAGAAGGATGCCCAGGAGGTGACCGGGTCGTTCCCGGTCCGCCTGGGCAAGGCCTATGGGCAGAGCAAGGCGGGAAACCACGCGTCGGGGCTCGCCTTCAACGCGTTCATGACCATGTTTCCGGTAATGTTGGGGCTCCTGGCGCTCATCGGGCTGGTGCTCCGCAATCCTCACGCCCAGGAACAGGTTCAGAGCACTCTGGTCGGCGCCTTCCCCTCCGAGGCCCACGGCGCGCTGACCAAGACGCTGGAGGGCGTCCGGCGGCGGACCGGGCTCCTCGCCATCCTCTCCATCGTGGGACTGGTGTGGAGTGGCACCGGCTTCTTCTCCTTCATGGAGTTCGCCCTCTGTGAGATGTTCGGAGCCAAGCAACGTAGCTTCCTCCGCCAGCGCCTGATGGGGGTGGTGATGATCGCCGTCTTCATCGTGGGCATGGTGCTGGTCGTGCTCGCCAACGCGGCCGTGTCCGCGCTGCCGCGGCTGCCGTTCACGGGCCCGATCCTGGGGACGATCGTGATGGTGGCACTGATGACCGTGGTCTACCGCGTGGTGCCCAACAAGACGTTCAGCATCCGGGAGGTTTGGAAAGGAGCGGTGCTGGCCGGCGTCGGGATCGAGGTGATCACGCTGGCGTTCCCGCTCTACGCCCGGTTGATGCACGGGTTCAACACCTATGGGGCAACCTTCGCGCTCTTCTTTCTGTTGGCGACCTGGCTCTACTTCCTTAGCCAGCTGATTCTGGTGGGTGCGGTGCTGAACCGGATGCTGCTGGGGCCGCCCCAAGTGGAGGGCGCGATTCCGAGCAACGCGGACCACCCGGTCGAGACCGAGGGCGCCCGGGCCATCGACGAGCAGCGAGTGGGGAGTCGGCCCCGGTAAGCAACGCTTCCCGTTTCACACACAGAAGGTCCCCTCCCAGTCCGGAGGTGGACCTTTTCTTGCGGGGCCGCGGTTGCGGCGCGGGATGATGGGACACGCCGCATCCAGGGTGCCAGCGCCGACTGCGGGGCGCTCCGGCGGCGAAGACAGGTTGTACGTTCGCCCTTGCAGGGCGCCGCCAGGTCTCGTCGGAGGAACAGGATGAGCGATGGGAGCATCGGAAACGGCAAAGTGGTCGTGAACAGGGCGATGTCGCTTGACGGCTTCATCGCCGGTTCTGGCCATGTGATGGACTGGGGCGACGGTCGCCAGCTCGTCGACTTCGTGACGCAGGACGACTACCGCGAGGTGGCGGCCGCTACCGGCGCCATGCTGATCGGCCGGCGGACCGCTGACGTGGGCAGCAGGATGGAGGCCGAAAAGCCGGGCAGCGTGGACTACCCGTTCTCCGGTCCTCTGTTCGTCCTCACCCATAGGCCGCCAAACCGGCCAGATCCGCAGGTCACGTTCCTCACCGGTGACATCGGGCAGGCAGTGGCCACCGCGCGCGGCGCCGCGGGTGGCAAGAACCTGGAGATCCTCGGGGCCGACGTCGCCGGTCAGTGCCTGCGGCGGGGGCTGGTCGACGAGCTCCTGGTGTACGTGCTGCCGGTGCTGCTCGGCGATGGCATTCGCTTCTCGGCCCCCGGCCTCCCCCGAATAGACCTTGAACCGGTCAGCAGCAAGCGGTCGGGCGCCGCCACCATACTCCGGTTCCGCGTCCGCAAGTGACTCCTGGACGGGCAGGTCGCCGCTGGCCGTGAGGTTGTTCCCGCGGTCAAGGCACTCGGTCGATGCGGTGCGTCAGGTCCTCACGTCCGGATGGCGGGTCATAGGCCATCGGCCAGTACTCGACCTGGCGGGCGATCTCCTCACCATCGAGTTCCGCGAATGCAATGACCCGCGCGGACTGCTCCCCGTCCGTCACCGTCACCTCGCTGGCCACCGTGTTCCCGTCCGCGACGATGCGGTGCACGTCGAAGCTCCAGTGACCGGTGTTGGTGGGATAGCGGGCCTGGATTTGTACGAAGTCTTCCCGGCCGACGATCCGCTCGCCTGAACAGGGCCAGTCGACAACGCATTCGCGGGCGAGGTAGGAGGCCGCGCGATCCCAGTCGTTGGCCTGCATCGCGGTCCAGAATCCGGTCACAACTTCTCGGCTCGTCATGCTCATGCAGGGTAGTGACTACCGAAGGGCCTGTCCGGGCATATCGTCGGACCCGATGGACTTCTCCCAAGCTCGCTACCAGGCACCTGAAGTCTTCATCAACTTCGCCGAAGGTCCGGCCAACGGTGGGCCGATCGTCCTCCTGCACGGGGGCGCCGGGCGCTGGCAGCATTGGGAGGGTTTCCTCGAACTGCTCATGCCCGCCTGGCACACGTTTGCCCCGGACTTCCGAGGGCACGGCGGCTCCGGCCGTGTGCCCGGCGCCTACCTCCTGACCGACTACGTCCGCGACACCGCCGCATTCCTGGCCGGCGCCGTCAAGCAGCCGGCGGTGGTGTTCGGCCATTCGATGGGCGGCGAGGTTGGCGTGATGCTGGCGGCACGGCATCCCGCGCTGGTCCGCGCCCTGATCGTCGGCGACGCTCCGCTGTCAACCGCTGCACATGCGACCGGCGACCCCGACCACCATGCCATGAACGCCCTCTGGCATGGTTTCGCCGGCCGGCCACCGGCAGAAATCGAGAAGGCTCTGCGGCAGATGCCGCTGCGCCCGCCAGGCGCCACGCAACCACGCCCGGCCGTCGAGGTGATGGGGCAGGACAACCCGTGGTTCGGCACTCAGTCCGTCACGCTGCATCAGCTGGACCCGGACATGCTCGCCGCGGTTCTCGCCGGCCCCGAGGTCATGTTGGCCGGCTACGACCCCCAGGTGCTGTTGCCGCGAATCCGCTGCCCCGTCCTGCTCCTGCAAGCTGATCCACAGGGCCCACAGCAGGGTGGCGTTCTACGGGACGACGAGGTCGCACTCGGACTCGAGCTGCTGCCAAACGCGACGCACATTCGTCTGGAAGGCGTCGGTCATCCGCTGAACCAGCCCGCCGTCGTGTTCGCCGCCATCACTCCCTTCCTGGATGCACTGGAGTGAGGGCGAGCGGCTTCCACCTGGCCCCGTCGCAGTAGAGCGCGATGAGTGCTCGCTCAAGCCTCCGGCCCGGGAGATTCACCGTTCCCGGATGGGGCTTCGCCTGGATGCGCGGACTCAGGAAGACGACGTGTAGGCGGTTCCGCCACTGAGGTGTCCGCAGGCTCTTGCTGGCCGCCCGCAGCCATCGCCAGGTCGCGGGCTAGGGTGCCGGCCGCGTTCCGCAACGGTTCCGTCAGTGGTCGGACTGCGACACTGAGAACGCCGAACCGTCCGCCGAGGCCCCAGAGGAGCCGGTCCGCCGCTCGCTGGGCAAACTGCTCGGCCGCCTCCGGTCCTCGCGCGGCAAGCTCCCGCCTCGCCAGGCTGGCCGCCTCGTCGACCTTCGGCTGGGCCCGCGCGGCCGCCCGGCGGCTCACCTGTGCGATCTGTTCGCGCGTCGCCGGGTCCACGAGCTGAAGGGCCGCAACTCGACCTCGAACGACCGCGCGGCCCAGAAGCCGACCCAGGCGTTCGGGCGCGCCGTCGGCGCTCGAGGTCATCTGGTCCACCCCCCAACCGCAGCTGGCACCGTCATTGACCAGCCCATGAAGCGAGTGTATCGCCGCATCGGCGTCCAGGCGGTTTCAGCAGTGGACGCCGATGGGTGATCGCCCAGCCGGCGAGGCTGCTCGACGTCGTCGTCAGGGCCGTGCGCGTGCGCTCCGTCGAGATGCCCAAAGTCCTCTTGGCGGAACTTGGGGGCGGACCGGATTCTGACCGGGGCGTCGCCCATGCGGGGGCGACGGAGCGAGCCGGCGGCGTCACCTCGCCCGGCTCAGCGTGGGACAACACCGCTGGATCGGCGGAGCCGGTCGTGTAAGATCGTTCGCCCCATGTCGGTTCCTCTCGGCTACGGCATCGACTTCGGCACCTCAAACAGCGCCGTCGCGATTGCCTATCCGGATGGCGTGGAGGTGGTCCCGATCACCGGTGATCCAACCCTCCCCTCCCAGATCTATCTGCACCGGGAGCGGCCACATCAGGCGGGCGTGGAGGCGGTCCGCACCTTCCTCACCAGCGGGCACGAGCGGCACTTCTGCGACCGCTGCTCGCTGGCGCCTTACGGCGGCGCGGAGACGCGCTGCCGCCAGTTCCGCAAGGCGGGCGGCTGCAACGACGCCCGCCTCCTCTCCGGGGTCAAGTACGAGCTCCCCAGCACCGGTTACACGGGGACCAACTCCTGGGCGCGCGACTGGTCGGTGCCCGACCTGGTGGGGATCGTGCTGGAGCGTCTCAAGTGGGAGGCAGACCGGCGCACCGGGCGCGACGTACGGCGGCTGGTGCTGGGCCATCCGGTGGTCTTCGCCGGCCTTGACAGCGAGGGCACGGCGGCACCCGAGGCAGGGACGCCGGAAGGCGAACGGCTCGCCCGGGAGCGGCTGCGCGGGGCTGCGCGTGAGGCCGGATTCGAGGAAGTGGTCCTGCTGCCGGAGCCGGCCGCGGCGCTGCTCGGGGAGGAGCGCCGGGGGCAGGTCGAGCTGGCTCTCGACTTCGGCGGTGGCACCTTCGACGCCGCCGTGATGGACGGTCGGGGCGGCCCGCCGGAGGTGACCGGTCTGGCGGGGGCGCCCGTCGGCGGCGAGATCCTGGACGGGGTGTTGTTCGAGGCCAAGGTGGCGCCCAGCCTGGGCTTCCACGACCTCCCCGCCTGGCTGTGCAACGCGATGCGGACGCAGACCGCGGTCCGGCTGCTGCTGGCCGACCCGGGCATCCCGGCCGTGCTCGACGCGGTCGGCGGCGCCCCGGCGGAGGCCGCTCGCCAGATCATCCTGGAGGGCGCCGCCTACGACTTCTACCGGTCCATCGAGGCCGCCAAGATCGCCCTCTCCAGCAACGATGAGGCGGTCATCCAGCACGGTCCGACCGGCCTCGACGTGCTCGTTCGCCGCGGGGCCTTCGAGGCGATGATCGGTCCCGAACTGGAGCTGGTGATGGGCGCCACCGACCGCGCGCTGGCCGGGGCCGGTGTGGAAGACGCCGACGTCGATCGGGTCCTCCTCACGGGCGGCTCCTCCCAGATCCCCGCCTTTCGGCGGCGGCTGGCCGCTCGCTTCGGCCGCGAGCGGCTGGAGCGGCGGGATGCGTTCACCGCGGTCGTCCGGGGCCTCGGAGCGCATGCGCGAGCGACCTGGGCCGCCGGGCCACCGATCCTCGCCTGATCGCTTCCTTCACCGCTGGTCGACCCCCGAGTCTGGGTCCACCACCTCGGCCACCCGGCCGCTCGGGTCGGTCACGTACCGGCCCTTCGACAGATCCACCAGCACCAGCACGTTGCCGAACGGGTCCGCGACGATCATGATCCGGCCGACCGGGATCTCCAACGGACCCCCGATGGTCCTGCCCCCACCTGCTTCGATCTCCCGGGCCGCTTCTTCCGCCGACGTGACGAGCCAGTTGGGCGCGTAGTCCAGCTGCGTGGAGAGGACGATCTCGGTGTCGGTCTCCGGCATCCAGAGGCCGGCCTGGCCGATGTCGTCGTTGCGCCACTTCAGCTGGTGACCGAGGGTTTCCCGGTAGAAACACAAGCCACGGTCAAGGTCGGGCACCCGCACCGAGACCGCATCCAGCTTCCGCAAGAGGGGCGCATTTCGCATGCCCATGAGCTTGCCCCGCGGTGCACACTGTCCGCGGCCGGGTGCAGGCGCGAGAGTCCCACAGCGCCCCGTAGCGCTGAGTTCAGGCGCGCTCGTCGAGGACCTCGTGGAGCCTGCGCGCGAACGCCTCGGGCTGGCCGGGATATCCCATCTCTGGGCCCCCGAAGCCGCCGTGGTGGCTCGGGAACACCGTCGCGCGCTGGCCGAGCAGCCGGGCGGTGGCCTCGGAGGTGCGCCCGGTGAACACGCCCTGGGACTCCTCCCCGACGGCGATCACGACCCGGGTCGGGGCGGCGACAAGCGCGTCGGAATCGATTGGGTAGCCGGTCACGGCCGACGAGCGATCCGAGAGCAGCGGATCGTCACGGGAGCCGTCGTCCTCGGCCGGCATCCCGAACTGGGCCGGGTCCGGAGCCGGCCTGGCGAAGTACTCGTCGTTGAACTCTCCCCGCCACGACGTCATCGCCATGAAGGCGGCCATCCCGGCCCCTGCCCCCCGTGCCTGGTAGGCGTCGCGAACTCCGGTCAGAGCGCGCCCGGCAGCCTCGGCGTCGGGAAGGACAGGCACCAGGGGCGGCTCGTGCGCGACCAGAGTGACGACGTCGCCGGGGTAGGCCGCGACCAGGGCGAGCGCGGTCACCGCGCCGCCACTGCTCGCGAACATGTCGACCGGCCCCACGCCGAGTGCGCCGATCACTGCATGCACGTCCCGCGCCTGGAGGGTGGGTGTGTTGTCGACGCGGCCATCCTTGCGGACACTGCGCCCCAGCCCACGAGGGTCGTAGGTGACCACGGTGCGGTCGGGAAAGTAGGACGCCAGGGTCCTGAACCCGCTGGCGTCCATGGGCTGGCCGATCATGAACAGCGGCGGCCGCCCGTCGGTGGGAGGAAGCGGACCTTCCACGTCATAGACGATGTCAGCGTCGCCGGCTTCGAGCGTGTGCGTGAGCATTTCATCTCTCCAAATCGGTTGGGGTTGGGCTGTCCCCACGGGCCGCCTTGCCCAGACGTCGAACGGGGACCACCGATTTGGACATCGTGGCCCTACCCCAGATTTTTCATGAAGGTTTCCGGAGGGTGCGCAGTCAAGGACGGAGAGGGCTGAGGTTGACATTCGCGCCCGACTGATGGGTTCGTCGCGTTGGGTTCGTGGGTTTCGCCAGGGTCGAGAGTCCGGAGCGGATGCCGGCGGGGGCCCGGACATGGGCGCGCGCGAGCTCGAGAGGCGTGCCGACCTCGCCCCCTGCGGTGATCGGTCGAGGCGGCCGGGTGGTGGTGGGCCGGGATCAGGTCTCCGGGATCTGTCGGATGCGGGTGAAGGCGGTGGCCAGCAACTCGCTCCAGCGCCAGTTGGACTGCAGGCGCAGGAGGAGGCGGCGGCCGCCATGGACCAGGCGCCCTGCGGTGTGCAGGAGACGGTAGCGCAGCGTGCCCGGCTCCCAGAGCCGCGCCAGGCCGCTGAGAGCGATGCGGCGGAAGTGGCAGAGCAGGTCATGAGCGGCGAGAACCAGTTCCAGCCAGATCTGGTTGGGTAGGAAATCACGGAAGGGAAAGGCGCGGAGTCCGGTCTCCTTGGCACAGCGGATCTGGTCCTCGCAGCGGGCGCGGGCACGATGGCGCGCCTCCAGAAGGGCGAGGTCAGCGTCCTCCTGGTCGGTGATGAAGACCTGGAAGCGCCAGCCCTCGTGGTCGGTGAAGGAGAGCTGGGCACCGGGGTGGGGACGCTCACGGCGGCAGATGGCGCGGGTGCCTGAGGGCCAGGCGGAGAGATCGAGGTCGACGAGCTCGCAGACGTCCGCCCCCTCGCGCTCCTCGGCGTCCTGGCGGATGGCCGGGGTCCAGCTCTCCTCGGGAACACAGAGGATGGCCTCCCTGACCTCCTCGCGGAGATCGAAGCCGACCGAGAACTTGGTGTGCTCGCGAGCGCGCACGCCTTCTAGGAATTTGTGGGTGGCGCCGGCGCTGTCGCAGCGCACCAGCAGGGGGGCGTCGCGCACCCACTCCGGGAGCTGCCGGCAGGCCAGCTCGAAGACCTCGAGGTGATCGGTGACGGTGTTGGAGCCGGCGCTGCCCGGGCGCAGGACGGCGGCCATCGCCTCGCCGGTGGCCTCCAGGAAGCCAGTCAAAGGATGGTAGCCGAAGCCGTGCTTGTAGTTGCCCGAGGCCTGCTCCTTTTCGGAATGCGCGGTGACCAGGGTGGCGTCGATGTCGAGGACCAGCAGCTCGGGTGTGCCGGCGCTTTGCCAGGCCCGCTGGCGGAGATGCCGTCGCGCCTCGCGCAACCGGTCCAGGTCGGCCGCTTGCAGGCGCTCGATGACGCGCCAGGCGGTCGGAGTGGAGGCGACGTGGCCGAAGAGATCGGGCTGATCGCGAAGTGCGGAGAGGTCGCTCAGGCAGTCACCGCCGTCGGCGATGCTGACGACGAGATCAGTGAGCACGGCGCCGGGATGGTGGACGGCGCGAGGCGCATGTCGTGGGTCGAGGCCGTCGCAGAGAGCCTGGGTGTAGCCGAGTCGATCGGCAAGCTCGCGGAGTGCGGCGGCGCCGGCGTGATTGACGAGGCCGCGGCCGTCGGTGCTGACTGCGAAGGAAGGGCGACGAGTGCTGCTACGCTTCACCTGGAAGGTGCCTCCTCGGCTGGACGAATGGGTCTTGGACAACCGCATTCTCCCAGTTCGGGCTGGCACCTTTCGTTCCCCTACGCCGCCCTTCTCAACGCCCCACATGAAATATCTGGGCCTACGCTCCGTTCGTGACTATGCTGCGGTTGCAGTCGTGAAGTTCTGGACCACGGTTGAGCCGCCAGACCCGATGCGCGGGCTGGAGATGCCCGAGCAGGTGGTGGAGTCCCTCGGGGGAGGTAAGCGTCCCCCCGTGACCATCACCCTCAACGGACACACCTGGACGAGCCGGGTCGCGATCATGCGCGGGCGGTACCTCCTCGGCCTGAGCAACGCCAACCGTCAGGCCGCCGGGGTCTCGACCGGAGACAACGTCGAGGTGCAGGTGGAGCTCGACGTCGAACCCCGGGTCATCCTCGAGCCCGATGACTTCGCCCGGGCGCTGGACGCGGACCCGGTCGCTCGCGCCGCCTACGATCGCCTCTCCAACAGCCACAAACGCGAGCACATCCTCGCCATCGAGGGCGCCAAGAAGGCGGAGACTCGCCGGCGCCGGATCGAGAAGGCGGTGGAGGCGCTGCGGAGCGGCAGCGACTGATCTCCTGGCGGGGACGGGGCCGTACGCCGCCGGCCGCCTCAGTCGGGGCGCGCCGCGGCCCGGTGCACCGACACCACCTCCGCCAGCACCGGATCCGGTGGGGCAATCTGCGCCAGTCCGCGAAAGTAGGCGCCCACCTCAGGGTCCCGCAGCGAGGCCTCGAACGCCTCCCGGCTCGCCCACTGCGCGTAATTGATGACCTTGGTGCCATCCAGGCTGCGGTGGATGTTGGCCGAGATGAACCCCGGTAGATACCGCATCACCTCATCGGTGCCGCGCTGCCAGGCGTCCACCAGTCGTTGCTGGTTCTGTGGCGCGCAGGTGAAGACGTTGATCAACACCATCACCGGATCTCCTGCGCGGATCGTGGACTCAGCCATCACCCTCTCCCTGAATATCCCTTCTTGACGCCGCCGACGAGACCGCGCTGGGCCGGTTCCCGTCCGTTCAGCCGGTGAGCGTCGCGGGCGAGGTCCGAAAGCGCGCCTCGACCACCGCCCATACCTCCTGGGGAACGGGGTCGAGCGACGGTGCGTCGGCGCTTTCCTCGGGCCCCGAGTCGGCCCGGCTCGCCAGCGCCAGGGCAGCACCTCCGCCGAACGGGTCGACCCTGGGCCGGTTCTCGAGGAGGCCGGTGTCCGCCACCTGCTCCACCGCCGCGAGTGAAGCGCCGAGTGCCTCGGCGTAGTCACGGGCCCTCCGCACCGCGGCCTGGACCGCGTCCCGACGCGCATGCGCCCAGCCGGGGTTGTCGTCGTCGACCTGCCAGGCGACCTGGTGGAGGTGGAACGCCTCCTGGTGTGCCAGCGCCGAGGAAAGATCCTGGAGCCGGCTCAGATCCCGTGCCGTGAGCATGACGTGAACGGTGGCGATGACTCTCCCGGTCTCTTCGTGCCGCTGCGTGTTCGGGTTGTATCTGGTCTCCATCTGGGTCGAGGCGGAGTAGGCCGACCAGGTGAGCGCCTCGTTCTCGGTGTCGAGGGTGAGCGGGACTCCTCCCAGCCCCGACAGCTCGTCGGTCAGACGCTGCTGCGCCGCCGCCGTGGCGGCCAGTGCCTGCGCCTTGGAGCTTTCGATGTTGACGATGCTGCCCGACAGCACTCCGCCATCGGGAGCCACCCTCTGCGTCGCCTCGCCCCGCACCGTCAGCACCGCTCCCTCGTCCGCCATCCTCGCCTCGCTGAGCCAGGGTACGCCCGGCATAACTCCACTCTCCTCTCAAGATGGGCCTCACGACGCCGTCGGACACCTGAGTGCCGGCACTCGGGGTACTTCCGGGCCTAAATGAGCCTCGAGTGCCACACGAGTGCCGGCAATCGGGTATTGGTTTCGCTCCCGCGGCATGAGGATGCGCGCGAAAGCGGGAACTGGCCGTAGACTCCGCCGCAACCTCGTGCCATCGTTCCCCACCCAGCTGCCGGCACCGACCACGCCGCCAGCTCGCCGCCGCCGCAACCGCGCCCTCGCCCTGGGCGTCCTTCTCTTCCTTCTCATCGCCGGACTCGCCACCTGGGAGGTCACCCGCCTGGCGCCGCAGGGAGCCCCCGCCTACGAGGCGCCTGCGACCGGGCCGGCGACGCTCTGGACCTGGGACGGTGACCAGGCCGGCTTCCGCCCGGCCTGGCGCGGCACCCAGGGCCCCAACAGCAGTCAGATCGACATGGCATACGACGCCGGGACCGGTCAGCTGGTGGCCTGGGACCATGGCTGCACCCGGGTCCGGCCAGGCTTCGACGGCGGCTGCCAGAGCACCACCGACCGGACCTGGCTCTACCACGCCGGCGCCTGGCGTGGTCGGGAGCCGGCGGCCAGCCCGACAGCCTCTGGTCAAGGCGTGATGGTCGACGACGCCCGTCTGGGTCGCGTCCTCTACGTGAACGAGCAGGCCCAGGTGTGGGCCTGGACCGGAGGCAGCTGGCACCGCACCGCCCGCCAGGGTGCACCCCAGGTCCCGGCGCCCGGCGCCCCCAGCCGGCAGCCACAGGAGGCCTTCGCCGCCGGCTACGACCAGGCCACCGGAGATCTGGTGGTGGCCCGTTCGGAGCACACCTGGCTGTGGGACGGAGCCCACTGGGCGTCGCTGCCCGGCGGCATCGATGTCAGTGACCAGGGATCGAGCCCCCAGCTGATCGACGACCTGGCGCGGGGAGAGCTGGTCTACGCCGGTCACCATCAGACCTGGACCTGGAACGGAGCCACCTGGCAGCACCAGCCGCAGGCCACGCTGCCGGCCGGCTCCCTGGCCTACAACCCCGGCACCCGGCGCACCGTGCTGGTCGCCCCCGAGGACGCCAGCTGTTCCACCAAGGGTTGCCTCACCAGCACCTGGACCTGGGACGGCGCCGCGTGGGCGCGCGCGAGACCGCCGGGCACGCCGCATATCCCGGCCACCCGCTACAGCCCGGCGCCGCCACCGCTGGTCTACGACGCCTCCCTGAGCGCCCTGGTCCTCCTCGTGAGCGCGAACTGAGCCGGCCCCCCTCCCCGCTGCCGGGCCTCGGGCAAACCGTAGAGTGGCCGCGATGGGGAGTCGCCCCGACGTCTACACCCACGGTCACCACGAGAGCGTGCTCCAGGCCCACAAGTGGCGCACCGTGGACAACTCCGCCGGCTACCTGCTCCCCCACCTCCGCCCGGGCACGCGCGTCCTCGACGTGGGCAGCGGACCGGGGACGATCACGGTCGGCATCGCGGAACGGGTCGGCCCGGAGGGGCACGTGATCGGGCTGGAACCGGTGCCCGAGCCGCACCGGGCCGCCCGGCGCACCGCGGAAGAGGCCAGAGTCACCAACGTGAGCTGGGAGCTGGGCTCCGTCTACAGCCTCTCCTACGAAGACGGGGCGTTCGACGTCGTCCATGCGCACCAGGTGCTGCAGCACCTCTCCGACCCGGTTGCCGCGCTCCGCGAGATGGCCCGCGTCTGCCGGGGCGGTGGCGTGGTCGCGGCGCGCGACGCCGACTACGCCGCCATGACCTGGTATCCGGACCACCGGGGTTTGGACGAGTGGCTCGACCTCTACCACCAGATCGCCCGGGGGAACCACGCCGAGCCCGACGCCGGGCGCCGGCTGCTGGCCTGGGCCAACGCGGCCGGGCTGCGGGACGTCAGGGCCTCCGCCAGCGCCTGGTGCTACTCGTCGCCGGAGGATCGCTCCTGGTGGGGCGGGCAGTGGGCGGAGCGGGTCACGCGCTCCAGCTTCGCCGAGCAGGCGCTGGCGCGAGGGCTCGCGGGGGTGGGGGACCTGGAACGACTGGCCGCCGCCTGGCGCAACTGGGCCGCGCAGGAGGACGCCTGGTTCGCGATTCTCAACGGAGAGATCCTGGCCCGTCCCTGACCTCAACGCGGCCCGTACGACGCGGGCTCGTGAGGGGGTGGCGGAGCCGGAGCCGTCGGGGCCGACGTCTCGGGTGGTGCGCTGGGCGAGGCCGCGCCCGGGGTGGCGGCTCGCAGTGCCATCAGCCGGGACATCGCGTCGCGCAGCTCCGGTCCCGGGATCTCATAGCGGGTCGCGGGGTCCTCGCCGTCCACTTCAGGCGAGACCAATCCGATCCGGTTCAAGGTGCGGAGGTGTCCCAGCGCCTCCTCCCGAGGCAACTCGGTGAAGGCGACCAGCTCGTCGAGTGTGCAGGGCCCGTCAAGCATCCGGTTCAAGACCTCCAGCCGCGTACTGTCGGCGAGATCGCGAAACCGCCGCCGAGCCTCGTCCAGTCGCGGTTCGGTGACCGCGCCCACGCGGTGCGGGCGGCGCCGGCCCGGCCGGTAGCTGGTACCCAGCATCGCCTCCCCGGCGGTGGCGCCGAAGCCGAACCGGGTGACCAAGGCATAGATCACGATCACGACAGCGGTCAGAACCGCCGCCTCGGCCCACTGGGCGATCGGGTTGAAGCCGAAGAACTTCCGCGTCATCGCCTCGATCCCGGTTATCAAGGCCGCCACGATCACGAGGTCGACGACGAGGGCCAGGGCCACCTGCACCACGTCGGGAACGCGGCCCAGCGCCACCAGGCGGTCCCCAGGGATACGTCGCACCGCGAAATAGGTACCCAACCCCAGCAGTACCAGCAGGCCACCGTCGATGGCCAGGTCCTCAAGGCGGTTCAGATAGTGGGCGGCCGGGATGCCGAAGAGGAAGCCGAGAGCGGTGAAGAAGAGCACCCACAGCGCGGTCGCCGGCAGCACCCCGAGCAGGAACCGCCTTCGCGGGACGCCGACCGCCCCCGCGACCAGGCTGGTGTAGATGCGCAGGCCCGGGATCAGACGCGTGATCCCGATCTCTTTCGACCCGGCCTGCCGGATCCGCCCGACCACCCTCCCCAGCCGCTTCTGCTGGCCAAGCCGAGCGGCGACGACGTCCAGCCCACGCTCCCCGATGAAATTCGCCCAGCTGTAGCCCGTGAACGACCCCGCACCACAGCACACGATCGCGAGCGGAACGAAGATCCAACCGTTGAGGGCCCCCGTCTGCACCAGGATCCCGGCGATGATGAGGACCAGCTCTCCGGGCGCGAACGGGATCGGGACCCCGGCCTCCTCGGCGTACAGGAGGGCCAGCATCAGCACCAGGGCGACGACCCCGTGCAGCCCAACCAGAAAGTTCATTCGCCGGACCTTGTGGCCATGGTCATGACTTACTTTCGCTCCGAGGTCCCGCCTGGTGGTGCATGGGCACCATCCGAAATCGGCGACCCGATCGAATGCTACGGTCAAACCTGGAGTTAACGCCACCCGGAGGCGTGGGTACACTCGGCTCGCAACATGGCAGGCCGGTCCACTGACGAGAGGTCACGGAGCCGAACCGGGGCGCCCGCGCTGGATCGGGAGGCCGGACCGGTGGGGGCGCCCCTGGAGGTAGAGGCGGCGGCGGACGAGTACCTGGGCTGGCTGGAGCTGGAAGCCAACCGCAGTCGGAACACCGTCCGCGCCTACCAGGGTGAGCTGCGCCGCCTCGCCACCTTCCTTCGGGAGCGCGGCCACACGCTGCGGATGGACGAACTGGGGCCCGACGCCCTCCGCGCCTACCAGCGGCACCTGGCGCGGACCCAGAAGAGCCCGGCCTCGCGACAGCGCGCACTGGTCGCCATCCGCTCCTGGCTGCGCTGGCTCGCGCGAGAGCAGCTGGTCCCGCAGGATCTCTCCAACCGGATCACGCTGCCCAAGGTCGAGCAGCGGCTGCCCAAGCCGTTGCCGCCGGAGGAGCTGGCGCACCTGCTGGCATCCCTTCCCAACCACTCCCGCCGCGAGCTCCGCGATCGGGCACTGATCCACTTTCTGATCAGCACCGGCTGCCGGATCTCCGAGGCGCTGGCGCTGGACCGCACCGACATCCCGCGCGAGGGCAACCGCCTGGTCGTCACCGGCAAGGGAGCCAAACAACGGGCGGTCTACCTCACCGACGACGCCCGGTCAGCGGTCGACGACTACCTCCGCGTTCGGGAGGACACCTGCCTGGCGCTTTTCATCAACTACGACCGCTCGATCGCCGACGATCGGGAGCGGCGCTTGACCTCGGCCGGCGCCCGCCACGTCGTCAACGAGATCCGGCGCCGGCTGGGGATCTGGTCCTTGCGTTCTCCCCATGTCGCCCGTCACACCGCCGCGACCAGCCTGCTCGAGGTGACCGGCGGCGACGTGAGGCTGGTCCAGGAAGTGCTGGGCCACGCCAACCTGGCCACGCTGCAGGGCTACACCAAGATCGTCGACGCGCGCAAGGAAGAGGCCTACGAGCGGTATCAGCGGTATCTGCGGGAGCGGGAGCGCAGTGGCTGAGGTCAGGGAGCGCGACCGGCCGGCGGCCCGATACTGGGGACATGCCCGCCGAAGACGTCGAGGCACTGCCCAACTTTCACACCATCATCGTCGCCATCGACGGGTCCGACCTCTCCACCTACGCGCTCACGGTCGCAGCGCGCATCGCCCGGCGCGAGGAGGCACGGGTGGTCGCCGTTCACGTCCGCCACGTGGCGCAGGCCGCTCTGGGCGCCGCGGACTCGGCCGGACTCCCCGACGCCGCTGAGTTCTACGATGCCGCCGGCGAGGTGGCACGGGCGGCGAAGGAGAGCGCGACCAACGTGCTCGGCGCGGCCCGCCTCACCGGTTGGACCTACGAGGAGCGCACCGGGCCCCAGATCGAGTCGCTGGTGAAGGCGATCCACGAGCACCAGGGCGATCTGGTCGTGGTCGGGAGCCACGGACACAGCCCGCTCTACGACCTGCTGGTGGGCTCGATCGCGCAGGGACTGCTCACCCGCGCTCCGGTCTCGGTGCTGGTCGCCCGTCCCTACCGCAGCCGCTCCAAGCAGGCCTGAGGAGGCTCCGGCGGGCCTCAGGCCGCGCGTTCCACCATGGCCGGTGTGCGCCGAAGCGCGGAGAGCGGACGGCGGGGGCGTCCGGTCAGCGCGGTAGCGAACGGGAGGTGGCGCAGGAGGGAGACCAGGAGGATGGTCGCGCCCACCGTGAGCGCCCAGATCGCGATCCCCTGCACCGGAGTCGAGAGCTGGTTCACCTGGAGCAGCGACCGCACCTGGGGCAGCACCAAGAGCTGCAGCGCGATCATGTGCGAGAGGTAGATCCCGAAGGAGATCTCGCCGCACCAGCGGAAGAGGCGCCAGGTCAGGCTGCGCGGAGAGCGGGTGTCGGCGAGGTGCTGCGCGAGCAGACCCAGGCCCAGCATGACCGCGAAGAAAGAAACCAGGGTGGCGGGCTGGAACACGCCGGCCGCCTGGCCCGCGGGCTCCCCCAGCCAGAGATTCAGGCCGTAGAGCAGGAAGGCCGCGGCGAGGAGGGCGGCCGCGAGCGCGATCAGCCGCCCCCGGTATCGCCGCAGTGTGCTGATCAGCTCCTCCTTGTGGGCCGCCGCGACGGCACCCAGGAAGAAGAAGAACTGATAGCTCCAGAGCTCCTCCTGTGCGTGCGTGACCAAGGGCTGCAGGAAGCCGGGAACCACCCACCAGGCGTACTGCATGACGAAGAGCCACCCCACCTCCACCGCGCCCGACGCGATGAGCAGATGCAGGTGGTGGCCCCGCGTCCGGCGCACGATCCAGGCGATCACCGGAAAGGCGAGGTAGAGCTGCATGGTGACGATCAGGAAGTAGAGCTGGAACCAGCCTCCGAGCAGGTTCTGACCCAGCTGGTAGAGCGCTCCCGGCAGCGTCGAGGGATACCCGCCCCAGGAGAAGAAGCGCGAGTACTGCCAGTAGATCACCGTCCAGGCCAGGTAGGGCAGGAGGATGGGCTGGAAGCGCTTGCGCCACATGCGAAGCACCGGCGCCGGCCGCGATCCGGAGGTCAGGTAGAGGACGAAGGCGGTGATGAAGAAGAACGCGAAACGGCTCACGTGGAGCACCACCGTCAGGGCTTGAGCTCCGGCGGCGGTCCAGGGCTGGGTGAAGAGAGTCACGTGGGTCGCGACCACGGCCACGATGGCCACGATCCGGAGCAGGTCGATCTGAACCAGATGCTCCCGCCGCGAACGTGGCTGGGTGCCGGCGACCGTGTGCTCCACCGAGGCCCGGGGAGCGGCGATCGAGCTGTGAGAGAAGCCGGCCAGGGCTGCCATCAAGTTCAGGCTGGACGCCAACGGCCAATGAATTTCCTCCACGGCGGGAAGAAATTGGTAAGCCGGAAGAAATGGTGTGGTTCCATCGAATGATGTCGTCGCGTCAAATAGTTTGGTCGGGTCGAACAGTGTGGTATAACCGAACCATGACCAAGGAGACGACCGAGGTGATGGAGCTGGTCCTCCGGGTCCAGCGTGCCATTCACCGCTCGAAGGTCCTCAGTAAGCCGCCCGCGCCATGGTTCCTGAACACCGGTCTGACCATGGCCCAGCTGCGAGCGCTGATGACGCTCAGCGACAGCGGGCACCTCAGCGTCGGGCACCTCGCGGAGCGCCTGAATATCGGGATGCCGGCCGCCAGCTCCATCGTCGACCGCCTGGTCGAGGAGGGGCTCGCCAACCGCCATCAAGATCCTGACGATCGCCGTCGCATCGTGGTAAACCCCACGGAGCGAGGCTCGGCGTGCATTGACCGGATGCGCCAGGGTCCTCGGGAAGTGCTGGAGGCGTTGATCCAGCGCCTCACCGCCGCCGAGCTCGCTCAGGTGGTGGTAGGGCTGCGGGCCCTCGCCCGTGCGGCGGAGGGATTGCAGGCGGAGACCGAAGGAGCCACCGCCCCCTCAGCGGCGGGGGCTGCGGTGCCCGTCCAATGACCACTTTCTTGAACGTCCGAGAGGAGGAAATCGCGTGACGCTACGAACGATGCTCGGCATCGGCTGGTCGATGGTGACCGGTCTTGCCGGTGGCTGGCTGGTGCTTATGCCTTGGGCGCTCAACGTGCAGGGCAGCGGCGACTGGACGACCGTGACCAAGGTCTCGTTCGGGACCGGCCTGGGGCTGCTCGTCTTCTGCCTGGTGGGCCTGGCCGTCACGTCCCTGCAGATCGTGCAATTGGTGGCACCGCCTCGCCGCGTCCGTGCCGCCGAGCCGGCCGCGGCGCAGGAGCACGCCGACCAGGAGAGCCTGGACCGGGCGCTGCTGCAGCTCGCGACCAAGCTGGTCGCCGACCTGGAGGCACCGGCCCCTGGGCAGGCGCCGGCCGCCGCCGCTCAACCCGCCGCCGCACCCGCTTCCACGACCTCCGCGGGAGCGCCGGTACCGAATGGCATTTCCACCCGGCCGCAGGCACCTTCCAGCGTGCCCGACGGCCCCACGCAGGGCGGTTCCACCCCCACCGGTGGCAACGCACCGACCTGGAGGAGAGTTGACCAGTGAACCCCCTGGGTGAACTCCGAAGTCATCTGCTGATGACCGGCGTCTTCGTGCTCGGTCTGATCGGCGGCGTCTGGGCCGTCATCGCGCCCTTCGCCGCCGGCTGGCCGCTCGCGAACGGTTCCTGGTCCCACGCGACGTGGGCCACGGTAATTCCGGGCGCCGCACTGATCCTCGCCAGCGCCATCGCCATCGTGCTCACCACCGGCTTCGCCGGCAGCGCGGCGGTGCGGGCGCGGGCACTGCGGGATGAGGAGCTCGCGTGACCGACACCCTCGCTCCTCGGACTGAGCCGGCACCGCCGGCGCCGCCCACCGGACCGACACAGCCGATTACGGCGCGCACCGAAGGCGCCCCGCGGCGCACCACGGGCAACTACATGTGGGTGGCGGCCGGGATCTGCATGTTCGGCATGATCATGGCGATCCTCGACCAGACCGTGGTCAACGTCGCCCTGCCCCGGCTGGAGACCGACTTCAACACCTCTCTCACGACCATCCAGTGGATCATCACCGGCTACTCGCTCTCGCTGGCGGCGGTGATCCCGCTCTCGGCCTGGCTCATCGATCGTCTCGGAGCCAAGTGGGTCTTCATCGCCTCCGAGCTGCTCTTCATCGGCGGCTCGGCCCTCTGCGGGTTGGCCGGGAGCGACACTCAACTGATCTTCTTCCGGGTCATCCAGGGACTCGGCGGCGGCCTCTTGATGCCGGTCGGCATGACCATTCTGATGCGCGTCTCGCCCCCCGATATGCGGGGGCGGATGATGGCCGTTCTCGGCATCCCGATGATGCTGGGGCCGATCGCTGGGCCTCTGCTCGGAGGCTGGTTCGTCCAGGACTTCACCTGGCGCCTGATCTTCTACATCAACCTTCCGATCGGCATTGTCGGAGCCATCCTGGCGATTCTCTTCCTGCGGCCCGACCGGCCCCAACACTCCGCGCGGACTCCGCTCGATGTGCTGGGTTTGATCCTGATCTGCCCCGCCATGGTCGGCATCGTCTACGGCCTGAGCCAGCCGGCACAGTATGGTTGGGGGTCCTTTCAGGTGCTGGGCCCGCTGGTCGGCGGAGTGGTCCTGCTCACCGCCTTCGTGCTGGTCGAACTTCGGCAGCGCTTCCCCCTGCTCGACATCCGGGTCTACAAGGACTCCGGCTTCGCGGGCGCCCAGATGCTCGTGTTCCTGATCGCGGCCACGCTCTTCGGCGCCGTCTTCCTGATGCCGCTGTTCCTGCAGCAGATCCAGGGCATGGGGACGCTCCAGTCTGGCTTCATCCTGGCCTTTCAGGGCATCGCGGCGGGCTTGATGATGCCGATCTCGGGCATTCTCACCGACCGCATCGGCGCGCGCAAGATCGTTCCCTTCGGGGTCCTGGTCCTGACCGCCGCCTCGCTCTGGACGGCCACCATCTCCTGGAACACCAGCGAGGGCGTGATCATCCTGATGATGGTCGCGCGAGGCATCGGGATGGGCTTCACCATGATGCCCGCCATGTCCGCCGCCTACGTGACGCTGCGCCCGGAGCAGGTGGCGGCCGCCACCTCGCTCACCAACGTCGTGCAGCGGGTCGCGGCGGCGATCGGCGTCGCCGTCCTCTCGACGATCCTGACCAACCGGATCGTCGCCAACATGCCGTATGTTCCGGGCCACGCGATCGGCGGCAACACCGCCAGCCTGGCCGCCCTCAACCTGCCGCCCCAGATCAAGGACGTCCTGCTTCAGCAGGCCGGCAAGGGCTTCGACGCGACCTTCTTGGTCGCGGCCGGGCTTGGGGTCCTGTGCCTCCCGGGCGCACTGCTGCTCCAGCGGGCGCGCTCGGCCAAGGAGGTGCGCGACTATGCGGTCGGTCAGCTGCGGCAAGGTGTCGTCCTCGGCACCGCCGCGCTGCGGGTGCGGGACCAAGGCACCGGGAAGCTGTCGGTGGAGGCGTCGGAGAGCGCCTTCGGCGCGCTCGCCCGCTCCGGCAAGGCCCGCATCGACAGGGCGGCCATGCTCATGCGTCTGGGCAGCAACGCGGGCGGCCTGGTGCCCCGCCCGCCGATGTCGCGCTCGCTCAAGGCTGCCGTGGGGGCGGCCACCATGGTGGGCCTCGCGTGCACCGTCGCCGGGTTCCTCTACGCCTTCCGCACCCCCGACGTCCCCAACATCCTCCCGCTCCTGGCTCAACTGGCGCACGGAGCACCGCCGGGGCACTGACGACTATTCCCACGCCCGAGCCCGCCCCCCAGCGGGGGTGGGCTTTTTTGTGGGGGCGGCGGTGCTTTGAGAGTGTGTGGACGACTTCGGGCTGGCGTCCGAGCTGCGCACGGCTGGGTGAGCACCGTGGGTGGTGGTTGTGAGGGTGCGATTTGTCTTACTTGGGGGGGTTGCCGCGCGGCGGAGCTCCGGGCGACTTCGGACTGGCGTCCGAGCTGCGCACGGCTGGGTAAGCACCGTGGGTGGTGGTTGTGAGGGTGCGATTTGTCTTACTTGGGGGCTGGCGCCCCCAATCCCCCCGGCGGCACTTGCCGCCGATCCCTGCCGGGCCCGCAGTGGCTGGCGCCGTGAGAGGTCGTGCTGGCTCGCTTCGGGCTCCCACCCCACGAAACTCCGCAAGCTCCGTTCCGCGGGGACCCCGGGGGGCGCCCGAGCTTGCGCCCGCTGGGTGCATGTGGACAGGGCCCCTGCGCGTGCTCAACAGGGGGTGGCGGGTGGTGACGGGTGTTGCGCGGGGTGAGGGTGCAGGCGGGTGCTATCGGGTGCGCTTCTCCACATTCCGGGGTTACGACGCCGGGGGTAGGGCGGGTTTGTAGAGAGATCGACGGGGCGGGTGCTTGAAGTGCTGGGCGTGAGTGGATGCGCGGGCGGGCTATAAAGACCGGAATGCCGTGGCCGCGCCTTCCCTCCCGGACGGCGCCGACGCGGGCGCGGGTGATCGCGGCGGCGGTGGTGCTGGTGGTGATCGCGGGAGCCCTGTTGGCGAACTGGGTCCCGCGGCCGACCGGCTATACGGCCACCGCGCGCTACCTGACCGTGCTCTCCGGTCCCCAGCAGAACGTCCCCATCCCCCTCGACACCACCCTCTTCCTTCCCGACGGCGCGTCGGCCGCGCACCCGGTCCCGGCGGTCCTGGTCGCCCACGGAATGGGGGGCAGCAAGCAGAGTGTGGCCGGCACCGCCGAGCAGCTGGCGCAGCAGGGTTTCGCCGTCCTCACCTGGTCGGCGCAGGGCATGGGGCGCAGCGGCGGGCAGATCCACCTCGACAGCCCGGACTGGGAGATCCGGGACGCGTCCCAGCTGGTGAGCTGGCTGGGCCGGCAGCCGGAGATCCAGCGCAAGGGCGTGGACGATCCGGTGGTGGGTGTGGTCGGCGGCTCCTACGGCGGGGCCCTGGCGCTCCTGCTCGCCGCCTACGACCGGCGCATCGACGCCATCGTGCCGGAGATCACCTGGAACAACCTGGCCACCGCGCTGCTTCCGAACGCGGTCGACGCCAACCCCCAGACCGGCGTGCTCAAGAAGGCGTGGGTCGGGGTCCTGTTCGGGGAAGGTGGCCAGAGCCCTTTGAGTCCGGCCTGCGGGCGGTTCGCTCCTGACGTCTGCCAGCTCTACCAGCAGGCGACCGTGACCGGAAACCTGACCCTGGCGCAGATCGCCCTCCTCGACCGCTCCAGCCCTTCGGGGGTGCTGAGTCGGATCCACGCGCCCACCATGCTCATCCAGGGCGAGACGGACACGCTCTTCACGCTCGCTCAGGCCGACGCCAACGCACGCGGCATCGCCCATAACGGGACTCCGGTGCGCGTGGCCTGGTACACGGGCGGTCACTCCGGCGGCAGCGGCGCGCAGTCGGACCAAGACCTTCAGAACGGGCTCGTCCTGCAGTGGCTCGACTACTACCTGAAGCACCAGGGACCGAGCCCCGGCCACAGCTTCGTCTTTTCCCGGATCTCCGGCTTCTCGGAAAGCGGGACGCCGACCGACGTCGAGGAGATGGCCGGCCGCTATCCAGGGCTCGAGGGCGACCAGACCCGGACGCTTAAACTCCAGGGGCCGCCGCAGCCGATCGCCAGCCCGCCCAACGGAATCCCGTCCGCGGTCTCCACCGTCCCGGGCGTCGAGTCGAACACCGTGGCGTTGACCGGTGCCGGTGCCGTGGACATTCCGGGTCAGCACGCGGTCTTCGCGTCGACACCCGTGAGCCAGGCTCAGCTGGTTTCGGGGTCGCCCACCATCCACCTGCGCGTCGCCAGCACCACCGGCCAGGCGGTGGTCTTCGTGAAGCTCTACGACGCGCCTCCGGGGACCAGGCCCACCCTGCCCGGCGGCATCGTCACCCCAGTGCGGCTCTCAGGGCTGGCACCGACGCTCGCCGGGGCGACTCCGGTGACGATCCACCTCGCGCCCATCGTCCACCAGTTCGGCGCCGGCGATCGCCTGGTGGTCGTGGTCGCGACCTCGGACGAGGCCTACCTGGGACCCTCCCAAGCGGCCACCTACACCGTCGCTCTACAGGGTGGCCTGGTGGTGCCGACCATCCTGGGGCAACCGCTCGCCACCCAGAGCCCGGTCTGGCCGCTGGTCCTGCTCGGTGTGGTCCTGGCGTTGCTCGTGCTGGCGGTGGTCGCGCTGGTCCTGGGGCGGCGGCGAATCCAGCGGAGCACCCGCCGCGTGGAGGAGCGAGAAGCGGCGAGCCCGCTGGTCGTCGACCACCTGCGCAAGGTCTACGCCAATGGGTTCGTGGCGGCTCAGGACATCTCCTTTAGGGTCGAGCGCGATCAGGTGGTGGGGCTGCTCGGACCCAACGGCGCCGGCAAGACCACCACGCTGCGGGCGCTGATGGGCCTCACCACCCTGACTTCGGGATCGGTGCTCGTCTTCGGCCATCCGCTCACGCCGGGCGCACCGGTGTTATCGCGCCTGGGGGCCCTGGTCGAAGGTCCGGGCTTCCTGCCCCACCTGAGCGGCGCCGAAAATCTCCGGCTCTACTGGCAGGCGAGCGGCCGGCGCCCAGAGGACGCCCACATCGAGGAGGCGCTGCGGATCGCGGGCTTGGGGGAGGCGGTCGGGCGGCGTGTCGGCACCTACAGCCACGGCATGCGCCAGCGCCTGGCCGTCGCCCAGGCCATGCTCGGACGACCGCAGCTGCTCGTGCTCGACGAACCCACGGACGGCCTGGACCCGCCCCAGATCGCGGAGATGCGCGAGGTGCTGCGGTGCTACGCCAGCGGCGGCCGCGCCGTGCTCGTCTCCAGTCACCTGCTGGCGGAGGTGGAGCAGACGTGCACGCACGCCGTCATCCTCCATCAGGGCCGCGTGGTCGCCGGCGGGGCAGTCGCGGACCTGGTCGGCGAGAGCTCGACCGTCCTGCTCGACGTCTCCAACCCCCCGGCCGCCGAGCGGGTGCTGCGTGAGGTGGGCGCGCGCGACGTTCGGCTCCAGGGTGCCCGCACGCTGGTCTGCGACCTCGATGGCGTCGACCGCAGCGACGTCGTCAGCGCTCTCGTGGGCGCCGGTATCGCGGTCGATCGAGTGGCCCCTAGCCGCCGGCTGGAAGACGCCTTCCTGGACCTGGTCGGCGGCGCCACCTCCGAGGAGGCGTACCCGTGAGCGCGCTCCAGGACCCAACCCGGGACGGGGCCGCCCCCGGCTACCGGGCCGCGGCCGCGCTGCGCGTGGGTGCCGAGATCCGGCGGGAAGCGGGCCGGCTGCGCACACGGCTGGCGCTCGGCTGCATGGTGCTGCTGCCGCTGATCATCCTGTTCGCCTTCGAAGTCGGACGGCCGGGCGGCAACGGGCAGCAGCAGGGAGAGTTCGCGTCCTTCGCCGCCCTCGGGACGCACGGAGGCCTCAACTTCGCCCTCTTCACCCTGCTGGTGTCGTCGTCCTTTCTGCTCGTCATCGTGGTGGCCCTCTTCTGCGGCGACTGCATCGCCTCCGAGGCGAGCTGGGGCTCGCTGCGCTACCTGCTCGCGATCCCGGTCCCCCGCGGCCGGCTCCTGCTCAACAAGCTGCTGGTGGCGCTTCTCACCTGTGCCCTGGCGGTCCTCCTGCTGACGGGCACCGCGCTCCTGGCCGGCACGCTTCGCTACGGGTGGCATCCGATGATGACCACCTACGGAGAACAGATCCCGACCGGTCTCGCGCTCCTGCGTCTGCTCGGGATCCTGGCCTATATCGCGATCACGCTCTTGGTGACCGCCGGTCTCGCCTTCCTGCTCTCCGTCTCCACCGATGCCCCGCTCGGTGCCGTCGGTGGCGCGGTGATGCTGCTCATCGTGTCCGAGATCCTGGACCAGATCACCGCACTGGGCGCGCTGCGGGTGGTGTTGCCGACCCACTACGCCGACGCCTGGCTCACCTTTCTGAGCGACCCCGTCCAGTGGGACGACGTGATCAAGGGCACGATCTCGGCGCTGATCTACGCTGCCGCCTTCGTCGCGTTGGCGTGGTACCGCTTCCACCGGAAGGACATCGTCAGTTGACCGACGAGGTCCCGCCCTCGCGGGGACTGCTGCTCCCGGTACGGATCCTCGGCCGGCGGCGCCTGATCGCCCAGCTGGGGCTGGTCCTGGTGGCGCTGCTGGGGGCGGAGGTGGCGACCATCCCCTTTCTCGCCGACGGCCTGGTTCCGGTGCACGTAGGGCTGGGTCTGGGCACGCTTCCCGCGATCGGGGTCAAGCTGGTCGCGACCGCCGAGCGCACAGTCCGCTACTACCGCCGCGACCCCGACGAACGCGCGGAGGGAGCTCCCGACGACCTGTTGCGCGTCACCGCCGTGGTGCTGGTGCTCTCCACCCTGGCGCTGTTCGGAAGTGGCGTCGTGCTCTGGCTGCTCGGGATCGGGGTGGGGTCCCGGCTCCTCGCGGGGCCGGCGTGGATCCTGATCCATGAACTGAGCTTCATCGCGTTCGCGTTCGCGGCCATGGTCCACGCGCTCAGCTACGCGGCCCGCGCTCTGCGCTGGACCCACGACGATTGGGTGCCGGGCGCGCCGCTCGCCCGTGCCGGCCGCCGCCACGTCCTGGCGCTCGGCCTGCTCGCGCTCGGGATCGTGGTCGCCGCGCTCGTCACCTTCTTCGGTCCGTCCGCGGGGTCCGTGTTCGGGTGAGGGCTGTGCCGTCGCGCGTTGAGCGCAACCGGCGGATGACCACGAGCACCGGCCTGCTGTTGGTCCCCCTGTTCCTCCTCGCGGGTGGGACCGGCCTCGCGATACCGGGTTTTCGGACCTGGCCGCACCTCGCCATCGGTCTGCTCCTGGCACCACCTCTGGTGCTCAAGCTCGCGACCGCCGGGTATCGATTCGCCCGCTATCACCTGGGCGACGCCGGATTCGTGGCGGCGGGCCCCCCGGCGCCCGGGCTGCGATGGGTCGCACCCCCGCTCATCCTCGCCGTGCTGGTCCTGATGGGTTCAGGCTTGGCGCTCTGGCTGGAGCCGTCGACGGGGATGGTTGGACTCTGGCAGGCGCTCCACAGACTGAGCTTTCTGGTCTTCGGCGCCTGTGTCGGAATTCACGTGCTGGTCCACCTGCTGCGGGCTCCGACGCTGGAACTGGAGCTGCGCCTCCCGGGCGGCTTGCTGCGGCTCCTCTACCTGGCCGCCTCGATGGTCCTGGGGGTAGCGCTCGCCGCGGCGGGGCTGACGTGGCGACCCTGAGCGTGAGCCGGTGGAGGCCCTGAGTGCCGGCAGTCGGGGGTGGGCGGCGCCGGTGCTACGGAGTGGGCTGGGCGCGCGGGCTCGGGGTTCCCCGGGTCTGAGCTTTGGGGGCGGGCGTCTCGTGCCCGATGATCGGTTTGGGGGTGGCGCTCGGCGGGAGCAGCGCGCGCGGTTTGGGCTGCAGGATGCCGGGCTCGTTCGGCACCGCCTCCGTCGGGGGGTCGCCGCTGATGCCCGCCACCACCGCCTCGGCGATCAGCTCGTCGCCGTAGTCGTTGGGGTGGAAGAGGTTCCGGGCCGGTCCCACGATGGAGGGATGGCCCAGCGGCCCGCGCGTTCCCGGGACGTCGTAGAGCTGGTTGATAGGGACGTAGACGCCGTTGAACGCGTTGCAGGTGGCCGCCACGATCTGATCGAAGCTGTAGGCGGTCTGACCGGCCTCGTCGACGGCCCCGATCGGACCCCAGTCTCCGAGACAGACGAACCCGGCCCGGGGTGACCCCCGGCGGAGCTTTTGAAGCAGCTCCGTGTACTCGGTCTCGTACATGGAGAGCGGCGTCCCGTAGAGGAAGTCGTTGGTCACGATGTCGACCACGATCAGGTCCTGGTCGGTCGGAAAGCTCCAGGACAGCGCCCGTGCGGTGGGGGCGCCCGGCAGCGCGGTGACGTTCCAGTCCACCGGCCGCCCGTGCTCGCCGACGATGATGTGCGCGGCCACCGCCGGGTAGGCATCCCGGATCGAGGTCACGTACCAACCGCGAGTCACGCTGGCACCCACGAATGACATCCGGAGCGGCCCGCCGTGCCGGTGCCCGTAGGGGTCCAGCCCGCCGAACTGAACCGGTCCGCGGCCGATGCCGGCACGTCCGCCGGCCAGCTGCCGATCGCGGGCCGACTGCAGGTGAGCGCCCAGCGCACCTCCCGCGAGGCCGCAGACGATCATCAGGACGAGCGCGACACCGGCCAGCGCGATGAAAGCCCGGCGCGGGTGGCGATCGAGCAGGTCCCACATCCCACCGGATCCGCCGGTGGACGGACTCGGGGCACTCATCGGGTGCACCTGCCTGCCATCCGTCTCCATACGCTACCGACCCAACGGTCGCGCGGCGGTCAATGACACAACTGCCGCAGCCGTCTTGCGGCAGATGCGGCATGGCCTGGACCCCCGGGCATCCCCACCGGCCCTCCCTACCCCATCCGGTGGTCACCCGGGTGTCCGGCCAGGCACTAGCATACGCAAAGACGGGCCTGTCTGCGCCTGGCATGCGATGAGCGGGAGGGTTGAAAACTTGGCACATGAAAAAGCGGAGCCGGCCTGGGAGTCCCGCCCGCCGGGGCTCGACCTGATCGACATCGCGGTCCTGGAAGCACTGCTGCGCGACGCGCGAGCGTCCCAGCGGAGCATCGCGCGAGCGGTCGGCATGTCGGCGCCGGCGGTGGCGGAACGCATCGCGCGCCTGGAGCGAGCGGGGGTGATCACCGGCTACCGCCCGGTGATCGACCGGAACCGCCTTGGCTTCCCGGTGACTGCCTACCTCGGGGTCCAGACGCTGGAAACCGGCGCCAAACCGCTGCGGGTGCTGGCCGAGCTGGCGGAGCTTCCGGAGGTGGAGCAGGTCTCCGTCATCACCGGGCCGATGGACTTGATGCTGCACCTGCGGGTGCGCGACCACGAGCACCTGCGGCAGACGCTGTACACGATCTGGGAGATCGACGGTGTGCAGCGCACCGAGACGCTGCTCTCCCTGCAAGACGCCGCCGGCCGCGACACGGACTGGGAACTGCTCCGCCGGCTGCGGGAGGAGTTGGAGGCAGACGAAACGCCCTGACTCCCGGCGCCGGTCGTGCCCCGCCGCAGGGGTCGAGAAGCGATCGCGCCCACTCTCGCATCGGCCCCGGGTGGCCCTGGCGGACGAAGCGTTCGATCAGCTCTCGGCTCTCCAAACGCCGGACGCCGGCGACCACCTCCGGGATCGACCACGGTCGTCCGGACACCGGCAACCCGGCGCCGGTAGAGCGCCGGCAACCCGGCGCGGCCGTCGTGGGGCGACTCAAGGGCATAGACGACGCGATCCAGGAACGCGGACATCGCCGCCCCGGTGCACATCACGCAGGGTTCGGGGGTCGTGAAGAGGCTCAGAGGTGGCGGTGGTTGCGGCACCATGTGCGCAGTGCCGAACCTGCCTCCGGAGCTGCGCCGGGTTCCGCCCGAGTCCTTCGTCGCCACGCGGGATGCGCTCAGCCGGCGTCTGCGCGAAGCGGGCGACCGGGAGGCGGCGGCGGAGGTGCGCCGCCTGCGCCGCCCGCCTCCCCCGCTGTGGGCCCTCAATCAGCTGGCCGCGGTGGAGCCGGACGGGGTGCAGGCTCTGATCCGGGCCGGCGAGGCGCTGCGCGACAGCACGCAGAAGGCGCTCCAGGGCGGACGGGGTGCGCTGGGACGGCTGAGTAGCGAGCACGCGCACCTGGTCGAGCAGTTGACAGGACGCGCGATGGAAGTCTTGGCCGGAGTGGCGGCGCCGGCCACCAGCGAGACTCGGGCTCGAATCTGGACCATGCTCCGGGTCGCATCGCTCGACCCCGCACTGGCCCCCTGTCTTGCCGACGGCTCGCTCGCCGAGGAACCCGTGAGCACCGGGTTCGACAGCCTGCTCGGGTTCGACCCGGGTCCGGCTCCGGCCAAGGTCGAGGCGGCTGCACCACCGCCCCAGGCTGCTTCCGAAACAGGCGGTCCGGCACGAACGCGACAACGGCGCGAGCAGGCCGAGGACCTGCGCTCTGCGATCGCCCGGGCCAGGGCCGCCCGCGCCGAGACGGAACATCGACGCGAGCGGCTTGCCAAGGCCCGGAGACGAGCCGCCGACCTGAGAGCACAGGTGGAGGCCGCGGAGCGTGAGGCGGAGCAGGCGCACCGGGAGGTCGCCGCGGCTGAGGAGTCGGCGGAGGCCCTGGAGGCGGAGGTGGAGCGGCTGCGTTCCGAGCAGGGGAACTAGAGCTTCGTGCCCCCGAGCCGGCCTGGCGACTGCGACCGCGCCCGCCAGCCGCATATGTCCTGCTCCCGGTGCTGATCGCAGCAGGCGTGGGGCTGGAACTGGCGACGCGATACCAGCGGTGGCATGTGCGCCTGGACCCGCTGCGGTTCGCCGGCGTTTCCATCTACGCGTGGCTGCGCCCCGTGCCGGACGAGACCTGGGCGGCCGAACCGGATGTCGATTCCCGAGCATCTCGGTCGACGTCGTCGTAGAGGCTGATCCCGGACGCGACTGGCGCCCCGATCGCAGAGCACCAAATCTCGCACGAAGGAGAAGACCATGAAGCTCACCGTTGAGACGTTCCTGACCCTCGACGGCGTGATGCAGGCCCCAGGCGGACCTGAGGAAGACCCCAGCGGCGCCTTCACGCATGGCGGCTGGCAAGCCCCGTTTTCCGACCCGGCCGTCGGCGAGTACGTCACCGAGCTCAACAGCCACGCTAGCGCGTTCCTATTCGGGCGCAGAACCTTCGACATCTTCCGCGGCTATTGGCCTGACCAGACCGACCCTGCCAACCCCATTGCCGTGGCGATCAATTCGCTGCCCAAGTACGTCGTGTCCAACTCGCTCGGCGAGACCGAGGTCACGTGGCGCGGTGAGCACCCTGACACTGCTCGCCTGGTCACCGGCGACATCGTCGCGGCGGTGCAGGCGCTAAAGGACGAACCCGGCGACGAGTTGCAGGTCTGGGGAAGCGGTCAACTGCTCCAGACGCTGTTGCAGCACGAGCTCGTCGATCGGTTCCGCCTGATGACGTATCCGCTGGTGCTCGGCGCCGGTCGCCGCTTGTTCAACGACGGCATCCGGCCGGCAACGATGCGCCCCGTCGATGTCACCGTGACCGACCTCGGCATCGTCATCGGCACCTACGAACCAGCCGGTCCGGTTCGCCACGCCCAGATGTAACCGGCTGGGGGATCCCTCAGCTTTGCAGGCATGGAATTGCCCTGCAGATTGTGGGGCTTCCCTTCGCGGGTGGGCGCAGGAGATCGCGGGGCAGGGTCGGGAACGTCGGGGAGCGGGCCAGGGGGTAGCCGCCCACCGGATCCGTCACGAACCATCCCGGGCCGTTCGGCCCCAGGCGAGCCGCTCCCCACAAGGGCCGCCACCCGATCGCCGGCACTCGGGGCCCCGAGGGCGTGCGCTGGGCCCCGATCGCCGGCATTCGGGGGGCACGAGCTGCGAAACGGGTTTGCCGCTGATCAGCGCTGGTGGCCGAGGTTCGACGCCATCATGCGGCCGGCCTCCTCGTCAGACCCGATGCAACGAACCCGCGAGCGCACGGCGCTGGGCCACGTGAAGATACTCGAGGACCTGCTCCGCCAGCCCTGGAACGAGGAGGAGCCTAAGCAGGCCGAAGCGTGAGGTGCGATCGCTAGCGTCGTAACGCCTTGCGGGGCTGGTTGGCGTTGCAACGCTGGCAATGTGACCTGACGCCGCTAAGATCGCCTGTCGGCGACATGACGACTCCTTCCAAACAGGGCCAGTGGTGGCGGTTTCTGGCCACGCTCATCGTGACCGCGATCGCGGTGATTCCGGTTGGGGTCGTGGTCTACCACTCGCTGCGATTCGGGTTCGACAACCACTTCCAGGGGCCCACGCTCGTCAACTTCGTGATCCTGTTCCGCACCCCGTTCGTCGTCTGGCTGCGCAACAGCGTGCTGGTCACGCTGGTCGTGGTCGTGGTCGTAGTCGCGCTCGCCGCCCCCGCCGGGTATGTCCTCTCGCGTGGCCGCGGCGCGCTCGTTTCCGGGTTCTCCCTGGCCCTCTTCATCCTCCAGTCGCTTCCCGTGGTGGTGGCGCTGATCCCGCTATTCTTCCTCCTCGCCAGGATCGGGCTGGTCGACGACCTGGCCGGCGTGACCGCGATCTATATCGGCCTCACGATGTCGGCCGCGGTGTGGATGTTGGGGGCCTACTACGACTCGATTCCCATCGAGCTCGAGGAGGCAGCCTGGGTGGACGGCGCCAGCGTTTTCGGCGGCTTCGTGCGGGTGGTGCTCCGCAACTCGCTGCCCGGCCTTCTTTCAACCGCTGTGTTCGCGTTCCTGACGGCCTGGAACGACTACGTGGTGGTCCTCGTCTTCATTCGTTCCGCCGGCAACTACACGCTCCCCCTGGGCCTGCAGCTCTACGGCCCTTCCGGCGGCGTCGGCTCCGCCTATGCCGTGATCATGATGCTGCCGCCCGTGATCATCTTCGTCGCGCTCAACCGCTACTTCTCGATCGGCGGCATCGGAGGGTCGCTCGCAGGACGGTAGGTCTTACGGACGCTAGACGGCCAGCGATTCCCCGCCCGTGACCAGGGTGATCCCCTCCTTGGTGATCTCGAATTGCCTGACGGTCGGGTCGTGATGGTGGGCCCGCGTCTTCAGAACCGTGAGCGCGCGCTGCAGCCTGCCGTTCTGGCGCAGGCACTGGAGGAGCAGCACGTTGTCGGAGAGGTGTGACATCCCGTGCTCCGAAACCCGGACCGGCTCGAAGAGTTCAGGCACCTCCAGTGTCATCAGGGCGCTGATACCGGCGCGCGAGAAGCGACTGGTCAGCGAATGCATCCAATCCCGGAACCGTGTCTCGTCGCCTGCCGCCATCGACAGGTCGGCGAGGCTGTCGATCAGGATCCGCCGGGCGCCCACCCTCTCCATCAGGTCCAGCAGCTCGTAGACCCACTCATCGATGTAGACGTCGACCGGCGTCCGGCAGAAGGGGTGGACCCCGGCGGCATCCAGGTCCCAGCTGAAGCCCCGGGCCACCCGGGCGAGCTGCGTTCTGTCCTCTTGCAGGGTGGCGATCACTCCCGGCTCGTCGAGGGATGCTCCCTTGAAGGTGAAGTGCAGGCCCATCAGCGCCCGATCCGACGTGGCGTTGTATGCCTCGGTGACGGTCGTGTCGCTGGCCGTGCTCCGGCGCCTCTACCTCTACTCCGTCTGCTTGATGCTGGTCGTCGTCGCCCGGCGCCGAGGGCCGGAAGACCTGGGCCGTCTCATCGCCGCACCGATGAGTTTCGCCGCGGAGGTCGTTGTATGGCTGAACATGGGCGACCATAGCCGGGGGGAGGAGGCGGCCAGGCGCGCCGCAGAGTCCGACCCCGATGTAGTCGACCCCCGAATCGAGAGTTCTAGGGAGAACGGAGATGGACTGGAAGCTGGAGGTGGTTCTGCTGCCGGTGGCCGACGTGGACCGGGCCAAGGAGTTCTACCTGGAGCGGGTCGGCTTCCACCTGGACGTCGACCATCGCGCTGGGGACAGCTTTCGGGTCGTGCAGCTGACGCCGCACGGCTCGGCCTGCTCGATCACGTTCGGGGTCGGTCTCGGCGACGGCGAGCCAGGCTCAGTGAAAGGGCTGCACCTGGTCGTCGACGACATCGAGGCCGCTTACGCCGAGCTCGCCGGCCGGGGTGTCGAGACCAGCGGGATTCAGCACTTCGAGGGCGGCCGCCCGACACCGGGACCCGATCCCCAGCGGGCTGACTTCGGCTCCTACATCTTCTTCGCCGACCCGGACGGGAACAGTTGGGCGGTGCAGGAGGTGCGCCACGGGAATCCGGAGCGCTCGTCGTCGGAACGGGTGTGATGGAGCCCAGGGCTCCGGCGGTCGCGGGGAGCGATGGGTTCGCCGAGCTCACTGACCGACACCGCCACGAGCTCCACCTGCACTGCTACCGCATGCTCGCCTCCTACGAGGAGGCGGAGGATGCCGTGCAGGAGACGCTGCTCCGCGCCTGGCGGGGCCGGGAGGCCTTCGACGGCACGAGCATGCGGCCTTGGCTCTACCGCATCGCGACCAACGTCTGCGTCGACGTCTCCCGGCGCCGGACGAGGCGGCCGGTCGACCTGTCCTCGATGGCCGAGGTGCCGTGGCTGCAGCCGTATCCCGATCAGATGCTCGACCAGGCCCATACCACTGAGCCGGAAAGCGCGGCGGTCGAGCGGGAGACGATCGAGCTGCTCTTCCTGGCCGCCCTCCAGCTGCTGCCCAGCCGCCAGCGGGCCGCGCTGATCGCGCGCGACGTACTCGGCTGGTCGGCGAACGAAACGGCGTCGCTCCTCGGCACCAGCGTGTCGGCCGCCAACAGCGCGCTGCAGCGGGCACGAGCCACCATGCATCGGCACCTGCCCGAGCGGCGGGAGGAGTGGACGATGGGCAGCGCCAAAGAGGAGGAGCTGGCGGTCCTGGATCGCTTCATCGAAGCCCACCAGCGCTGCGACGCCGCGGCCGTCCTTGCTATCGCCGCCGAGAACATTCAGGTGGCGATGCCGCCGTACCCTTACCGATTCGAAGGCCTGGACGGGCTGACGCCGCTCCTGGAGCGTGCCTTCGGCGAGGACCGCGAGGGCGACTGGGCGCTGAGGCCGACCCGCACCAATCGCATGCCGGCCGCGGTCAGCTACCTTCGCCGCCCCGGCGACTCGCTGTTCCGGGCCTTCAAGGTCGACGTTCTCCGCATCGAGGGCGGGCGGATCCGGGAGATCACCACCTTCGGCACTGCCCTCCTGGGCAAGTTCGGGCTCCCACCGACGATATGAGGGGCACGGGGCCCGGCCCCTCGCCGAGTCGGGCGCCCAGCGGCTGTCGCCCTACCATGAGTGCGCAGCCGCCCCCAGCGTGTCGAGTGCGATGGTCCTCATTTTCGAAGGAGCTGATCTGGCCGGTAAGAGCACGCTGGCCCGGCACTATTCGGACGCGCTCCGGCTGCCAGTCGTGAAGATCCGCTGGGAGGGGCGTGACGAGCGAGCCGAGACGATCGCCATCGCGAAAGCCACGGTCGGCCTGCTCGCCGCCACCAGAGCCGGCGTGATCCTCGACCGCAGTTTCGTCAGCATGTGGGCGTACACGCGTGATGCGGACGACTACGTCCGTCCGATCATCAGCACGCTGCAGTACGTGCCGGATCTCCACCTCATCGTCCTGACCATGGGGAGGTCCGCGTTGCACCGGCGCTACCGTAAGCGGCCCGACCAATACTTCAGTGAGAGCCGCCTGCAAACGATCGACCAGCGCTTCGCCGAGCTCCCGGCGCTGATCGGTTCGACGCTCCACCTGCTCCACCTCGACACCGGCACACTGTCTCCCGACCTCTGCCGGGAGAGGATCGACCAGCATCTCGGGCGGCGGACGGGGCCTTGGCACCCTGACGGCCGACGGGGCAGGCAGGAAATCACGATTGCAATCGGCGAGATCCCGGTCACGATCACGCTCCCGCGTCAAGGGTGAGCGAGGGCCAGGCGACGTCGTCGATCGCGAGCCACGGCGCCCGGGCGACTGCGGTTGGAGTCGCTCCTGTGATGGCTTTGACGTCCCGGTGGAGGTGGGACTGGTCTGCGTATCCGCTCTCGGCCGCGACCGCCGCGGGATGGTGGCGGGCGGCCAGAAGATGGGCGGCGTGGTCGAAACGCACGAGTTGGGTGGCCTCCTTGGGGTGAGCCCGAGCTGGAAGCGAAGCGGGACCAGAGCCGTTTGCGGCTCCAGCCGACCGCGTCCGCGACACGGTCCACGCGCGCCAGACCGCGGGCACGGGTGGTGAGCCACCAGGCGCCGGCGACTCCTCATCGACTGCGTGGTGGCTGTCCAGCCGGCGGCCAAGCGCGTCCGTCGCAATCCGGAAGCGGTCATCCCATGAGGTCGCGGTCCTTAGCCGCTCTTCGAACCGCACCGCTTCGCCACCCCAGATATCCGCGAGCGGGAGCTCGGCGCCGGTGAGGGCGGCCGGTGCGCCCGCCACCAGGGTGGCGACGTTGTGGACGGTGTCCACATACATCCTTTACCATGACCTAGCCATGATCACGCCCCCTGCCCGCCCGCCCGTCGTTAGCCAGACCGAGTGGGAGGCCGCCCTGGCGGCCATGACCGACCGGGAGCGAGCGGTCGCCACCGAGATGCACGAGCTCGCTGCCGCCCGCAAGCGCATGCCGATGGTACGGGTCGAGCGTGACTACCGCTTCGAAGGCCCTGACGGACTGCGGTCACTGCGTGAGCTCTTCGACGGGCACCATCAACTCATCCTCTACCGGTTCTACTTCGAGGAGGGCGTCGGCGGCTGGCCGGACGCCGGGTGCGTGGGCTGCTCGTCCTTTGCAGACGGGATCCCCAAGCTCGGGCTCCTCCATGCCCGCGACATCACGTTCGCAATGGCATCCCCCGCACCCCAACCGAACCTACGCCGGTACGCCGAGCGAATGGGCTGGACTGATGTGCCCTGGTACACGATTCGCACCGAGCGCTTCTCGGCCGACTTCGGGGTCGACGAGTGGTTCGGCCTCAATGTCTTCATGCGCGACGGTGAGGACGTCTACCGCACCTATTTCCTCCAGCACGGGCCGATGGTCCAGAGCATCGGCAGCATCCTGGACTTGTTTCCCTCACGCTATCGGCGGCAGGGCCACGACGAAGATGTTCCGAGGGCTGGCCGCAGGCGCCATGGTTGTTTGTTATCGCCTCACGATGAGTTTGACGGCCCGCCCTTAGTCATTGTGGGCGGTGGCGAGGGACCAGAGCCCTGAGATGTCACGACCAAGGGACTTCGCGTGACCGCCTGTGTCCGGTCGACCCCATCGAAGCCGGGGTTCGTCTCACAAACCGACCCTCCCGCGTGCGCCCTCCATGCCCGGGTGGGGCTGATAGGACCATTAGGCCGCGCACGAGGCCCGGAGTCACCGCCGCGCGTTCCCGGCATTCCCCGGCGACACCGGGGGCGCCGATCGGCCGGAGCGG
>CAWBPD010000010.1:0-8611 GCA_963790575.1 Candidatus Dormiibacterota bacterium | reverse complement strand
TGCTTGAATGCAGCGGCCCCAACATGTTGTGATCCGTGTTGGGCAACGAGGACCGGCAAGAGCCGCTTCGCTGGGCACCGCCTGTTGGTGGTGAACGCGTTCGGGCGGACCCCCGCGCGGCGCGGCTCGACAGGGTGCTGCGAGCTTGGAGCAAACTCAACGAGCTGCGATTGCTCGGGCTTGTGCCCCAGCCCTCCGCCGGCCCACACGGCGCCGGCGCCGCGCGCTCTCCAGATGTCCCCGAGCCCTGGCTCCCAAAGTCGTCAGTACAAGATCTGGGATCTACTGCACTCACGTGGATACCCCATACAGATGTACGATGGATGAGTGGAAGCAAGGCTCGCCGTCGACGACCGGTCGATCTCGTTGCGGGATCTCGACCGGGCGTGGAGTGAGCTCCATGCGATCGAAGAGTCCGGGGATGGTGGCGCGCTGATCGTCGGGCTCCACCGCTTCCAGAACCGGGTTGCCGCGCTGATCTCAGAGAAGATCGCGCATCTGGATCGCGAGGAGGGCTATCGCGCCAGCGGCTGCCTCACCATGACCTCCTGGCTGCGCTGGGAATGCCACCTGGCTCCTCGCACCGCGAGCAACGAGCTGCGCACCGCACGGCGCCTGCAAGAGCTGCCGGTGGCTCGCGAAGCCTTCGCGCAGGGCGACTTCAGCCTCAGCCACGCCTCCATCCTCGCCCGCACCGTGGACGAGGTGGGCAACCAGCCCAACTCCGACTACAAGGGAGAGCCGGGCGAAGCCCGGAACGTGGAGGAGACGCTTGTCGAGAGCGCGACCAAGCTCAACCCCTACGAGCTGTGGACGGTCTGCAAGCACTTGAAGCTGTGCCTGGACCCGGATGGCTCGCTTCGAGACTGGGAGCGGCAGGAGCGGCAGCAGTACCTGGAAGCCTCCAGGACCCTGGACGGGATGCTGCACCTGCAGGGCTTGCTGGCGCCGGAAGGTGCGGCGGTCGTGAGCGCGGCGCTGGACGCGGCGATGGGACCACCCTCGCGGGGTGACCTGCGGGGTGCGCCGGAGCGGCGGGCGGAGGCGCTGGTGGACCTGGCGCAGAAGGTGCTGGACCAGGGGCAGCTGCCGACCCATGACGGCGAGCGCCCGCACCTGGAGCTGCTGGTCGACTACGCGAGCCTGCGGGGAGAGCCGGGCAACGCGGCCATCCTGGACCAGAACGGAGAGCCGGTGCCGGGCAAGACGGCAGAGCGGATCGCCTGCGACTGTGTGCTGACCCCGATCGTGATGGGGCAGCAGGGGGACGTGCTGCGGGTGGGACGCAAGCAGCGGCTGTTCACCCCCCGGCAGTCGCTGGCGATGGCGATCCGAGACCGCCACTGCGCCTTCCCCGGCTGCGACCGTGACCTCCGCTGGTGCGGCAACCATCACCTGAAGCACTGGCTGCACGGGGGTACGACCGACGTCGAGAACGGAGGCAAGCTCTGCCGCCGTCACCACACTATGTGTCACGAGGGTGGGTGGACCTTGTGGCGCGACGAGCACGGCGAGTACCACGCCGACCCGCCCTGAGAGGGCATCGACGATGTGTGTCACGCCGAGTCGGCCACCGACCTTCCCGGCAGAGGTCACAGATCCGCCGAACAAGATTCAGCGACTGACTGATTCGCCTCAATCGGCTTGCCGCGCCTTCCCGTAAGCCCATGCGGCATACGCCGCAAACATGTCCTCGACATCAGCAATTGGCACCCAGGCATCCTCGATCTCTTCCCACTCCCCCTCATACAGCGGATAGAGGTGGACGCGATCACCGACAATGTTGATTTCGCAGTGGTTGCCAACCAGCGGCTCCTCAGTGTTAGCGAGTTTGAAGCTGTACTCTCGCCACACCTCAAGGAAGTCCTCCATGGCCTGACGCGAGTCCGTCAACTCAGCCAGAAGGGAGACCAATGGTATCTGCAACTCTCGGCGTAGCGGTGGCGTCCGCTCGACAACGATTAAGGACTCGCCACTGAAACGCCACAGGGCTCGCACGCTCATCACTCGCGGCCAATCGGAAAGAACGTCGTGACGCCTTGCACCTTGTCCCAATAGCCGGCCACTCGCGGTCTGGTGGCAGTGCATCGCCAGTAGCGCACCCAACCCTCTGTCCGCCGGTGATACGCCTCCATCCCCATATGGATTACTCTCTCCGGCGACCAGTCGTCAGGGAACATCGTGTGCGGGTCCGCCTTGCGCACCCAGCCCCGCTCCGGATGCCAGAACGAAACGCGCGCCCGATAGGAGCGGCCCCCCGGGGCATGGTGGAACCCGACTGGTCGGCCCCGCAGCACGTGGCGCGCCAGCTCACGGAACTCCTCCGGCAGCGCTGCGATGACGCGTTCCTGCTCGACCGCGGTCGCGGACTCGCCCACCCGGCGACCATGAGCTCACAATCCGGACAGCGGACAGACAATGGGCCAAAGCGGGAACAATGCCGGCAATGCAACCCTAACCGGCGCCTGTTGGGTTGCGATGCGGGCAATGCAACCCAACCTCACCCGGCGCCCGCCCGCACCGCCGCACCAACCAGCGGTACAGCCAGCCCCTCGCCGCCGATCTCCGACATCCGGTACTCGCGCCCCGACCGCTGCAGCAGGTCCAACCCCAGCCGCGCCCGCCGTACCCGCTCGCGCGACAGTGCCACCGCGGTCGCCTGCAAGTGGGTGCCGGAGGGGTAGAGGTCGGGCGCGTTGCGGAGGCCGAACTTGAGGTACACGGGCGCGGCGATCTCGATCAGGCGCGGGATCTCGTGGTGACGCACAAAGCCCCCCACGTTGTCACGGGCCTCGATGTAGATGTCCAGGGGTACGTCGACTGCCGCCCTGATGGCCGCGATCTGGTGGAGGGTGAGGTCGGTCGGGAGGTTGAGCGTGCTGCCACCCAGCCCCACCACCACCTGGGCCGCGGCCGGGTTCGCGACCGGCAGCATGACCGAGATCTTGGCCTGCATGTCGGCCGGCAGGACCCCCGTCCGCTTCAGCTCGGTGAACGTGCGCAGGACGCCGATGTCGGTGATGAGGACGGAGCGGAAGCCGTGGTCGGCCGCCCGGATCGCGTCCTGGAGACAGGCGACGAGCTGGTCCTGGCCACGCGCGCTCGCCGCGAGCACGCCACCGGCGGGGGCGGCCACCATCGCGGAGGGACCCCAACCCGCCACCGGCCGCGCGAACAGGCTGACCTCCCTCCGGGCCTCGGCCGCGGTCCGCGCCATCTCGTCGAGCTCGGCATCGGTCTGGAGGAAGACGCCGGTGCCCTGAGAGACCCGGTGGATCGGAACCTCGAGGCGCTCGGCCTCCTCCAGCACCGCGCTCAGGCAGGCCGGTCCCTCGGTGCTCGGTATCTCGACGCGGTACTGTGCCCCGTCCGGAAATCGCTTCGCGGAGGGCGCAAGCGACTCTGGGTCCTGTTCGGGAAGGCCAAGCCCACGCAGCGTGTCAGCAATGCTCATCGCTTACCTCAGATACCGTAGAACGCGGCCGCGGTCGTCTGATAGATGGCCTCTCGAACGCCCTCATCCACGCCGACCAGCGCATCCAGGTTCTCGTCCAGGGCGCCGGTGACCTGCTCGTAGGTGGCGGCAAGCGTGCAGACCGGCCAGTCGCTGCCGAACATCAGCCGTCCGGGGCCGAACGCTTCCAGCACCACCTCGATGTAGGGTCGCAGGTCAGCCGGCGTCCATCGCCGGTGATCGGCTTCGGTGACCATCCCCGAGACCTTGCAGTACACGTTGGGGTTCTCGGCCGCGCGCCGGATGCCGGCCTGCCAGGGGTCGAGCACGCCGCTCGCGATCGGCGGCTTGGCCAGGTGGTCGATCACCAGGCGGAGGTCGGGGAGCCGCGACCAGATCGGGTTCCAGCCGACCTTCCAGTTCCCGGCCCAGGGAGACCCGCGCCACGTGGAGCTGCGGCTGGGCTCGTCGCGCCTCGCGCTCAGTGACCACGCCGCCCTCGCCGAGACCGGGCTCCCGGCTCCCACGCCGGGCCACCCTGCCAGCTGAGCAGGACGCGATGCGGGGGCTCCCAGGCCAGGACCGTGCCCCAGTCCTGCTCCCACCCGCCGGCGCCGCGCTCGTACCAGCGGCCGCCCACGAACGGCTCCAGCGCCGCCTCGGCGCCTGCCGGCTCGGCGAGGTGGTGGGTCTTCACCGGCCACCAGCGGAGGCCCACGAAGACTCGGAATGCCACCGCGAGCGGGGCCTTCACCGTCACCGTGTTGGTGGTCTTGACCTCCTGCTCCTGCTCCTGCTCCAGTCCGGTCACCTTCTTGCCCTCCTCTTCGGCGGCATCCTTGAACGCCGCCATCGCCTGCTGCCAGTACCACTGGAAGTGCTCCTGCGGCTCGCGCATCGCATCCGGGTTGAGCCCGTACAGCCGCCGGTTTCCCGACCGCCGGGCGGTGACCACCCCGGCCGCCAGCAGGAGCCGCAGATGCATCGAGATCGCGGGCCGGCCCACCGGCATCCGCTCGGCGATCTGCTCCACCGCGAGCGGTCCCTCCGCCAGCCGGTCCACGATCCGGCGACGGACAGGGTCCCCCACCGCGTCCAGCATTCGACGATACGTCAGTCACCGTTGACGGTCAATATAACCTGACCATGAGCGCGGGTCAACCCCGACCCGAAAGCGGGCGTCTTCAGCGGCGGAGGGCGGGCTCCCGAGATCCTGCCACCGCCACCGCGTCCAGCCACTGTCGTGCGGCGTCCCGCCACGTGTGCCGGAGAGCGACCGCCCGGCCCCCGGCGCCCAGCCGTCGCGCGGTCTCCGGGTCGTCGAGCAGAAGTCCCATCGCGTGCGCGAAGCCGTCCCGCTCCACCAAGAGCGCGCTCACCCCGTCCTGGAGGATGGAGGCGACCCCGGCGGCACGCGTCGTGACGAGCGGCGTCTCGCAGGCCAGTGCCTCCAGCGCGACCAGCCCGAACGTCTCGCTGTACGAGGGCAGCAGGCAGGCGGTGGCGTGCCGGTAGAGCCGGACCAGGGCTTCCCGATCGAGCGACCCCAGAAAGGTCGGGCCGGACACCGGCGGAGAAGAAGCGGAAGTACCGGGACCGGAGGGTGAGCCGGTCCTGAAAGCGGACCAAAGCCTCCGCGTCAGCCGCGCGGGCCAGTCGGATGGTCACCGTGCTCCCGTCCCGGAGCACGACGGTCGAGGGCGCGGGCGACGGCGGGGTCGGTGCCATGGAGCCACTCTCGCGCTCCGACGCTCGAACGGTGAGGGTCACCTGACCCGGAAGAGCCGGGACCCTGCCGGAACGTCGGCTCACCGGGCGGCCAGGTACCGCCGGCGCAGGTGGACGGAGATGTGCCCGAGCGGCCGAGCGCGGCGAACCGGGGGATCACCGCCACCGAGGCGGCCGCCGAAAGCCGGGCCCGCGGCGTGCTCGAACATCGGTCGGCAACGACGCTCAGGGAACAGAACGCACTCCCCCGGCACCCTGGCCGGAGGAGCGCTCTCGAACGGTGCGAGCGGCTGTCGATCCTACCTCAAGGCGCCGCTGATCGCCCGCTGCGGCGCGGTCGCCACCGGCTTGCGGCTCACTGCCAGCACCAGCTCGAAGACGAACGTCCCGAGGGCCACCGCCGCGGCCACCACGGCCCCGATCCCGGCCAGGAACAGGTACTGCGCGAACTGGGCCCAGCCGTAGGCGTTGAGCAACGTCCCGCGGAGCATGTCACCCATGAAGAGCGTGGTCCGCTCGCTCTGCAGGGCGGCGTTGTTCGGCTGCGCGATCGCCTCGCTGCTCACCTGCGCGTAGGTCTGGCCCCCCGCGATCTTGGACAGGTGGTACCCGATGAAGTTGTCCGCGTATACCTTGGCCTGCGCCCCGGTGGTCAGCTGCTGCCCGGCGTACGGGCGCATCGCCTGCTGGTCGGACGCCGGCAGCGCCTTGAACTCGGCGTTGCTGGTGGTCGGGAAGAAGATCTTCTGCGCGGCCAGCTGGTCGTGGACCGTACCGGTGATGTAGTTGCTCTCGTACATCAACAGCCCCGCGCCGAAGCCGAACACCAGAAGGAGAACGACCTGCAGGGTCATGATCCTCCAGCGAAGTGAGCTCGTCCAGTGAGGCCGATGCTGCCCAGGCAGGCCAGCACGGCCCCAGTGTTCGGCGCCGCCCCTCTCCCCAGCCGGGATGGCCTCCGCGGCCTGGCGTTGTTCACCCACTGGGCGCGTCGGCCGGCAGAGTGCCGGCCCCCGTGACCCGCCGCTCTGACGCCCACCGCGGGGTCAGGACTTGGCCGTGGATGCCGAGGCCGGCTTGGGCGTGGGATGCCGGTAGACGAGGACCGGCACCGGGCTCCCGTGGAGGACCCGCTGGCTCACGCTGCCCAGCAGCAAGGAACCGGCGGGCCGGCGGCCCCGCGAGCCGAGCACGACCAGGTCGTAATCGCCTCCCTCCAGCCGGCGCAGGATCTCCTCCGCCGGGTTCCCCTCGACGACCAGCCCGTTCACCTCGAGGTCGGCGGGCAGCAGCTCGCGTGCCTCGGCCAGGATCTGGTTCCCGCGGGCGGTCAGGTCGGCGGCAAGATTCCCCAGCTTGTTGGCCCCGAAGGGCGGCATCTCCACTCCGCGAGCGCTCATGGTCGCGGTATCGGTGACGTTGAAGACGGTCAGCAGGGTGATCGAGGCGCGCTCTCTCGCCGCCACCTCACCCGCCTCGCGAACCGCCTGCAGCGAGTGCTCCTTTTCGTCTATCGCCACCAGCAGGTGCTTGAACATGACAGGTCTCCTCCTTGGTCGGTGCGAGCTACCCGCTGACCTGGACCCAGCCGCGAGCCGGTGCCACCGGTTCTTGGAGTTGGGCCCCGAGCACGCCGGGCACGCCCTTGGCCAGCTCCAGGGCAAGCGCCCGGGTCTGCGTGCTCGCCTCGCCATGGACGAAGGCGATGCCGTCCTTTACCTCGACCTCGAGGTGGGCCAGCGCCGTCCCCTCCGCCTTCAGCAGGTTCGCTACCTCGACCGTGATGGTGGCGTCGCTGCGGCACATCTGCTTCAGGAGGTCGTGCCGGCTGACCACCCCCACCACCTCCTCTCCATGCATCACCGGGGCCCGGTGCACGTCGGCCTCGAGCAGGCGCGCCGCGATCGCCTTGACATCGGTGGTGTCATCGACCGACACCACCTCCGGCGACATGACCTCCGCGACCAGGGCCGCACGCCCGCTGCCTGCGCGATCAGCGCCCAGGAGGTCTCCCTCGGAGAGCATCCCGACCAGGCGCCTGGTGGTGCGGTCGACGACCGGGGCGCCGCTGATCCGGTGACCCGCCAGAATGCTCCCCGCCTCCTTGACGGTCATGTCCGGAAAGACCACGATGGCCGGTGCGGACATCACATAGCTCGCTTTCATGCATCCATCGAACCGCGCCGGGCCCAATCGGGCGAGTGCCGAACGGCCCCCCTCGTGTGGGTCCAGCGGCGGGCCTGACTCCCGGGCCAGGACGGACGCATCACGGACCCGCATGATCCCGCGGTCCCGCAGATCCAGGCCCTTCGCCTCCTCCGGCGCCGGCTCGTTCCGGAGATGCTCCTTCGGTGCGGCCGCCGCCATCAGGATGGCCGAGGTGACTGCATGGTCGAGAAGGCTGTGCCCACTCGCGACCGCCAGATGTTCGTCGAAGGGGACGGGCTCGGCTTGACCTGGAACAGGACCGGGGAGCGGCGTCCCCGAAACGACGTGGACACCTCCTCGTCTCGCGCCGAAGGGTGCGAACAGAGCATGCGACCCAGACCGCCCACCCCCCCGCCATCCCCAGTGCCTCACGGTTCATGGACGATCCGTCGTTGTGGGCGACGATAGACTAAGTCTGATGACTCAATCAGTTGGGGTCCACGAAGCCAAGACCCACCTGTCGCGGTTGCTCGAACGCGTGGAGGCAGGCGAGGAGGTGGTGATCACCCGGCGGGGTGCCGCCGTCGCCCGCCTCATCGCGGCACACCCTGCCCGCCGGCGCTTCGGCATCGATCGTGGTCGGTTCACGGTTCCCGACGACTTCGACGCCCCGCTGCCGGAAGACCTCCTGGATCAGTTCGAGCGGTGAGATACCTCCTGGACACCCACGTCTTCCTCTGGCTGGCGACCGCGCCCGAACGTCTCGGCCGGCACCTCGCGGTGATCGAGGACCGGCGCAATCAGCTTGTGCTCTCTGCCGCGAGCGCCTGGGAGCTGGCGATCAAGCACCAGATCGGGAGGCTGCGCCTGCCGGAGGCGCCGGAGCGATTCGTGCCGGCCCGGATGCTTGCCTTTGGGCTCTTGCCGCAGGCGATCCTGCACGAGCACGCGCTGGCGGTCAGCGACTTGCCGCCCCTGCATCGCGACCCGTTCGATCGCCTGCTGGTGGCGCAGGCCCTCCTGCTCGGGATGACGATCGTGACCGCCGACCCGGCGATCACCCGGTACCCGGTCGCGACGCTCTTCGTACCTGCGTGAGGCCGGCGGACGTCTGTGTACAGGCGCAGCTCGAGACGTCCCGCCAGGGGTCCCTCCGTGCACAACCGTCCTCGGCGGCCCTTGAAGAGGCGTCGAAGATTCCCCGGATGGCCTCTGCGACGCGCGCCGACCCGCACCGAGGTGGTACGCGTGTCGCCGGACGCATGCTCTGGCGCGCGAACC
>CAWBPD010000009.1:0-20452 GCA_963790575.1 Candidatus Dormiibacterota bacterium | reverse complement strand
GGTGGGCGGCGACGGGATCGAACCGCCGACCTCTAGCATGTCAAGCTAGCGCTCTCCCATCTGAGCTAGCCGCCCCAGGAGTGCCTATTCTAGCCAGCCCCACGGCCGGCCATCACTTCACGCCCCGGGCTGGGGGGCCGGAGGTGAGGAGGAGGGGGAAGGCTGCCGGAAGCCGTTGCCGGACGACTGCAGCGCGGCGGTCAGGACGGGGTTGACCTCCGCGAAGTGGCAGGCGGAGGGATGCCCCTGCCCGCGGTCGATCAGCGCCGGCTCCTCACGCGTGCAGATCTCCTGCGCCTTCCAGCACCGGGTGCGGAACCGGCAACCCGAGGGCGGCCGGGTGGCGCTCGGCACGTCGCCCTTCAGGATGATGCGGCGGCGCTGGCGCTCCAGGTCGGGGTTCGGGATCGGCACCGCGGAGAGCAGGGCCTGCGTGTAGGGGTGCGAGGGCCGCTCATAGACGTCCTGCCGGGTCCCCAGCTCGACGATCTTGCCCAGGTACATGACGGCGACCCGGTGCGAGATGTGACGCACGACGGAGAGGTCGTGGGCGATGAAGAGATACCCCAGCCCCAGCCGCTGCTGCAGCTCCTCGAGCATGTTGACGACGCCGGCCTGGATCGACACGTCGAGCGCCGAGACCGGCTCGTCCAGCACCAGCACCTTCGGCTGCAGGGCGAGCGCGCGGGCGACACCGATGCGCTGCCGCTGGCCGCCGCTGAACTCGTGCGGGTACCGGTTGCGGTGCTCGGGGTTCAACCCCACCATCTGGAGCAGCTCCGCCACGCGAGCCGAGCCGTCACGACCCCACCGGCCGTGGACGTGCAGCGGCTCGGCGATCAGTTCGCCGACCGGCATCAGCGGGTCGAGCGAGGCGAAGGGGTCCTGGAAGACGATCTGAATGCCCTGCCGGATCGGTCGCAACTTCGACCGCGACCGCCCAGTCAGCTCCTGGCCCTGGAAGCGCACCGACCCTGAGGTCGTCGAAACCAACTGCAGGACCGACCGCGCGGTGGTCGACTTCCCGCAGCCGGATTCCCCGACCAGGGACAGCGTCTCCCGCTCCCGCAGCTCGAAATTGACGCCGCTCACGGCTTGCGCCTCGCCCACCCGCCGGCGAATCAGGCCGCCACCATAGATGGGGAAGTTCTTGACCAGGTCCTTGACTTCGATCAGAACTTCACCCGCCGGAGCGCCGTTGGCCTCGGGGCCGGCGGCTGTGGGGCCGGTCGCCACCGCGGCGGGCCCCTCGGTGGTGTCTGCCCAGGTGGCCTGGAAAAGGTCGGTGCGTCCGGGCTCCAGCTCGCCGGAGCGGATGCACGCGGCAGCATGCCCATCGCCGACCGGGAGCAGGTCCGGCTCCGCCTTCCGGCACTGGTCGATCGCCGCCGCGCAGCGGGGCGAGAAGGGGCAGCCGCGCGGGAGGGTGACCAGCGAGGGCGGCGTACCCGGGATCGGACGCAGCGCGCCGCGGGGGTCGATGTCGAGGCGGGGCAGAGAGCCGAGCAGCCCGAGCGTGTAAGGCATGCGCGACCGGTAGAAGATGTCGTCCGACTGACTGGTCTCGACCGCGCGCCCGGCATACATGACCATGACCTGGTCCGACATCCCCGCCACCACGCCGAGGTCGTGCGTGATCAGAACCAGGGACGAGTTCGTCTCGTCACGGGCCGCCTTCAGCGCCTCCAGGACCTGCGCCTGGATGGTGACGTCGAGCGCGGTGGTGGGCTCGTCGGCGATGATCAGGTCGGGGTCGTTCGCCATCGCCATCGCGATCACGACGCGCTGCCGCATGCCCCCCGAAAACTCGTGCGGGTAGGACTTCGCGCGCGCCTTGGCCTCGGGGATGCCGACCATCTCGAGCAGCTGCACCGCCCGCTTCATGGCGTCGTCGTGGCTGACCTGCTGGTGCGTCCACACCGCCTCCGCGATCTGCCAGCCAACCCTGAAGGCTGGGTTGAGCGAGCTCAACGGGTCCTGCGGGATGTACGCGATGAGCCGGCCGCGCACCTCGCCGAGATCTCCCTCCGAGAGGCCGAGCAGCTCCTTGCCCTCAGCCCGCACGGAGCCTGAAAGCTTGGTCCCCTTCGGCAGGAGCCCGAGGACCGCCTGTGCGATCGTCGACTTGCCCGAGCCTGACTCACCGACGATGCCGAGGCTCTCCCCGCGCCGCACCTCGAAGCTGACGCCCCGGACCGCCTGCACCAGCCCGGCGTCGCTGGGGAAGCCGACCGCGAGGTCGGAGACCGCGAGCAGTGGTGCGTTCACGAGCGCAGGCGCTGGTGGGGGTCGAGCGCGTCCCTGAGGCCGTCGCCGATGAAGTTGATGCAGAGGATCAGCACGATCAGGAAGAGGGCCGGGAACACGAACAACCAGGGCAGCGTGGTGGCCGCGTCCTGGCCCGCCGCGATGAGGTCGCCCAGCGATACTTGCGGGGGCTGGATTCCGAGTCCGAGGAAGGAGAGCGCCGACTCGATCAACATCGCCGCCCCCACCGTCAGCGTCGCGTTGACGATGATCGGGCCCCTCGCGTTGGGGATCATGTGCCGGAAGATGATCCGGAAGTCACTGGAGCCGATCGCCCACTGCGCCTCCACGAACTCCTTCTCGCGCAGCGAGAGGAACGTGCCCCGAACCAGCCGGGCCATGAAGGTCCACAGCAGCAGGGAGAGGATAACGGCCACCGGGAACCAGTTGTTCGCGAGCTTGCTGGCGGCGTTGGCGACCACCAACAGGATGGCGATCAGCGGGAAGATGAGGACCAGGTCGGTGAACCGCATCAGGAGCTGATCCGCCCACTTCCCGTAGTAGCCGGCGACGGCGCCGATCACCGAGCCCAGGATGGTCGCGAACAGACCGACCAAGAGCGCGGTCTTGATCGAGGTCGCAGTCCCCTCCATCACCTGCGCGAAGAGGTCGTGCCCGATGGTGTCGGTGCCGAACGGATGCTGAAGGCTAGGCCCGGTCGCGAACTGACCCGTGATGCTGGAGTAGCTGTAGTGCCAGAAGGCCGCGCCCACGGTCGACAGCAGCAGCATGACCAGGAAGATGATGAGGGCGCCGACCGCCAGGCGGTGGTGCAGGAACCGCCGCACCACCATCTGGAGCTGCGAGCGGCCCTTGACCTCCAGACCCTGCTCGATCGCAGCCTCCGCCTGGGAGCTGCGGTCGACCGGCGGCTCAATGACCTCGGTCGAGGGTGGATTACGCATAGCGAATCCTCGGATCCAGAACGCCGTAGAGGAGATCGGCGATCAGGTTGAACAGGACGATCACCACACCGGCGATCATCATCCACGCCTGCACGATGTTGACGTCCGGGCTCACCGGCCCCGTCAGGCCCTCGTAGAGGAAACGACCCATCCCCTCCCAGGCGAAGACCGTCTCGGTGATGACGGTCCCGCCGAGAATGGTCGCGAAGTCGAGCGCAAACACAGTCACCATCGGGATCAGCGCGTTCCTGAGCGCATGCACCATCAAGACCCGCCGCGGAGAGAGACCTTTGGCGCGCGCGAGCTTGATGTAGTCCGCGTTCAGGATCTCCAGCAGCGAGGACCGCTGGTACCGGCTCCAGGTGGCGTAGGTGACCAGCGTGAGCGTGATCACCGGGAGCGCGGTGTGGGCGATGATGTCGGGCACGGCCGCCACGCCGGTCACCCCGGGCGAATTCTGCCCCACCGTGTAGAAAATCGTGGTCCCGGCCAGCTGGTTGACGTAGATCGCAAAGAAATCCTTGAGCAGGATGGCGAGGACGAAGACCGGCGTCGAGAAGAAGAGATAGGCGAACGCCGTCGAGATGTGGTCGGCGGCGCTGTACTGCCGCACCGCACTGAGCACGCCGAGCGCGACGGCGAGGATCCCGGCGAAGATGGTGGCCGGGATCACCAGGCGGAGCGTGATCAGAAGGCGGGACCAGAGCTGCGGGCCGACCGGTTGGCCGGTGGTGCTGATGCCGAAGTTCCCGCGCAGGAAGCCCGACAGCCAGGTCCAGTACCGCAGCAGGAGTGGCTGGTTCAGGTGCAGCTCGTTACGGACCGCCTCGATCGTGGATTTGGGGACGTGGGGGTTCGCCTCCAGGGTCGCCAGGGGGTTCCCGGACAGCGAGACCAGGATGTACATGAGGAAGCTGGCGATGAAGAGGACGATGACCCCGATGATCAAGCGCCGCAGGATGTAGGCCCACATCGTTCAGCCTCCGGAGCATAAGCGAGGTGGCGGCGACATTGCACCGCCGCCACCTCAGGCCGGCCCCTATCTGGGGCGTTAGACGTTCTTCGCCGCCCACTCCTGGCTGTTCCAGGTGATGCCCTGGCTGCTGGTGTTGGGCTTGATGTTGGCGAACTTGGTGGAGTAACCGGCCAGCTGCGGGCTCTGGAAGAGCGGCAGTGTCACCATGTCCTTCCACATCTGCGCGTCGGCTTCGTTGAAGTAGCGCGCTTCCTGCGACGGGTTGACGGCGTTGACCCCCTTCTGCAGGAGGCTGTCCACCTGCGGGTCCGTGTAGTGGTCGTAGTTGGAGCCGCAGAGGTTCGAGTTGTTGTAGGAGCAGAAGATCGACTGGGTCCCCGACGGGAACGGCGTCTGCACCCATGCGAAGAGGGCCATGTCGAACTCACCCTTGGGGAGCACGGTGCCGAACAGCGTGTTGGCGTCGTAGTTCTGGATGTTGAGCTTGACGCCGATCGCCTTCATCTCGGACTGGAGGAGCTCCTCGATCTGGGCGCGGGTCGCCTGACCGGACGTGGTCGAGATGCTGACCGTGAAGTCCTGGCCCTTCTCCGGCCCCGCACCGGGCTGGAAGTAGCCGTCGGACCCCATCGTCATCCCGGCCTGCTGCAGCAAGGACCGCGCCTTCGACGGGTTGAAGTCGCCGTAGCCGGCGCTGTTGTCCTGGTACTGCGGCTGGGAGGGCATGAAGATCCTGTTCGTGAGCGGCTGGATGTTCTTGTCGATCAGGCCCGCGGTCCGCTGGGTGATCGTCCTGCGGTCCGTCCCGTACGCGATCGCCTGCCGGATGTTGACGTTCGCGAGGTACGGGTTCGCCTGGTTGAAGTCGATGTGCTGGTACTCGAGGCCGCCGGCGACCTGAACCTTGAAGTTGGAGATGCTCCGCAGCGAGTCGTAGTAGCTGAGGGTCGCGAGCGCCGGGTTGACGATCTGAACCTCGTTGTTCTGGACCGCCGTCGGCTGCTGGCTGTCATCGAGGATGAAGCGGAAGACGAGCTTGCTCAGCGACGGCCGGGCGCCCCAGTAGTGGGGGTTCGGGACCTCGACCAGGTCCTGGCCCTTGGTGTAGCTCTGGATCATGTACGGGCCGCCCGAGACCTGCACCGCGGGGCCGAAGTCCTGGAAGCCGTCGTTGAATCCGACCTTCTTCGCGATGTGGGCCGGGATCATGGGGTTGAACAGCGCCTGCCAGTCCCCGAACGGCTGGGCGAAGACGACGGTCACGGTCTTCCCGTTGTTGGAGCCGGTCACCGACTTGATCGACTGGTAGCCGGTCGTGCCCGCGGGCTGGAACGGTTGACCACCGAGGTCAGTGAAGGTGGAGTCACCGCTCTGCGCCTGCCAGTTGTAGATGAAGTCGTCGGCGTTGATCGGCGTGCCATCCGACCAGACCGCCTTGGGGTTGATCTGGTAGACGACCGTCTGCGGGCTCTGGCTCGTTACCCGGGCACTGGTCACGAACGACGTGTCCAGGTGCGGCTTGAGGTCGGGCTGGATCGGGAAGACGGCCGGCCAGACGTTGTTCAGCATCTCGGCCAGGACCTCCTCCTGGTCGCCGGCCGAAAGCACGTTGAAGCCGGCCACGTCCTCGTCGAGCGCGTACGTGATCGAGCCGCCCACCTTCGTCGACCCGCCGCTGCCACTGGAAGAGCCGCAGGCGGCGACTAGGAGCGCTGCCATGGCAACCGCCCCCACGCGGACCGCCCAGGCTCTGGCGCCCCGGGTGGAGGACCGCCCGGTGACGCCTCCCATCGGGTGTATCCACGCCAGCGCCTGGCGTAGACGGACAAGGACTCGGTTCATGCTATCGCCCCCTGAGGCAAGTATTTGGTCGGGATGCAAGCGCCTGGCGGACATGGTAAAACCGGCCGCCGGTTGTCCCGGTAGTCATCGGCACGCATGGTAAGCACCGAGCGGCCAAAGGTAAAACGCGAACTCGACTGGCCTCTCCGCTTGGGAATTCCACACGCCGCGGGGCGGACCCGGCGTGGAGACGCGCGTGCCGGGCAGAACGGCCCCGTGTGGGCACTCGTCAGCGGGCCCGTTCGAGCGGGCGCCGACCAGGAGGGAGGCCGGTCTGGCAAGCTTTCGACCGTGCGTCGACTCCGTCTCGCCGCCGCGATCGCGCCACTGCTCTTCCTGCTGGTCGCCTGCGGATACCCGAATCCCTACGCGTCGGATCAGGGACCCCAGTCGGGCGTCCAGCCGGCCAGCCCGACAACCTCCGCCAGCCCGAGCGGCGATCCCTTCAGCCTCGGCGAGCGCCTGCGACTGGTCCACCTCCCGAACGGGCTCGCTTACGCGAACATCAAGGTCGGGGACGGAACGCTCGCGCGAGCCAACGACACCGCGACCCTGGACTACACCCTCTACTCGGCTGGCGGTGAGTTTCTGCAGACCAGCATCGGCTCCAGCAACGGGCCCTTCACCACCGAGCTGAGCAGCAGTGCCGTCATCCCCGGATTCGCCCAGGGCGTCGAGGGCATGCGGGTGGGCGGGGTTCGCCGGATCGTGGTCCCGCAGGACCTGGCCTACGGGCAGACGCCGCCGTCGGGCATCCCCAACGGGACTTTGATCTTCATCGTCCGGCTGAAGGACGTCACCGCGACCACGCCCTCTCCCTCTCCCTCACCAAGCTGACCGGAACTCAGGCGCGACGCGAGACACAGAGTGTTGCCGGTGGTCGCCGGGTCGTCGCCGGACAGCCTGCTAGGCGGCGGCCCTCTGTCCGGATCCCCGCGCGCGCCGGAGGCGAACGCCCAGCATCTCGGCTAGCGCGATGGCGGCGATCGCGACCAGCACGTGGACAACCTCGGCCACGGCCTGCGCCCCCTGGCCCACCTCGAGCTGCCCTTCGCCGACCACGGGGAGCAGGATCGCGACCACGATCCCGGCTACGCCGAGCGCGATCGCGCGGGCGCGAACCAGGGCCAGGATGGCCAGGAGCACCAGGCAAACCGCGATCACGAGCCCGAACGTCTCGTGCAGCGTCACCAAGCCCAGCAGGTGGCCGGTGGCGAACAGGATGCCCAACGCGACGTTGACCACCCACAGAACCCGGATGATCATCTGCAGGATCAGGACCAGGGGCCGCATCGACGACCGAAGGCTACTCCCGATCGGGACCTGCTACCGGTTCTCCTGGTAGGCCGCGCGCAGGAGGGCGACCGCGGCCGCGTCGACGTCCGCCGGGCTCGCCAGCGCGAGGCGCACGGTGGCGGCGCCGAGTCCGGGGCCCGGGGCGAGCAGCCGTCTCCCGTCCGGCCCCACGCCCGCCAGCCGCAGGCCCAGGTCCACCCGCGTCCGGGTGGTGGCCCGGATCACGGCGAAGGTACGGCGGGCGACGAGGGTGACGAACCCTTTGCGCGCTTGGACGTCGACATCCTCGCCCAGGTCTCTCGCCGCCTCCAGCAGCGCGTCCAGGATGGGGCGCAGACGGGGCCGGTCGGCGTACTGCGCGTCGATCAGGCCGGTGGCCGTGGAGGTCATGAAGTCCGGGTAGCCGAAGCGCTCCCAGACCAGGAGCATCTGCGCATAGCCGGTCACCTCCCGTTCGGCGAGCCAGGCGCGAAGGCCGGCCTCACCCTCGGCAGCGGCCTCCCTGACGCGCGCGTTCCAGGCCTCCACCCCCTCCCCGGTCTGCCGCCGGAGCAGGTCCTCCGACCGCTCACGCATTCCCCGCCAGTCGAGCGGCGCGGTCATGCTGTGCAGCATATCCTGGGCCCGGAAGGAGGAATCCGATGGCGACGGTGAGCGTGCGCTACATCGTGAACGACGTCGACCAGGCGATCGCGTTCTACTGCGGACACCTGGGCTTCCGAGAAGTGATGCACCCGGCTCCGGCCTTCGCCATGCTCAGCCGCGGCGACCTGAGGTTGGTGTTGAGCGCCCCCGGCGGCGGGCCCGGTGGCGGGGCCGCGATGCCCGATGGGACGCTCCCCGCGCCGGGCGGCTGGAACCGCTTTTCGATCGAGGTCGAGGACCTGGACGCGCTGGTGGACCGGTTGCGTGGGCAGGGGGTCCGCTTCCGCAACCAGATCGTGGAGGGGGTCGGGGGCCGGCAGGTGCTGGTCGAAGACCCATCCGGCAACCCGGTGGAGCTCTTTGAGCCCACCATCGCAGAGGCCAGGCTCGGAGCGGGGGAGCACCCGTAACGGGACATTGCCGGCGATGCAACGCCATCCGGACCAGGATGGGGTGCGGTCGCCGGCAATGTGTCGGTCAGTACCGGTAGTGATCGGACTTGTAGGGGCCGGAGATGGGCACCCCGATGTAGTCGGCCTGCTCCTTGCTCAGCTCCGTGAGGTGGACACCGAGTGCCGCCAGGTGCAGCCGGGCGACCTTCTCGTCCAGGTGCTTGGGCAGCCGGTAGACCGTCTTCTCGTACTCCTCGGGCTTGGTGAAAAGCTCGATCTGCGCGATCGTCTGGTTGCTGAACGAGTTCGACATCACAAACGATGGGTGGCCGGTCGCGTTGCCCAGGTTCAGAAGCCGGCCCTCCGACAGGACGATGATCTTGTGCCCGTCCTCGAACCGCCACTCATCGACCTGGGGCTTGATGTTGATGCGCTCGACGTCCGGCAGCCTGGCCAGCCCCGCCATGTCGATCTCGTTGTCGAAGTGGCCGATGTTGCCGACGATCGCCTGATGCTTCATCCGTGAGAGGTGGTCGGCGGTGATGACGTGCAGGTTGCCGGTGGCGGTGACGAAGATGTCGGCCGTCTCGACCACGTCATCGAGCGTCGCCACCTGGTAGCCGTCCATCGCCGCCTGCAGCGCGCAGATGGGGTCGATCTCGGTCACGATCACACGGGCGCCCTGCCCGCGGAGCGATTCGGCGCAGCCCTTCCCGACGTCCCCGTAGCCGCACACCACCGCGACCTTGCCGCCGATCAGGACGTCGGTGGCCCGGTTGATGCCGTCGATCAGAGAGTGCCGGCAACCGTACTTGTTGTCGAACTTGGACTTGGTGACCGAGTCGTTGACGTTGATGGCCGGGAACAGGAGCCGGCCCGCCTCGGCCAGCTGGTAGAGCCGGTGGACGCCGGTGGTGGTCTCCTCGGTGACGCCGCGGATCTGGGCCGCCCGCTTGGTCCAGCGCTTCGCGTCCTCCTGGAACGACCGCCCCAGCAGGCCGAGCAGGACCGCCTCCTCCTCACTGGCGGCGGCGGCCGGGTCCGGCGCCCGGCCCGCGTTCTCGAACTCGACGCCGGTGTGCACCAGGAGCGTCGCGTCACCGCCGTCGTCAAGGATCATGTTGGGACCCTGGTCGTCGGGCCACGAGAGCGCCTGGTCGGTGCACCACCAGTACTCCTCCAGCGTCTCGCCCTTCCACGCGAACACAGGCACGCCGCGCGGCTTCTCGGGGGTGCCGTCAGGGCCCACCGCCACCGCCGCCGCGGCATGGTCCTGGGTCGAGAAGACGTTGCAGCTGGCCCAGCGGACCTCGGCGCCGAGTGCGGTCAGGGTCTCGATCAGGACCGCGGTCTGGATCGTCATGTGCAGCGACCCGGTGATCCGGGCGCCGGCCAGCGGTTGGGCCCGGCGGTATTCCTCGCGAATCGCCATCAGACCGGGCATCTCGTGCTCGGCGAGGTCGATCTCCTTGCGTCCAAAGGCGGCCAGCTGGAGGTCCTTGACCTTGAAATCAGTCGCGACCGGGGCGATGCTCATGCGGTACTCCTTTGGGGGTCAGGCCACGTAGCGGAGGCGCTCGTGGCTGCGGGGCGTGGCGACCAGCCACTCCAGGGCTGAGGGCTGGACCAAGGGCTGGACGGAGGGAGTCGCGGGCTGGACGGAGGGAGTCGCGGGCTCGGTCCCGGCCAACCAGGCGTTGACGTCCTCGCGCAGGTGCGAGTCCCGCCGCAGTCGCAGCGCGAAACCGAGATCATCGAGACGGACGCCATGCTCGACCAAGAGCCGGCGGAGGCTCTGCAGCCGCGCCAGGTCGCGGGGCCCGTAGAGGCGATAGCCGCCGTCCGAGCGGGGCGGAACGACCAGTTCCGACTGCTCGATGTAGCGCAGCATCCGCGCGGACCAGCCGGTGGCCCGGGCGGCGTCCCGCACGGTGAGGGCGGCCATCACCCGGCAAAGGTTAGCAGGAACTTGTCAAGGTCTGAGGTGGGGTGGATCGTCGCATCCTTTCTCTATGGCACGAACGCATCACTCCATCGAGCTGCGGCGAGTCTATGACGCTGCCGCCTCCGCGCCTCACAAGGGCTCCCGGGTGCTGGTCGACCGACTCTGGCCGCGAGGCGTGCGCAAGGAGTCGCTTGCCTCGGACCTCTGGCTGCCCGACCTCGGCCCGTCCGACGAGCTGCGCAAGTGGTTCGGTCATGAGCCGGAGAAGTGGGACGAGTTCCGGCGCCGCTATCGGGACGAGCTGGGCCGGGAACCACAGCAAAAGCTCCTCGAGCAGGTGGAGGCGTTGGCCCGAGAAGGCCCCGTGACGCTCCTCTACAGCGCCAAGGACGAAGAGCACAACCAAGCCGTGGTCATCCGCGAGGTCCTCGAAGAACGCCTTCGCCACCAACCGAGCTGACCCGCCGGCGGCTGCCCGGTGGTGCACCAACGGGGGTCATCCCCTGCCACCAAGGGCCCGGAGGTGCACCAATGGGGGCCATCCCCTGCCACCAAGGGCCCGGTGGTGCACCAATGGGGCCATCCCCTGCCACCAAGGGCCCGGTGGTGCACCAACGGGGGTCATCCCCTGCCACCAAGGGCCCGGTGGTGCACCAACGGCCGGCTCCGAGCCCGTGGTGCATGCGGGTCGAGCGCCCGCTTAGGGGAGGCGCTAGCCTGGCGCCATGAGCGAGTTCCTTGACGGGTTGGGATGGCGTCTGGTCGGACCGTACCGCGGCGGGCGGGTGGTTGCGGTGGCCGGTCACCCAGAGGAACGTTCCACGTTCTACTTCGGCTCCACCGGAGGAGGCGTCTGGCGCACCGACGACGCCGGCGCCTCCTGGAAGAACCTCTCCGACGGCTTCTTCCGCCGCGCCTCCGTGGGTGCGATCGCCCTCGCCCCTTCGGAGCCCGGCGTGATCTACGTGGGCATGGGGGAGTGCTGCATCCGCAACACCGCCTCCCACGGTGACGGCGTCTACCGATCGGTCGACGGTGGCCTCAGCTGGACCCACCTGGGACTGGAGGCGACGCGTCACATCGCTCGCGTCCGCGTCGACCCGCGGGACCCCGACACCGTGTATGTCGCCGCCCTCGGACACGCCCACGGTCCCAACCCGGAGCGAGGGGTCTACCGTTCGCGCGACGGAGGCTCCAGCTGGGAGCTGGTGCTCAACCGGGGCGAGGAGGCCGGCGCCGCCGACATGGCCATGGATCCGCGCAACCCGCGCATCCTCTACGCCGCCCTCTGGCAGACGCGCCGGCTGCCCTGGCGGCTGGACAGCGGGGGGCCGGGCAGCGGGCTCTGGCGCTCCACCGACGGCGGCACCACCTGGGAGGAGCTGAGCCGTAAGCCCGGTCTCCCCAAGGGCACGCTGGGCCGGATCGGCGTGGCACCGTCGGGAGCCAAGCCGGGCCGCGTGTGGGCGATCGTGGAAGTCGAGGACGGTGCCGTCTTCCGCTCCGACGACTACGGCGAGCACTGGCAGCGCCTGTCGGAGAAGCAGGAGCTCCGCCAGCGTGCCTTCTACTACAACCACATCTTCGCCGACCCCTTGGACGCCGAGACGGTGTGGGTCCTGAACATGAACAACTGGCGCTCGACGGACGGTGGCAAGACGTTCTCGGCCGTCCCCGTCCAGCATGGTGACTGCCACGATCTCTGGATCGACCCCAAAGACACCAAGCGCATGATCCTGGGCGACGACGGCGGTGCCCAGATCACCTTCGACGGCGCCGAGAGCTGGTCGACCCTTTACAACCAGCCCACCGCAGAGCTGTACCACGTCACCACCGACAACCGCCGGCCGTACCGCATCTACGCCGCGCAGCAGGACAACACGACGATCGCGTTCGACAGCCAGTCGCGTTTCGGTGCGATCACCCAGCTCGACACCTCCGAGGTGGGGGGCGGTGAGAGCGGCCACATCGCGGTCCGGCCCGACAACCCTGACATCGTCTTCGCCGGGAGCTACAAAGGTTTCGTCACCCGCTTCGACCAGGCCACCGGTGAGCGGCAGCCGATCGACGTCTGGCCGGAGGAGCCCTCCTCCGCGGAGGAGGCCCGCTACCGCTTCAACTGGACCTCGCCGATCCTGCTCTCCCCGCACGACCCTGAGATCCTCTATTACGCGGGGAACCGGGTTTTCCGGTCCACCGACGAAGGGCGCACGTGGACGCCGGTCAGTCCCGACCTGACCCACGCCGACCCGGAGAAGCTGCGGTCGTCGGGCGGGCTCACCACCGACAACAGCGGCGCGGAGTTCTACTGCACCGTCTTCGCGCTCGTTGAGTCTCCGCTCCAGCCGGGGCTGCTCTGGGCGGGCAGCGACGACGGTCGGGTCCACGTGACCCGGGACGGGTGCAGCAGCTGGACCGACATCACACCCCCCGACCTGCCGCGCTGGGCGACGGTGCGGTCCATCGACGTCTCCACCTACGACGCAGGTACCGCGCACGTCGTCGCCGAGGCCCACAAGCTCGACGACTTCCGGCCCTACCTCTTTCGTACCCGTGATTTCGGCGCCAGCTGGGAACGGCTCGACCACGGGCTCGCTGACAACGAGTACTGCCACGTCCTGCGTGAGGACCCGGACCGTCGCCGCCTCCTCTACTGCGGCACTGAGCTCGGGCTGCGCATCTCGTTCGACGACGGCGCCACCTGGCAGCGGGTCGGGGGGGATCTGCCGCAGTCGCCGGTCCACGACCTGATCTTCAAAGGCGACGACCTGATCGTCGCGACCCACGGCCGGGCGATCTGGATCCTGGAGGACCTGCCCGCGCTGCGGCAGTACGAGCCGGACCAGGCGGAGGCGCCCCTGCACCTCTACCAGCCCCGCCGGCAGGTCCGGTGGTTCACCGAGCGCGACATCGCCACCCGCAGCGAGTCCCCGCGTTCCTACTCCCTGCTGGGACCGGTGGTGATCCCGTTCGACAAGGTGCCGCTGCCGGGTCGGACCGAGACGCTGAACCGGCCGGTGGGCGCCGGCAGCAATCCGACCGACGGTGTGGTGGTCCTGTACCACCTCCGGGAACCCGGCGACCAAGAGCTGCGCCTGACGTTCCTGGACCCGGCTGGGGAGGAGATCCGGACGTTTGTGGCCCGGCCTGGCGACGAGGACCGCAAGCCGGAGAAGGGGAAGCCACAGGACCCGGTGCCGTCCCGCCGGCCGGGCCTCAACCGATTCGTCTGGGACGGGAGGCACGGTCGGGGGACGCAGATCGAGGTCGACCCCCCGGAGGACCTGGAGTCGATCGAGAACCCGGAGCCCCTGGTGGCGCCCGGGCGCTACACGGTCCGCGTCGAACTGGGGGACCGGCAGCAGCAGGCCGAGCTCGACATCGTGGACGACCCGCGCAGCCGGGCAACCGAGGACAGGCGCCGGACCCAGTATCAGCTGGACGTGCGACTCTGGCGACGGCTCTCCGACGTCTACGAAGGCGTAAACCGTGCCCGGCTCGCTCGCAAGGCGCTTGCCGATCGGGAGGACGGCAAGGACGTGACCCAGGCATTGACCGCGGTCGAAGAGGAACTGGTGGCAGGCGGTGGGGGCAAGGATTCGATGTTGACGTCGCACGCTGGGCTGGATACGAAGCTGAGGGCCCTGCGACAAACGATCGCGATGGCCCCGCCGACCCCGTCCGCCGTCCAGGTGGCCGATGACCTGGACCACCGCGTCGACGCGGTGCTGGAACGCCTCAACCCGCTCCTCGAGCAGGAGCAGCGGCTGCGCCGGGCGGGCGCCGCCGGCTGACCCCGCACGCGCGCCACGTCCCGGGTGAGGCCGTTGGTGCACGTGCACCTCTGGGGGCATCTCACGCCGGATGAGCACCCGTTGGTGCACCTCCGGGGCCTACACACGCCGGATGAGACCCGTTGGTGCACCCCCGGGGCCTGCACACGCCGGATAAGGCCCGTTGGTCCACAGTGCACCAACGACCCCTCCTCAATCAGCGGCCGGCGAGACGCTCGACGACGGGGGCCAGTACGTCCATCAGCTCGTCCGCCACCAGCAGATAGGAGATACCGAGGCGGTCCCGACGCCGGAGCAGGACCTCGCACATCTCCTCGGTGCTGCCGGTCACGGCCGCCACCGAGCCGGCCGCGGCCAGGGCGGCGGCGTCCAGCCCCATGCGGGCGGAGACCTGCCGCGGGACCCGATCCCCGACCGCCATCAGGTTGAGGTTCAGCTCCAGCCGGTCGAACCGGGACCCTGCCGCCTGGCGGACCAAGGCCACCTTCTCGGCGGCGCCTTCCTCTGTTTCCGTGGGAGCCCAGCTGAACGCGATGATGTCGGCCTCCCGCGCGGCCACCGAGAGCATGCGCGGCCCGATCCCGGCGATCAGGAGCGGCGGGTGAGGCTTCTGCGCCGGCACTGGCGAGATTTGCGCCTCCGACACGGCGTAGTAGGGACCGGCAGCGGTCGCGGTCTGACCCGCCAGTAACCGCTTCAGCAGCGCCAGCGACTCGGCGAGGCGGTCCACCCGCACGCGGCCACGGTCGAAGTCGATGCCAAGCATCCGGTTTTCGCCGGCAGAGTCCGGGCGGCCCGCCCCCAGTCCGAGCTCGAAGCGCCCATCGGAGAGCAGGTCGAGCGTGGCCGCGTCCTTGCCGAGCAGCACCGGGTTCCGGAAGTCGTTGGCAAGGACGTAGGTGCCGACGCGCAGCGTCCGGGTGCCGGCGGCCGCGACCGCGAGAGCGGGGAGCGGCGCCAGGGTGTATTCAAGGTTGTCGGGAACCACCAGCGTGGCGTAGCCGAGCGACTCGACACGCCGAGCCTTCTCGGCCCACTCGTGCCCGCTCCCGGCACCCGCGGCCACGACACCGAAACGGAAGGGATGGGTCATCCTAAGGCACCTCCTCGGAGGCCGGCCGGTGCCTGTGCCGGCCTCCCCGCGTTGATCAACAGCGCCGCCGCCACGGCCGCCGCCGTGAGGATCGCCGCCCCGTAGCCGGCGGCGACCGCGTATCCGTGGACCAGCCCCGCCGTCACTGAGGCGGCACCATGCAGGGCGAGGTATCCGGCGGTGGCCCCGGCCGCGATCGTGTTGAGCAGCGCGGCGCCGAGCGAACCACCGATCTGCGTGGCGGCGTTGGCCAGGGCGGAGCCCACCCCCGCCTGGCGCGGATGGAGGCCCAGTGTGGCGACGCTGAACGCGGGCACCATGAGGGCGGAGATGCCTGCGCCGAGCAGCACCTCGGCCGGCAGCACGTGGGTCAGGTAGCCGCCGCCACCCGGAATCAGGGTCAGGATCGCCATTCCCAGCGCCGCCACCAGCGCCCCCGGGGCCATCACGGCGCGCGGCGGCACGCGCGGCACCAGGCGGCTGACGACCGTCCAGGACACCAGTTGCGACGCGGCGGGCAGGGGCAGGAACGCGAGGCCCGCTTGCAGAGGCGTGTACCCGAGCACCTCCTGCAGGTAATAGGTGAGGATGAGGTAGACCCCCGACATGCTGGCGACCCCCAGCCCGGCCGCCAGGTAGGCGCCGCCGCGTGTCCGGTCGAGCACGATCGAGAACGGCACCAGCGGAACCTCGCAGCGCTGCTCCCACAACACGAAGAGCACGAGGAGCAACACGCAGAGCCCCACCAGGGTCAGGACCGTCACCGAGCCCCAGCCCGCGCTCACCGCCTCCGAGCACGCGATGACGAGCGACGCCAGGCCGCCCGTCGCGAGCACCAGTCCGAGGACGTCGAACCTGGTCCGGGGACGCCGTGGCGACGCCGGCGTGCGCACGGCGAGCCAGCCGCCGGCGGCCGCCAGCAGAGCGATCGGGACGTTGACGTAGAGACACCATCTCCAGGTCAGGTATTCGGCGACCACGCCACCCACGACCAGGCCGACAGCGGCGCCGGTGCCCGCGATGGTGCCGTAGATCGCGAACGCCTTGGCCCGCTCGTGCGGCTCGGTGAAGGTGACCGCGACCAGCGAGAGCACCGTCGGGGCGAGCAGGGCGGCGAACGCTCCCTGTGCCGCGCGGGCCGCGGCGAGGACCCAGAACACGGGCGCGACTCCCCCTGCCGCGGAGGCGGTGGCGAACCCGGCGAGCCCGACCAGGAATGCCGGCTTGCGCCCGATGGCGTCGGAGACCCGGCCTCCCAGCAGGAGCAAGCAGCCAAAAGCCAGCGCGTACGCAGTCAGCACCCACTGCCGCTCACCGTTCGAGGCTCCCAGCGCCCGCTGGGCGGAGGGCAGAGCGATGCTGACGATGGTGGCGTCGAGCGCGATCATCAGCTGGGCCAGTGCCATGAACGCGAGCGCCGTCCACCGACTCGAGATCGTGGCCCGGAGCGGAGGGGAACCCGAGACTGCGGTCATCATCTCGCCCGCTCCCGTGGTTCCAGCCACTCGGTCTCCATCTGCGCGCGGGTGTGGATGCAAACCATCTGGAGGGCTGTGGTGCCCGTGTTTCTGAAGCGGTGGGACTCACCTGCCGGCACGATGACGACGGACCCCGCCGATGCCGGCAGCGTGCGGTCGCCGGCTGTGAACGTCACCTCACCCTCCTGGACGATCCAGAGTTCGTCGTAGGGATGCCGGTGCAGAGCCGGTCCCTCCCCCGGCCGGGAACGGTCGAGGATGAACGACACCGGGACGTCGCCGTACTCGGACCCGCGGAAGGTGAACCCGTGTCCCTGGTCCTGATCGCGGAAGTCGATCGCGGTCGTCAGCGTCATCTGTTCTCTCCTTGCGAACCTCGTCCTGCCTGGGGTAGTCTGAGTGGGCACTCACTCATGTCATTCTGGGTGAGTGCTCACTCATTTGTCAAGGACCGTCGCGCAGGAGATCCAAATTGATGCCGGAGCCGAAGCCGCCGCCGATGCGAGAGCGGATCGTGGCCGCCGCCGTACGCGTGATGGCGGAGCGAGGCGCCACCAACGCCACCACCAAGGAGATCGCGCGTGAGGCGGGGGTTTCCGAGGGCAGCCTCTACAACCACTTCCAGAACAAGACCGAGCTCTTCGGCGCCGCCTTTGGTTCGGTCTCGAGCAGGATTCGCGCCGCCATGCAGGAGCTGTTCGGCGCGGCCGGCCAGGCCACGGTGGAAGAGAACCTGGCGCGGTTCGCGTCAAGCGCGGTCCGCTTCTACTCCGACCTGCTGCCGATGGCGGGGTCGGTGCTCGGCGATCGCGAGGTGCTGGCCTGGCTTCAGCGCACCGGGCGCGGGGGAGGTCCGGGCCAGGGGCAGGCCGGCCTGGTGCGCTATCTGGCGGCGGAGCAGGAGCGAGGGCGTCTGCGCCAGGACGCCGAGCTGCCGTTCATCGCGGCCGCCTTGCTCGGGGCCTGCCAGCATCGCGCGTTCGCCTCGCTCTTCGGCGGTCACGGCACGCCTGCCGCCCCCGGCCTCGACACCGACCTCGACGACTACGCGCGGCAGGTGGCCCACGTCCTGCTGACGTCCCAGTTGCCCTGAGCGCCGCGCCTGGAATCTGCGCCGGGGCCGCCCGCTTACACTGGTTGGCTCGCGGCGGCCCGTTCGTCTAGAGGACTAGGACGCCGGCCTTTCAAGCCGGAGATCACGGGTTCGAAGCCCGTACGGGCCACCACCTCGACCCCAACCTCGTCAGGACGCGTCCGCCTTCGACCTCAGCAACGAGTTGGGGCGGCGGCGGCACCCGGCCGCCGCCACCTGACGAATCAGCCGTGCCGGCCTCTCAGGCGGCCGACTTCAGGGCCCAGTCCTCGGCGTTCCAGGTCAGCCCGGTGGCGCTGGCGTTGGGCTTGATGTTGACGTACTTCGTCGACCAGCCGATCAGGTTGGGATTCTGGAACAGCGGCAGCGTCGCCATGTCCTTCCAGAGGAGTGCGTCCGCCTGGTTGAAGTCACTTGCCTCCTGCGTGGGGTTGATGGCATTGACACCGTTCTGCAGCAGCTGGTCGACCTGCGGGTTCGCGTAGTGGTCGTAGTTGGAGCCGCACAGATTGGAGTTGCTGTAGGAGCAGTAGGCCGACTGCGTACCGGACGCGTAGGGCGACTGCACCCACGCGAAGAGCGTGATGTCGAACTCACCCTTGGGGAGGACGGTTCCGAACAGGGTGTTGGCATCGTAGTTCTGGATGTTGATCTTGACGCCGACCTGCTGCATTTCGGACTGGAACAGCTGCTCGATCTGGGAGCGCACCGGCTGTCCGGACGTGGTGGAGATGGAGAAGGTCAGGTCCTGGCCCTTTTGCGGACCCGATTCGGGGTGGAAGTAGCCGTCCGACCCCATGGTCATCCCGGCGCCCTGGAGAAGCTGCTTGGCCTTGGCGGGGTCGTAGGCTCCGTAGCCCCCGCTCTCATCCTTGTATTGCGGCTGCGTGTTCATGTAGATGCGGTTGCCGAGCGGCTTGATCCCGGGGTCGATCAGGTCCGCGGTCCGCTTGGTGATGGTGGCGCGGTCGGTCCCGTACGCGATCGCGTGACGCACGTCGGGGTTGGCCAGATAGGCGTTCGCCTCATTGAAGTCGAGGTGCTGGAACTCGAGGGCGGGCACGGTCTTGGAGGTGAACTTGGAGATGCCCCTGAGCTGGTCCATGAACGGCACCGTCGCCAGTGTCGGGGCGACGATCTGGACCTCGCCGTTCTGCGCTGCGGCCGGCTGCTGGGTGTCATCGGTGATGAAGCGGAAGACGATCTTGCTCAGCTTGGGGGCCGGTCCCCAGTACTTCGAGTTGGGGACCTCGAGCAGGTCCTGCCCCTTGGAGTAGCTCTGGATCATGTACGGGCCGCCCGAGACCTGCACCTGCGGGCCGAAGTTGGCGAAGCCGGTGTTGAAGCCGACCTGCTTGGCGATGTGAGCCGGGATCATCTCGCCGAACAACGACTTCCAGTCGCCGAACGGCTGAGCGAAGACGACGGTCACCGTCTTCCCGTTGTTGCTCCCGGTCACCGACTTGATCGACTGATACCCGGTGGTTCCGGCGGGCTCGAACGGCTGACCACCGACGTCGGTGTATTGGGGGTCGCCGCTTTGCGCCTGCCAGTTGTAGATGAAGTCCTCGGCGTTGATGGGTGTCCCGTCCGACCAGGTCGCCTTGGGATTGATCTGGTAGACGATCGTCTCCGGGTTGCTGCTGGTCAGCTTGGCGCTGGTGACGACCTCGGTGTTGAGGTGCGGCTTCAGGTCCGGATAGACGTAGAAGACCGACGGCCACACCTGCTCGAGCATGATGCCGAGCACTTCCTCCTGCTCGCTGGCGTTCAGGATGTTGAAGCCGGCGACGTCCTCGTCGAGCGCGAACGTTATGCTGCCGCCCGACTTGGCGGATCCGTTGCTCGCGCCACTTCCACAGGCGGCGACCAGGAGCGCTGTCGCGGCGGCGGCCGCCAAGCGCATGGCCCATCCACCGGGAGCGCGTTCGCGAGCCCCCGCAGGCTTCACTTTAAGCGCGAAGAAACCACCAATCCACCCACCAATTGCCATCGGTTCCGGCCCCCTCAAAAGCAATGGACACTTCCGTGTCCCCCACCGGCAGACTCGCCTCACGCCTCCCCCGACCCTCCCCGGTCGTCATGGCGCACCCATCGTAGACGCCAAGCGCGCTGACGTAAACAACTCAGTTCCCGCGCTCCCTGCTTGGAATTCCAGCCGGTGCCTCGGTGGAAAGGGAAACTGTCGGTCAGTAACTGGCGACCGCGCGCTGCCGGCCGCCCACGGTCCGGGGATCGGCGCCTCGGATCACCCCCTCCGACGTGGGGCTGCAGCTCGGCCGGAAAGTCCACGCGCGGACCGGAGGCGTAAAGCAGCGGCGCTGGTCCACCCCGGAACGGAGCTTGACCGAGAACACGTCCACCGAGGTCTCGGAGGCGTGCTTGCGCTCGATCGCTTCCCGCCGGCGCCCGGCCCGCGTGCTCGAGCCGGCTGGCGTCAGGTGCATCTCGCGCGGCCATCTGTCGACACATGGCCCGTCCCAGCCTCGTTTGGGGGTGCATCTGTCGACAGCCGGCCCACGTTCGGCAGTCGCGCGCGGAAGCGTTCGGCGGCTCGCCGGCGCCGGGTTTCACGGGCGTGTTAGGATCGCCAGTCGGCTCCGAACGGTCCCAGGCGGGTGTAGCACAATGGCAGTGCGGCAGCCTTCCAAGCTGTTGACGTGGGTTCGATTCCCATCACCCGCTC
>CAWBPD010000008.1:0-219599 GCA_963790575.1 Candidatus Dormiibacterota bacterium | reverse complement strand
CCTCGACCGTTCCCGGCCGGGGGAGGGACCGGCTCTGCACCGGCATCCCTACGACGAACTCTGGATCGTCCAGGAGGGTGAGGTGACGTTCACAGCCGGCGACCGCACGCTGCCGGCATCGGCGGGGTCCGTCGTCATCGTGCCGGCAGGTGAGTCCCACCGCTTCAAAAACACGGGCACCACAGCCCTCCAGATGGTTTGCATCCACACCCGCGCGCAGATGGAGACCGAGTGGCTGGAACCACGGGAGCGGGCGAGATGATGACCGCAGTCTCGGGTTCCCCTCCGCTCCGGGCCACGATCTCGAGTCGGTGGACGGCGCTCGCGTTCATGGCACTGGCCCAGCTGATGATCGCGCTCGACGCCACCATCGTCAGCATCGCCCTGCCCTCCGCCCAGCGGGCGCTGGGAGCCTCGAACGGTGAGCGGCAGTGGGTGCTGACTGCGTACGCGCTGGCTTTTGGCTGCTTGCTCCTGCTGGGAGGCCGGGTCTCCGACGCCATCGGGCGCAAGCCGGCATTCCTGGTCGGGCTCGCCGGGTTCGCCACCGCCTCCGCGGCAGGGGGAGTCGCGCCCGTGTTCTGGGTCCTCGCCGCGGCCCGCGCGGCACAGGGAGCATTCGCCGCCCTCCTCGCCCCGACGGTGCTCTCGCTGGTCGCGGTCACCTTCACCGAGCCGCACGAGCGGGCCAAGGCGTTCGCGATCTACGGCACCATCGCGGGCACCGGCGCCGCTGTCGGCCTGGTCGTGGGTGGCGTGGTCGCCGAATACCTGACCTGGAGATGGTGTCTCTACGTCAACGTCCCGATCGCTCTGCTGGCGGCCGCCGGAGGCTGGCTCGCCGTGCGCACGCCGGCGTCGCCACGGCGTCCCCGGACCAGGTTCGACGTCCTCGGACTGGTGCTGGCGACGGGCGGCCTGGCGTCGCTCGTCATCGCGTGCTCGGAGGCGGTGAGCGCGGGCTGGGGCTCGGTGACGGTCCTCACCCTGGTGGGGCTCTGCGTGTTGCTCCTCGTGCTCTTCGTGTTGTGGGAGCAGCGCTGCGAGGTTCCGCTGGTGCCGTTCTCGATCGTGCTCGACCGGACACGCGGCGGCGCCTACCTGGCGGCCGGGCTGGGAGTCGCGAGCATGTCGGGGGTCTACCTCATCCTCACCTACTACCTGCAGGAGGTGCTCGGATACACGCCTCTGCAAGCCGGCCTCACGTTCCTGCCCCTGCCCGCCGCGTCGCAGCTGGTGTCCTGGACGGTCGTCAGCCGCCTGGTGCCCCGCGTGCCGCCGCGCGCCGTCATGGCCCCGGGGGCGCTGGTGGCGGCGCTGGGGATGGCGATCCTGACCCTGATTCCGGGTGGCGGCGGCTACCTGACCCACGTGCTGCCGGCCGAGGTGCTGCTCGGCGCAGGCATCTCCGCCCTCATGGTGCCCGCGTTCAGCGTCGCCACACTGGGCCTCCATCCGCGCCAGGCGGGGGTGGGCTCCGCCCTGGCCAACGCCGCCACGCAGATCGGTGGTTCGCTCGGCGCCGCGCTGCTCAACACGATCGCGGCCGGGGCCACCGCCGGATACCTCGCCCTGCATGGTGCCGCCTCAGTGACGGCGGGGCTGGTCCACGGATACGCGGTCGCCGCCGGCTGCGGGGCGGCGATCCTCACGGCGGCGGCCGTGGCGGCGGCGCTGTTGATCAACGCGGGGAGGCCGGCACAGGCACCGGCCGGCCTCCGAGGAGGTGCCTTAGGATGACCCATCCCTTCCGTTTCGGTGTCGTGGCCGCGGGTGCCGGGAGCGGACACGAGTGGGCCGAGAAGGCTCGGCGTGTCGAGTCGCTCGGCTACGCCACGCTGGTGGTTCCCGACAACCTTGAATACACCCTGGCGCCGCTCCCCGCTCTCGCGGTCGCGGCCGCCGGCACCCGGACGCTGCGCGTCGGCACCTACGTCCTTGCCAACGACTTCCGGAACCCGGTGCTGCTCGGCAAGGACGCGGCCACGCTCGACCTGCTCTCCGATGGGCGCTTCGAGCTCGGACTGGGGGCGGGCCGCCCGGACTCTGCCGGCGAAAACCGGATGCTTGGCATCGACTTCGACCGTGGCCGCGTGCGGGTGGACCGCCTCGCCGAGTCGCTGGCGCTGCTGAAGCGGTTGCTGGCGGGTCAGACCGCGACCGCTGCCGGTCCCTACTACGCCGTGTCGGAGGCGCAAATCTCGCCAGTGCCGGCGCAGAAGCCTCACCCGCCGCTCCTGATCGCCGGGATCGGGCCGCGCATGCTCTCGGTGGCCGCGCGGGAGGCCGACATCATCGCGTTCAGCTGGGCTCCCACGGAAACAGAGGAAGGCGCGGCCGAGAAGGTGGCCTTGGTCCGCCAGGCGGCAGGGTCCCGGTTCGACCGGCTGGAGCTGAACCTCAACCTGATGGCGGTCGGGGATCGGGTCCCGCGGCAGGTCTCCGCCCGCATGGGGCTGGACGCCGCCGCCCTGGCCGCGGCCGGCTCGGTGGCGGCCGTGACCGGCAGCACCGAGGAGATGTGCGAGGTGCTGCTCCGGCGACGGGACCGCCTCGGTATCTCCTATCTGCTGGTGGCGGACGAGCTGATGGACGTACTGGCCCCCGTCGTCGAGCGTCTCGCCGGCCGCTGATTGAGGAGGGGTCGTTGGTGCACTGTGGACCAACGGGCCTTATCCGGCGTGTGCAGGCCCCGGGGGTGCACAGTGCACCAACGGGTCTCATCCGGCGTGTGTAGGCCCCGGAGGTGCACCAACGGGTGCTCATCCGGCGTGAGATGCCCCCGAGGTGCACGTGCACCAACGGCCTCACCCGGGACGTGGCGCGAGTGCGGGGTCAGCCGGCGGCGCCCGCCCGGCGCAGCCGCTGCTCCTGCTCGAGGAGCGGGTTGAGGCGTTCCAGCACCGCGTCGACGCGGTGGTCCAGGTCATCGGCCACCTGGACGGCGGACGGGGTCGGCGGGGCCATCGCGATCGTTTGTCGCAGGGCCCTCAGCTTCGTATCCAGCCCAGCGTGCGACGTCAACATCGAATCCTTGCCCCCACCGCCTGCCACCAGTTCCTCTTCGACCGCGGTCAATGCCTGGGTCACGTCCTTGCCGTCCTCCCGATCGGCAAGCGCCTTGCGAGCGAGCCGGGCACGGTTTACGCCTTCGTAGACGTCGGAGAGCCGTCGCCAGAGTCGCACGTCCAGCTGATACTGGGTCCGGCGCCTGTCCTCGGTTGCCCGGCTGCGCGGGTCGTCCACGATGTCGAGCTCGGCCTGCTGCTGCCGGTCCCCCAGTTCGACGCGGACCGTGTAGCGCCCGGGCGCCACCAGGGGCCCCGGGTTCTCGATCGACTCCAGGTCCTCCGGGGGGTCGACCTCGATCTGCGTCCCCCGACCGTGCCTCCCGTCCCAGACGAATCGGTTGAGGCCCGGCCGGCGGGACGGCACCGGGTCCTGTGGCTTCCCCTTCTCCGGCTTGCGGTCCTCGTCGCCAGGCCGGGCCACAAACGTCCGGATCTCCCCCCCAGCCGGGTCCAGGAAGGTCAGACGCAGCTCTTGGTCGCCGGGTTCCCGGAGGTGGTACAGGACCACCACACCGTCGGTCGGATTGCTGCCGGCGCCCACCGGCCGGTTCAGCGTCTCGGTCCGACCCGGCAGCGGCACCTTGTCGAACGGGATCACCACCGGTCCCAGCAGGGAGTAGGAACGCGGGGACTCGCTGCGGGTGGCGATGTCGCGCTCGGTGAACCACCGGACCTGCCGGCGGGGCTGGTAGAGGTGCAGGGGCGCCTCCGCCTGGTCCGGCTCGTACTGCCGCAGCGCGGGCAGGTCCTCCAGGATCCAGATCGCCCGGCCGTGGGTCGCGACGATCAGGTCGTCGCCTTTGAAGATCAGGTCGTGGACCGGCGACTGCGGCAGATCCCCCCCGACCCGCTGCCAGGTGGCGCCGTCGTCGAACGAGATGCGCAGCCCGAGCTCGGTGCCGCAGTAGAGGAGGCGGCGACGGTCCGGGTCCTCACGCAGGACGTGGCAGTACTCGTTGTCAGCGAGCCCGTGGTCGAGCCGTTCCCAGCTGGCGCCGAAATCACGGGTACGGAAGAGGTAGGGCCGGAAGTCGTCGAGCTTGTGGGCCTCGGCGACGACGTGCGCGGTACCTGCGTCGCAGGTGGAGACGTCGATGGACCGCACCGTCGCCCAGCGCGGCAGGTCGGGGGGTGTGATGTCGGTCCAGCTGCTGCCCCCGTCCCGGGTCACGTGGACCCGACCGTCGTCGCTGCCCGCCCAGAGCAGCCCCGGCTGGAGCGGAGACTCAACGAGCGCGAAGACGGTGCAGTAGAACTCCGCGCCGCTGTTGTCGGTGGTGAGCCCGCCCGACGACCGCAGCTTCTCCGGGTCGGCGTGGGTCAGGTCGGGACTGACCGGCGTCCACGTGCGCCCTTCGTCGGTGGACCGGAAAACCCGGTTCCCCGCGTAATAGAGGATCTCAGGGTCGTGCGGGGAGAGCAGGATCGGCGAGGTCCAGTTGAAGCGGTAGCGGGCCTCCTCCGCGGAGGAGGGCTCCTCCGGCCAGACGTCGATCGGCTGCCGCTCACCGGTGGCCTGGTCGAAGCGGGTGACGAAACCTTTGTAGCTCCCGGCGAAGACGATTTCAGGGTTGTCGGGCCGGACCGCGATGTGGCCGCTCTCACCGCCCCCCACCTCGGAGGTGTCGAGCTGGGTGATCGCACCGAAACGCGACTGGCTGTCGAACGCGATCGTCGTGTTGTCCTGCTGCGCGGCGTAGATGCGGTACGGCCGGCGGGTGTCGGTGGTGACGTGGTACAGCTCGGCCGTGGGCTGGTTGTAGAGCGTGGACCAGCTCTCACCGCCGTCCAGGGTGACGTTGGCACCGCCGTCGTCGCCCAGGATCATGCGCCTGGTGTCTTTGGGGTCGATCCAGAGATCGTGGCAGTCGCCATGCTGGACGGGGACGGCCGAGAACGTCTTGCCACCGTCCGTCGAGCGCCAGTTGTTCATGTTCAGGACCCACACCGTCTCCGCGTCCGCGGGGTCGGCGAAGATGTGGTTGTAGTAGAAGGCACGGCCCCGGAGCTCCTCCTTCTCCGACAGGCGCTGCCAGTGCTCGCCGTAGTCGTCGGAGCGGAAGACGGCTCCGTCCTCGGCTTCCACGATCGCCCACACGCGGCCCGGCTTGGCTCCCGACGGTGCCACGCCGATCCGGCCCAGCGTGCCCTTGGGGAGACCGGGCTTACGGCTCAGCTCCTCCCAGGTGGTGCCGCCGTCGGTGGAGCGCCAGAGCCCGCTGCCCGGCCCCCCGCTGTCCAGCCGCCAGGGGAGGCGGCGCGTCTGCCAGAGGGCGGCGTAGAGGATGCGCGGGTTGCGCGGATCCATGGCCAGGTCGGCGGCGCCGGCCTCCTCGCCCCGGTTGAGCACCAGCTCCCAGCTGGAGCCTCCGTCGCGCGAACGGTAGACCCCTCGCTCCGGGTTGGGACCGTGGGCGTGTCCGAGGGCGGCGACATACACGGTGTCGGGGTCCCGCGGGTCGACGCGGACGCGAGCGATGTGACGCGTCGCCTCCAGTCCCAGGTGGGTCCAGCTGAGGCCGCCGTCGACCGATCGGTAGACGCCGTCACCGTGGGAGGTGGTGTTGCGGATGCAGCACTCCCCCATGCCCACGTAGATCACGCCGGGCTCCGAAGGGGCGAGGGCGATCGCACCCACGGAGGCGCGGCGGAAGAAGCCGTCGGAGAGGTTCTTCCAGGAGGCGCCGGCGTCGTCGGTGCGCCAGACGCCTCCTCCGGTGGAGCCGAAGTAGAACGTGGAACGTTCCTCTGGGTGACCGGCCACCGCGACCACCCGCCCGCCGCGGTACGGTCCGACCAGACGCCATCCCAACCCGTCAAGGAACTCGCTCATGGCGCCAGGCTAGCGCCTCCCCTAAGCGGGCGCTCGACCCGCATGCACCACGGGCTCGGAGCCGGCCGTTGGTGCACCACCGGGCGCTTGGTGGCAGGGGATGACACCCGTTGGTGCACCACCGGGCCCTTGGTGGCAGGGGATGGCCCCCATTGGTGCACCACCGGGCCCTTGGTGGCAGGGGATGGCCCCCATTGGTGCACCACCGGGCCCTTGGTGGCAAGGGATGACCCCCGTTGGTGCACCACCGGGTAGCCGCCGGCGGGTCAGCTCGGTTGGTGGCGAAGGCGTTCTTCGAGGACCTCGCGGATGACCACGGCTTGGTTGTGCTCTTCGTCCTTGGCGCTGTAGAGGAGCGTCACGGGGCCTTCTCGGGCCAACGCCTCCACCTGATCGAGGAGCTTTTGCTGTGGTTCCCGGCCCAGCTCGTGCCGGTAGCGGCGCCGGAACTCGTCCCACTTCTCCGGCTCATGACCGAACCATTTGCGCAGCTCGTCGGACGGGCCGAGGTCGGGCAGCCAGAGGTCCGAGGCAAGCGACTCCTTGCGCACGCCTCGCGGCCAGAGTCGGTCGACCAGCACCCGGGAGCCCTTGTGAGGCGCGGAGGCGGCAGCGTCATAGACTCGCCGCAGCTCGATGGAGTGATGCGTGCGTGCCATAGAGAAAGGATGCGACGATCCACCCCACCTCAGACCTTGACAAGTTCCTGCTAACCTTTGCCGGGTGATGGCCGCCCTCACCGTGCGGGACGCCGCCCGGGCCACCGGCTGGTCCGCGCGGATGCTGCGCTACATCGAGCAGTCGGAGCTGGTCGTTCCGCCCCGCTCGGACGGCGGCTATCGCCTCTACGGGCCCCGCGACCTGGCGCGGCTGCAGAGCCTCCGCCGGCTCTTGGTCGAGCATGGCGTCCGTCTCGACGATCTCGGTTTCGCGCTGCGACTGCGGCGGGACTCGCACCTGCGCGAGGACGTCAACGCCTGGTTGGCCGGGACCGAGCCCGCGACTCCCTCCGTCCAGCCCGCGACTCCCTCCGTCCAGCCCTTGGTCCAGCCCTCAGCCCTGGAGTGGCTGGTCGCCACGCCCCGCAGCCACGAGCGCCTCCGCTACGTGGCCTGACCCCCAAAGGAGTACCGCATGAGCATCGCCCCGGTCGCGACTGATTTCAAGGTCAAGGACCTCCAGCTGGCCGCCTTTGGACGCAAGGAGATCGACCTCGCCGAGCACGAGATGCCCGGTCTGATGGCGATTCGCGAGGAATACCGCCGGGCCCAACCGCTGGCCGGCGCCCGGATCACCGGGTCGCTGCACATGACGATCCAGACCGCGGTCCTGATCGAGACCCTGACCGCACTCGGCGCCGAGGTCCGCTGGGCCAGCTGCAACGTGTTCTCGACCCAGGACCATGCCGCGGCGGCGGTGGCGGTGGGCCCTGACGGCACCCCCGAGAAGCCGCGCGGCGTGCCTGTGTTCGCGTGGAAGGGCGAGACGCTGGAGGAGTACTGGTGGTGCACCGACCAGGCGCTCTCGTGGCCCGACGACCAGGGTCCCAACATGATCCTTGACGACGGCGGTGACGCGACGCTCCTGGTGCACACCGGCGTCGAGTTCGAGAACGCGGGCCGGGCGCCGGACCCGGCCGCCGCCGCCAGTGAGGAGGAGGCGGTCCTGCTCGGCCTGCTCGGGCGGTCGTTCCAGGAGGACGCGAAGCGCTGGACCAAGCGGGCGGCCCAGATCCGCGGCGTCACCGAGGAGACCACCACCGGCGTCCACCGGCTCTACCAGCTGGCCGAGGCGGGCCGGCTCCTGTTCCCGGCCATCAACGTCAACGACTCGGTCACCAAGTCCAAGTTCGACAACAAGTACGGTTGCCGGCACTCTCTGATCGACGGCATCAACCGGGCCACCGACGTCCTGATCGGCGGCAAGGTCGCGGTGGTGTGCGGCTACGGGGACGTCGGGAAGGGCTGCGCCGAATCGCTCCGCGGGCAGGGCGCCCGTGTGATCGTGACCGAGATCGACCCCATCTGCGCGCTGCAGGCGGCGATGGACGGCTACCAGGTGGCGACGCTCGACGACGTGGTCGAGACGGCCGACATCTTCGTCACCGCCACCGGCAACCTGCACGTCATCACCGCCGACCACCTCTCACGGATGAAGCATCAGGCGATCGTCGGCAACATCGGCCACTTCGACAACGAGATCGACATGGCGGGGCTGGCCAGGCTGCCGGACGTCGAGCGCATCAACATCAAGCCCCAGGTCGATGAGTGGCGGTTCGAGGACGGGCACAAGATCATCGTCCTGTCGGAGGGCCGGCTTCTGAACCTGGGCAACGCGACCGGCCACCCATCGTTTGTGATGTCGAACTCGTTCAGCAACCAGACGATCGCGCAGATCGAGCTTTTCACCAAGCCCGAGGAGTACGAGAAGACGGTCTACCGGCTGCCCAAGCACCTGGACGAGAAGGTCGCCCGGCTGCACCTGGCGGCACTCGGTGTCCACCTCACGGAGCTGAGCAAGGAGCAGGCCGACTACATCGGGGTTCCCATCTCCGGCCCCTACAAGTCCGATCACTACCGGTACTGACCGACACATTGCCGGCGACCGCACCCCATCCTGGTCCGGATGGCGTTGCATCGCCGGCAATGTCCCGTTACGGGTGCTCCCCCGCTCCGAGCCTGGCCTCTGCGATGGTGGGCTGAAAGAGCTCCACCGGGTTGCCGGATGGGTCTTCGACCAGCACCTGCCGGCCCCCGACCCCATCCACGATCTGGTTGCGGAAGCGGACCCCCTGCCCACGCAACCGGTGCACCAGGGCGTCCAGGTCCTCGACCTCGATCGAGAAGCGGTTCCAGCCGCCCGGCACGGGGAGCGTGCCATCGGGCATCGCGGCGCCGCCCCCGGGGCCGCCGCCGGGCGCGCTCAACACCAACCTCAGGTCGCCACGGCTGAGCATGGCGAAGGCCGGAGCCGGGTGCATCACCTCTTGGAAGCCCAGGTGTCCGCAGTAGAACGCGATCGCCTGGTCGACGTCGTTCACGATGTAGCGCACGCTCACCGTCGCCATCGGATTCCTCCTTCCGGGCCCAGGATATGCTGCACAGCATGACCGCGCCGCTCGACTGGCGGGGAATGCGTGAGCGGTCGGAGGACCTGCTCCGGCGGCAGACCGGGGAGGGGGTGGAGGCCTGGAACGCGCGCGTCAGGGAGGCCGCTGCCGAGGGTGAGGCCGGCCTTCGCGCCTGGCTCGCCGAACGGGAGGTGACCGGCTATGCGCAGATGCTCCTGGTCTGGGAGCGCTTCGGCTACCCGGACTTCATGACCTCCACGGCCACCGGCCTGATCGACGCGCAGTACGCCGACCGGCCCCGTCTGCGCCCCATCCTGGACGCGCTGCTGGAGGCGGCGAGAGACCTGGGCGAGGATGTCGACGTCCAAGCGCGCAAGGGGTTCGTCACCCTCGTCGCCCGCCGTACCTTCGCCGTGATCCGGGCCACCACCCGGACGCGGGTGGACCTGGGCCTGCGGCTGGCGGGCGTGGGGCCGGACGGGAGACGGCTGCTCGCCCCGGGCCCCGGACTCGGCGCCGCCACCGTGCGCCTCGCGCTGGCGAGCCCGGCGGACGTCGACGCGGCCGCGGTCGCCCTCCTGCGCGCGGCCTACCAGGAGAACCGGTAGCAGGTCCCGATCGGGAGTAGCCTTCGGTCGTCGATGCGGCCCCTGGTCCTGATCCTGCAGATGATCATCCGGGTTCTGTGGGTGGTCAACGTCGTGTTGGGCATCCTGTTCGCCACCGGCCACCTGCTGGGCTTGGTGACGCTGCACGAGACGTTCGGGCTCGTGATCGCGGTTTGCCTGGTGCTCCTGGCCATCCTGGCCCTGGTTCGCGCCCGCGCGATCGCGCTCGGCGTAGCCGGGATCGTGGTCGCGATCCTGCTCCCCGTGGTCGGCGAAGGGCAGCTCGAGGTGGGCCAGGGGGCGCAGGCCGTGGCCGAGGTTGTCCACGTGCTGGTCGCGATCGCCGCCATCGCGCTAGCCGAGATGCTGGGCGTTCGCCTCCGGCGCGCGCGGGGATCCGGACAGAGGGCCGCCGCCTAGCAGGCTGTCCGGCGACGACCCGGCGACCACCGGCAACACTCTGTGTCTCGCGTCGCGCCTGAGTTCCGGTCAGCTTGGTGAGGGAGAGGGAGAGGGCGTGGTCGCGGTGACGTCCTTCAGCCGGACGATGAAGATCAAAGTCCCGTTGGGGATGCCCGACGGCGGCGTCTGCCCGTAGGCCAGGTCCTGCGGGACCACGATCCGGCGAACCCCGCCCACCCGCATGCCCTCGACGCCCTGGGCGAATCCGGGGATGACGGCACTGCTGCTCAGCTCGGTGGTGAAGGGCCCGTTGCTGGAGCCGATGCTGGTCTGCAGAAACTCACCGCTGGCCGAGTAGAGGGTGTAGTCCAGGGTCGCGGTGTCGTTGGCTCGCGCGAGCGTTCCGTCCCCGACCTTGATGTTCGCGTAAGCGAGCCCGTTCGGGAGGTGGACCAGTCGCAGGCGCTCGCCGAGGCTGAAGGGATCGCCGCTCGGGCTGGCGGAGGTTGTCGGGCTGGCCGGCTGGACGCCCGACTGGGGTCCCTGATCCGACGCGTAGGGATTCGGGTATCCGCAGGCGACCAGCAGGAAGAGCAGTGGCGCGATCGCGGCGGCGAGACGGAGTCGACGCACGGTCGAAAGCTTGCCAGACCGGCCTCCCTCCTGGTCGGCGCCCGCTCGAACGGGCCCGCTGACGAGTGCCCACACGGGGCCGTTCTGCCCGGCACGCGCGTCTCCACGCCGGGTCCGCCCCGCGGCGTGTGGAATTCCCAAGCGGAGAGGCCAGTCGAGTTCGCGTTTTACCTTTGGCCGCTCGGTGCTTACCATGCGTGCCGATGACTACCGGGACAACCGGCGGCCGGTTTTACCATGTCCGCCAGGCGCTTGCATCCCGACCAAATACTTGCCTCAGGGGGCGATAGCATGAACCGAGTCCTTGTCCGTCTACGCCAGGCGCTGGCGTGGATACACCCGATGGGAGGCGTCACCGGGCGGTCCTCCACCCGGGGCGCCAGAGCCTGGGCGGTCCGCGTGGGGGCGGTTGCCATGGCAGCGCTCCTAGTCGCCGCCTGCGGCTCTTCCAGTGGCAGCGGCGGGTCGACGAAGGTGGGCGGCTCGATCACGTACGCGCTCGACGAGGACGTGGCCGGCTTCAACGTGCTTTCGGCCGGCGACCAGGAGGAGGTCCTGGCCGAGATGCTGAACAACGTCTGGCCGGCCGTCTTCCCGATCCAGCCCGACCTCAAGCCGCACCTGGACACGTCGTTCGTGACCAGTGCCCGGGTAACGAGCCAGAGCCCGCAGACGGTCGTCTACCAGATCAACCCCAAGGCGGTCTGGTCGGATGGCACGCCGATCAACGCCGACGACTTCATCTACAACTGGCAGGCGCAGAGCGGTGACTCCACCTTCACTGACCTCGGTGGTCAGCCGTTCCAGCCCGCGGGCACGACCGGCTACCAGTCGATCAAGTCGGTGACCGGCTCCAACAACGGGAAGACCGTGACCGTCGTCTTCGCCCAGCCGTTCGGGGACTGGCAGGCGCTGTTCAACCCCATGATCCCGGCCCACATCGCGAAGAAGGTCGGATTCAACGACGGCTTCCAGGACTTCGGCCCCGCGGTGCAGGTCTCGGGCGGCCCGTACATGATCCAGAGCTACACCAAGGGCCAGGACCTGGTCGAGGTCCCGAACCCCCACTACTGGGGCGCCCGGCCGTCGCTGAGCAAGCTCGTCTTCCGCTTCATCCTCGATGACAGCCAGCAGCCGACGGCGGTCCAGAACAACGAGGTTCAGATCGTCAACCCGGCGCTCGCGACCCTCAGCTACTACGACTCGCTGCGGAGCATCTCCAACTTCAAGGTTCAGGTCGCCGGCGGCCTCGAGTACCAGCACATCGACTTCAACCAGGCGAACCCGTACCTCGCGAACGTCAACATCCGGCAGGCGATCGCGTACGGGACCGACCGCAAGACGATCACGCAGCGAACGGCGGGCCTGATCGACAAGAACATCCAGCCGCTCACGAACCGGATCTTCATGCCCTCCCAGCCGCAGTACCAGGACAACAGCGCCGGCTACGGCGACTTCAACCCGTCGAAGGCGCGGTCCTTGCTGCAGCAGGCCGGGATGACGATGGGGTCCGACGGCTACTTCCAGCCCGGTGCGGGGCCGGAGAAGGGCCAGGACTTCACGCTCAGCATCTCGACCACGTCCGGTCAGGCGACCCGCGCCCAGATCGAGGAGCTCCTCCAGTCCGAGATGAAGGCGATCGGCGTCAAGCTCAACATCCAGAACTACGACGCCAACACGCTGTTCGGCACCGTGCTCCCCAAGGGTGAGTTCGACATGGCCCTCTTCGCATGGGTGCAGACGCCGTTCCCGTCGGGGACCCAGTCGATCTTCTGCTCCTACAACAACTCGAACCTCTGCGGCTCCAACTACGACCACTACACGGACCCGCAGGTGGACAGCCTCCTGCAGAAGGGGGTCAACGCCGTCAACCCGTCGCAGGAAGCGCGCTACTTCAACGAAGCCGACGCGCAGATGTGGAAGGACATGGTGACACTGCCGCTCTTCCAGAGCCCGCAGCTGGCCGGTTACTCCACCAAGTTCGCCAACATCAAGCCCAACACCAGCAGCCAGGGCATCACCTGGAACAGCCAGGAGTGGGCGGCGAAGAACGTCTAACGCCCCAGATAGGGGCCGGCCTGAGGTGGCGGCGGTGCAATGTCGCCGCCACCTCGCTTATGCTCCGGAGGCTGAACGATGTGGGCCTACATCCTGCGGCGCTTGATCATCGGGGTCATCGTCCTCTTCATCGCCAGCTTCCTCATGTACATCCTGGTCTCGCTGTCCGGGAACCCGCTGGCGACCCTGGAGGCGAACCCCCACGTCCCCAAATCCACGATCGAGGCGGTCCGTAACGAGCTGCACCTGAACCAGCCACTCCTGCTGCGGTACTGGACCTGGCTGTCGGGCTTCCTGCGCGGGAACTTCGGCATCAGCACCACCGGCCAACCGGTCGGCCCGCAGCTCTGGTCCCGCCTTCTGATCACGCTCCGCCTGGTGATCCCGGCCACCATCTTCGCCGGGATCCTCGCCATCGCGCTCGGCGTGCTCAGTGCGGTGCGGCAGTACAGCGCCGCCGACCACATCTCGACGGCGTTCGCCTATCTCTTCTTCTCGACGCCGGTCTTCGTCCTCGCCATCCTGCTCAAGGATTTCTTTGCGATCTACGTCAACCAGCTGGCCGGGACCACGATCTTCTACACGGTGGGGCAGAATTCGCCCGGGGTGACCGGCGTGGCGGCCGTGCCCGACATCATCGCCCACACCGCGCTCCCGGTGATCACGCTCACGCTGGTCACCTACGCCACCTGGAGCCGGTACCAGCGGTCCTCGCTGCTGGAGATCCTGAACGCGGACTACATCAAGCTCGCGCGCGCCAAAGGTCTCTCTCCGCGGCGGGTCTTGATGGTGCATGCGCTCAGGAACGCGCTGATCCCGATGGTGACTGTGTTCGCGCTCGACTTCGCGACCATTCTCGGCGGGACCGTCATCACCGAGACGGTCTTCGCCTGGGAGGGGATGGGTCGTTTCCTCTACGAGGGCCTGACGGGGCCGGTGAGCCCGGACGTCAACATCGTGCAGGCGTGGATGATGATCGCCGGTGTGGTGATCGTCCTGTTCAACCTGATCGCCGATCTCCTCTACGGCGTTCTGGATCCGAGGATTCGCTATGCGTAATCCACCCTCGACCGAGGTCATTGAGCCGCCGGTCGACCGCAGCTCCCAGGCGGAGGCTGCGATCGAGCAGGGTCTGGAGGTCAAGGGCCGCTCGCAGCTCCAGATGGTGGTGCGGCGGTTCCTGCACCACCGCCTGGCGGTCGGCGCCCTCATCATCTTCCTGGTCATGCTGCTGCTGTCGACCGTGGGCGCGGCCTTCTGGCACTACAGCTACTCCAGCATCACGGGTCAGTTCGCGACCGGGCCCAGCCTTCAGCATCCGTTCGGCACCGACACCATCGGGCACGACCTCTTCGCGCAGGTGATGGAGGGGACTGCGACCTCGATCAAGACCGCGCTCTTGGTCGGTCTGTTCGCGACCATCCTGGGCTCGGTGATCGGCGCCGTCGCCGGCTACTACGGGAAGTGGGCGGATCAGCTCCTGATGCGGTTCACCGACCTGGTCCTCATCTTCCCGCTGATCGCCATCCTGTTGGTGGTCGCCAACGCCGCCAGCAAGCTCGCGAACAACTGGTTCCCGGTGGCCGTTATCCTCTCCCTGCTGCTGTGGACCTTCATGGCCCGGCTGGTTCGGGGCACGTTCCTCTCGCTGCGCGAGAAGGAGTTCGTGGAGGCGCAGTGGGCGATCGGCTCCAGTGACTTCCGGATCATCTTCCGGCACATGATCCCCAACGCGAGGGGCCCGATCATCGTCAACGCGACGCTGACGGTGGGGGCGGCGATGTTGATCGAGTCGGCGCTCTCCTTCCTCGGACTCGGAATCCAGCCCCCGCAAGTATCGCTGGGCGACCTCATCGCGGCGGGCCAGGACGCGGCCACCACGCTGCCCTGGTTGTTCGTGTTCCCGGCCCTCTTCCTGATCGTGCTGATCCTCTGCATCAACTTCATCGGCGACGGCCTCAGGGACGCGCTCGACCCCCACCAGCGCCTGCGCTCGTGAACGCACCACTGCTCGCGGTCTCCGACCTCGCGGTCGGCTTCCCCAGCGACGCCGGGCTGGTGCAGGCGGTCCGGGGCGTCAGCTTCGAGGTGCGGCGCGGGGAGAGCCTCGGCATCGTCGGTGAGTCAGGCTCGGGCAAGTCGACGATCGCACAGGCGGTCCTCGGGCTCCTGCCGAAGGGGACCAAGCTTTCAGGCTCCGTGCGGGCTGAGGGCAAGGAGCTGCTCGGCCTCTCGGAGGGAGATCTCGGCGAGGTGCGCGGCCGGCTCATCGCGTACATCCCGCAGGACCCGTTGAGCTCGCTCAACCCCGCCTTCAGGGTTGGCTGGCAGATCGCGGAGGCGGTGTGGACGCACCAGCAGGTCAGCCACGACGACGCCATGAAGCGGGCGGTGCAGCTGCTCGAGATGGTCGGCATCCCCGAGGCCAAGGCGCGCGCGAAGTCCTACCCGCACGAGTTTTCGGGGGGCATGCGGCAGCGCGTCGTGATCGCGATGGCGATGGCGAACGACCCCGACCTGATCATCGCCGACGAGCCCACCACCGCGCTCGACGTCACCATCCAGGCGCAGGTCCTGGAGGCGCTGAAGGCGGCCCGTGAGGAGACGAACTCGTCCCTGGTCCTGATCACGCACGACCTCGGCGTGGTGGCGGGGATGTCGGACCAGGTCATGGTCATGTATGCCGGGCGCGCGGTCGAGACCAGTCAGTCGGACGACATCTTCTACCGGTCGCGCATGCCTTACACGCTCGGGCTGCTCGGCTCTCTGCCCCGCCTCGACATCGACCCCCGCGGCGCGCTGCGTCCGATCCCGGGTACGCCGCCCTCGCTGGTCACCCTCCCGCGCGGCTGCCCCTTCTCGCCCCGCTGCGCGGCGGCGATCGACCAGTGCCGGAAGGCGGAGCCGGACCTGCTCCCGGTCGGCGATGGGCATGCTGCCGCGTGCATCCGCTCCGGCGAGCTGGAGCCCGGACGCACCGACCTTTTCCAGGCCACCTGGGCAGACACCACCGAGGGGCCCGCCGCGGTGGCGACCGGCCCCACAGCCGCCGGCCCCGAGGCCAACGGCGCTCCGGCGGGTGAAGTTCTGATCGAAGTCAAGGACCTGGTCAAGAACTTCCCCATCTATGGTGGCGGCCTGATTCGCCGGCGGGTGGGCGAGGCGCAAGCCGTGAGCGGCGTCAATTTCGAGCTGCGGGAGCGGGAGACGCTGTCCCTGGTCGGGGAATCCGGCTGCGGGAAGTCGACCACCGCGCGGTCGGTCCTGCAGTTGGTTTCGACCACCTCAGGGTCGGTGCGCTTCCAGGGCCAGGAGCTGACGGGGCGGTCGCGGTCGAAGTTGCGACCGATCCGGCAGGGCATTCAGATCGTCTTCCAGGACCCCTTCGCCTCGCTCGACCCGCTGATGCCGGTCGGCGAACTGATCGCCGAGCCGCTGCACGTCCACGGCCGGTGGGGTCGTGACGGCTCGGCTCGCGTGGCGGAGCTGCTCCAGATGGTGGGGTTGAACCCCGAGCACCGCAACCGGTACCCGCACGAGTTCAGCGGCGGCCAGCGGCAGCGCATCGGTGTCGCCCGCGCGCTCGCCCTGCAGCCGAAGGTGCTGGTGCTGGACGAGCCGGTCTCGGCGCTCGACGTGTCGATCCAGGCCGGCGTCGTCAACATGCTCGAGGAGCTGCAGCAGCGGCTGGGGCTGGGGTATCTCTTCATCGCCCACGACCTCTCCGTCGTGCGTCACATCTCGCACCGGGTCGCCGTCATGTACCTGGGCAAGATCGTCGAGCTGGGGACCCGGCAGGACGTCTATGAGCGGCCCTCGCACCCCTACACGCAGGCCCTGCTCTCCGCGGTGCCGATCCCGAACCCGGACCTGGAGCGCCAGCGCCGCCGCATCATCCTGAAGGGCGACGTGCCGAGCGCCACCCGGCCGCCCTCGGGTTGCCGGTTCCGCACCCGGTGCTGGAAGGCGCAGGAGATCTGCGCGCGTGAGGAGCCGGCGCTGATCGACCGCGGGCAGGGGCATCCCTCCGCCTGCCACTTCGCGGAGGTCAACCCCGTCCTGACCGCCGCGCTGCAGTCGTCCGGCAACGGCTTCCGGCAGCCTTCCCCCTCCTCCTCACCTCCGGCCCCCCAGCCCGGGGCGTGAAGTGATGGCCGGCCGTGGGGCTGGCTAGAATAGGCACTCCTGGGGCGGCTAGCTCAGATGGGAGAGCGCTAGCTTGACATGCTAGAGGTCGGCGGTTCGATCCCGTCGCCGCCCACCACCTCCCTCTTTTGAGTTCAAAGGTCGCCGTCAACCCAATTCCAACCCCTCTTTCTAGCCTGTTCACAATGCGCATGACCGTCGTCTGGTATTGACGGCCCAAGGGGCAACAACGGGGTATCGGCGAACCGCGGGTGAAGTTGGTCGAGTTTGTCCGTTACCGAACCGCTACGGTTCGGATGGCCTTGGTGCGGCACGAGCCGAGAGCGAGGTGCTCCAGGACAACCCCGCCTCGTGCGGCGTGTCCGAGGCGGTCGTGCCTCTCGCGTCGCCCATGGCATCCACCTGAACAGTGCCGGCGCCCGCGGCCTTTCCGCCCGCTAGGCGGATGTCCTAGCTCAACAGGGACATCGACCGCATCAGGGGTCTATTTGGCCTATGGTCGATCTCAGTGGGGAACGTAACTTACCTGATGCGCCGTGTCTTCAGACAGTCCAGGTCTTGTCCCTACAGGAGCCCGTCCGGTCACACTCATCACCACCTTCCGGCTACGAGAGGGCGCTCCGCCGGATCGTTTTGTGGGCTTGTGGACCGAGGTCGGGAAATAGCAAGGCGGACCGATGGCGGATCGACCATCTTGGCGTAGGCGTGTTCGCCTGCTGGCGGCGGTCGCTGTGCTGGTGGCGGTCGCGTCGGGCGGGACCGCCTGGCTCGGAGCAACCTCCGCGCAGGCGGCCGGGCCGGCGCCGATCTCGGTGACGCCGTTCAGCGGCTTCAACTCGCTGCTGACCCGTGCGCCCTACGTCACGGACCTCACCCAGACCGGCGCGGATGTCACCTGGGCGACGACCAGCTCGGCGCTCGGCACGCTCGCTTGGGGACCGCTCGGCAATTGCGCGGCGAACCAGACGCCGGTTCCCGCGAGCCTCCCCAACTCCTACCCGGCGGCCGGCACCCCACCGAGCATCCTCCAACCCGGCTTCAGCGTGGTCTCCGGGACGAACGAATACCAGTCGACCGTGGTGCTCACCGGCTTGTCACCGAGCACGACATACTGCTACCGGCCCTTGGGGGCGGGCGGTGTGGACCTGCTCGGCTCCAACCCCTCGCAGCAGTTCACCACGCTCGACCCGGCGGGGTCGTCGACGCCGCTCACTTTCGACGTCGTCGGCGACATCGGCGAGACCCTGTACTCCTCATCGACGCCGTATCCCAACAACCTCAATACCGGCCAGGCAGCCATCGACTCGCTGATCGGGTCGTCCGGCGCGAAGTTCGTCATCAGCTCGGGTGACGTCGGCTACTCGGGCGGAACCCAGGCCAACTACGGCGACCTGATCAATAGCGGGTCCGAGGTCAGCGGCATCTTCGGCCCCTCGTACTGGCCACAGACCGGAGGCCTTCCCGTCTTTCCCGGTGAGGGGAACCACGGGCAGAACACCGTCGGCCTCAGGACCTGGCCCAACTCGAACACCGCTGCCGCCTCGGGCGGCACCTACGCCTACGACTCCTATCCAGCCAACTCTCAGGACGGAACCACGGCGGGGAGCTATCCCGACGCGTGGTATGCGTTCTCCGACGCCAATGTCCGCATCTACGTGCTCGACGTGGCCTGGGCCGACGGCTCCAACGCGGGGACAGCGACAGGGTCCGCGTGCACCAATGCCGGCGAATCCGCATGCCCGGGATACCAGGACGATCACGACGAGCACTGGACACCGAGCTCGCCCGAGTACAAATGGCTGGCCGCCGACCTCGCCAGTCACCCTGGGATGATCAAGCTGGCCGCCTGGCATTACCCGCTCCGGTCCGACGAGTCGACGCAGGACAGCGACATCTACCTCCAGAACAGTTCCGCCAACCCGTACCAGTCGTCAAGCCTGGAATCCCTGCTCGCCTCCAACGGGGTGAAGGTGGTGTTCAACGGACATGCCCATGACTACTCCCGCATCACGCCCAACAGCCCGGGTTCGCTCACGACCTACGTGAGCGGGGGAGGCGGCGGCATCCTGGAGCCGGTCCAGACGGGCAGCGCGTGCACCAGCCTCAAGGCGTCCGGCGCCGTCTATGCGATCGGCTGGAGCCCAACGAGCAATTCCGGTACCGCCTGCGGGGGGGCGCCTACCCCACAGTCGGCGGCCCAGGTCTACAACTTCGTCAAGGTCACCGTGGACGGCGGCACGATGACGGTGACGCCGATCAACGCCGCCGGGCAGTCCTTCGACGTTCAGACATACAGCTTCTCGGTGACGCCGGCCGTCGTGATCGACACGCCGCCGCCCTCACTGACCACCTCGACGAGTGCCTCCATCTCATTCCACGCCAGCTCCGGCTCGCCGTCGTTCACGTGCAGCCTCGACAGCGCCAGCCCGACGACCTGCTCGAGCCCCCTCAGACTGAGCGGGCTCGCACAGGGGTCGCATCAAGTCACGGTTGCGGCCTCTGGCTACACACCGGCGACCACCTCGTGGACGGTCGACACGACACCGCCGAGCACGCCGACGATCACGACCGGCACGGCAGCCTCCCCGACCCAGGTCAACCTGGGATGGACGGCGGCCACGGACAACGTGGCGGTGACCGGATACGACGTCTACCGGAACGGACGGTTGCTGACACCGACCCCTGTGACCACCACCAGCTACACGGACACCACGGCCTCCCCGGGGACCACCTACCAGTACACCGTGGACGCCCGCGATGGAGCCGGCAACGTATCCCCGCCGTCCAGCCCCTTCCAGGTGACGACACCGACGGGACCGTCGGGGCCGGCCTTCGTGCAATCGGTGAATTCGTCCGCGACCTCGGTCACCCTGCCGGCAGCGAGCACGCCGGGTGACCTGCTGGTCCTCTCGGCCAGCGTCTACACAGGCGCCACCCAGCCGATCACCGCCGTCACCGACTCGGCCGGCGACGCGTGGACGGAGGTCGGCAACTACTTCACCTCGGGAGTGAACTCCGACGGCGAGCTCTGGTACACGGCTGGTGCCCGCTCGGTGACCAGTGTTACCGTGAGCACCAAAGCGACTGCCGTCGCCCTGCAGCTCGCCGAGTTCAGCGGTGTCGCCGGGTCGAGCGCCTTGGACGGGTCCATCGGTACGTCCGGGCACGGCACGTCGGCCTCCTCCGGTTCCGCGACCGCCTCCGCGTCAGGGGACCTGGCAGTCGGGTTCATCGCCGGCCACACCACGAGTCAGACCGTCACGGTGACGTCCCCCGGCTACAACCCGCTTCCCATGCAGACGACGACCAGCCCCAACACGGTGACCGTGCTCTCCGGCTACCAGAACATCGCCGCCTCCGGATCGACGAGCTTCGCCGGCTCGTTCGGCGCCGCGATGAACTGGGCCGCCGGGGTCGCCCTGTTCAAGCCGGGGTCACAGGCCCCGCCTCCCGGCGACTTCACGATCGCCGACGCACCCGGCACCGCAACCGTGACGGCCGGCTCGCCGGCGACGTCGAGCATCTCGACAACCGCCGTCGGTACCCCCCAGCAGGTCAGCTTCAGCGCCACCGGCCTGCCGGCCGGGGCAGCGGTCTCCTTCAATCCGCAGTCGGTGACGGCCGGTGGCCCGGCATCCCAGATGACTGTCACCACCTCATCGACGACGCCCGCCGGGACCTATCCGATCGTCGTGACGGGGACCAGCGTCTCGGCCCAGCACTCGGTCGGCTTCTCGCTCGTCGTCCAGACGCCCCCCGCGATCACCTCCGCGGCCAGCGCCACCTTCAATACGAACGTTGCCGGCTCCTTCACGGTCACCACGACCGGCTCTCCCACGCCCTCGTTGTCGGAGAGCGGGGCCCTGCCCAGCGGAGTGAGTTTCACTGACAATGGCGACGGCACGGCCACACTGGCCGGGACCGCCACGTCGCCGTCCTCCTCGACGCTCACCATCACCGCCGCCAACGCGGTCGGCTCGGTACAGCAAACGTTCACCCTGAACGTCGTACCGGCCGGTCCGAACGACTTCTCGATCTCAGCCTCCCCGGGCTCGGCCACCGTCATGCAAGGTGCCTCCGCAAGCACCATCATCGACACCGCCGTCACAGCCGGATCGAGCCAGACCGTCGGATTGAGCGCCAGCGGCGCGCCGACCGGGGCAACCGTCTCGTTCAGCCCGCAATCCATGGCCGCCGGACAAACCTCCACGATGATGGTCACCACGTCCTCGTCGACACCTACCGGCACGTTCCCGATCACCGTGACCGGTACCGGGACCTCGGCGACGCATTCGGCTACCTTCTACCTGACGGTGAACTCGGCAACCACCGGGCCATCGCTCGTCCAGGCCGGCAGCGGTACCGAGGCGGCGGCCGCGACCTCCTTGTCCGGCTCGTTCCCGACCAGCTCGCGCGCCGGCGATCTGCTCGTCCTGGCGGCCGGCGTTTACGCGGGCGCGACCAACCACATCACGTCGGTCACCGACTCGGCCGGCAACACCTGGACGAAGGTCGGCGCGTACGACACGTCGGGTCACTTCTCCGACGGCGAGCTCTGGTACGCAGCGAACGCCAATCCCACGACGACCGTGACCGTCCACCTCGCCTCCGCGACCACGGTCAGCTTTGAGCTTCTCGAATTCACAGGTGTCACCGCCACGAGCCGGCTGGACTCATCGGCGGGAGCATCCAATACCGGGACCTCCGCGGCGTCGGGTAGCGCGGCCTCGAGCGCCTCGAACGAGCTGGCGGTCGGCTTCGTGGCGGGGCACGCCAATTCGCAGGCGATGACGCCAAGTGCCACCGGCTACACTGCCGAGCCTCAGCAGACCTCGACGGGGACGAACACGACCTCCGTGCTGGCCGCCTTCGAGATACTGTCCACACAGGGCACCGCCACCTTCTCGGCTACCTTCCCCAACTCGATGTACTGGGCCGCAGGAGTCGCCCTCTTCAAGCCCTGAACCATTCGCTGGTACGCGGAGGCGGTGAAGACTCGGCGTTGTCGAGCTCCCGCTCGGCGACTGTCGCCGAGCGTCCTTCGGCTGGGTCCACCAGCATCACGAACTCCGGGTCCCACCGCGGCCGCACCTCGCGCAGGTACCGTTAGCCCCGCGCCGATGGACAGCTCTCTACGAGGACCACATGATCAGGTGCCGCCTTCGATTGGGCACGCACCCAATGCGAAAGACACGTACATGCTGCCGCGACTGCCCGGCGAGGTGACCCGACTTGATCTGCAGCACTACGCACTCCGTGAGGCGCTCGGTGCGAATTACCTGGCGCCGGCGAGGACCCCGGCGCGGATCCTAGACGTCGGCACCGGCACCGGCCAATGGGCTTTCGATCTCTGTCGTCGGTTCCCTGATGCCGTGGCGGTGGGGTTGGACATTGGTCGGACCAGCAAGCCCTCAGCGCCGGAGAGCTACTGGCATGTGCAAGCGAATGCCACGGATGGCCTGCCCTTTAGGGACGGCGCCTTCGACTTCGTGCATCAGCGGCTGCTGCGCCCCGGGATCCCTGCGGTCAAGTGGCCTGCCGTCGTCCGGGAGCTCGCGCGCGTCACCCGGTCTGGCGGGTGGGTCGAGCTCGTGGAGGTCGGTGACGGAGTTGCCCCGGCCGGCCCCGCCACGCAGACGCTCTTCGATCTGTTGGTGCGACTTTGCGCTCAGTTCGGGCTGGTCGTGAGCCTCCCTCGCGAGCTGGCGCTCGATGGGCTGCTGTCTGGCGCAGGGATGGAAGCGGTCGAGATCAGACGAGTCGACATTCCAGTGGGCGAGTGGGGTGGTCGCCCGGGCTCGTTCATGCTTTCCGACGCGCGCGCAGCATTCACCGCGCTCAGCCCGACGTTCGAGTCCCTCTTCGCCATCCCCCGTGTCCGTACCCACGAGCTAGTGCGCGCAATGACCCATGAGGTAGAGGAGGTGCACGGCACCCTCCCGATGTATTACGCCTGGGGGCGAAGGCCCGAGTAGCCATCCGGAGGCGCAGCCCTCGGCGCGACTGCGATCGTGGCTCTTTTCCTGCTCCCGACCAGCGCGGCTTGGGTTTCCTGGCTTCCGCCGGGGGTAACGCCGCTTCAGGTGGTGCTGGGCGGGGGCGGCATCCTGACACCGGGTGGCACGATCCTCGCCGCCTGGCAGTACATTGGCAACAACCGGGCTGTCGGTGTCAACGAGGACGGCCACCGAGGTTGAGAACGAGAGCGCGATCTCTGCCCGTATCTTGCGGTCGGGAGTCTCCCGTCGGCAAGGTCTGGGCGAGCGGGGGTCCTGAGTGCCCGTTGTCCCATTCGTCGCTCTCAGCTTGGAAGGCTGGCGAATCTCTCTCGCCCAAGGGCGTGCCCACGCCGCTGGCGGCCACCCGAATCGTCCCGCCCGACTCGCGGATGGACGCCTTGGACCCCAGCGATGCGCAGCGCCTGATCGCGGGTGGGAAGCCGGGGCACAAGTACGCGACTGCCATCGACCGCGAGAGCGCGCACGAGATCGTCACGGCCCGCATCCAGGCCGCGCAGGAGGCGGCTGCCAAGAGCGCGGCGCCCGAGACCGAGACCGCCTCCCAGCAGCAGCGCGCCGAGCGCGAGGCTCAGCGGGCGGCCAAGCAGCGGGAGCGCATGATGCGGACCGGGTTGCGAACCGGGTCCTCACCTCCCGCACCGGTCGGCAGGTCATCCGGGGCATCTTCGACGTCCTCTTCAAGGGCCGCTGAGGACGTTTGTGTACGAAGGGACCCTCCCGGGACGTTTTGAGGTGGGGTCTGTCCACCAACGTCCGCCGGTCTCAGGCAGGCACGAAGAGTGTCTCGACCGGGTACTGGGTGATCGCCGGGTCGGCGGTCACGATCGTCATCCCGAGCAGGAGCGCCTGCGCCACCAGCAGTCGATCGAACGGGTCGCGATGCAGGAGCGGCAGGTCGCTGACCGCCAGCGCGTGCTCGTGCAGGATCGCCTGCGGCAAGAGCCCGAAGGCAAGCATCCGGGCCGGCACGAATCGCTCCGGCGCCTCCGGCAGGCGCAGCCTCCCGATCTGGTGTTTGATCGCCAGCTCCCAGGCGCTCGCGGCAGAGAGCACAAGCTGATTGCGCCGATCCTCGATCACCGCGAGGTGCCGGCCGAGACGTTCGGGCGCCGTCGCCAGCCAGAGGAAGACGTGGGTGTCCAGGAGGTATCTCACCGCTCGAAGTGATCCAGGACGTCCTCGGGCAGCGGCGCGTCGAAGTCGTCGGGAACCGTGAACCGACCACGATCGGTGCCGAAGCGCCGGCGGGCAGGGTGTGCCGCGATGAGGCGGGCGACAGCGGCACCCCGCCGGGTGATCACCACCTCCTCGCCTGCCTCCACGCGTTCGAGCAACCGCGACAGGTGGGTCTTGGCTTCGTGGACCCCAACTGACTGAGTCATCGGACTTAGTCTATCGGCGCCCGCGAAGTACGGGGGACGACGGGTTGGTCGTCACGCGGTGGTGTGCCAGATAGGTGGCTGTCTCCGCCCGGCGCGCCACCAGCTCCGGGATCTGCTGCTGCCGTTCAGCGGGCGACCAGCACCGGCCCCCGCGCGTGGTGGATGACTCGATACGCGACGCTGCCCAGGAGGACTCCGCCGAGCGCGCTCCTTCCGTGCGACCTGAGGATCACGAGGTCGGCGCCAAAGCCTTCCGCCTGATCCCAGATCGTCTCCGCGACGCGTCCCTGCGTCGCGTGCGTCACTGCCCCGGAGGCCTCGATGCCCTGCTTGCGGAGCCCGTCCACCGCGTCGTCGACCAGGTCTTGGGCGTCCTTCTCCTCGGTCACGTACCAGCTGGTGCCGCGGGCTGCCACGTGTTCACGGACATGCATCACCAGCACCGATCCTCTGGAAAGCCTCGCCAGGCCGGACACCTGCTCCAGCGCCCTCTTCGCGGGTTCCGACCAGCAACCTGTCGAACATGACCTTGACCTCAATCCTCCCCAACTCAGTAGTGGGCGCTACCGGGCATGGAGACAGACTCCTGACGTGGCCAGCCCGACCGTCGAAACGGCCCAAAGGGGTTGAGCAGGAGGTCGGGTACAGGAGTCGATCAACAGAACGCCCGCGAACCGGTTCGCGTTTGGTAGACGACGGTAGGACAAACGTTCGACGCGTTGCTGTCGGCCGCACTCGTCGGGGGTCCGGCATGACAGCAGGGTGCTGCCGCTGAAGGTTGCTCGTCGCAACCGACCTGATGGATCGACCTTCGCAGCCTCTATCGCGATCTGAACCAGCATGTCGATCGCCAGAAACACGGGACCAGCTGGCGATGGTTTGGCCAGAAAGTAGGGACCACCGCGTAGCCACCAACTAGGGACCACCACCCAACTCCGCTCGGAGCCCGCAACCACGGACCCTTCGTCGCATCACAGCGACGAAGGTGCCGGTGTTGCGAGAAGTGTCGAGAGTGGAGATTCGAGAGGTCCTGCCGCAGCGTCAGCGCGGACGACCGCTGCGTGAGATCGCGCGCGCTCTGGGGCTGGACCGGAAGACGGTCCAGCGCTACCTGGAGCTGGCGGCGGCCGCCGGCTTCGAGGTGGAGGAGGCGAGATTCCGGCCGAGGTGGTAAGCGTGGTCGCCAGCCAGGTACGCTCGGGTCGGCCGGCGGGCCGGCGACTCGGCGACTCCCGATGACCGGCGGCGTCCCGTTGACCGGCGGGACCGCGGGCGGCGCGGTCGGTCTCGCTGTCGGCCCGGCCCTCCTTTCATCGACCCTCGCCCTGGCCATCCGTCGTCGTCGCCGGCTCCGGCGATCTGGCAGCTGAAGGAGGCTCGCTTCGCTGCTCGGAGAGGATGTCACCGGCCACGGTGTCGGCGTTCGATTCTGGGGTCGTTCCTTGGGGGCTCCCCCCAGGAACACCGGCACTTCCTCCTCCAGGCTCCGCTGCAGGACCAGGCGAGCACCCAGACGACCCCGCTCAGCCAGGCCCTCGCGATCATCCATGTTCCTCAGCAGACGCTCGATGTGCGCCTCGATGCGCGCGCTTGGCGCTACCCTTTCCGTCACGGCGTAGTCCTCCTTGATGCAGTGGTTGGTCAGACCCTTCTGCGGAAGACTATGCCGTCCTACTTTTCCAGCGCTCCCGGACGCGACCGCACCCCTTTTCTAAAGACCCGGCCACCGAGCAGTCCGGCACGTTCACTGCCCCTAGCACCCCGCCAAAGCGTGGTTTCGCGTCTCGATAGCCGAAGGTGATGCGGGCTGCATCACTGGCGTCCGCGACCCTGGGGATCGGCAACCGAACAGATCTACAGATCGTCGCTACCCGGGTCAGCGCCTGGCGATTGCTTCGCGGACGGCGGGCACGACTTCGTGTGCCCAGAGGTCCAGCGCCGTGTCGTTGTGGCTTTCGCCGGGACGGACCAGGTAGTTGAAGGCGGTGGCGCCGCGTTCAAGGGCGGCGAACGTGAGCTCCTCTGCCCACTGCTTCACTCCGCCTCCGATCCAGCGACCGCCGTCGTCGCGGACCTCGGGCAGCGGATCGCGGGTAATGCGCCCCGCCACGAGATAGATGGTGCCGACGTCCGTAGGCTTCCTCCCTTCCGCAGCTGCCGCTTCATCGATGATGGGTCGTGACTCGGCGACCACCTGGCTTCGCCAGTCGGCGGCGTGGGGCGGGATCCAGCCGTCGGCCTGCCGGCCCGTTACTGCCAACCCCTTCGGGCCGCCTGACCCGATCCAAATCGGTGGCGTGGGCGCGGCGGCGGGCGTCAGCTCGGTGACGTGGTAGAACTCGCCGTCGAACGTGACCGGGTCGCCACCGCCTGAGAGCGCTCGCACGACCACGATCGCCTCTTCCAGCGCTCGCATTCGGTCTCCGGGTGAGAGGCGCGGGACACCGAGGGCGAGTATCTCCTGCTCGTACCCGCCCGCACCGATCGCGAGTACGACACGACCGCGAGAGAGGGTGGACAGTCCTGTGATGGTCCGCGCGAGTATCGGAGCGGGCCGGCTTAGCAGGTTCGTGACCATCGCCCCGCCGGTGATGTTGGTGGTTGCGCCCAGCACGAACCCGAGCGCGGCGTAGGCGTCGAGGCGATCGGCGAAGTAGGGGTGGTCGCCGACACTAAAGAAGTCGAGGCCCGCCTCGTCGGCTCTACGCGCGTGCCTGAGCATCTCGTCCACTTGGTGAACGCCGCTCTCCAGCCCGAGGCCGAACAGGACCTTGGGGTCGGCTGTCACAACTCGACCAGCGTAGGGCTTACGCCGCCGCGGATTCCGGCAGCGTTTGATGCCACGGGGGTGTTGAAGGTCAAAGGAGCCATCCGGCGTGTGTGAACCCGGGGATCCCCTTGCGGACGCAGATCAGGCACTCGCCTTGAGCCGGTTTAGGCGCCCGAGTGCCAACGCAATTGCTGACCAGGCTTACGGCGCTCGCCGAGCAGCGTTGAACGTCCGCAAGGGGATCCGCTCTAGCCGCAGTCGACCTTTGCGTGGACCCTACCGCCTGTGTGGCGGTGATCGTTGCGACGCGAACCTTGGAGGTTGATCTGATGTAGGAGAACGACTGAAGAGGATGCTGCGTTGGCGATCGGGCTGGGCCCCCCGAAACCGCCCGTGCAGGGGGATGCTCCTAACCACCCCAAGCTGCGCCGGTCCAACGACCGGGGTGGTGAGCGTCGGGTCTTCCCCAGGCTAGCTCCCGACCCCGAGTTCCCTCAGGACGGCCTCGACATCGATGCTTGGGAGCCCGCGCCGGGGGTCGACGGCGACGGTCAGGCCCCCATGACGGTGTGACTGTCCCGGGGCGCTGGCGGATTCCGTGATCCACGCCCAAGGCCGGCCGCCGGCGTAGGAGGCGATCGCGTCCTCCGCGTGGAACTGCGCGGGCACGAAGGTCCAGGGCTCGGCCGGGAGCGAAAGCGCATCCCGCAGCGTCTCGTGAGCGTCGTAGGACCAGGCCGTGGCCCAGGCCATCTCGCAACGATCGGATAGCGCGCGGATGACCTCGGCTGAGCCGTCGGGAATCAAGATCTCCCGCCGCCACTTCCTCCATGCGGTGACGGCGTGGGTCGTGCACGGTACGGCAGGGTCCTCGTCGACCGCGATCACGCCGTCGACATCGATCGCGACCAGCGGTCGCGGGTCGCGCGAGGTGGCGCCGGGCCCGAAGCCATACGCACGGCGGCTGGCGATCATGCGTCGAGCACCAGCCGCGGCGTCCGCGAACGCGAAACGCAGATCATCATCGTCCCCCCGTCCTTCTGTTCGGAGGAGTCAAGCACCGAATCGCGGTGGTCGGGCGTCCCCTCTAGCACCCGGGTCTCGCAGGTGCCGCAGGTACCCTCGCGGCAGGAGCCGACCGGCGTCAGGCCCTCGACCTCCATCGCCTCCATGATCGTCTGGCCGTCGGCGACCTGGAGCGTGCGTCGCGACCGGGCCAGCTCGACGGTGAACGCGGCGCCGCGGGCCGCCAGGAGGGGGTCCACGATCGGCTGGAACCGCTCCACGCGAAGCTGGCGGGAGGTGAGAGTGGAGCAGCGATCCGCCACCGCGTCGATGAGTTCCGCGGGGCCGCAGCAGAAAACGGCGACGGGTTCGCCCGCCTCCGCGGCGAGGAGCGCGCCCAGGTCCATCCGCCCCGTGGCTCGGCTCGGGAACAGCCGCACCTTGTCCCCATAACGCCGAAGGTCGTCCAGAAACGCCATCGCCGAGGACGTGCGCCCTCCGTAGGCGAGGCTCCACCGGCGGTGTTCCCGCTCGACGAGCTGGATCATGGGCAGGAGCGGAGCGATGCCGATGCCGCCCGCGATGAAGAGGTAGCGCTTGCTGTCGACGAGTCGGAAATGGTTGCGCGGGCCGGTCACGGAGACGCAGTCACCCTCAACGATGCCGTCGTGCAGAGCCACCGAACCGCCTCTGCCGCCGCCTGGCTCGCGCAGCACCGCGATCTGCCATCGCCAGTAGTCGTCGAGGTCGCCGCACAGCGAGAACTGACGGACCAGACCGGTGGGTCCAGTGACGTCGATGTGCGCCCCCGGCATCCAGGCGGGAAGCCGCGCCCCCTGTCCGTCAGCCAGCGTGAGGCGCACAACGCGCTCGGCGACGGTCTCCCGGCGCGCGACCACCAGGCGGAGATCGACAGCACCTCCGACCGCGGGCGCCGTTGGCGCGGCTCGCGGGGTGAGCGCGGCCATCACCTCAGCTCCCTTCCGCCCCGGACAGGATGAAGTTTCCGCCCTCGACCTTGACCTGCGCTTGGTCCGGATCGAAGGTGAAGCCCGCCGGATCCTCACCGGCCGCGACCCGCTCGATCTGACGTCGCAGCGTGCGGCGCAGCATGGTGACGCCCTGGTCGGTGGTCGACAGGCTTTCGAGCGAATGCAGCTGGAACACTCCCTGGCTGCGTTGCGACTCGTAGTCACCGGGCATGTCCCGATGCTCCGCCTCGGTGAGCGCATGCCAGGGCTTGCCGCCATAGGTCGAGCGCCCGCTGCCTATCACGTGCCCGGCGGGGACGCGCCCGATCACAAAGATGCGAAAACTCTGGTCGTCGAGCGGGAGCACCCAGCCGACCTGTGCGGTTCGGCCCAGCGTCAGCCTTGGATCGGCCACGACGCGAATGTTGGGGAACATGACCTCGGTGATCCGGTGCAGCGTGGAGCCGTCGGCGAGCTCGCGGTTCTGGACCGAGCGGACGCCGTTCGGCGTGTAGGAGAACGTCACCTCGGGCATGATCGCCATGTCCTCCACGAACTGCATGCCGCTGAAGCGCGCGTGCAGGATCGGCACGTGGAACGGATCCATGACGTTCTCCCAGTGCTGCAGCCAGTTAAAGTCGCAGAACACCGGACCGCCGCTTCCGATGCTGGTGTCGTCGGGCATGATCTGCTCGCCCTCGCCGAGCGGGTCCTCGAAGACGTCGTAAGTAGGAAACGCCGGCTTCCGGTCGGGCGGCCCCATGTAGGTGAAGAGCAGGCCGTGGTACTCCACCAGCGGGTACCAGGGCTGCCGGACGCGGTCGCGGTAGAGGCCGCCCAATGGCTCGCACGGCTGCTCCAGGCAGTAGCCCTCGGCGTCGAACACCCACCCGTGGTAGCAGCAGCGCAGGCCGTGTTCCTCGGCGGCACCGTAGTAAAGAGAGGCACCGCGATGGGCGCAGCGGGGGACGAGCAATCCGGGGCGCCCCGAACGGTCGCGGAAGAGAACCAGCTCCTCGCCGAGGGCCTTGATCAGCTTCGGCGTCGTGGTCGCGTCGCGGGCCATCGCCACCGGCTGCCAATACCGCCGCATGAACTCGCCGCAAGGGGTGCCTGGAGAGACCAGCGTGAGTTCTTCCAGGAAGGTCCCGTGCGGGCGCCCGTACCCCGTGCCTACGTCCATGGTTCTCCTCCCGTCCCGCTGGTCCTCTGCGGCGAAGATACGCGGGCGGGAACGAGGTCGGACGTCAGCGAACGGCTCTCTTCACGAGCGCCGCGATCTCCTCTCGTCGGCGGCACCCAAGGTTTGCTCAGTGCGTATTTCGCGGCCACCTCTCGCCGTCGTCGCCCTTCGCCTTTCCCGCTGACGCCAAAGGTCGCATAGCTGGTCTTGGACCTCTGCGCGGGCTTGGAGGGCAGATGGTGTCGCTGCCCTTGGCATACGCGGGCATCCCGTACCAGGTGCTCCGTCTGATGTCGGGGTCGGTGGCTTTGATGAGGACGCCGAGCCGCTCCGCCATGGCGCGATCGGATCCGGTCATCCCGGCGATCTTCGCGCGCACGTCGGATTCCCTCTTCGTCTTCCCCGCGGGCTGCTCCCGGACCGCCTCCTTCATCGAGGCCCGTTCTTCTTCTGGGAACCCGGCGTACCGGTGATGCTCCGCGCCGGATCAATTCGGCGGCGTGCGACCCGGCGTCGCTCGCGCCTGGGGACTGGTCCCGTGGGGCGGGGTGGGCGTGGGGGTCGGCGTGGGAGTCGGCATCGGCGTCGGCGTCGAACTCGGGGTCGGCGTCGAGGCGGAGCGGGTCGTGGGTCCGGCGCTGGGAAGCGGCGTCGCACCCGGGGTAGGTGTTGCCGACCCGCAGTCGCTGGGATTGACGATGCATCCTGCGTTCGGCCCAGACCCCCGCGCGCCCTTGCCGTGCACGAGGTTGGTGAGCGAGAACCCGCCAGCGAACTCGACAGCGGTGATGATGGCAAGTGCGACGAGGAAGACCCCGGCGGAGGAGATCGCGAGCGTCCGCCAGGTACGGGGGCCCGCGAGGAGGTTCTTGCGCGGCACGGCAAGTGGCTTCGCCCCCAACTCGCGGTGGTTCCACGCCGTCGACGGCGCCGGTCCGTGCACGGTGGGGGGGGCAGAGCGGTCCTGGCGAGCGGCCGCGTCGTGGCGGCGATGCCAGACCTGCCGGGCTCGACGTCGTGAGCGGCGGATCGTGTGCGCGTAGACGGCCACGCCGACCGTGGAGAGGACGCTGCCGATCGCGGTCCCGACGAACGTCCCGGCAACGCCGAAGTAGGAAAGGATCACGGCCGAGGTGATCGCCGCGGCGGCGGCGGCGATCACCTGGACCAGGCTCAGCTGGAACTTGGGCTCTTCTTCAGACATAGGACGCGCGTGCGGCACGGCGAAATGGCCGCGGAGGGGGACCCCGAGAGCCTACCGCACGGTGGGCTGCCCGCTGCCGAAGCGATCGAGCGTTCGGTTCCGGTATGCGTCCGGCGACACGCGTACCACCTCGGTGCCGGTCGGCGCGCGTCGCAGAGGCCGCCCGGGGAATCTTCGACGTCTCTTCAAGGGCCGCTGAGGACGGTTGTGTACGGAGGGACCCCTGGCGGGACGTCTCGAGCTGCGCCTGTACACAGACGTCCGCCGGCCTCACGCAGGTACGAAGAGCGTCTCGACCGGGTACCGGGTGATCGCCGGGTCGGCGGTCACGATCGTCATCCCGAGCAGGAGGGCCTGCGCCACCAGCAGGCGATCGAACGGGTCGCGATGCAGGGGCGGCAGGTCGCTGACCGCCAGCGCGTGCTCGTGCAGGATCGCCTGCGGCAAGAGCCCAAAGGCAAGCATCCGGGCCGGCACGAATCGCTCCGGCGCCTCCGGCAGGCGCAGTCTCCCGATCTGGTGTTTGATCGCCAGCTCCCAGGCGCTCGCGGCAGAGAGCACAAGCTGATTGCGCCGATCCTCGATCACCGCGAGGTGCCGGCCGAGACGTTCGGGCGCGGTCGCCAGCCAGAGGAAGACGTGGGTGTCCAGGAGGTATCTCACCGCTCGAAGTGATCCAGGAGGTCCTCGGGCAGCGGGGCGTCGAAGTCGTCGGGGACCGTGAACCGACCACGATCGGTGCCGAAGCGCCGGCGGGCAGGGTGTGCCGCGATGAGGCGGGCGGCAGCGGCACCCCGCCGGGTGATCACCACCTCCTCGCCTGCCTCCATCCGTTCCAGCAACCGCGACAAGTGGGTCTTGGCTTCGTGGACCCCAACTGACTGAGTCATCAGACTTAGTCTATCCTCGCCCCACAACGACGGATCGTCCATGAACCGTGAGGTACTGGGGATGGCGGGGGTTGGGCGGTCTGGGTCGCATGCTCTGTTCGCACCCTTCGGGGCGAGACGAGGAGGTGTCCACGTCGTTTCGGGGACGCCGCTCCCCGGTCCTGTTCCAGGTCAAGCCGAGCCGATCCCCTTCGACGAACATCTGGCGGTCGCGAGTGGGCACAGCCTTCTCGACCATGCAGTCACCTCGGCCATCCTGATGGCGGCGGCCGCACCGAAGGAGCATCTCCGGAACGAGCCGGCGCCGGAGGAGGCGAAGGGCCTGGATCTGCGGGACCGCGGGATCATGCGGGTCCGTGATGCGTCCGTCCTGGCCCGGGAGTCAGGCCCGCCGCTGGACCCACACGAGGGGGGCCGTTCGGCACTCGCCCGATTGGGCCCGGCGCGGTTCGATGGATGCATGAAAGCGAGCTATGTGATGTCCGCACCGGCCATCGTGGTCTTTCCGGACATGACCGTCAAGGAGGCGGGGAGCATTCTGGCGGGTCACCGGATCAGCGGCGCCCCGGTCGTCGACCGCACCACCAGGCGCCTGGTCGGGATGCTCTCCGAGGGAGACCTCCTGGGCGCTGATCGCGCAGGCAGCGGGCGTGCGGCCCTGGTCGCGGAGGTCATGTCGCCGGAGGTGGTGTCGGTCGATGACACCACCGATGTCAAGGCGATCGCGGCGCGCCTGCTCGAGGCCGACGTGCACCGGGCCCCGGTGATGCATGGAGAGGAGGTGGTGGGGGTGGTCAGCCGGCACGACCTCCTGAAGCAGATGTGCCGCAGCGACGCCACCATCACGGTCGAGGTAGCGAACCTGCTGAAGGCGGAGGGGACGGCGCTGGCCCACCTCGAGGTCGAGGTAAAGGACGGCATCGCCTTCGTCCATGGCGAGGCGAGCACGCAGACCCGGGCGCTTGCCCTGGAGCTGGCCAAGGGCGTGCCCGGCGTGCTCGGGGCCCAACTCCAGGAACCGGTGGCACCGGCTCGCGGCTGGGTCCAGGTCAGCGGGTAGCTCGCACCGACCAAGGAGGAGACCTGTTATGTTCAAGACCTACGCGCAGGTGAGCAGCGAGGCGATCGCGCAGCCGAACAACGCCGCCCTGCAGAGCGAGCGGACCACGCTCTTCATGGGTGACATGCTCCGCGGGACGTTGCTCAACGCCTACGGCTGGGCCCAGTTCGCGCAGTACCTGTTCCTGGCCGGGATCGGGGCCGTGGTGGCCGCGGCGGTGGCCCTCGGGACGTTCGTCTTCGAGATGGTGCTGGCAGTGAGCCGCAAGCGGTGGCGACCGCGCCGCAGCGGGCGATCAGCGGCGCCTTGAGGTAGGATCGACAGCCGCTCGCACCGTTCGAGAGCGCTCCTCCGGCCAGGGTGCCGGGGGAGTGCGTTCTGTTCCCTGAGCATCGTTGCCGACCGATGTTCGAGCACGCCGCGGGCCCGGCTTTCGGCGTCCGCCTCGGTGGCGGTGATTCCCCGGTTCGCCGCGCTCGCCCGCTCGGGCACATCTCCGTCCACCTGCGCCGGCGGTACATGGCCGCCCGGTGAGCCGACGTTCCGGCAGGGTCCCGGCTCTTCCGGGTCAGGTGACCCTCACCGTTCGAGCGTCGGAGCGCGAGAGTGGCTCCATGGCACCGACCCCGCCGTCGCCCGCGCCCTCGACCGTCGTGCTCCGGGACGGGAGCACGGTGACCATCCGACTGGCCCGCGCGGCTGACGCGGAGGCTTTGGTCCGCTTTCAGGACCGGCTCACCCTCCGGTCCCGGTACTTCCGCTTCTTCTCCGCCGGTGTCCGGCCCGACCTCTCTGGGGTCGCTCGATCGGGAAGCCCTGGTCCGGCTCTACCGGCTCGCCACCACGTGATTGAGATATCCGGGATTGCTGGACGCGGTGGGGGACCCTGTCCGGCGGCGGATCGTGGACCGGCTGGCGGAGGGACCGCTCGCGGTGGGGCAGATCGCCGAGCGGATGCCGGTGGGCCGGCCCGCGATCTCGATGCATCTGCGGCTCCTGCTGGCGACCGGGGTGGTCACCGCCCGGCGGTCGGGAAACCGGCGGCTGTACGGGCTCAACCCGGATGCGATGCGCGAGCTGCAGGAGCACTTCCAGTGGTACTGGCAGCAGGCGATGGCGGCGTTCAAGGATGCCGCCGAAGAGGAGGGCAAGAAGGTGACCGGACTGGAGCAGGAGCAGGAGCAGGAGGTCAAGACCACCAACACGGTGACGGTGAAGGCCCGCTCGCGGTGGCATTCCGAGTCTTCGTGGGCCTCCGCTGGTGGCCGGTGAAGACCCACCACCTCGCCGAGCCGGCAGGCGACGAGGCGGCGCTGGAGCCGTTCGTGGGCGGCCGCTGGTACGAGCGCGGCGCCGGCGGGTGGGAGCAGGACTGGGGCACGGTCCTGGCCTGGGAGCCCCCGCATCGCGTCCTGCTCAGCTGGCAGGGTGGGGGTCCTCCCGGCCCACATGCAGGCCAAGATCTCGGTCATGCTGCCGCTCGCGAACCCGGCCGCGGCCCAGGTGGTGGTGGGGCTGGGTGGCAGCACGCTCAACCTCCCGACCGACCTCACCCTCCACCAGATCGCGGCCATCAGGGCGGCAGTCGACGTACCCCTGGACATCTACATCGAGGCCCTGACAACGTGGGGGGCTTTGTGCGTCACCACGGGATCCCGCGCCTGATCGAGATCGCCGCGCCCGTGTACCTCAAGTTCGGCCTCCGCAACGCGCCCGACCTCTACCCCTCCGGCACCCACTTGCAGGCGACCGCGGTGGCACTGTCGCGCGAGCGGGTACGGCGGGCGCGGCTGGGGTTGGACCTGCTGCAGCGGTCGGGGCGCGAGTACCGGATGTCGGAGATCGGCGCCGAGGGGCTGGCGGTACCGGTGGTTGGTGCGGCGGTGCGGGCGGGCGCCGGGTGAGGTTGAGGTTGCATTGCCCGCATCGCAACCCAACAGGCGCCGGTTAGGGTTGCGTTGCCGGCATTGTTCCCGCTTTGGCCCATTGTCTGTCCGCTGTCCGGATTGTGAGCTTGTGGTCGCCGGGTGGGCGAGACCGCGACCGCGGTCGAGCAGGAACGCGTCATCGCAGCGCTGCCGGAGGAGTTCCGTGAGCTGGCGCGCCACGTGCTGCTGGGGAAGTTCAACGAGCGGGGCCGACCAGTCGGGTTCCACCATGCCCCGGGGGGCCGCTGCCCGCCTGGGCGCTGCATTGACGAGGTCCTCGAGCGGTTCTCGGACGGCTCCTATCGGGCGCGCGTTTCGTTCTGGCATCCGGAGCGGGGCTGGGTGCGCAAGGCGGACCCGCACACGATGTTCCCTGACGACTGGTCGCCAGAGAGAGTAATCCATATTGGGATGGAGGCGTACCACCGGCGGACAGAGGGTTGGGTGCGCTACTGGCGATGCACTGCCACCAGACCGCGAGTGGCCGGCTATCGGGACAAGGTGCAAGGCGTCACGACGTTCTTCCCGATTGGCCGCGAGTGATGAACGTGCGAGCTCGGTGGCGTTTCAGTGGCGAGTCCTTAATCGTTGTCGAGCGGACGCCACCGCTACGCCGAGAGTTGCAAATACCATTGGTCTCCCTTCTGGCTGAGTTGACGGACTCGCGTCAGGCCATGGAGGACTTCCTTGAAGTATGGCGAGAGTACAGGTTCAAACTCGCTAACACTGAGGAGCCGCTGGTTGGCAACCACTGCGAAATCAACATTGTCGGTGATCGCGTCCACCTCTATCCGCTGTATGAGGGGGAGTGGGAAGAGATCGAGGATGCCTGGGTGCCAATTGCTGATGTCGAGGACATGTTTGCGGCGTATGCCGCATGGGCTTACGGGAAGGCGCGGCAAGCCGATTGAGGAGAATCAGTCATCGCTGAATCTTGTTCGGCGGATCTGTGACCTCTGCCGGGAAGGTCGGTGGCCGACTCGGCGTGACACACATCGTCGATGCCCTCTCAGGGCGGGTCGGCGTGGTACTCGCCGTGCTCGTCGCGCCACAAGGTCCACCCACCCTCGTGGCACATGGTGTGGTGACGGCGGCAGAGTTTGCCTCCGTTCTCGACGTCTGTCGCACCCCCGTGCAGCCAGTGCTTTAAATGATGGTTGCCGCACCAGCGGAGGTCACGGTCGCAGCCGGGGAAGGCGCAGTGGCGGTCTCGGATCGCCATCGCCAGCGACTGCCGGGGGGTGAACAGCCGCTGCTTGCGTCCCACCCGCAGCACGTCGCCCTGCTCCCCCATCACGATCGGGGTCAACACGCAGTCGCAGGCGATCCGCTCCGCCGTCTTGCCGGGCACCGGCTCTCCGTTCTGGCCCAGGATGGCCGCGTTCCCCGGCTCTCCCCGCAGGCTCGCGTAGTCGACCAGCAGCTCCAGGTGCGGGCGCTCGCCGTCATGGGTCGGCAATTGCCCCTGGTCCAGCACCTTCTGCGCCAGCTCCACCAGCGCCTCCGCCCGCCGCTCCGGCGCACCCCGGTGATCGTCCCGCTCGCGCGGTCCCATCGCCGCGTCCAGCGCCGCGCTCACCACCGCCGCACCTTCCGGCGCCAGCAAGCCCCTGCAGGTGCAGCATCCCGTCCAGGGTCCGGGAGGCTTCCAGGTACTGCTGCCGCTCCTGCCGCTCCCAGTCCCGCAGCGAGCCGTCAGGGTCGAGGCACAGCTTCAAGTGCTTGCAGACCACCCACAGCTCGTAAGGGTTGAGCCTGGTCGCGCTCTCGACCAGGGTCTCCTCCACGTTCCGCGCTTCGCCCGGCTCTCCCTTGTAGTCGGGGTTGGGCTGGTTGCCCACCTCGTCCACGGTGCGGGCGAGGATGGAGGCGTGGCTGAGGCTGAAGTCGCCCTGCTCGAAGGCTTCGCGAGCCACCGGCAGCTCTTGCAGGCGGCGCGCGGTGCGCAGCTCGTTGCTGGCGGTGCGAGGAGACAGGTGGCACTCCCAGCGCAGCCAGGAGGTCATGGTGAGGCAGCCGCTGGCGCGATAGCCCTCCTCGCGATCCAGATGCGCGATCTTCTCTAAGATCAGCGCGGCAACCCGGTTCTGGAAGCGGTGGAGCCCGACGATCAGCGCGCCACCATCCCCGGAGTCTTCGATCGCATGGAGCTCACTCCACGCCTGGTCGAGATCCCGTAACGAGATCGACCGGTCGTCGACGGCGAGCCTCGCTTCCACTCATCCATCGTACATCTGTATGGGGTATCTGCTTGAATGCAGTACCCACAAGATCTAGTACGTGCTCGGGTGCGATCAGATCGTAATAGGGCTGAGGGTCGGTCACGACCGCTGCTGCACGAGGCGGTACCAGATCAGGCCCCGAGCCCTGGAGGCCCGACTGTTGAAGCGAAATGTGAACTCGTCGAGGTAGTACTCAAGCTGGCTGGCCGAGAACCGTTCAGAATGGTGCCGACGAGCCAGCGCTTGAGTAGTGACGCCACGCGATCACGACCCTCCCGCAGATCCTCTGCAACGACTCGCACAAGATCTTGGGGGCGCTGCATTCAAATGGATACCCCATACATCTGTTCGCACCCACTGTCAAGCCGTTAACCGGCTCGCGCGCCAGGTCGAGCTGGGGGCGGAACAGGGGCATGTGACGCTCCTGGCGCTCACCGGGGACGAGTCGGAGGTACTGGCGCACGCCGCCTACATGCCGAATTCGCACCAACGGGGGACCGCAGAGATGGCCCTGGCGGTGCTCGACCGGATGCAGAGGCGCGGTCTGGGCACGCTGCTGATCGGGGAGCTGGCCGACCTCGCCGCGCGGGCCGGAATCGCGACCTTCGAGGCACTCGTGATGACCGAGAACCGCCGGATGCTGGACGTGCTCACCGAGAGCGGCTTCCCGCTCACGCGCAGGTTCGCGCCCGGCGAGGTGCGCGCGGACACGCTCGACGAGCTCCTCCAAACGGCTTCGTTGCTGGCCGGCCAGCCGGTCCCGGCGGGGCCTCGGGTCGCGATCGTCACCAACGTCGGCGGGCCCGGGATCCTCTGCGTCGATGCCTGCGTGGCGGGGGGCTGGAGGTGCCGCTGCTGCCCGAGGGGGTGCGGGCCGAGCTCCGGGAAGCGGTCCCCACCGCCGCCTCCGGCGCGAATCCGGTGGATCTGTGGGCGGAAGCGGATCCGGAGGCATTCGAGAAGGCGGTCTGCATCCTGGCCAAGTCGGGAGCGGTCGACAGCCTGGCGGTGATCTACACGCCCACCGTGAGAAATCGGCGCCGCAGGTCGCCATGCGGGTGGCAGCGGCGGACCGCGACCTGCCTCCTGAGGTGACGCTGGCCGGCGCCTTTCTGGGTGCGGGGCCGCTGTCGCTGGAGCAGGCGGCGCGGTCGCTGGCCGCGGCGGCTCGCTACGGGCGCTGGCGCAGGGAGCCACCGGGCCAGATCCCGCGCCTGGAGGGGATTGACGAGAGGGCGGGCCGATCGGTGGTTCGAGACGGCGCTGGGGGATGGGGGATGGGGGAGAGTTGCTGGAGCCGGACCAGATGCTGCGATTGCTCCGCGCGTACGGCCTTCCCCTCGTCGCCGGGAACCTGGCGGAGACGCCGGAGGACGCGGGCCTGATCGCGAGCCGGCTGGGCGGCGCGGTGGCGTTGAAGGGGCTTGGCGTCGCCGTCGTCCACAAGACCGAACCGGGGCGGTGCAACTGGGCCTTGGAGGGTGGAGAAGCGGTCCGCGACGCCGATGCCGGCATGCGGCGGCGCCTGGGGGAGGCCGGGCTCGAGGTGGAGCGGTTCTGGGTGCAGCGGATGGCCCCGACCGGCGTCGAGATGCTGGTCGGCCTGGCTCGCGACCCCACCTTCGGCCCTCTCCTCGCCTGCGGTGCGGGCGGGACCAGCGCCGAGCTCGGCATCTCGACAGGACGACCTCCAACCAACACTCACGGAGACGCGGAGGCGAAGCAGACGAACCTCCGGGTCTCGAGGACCAGCCCATATCCGATGCTGCCGAAGAGAAGCCACCCCAGCTCCCGGCGGCGGCGCGAGGCTACGACGATGACGTCAGCGCCCCACCGATCGGCCTCGCTGATGATGCCGGAGGCGATGCTTCCATCGACCGTCACCGACGTCGCCGTCGCCGCGCCGACGCCGGCTTGGTGAAGGGCGGCCAGGGAGTCGGTGAGCAGCTCGGACACTTCCGAGGCCGAGTAGGCGCCCGGGGGGCGTGCCAGCACGTATTCCGGCCCGGTCATCGACTCGATGACATGCACGACCCGCACCGCACCGTCGTGGCCGGCGAAGCCGGCGGCCGACTCGAGGGCCGGCCAGCAGCGGTGGTCGGGCTTGACGGCGGCCAGGACTCGCGCCGGCACGGTGGCCTGCCTCTCCTTCGAAAGATCGCCGGCGATCAGGATCGGCATGCGGCTGCGACGTGCGACCTGGTGGCCCACGCTCGGCGTCAGCAGACCGCGCAGGGTGGATGGCCGATGGGATCCGAGGACCAGCAGGTCCGCGTTCCAGCCGACCGCCGCGCGAGCCAGCTCGCGGGCCACCCCCCCTGCTTTGGCGTAGCGGTGCGACTGGCGCACCCGGAGCCCCGCTCCCTCGAGCGCCGCTGTCACCCGCTCGAGAGACCTGGTCATCTGACGACGCAGCTCGGAATCCTGGCCCGACTCTTCAACCGCAACCACCAGGAGCTGGGGATCGTCGCGGCCAAGAAGCGCGGCCAGCGAAGGGATCGACGCCTCCAGCAATCCCTCCCGGTCGCAACCGATCAGGACCCGCCCGTAGCGGGTCAACGTGAGCGGGGCCCTCAGTGAACGCGTGGCGGGCTTCATCCCAACTTCCAAGGTAGCCCGAAGGTCTCGGTCGGCGTCAGGGGCGTTGGACCCGTCCGATCCGGGACTTCTCACTTCCCCCGGCGGCGGCTGGTACCGGCTGCGCTCGGCGCCGTTCGGTCGTGCTTCGTCGATGGCAGCTGTCACTCCCGCGATCGGGAGTCCGGGCCACCGCTGCGAGTCCTCTGCGCCGAGCGCGGAGCTTCGAGGAAGACCTCGAGCAGGTCAGAACGGGCGACGATGCCGAGCAGCCGACGTTCGTCGTCGACGACCGGCAGCCTCTTGACGTGGTGGGTTTGCATGAGCTCCGCCGCCCGGGTGATCAGCGTTTCCGGACGGGCGACCAAAGCCGGCGCCGACATCATCTCGTGGGCTCGGCGTCCCGCAGCCCGCCCCATCGCGGTGCGGCTCGCTCGGTGCGAGTAGCGGTAGCCCCGCCGGTCGCTTCCTCGCGCGTGCGAATGGAAGGAGGTCGGTCGCCGAGATCATCCCGAGCACGTGGTTCTGCCCATCGACCACGGGAAGCCCGCTGATGCGATGTCTCGCCAGCAGGTCCGCGATCTCATGAAAGCCGGCATCCGGGTCCACCGAGACCACCTGCCGCCGCATCACCTCCGCGACGATGACCATCTACGTGTCATTCCCCTGAGGTGGCCCGGCCTGCCACGCCCCGATGCGGGAGGTCCGAGCTGCCCGGCCTTGGCTCGGACCGTGGCCTCCGGCGCCCTGTGATGTGCGCTCGCCTGGGTCTCACGCTTCTCTTCGCCATCGTGCCCATGCTGTGGGTGCCAGAGACTTTCACCCACGGGCGAAAGACCCCCTGTCTGAGGGTCCTTCGGTGCTGCGGTCAGGGGCGCATGGCTCGGCCGGGGGTTCGAGGCAGGCGGAGCCGAACTCGCGATCCCTGGCCAGATTTGCTGTGGACGTCGAAGGTGCCCTGCAAGCTGGCCATCCGCTCTTTGAGGTTGCGCAGGCCCATCCCGCCTGCACTGGCCGCCTCGTCGACCGAGAATCCTCTGCCGTCGTCCGTCACCTCGAGACAGACGTAGGGCCCCTCATCGCGAAGCGTGACTCGAACGTGCCGCGCCCCCGAGTGCCGACGAAGGTTGGCGAAGATCTCGTTGAGCGCCGCCAAGACATCGCCGGAACGGCTCCCCAGCTCGATGGTCGCCTTGGAGTCGACGTCGAGGCTGACCTCGATCCCGCTCTGCGCCTCGAGGTCTCTCGCCACCCGCACGACCGCCCGGTCCAGACGGACACCGTCGAGGAGGCTCGGACGGAGGCCGAACACGTAGTTGCGCAGGTCTCTGACCAGTCCGTCGAGCTGATCGACCGCCTCCTCGAGACGCTCCGAGACCTTCGGACCGGTGGCCACCGAGCGGGTGGCCTGGAGATTGATGCCGATGCCGAAAAGCTCCTGGATCACGTGGTCGTGCAGCTCCCGCGCGATTCGTTCTCGATCCTCCAGCACGGCCAGTTGCCGCATTCCGGCGCGGCTGCGCGCGTAGTCCAGGACCACCGCGGCTTGCTGGGCGAGAGCGTGGACCACGGCGACGTCGGCGGCGCCGAAGGGCTTCCCAGCCGACCCACGCAGGATCTTGATCAGGGCTAGGACCTCGGCACGCACGCCGACGGGAACCGCCAGGCCGTCGAGGGGCAGCTCCGAAGGCGTCACCGGAAGGTACTGCTGCCAGTTGCCGGGGGTGACCTCGAACGCTTTCGGCTCGGCTGTCGAGATGATCTCCCCCAGGTGGGTCCCGGCAACGGGAAGACGCCGTCGATGCAAACGCTCGGCATCTCTCCCCAAGGCGACCGCCACGTGAAGGTCACCTTCCTGCGGCGTCGCGACGAGTACCGTCGCGGCATCGACCAGGTCCTTGATTCCCTGGCCGAGGATCAGCAGGATCTCGCCGCTCGGCGCGTCTCGCAACGTCGCCTCGCTCATGGCCAGCGCCGTTCGCATGCGGATGTCCGCCCGACGTCGCTCGGTGGCGTCGCGCGTGATCTTCGAGTAGCCGCTGAGGTGCCCCCGTTCGTCGTAGAGAGGAGCGATGGTGGTGGTCGCCCAGTAGCGCGATCCGCCCTTACGGACACGCCAACCCTCGGTATCCAGGCGACCCTTGGCGAGCGCCTCGCGAAGGTTCCTCTGTGGGCGTTCAGCGGCGACATCTTCGGGTGGGTAGAGGACGGACAGAGGGCGCCCCAAGATCTCGTCGCTGGTGTAGCCTTCCAGGCGCTCGGCGCCTCGGTTCCAGCTCACGATGTGCCCCTCCGGATCGACCATCAGGATGGCGTACTCGGCGACCCCGTCGATCAGGCGCTCGAAGTTCTCCCGACTGACTCGAAGGTCCTCCTGCGTCCTTCGCAGGTCAGTGATGTCACGGACGGCTGCGATCACCAGGTCGCGGCCGTCGATGGCGATGGGATTGAGCGCGACATCGACCTCGAGCAGGCTCCCATCCGCCCGCAACAACCTGATGTCGAGGTCGCGGCCCATCGTCCGCAACGTGGGCCGCCGCTGGTACGCGAGACGTTCCGTGCGGTGGAGGTTGCGACGGTCGGCGGGAAGCAGGAGCTCGATGGACTGCCCGAGGAGCTGCTCCGAGGTTCGACCGGTCATCGTCTCTGCGATGGGATTGGCGTAGACGATGTTGCCGGTTCGATCGACGATCAAGGTCGCGTCCGGGAGGGCGTCGAACGCGGCACGCCAAACGGATGGAAGCGCCTCCATGGCGGCCATTCTGCGCGTCGATGCCATTCGACCTCCTGGTCCCCAAGGTTGCGGGACCTTCGGCACGTTCCCCAGAGATCCGTCCTTGATCAGATGGAAACCGAGGACAGCGATCATGAAAGTGCAGGACGCGATGACCACGCCACCGGTCGTGGTCGCGACGACAACAACCTTCACCGAGCTCGCGAAGCTTCTCCGCCTGCATCGAATCAGCGGCCTACCGGTAGTCGATGAAGAAGGGCGCCTGGTGGGCGTCGTCTCCGAGTCGGACCTCCTACGCCGCCTCGCGAGGATGGAGTTGGAGCGCGTTCTCCGGCTACCGGTCGAGTCGCGCTCCGTGCGCGTGGCCGGCGATACCGCGGCGGAGCTGATGACGGCCCCGCCGATCGCGATCGGGCCCGACTCGACACTCGACGAGGCTCTGTCGCTCATGCGGGTGCACGCGAGCCGGCGCCTACCGGTGACCGACGCCGAGGGGCGCCCGGTGGGGGTTCTCAGTCGCACCGACCTGCTGGCGCCCTTCCTGCGCGACGACGACGAGATCCGAGCCGAGATCGTCGAGGACCTGCTGAGCCCTTGGGGAGCCGACTCCGTTCGCCTCCGGGTGTCAGAGGGCGACGTGCAGATCGAGGGCACCTTGGGCGATCGGCGGACGGTCAAAGCGGTTGAGGACGGGCTGCGCGAGATCGAGGGTGTCGTCTCCGTCGAATCGCGCCTCGGCCCCCGCTACGGCGTGCGCCCCCATCATCCTCCGGCCGAAGGGCATCCGACCCCAGTGGAGGTGCACGGCGATGAAGGTTGGTGACCTTGCCCAGTCCCGCGTGTGCCGTCGCCGGGGTTGAACGTCGGGTCGGCGCGCACTGAGGGGCGCAGCGGAGCGTGGCGGCGGTAGTGGTCGCGAATGCCGCTTCGCAGCCGGCGGCAGCCGGCCGTGCGGCCCGCGAACTCGATCCAGGGATGCCCGCCCGGCGGCACCGCCTGGGCCGTGAGTTGGCCGCCGATCCAGTCGGTCTCCTCGGTGAGCACGGCACGCCGTCCACAGTTGTGCCACGGCAAGGGCGGCCGCCACGGCTCCCAGGCCGCCGCCCACGATCAGCACATCGGCCGCCGCCTCTCGCGTCACTGCCACGGAAGTAGTACGCCCTGGCAGCCTCGCCGTCCGGGCGCCGCCGGGGCGGCGTCCTTCGCCAGGGGAGTCGTTCGGCCCTGGCCCGGCCCTCGCCGGCGCGGTTTCGTGGAGGCATGCAAGTGATCATCTGCGATCTCACCGGGCAGCTCCCACGCACTCGGCGTCAGGATCTCGAGCGGCGGCTCGACGACCTCGCCAGAGGCGCGCCCGGGATTGACGCCGTCGAGGTCGACCTGGAGGCCTCCCACAAGGTTCCGGGAGGACCGCGTGAGCGGGTCTTGGTGACCCTCCGCGCGAACCACCGACGCGTGGCAAAGGTGAGCGGGGAGGCGCCAACCCTGGCCGCCGCCCTCGAGCTGGCGATGGCCGACGTGGCTCGGGGCGAGGCGACGGGGAGGAACCCTTGACGGAGGCTGCGTTCGAGGTACCGCATGCCGCTGTCGTCCGGGGCTCACGCCTTGACGGCCGGGTTGCTCTCATCACCGGTGTGGCACTCGTGCATCGCGGCCATGATCGGCAGGTGATCGACCTCGCCCTCGACCAGTTGCGGGACGCCCACATTCCCGCACGCGGGCGCCAGGCCGATCTCGCCCCGTGGTCGTCTCCGCCATCGCCTTCCTCTGGACCCCGGATGCGCAGTGGAGCACCGCGCAGACCATCCCGATCAACGGCGGCATGACCGCATAGGGCCTCTCGGCCAGCCGCATGCGCTTGGCGCCAGCCGGGTCACGCGGCCTCCTCGCGGAACGATTACGCCGTCTGGCACTTCTCGGCTTCGAACGGCACTACGACTCGGCGGCTCGGCGGGTTGGCGCACGTATCTGGCCCTTCAGGCGAGGTTCATGAGCCTGGCCGACGGCGATCTGCGCGACGAGGTCCAGGCGACGCTGGCCCGCGCCGAGCGAGCCCGCGTGGGGCGACTCGCGATGGCGTGGGAGCGGCTGGTGGGCCTGTTCGGCTACCGCCTGCAGCCCTAGCTGGAAGCGACGTACGAGACGCTCGCGGCACTGCTCAGCGCCACCCTCCCGGGACTCATCGTGATGGCGCCGGTATGCCGCAGCTCGCCGAGGAGCGGAGGCTGGCGAGGCCCTTCGGGGCCACCGGCGAACCTCGGTTCCTCGCGAGAAGGGCCTCGCCGGGGGACGCTGAGTGCTGTGCACTCCTATGGCCGGCCCTGATTGACGCCTCCGACCGTGTTGGTCAGGTGCGGGGGGGTGGGACTGGACGAGACGAAGTTCCTATCCGCGAATGGCGAGCATGCGACACGGTACGTGACCAGCGTGCCGCATTCACCCCTCCGCCAGGTCCGCGCTGGCCTCGACGAGCCTCATTCCACTCACGAAGACTGGCTCGATGTAAAGCACGTAGTCCCTGCGGCCAGGGGCCCAGCTCGATAGACGCTCGATGTAACGGGCCGCCTCGTCCGCGTCGGAGACAGCTCGGGCCGGCCCCCGCACGATGACGCTCCAGCCGAGGTGACGCTCGGGGTCGATCTGGTCGGCCTCGTAGGCGACGGTGGCACCGCTGCCGCTGGCAATCTCCGCCAGGTCGGACCACGCACTGGTGCGGATGATGACCTTGTCGCCGTCCATCAGGTGATTAACGGGCCGGATGGCCTGCAGGCCCCGGATGGTGAACCCCAGGCGGCCAAAAGGCACACTGCCCAGCAGCCGGAGTGATTCGCCTCTGGAAAGCTCTTCCATTTGACGCGGCTCGCTGCTCATCGTGTGCTCACACTGGGCCCCACTATATGGGACTGTATGGGACCGCGGCACTGAACCGTAGCGGCCTCGGTAGAGACTCCATTCGGAGGAGGATTGGAGGCGTTGCGCAGACCGAGCAAGTACCCGGCGGAGTATCGGGCGCGAACGGTGCGGATGGTCGGGGAGGTCATCCCACAGCACCCCTCGGCGACTGCTCCGCCATGACCGCGGTGGCGTCGCAGCTTGGGATATTGGGTCGGTGGAGGCGGTACGCAAGTGGGTGAACCGGGCCGAGGTCGACGCCGGGAAGTGGCCCGGGGGTGACCAGCGACGCCGAGCCGACCGGATCCTGAAGTCGCCCACGGCGTTTCGCAGCACTGGAGCTCGACCGCCAGCCCCGGGATCCGGAAATCCAAGCCGCAGACCAGAGCCAGGGAGGTCGCGGACTCGTGGGCCAGGCTGACCAAAGCCAGCCAGTGGGGGCCTGCTCGACAGAGGGCCACATGGAGCACGGCCGGCTGCGGTCAGCTCGCCGGGACGGCGGGAGCGCTCCTCAGTCCTCGTTCCGGGTCCAGTTGAGATGCTCCCCCCAGCCGGACTCCGAGAACGGCTGAGCCGTCTCCAGGTCCTGGATCGACAGCTTGAACCGCCATCCCTCGAAGGACTCCAAGGTCCGGCCGAACTCATCCCAGGTCAGGCGCCGCCCATCGATGCTCACGGCGTAGGGAAGTCCCGCCCGGGAATCCCCACCGTCGTCCCAAACCAGACGGCCCTCCACCTCGTCGCCCGCAACCAGCAGTCTGCCCGACCTCACGGTTAGGAACGTTCTGGCGATACCTTCGGAGGTCCGCTGGCGCAGCTTCGCCACCAGCGGCCGGAGGTCCGCGTCGTCGTCAGCCAGGATCCGGAACGAGTAGCCGTCCAGGTCGATGGTGCCGTCATCACGAAGCTCTTCCGCGTGAGCGAGGATCCCACCCGGAGCGCGGAACAAGCTGTAACGCATCCTGTGCGTTCTGCCATCGGGTCCGATGAAGGTCTCCGGGGCCGGCGGTTCGGGTAGGCGGGGCCATCCGGTTGCCTCGGACAGGCGACTGTCCGCGCACCGATCGCAGAGGGGGCCGGAGCCGCCAACAGCGTGACGCGCGTACGGCCCGCCGCAATCTCCGCACCGCTCCTGGTCGGCTTGATTGCCCATGGCTGAGCATTCTGAACAACACGGGGAGGCGTCCGACATCCCACCCGGCGAAGAGCGGCTCACCATGTGCGCCTATGATCTTTGGCCCAGGTGCTATGGCGGAGCAACCGCTTCGACCGGAGCAGGCGCGGCTGCCACCACTGGGGAAGCGACTCTTGGGCCCGTCGAGGGCGGGATGCGCGGCGGAGGTTCCATCCCCAGGCCTCCGCTCTTCTCCTCGGGGGTCAACCGCGCCCGGACCAAAGAATAGCGCGCCACTCGACGCTTGTCACCTTGCTCGCCGTCGCCGTTGGCTGGGCGGCTCAGTCGTCCGTCGTCCGACCCTCACTCTGCCGGAACACCGCGATCCCAAGGCCACCTTCGAGCGGGTTGACCCACGGCATCGCGTCACCAGACTCTCCGCCACGCAGTTCGCAAACCAGACGGCGCACCGCGGCCAGGACGTCTCGCACCGTGCGCACATGCCGGTCGACTTCGGCCGAAGGTTGGCGGCGCCGGGCCAGCTGGAGCTCCACCAGCAGGTCGGTCAGGTCATCGCACAGCGCGTCGGACAGCACTCGAGCAGAGCGGTCGTCGTCGAGCGCGCCGTCCCGACGCTCGCCGAGCGTGCCGCGACCATTCACACACCTCTCGTCGCTCACGGCAGGCCCTCGCTCGGTTCGGTGGCGCCGGTCGAGATCCCGGTGCTGAAAAGGCGCCGGCGGAGATCTTGCACAGCCTGCTGACGCTGCCGGCTCAGCTTTGCAGCCAGCCGCCGGCTCCGTCGCGCGAGGACCTCGACGTCACCGAGCGCGGTCCGGAGCGAGGCGGCCATGCGGGCCGGCTCGTTCGCCGTGTACAGAGGCCCATCACCGAACCGGTGGACGAAGCCCGGCCAGGTCGGAGAGGACGAGCGGCCGACCGAGCCCGGCGGCCTCGAAGGCTGCGCGGTTCATGATGTGGGGATCGGCGCTGAAGACCGCCACCACGTCGGCGGCCAGCATCTCGCCAAGGAACCGGCGGTAGGGCAGATACCCGGTGAAGACGAGGTTGTCCGGCGCCGTCGCGCGCAGCCGCACCGGGAGGGCGCGAACGTCGCCCGTGAAGCGCACCTCGCAATCGCTCAGGCGTCGGGCGGCCTCGATCGCCTCGGCCACCGGCTCCTTCGCGTCCAGGCTGCCGGCGACCAGCACCCGCGGCCTCGACCCGCGGGCGGCTTGCTCTGCCTCCCCCGGGTCCGGCACGTCGTCCGGGAGCAGCATCGCGGGCGCTCCCCAGGCCTCCGCGATGCCTTCCGCCTCCTCCGTATGCACCAGCACCGCCCGGCAGTCCGCGAAAAGGCGCTTGAGAAGAGGCCGCGCCCAGGCCCACTTGGGGGCGTGGAAGGTGTCGGTGTGGCAGTCGATGACGAGGGGGGTTCGGGTCCAGCGGCACCAGAACCAGGCGAGCAGGGGAAGCACCACCGGCGGCGTCACCGCAAGCACGAACTCCCGACGATGCCCACCGAGCAACGTCCAGGTCCGTGCCGCGCAGGCAAGGTACCGGAGGGGCAGCAGAGACGGATGGCGGGGAAGGCGGCCGGTGACGAAGACCGCCTCCGCTCCAAGCTCTTCGGCGAGGGCCTTGGTACGAGCCTGGAAGGGTGCCCAGGCGAAGGCCAGGCCCGGAGCCGGCGGGCACGCTCGCACGCCTCCTACGGCGGCCGACCTACGACGGTCGCGGCGTGTGCCGCCCAACGGCGTGACCGGGCTGGATCCATCCATCGATGAGGACGGTGACACCTGCCGCGGCCCGAACTCAATGGGCGAAGAGCCTCACACCGATTGGGCAAGTGGTCCACGCGGCGCCTGGGTTGGCACCGCACGCCGCCGCACCGAGCCCGACTTCGGCGGCGCGGTCCCCGCATGCACCTCTGCCGAAGCGTTACCCGGCGGGATGGGGCATGTGACCTATTGACTCACGGGGCCAGGTAGCTTGATACTCTCGCTGGGTAGTTCTGTGTTGCAGCTGGTACCCGTTTCTGATTCGGTGGGGCCGGCGCCCTGGTTGCATCGGCCCTGGCCGGCAGCGCTGCGGGCGCTTCTGATGCTGGTGGCCGGGGCGGCCTTGGGAGTTGGGGCCGCGGTGCTTCTGCACGTCACAGCATATGCTGCCGGGCTCCCGACGCCCCCCGCGGCGAGTTCAAACCCGATCTCGACCACGTTGGGGACGACGGTCTCATCGGTCACACAAAGTCCGGCCGTGGCCGCGGTGGCACAAACCGTTCAGCCGGTGGTCTCCACGGTCACCTCCGCCGCCCCCGTCCCCGCGACGCAGCCCGTCCCATCGACGGGCTCCGGCTCCGGGGCGAGCGCGGCTCCCGCTCCGGTGACGCAGAGCGTTAAGCCCACAGCCTCGACCGCCACCTCCGTTGGGCCGAGCGCTGGGGCGGCCAGTGGCGCTTCCCCGGCCACCCAGTCCGCGCCGTCGGCGCCCTCTGCGCCGGCCCCCACGGTCGCCGCTCCGGCGCCGGCGCCGCAGGGCGCTCAGTCGACGGGCTCGACCGCCGGCGTGGGTGCCCCTGCCGCGGCGACCGTACCGTCCGCTCAGGCGACCGTCTCGACCCCGGCCTCGACGACCGCGGCCCTCCCCGGAGGGGCGGCTCAGAGCAGCGGCTCCGGTGGGGCCGCGTCGCCGGTTACGCAGCTCGGCACCTCCACAACCGCCGGCTCCACCGCTCCTGTCGCGCCGAGCGTCCAATCCACCCTCCCGCCGGCGCTGGGGACCGTCACGCAGGGCGTCCAGTCCATCACCTCACCGGTGGTCTCGACCGCCACGCAGACCGCGCAGCCGGCCGTCTCGCCGGTGGTCTCGACGGTCACTCCCGCCGCGCAGCCGGCCGTCTCGCCGGTGGTCTCCACCGCCACCCAGGCCGCGCAGTCGCCCGTCTCGCCGGTGGTCTCGACCGCCACGCAGACCGCGCAGCCGGCCGTCTCGCCGGTGGCCTCGACGGTCACTCCGGCCGCGCAGCCGGCCGTCTCGCCGGTGATCTCCACCGTCACCCAGACCGCGCAGCCGGCCGTCTCGCCGGTGGTCTCGACCGCCACGCAGACCGCGCAGCCGGCCGTCTCGCCGGTGGTCTCGACCGCCACGCAGACCGCGCAGCCGGCCGTCTCGCCGGTGGTCTCGACCGTCACCCAGGCCACGCAGTCGCCCGTCTCGCCGGTGGTCTCGACCGTCACCCAGGCCAAGCAGCCGGCCGTCTCGCCGGTGGTCTCGACCGTCACCCAGGCCAAGCAGCCGGCCGTCTCGCCGGTGGTCTCCACCGCCACCCAGGCCGCGCAGTCGCCCGTTTCGCCGGTGATCTCCACCGTCACCCAGGCAGCGCAGCCGGCCGTCTCGCCGGTGGTCTCGATCGTCACTCAGACCGCGCAGTCGCCCGTCTCGCCGGTGGTCTCGACCGCCACCCAGACCGCGCAGCCGGCCGTCTCGCCGGTGGCCTCGACGGTCACTCCGGCCGCGCAGCCGGCCGTCTCGCCGGTGATCTCCACCGTCACCCAGACCGCGCAGCCGGCCGTCTCGCCGGTGGTCTCGACCGCCACCCAGACCGCGCAGCCGGCCGTCTCGCCGGTGGTCTCCACCGCCACCCCGGCCGCTCAGTCGCCCGTTTCGCCGGTGATCTCCACCGCCACCCAGGCAGCGCAGCCGGCCGTCTCGCCGGTGGTCTCGATCGTCACTCAGACCGCGCAGTCGCCCGTCTCGCCGGTGATCTCCACCGTCACCCAGGCAGCGCAGCCGGCCGTCTCGCCGGTGATCTCCACCGCCACCCAGGCCGCGCAGCCGGCCGTCTCGCCGGTGATCTCCACCGTCACGCAGACCACGAAGGTGACCGTGGCGCCGGTGGCGTCGATCGTGGGCAGCGCGGTCTCGCCCGTGGCCCCCGTGGTCTCCAGCGTGGCGCCGCTCGCGGCTCCGGTCACGCAGGTCGTTCCGCAGACCGTGGCGCCGGTGGCGTCGATCGTGGGCAGCGCGGTGTCGCCGGTGGCCCCCGTGGTCTCCAGCGTGGCGCCACTCGCCGCTCCGGTCACGCAGGTCGTTCAGCAGACCGTGGCGCCGATGGCGTCGATCGTGGGCACCTCGGTCTCGCCGGTGGCCCCCGTGGTCTCCAGCGTGGCGCCACTCGCGGCTCCGGTCACCCAGGTCGTTCCGCAGACCGTGGCGCCGGTGGCATCGATCGTGGGCAGCGCGGTCTCGCCACTCGCCCCCGTGGTCTCGAGCGTGGCGACGCTGGCTGCTCCGGTCACCCAGGTCGTTCCGCAGACCCTGGCACCGGTGGCGTCGGTCGTGGGCACCGCGGCCTCGCCACTCGCCCCCGTGGCGACGCTTGCCGCTCCGGTCACCCAGGTGGTTCCGCAGACCCTGGCGCCGGTGGCGTCGGTCGTGGGCACCGCGGTCTCGCCACTCGCCCCCTTGGTCTCGAGCGTGGCGACGCTGGCTGCTCCGGTCACCCAGGTCGCTGAAGCTGCCGTCGCGCCGGTGGCGTCGGTCGTGGGCACGGCGGTCTCGCCACTCGCCCCCGTGGTCTCGAGCGTGGCGACGCTGGCAGCGCCGGTCACGCAGGTGGTTCAGCAGACGGTGGCGCCGGTGGCGTCGATCGTCGGCACCGCGGTGGCCCCTGTGATCTCCAGTGTGGCGACGGTGGCCGCGCCGGTCACGCAGGTGGTTCAGGAGACGGTGGCGCCGGTGGCGTCGATCGTCGGCACCGCGGTGGCCCCCGTGATCTCCAGCGTGACGACGCTTGCCGCGCCGGTCGCGCAGGTGGTTCAGCAGACGGTGGCGCCGGTGGCGTCGATCGTAGGCACCGCGGTCTCGCCAGTCGCGCCTGTGATCTCCAGCGTGGCGACGCTTGCCGCTCCGGTCGCGCAGGTGGTTCAGCAGACCCTGACCCCGGTGGTGTCGATCGTGGGCACCGCGATCTCGCCACTCGCCCCTGTGATCTCCAGCGTGACGACGCTTGCAGCTCCGATCACGCAGACAGTGCAGGCGGCCGTCTCGCCGGTGGCCTCGATCGTCGGCACCGCGGTCTCGCCAGTCGCCCCCGTGATCTCCAGCGTCGCGGCCGTCGTCGCTCCGATCGCGCAGACCGTGCACGCGACCCTCTTGCCGGTCGCACCGATCGTGAGCGCCGTCTCTGGCATCGTCTCCGCCACCGCACCGGTGACGCAGTCCCTGCAGAGCGCGGTTTCCTCCGTCATCGGCGCCATCGCATCGCCCGCCGTGGCGACTGTCAGGAGCACCGGGCTACTGACGACCGCTCCCACGACCCCGACCGGCACCGGGCTCGCGGCCCTGCAGGCGGGCCTCGCGGGAACCCTCGTGCCGTCCGGTCTCGGCATGCCAGGGCCAGCGCCGGCTGCTTCGTCTCCGGCGTCCGCGACGTCGCCCTCCTCGGTGGTGAGAGGCCTCGTGCCGATCGTGACCGGGCCGGCCGCAGCCTCGGACACGGACCGCTCCTGGCAGTCGTTCGTCCCCGACACTCCCGCAGCGCCGGTTCCGGTCACGCCGCAGCAGGCGCCGATGGCTCCCTCGGCGGGCCCCGCGTCCGGCAGCGGCAGCAGCCATGGTGGGGGAAGCACCTTCGCGGGCGCGGCCCCTGCATCTGCGGTAGACGTCCTGCGCGACGGCGGTTCGACCTCCGTCCTCGGACCGAACCTCCTCAGCGACAGCTACCTGAAGGCTCGCATCGAACGGCCTGGCTAACGACCTCCTCGGTCGTTTCGTCGTCCGTGTCGCCCTCCTTGGGTGACCCGCGATCTCGATCAGAGGAGAAGAAGTCAGACCATGTGTATCCGATTCATCCGCGCCTGCTCCCGGCTGAGCAGCCGTCGCTGGGCAGTGGGCTTGGCGGGAGTGATCCTCGCCGGGTTGGTGGTAGCTGCCGCCTTCGGGCAGACCGTCACCGCCCACGCGGCCACAGTCGCCGCACCCGGGTCCGGTGTTCCGTCGAGCTCCACGCAGGTGAGCATCCCTGGCCGCCAGCCGGCGGGACAGGTCGCCCCGGCGCCCGCCACTCCGTCTTCCGTGAAGGTCCAGGCGGCGACCCCGGCCGGGCCGCAGGTGACCGTCGCCGCCGGCACGGCGACCCCCCACGTCCAGGCCCCGACCCCGGCTGAACCACCAAAGGTCAACGTCAACGTCACTGTGACGGCGCCCGCGACGCAGGTGCCGGCGGCAGCCGCTCCGCCGCCCCAGGCGCACGTGCAAGTGCAGGCGGCGGCACCCGGCGGGCTTCACGTGAGTGCGACCGTGAACCCGCCCGCGCCGACGGCGCAGGTGCCGGCGGCCGCCGCTCCGCCCACCCAGGTGAACGCCACCGTCGGCGCACCCGCGCCCCAGGCGCACGTGCAAGTGCAGGCGGCGGCACCCGGCGGGCCTCACGTGAACACGACCGTGAACCCGCCCGCGCCGACGGTGCAGGTGGAGGCAACGACCCCGGCGGCGACTCAGGTGAGCGCCACCGTCAACTCGCCCGTGCCTCCAGTGCAGGTGCGAGGGCAGGCGGCGTCCCCGGGCGGGACCCAGGTGAAGGCAATCGTGAATGGGTCGGCCTCCGCCCCACCGGTGAGGGCCGCCCTGAACAGCCACCTTCCCTCCGTGCAGGTGAACACAACCCTGCTGAACAGCCACGTCTCCGCCCCCCAGGGGAAGACAACCCTGAACGGCCTCGCCCCCGCACCGCGGGTGAACGTCACCGCGAGCACTCCTGCCCTACGCCTGCAGCTGCAGTCAGGGATCCCCATGAAGCCCCAACCGAAGACGCCCGCGAGCGCGCTCAAGATCCACCTCCAGGTGCCGGCCGCGGTGCGCCACCCGGCTTGGACGGCACTCACCGACCCGGCGACGACCAGACTCACCGACCCGGCCGCCACCTCCTCGGCGGCCGCGCCAACGGATCCGCCGGCATCGCGCAACCTGCCGGCTCGGGTCGGGGACCCGCCGCCGGCGACTCTCAACCGGGCCATCCGGCCCGATCCGGCCGGCACGGGTCCGTCCCGCGGGATCTTCGTCGGGGACCCCCCACCCACCGGCATCCCGACCACCTGGCATTCGACCGCGGCCAAGTACCCGTCGTCGTCGAACCCTTCGCTCCCGATGAGCGGAGTCTTCCCCGGAGCCGTCTCCGGGACGCGGGGCGACCCGGGCCTGGCGATCCTGTCGCTCCTGTTTGTCGCCGGAGCGGCGCTGGTCCTCTGGAGGCGGCCATGGGCCCGCTCACAGCAGTCGTAGCCGCCCACCGGGCTCCGAGCAACGGGGGCGGGCTGCCGCACGTGCTGCGGTGCCTCGCACTCACCTACCGCGGAGGAGGACGGGGATGAGCACAGACACCCGGGTAACGCTGATGATCGCGGATGACCGGCCGCTGTTCCGCCTTGGTATGCGCCAGCTCATGGAGCTGGACCCCCGGTTGCGCGTGGTCGGGCTGGCCGAGAACGGTCAGCAGGCGGTGGAGATCGTCCATCGCGAACGGCCGATGGTGGCGCTGATGGATGTCCGCATGCCGATCCTGGACGGGATCCAGGCGACAGCGGCCATCCGCCGTCAGCACCCTGAGACCCAGGTTCTGATCCTGTCCAACTTCGCGTCCGACGGGTTCATCTCCCGGGCGCTGGAGGCCGGTGCCCGCGGGTACCTGCTGAAGGACGCCGACCCGGAGGCCATCATCTCGGCCATCCTTGCGGTCGCCCACGGCGAGCTCGTGATGGCGGGCGCGGTCGCGGACCGCGTCCTCGACCTGATCACGCACCGCGTCACCCCGGAAGACATGTACGACGGCCTCTCGGCGCGCGAGCTTCAGATTCTCGAGATGCTCGCGAACGGCCTCGCCACCAAGCAGGTGGCATACAGGTTGAGCATCACCGAGAAGACGACCCGCAATCACATCAGCCGGATCTACGAGAAGCTGGGCGTGCACGATCGGGCCCAGGCCGTCCTCTACGCGGCGCGGAAAGGCCTGGCCGCCCCATGAGTCAATCGCCCATTCCGATGAGCAAGACGCGGGGGCCGCCGGGACCTGCACCTCCCCCCGCGGGAAGCACGACTACCCATAGCCAGGTCCGGCTCGGGATGCGAGGCTACTCAGGTACCCCGGGCCCGGGATCACCTCTGATCCCGGGCCGCATTCCAGCGAGGAGGGCAGATGGCACAGCGGACCAGTCGCGCGGGCAGCCCCGCATGATCACGGACGACGTACGCCTGGGGCGGGACGTCCAGGTGGCGCAGCCGGAGCTCGTGAACCTGTACGGGTGCGAGATCGGCGACGGGACGAAGATCGCCGCATTTGTCGAGATCCAGTGGGGCGTCGTGGTCGGGCGCCAAGTCAAGATCGAGGCGTTCGCGTTCCTCCCCACCGGGGTGACGATCGAGGACGACGTCTTCATCGGGCCCCACGTCTGCTTCATCAACGACCACTTTCCGCGGGCGGTGGGCTCGGACGGGAAGCTGCTCCAGCGAGGGGAGTGGACGGTCACCCCCACTGTCGTGCGCCGGGGAGCCAGCATCGGCGCCGGCTCCACCATCCTCTGCGGCGTCAGCATCGGCGAGGGCGCGATGATCGGCGCCGGCAGCGTGGTCACGCACGACGTCCATCCCAACGGGATCGCCCGGGGCAACCCCGCCCGCGTCGCGGGCACCATGCGGGAAGCCGGCACCGACCTGGTGAGCGTGCTGCCCGAGAGCGACGACGGCGGCCCGTGACCGCGCGTCCTGCCCGGCCGGTCTGGTGGCGCCGCCGCCCTCGCGTGAGCCCCGCCGGCCGGATCGGGCCCGTTCTCGCCGGCCTGCTCGTTCTCCTCGGCGTGGCAGCCTGCGGGCAGCCCGCAACCGGCGCGAACCACCAGCCCGCGTCCCCAGCCTGCCTTTCCCAGACCTCGGGCTCGCTGCCGCTGCGTTCCGACCGGGGCCTCAACTACGGGGCGCCCCGCGGGCCCGATGGCGAGTACCTGGGTCTCACGTGGCTCCGCAGCGACATGGGCAGCGACGACAACTGGGCGCAGGCGGAGCAGGGCTTGCAGACGACGCTGCCCTTCATCGAGCAGCAGCACCTGGGCGAGGTGCTTCGCGTCTTCGTCGGGCTGGACCAGATCATGGTTTGGAGAGGGGATCGCTTCCGGGGTCTGGACGCGGCTGGCATGGACCACTTTCGCACCACCCTGCGGATGTTCGGCAGCCACGGGTTCCAGGTCGTGGTCGTGCTCTTCGACCAGGAGCAGCAGTCGAGTCCGGGCAACTTCCGCTATCGGGCGCTGGACGGCCGGCATCCGCGCTTGCGGGCGGGCTACCTGCAGGCGGCGCGGGACTTCGTCTCCACCTTCGGCGACGATCCCACGATCGCCGCCTGGGATCTCTTCAACGAGCCCTACAACAGCCTCAGTCGCGACGGCGGTCTGCCCACGCCGCCCGCCTCCGACCCGGTGACCGCGGGGCTGTCGGAGGGGGTGGTTCACCAGTGGCTGCGCGACCTCTACCACACCGCCAAGTGCGCCGCGCCCGCCGCCTGGTTCACGTTCTCGGACGCGACCGCTCTCGGCGGCCACCATCCCGACGCCTCGCTCTACTCGGGCTGCGTCGACTTCTACGACGTCCACGTCTACGAGTCGCATCCCTTCGTCCCCGACTGGAAGGCCGCCCTCGGCAAGCCGTTCATCCTGGGTGAGGTGGGGGCGCCTCGGGTGGGAGGCGGCTACTCGTTCGACCAGGGCGAGAACGCGCGCGTGGTCCGCTTCTGGCTGAGCCACGCTCGGCAGGCGGGCGCGTCGGCGGTGCTGGTCCAGGACGAGAAGGGCACGGTTTACACGCCCAATCTGACCAGCCTGACTCCGACCGGCGCCGCCCTCTCGGCTGCGAACTGACCTCCCGCCCGGCCCCGCCGGATGGGCCCCGGAGGTGCACCAACGGGGGTCTCGCGCGCCAGATAGGGCCCGGAGGTGCACCAACGGGGGTCTCGCGCACCAGATAGGGCCCGGAGGTGCACCAACGGGGGTCTCGCGCACCAGATAGGGCCCGGAGGTGCACCAACGGGGGTCTCGCGCACCGGATGGGACCCGGAGGTGCACCAACGGGGGGCTCGCGCGGGGAGCGCTCGCCATGGTCCATCCGACCCCATCGACGTAGGTAACCGGCGCCCACGGCGATGACGCGGGAGGCCTGGGCGTGGGCAGTTGCACCCGACCTGCGGGAGGCCAACGGCTCATTGCCGGGATGGCCCGTCGCGCATGACGCTGTCGACAGCGCAAGGGCCCCCCGTGTGGGAGGACAGCGAAGTGGTGAACCAGGACATGCCTGAGAGGAGTTGCAGGTGATCGCAAGACCCCGTCCGAACGGAAGTGCCGAGCGGCCGGTCCGGGTTGGACTGGCCGGGTACGGCTACTGGGGCCCGCAGCTGCTGCGGAACCTGAACGAGATGCCGGAGACGCGCGTGGTCGCGGTCGCCGAGCCGCGAGTGGACCGGCGGCGCCGCATCGCCGAGCTGTACCCGGGCCTGCGGTGCGTGCAGAGCCACCAGGAGCTGCTGCAGACGGGGCTCGACGCGCTGGTCGTCGCGACCCCCATCCGCACCCACCTGGAGGTGGCGCGGGACGCACTGCTGGCGGGCAAGCACGTGCTGGTCGAGAAGCCGCTGGCGGTCACCTCCGACGGAGCCCTGGAGCTGATCGAGCTGGCCGCCGTGCGCGAGCGGACGCTCATGGTCGGCCACACCTTCATGTACAACCCGGCGGTCCGAGAGCTCCGCCGGCTGGTCCGGGAGGGCCTGCTGGGAACGATCCACTACGTCGACTCGGCGCGCCTCAACCTCGGCCTCTTCCAGCGCGACATCAACGTGCTCTGGGACCTGGCCCCGCACGACCTCTCGATCCTCCTGCACCTGCTCGGCCGGCGACCGCTCGCGGTCAGCGCCCGCGGTCGCTGCTGCGTGCAGGCGGGCGTGCACGACGTCGCCTACCTGGAGGTGGTCTTCGAGGGCGGGCTCACCGCGGTGCTGCACATGAGCTGGCTCGACCCGGACAAGGTGCGGCGCATGACGGTGGTCGGGGATCGGGGCATGGCGGTCTACGACGACGTCTCCCCGACCGAGAAGATCCGGATCTACGACTCCGGCGTCGACATCCCGGCCACCGAGAGCTTCGGCGAGTTCCAGCTCTCGTACCGGCACGGCGAGATCCGGATCCCCTACATCGACTGGCGGGAGCCGCTGCGCCTGGAGTGTGAGGACTTCGTCGCCTCCATCCGTACCGGGCTGCCGCCGCAGGCGAGCGCGCTCCAGGGCCTGATCGTGGTGGCTCTGCTGGAGGCGGCGGACCACTCGCTGGCGCACGAGGGGGTGCGGGTGCCGGTCGGCCTGCCCCTGCCGGCGCTCGATTCGGTGCCGGTCATGAACGGCCGGCGGCAGCGCCAGCCGATGCTGCACCGGGCGCCTGCCAACGGCGGGCTCGAGCACGCGGCGGGAGTGGTCGGGACATGAGCCAGAGCACCGCTCGTGTGCACCCCACCCCCGCCTTTCCGGCGGGGTCGCCGCCCCTGCCGGTGGAGGCCCCGAGAGATCGCCGGTGGAAGCGACCCTTCGACGTCACTCTGGCGGCCAACCTCCTCCTCCTCACCCTTCCCCTCTTCCTGCTGATCGCGCTTCTGATCCGTCTCGAGGGGGGCGGCCCGGCCTTCTTCCGGCAGGAGCGGGTGGGCCGCCTCGGCGCCCGGTTCCGGATCTGGAAGTTCCGGACCATGGGCCTGGGGGCCGGCGATGCCCCACACCGGCAGGCTGCGCAGGCCTGGTTCGGCGCTGAGCCTTGCTTCGGGTCGTTGTACAAGGACGACCGCGATCGCCGGGTGACCAAGGTCGGCCGCGTCCTCCGCCGGACCGACCTGGACGAGCTTCCGCAGCTGCTCAACGTGCTGCGCGGGGAGATGAGCCTGGTCGGGCCGCGCCCCGCCATCCCCTACGAGCTGGAGCTGTACCAGCCCGAGTACTTCGTCCGCCAGCTGGTGCGGCCGGGCATGACCGGGTTGTGGCAGGTGACGGACCGGGTGCGGGTCTCCGCCGCCCGGATGATGGCGCTCGACGCGCTCTACGTCGACGAGGCGTCGCTCCTGCTGGACCTCAGGATCCTGGGCCAAACGGCCCTGCTCGCGCTGCGGCGGCTGGTCCGCCGGCGGCACCGGGTGGCCGGCTCGTGACCCTCGGGTACGCGCTGCGCTACCACTTGCCGTGGCTGGTGGGCACGCTGGTCCTCGCGCTGCTGATCGCGGCCCTGGTCACCCACGAGCAGCGGCCGACCTATCAAGCCACCGCGCTGATCCAGGTCGACGCGACCGACGCGGTCGGCCAGGGCTCGATCGACGTGACCAGCCAGGAGACGAGGGGGACCCAGCTGATCCAGATGCTGGAGGGCACACCCTTTCTCTCCCGCGTCTGCGCGGCGGAGTCGGTGAGCGCCGTGCCCTGCACGCCCGGGAGCCTGCAGCACCAGGTCAGCGCCAGCCTGGTCAAGAGCACGACCATGGTCGCGGTCACGGTCACAGCTCCCCGCGCCGCCTGGGCCGCCAGCCTGGCCAACGCGGTGGCGACCGGCGCCGTCGAGCAGCAGGCTCAGGAGGCTCGCCAGTTCTACGCGCAGCCCATCCAGAACCGCACCGCCCAGCTCCAGCAGGTCTCGGCGCAGATCGCACAGCAGGAACAGGAGATCGCGTCCATCGCCGCCAACCCGGCGCTCCCCGCCTCGGAGCAGGACGCGATGACGGCGCCGATCTACTCGCAGCTCGACATCCTGCAGAGCGAGTACGCCGCGCTCACCGCGGACCTCCAGAACCTGCAGCTGAACCTGGTCCAGGACGAACAGTCGACAGCGTTGGCGCAGCGCGCGCAGGTCCCCTCGCGACCGGCCGCTCCCGACCTCCGTCGCTACCTGGCCGCGGCCGCCGGGGCCGGACTGGTGCTGGGCTTCCTGCTCATGCTGGTGGCCGCGCGCCTGGACGGCCGGGTTCGGGAGGGACAGCGGCTGGCCGAAGCGGCGGGACTCCCCCTCGTGTTCGAGCTTCCGCGGGGTCGCTCCCGGCAGGCGACGGAGGAAGCCTGCGGCCCGGCGGTGGCCGCCTTGCTGGCCAGGCAGCCGAAGGCCCGGTCGATCCTGCTCGTACCCGCCGACCGTTCGACCGAGATCGGGTCCGCGGCGGCGCTGGTCGGAGCCGTCATGCGGCCGTTCGGCTGGGACGTTCGCGTCGTCATCGAGGAGGGTCTGGTGCGGCCCGCCGGGGACGGGCCGGCGCGCGTCCCCGAGCTGGACACGGTGACTCCGGTCACCGCGCTCCAGGCGCTGCCGGCACCCAACTCCGGCCGCCATTCGACGGGCCGGCGCGAGGTGGTGGTGTTCGGGGCCGCTCCCCCGCAGCGCTCGGAGCTGGCGATGCTGCTGGCTCCGCGCGTCGACCTGGTGGTACTCGTGGCCTCGGAGCCGCGGACTCGAATCGCACTCGCGCAGCGTGCCGCCGCCCTCCTTCGCCATGCCGGAGCCGAGATCGCGGCCGGGATCCTGGTCTGCGGCATGGGCCGCCTCCCCGACCCCTCGCAGGTGGCGGAGCGGGTGGCAGAGTCGGCATGACCACACCCGCGTTCGCGTCTGGAGGCCGGGTGCTCATGGTGAGCCGCCACAGCTATCCGGCCCACACCGTGATGCGGCGCAACGCCGACCATCTGGCGGGCCTCGGTCTGGGCGTGGACCTGATCTGCTCGGGCCCCCGCTCGGACGCCGCTCAGGGTGCTCCGCCCCCGCCCGGGCTGCGGGTCATTCGGATCCCCGTGCGGCACCGGCGCGGCTCGGCCCTGCTCTATCTCTTCGAGTACGCGGTGTTCGGCATCGCCGCCGTCGTCCTCGCCACGCTGCTGACGCTGCGTCACACGTACGCCGCGGCGCAGGTCGACAACCCGCCCGACCTCCTGGTGCTGGCGGCGGTGCCGGCCCGACTGCGGGGGGCGAGGGTGGTGCTGAACCTGCTCGAGTTGAGCCCGGAGCTGACCGCCGCCAGGCTGCGGGTGGGGACGGGCCACCCGCTGGTCCGGCTGAACCGTCTGTGCGAGCGGCTCGCGGTCTCGCTCTCCCACCACGTGGTGACGGTGAGCGAGACCTGCCTCCGCATCCTGTGCGGGCGTGGCCTGGACCCGGCCCGGGCGACGGTCGTGCCCAACGGCGTCGCGGGGCGGCAGCCGCCGGCGGCCGAGAGACAGCCCGAATCGATGCCTCCACGACTCGTGATTCAGGCCTCGTTGATCGAGCGGTACGGGGTCCAGGTCGCGATTCGCGCCCTCGCGCTTTTGCGCCCGGACTGGCCGGATCTGACGCTGCTGGTGATCGGCGAAGGCGAGTACCAGGTGGAGCTGGCGCGCCTGGCCACGGTGCTCGGCGTCATGGACCGGGTCGTCTTCACCGGCTTCCTCCCCTGGGAGGACGTGATGCGGCAGGTGCGCGCCTCGACGATCGGGGTGGTCCCGGTGATCCCCGACGGCTATGGAGAGCTGCTGCTGCCCACGAAGCTGCTCGAGATGGTGGAGCAGCAGGTGCCGGTGGTGTGCGCGCGCCTGCCCGCGATCGTCGACTGCTTCGGCGAAGAGGCGCTCTGCTATTTCACCGCCGGTGACTCCCTCAGCCTGGCGGAAGGGGTGGACCGGCTGCTGCGCGATGTGGGGCTGCGCCGCGCGCTGCCCCGCCGTGCCCTGGTGGCGGCGCGCGGCTGCCGCTGGCCGGCGGTCGCCGACCGGTACGTCGCCGCGCTGATGCCCCCCGCCGGGCTGCGCGGGGTCGCGGGAGCGTCGAGCCCCCGGTGAACGCGGACCTGGCGCTCCTGGTCCTGGCCGCGCTCGGCGGCCTGGCGCTGGCCGGCCTCAGCGCCTGGCGGCCGGTGATCGGCGGGGCCGCGATCTGCCTCGTATGCCCCCTGACCACCGGGCTCGAGCTGGGCTCCGTGGGGAACTTCCTGAAGCCCGATCAGATCGTCGTCCTCCTGGTCTTCGCCGGCGTCGCGCTGCGTGACCTGGTGAGCGGCCGCCGCTTGGGCTACGGCCTGCTCGACTTGGCGGTGGTGGCCTTCTGCCTGGGCGAGGTCTTGATCCCCGTCCTGGTGCTCTGGCTCGGCGGCCAAGCGGTGGACGTGAGCGCGCTGCACACGATCGCGGCCCCGGCCGAATACCTGGTGGTCTACCTGGTCTTCGCTCGCGAGCCGCCCCGCCGCGCCCGGCTCCGCCTCTACTGCAACCTGGCCCTGGCCGCGGTGCTGGTGGTGGCGCTGATCGGCCTGCTCGAGCTGCTCGACGTTCCGTACGTGCGAATGCTGATGGGGGCCGCCTACCAGACTCCGGCGCAGCCTGCCTGGGATCCGACCTACCGGCCCGGCTCGACGGTCATCCACTTCAGCGGGCTGGCCGCGGTCTCGCTCTTCGGCTACACGCTGGCGCTCGCGCTGGCCGCCGCCCGCGTCGAGGGCATGAGCCAGTGGTGGCTGGCCGCGGTGGCGGTCGGCTCGCTGCTGGGCCTGGTGGCGAGCCTGACCTACGCGCCCCTGCTCGTGCTCCCCGCGGTCACGCTGGTCGTCTGCCTCCGCCTGCGCACGGTGCCGCGGGCGCTGTGGGTGGCCGGCGCGGGCGCGCTCCCGGTGGGGGCCGCGCTCTGGCCGTTCCTCTCCTCTCGGTTCGCCCAGCAGCTGGGTGGGGGCGGGAGCCTATGGATGCCGGAATCCCTGGCGACCCGGGTTCGCTACTGGCAGGAGTTCTTCTACCCGGCCTGGGTCCAGCACGGGCTCTGGTTGGGGACCGGGTCGCAGCTCCCGGGTGAGGTGCCGGCCTACCTCTCGCAGTACGTCGACAACGCCTACCTGGACCAGGCGTTTCGGGCGGGCGTGGCCGGCATCCTCCTTTCGCTCGGGCTCTACGCGGCGGTCGGCGCCGCCTCCTGGAACGTGAGCGGGGGGGCCGACCGGACGCAGCGGGCCATCGGCACCGCGGTGCTGGCGCTGACCGCGGCCCTGGTCGCACTCGACCTCACCTCCGAGTACTTGACCTTCGCCGGCTTCTCGCAGCTCTTCTGGATGCTGGTCGGGCTGGTGGGGGCGATCCTGAGGCGCCCCCTGGTCGAACGCGCGCTGGTGCTGAAGGCACGGTGGCGTCTGGGTCGGGACGGCACCGGCCCACCGCTCCTGGCGGCGAGCGGCTGGTTCCGGCCGCCGGCGCCCCTCTTCCAGCTCCCGGCCCCACTCGCAGTTCCGGTTGGTGCCGCCACGTCAGTCGCGGCCCGGGACGCGACCGGAAGCCGGCGGGTGCCGGTGCTCTGGCCGCGGCTCCGCCCGCTGCCGCTCCGGCGCCTGCTGGGTGAGGTGTTGGCGCTCGCCGGCGCCTCGGCGACCGTCTTCTCGGGGTTCGCGCTGGCCCGCTTGCTCGGCTTCGCGTTCTCGGTCGTCGCCGGCCGCGTGCTGCTGCCGCTGCAGTTCGGTCAGCTCTCCTACGTGCTGGCCGCCGCCGCGATGGCCGGCTTCCTGGTCACCAGCGCTCCGGTCGGGCTCTCCGGCTACCTGGCGCGCCACCGTCAGGACCCGGGCCTCCAGCGCGAATACTGGTCGGCCTGGCTGGTCGTGCTGGGAGCGGTGCTGGTCGCCAGCCTCGCCCTCTGCGCCGCCGCCGGGCCTTTGCTCGGCATCGGCGGCTGGCTACTGGCGGGCATGGTCGCCAACATCTGCGGGCCGGCCGTCCTGGAGGCCTACCTGGAGGTTCAGCGAGGGGTCGGCCGCCACCTCCGGGGGGTCGGCTTCTACGTGGCCGCCAACCTCCTTCAGCTGCTGCTCTTGCTCGTCCTCTGGCGTGCCCGCCTCGCCTCGGCCCCGGTCCTGCTCTGCGTCTACGGGCTCTCCAGCGTGGCCGTCCTGCCGCTGTTCCTGCTCCTGCGGCCTGGAGGCATCCGCCCCTCGCTGGCCTCGCTCCGCAGAGAGCGGCTGCGCGAGGTCTTGCGCTTCGGGCGCCCGATCCTCGTCCAGTCGGTCTTCTACAACGTCTGGATCAGCGCCGACCTGGTGCTGGTGGGACGGCTGCTGGGCAAGGAGGCGGCCGGCTACTACGGGGCGGCTAAGACGCTCTCCAACGTGCTGCTTCTGGCCCCGATGGCGCTCGGCTTCGTGATCCTGCCCCGGGTCGCGACCGCCACCCGCGGCACCGCAGCAACGCAGCTGTGGCAGGCGCTCGGGGTGGCGGCGGCGGCGGCCGTGCCCACGGTGACGGCGGTCGCGATCGGCGGTCGCCTGGCGATCCGGTTCCTGTTTGGCGCCGCCTACCTGCCGGCCGCGCTTCCCCTGCTCATCCTCGGCTTCGGGTTCGGCATCTACTGCCTGTACGCGGTGCTGAGCAACGCCTGCATCGGCCTCGGCCGTCCCGGGTCGGTGGCACTCTCCTCGGCCGCGGCGGCGGCGGGGTCGGCGGCGGGGTCTCTGCTGCTCGTTCCCCGGCTCGGGATCGCGGGTGCGGCGCTGGCGTTCACGGTGGGGTCGGCCCTCCAGTTCGCGCTGCTCGTAGTACTCGCGCTCCGGGCCGGGCTCCTGGCCCGGTCCCGTCCGGCGGCGGTACGGCCTCAGCCGGAGACGTTGGGAGCGCTCGACCCATGAGCGGAGATCAGCTCCTGGCCTGGCAGCGGTCGGCCCGAGTCCGCCTGGTGCGCGCTGGCGCCCTCGCTCGGCGAGCGATCTGGCGCCTGGACGACGTGCTCCGCAGGCGGCTCTACGGCGGTGATCCGGGCGTGGCACTGCGGCCCGTCCCCGAGGGCTGGATCTCGTTCGGACCGGCGGAGGGACCCGGCACCCGGAACCGGCCGCTGAACGGCCGGGCGCCGCGCGCGCACTCGGACCGGGTCGGTGTGCTCCGCTCCGAGACCGGTTCCGGGATGCCGGCCGCCGCCCGCGTCGGGGCGGCCCTAGGCCTCCGCGTGGTCGACGCGCCTCCGCTCGCCTGGGCAAGCGTGCTCGAGCGGGCGATCGCGGAGGAATGGCCGCTGGTCGTCCTCCAGCTGGGGGCCGGCCGGGGCAGCCGGTATGCGCCGGCGCTGCTCCCCCACTTCGTGGAGCGAGGGGGTGAGGTGCTGGTGGCGCTGGAGCCGGGGGCCGACGTCGCCGCTTTGGCCAGCGTGCTCGGTCACCAGGTGCCGGCGGTCAGGCCCGCGCGGGCCGGCGAGGGCGCGCTCCACTTCTCCTCCCGGGAGCCCGACATCACGTCCTGGTTCACCGGGATCACCGTCGCGCCCGCTGCCGTGCCCTGGTGCCTGGAGTCGCGGCCGGGGGCCGTCGCGCTCGCCTCGATCGGGGACCAGGTGCCAGAGCCGGTCCTGGCCATGAGAAGGATGGGCGCGGGGGCGGTCTTCATCAGCGCCACCGCCGGCGCTCCGGCGGGCGACCTCCGCGACCAGCTGGCGCCCGCGCACTGGCCGGCCGTGGTGCCGCCGCTGCTGCTCATGCGCCGGCTCTACGGCGAGCTGGCCTGGCACGCGCCGGCCACCTTCGCCAACCTCACCATTGACGACCCGGCGCTCGCCGGCGGACGTCTGGGCCTCGACTACCCACGACTCCTCGGGCGCGCCGAGGAGGCCGGCTGTCACGTCACCATCGCGACCATCCCCGGTGAGCTGGGTGCGGCCGACCCCTCGGTGCTGCGCCTGCTAGCCGGTCGCCGCGACCGCCTGTCGGCCTGCTATCACGGCTGGGCGCACCGGGGCTATGAGTTCTTCCTCCCCGAGGCAGAGGGGCTCCGCTACCGGCCCCGCGCCCTGGCGGGGCAGGAGCGCGCGCTCGAGCGGGCGGCGGCGGCCGGCCGCCGCCTCTGGCACCGAACCGGCTTCGCCCTCGACCGGGTGATGGTCTTCCCACACGGAGTGGGGCCGGCGCCGACGCTGGGAGCTCTGGGCAGGCACGGCTTCGTCGCCTCCTGCAACTTCGACGACCGGGACCCGCTCGGTGCCGCCCCGCCGGCCGACCCGGAGCTTGGCCTGCGGCCCGCGGACACCGCCTGGGCGGACCTGCCTCTGCTCTGGCGGCGCGGGCTCGACGACCCCCGGTTTCTGATCGACATCGGCCTCGGGCGACCACTGCTCTCGTTCGGCCATCGCCGCGAGATCGGCCCCGAGCTGGAGCGCTTCGCCGCCTACGCGTCGAGGGTTGACGCGGTCGCTCCGAGTGCGCGCTGGTGCGACCTGGAGACGGTCGCGCGACACGCCTACCTGGTGCGTCGCGACCCGGCCGCCGGCTGGCAGGTCCTGATGACCGCCGAGGAGATCTGCCTGCACAACGACGGCCCCCTGCCGCGCCGGTACACGATCCGGCGCCCCGGCCTCTCACCCGCCGCCCGGCTCAGCACCGGCCGCGTGGAGGTCCAACCGGGAGGGGCGCGGCGGGTGTCGGTGGAGCGGTCCGGCGCCTCGCGACTGCCGGCTCCGTCCTCCGGCTGCCGGTGGGACGGGGCGCCCTCCCTCTCCGGGAGCCCGTGCTCACCCCGCCGGCTCATCGCCGGCAAAGAAATGGAGGTACACCCATGAACCAGATCGACGTCCACGACGGCACCCGCGTCGAGATCGCCGCGCCTCGCTTCGGTCCCGAGGAGGAAGCCGCGGTCCTGGAGGCGATGCGCTCGGGCGTCCTCGCCCAGGGACCGCGAGTCCAGGAGTTCGAGCGCCGCTTTGCCGAGGCGGCCGGAGCCCGGCACGCCATCGCCACCTCCAGCGGGTCGACCGCCCTCCAGCTCGCGCTGGTGGCACATGGCGTAGGTCCCGGCGCCGAGGTCGTCACCAGCCCCCAGAGCTTCATCGCCACCGCCAACGCGATCGCGCTGGTCGGAGCCCGCCCCGCCTTCGCGGACGTCGACGACACCCTGAACCTCGACCCGCAAGCGGTCGAAGCCGCGCTGACCCCTCGCACCCGCGCCATCCTGGCGGTCCACCTCCACGGCAACCCGGCCGACCTGGGGGAACTGAGCAGCCTCGCCGAGAGCCGTCGCCTGGTGCTGTTGCAGGACGCCTGCCAGGCGGTCGGCGCCACCTTTCAGGGGCTGGGGTTGGGCCGCTTCGGGACCGCCGCCTACTCCTTCTACGCGACCAAGAACTTGACCACCGGAGAGGGCGGCATGATCGTCACCAACTCCGAGGTCGTCGCGGCGACCTGCCGGCGCCTCCGCCACCAGGCCTACGGTCAGGAGCCTTACGTCCACGACGCGGTCGGCCACAACTTCCGGATGACCGAGCTGCAGGCGGCGATCGGGACCGTGCAGCTGGGCCGGCTGGAGTCGATCACCGCCGCGCGCCGCCGGCTGGCGGCCTGGTACGACGCCGAGCTGGACCGGGAGCGCTATCCGCGTCCGTGGGTCCTGCCTGAGGCCGGGCATGTCTACCACCAGTACACGATTCGCTTCCCGGCCGGCGGCGCGGCGAGGGACCGCGCGCGGGCGGCGCTCGCCGCCGCCGGCGTCGCGAGCGGTGTCTACTACCCGGTGCCGCTCCACCGCCAGCCTCCCTATCGGGCCCTGGGCGTTCGTTGCCCGAAGGCCGAGCGGGCGGCCCACGACATGCTGTCGATCCCGGTCCACCCGGGGGTGTCGCCGGCCGCCGCCGAGCGCGTGGTCGAGGTGCTCCGCCACCTGTGAAGTCGCTGGTCGCGTCCGCCACCGCCGTCGGGCCCGCCCCGGAGCTCCTGCCGATCGCCATCCTTGGCGAGGGCCTCGAGGGACCGCTCGACGAGGCCTACGTCTCGTTCACCCACCGCATCGCGGCGGCGCTGGCGCGGCGGACGGAGGTGATCGAGATCTCGCTGCCCCGCCGCCGCCTGGGAGCACCCCCGGCGCTGCTGCGCGCGGCTCGGCGCGCGCGGGCTGCCGGCGCCGGCACGCTGATCTATTGCTCGCGCTCGTCCTGCACCCTGCCGGCGCTGCTGCGCGCGCGGCTGCTGCGGCTGTCGGCGCCGGAGCTGACCCACGTCTTCGTCGGGCTCCAGCCACGGGCGCCGGCAGAGCTCCGGCCCTCTCTGGCCCGCCGGCTCTGGCCCGACCTGCTGCTGGTCGGCACCACGGCTGAACGCGACCGGCTGCGGCAGCTCGGCGCCCGGGCCGAGCTGGTCGCCGGGGGCGTCGACCTGGACCGCTTTCGCCCCCCCGTGGACACGGAGGAGCGCAGACGTCTGCGGGCGCGCTGGGGGCTCCCACTCGGGGTGCACCTGGTGCTCCATGTGGGGCATGCCACCCGAGGCCGGAACCTGGAGGCGCTCAGCGCTCTCACCGGGCTGCCAGACCTCCGGGTGCTGGCCCTCCTGAGCAGCCGCGGCGAGAGCGCCGCTGCACCGGTGGTGGAAGACCTGAGGCGGCGGGGGGCGATCGTGCGCCAGGGCTACCTGGTGGGGATCGAGGAACTGTACCGGGCCAGCGACTGCTATGTGATGCCCACGCCTTCCACCGACCGCGTGGTCGCCTTTCCCCTCTCCGTGCTGGAGGCGCTCGCGTCCGGCCTCCCCGTGGTCACCGCCCCCGTCGGTGCCCTGCCCGAGCGCTTCGCCGGCGAGCCCGGGGTCCGCTTCTTCACCGCCGCCGGCGGTCTGCCGGCGCTGGTGCGCGCTCAGCTGGCGGCGCGGCCCCGCACGCGGCACCTGGCGCTGCCGTTCTCCTGGCAGGCGCAGGCGGACGCGATCCTCGATTCGGTGGCCGCACTGCGTGAGCGCGGCCGCCGGCGGGAGCGGGTGTGACGTGATCACCGACGCTCCTCCCGAGGCTGCCGGACACCGGGCCGGGCTCGAGGTCTTAAACCTCCTGAACCCGATCCCCCGCCTCCTCGAACTGATGGAGACCTCGATCGGGGAGCGGCAGTGGCTGGATGCCTACCTGCTCGCGGCCGGCATCCAGCAGATCCTCGACGACGCGACCCACCCTGACCCCCTCCGCCTCCGGCAGGCCGCCACCGCGCTCCGCCGCCGCCCCGGCCGCGGGCTGCGGTGGGTGGCGGACGCGACCGCCCGGGCCTCGACCCTGGTGTGGTCGGCCGGACCCGGGACCTTCCCGCCGGGCCGGCTGCTGGAGGCCCGCGATGCGGTCGAGGCGGTGGTGCAGGAGCTGGCGGGCGTGGTCATGGGCAGGGAGGAAGTGATCGCCCCTCCCGCCGCCTGCGATCGCCTGGACGCGCTGGCGCGGCGGCTTCCCCGGGGGATCCTGAGCCGGCCGCTGAGGCTGCCGGCCTGCTTCCGCACCTTCGATCAGAACTCCGATGACCTGGCGAGCCTGGCCCGGATGGTGATCGAGCGATGGCCGCGGGAGCGACTACTGGTGGTCGGCGTCCGCACGTCCGGCAGCTACCTGGCCCCGTTGCTGGCGGCGGCACTGCGGCGCCTGGGCGGCACTCCGGCCGGGGTGTTGACCATTCGTCCAGGGCAGGGATGGCTCCGGCGCGAGTCGGCGATCCTGCGGGAGGCGGTCGCGGCCGGCGCCGTCGCCCTGGTCATCGACGACCCGCCGCGTTCGTGGCGCTCGGTCGTACGGGCGGCGCATGAGCTGCGCCGGGTCGGGCTGCCGGCGGAACGGGTCGCCCTGGTCCTGCAGACGCTGCCCTCGACAGCCCCGGTCCCCGAGCAGCTCACCGGGCACCCCACCCTGCTGCTCCCGTGGGCGCGGTGGTCGGTGCAGAGGAACCTGGCTCCGTCCCCGGTGGCCGGTGCCCTGCGGAAGCTGATCGGCGCCCAGGCGATCGCAGACGTGGTTCGAATTCCTCTGGAGACCGACGCGGCGGGAGACCGGGGGCACGTCCGCGCTCTCTACCGGGTGGATCTCGTCGGGGCGGACGGCGTCCGGGAGAACCGCCTCGTCTACGCCAAAGGTGTCGGCCTGGGCTACTTCGGGCGCCACACCGCGGCGGTGGCGGCACCGCTGACCCCGTTCCTGCCCCGGGTCTACGGCGTCGAGATGGGCCTCGTGCTCAGGGAGTGGCTGCCCGAGCGGGAACGGCTGACCGCGGGCGCCGTGACGGCGGAACTGGCGGACAGAATCGCCGGGTACGTCGAGCGCCGCTCGGCCTCGCTGGCAGTCGAGCACGACCCGACCTTCGATGTTGGATCCAGCGGGTCGGCACCGGCCGAGGCAGCACTCCTGCTGAGCCGGGCCGCCGGACGCGGTGACCTCCTGATCCGCCCGCTGACGCAGCGTGTGGTGGGCAGCCTGCTGCGCACGAGGCGGCCGGCGGTGGTGGACGGGCACACGGCCCTCGACGCCTGGTTCGGCGATCTCCGAGCGCCGGGAGGCATGCGCAAGATCGGCTTCGACGAGCGCGCGTTCTCGAGCCTCGATCTGACCTGCTTCGACCCCGCCTTCGACCTCGCCGGCGCCGCCTGCGACGGGACGCCGCCCTGGTTCGCGGAGCGTCTGCGCGAGGCCTACGCGGCGCGCGGCGGTGAGCCCGTCGATGCCGAGCGCTGGCTGCTCTACCGGCTGGTGCATCTGGAGGATCGCCTGCGCCACTCGAGCGAGCCGCGGCCTGAGCTGCGGCGGCGGATGTCCCGCTGCCTGCTGCGCTATCTGGAGGAGCGGGTGGTGGGTGCCGTCGAGACGTCCGGCGCCGGTCCGCTCTGTGCGTTCGACATCGACGGCGTGCTGGAGGGCACGCGCCTCGGTTTCAGCGCCGGCACGCCAGGCGCCGTGAATGCGCTGCGGAGCCTGGTCTGCCACGGGTTCCGGCCGGTGCTGGTGAGCGGGCGTTCGTTGGGGGAGGTGCGTGATCGCTGCGACGCCCTGCACCTGCCCGGGGGCGTGGCGGAGTATGGCGCCGTGCTCTACGTCCGCGGCGAGTCGCATGGGCGGGTGCTCATCGACCGAGCGGGGCGGGAGGCGCTGGCCCGCGTCCGCCGCCACCTGGAAGAGACGCCAGGGATCGAGGTCGATCCCGCCTACCGGTGCTCGGTGCGGGCATACGCGGGGGCGGCGGCCGGAGGCATGGCCCTTCCCCCCGAGGTGGTGGCGGCGGCCATCGACGCCGGCGGTCGGGGGCTGGTGCGCGAGGTGCGGGGGCGGCTCCAGACCGACTTCGTGGCTTCGGGGACGAGTAAGGAGGCCGGCCTCTGCTCTCTGATCGGGGTGCTCGGCGCCCGGCTGGAGCGGCCGGCGCTGGCGATGGGCGACACCTTGACCGATCTCGGCATGCTGCGGCTGGCGGAGCAAGCGCTGGCGCCCTCCAACGCCGACCGCACGCTCCGGGGCGAGGGTGTCACGGTGCTGCGCCAGCCTGCTCAGCGAGCGGTGGTCGAGGGGGTGAGCCGGCTCCTCGGCCATCCGCCAGGCGGTTGTGCGCTCTGCCGCGGCCTCCCCCGAGACTCGCGCGCCGATCTCGTCCTCCGGCTCCTGGACCTGGCGGCGGGCGGTCGAGGCAGGAACCTGGGACATCTTCTCCCGCTCCTCATGGCAATCGCCGTTCGCGGCTAGCCCCTACCCGTTCCACCTCCTCCCGCCCGAGAGGGTACTTTGCCGGCAAACGCACGTCATCCGGCACCGAGTGACGTTACATTGCCGGCGATCGTCCCTTCACTACCTTGCGCATCACGCAATGGTTCTTGCCCTGCTTCTCGCACAACCGCGCGAAGGCGTCCCAGGTGTCGACGTCGAGCGGCCTCGTGATGTACTGGCTCACCGCGATTGCCATTGTCGCGTGTGGCCGATCGCGACGGAACGAGCGCTCGAAGCCGCGCGGGCCACACCGCCGGTTGCCTCCGCTACGGTGGGGCTACGGCGGCAACTTCCTTTGGGTAGTCACACGGTACTTTCGGCACGCAACAACTCTGAGGTGGGTCTGCTCCCGCGACGCCGGGTGCGGCCGGCCTGGCTTCCGCTCGCCACGGTGACGTTCACGGCGCTGGTCGCAGCCACCCTGGTGGGCGCCCTGGCCGGCATCGCGGACCAGGTCCTGCCGCAGGCCGCCACCGCCCGACTCACGAGATCTCCGCAGGCGTCCGTGACCGTGATCGGGGTCGGGGACTCCTCGACCGTCCGATCCGACACCCGGGCGGTCCGGCGGTCGCTGGACGGGGCGCTGCGCGACGTCCCCTACCAGCTCGAGACGGCGGTCTGGTCCGGGCCGCTGGCGGTGGACGGCGGCACCGGCGGAACGGCGCAGCCGGCCGAGATCGCGAGTCCGACCCGGATCAGCGCCCATGCCGCGCTGGTGACCGGTGCCTGGCCAGGTCCGGCTCCGTCCGGGGGTTCGATCCCGGCCGCCCTGCCCCAGCCGATGGCGGACCGGCTTGGCGTGACGCCGGGAGAGCTGCTCCAGCTGAGCGACCTCAACAGCGGCGCGGCGCTCATCCTGCGCGTGTCCGGCACCTACCGGCAGCGGGACCCCGCCTCCAGCTACTGGACCCTGGACCAGATCTGGACCTGCGGCGCCACCATCCGGAACTGCCCCGCCGCTCACGGGCCGATCGTGGTCAGCCCGGCGTCCTTCGGCCGGAATGCGCTCACGGTCGCGCAGGCATCGTGGGTGGCGCTGCCCGAGGCGGACCGCATCGCCACCGGTGAGCTGAACGGCCTGGCGGGCCGGATCGACCAAGCTCAATCAGTCCTGCAGCAGCCATCGGTAGGGCTGGTGGTGACGACCGGCATGCCCGCCCTGCTGCGCGGCACCGCGACCGACCTCGCCGTCGCCAGGTCAGTGGCGGCGGTCGCCGCCGCCGAGCTGCTGGTACCCGCGGTCGCCGCGCTGGCCTTGGCGGGCGGGCTGCTGGCCAGCCACCGCGAGCAGGAGGCGGCGTTGCTGACCGCGCGGGGCGCCGACCGCCGCCAGCAGGCCAACCTGGCGCTGCTGGAGGGCGTGCCGATCGGGGCCGCGGCCGCCGCCGTGGGCGCGTTCGCGGGCGTGACCGTGGCGGACGTGCTGGCCGGCGCGGGATCGGCGGGGGGCGCGGGACTGCAGGCGCGGGCACCCACCGCGCCGGTGTGGCTGGCAGCGCTGGGCGTGGTGGTGGTTTGCGCCCTGGTCATGCTGTGGGCGGCACTGCGCGGCTACACGGCCCGCGGAGCGCGGGTGGGACCAAGCGGTCGGGGCACCCAGGCCACCCTGGTCCGCGCCGGGGCCGACGTCGCCTTGCTCGCCCTGGCCGCCATCGCCGTGTGGCAGCTTCGGGTCTCCTCGGTGTCGGTTACGTCGTCGGGTGGACTCGGCCTCGATCCGGTGCTGATCGCGGCGCCGACGCTGGCCCTGGCCGCGATCAGCGTGCTCCTGCTGCGCGCGGTGCCGGTGACGGCCCGGCTGGCGGACCGGGTCAGCGCCCGGGCCAGGGGAATCGGCACCGCCCTGGCCGCCTGGGAGTTAGGCAGGCGTCCCGTCCGGCAGGCCGGGCCCGTCGTCCTGACGGTGTTCACGGTGGCGGCGGGCACGCTGGCCCTCGCCCAGTACTCGAGTTGGCAGCGGTCGGCGCACGATCAGGCGGCGTTCGCCACCGGCGCGGAGGTGCGGGTGGACGAGCCGGCCGCGATCCCGCTCGATACGGTCGCCGCGGTCACGCGGGCAAGAGGAGTCATCGCCGCCACGCCGGTCTCGGTGGTCGACGCCGGCAGCAACGGGGAGCTGCTCGCGGTGGGCGCCGAGACCGCCCCCACCACAGTACTCCTGCGGCGCGACCTCTCCGCCCTCCCGGCCGCGGAGCTCTGGCGCCGCATCGCCCCCGGCGGCCGGCGGCCCGGCCTGGTCCTGCCCGGCCGGCCGGCCCGCCTGGAGCTCGTGGCCGGCCTCGACCCGGGGCCGGGTGCCGGCCTGGGAACGGCATCGGCCACCATGTCGATCCAGGATGGAACGGGCGCCGTCTACTCCGTGCCCGCAGGGTCCCTGCCCGGCGACGGGCACGCTCACGGCCTGATCGGAGTGCTGTCGACGTCGGGCCGTGCGGAGTACCCGCTCCGCCTGCTGGGGCTGACCCTGGACTACCAGCTGCCGCCGGCCCCATTGACCAGCCAGGCTCCGGCACGGCTCACGATCGAGAGCATGGCGGTGGCGCCGCCGGGTGGCGGAGCCTTCACGACGCCCTTCGCAAAGGGCGGTTCGCTGGCGGGCTGGCGCCCTGCCGCCTACTCCGCCGACCTGACCAACCTGGGCGTGCCGGCGTCAGTGTCCGGGTCGCCGCTCACCGGATCCCAGCCGGTGGCCGGGACCTGGCGGGCCGAGGGTGTGGGCCCTCAGGTTTTGACCTTCCAGCCCGGGTATGCGCCGGTGCCCGCCACCTCCGCGCAGGAGGGCGGTCCGCCGCCGGCGCTGGGCGGCACGGTGTCGGTCACCGCACCGGCGCCGGCAGTGATTCCCGCGATCGCGACCCAGACCTTCGCCGGCAACACCGGCGCCGGCCTGGGCCAGACGGTCGCGGTCCAGCTGGGGACGGACACCCTGCGGTTGAGGGTGGCGGCCGTCGTGACCGCCTTCCCCACGGTGACCGCCGCGGGCGGCGGCTTGGTGGTCGATCAGGCGGTGCTGCAGGAGGTGCTGGTGAACCGGCACGACGCGCCGCTGCCGGTGACGTCGTGGTGGCTGCGGACGGCGAGCGGCGCCGTGCCACCGGGACTCCCGTCGGGCTCGGCGGTCTCCACGCAGGCTGGCCAGGCCGCGACGCTGCTCGCCGACCCACTGTCCGCCACCCAGCAGCAGATGCTGCGAGTGGTTGCCGCGGCCATGGTGTTGCTCGCGGTGGTTGGGTTCGCCACCAAGGTCGCGGTCGATCTACGAGCCGGTCGGGCGAGACGCGCGTTGCTGGGGGCGCTCGGCGTGGCACCCGCCGCTCACGCCCGGCTGCTGGCCCTGGACCAGCTCCTGCTCAGCCTGCCGGCGGCCTGCGCGGGGCTGCTGGCCGGCACCGGCGTTGCCTATCTCCTGATCCCGTCCATCACCCTGACCGCCAACGGCACCCCCCCGGTACCGCCGCTGGTGGTGGTGTTCGCGTTTGGGTGGGAGATCGTCCTCGCCGCGGTGGTCGCCGCGGCCCCGCTGGTGGTGGTGGCGGCGGGGGCGATGTGGGGCACCCGTGGCGCCGGGAATCTGCGGGGGCTGGCGGCATCGTGAGCGCAGGGGCGCGGCGCCTGCGGGCCGGCTGGGCGGCGGTGACGGGCTCGGGCGGCGCCGCGGCCGTCGGCCTGGCCGTGCTGGTGGCGTGCTGTGCGTTCCTGGCGACGGTCGCTCCCCGGGAAAGCCTGGGCCTGCGAACCGAGGCTCTGCAACGCGAGCTGTCGGCGGCGGCGCCACTCCAGCGCTACGTGATCGGAAGTGTGAACTACTCGGGCTACGCCAGTGGCTTCTTGGGCACCGCGCCGGGCGCGTCCGAGTTCGCCGCCACGCGTGCCGCGCTGGCAGCCGGTCTGAGGCGGGATGGTCTCCCGCTGGCCGCGAGCGGCGGCTGGACCGAGCTTGCCACCGGCCTGGCCCCGGTCACCGGCCTGGCGCCCGCGGTGTCGCCCGGCCCCAACCTGCGCAACCCGCAGATGAAAGTCCTCTATCGCGACAACCTCACGCGCTACGCCCGTCTGGTGGCCGGCCGTCTCCCGGGGGCGGGTCCCGCCCCCGGCGCTCCCGCTCCCACCGGGAGTCTGCTTCAGGTGGCCGTCACGTCGGCCACGGCAGCCCGCTTCGGACTGCAGCCGGGCTCGGTGATCGGGATCGGTCCCGCCGCTGACCTGGTCGTCACCGGGATCCTCCGGCCTCTGTTCCCGCGCGCGCCCTTCTGGGCCGCCCAGCCGCTCGCCGCCGCTCCGGTGCTGGCCAACAAGTCCGCCAACGAGCCGCCGTACTGGACCGGGGGCGCGTTCGTGACCTCCGGCGAGCTGGGGTTGGTGCCCAGCGTGTTCAGCCCCGCCGACATGGAACTGTCCTGGAGCTTCCCGCTGGCGCTCGATTCGCTGACCGCCGCCCAGGCGTCCTCGCTGAACGGCGCCTTGATCCAGGCCCAAACGGAGCCGGTCCTGCCGCCCGGAGCCCCCGGCTTCTTCTACGGCGGCTCCGAGCCGGTCACGATCTCGTCCGGCATCGCTGATGTGCTCGGCGCATTCGTCCAGCAGGATGGGGCGGCGGGGCAGGTGCTCGACATGATGTCGGTCAGCCTGGCCATCGTCGGCGCGGTGGTGGTGCTCCTCGGCTCCTACCTGGTGGCCGAGCGGCGCCGCCGGGAGTTCGCGGCCCTGCGCGCACGTGGGGCATCGAGCGGCGAGCTGGCCCTGCGTGCGCTGCGGACCGCGGCCGCGATGGTGCTGCCGGCGGCGCTGGTGGCGGGCGCGCTCGCGGTGACGCTCACCCCCGGCCCCTCGGAGCCGCTGGGGTGGCTGCTCCCCGCGCTCACCGTCGGGGTGGCGCTGGCGAGCCTCCCGGTGATCACGATGTGGCAGCACCGTCGGTTGAACCCGGCGGCGGCCGCGGAGCCTGCCCGGCGGTGGTCTCCGGCACCCCGTCTGGCGGCGGAGGTCGCGCTGGTGGCGGCGGCGGCCGGCGGCCTGGCCGTGCTGGCGCAGGGTGGAGAGTCATCGGCGGGGGGCGTTCCCGTGTACCCGAGCATGGCCCCGGTGCTGGTGGCGGTGCCGGCGGCGATCCTGGTCATGCGCCTGTACCCACCGGCCCTGCGCGCGGTGCGCCGGGTGGCCACCAACCGGCACGGGGTGGCCGCCTTCGTGGGGTTCACCCGGGCGGCGACGGCGCCGGTCGGGACGGTGCTGCCGGTCTTCGCCCTGGTCCTCGCACTCTCGGTGGTGGCCTTCGGCGCCACCGTGCGTTCGGCGGTCAGCAGCGGCCAGACGGCGACCTCCTGGCAGCGGACCGGCGCCGACGCCATCATCGACGCGTCGATATCCCCCCGGCCGCTGGACGCCGCCGCCAGGCGCGCCATCGAGGCCGTTCCCGGGGTCCAGCGCACCGCGGCGATCATCGTCCTGGCCGGCTCGGCGGGTGGGGAGGCGTTGACGGTGGCGGCGGTCGATCCCTCCGAGTACGCGGCGCTGGTAGCGGCGACACCGGAGCCGGCGTTTCCCGCGGCCGGCCTGGCGCATCCGGCGCGCGGGAGTCCGGTCCCGGTGCTCACTTCGCCCGCCGCCGCCCCACTCCTCGGACATGGCTCCGAGCTCGGAATCGGCACCCGCCAGGTCGCGGTCCGGACTGTGGGGACGGTCTCCCGCGTTCCCGGGGTCGCGGACAGCTCTTTGGTGGTGATACCGAGGTGGGCCCTGGGTGCCAACCCGCCCGCGCCGAGCATCCTGCTCGCGGTCGGCCCTCAGCTCGACGGAGCGCGGCTGCAGGCGGTGGTGCGCCGTGAGCTTCCGGGCGCCGCGGTCACGCTCCGGTCGAACGTCCTCGCCTCGCTGGCAGCCGCCCCGGTCGCGCGGGGGGCCTCGGTTGCGATCGCCCTGGGGACGGCCGCGGCGGCGGTGCTGAGCGCGCTCATCATCCTGGTCGCGGTGCTTCTGAGCGCCCCGGCCAGGGACGCCGCGCTGGCTCGGTTGCGGGTGCTGGGGCTGGCGCGGCGGCGCGCGGACCGGCTGGTGGTGGCCGAGGTGATGCCCCAGATCGTGGCGGGCGCCGCCGGAGGGGTCGCGTGCGCCGTCGCGATGGCACCGCTGCTGAGCCCCGGCCTCGACCTGTCGGTCTTCACCGGCGAGCCCTCGGCAGCCGCGCTCCCGCCCCAGCCGCTCCTGCTGGTGGTGATGGCGGCGGGCCTCCTGGTGCTCGGGATGCTGATGCTGGGGGTGGAGATCGCGGCTCGGCGCCGCGGGGGCATCGCCGCCGGGGAGTACGAGGCGTGAGAGGTGGGATGATCAGCGAACAGCAGTCAGCGGGGCGCGGACTCCCGGCCGACGCCATGATCGAGTGTGACCGCCTCGTGCGCATCTACCGGCGGTCCGGGGTCGAGGTGCAGGCGCTGCAGGGCCTGGACCTGCTGGTGGCCCGGGGCGAGCTGACGGCCGTCATCGGTCCCTCCGGCAGCGGCAAGTCCACGCTGATCAACATCGTCGCCGGCCTGGACACGCCCACCGCCGGACAGGTCCAGGTCGCGGGTCACGACCTGAGCGCGCTGAACGGGCGCCGGCGGCTGGCATATCGGAGGTCGGTGGTGGGATTCGTCTGGCAGCAGGCCGCGCGCAATCTCCTGCCGTACCTGACCGGCCGGCAGAACGTCGTCGTGCCCATGCGGCTGGCGCACTCCGGCCGGCGCGAGGAGGCCACCCGGGCAGGCCGGCTGCTGGAGCTGCTCCGGGTGAGCCACTGCGCGGACCGGCGTCCCGAAGACATGGCGGCCGGCGAGCGGCAGCGGGTGGCGATCGCGACCGCGCTCGCGAACCGGCCGCAGCTCCTCCTGGCCGACGAGCCGACCGGCGACCTGGACACCGCGAGCGCGGCCGACGTGCTGGGCGCGATCAAGGAGGTAAACCTGGAGCTGGGCGTCACGGTGCTGATCGTCACCCATGACCTGGAGGTGGCGGCGCAGGCCCGCCGCACGGTCCTGATCCGGAACGGCCGCACCAGCACCGAGACGCTGCGGGAAGACGTCACCGACGAGGCGGGCAACGCCACTCAGCAGGCGGTCGAGTACGCCGTCATGGACCGGTTCGGCCGGATCCAGCTGCCCCGCGAGATGACCCAGCCTCTGGGCATGAGAGACCGGGCCCGGCTGGTGTCCGAACCCGGGCACATCGCGGTGTGGCCGGACGAGCGTCGCCCCACCGTCGCCGGCGACTCCGGCGATGACCTGGCGGCTCTGTCGGCGTCGGGGCGGCGGGTACGGGAGCCCACCGCGGGTCCACTGATCGCGCTCAGCCGGGTCTCGCGCACGTTCGGTCAGGGCCACGTCGGCGTGCAGGCGCTGCGGGACGTCTCGTTCACCGTGCAGCGGGGCCGGCTCACGGTGTTGTATGGGCGGTCGGGCTCGGGCAAGACCACGCTGCTGAACCTGGTCGGCGGTCTCGACACCCCGGATGGCGGGATCGTCGCCATCGCCGGCCGGGAGCTGACGGGGATGTCCGAGGCCGAGCGCGCCGCGCTGCGCGGGAGCACCATCGGCTTCATCTTCCAATCCTTCGGGCTGCTCCCCATCCTGACCGCGGCAGAGAACGTGGAGATCCCGCTGCGCATCGCGGGGGTCGACCGCCAGGAGAGGGAGGAACGGGTTCGACTGCTGCTGCGCCTGGTGGGCCTGGAGGAGCACGTGGGGCAGCGGCCGGACGAGCTGTCGGGCGGGGAGCAACAGCGGGTCGCGATCGCGCGCGCTCTGGCCGGCGAGCCCGACCTGTTGATCGCGGACGAGCCGACCGGGCAGCTCGACACCGACACCGGCCGCCAGATCATCCGGCTGCTCGAGACCGTGGTGCGCGCGCAGGGGATCACGGCGTTGATCGGCAGCCACGACCCGGGTCTCCTGGAGATCGCCGACCAGGTGCTGCGGCTGGAGGACGGGCGTCTCCTCTCGAGTTGAGCTGGCCTGGCCTAAGCCTCGCCGAGACCCCGACTGCCGGCACTCGGGGGCGCGACGGCGCTCGCTGAGCCCCGACTGCCACCCGACTGCCGGCACTTGGGAGGCACTTGGGAGGCACCACCCCCTTTCGCGGGAAGCGGCTCGATCGGCTACGCTCTGGTCGTGGCGGCCGGCCCCTCCCTCGCACCGCGAGAGCCGGCGGCGCCTCCCGCAAGGGCCGGCGGCCGTCTGCTCTACGTCGACAACCTGCGCACGTTCGTCATCGTCTGCGTCGTGATGCACCACCTGGGCGTGACCTACAGCGGCGTCGGCAGTTGGTACTACGAGGACACTCGCCACCTGGACACCCTGTCCATGGTGTGGTTCACCTTCTACCTCTCGTTCCAGCAGGCGTACTTCATGGGCCTGCTGTTCCTGCTCGCCGGCTACTTCGCCGCCGGCAGCTACGACCGCAAGGGGTTCGCTCACTTCGCCCTCGAGCGGCTGCGGCGGCTCGGCATCCCCTCGCTCATCTACATGGTCGTGATCACGCCCTTCATCGGCCTCGTCCTGCTGCGCCAGCCCTACGGGGGCTTCCACCTGGGCGACTTCCTCTCCGGCACCGGCCCCATGTGGTTCGCGGTCGCGCTGCTCATCTTCTCGCTGGTGTACGCGTGCGCCCGCTACCTCTTCCCCCAGCTGCGCATCGAGTCGATCGCGGCCGGCCTGCGGCCCAGCTTCGGAAACCTCGCGCTGTTGGCACTGGGAATCGCCGTCCTCGCCTACCTGATCCGGATTCTGCAGCCGATCGGCACCAGCGTCCTCAACATGCAGCTCTGCTTTTTCGCCTCCTACGTGGTCCTGTTCTGCGTCGGGATCGCCGCCTATCGGGCCGACATCCTGAGCAAGCTCACCTACCGGGCCGGCAAGTGGACGCTGATCGGTGCGGTCGGAATCGGCCTTTTGGTCTGGCTCGTCGTCCTGACGCTGGTCAGCAAGAGCGGCCACGTGCAGGCGGTCTATGGGGGTGGGACCTGGCAGAGCGCGGCCTACGCGGTGTGGGAGTCTGCGGTGGCGGTGGCGGTGGGCTTCGGACTGATCGTCGTCTTTCGCGAGAAGTTGAACCGCCAGGGGCGCCTCGCCAAGGCCATGTCCGACAGTTCCTTCACCGTCTACATGTTCCATCCGCCCTTCCTGGTCGCGGTCGCCCTGCTCTTCACGCCTCTGCCGCTGGCCCCGATCGTGAAGTGGGTGATCACCTGCCTCATCTGTGTGCCCCTCTGCTTCGCCGCCGCGCACTACGTGTTCCGCCGCATCCCCCTCTTGAGGTCGGTCCTGTAGCCTCGCCGGTCGGCATGGTTGGCCGGTGACGAACCACGCCATCGAGGAGCAGGACGGACGGGTCGTGAAGCGATTCGCGGCCTGGGATCTCGGCCAGCCGGTGCGGGAGTGGCGGGCCCTGACCCTGCTCGCCGACCACGCCCCCGGACTGGCCCCGGATCCGATCGAGTTCCGACCCCACGCGACCCCGCCGGCGGTGGTGATGTTGCGGGTGCCGGGGACTCCCCTGCGGGGTGGCCGGGTGGGGCCCGCGCAGATCGTCGGCGCTGGCGGCCGCCGTCACCCGTCTGTGGGAGTCGGTGCCGGCGCCGGTGCTCGCGGAGCTTCCCCTCCGATCGTGGCCCCAGCCGGAGGTACTCGAGGAGATCGAGGGCTGGTGTGCCCAACCACTCCCGGCCGATACCGCAGCGGTGGTCGCGGAGGCCCGGGCGGAGGGTCTCAGATGGTTCCGGCGGGCGGACCTGGCGACGGTGCCGCCCCCCACCCTCGGCACCGGTGACGGGAACCTCTCCAACTTCTTGTGGGACGGATCTCGGATCCGGGTCGTCGACTTCGAATATTCGGGACGGAGCGACCGGGCGTACGAGCTGGCCGAGGTGACGGAACACGTCGCGACCTGGGTCGACACCGAGTTCGACGTGGTTGCCTTCCTGGACCACTTCGACCTGCCGCCGGTGGAGGCCCGCCGGCTCCTGCAGTGCCGGCGGCTGGCGGCGTTCGAATGGCTGCACGTGCTGTCGGCGCAGGTCACCGAAGGGGTGTGGATCAATCCCCCGGGCAGCCAGGAGCGCCAGGCGCAGCGTCTGCTGGCGCTGCTCTGAACTCTGAGGCCGGCCCCGCGCGCTGAGCGGAGAAGAACCTGAGCGCACCCGACGCTTCGACCCGCACCTCCTCCAGGCCGCGGCCCAGCCACGACGCGAGGTCGGTGGACTCCAGACGCGACCCGAACATCCCCAGCCGCAGCGCGGCGTGGATCACGAGGTCGGGCCAGCGCCCGGTACCGGCGACGATGGCGCTGCCTCGCAGCGCGCCGCCGGGCTTCAACACGCGCGCCAGCTCGCTCACCGCGCGGGGTGGGTCTGGATAACAGTGCAGGCCGTTGTGGGAAAGCACCAGGTCGAACACGGCGTCGGCGAAAGGAAGGTGGTGCGCGTCGGCCCGCACGAAGTGAAGACCCGCCAGCCCGCGGGCTTCGGCCGCACGACGGGCCCGGGCCAGCATCAGGGTGGAGACGTCGAGGGCCACGTAGCAGGGCTCCGCGCCCGGCAAGGGTGCCGCCGCCGGGAAGAGGGCACCGGCACCGCATGGCGCATCCAGCACCGAGCTGTGCGGGGGCAGCTCGAGCAGGCGTCGCCGCTCACCGTAGAAGCGCCGCACGTCGGCTCGCCAGAGCAGCCTGGCCAGTGGGCGCCCCAACCAGGCTCGGGCCGCACCCGCCGCGTAGAGCCCCGAAGCCAGGCGGTCCCGCTCCCAGCGCTCGCGCGCAGGGATCATGGTTTACGGCGAACCATCTTGTAGCAGGCGGGGGTGAACGGTCCGCCCCGCGCCGGCTGATGGCGCCGCACCTTGAATGCGTCTCTGAACGCACGCTCGACATCAGCCGGATCGACGCCGGCGGGCATGCCCAGGCGGCGGCGGGTGCTGCTACCCGGGAGGGCCCAGAGCAGGAAGGTGGCGCCCGCGCGGCACGCCTTCGGGATCGCTGCCGAATACAGTGGCCGGGCGGCCGCTGGAAGGCCGTGGAAGCACTTGTTGTCGTAGACGACGTCGAACGGGTCCCCGAGCGGCAGCTCGTCAAGGCGAGTCACGTCCCCGATCAGGAAACGCGCCATCGCTCCTTGCTCCTCCGCTCGGGAGCACGCCTGGTCGATCGCCGCGGGGACGTAGTCGACCGCCGTCACATCCCAGCCCCGCCTCGCCAGCTCGATAGCCTGGCGACCGGTGCCGCACCCCAACTCGAGAGCCCGACCGGGGCACAAACGCTCGGCGACCTCGATGAGCTCGGGCGGCGTCCGATCGAACTCCCAGGGCCTGAAGTGAATTCTGTACAGCAGTGAATAGCCGGACCGACCATCCCCCATCAGGCGGAATGCTACAGCCGGCGTGCGCGCCCTTCTTCGTGTGTCAGCCGGGCGGTGAGGTTGCATCGCCGGCAATGTGCCCCCATCGGTGCTCGCATGAGGTTGCGTCGCCGGCAATGTGACGTCCTTATGCGGCCACGGCCAGAGCCATCCCGAACCGCTGCTCCGGGTCCGTGTACCACCGCTCCAGCCGCAGTCCGGCCGCGCGCAGGGAGTTGCTCGCCGACGCCTCGGTGAACTTGGTCGAGATCTCGGTGTGCAGGCACTCGCCGGCCTCGAACGTGACGTCGAGGCCGGCGCCCGGCACATGGACGAGCTGGTGGCGGGACGACTTCAGGTGCAGCTCGAGCCGCTGCCGGTCCTGGTCGTAGTAGGCGACGTGTTCGAACGCGCCGGGCTCGAAGTCCGCGCCCAGCTCCCGGTTCAAGAACGAGAGCAGGTTGCGGTTGAACGCCGCCGTGATGCCCTGTGCGTCGTTGTAGGCGGCATGCAGCACGTCGGGGTCCTTGACCAGGTCGACCCCGAGCAAAAAGGCGTCGTCCGGCTCCAGCAGGGCCCGGACCTGGCTCAGGAACGCGACCCGCTCGTCCGGCTCCAGGTTCCCGATCGTGCTGCCCAGGAACAGCACCAGCTGCCGGCCCAGGCGCGGGATGGCGGCGAGATGCTTCTCGAAGTCTCCCACCATGCCGTACACGTGAAGGCCGGGGAACCGGCCCACCAGGTCGCCCGCCGCCGCTCGCACCGCCTCCTCGCTGATGTCGAAGGGGACGAACTCGCGAGCGCATCCGAGCCGCCGCGCGGCCTCGATGAGGAGGCTGGTCTTGCGGCAGGAGCCGGCGCCGATCTCGACCAGAGCGACCGGCTGGGTGGCTCGGATGATGTCCTTGGCATGGTCCCGGAGCAGCGCTTCCTCCGCCCGCGTCAGGTAGTACTCGGGAAGCTCCGTGATCGCGTCGAACAGCTCGCAGCCCCGCTGGTCATAGAAGTACCGGGAGGGGAGGTGCTTGGGGCGGTCGGTGAGGCCGCGGCGGACATCCTCGACCAGGGCGCGCCGGTGGTCCACCCCCACGTCGTGGAGCGCCAGCGTGATCGGTGCCTCGAGTGCCATCACGCGTCCGCCGCGCAGCGAAAGCCGGCGAAGATCGGCCGCTTGATCGGGGAATCCCAGTTCCTGAACGTGGCCCGGGCGACGCTCGGATGGGTCGCCCAGGAGCCGCCCCGCAGCACCTTGAAGCCGGTGCCGAAGAAGGGCTCTGAGTACTCCTCGTAGGGGAAGGCACGAAATCCCGGGTAAGGCTGAAAGTCGCTTGACGTCCACTCCCAGACGTCGCCCACCATTTGCTCGCAGCCTGAGGGGCTGGCCCCCTCGGGATAGGCCCCCGCGGCGGCCGGGTGGAAGCGCCAGGGGCCCAGGTTGGCTCGGTCATCCAACCCCGCTTCCTCCCCCCACGGGAAGCGGCGTTTGCTGCCGGTGGCCGGATCCCAGGACGCGGCGACCTCCCATTCGAACTCGGTGGGCAGCCTCTTGCCGGCCCAGCGGGCGTAGGCGTCGGCCTCGAAGTAGCACACATGCACCACCGGCTCCGCTTCCGGCACCGGCGCCTTGACGCCAAAGCGGTCGGTGGTCCAGCTGCCGTCGTGGCCCGACCAGTACTCCGGTCCCCGGATCCCGAACGTCATCACCCAGTCCCAGCCACTGGGAGCCCAGAGCTCCTGCCTGGTGTAGCCGCCGTCTTCGAGGAACCGCAGGTACTCGCCGTTGGTGACCGGGAAGCGGTCGATACGGAACGCCTCCAGCTTCACCTCATGGGACGGCTTCTCGTTGTCGTAGGGCTCGTACGCGTCGGTCCCGATCGGGTAGTGGCCGGCCGGGACCTCGACCATGTCGTGGCGGGTGCTCCGCCCGGGCGGCGTCGAAGGCAGCTCTTTCAGGTACCCGCCGGGGAGCAGCTGGAGGGTCTGGCAGATGGTCTCCTGGTGCTGACGCTCGTGCTGGTCGACGAGTTCGTAGACGAAGCCATCGCGCAGCAGGGCGTGGTTCGGATCGCGTTGGTCGTCGGGATCGACCTCTTCCATCAGGTCGAGGGCGCGGGTCCGCACGTCCGCCAGGTAGGCGAGGGTGCGGGGACGGTCCATCAGCTCCAGCCGGCGCCGGGTGTGTCGGGGATTCTCGATCGCGTTGTACGTGTGCAGGAGGTCCTCATCGACCCGCTGACCGCTGGAAAGGTTCTGCAACAGCCAGAGCTCCTCGAAGACGCCGATGTGCGCGTAGTCCCACACCAGGGGGCTCAGGAGTGGGTCATGCTGCGTCGTCAACCGGGGATCATCGACCGGCGTCAGCAGGCGGTGGGTGTCCCGCCGCGTTTCCTCGAGCCGGGTCGCGATCTGCTTGCCACTCATCGGGTGCCTCCGAACGTGTCTGAAGGGGCGACGATGCAATTCGACAGTCGCTGCCGGCGGCCCCGCGCGGCCGGCACCATGACGACGATACGGACCTCGGCGGGCGCGATTGAATTCGGTTCGCCGCCTGCGTGGCCGAGGCGGACGTGGCGCAGACGTTGCGCGCCTACGAACGGACTCTGTCCGGTGGCGCGGCGTCGAGCGCGCGCAGCACGTGATCGATGACCGAGGCGTTGTAGCCGTCCGGGAAGTCGCGGTGCGCGATCAGCCGGCGGTAGAAGGCAGGCCCGGCGAGGAGGTCCACCACCACCTCAAGGTCGGCATCGGGCCGGATTTCGCCCCGCCGCTGGGCGCGGCGCAGCGCTTCCAGGGCCGGTCCGCGCCGGCGCTTGGTGAGATCGAAATGGAGTGCGGCCAGGGCCGGCTCTCGCTCGGCGCCGTCGATGACCGCCGCCAGCAGGCGCGCGAAGGGTCCGCGCCGCAGGAGTGCCTCCTGCCCGTCCAGCAACTCGGTGAGGTCGCCGCGCAGGTCCCGGCTCGCGGGAGGTGGAAAGGGTGGAAAGGCGCGATCCATCGCATCCACCAGCAGGCTGACGCGCGAATTCCAGTGTCGGTACACGGTCGCCTTGCTGGCCTGTGCCCGCTCCGCGACCGCCTCCATGGTGAATCCCGACACCGGCGCCGTGGCGTCCTATCTGGCGACCGGTGGAGGCGCCGGAGATCTGGCGGTACCCGCGATGTTCATCGTCTTCCTCGGCGCGTCCTGGGCCCTGCGCCCACCCTCCCGCCGCCTCCGCTAGAGTCCGCACCCCCGCCACCCCCACCCCAATTTCCCCGTTTCGCACGGTGGGGGTATACACGTAACCGGAGTAAACGGCGGTGTGGTGCCGTCTGCTCGCAGATGGGGCCTTCCGCACCTCGAATGAGACCCTTCTTGCCCACAGATCCCGATCCACGATTCATTTCGCACGCTTCGAGCAGCTCCAGGTCGGTACCGAGCGCGCCGCGAACGCCGACTGCCGGCATTCGGGGCATCCAGAGGCCGCGCCGGGCCCCGATCGCCGGCACTCGGGACCCCCGGGCGCACAACTCCGCTGAAGTGGATACCCCGTTCGCGCGAAACGGGGCTTATCTCCCTCTCGCGCCGGGGCGGGTCTGCCAAGCTGATGCCGTGCGATGGCTCTACCTGCTGCGCCACGCGAAGTCGAGCTGGGACGCTCCCGAGCTGGCCGACATCGACCGGCCCCTGGCTGGGCGGGGACGGCGCGACGCCGAGGCGATGGCCACGTACATGCACCAGCAGGGCATCGTCCCCGCGCTCGTCCTGTGCTCCCCGGCTCGGCGCACGCGGCAGACGCTGAAGCCGCTGAAGCGCTGGCTGACCGGAAGCCGGATCGTGATCGACGACGGGCTCTACGGCGCCTCCGCCGACCGGATGCTCCGCCGCGTCAACGAGATCGACGACGAGGTGTCCTCCGCGCTGCTGATCGCTCACGAGCCTGGCATCCGGGAGCTGGCACTCCTTCTCGCGGGGTCCGGCGACCAGGAGGCACTGAGGCGCGTGGACGAGAAGTTCCCCACCGGCGCGCTCGCCGGCCTCGCAGTGTCGGCCCAGCGCTGGGCCGCGCTCGCACCTGGGGACGCCGAGCTGCGTTGGTTCGTGAGACCGAAGGACCTTGGTGGCGGAAGTTGAGGGCCGGGCGGTGATGCGGATTCGCGAGATCAAGGCCGCCGGGCTGCGTGGCGCGACCCCAAAGGGAGGCTGGAGCAACGAGCTGCGCCCTGACGACGTAGTGCACACGTTGGTGGTGGTGGAGACCGAGGAAGGCGTACGGGGGGTGGGGAGCGCGTACGCGAATGACCAGTTGGTGCGGGCCGCGCTCGGGGTCCTGGCACCCCTCTACCGGGGGGAAAACGCGCTGGAGCCGGAGCGGGTCACCGAGAAGCTCCACCAGAACACGTTCTGGCAGGGGCGTGGCGGGGCGATCACGCACGCCATCAGCGGCATCGACCTGGCGCTCTGGGACCTCCTTGGCAAGGTCACCGGGCAGCCGGTCGGGCGCCTGCTGGGAGGCCGGTACCGCGATCGCGTGCGGCCGTACGCGTCGATCCTGATGGATGAGCCGGCGCCGATGGGCGCGTACCTGCGGCAGCTGAGGGTACAGGGCTTCCGGGCTTTCAAGATCGGCTGGGGTCCCTTCGGGCGCGTCGACGCGGCGACCGACGAACGCACCGTCCGGGCGGCTCGCGAGGCGATCGGCGAGGACAGCCTCTTGATGGTGGATCCGGGCGGCAGCGACGCCCACTGGCAGGGTGACTACAAGTGGGCCCTGCGGACGTCGCACATGCTGGCCGGCTACGGTGTCACCTGGTTTGAGGAGCCGCTGCGTCCGGACGCGCTGGAGGACTTCGTGGCGCTGCGGCGTGCCGCCCCGGTCCCCATCGCGGGTGGCGAGGTGCTGACGCGGCGGCAGGCGTTCACTCCGTTCCTGCGCGCGGGCGCGTTCGACATCGTGCAGCCGGACGTGACCAAGGTGGGCGGGCTCAGCGAGGCCCGCCGGATCGGCTGGCTGGCCCAGGAACTGGGTTGCCGGTTGATCCCGCACGGCTGGAACACGGCGGTCGGGCTGGCCGCCGACCTGCAGCTGGCCTCGGCCCTGCCCGACACCGACCTGGTCGAGTACAAGACCGGTTCGCCCTACATCGACGACCTGCCGGTGGAGAAGTGGCGGCTCGACGGCGACGGCTACTTAGCCATCCCTGACTGTCCCGGCCTCGGTGTTGAGCTCGACGCGGAGGCGCTGCGAACCTACGCCCCCGAGCTCACGTTGGACTGATCAAGCGCGTTGGTGCACTGTGCACCGGCGGGGCTTATCTGGGCGCGTTGGGCCCCCGAGGTGCACCAGCGGGGCTTATCTGGGCGCGTTGGGCCCCGACCCTCACGGACAAGGGTCCTACTGGTGACGGAGGCGCGGGACATGCCCCGGGCCTCCGTCAGAGCAGGCTCAGCCCGCGGGCAGCGCGTCCTCGGCGGCGTCGCCCGAGTAGGTCTCGATGTACTCCTGGGTCCGTTCGCCGCTCAGGCGGGAGTAGAGCGCTATGAAGTAGATCACCAGGGAGAAAACGGCGAGCACGATCATGTCGATGCCGAAGGGGAGCACGTGGCCGGTACCACCTTCGATCTTGGTGAAGGGGATGGTGTTGGGGTCAGGCGCCGCCGATAGGAACGATCCGAAGAAGGAGATGATGGCCAACCCGACCAGCCAGGGTGCGATCCATAGGTTGTGCGTGAGATCGAGGGCAGGGCGGTCTGCGGCCGGTCGCGTATAGATCCCGAGGAGCAGCAGGACAACGCCGACCAGGATCGCGAGGATCAGCTTCCAGACCACCCCGAAGCCACTGAAGAGGATCAGCTCGTTGGCGATGATGAAGCCGAGCGGCGACATCAGCCACACCAGCGGCAGCTTGAAGGGCCGCGGCCGGTCGGGATCGGTGATGCGAAGGGCCATCACCGCCGGTGGCAGCATCGCGATCGTGACCACGCCCGCGGAGGTGGCGAACCCGACCAGCTCACCCCAACTCGGGAAGGGCGCGAACACCAAGAGGCCGACCAGGAACGTGAAGATGATGCCGACGATCGGCGTGCCCCGGCCGTTCAGGTACCCGAAGATGCCGGGTATGTACTTGTTGCGGGCAAGTGCGAAGTTGTAGCGGGAGGTGATGCCGATCGCCAACAGGCCGGTACCTCCCGGCGACACGATGGCGTCGATGTAGAGGACGAACGCGAGCCAGCCCAGCCCGAACCCGGTGGCGAGAGCGGCGAACGGCCCCGCGACGTGCGCGGGGAGGGTCAGGTTCGCCCAGCCGTGGGCCAGGTCGGACGGCCGCAGCGCGCCCAGGAAGGCGATCTCGAGCATCATGTAGATGATGAAGCCGATGATCATCGACCCGATCACGGCGACCGGGATGTTGCGGCCCGGGTTCTTGGACTCGGCCCCGAACGCGATCGCGGAGTCGTAGCCGGAGTAGGCGAAGATGATCCCGCCGCTGCTGACCGAGGCCAGCACGCCGTTCATACCAAAGGGCAGGAACCCAGCCGGGCCATGACCGACGGCGCCGCTGCCGCCGAAGTAGGTGGGCCTGAACGCCACGATTATGATGGCGATGATCGCGAGCACGGGTATCGCGAGCTTCCACCACACCGCGTATTTGTTCACCTCCGACATCCATCTGATGCCCATCACGTTGATGATGGTGAACACGAGCAGAACCAGGAACGAGACGGCGTAGCCAAGGGCCGTGAGCTGTGCCTGCGCGTTGACCAGGTTCGGTATGTACCCCGACGCGTAGGTCAGCATCGCCTCCGTCTCGATCGGCGCCGTGGTCACGCTCGAGATGAAGATGAACCACCCGATGGCGAACCCGCCGAGGCTGCCGAAGGCGAAGTGAACGAAGCGCACCTCACCGCCCGCCAGGTGGTGCATCCCACCCAGCTCGGCGACGTTGAGGGCCATGACCGCCGTCGCGAGGCCACCGATCAGCCAGGCCAGGAGCGACCCGGGCCCGGCGAGCTTGGACGCGTTGTAGGCGCCGAACAGCCAGCCCGAGCCGATGACGACGCCCACCGAGGAGAAGAGGACGCCGACCGTCCCCATCTGCCGGTGCATGCGCCGTTGGGTACCGGCAGCAATCTCCGATACCGGCGCTGTTTGGGCCATTGGCTCCCTCCTGAACCCACTGGTCGCGGACTCCGCGTGGTCGTGAAGTGTGAAAGAGTGTGGCGCTGATCGGGCGTTCTGTCAATGGATCTGTCGAGGCGGCGGCTTGGGAAAGGGGCCCAATGAGCCCCCAGGCAGCGGCACCGTCGGGAACCCGGAACCCGGCGGCGGCACAATGACGGGCATGGCTCCCGCAAGGTTCAAGGACCTGGTCATCGACGCAACCGATGCAGGGCTCCTGGGGCGCTTCTGGGCTCAGGCGGCCGGCCTCCGGCTGAGCGTCAAAGATCACGATGACGGCGTACTCACCGACGGCGTGGACGAGCACACGATCTGGGTCAACGCGGTGCCCGAGCCGCGTGTGGTCAAGCAGCGGGTCCACCTCGATCTCCTCGCGACCTCGCCGGGGGACCTGGAGACCCTGGGGGCGAGGATCGAGAGGGAATACCCGGGCTGGACCGTGATGAGCGATCCCGAGGGCGGCGAATTCTGCGCCTTCGCTCGCGATCCCGGCACGCTGCCCACCTACCGGGTCTACGAGTTGGTCGTGGACGCGGTCGACGCACAGGCGATCGCGTCCTGGTGGGCGGCCCGCCTTTCGACCGACGCCCACCACCGCGCCGCCGATCCCTGGTGGTGGCTGGAGCCGGAGGCCGCCACCGGCCTGCCCTGGCCGCTGGTGTTCAACCCGGTGCCGGAGCCGAAGCAGGTCAAGAACCGCGTCCATTGGGACGTCTGGGGCGATCAGGACACCTTCCTCACCGCCGGCGCGAAGCTCCTCCGCCCTCGTGATGCCGAGATCGATTGGGACGTGCTGGCCGACCCCGAGGGCAACGAGTTCTGCGTCTTCGCCGCTCGTCCTTGAGGGCACGCGGGACCGTTAGCCTGACTACCAATGCGAAGCCTACCGTCCACGCTGCCGTCCCCTCGCACGCCGCCGCCGGCCGAGGCGCCCTCGCTGCGCTGGGGAGTCATGGCCCCCGGCGGCATCGCGAGTGACTTCGTCGCCGCCCTGCGGCACCAGACCACCCAGCGCGTGGTCGCCGCCGGCTCGCGGTCGCTGGAGCGGGCGCGGGCCTTCTGCGCCGCGCACCAGGTGGAGCGCGCCTACGGATCCTATGCAGAGCTGGCCGCGGATCCGGAGGTCGACGTGGTGTACGTCGCCACCGTCAACAGCGGGCACCGTTCGCTGGCACTGCTCGCCATCGACGCGGGCAAGGCGGTGCTGGTCGAGAAGCCGTTCATGTGCACCGCCGAGGAGGCGCGCGAGGTGGCTGCGGCCGCCCGCGCCCGCGGCGTCCTCTGCATGGAGGGCATGTGGAGCCGGTATCTGCCGCAGACCGATGTCCTGCGACAGATCCTCGACGCGGGAACCCTGGGCGAGGTGCGATACCTGGCCGCCGATCACTCCCAGTGGCTGCCTCCCGACGGCCGGCTGTTCAAGCCCGAGCTGGGTGGGGGAGCGCTGCTCGACCTCGGGGTCTACCCGGTGGCCTTCGCGTTCTCGGTGCTCGGCCGGCCAGACCGCGTGTACGCGCACGGGACGCTCACCGAAACCGGCCTGGACGCCCAGGCGGTGGTCACGCTGGGATACGCCTCCGGGGCCGTGGCCGCGGTCACAACCTCCATGCTCGCGCCCATGCCGACCGGCGCCGCGATCGGCTTCACGGAAGCCATGCTCCGGTTCGACGAGCCCTTCTATCAGCCGCTTGGGTTCACCATCTCTCGGTCGCGGACGCAGGGCGGGGGCTCGGTTCGGTGGCAGGACCAGAGCGGCATCGGGGTGCCCGACGGCCTTTGCTACCAGGCGGCGGCGCTCGCACGCTATGTCGCCGAGGGGCGGACCGAGTCGCCGCTGCTAGGCCTCGACGAGTCGATCGCGATCATGGAGACCCTGGACGAAGCCCGGCACCAGCTGGGCGCGTACCTCCCCGGGGAGGTCCAGGGTCAGGGGGTTTCGCAGCATGCTGGATGAGCTGCAGACGAACTGGTCCGGCCTGCACCGCTACCGGGCGGCCCGGGTGCACGAGCCGCAGACCCGCAATGAGGTGCGGGACCTGGTCGCGGCGGCCCGGCGGGTCCGGGCCATGGGCAGCCGGCACTCGTTCAACGAGGTCGCCGACTCGGAGGGCGGGGACCTGATCTCGCTACGCAAGCTGCCGTTGGACCTGGCGGTGGATCGGGAGCGGATGCGGATCACCGCGAGCGCGGGAGCCTCGTACGGAGAGCTGGCAGCGGAGCTAGATCAACACGGTCTGGCCCTCCACAACCTGGCGTCCCTGCCTCACGTCACGCTGGCGGGGGCGATCGGGACCGGCACGCATGGCTCCGGCGACCGCAACGGCAGCCTCGCCACCGCCCTGCGGGGGGTGGAGCTGGTACGTCCAGACGGGACCCTGACCCAGGTCGACGACGGAGATCCCGACTGGGAGGGCTTTGCGGTCTCGCTCGGATACCTGGGTGTGGTGACGCGCGTCACGCTCGCGGTCGAGCCCGCCTTCACGGTGCGTCAGCACGTGTACCGGGACGTCCCCTGGGAGGAGGTGCTGGGGCATTTCGACGAGATCATGGCGGCCGCCTTCAGCACCAGCATCTTCACCCGCTGGCGCGCGCCCGCCGTGGAGCAGGTGTGGCGGAAGACGATCGACGACTCGGAGACGCCCGCGCCCGAGCGGTGGTTCGGCGGGACACTCGCCCCCCGGACGGCCACCATCTCCGCGCTGGAGGGGGTGAACGTGACCGCGCGTGACGGCTCGCCGGGGCCGTGGTGGCTGCGCGTGCCGCACTTCCGGCCCGACGGCATCCCCAGCTGGGGCGAGGAGATGCAGTCGGAGTACATGGTGCACCGCGAGCGAGCGGTGGAGGCCCTGACCGCGGTGCGCGCGCTGGCGGACCGGATCGAGCCGCTGTTGCTCGCCACCGAGCTGCGCACCGTCGCCCCCGACCGGCTCTGGCTGAGCGAGATGTTCGAGCGACCGACCCTCTGCATCCACTTCACCTGGCGCAAGGAGCCGGACTCCGTCCTGCCGCTGCTGCCGGTGATCGAGTCCGCGCTGGCGCCCTTTGAGCCCCGGCCGCACTGGGGAAAGCTGTTCGGCATGGAAGGGTCCGAGGTGAGGTCGAGGTATCCGCTGCTGCCGCGGTTCCGCGAACTGGTCCGCCGGTGGGACCCGGACGGGACCTTCAGCAACGACTTCTATCGCAGGTATCTGGAGGAGGGGTAGGCGGCATGCGCGCGATCGTCTCGACGCCGGATGGGGACCGGCCGGTGGAGTTTCGTGACGTCCCGGAGCCGGAGCCGAAGCCCCACGAGCTGGTCCTTCGGGTCGAGGCCGCCTCCGTCAACCGCGGGGAACTGAGGCTGCTGAAGTCGCGCCCCGACTGGGGGCCCGGTCAGGACGTCGCCGGCACCGTGGTCGCCGCCGCCGCCGACGGGAGTGGACCGCCGGCGGGGGCGCGGGTGGCCGGGATGGCCGACTGGGGAGGTTGGGCGGAACGGGTCGCGGTCCCGACGCACCGGGTTGGCCTGGTTCCGGAGTCGGTGGGGTTCGGCCCGGCGGCGACGCTCGGGGTGGCGGGGATGACGGCGCTGCGTGCGGTGCGGGCGGGTGGCTCGCTGCTCGGGGCTCGGGTGCTGGTGACCGGGGCCGCCGGTGGTGTGGGCACCTTCGCGGTGCAGTTCGCCCGGCTCGCCGGCGCCGAGGTGACCGCGTCGGCCGGGATCGGCAGAGCGGCTGCGTGAGCTGCCCGCGCTGGGAGCCGCGCACACGGTGGTGGACGGCGACTCCCTGGAGGGACCCTTCGACCTGGTCTTGGAGGGCGTGGGCGGTCCCTCGCTGGAGCGCTCGCTGGGTGCGCTGGCGCCGGGCGGGGTGGTCCAGCTCTACGGCGCCGCAGCGCCGGAACCCGCCCGGATCTCGCTCGGCTCCTTCGGACGCGCTCCCCACAGCCGGATCGAGCCCTTCTTCGTGTATCAGACCGGTGAGGAGACGTTCGGCCGTGACCTCGCGTTCATGGCGCGGCTGGTCGCGGAGGGGAGGCTGCAGCCACAGGTCGGCCTGGAGGTGAACTGGCGCGAGGTGGTGCCGGCGCTGGAGGCCCTTCGCGACCGGAAAGTCCAGGGCAAAGTCGTCCTCCACATCGACTGACGGGAAGGGAGGAGGGGGGAGGTTCTAGCTTGCGACTTTGACCGAGGGCTGGTGCCGCACCGGGAAGTTCACCGAGCTCGCGATGAAGCAGTGGTGGTGGGCCTCGTCGTGCAGCGCCTGGGCCCGCTCGGCCATCCCGGGCTCGGCGACGGTGACGACCGGGCGCAAGGTCACCTCGGTGAAATGGCCTCTGCCCTCCGCATCGGTCTGCATGGTGCCGTCGGCCGCGTCGGTGTAGGCCGTGACCGTCACCCCCGCCTTCACGCACTCGTGCAGGTAGGCCAGGAGGTGGCACTGCGAGAGGGCCGCCACCAGCAGCTCCTCCGGATTCCAGCGGGCGGCGTCCCCGCGGAAGGCGCGGTCCGAGGAGCCCGGGAGGTCCGGCTTGCCGGCTGCCGAGACCACGTGGTCGCGGCCGTAGGCGGTGTAGGCACTGGTCCCGGTGCCGCGGTCGCCCGTCCACCGGAGCATGACCTCGTAGTGGTGGTCGTGGTGCTGGGACATACCTGCGAGTATCGTCGCCGCCCCTAGGCTGAGCGGGTGTTCAACGGGTTCGAGACCTTCGACGTCGCGCTGGAGCCGGAGGCGGGCGCCGCGCCGGTGACGGTTCACGGGGTCCGCGGCGGGGGAGGACCGCCGCTCCTGCTGCTCCATGGTTTTCCGCAGACGCATGTGATGTGGGCGCCGGTCGCTTCGCGCCTGGCGCGCGACCACACCGTGATCGCGCCCGACCTGCGGGGCTACGGCGATTCCAGTGTTCCGTCGGATACCGCCGACCACTCGAACGCGAGCTTTCGCGCCATGGCCCAAGACCAGGTGGCACTGCTCACGGCCTTTGGTATCCGGAGGGCGGCGGTGGTCGGGCACGACCGTGGTGCCCGGGTCACCCACCGGCTCGCGCTCGACTTCCCCGATCGGGTGGACCGGATAGCGCTCCTGGACATCCTGCCCACCCGCTACGTCTTCGAGCACCTCGACCAGCGCGTCGCGATCGCCTACTACCACTGGTTCTTCCTCGCCCAGCCGGCGCCGCTCCCCGAGACGCTGATCGGCGCCGACCCGGCCTTCTACCTGCACACCCTCCTTGGGGGGTGGGGAGGAGGCGGCCCGCTGAGAAGCCACCCCGAGGCACTTCCCGCGTACGAGCGCAGCTTCGCCGACCCGGCCCACCGGCACGCCATGGTCGAGGACTACCGCGCGGCGGCGACCATCGACCTGGCCCACGACCGCGAGAGCGCCGCCGGTGGAACGCGCGTCACCTCACCCGCGCTCGTGCTCTGGGGGGAGCTGGGTCTGGTCGGCCGCTGGCCGGTGAGCCCGGTCGAGGTGTGGCGGGGGCAGGTGGCGGACGGGGTGGCGGTCGGGGGCGGCCCCATCGAGCGCGCCGGCCACTTCCTGGTCGAGGACGCACCGGACGCCACGCTGGCGGCGCTGGAGCCGTTCCTGTGACGCCCGTTTCGCGCGAAAGGGACCTCACCGCACCCCCCATAACGGCCCTTCCGTGCGAAACGGCGGTTACCGGGGCGGGTGAGGGACGAGACTGGCCGGGATGAGTGATGGCGATGTGGCCCCGCTGCTGGCGCAGGCGGTCGAGAACGTCCAGCGCGACTACCCCATCCACTGGACCCAGACCATCGAGGGTCCCGATGACCTCCGGCCGCACCGCGAGCTCCACCCGATGTTCGGCGGCTCCTTCGACTGGCACTCGTGCGTCCACCAGATCTGGCTGATCGCCCGCCTGCTGCGGACCCGGCCCGGCCTGGCGGGCACACCGGAGGCGGTGGCGGTGCTGGACCGGCTCCTGACGCCCGCGCACGGGCAGGCCGAAGCCGCCTTCTTCGCGCGCCCGCGCAACGCCGGTTGGGAGCGGCCCTACGGCTGGGCATGGCTGCTGACCCTGGATGCCGAACTCAGGACGTGGGGCAACCCTCAGTCACTGGGGTGGGCGCAGGCCCTGGCCCCGCTGACCACCGTGATCCGGGATGGCTGGCTGCGGTGGATCGGCGGCGCCGTCCGCCCGGTCCGCGCCGGCGTGCACCAGAACACCGCCTTCGCCTGCGGGCTGGTGCTGGACGCGGCCCGTGCGCTCGAGGACGGGGAGCTGTTCGAGGGCACGGCGGCGGCCACGATGCGCTTCTTCGCCGGCGACGAGGAGTACGGCGCCTACGAGCCCGACGCGGCCGACTTCCTCTCCCCGGCACTGTGCGAGGCGGATCTGCTGCGCCGGGTGTTGAGCCCGGAGGATTTCGCCTCCTGGTTCACCGCCTTCCTGCCCGACCTTTCCGGCGCGACCGGGCAGATCCTCCGGACGCCGGTGCACATCGAGAACGGGAGTGACCCGCAGGGAGCCCACCTGATCGGTCTCAACCTTTCCCGTGCCTGGTGCTGGCACGCGATCGCGGACGCCCTCCCGGAGGACCATGAGTTGGTGTCACTGGCAGGGGCCGCGGCCGCCGCGCATCGCGATGCGGGGTGGCGCCTGGTGTTCGGCGAGGGCTACGCCGCGACCCACTGGGTGGGGTCGTTCGCCGCCTATCTGGAGCTGGGCGCGTTCACCAGATAGCAGGCCAGGATGATGCCCGAGCCCTGCCAGGTCCGGGTCGCGAGCAGCTTGAGGGAGACCGCGGGCCGGGCGCTGAACAGCGGCGTCCCCTCACCGGCGATGACCGGCACGATCAAGAGGTGCAGCTCGTCGACCAGACCATGGACCAGCAGGTCGTTCCAGAGCGCGCGACCGGCCGTCAGCAGGATCTCCCGCCCCGCCCCCTCTTTGAGGGCACGGACCTCGCGGTAGAGGTCCGCACCTCGCACGATCCGGGTGGTGGCGTCCCAGGGGGCCAGGTCGGCCTCGCTGATGGTGTTCGAGACCACCAGCTTCTGGATCGGATTGATGAGCGACGCGTACTCCCGGCGTATCTCGGTGGCGTCCGGACTCTCGGGGACCGCGGTCCAGTAGGACTTCCAGCCGAGAAAGGAGGACCGCCCGCTCAGGATCAGGGTGTTGGCCGCGCGCATCCGCTCGGTCGCGTACTGATCGAACCGATCGTCACCCGCGTAGTCGGGGTGGAAGTTCTCGAAGAGGGCATCCACGCTGCGACCGCGACCTTCGTAGTAACCGTCGAGCGAGGCCAGGTTGACCACGATCAGCTTGCGCACCGCAGCAGTATCGGTCCCGGCGGCGGCAGCGCGAGACCACACTAGGGGCGATGGCCCTGAAGGTGACCGTGCTGGGAGGTGGGGGCTTCCGCACCCCGATGGTCCACGCCGGGCTCCTCTCACGCTTCGACCGTCTGCCCGTGAGCGAACTTTGGCTCCAGGACCTCGAACCCCGACGTCTGGAGCGGATCACGGCCGTGCTGCGGGGACAGGCGGCGGAGGCCGGCGCGGGACCCGAGCTGCACCTGACCACCGACCTCACCTCGGCGCTCGATGGTGCGGACCTCGTCCTGTGCGCGATCCGGGTGGGGGGCGAGGCCGCCCGCGCGGCCGACGAGCGCGCGGTGCTCGATCTCGGTCTGCTCGGTCAGGAGACGGTGGGAGCGGCCGGCATCCTCTACGGACTGCGCACGGCCCCGGTCATGCGACGGCTCGCGGACGAGATCGCGCGCCGTGCTCCGAGCGCGTGGGTGCTGAACTTCACCAACCCAGCCGGGCTGGTTACCGAGGCCATGGTGCCGGCCCTCGGCGAGCGTGTGATCGGTGTCTGCGATTCCCCGGCCGCGCTGATGGGGCGGGTGGCCGGCGCGCTCGCTCTGCCTGCACGCGAACTGCAGCCGGGGTACGCCGGCCTCAACCACCACGGTTGGTTGGTCTCGGTACGCGACGCCGCCGGCACCGACCTGCTGCCGGGACTCCTCAGCGACCCCCAGCGGCTTGGCGCTCTCGAGGAAGGCCGGCTCTTCGGAACGGAATGGCTGCAGGCCCTCGGCATGATCCCGAACGAGTACCTCTTCTACTACGACCGGACCGGGGCCGCGATCGCCGAAACCGTGCGTCGCGGCCAGACACGCGGCGAGGCGTTGCTGGGACCCCAGCTCGACTTCTACCGGCGCGTCGACCCCGATCCCCAGAGCGCCCTCCGCGCCTGGCGCCACCTCCGCCTGGGCCGTGAGCGCACGTACCTCCAGGAGGCGGGTCCCGCGCTTCACGGGACCGGCCCGGAGGGTGACGAGGGCGGCTACGCGGACGTGGCGCTGGAGGTGGCGGTGGCGCTGATCTGCGGCTCGCCCGTGACCGCGATCGTGAACGTTCCCAACGCCGGCACGCTCGCCGGCCTGGACGCGGAAGCGGTGGTCGAGGTTCCCTGCCGCGTCGACGGCCGGGGTGCGCATCCGCTGCCAGCGCCTCCGCTGCCTGCCGCGGCGATGGCGCGGATCGCGCTGCTGAAGGCGATCGACCGCCTGGTCCTCCGCGCGGCGCTCGATGGCTTGCGCCCGGCCCTGCTGCAGGCCTTCGCCCTCCATCCTCTCTGCGGCGGCATCGACATCGCCCCCAGGCTGGTGGAGCTGGCGGCTCCCGATGCCTGCCACCAGGTGGCCCGTGCCGGAGCTTGACCTCGCCGTGCTCGGCCCCAGCGAGGTCGAGCTCTGCTTCGGCGATCTCCCACGAATGCCGGTCGGCGGCGAGGAGCTGTTCTCTTCCGGCCTCGAGGTGCGTCCGCTGGCGTCGGCGCTGACCGCGATCGCCGCCCACCGGCTGGGGCTGCGAACGGTCGTCGCGACCCCGCTCGGCGGCGACTTCCCGGGCCGCTACCTGCGCCATCTGCTGAAGGCTGAGGACGTGCCCTGGCTGGGGCCGGAGGCGGCGCGCTCGGGTCTGGTGGTGGACTTCGGCGCCGACTGCGGCCCGGCGCTGCGTCTGACCACAAGAGAACGCTGGGTTGGCGCCTGGCCGGACACTCTGCCCCGCGCGGTGGCCGGCGCCCCGGCCTGGGTGGAGGAGGTGCCGGTCGGGGTGCCGCGCTACCTCCTGCCGGAAGGCGACGAGGCGCTGGAGGAGATCGCCGACTTGGAGGCGGTGTGCGTGATCGCCACCGAGAGCGCCGCCTGCCGCCTGGCCGGGTACGACGAGCTGGACCTGGCGCTGCCGGAGTTGGGCCGGCACTGGCCCACCGTGGTGGTGGACCGGGGAGAGGACGGCGTGGCGGCGGTCACGTCGGGGGCGACGGTGCGGCTGGACGGGGCGCCGCGGCCCCAGCACGCGCTGCGCATCAGCCACCCGCTGTTCATCGCCGCCTACCTGTGGGGTGACGCGCAGGGTCTCGACCTGCTGGCCCGCCTGCGCTGGGCGATCCTCCACGCCGCCCGGGGGGACCTGCCCTGATGCCCGATCGCGTCGTCTGCATCGGCCCGGCTCCGCTGGACCTGGTGGTGGCGGGTCTCGACCACCTGCCCGAACCAGGCCGGGTGGCCAGCGGCGAGGCGATCCTGGCCAGCCCCGGAGGCATGGCCAACGTGGCGGTCGGACTCGCGCGCCTGGGACAGCCGGTGGAGCTCTTGAGCGCGATCGGCGATGACGGCGTCGGGGAGCAGCTGTGCGAGCTCCTGGAGGCGGAGGGTGTGCAGCTTCCCGAGCGTCGTGCGGGGCGCCCGACAGACGTCACCCTGAGCCTGCCGAGTGATGGCGACCGCGCCCTGGTCAGCTTCCAACGCGCGGGCACGGTGGTCGCACCCGATCCCAATTCCGACTACTGGAGCGGGGTGGCCGCCATCTGCGTCGACGTGGGCTGCGGCCTCGACCCGCGCCTGCGCCTGCTCGGCCGGCGCGGCATTCCGATCGTCGGCGACGCCGGTGAGGAGCGGGATGCCTTCTGCCGCTCGAGCTGCGTGGAGGCGCTGGGGGACGTGGCCGCGTTCCTCCCCAACGAGGCCGAGGCCCTGGCGCTGACCGGGGCCGCCGACGCCGAGGGGGCCCTGGAACAGCTCCGCCGGCGCGCGGGCGTGGTGGTGCTGAAGCGCGGTGCCCGAGGCGTCCTCGCGCAGCAGGGTCTGGTCCGGGTATCCGTCGCGGCCCCGTCCGCGCTGATGGTCGACTCCACCGGTGCGGGTGACATCCTCGACGCCGCCTTCACAGTCGGCCTTCTTCGCGGCCTGGAGCTGGCGGACGCGGCGGCGCTCGGCTGCCTGGTCGCGTCGGTATCGGTGACGCGCCCGGGCAGCAGTCTCAGCGCGCCCACCTGGGGAGACCTGGAGTCCTTCGTGGGCGGGCTGGGCCCGGGAGAACGACCGCGGTGGGAGCGGGTGCTGGAGCAGGCCCGAGATCCGCGTGACGTTACCTGCCAGTCGCCAGCTGCACCGCCCGCACGAACAGGAGGACCACCGAGAGCCCGATGTATCCCGCCATTCCCCACATGATCAGCCGGCGACCCAGCGACCAGCTGGGCCGGTCGAGCAGGGCCAGCGGCGGCATCCGCCAGCGGTTCTTCTGCGCCGCGGTATAGACGCGCGGCCGCTCCGGAGGGTGCTGGGTGCGCTGCCACCAGAACCAGCCACCCCAAGCCAGCAGGCACGCGACGAGTACGCCGCCGAGCACGATGAGGAGGATCGGGACGTCGATGTTCGGCACCACCGTCGTGATCACCAGGACCAGTGAAAGCACCACCAACAGCCCCACGATGACGATCGCCACGATGTTGAGCCACAGCTTGTTCACCCAGGGGCCGAGCACCGCGGGGTCGTTGCAGAGAAGAAGGAGGAAGACGACGGAGCTGGGCAGGAGGATGCCGGCCAGCGCCTGCACGGCCTCCGTGATGAGTCCCAGGGGCGCGGTCGGGATGAGCACGATCGCCGCCGCCAGCACCACCAGGCCGCCGTAGGTGACGTAGAAGCCTTTCGCCTCTCCCACCGACCGGTTCAGCGAATGGCGGAGGCCGAACACGTCGCCGAAGGCGTAGGAGGTGGCAAGCGTCACCGCCGAGGCGCCGATGATCGAGGCGTCGAGCAGCACCACCGCCCAGATCGCGCCCACCCAGCGTCCGAAGTGTTCTGCGATACCTTCCGCGGTGCCGAGCGCGTCGGTGAACTGGCCGAAGAGGTGGGTCCCACCGAAGGCGGACGCGGTCGCCATGATGATGCAAGTGGCCCCGAGCACGACCACGAAGGCGCCGACCACAGTGTCGGTGCGCTCATAGGGCAGCCAGCGCGGCGTGATGCGCTTGTCGACCACGTTCGACTGCTGGAAGAACAACTGCCAGGGAGCGACGGTGGTGCCGACGATCTGAATGATCAGCAGCATCGCCGCCGAGGTCACGCCGCCCGCGATGCCGGGCACGACCAGACCGCGCCCGGTCGCGGCGAGGTCGGGGCGGGTAAAGACGGCGAGGGGGACCAAACCGAGGTTCAGGAAGAGCAGCAGGAACATGAAGCGTTCCCAGCGCTGGAAGTTCCCCGACATGGTGATGCCGATCAGAAGCAGGGCCGCCAGCGGAACCACGATGTACTTGGTGACGCCGAAGAACTGCGCGGCGAGCGCGATCCCGATGAACTCGGTCGCGATGGTCAGGAAATTGAGAAGAAACAGGCCGGCGACGCTGAAGAGGCCCCAGAACCGGCCGAACCGCTCGTTGATGAGCTTGGCGTAGCCGACACCGGCCACCGCCCCCAGCCGGACCACCATCTCCTGGTTGACGATCAGGACCGGGATCAGCAGCACCAGCACCCAGAGCAGCGAATAGCCGTAGTTCTGACCTGCCTGGGCGTAGGTCGCCATGCCCCCGGCGTCGTTGTCGCCGATCATGACGATCAGGCCCGGGCCCATGATCGCGGCCAGGGCCAACCCCCGCTGCCGCCAGGACCGGTGCTCGCCTTCGGCCGGCGCGCGAACCGTGCCGAGCGCGCCGTGAATCTCGTCGATGACCTGGAGTTCGTTGCCGCGTCGGGTTACGCGGCGCCGCCGGATCTCCTGCCGGGTGAGGTTGCGCTGCGCCATCGTAACGGCCCCTCTCCGGTGGTGGTGGTGTTCATGCCTCCGACTCCTGGCGGCGGCGCCAGTCGTCAGGTATCAGCAGCTCCACCACGTCGTCGACCGAGATCGCGCCCACCAGGTGGTCGTGCTCGTCGACCACCGGGGCCGCGGTGAGGTTGTAGTCGCTCATGAGCAGCGCCACGTCCGAGAGATCGGCGTCGGCTCGCACCCGCGCCTTGACCAGACCGGGGAGCTCGCCGGCGGTCTGGCCGGCGCCCGCTCGCAGCAGGTCGGACGCCCCGATCGAGCCGAGCAGGGTGCCGTCGTCCGCGATCACGAAGATGTCGCTCAACAAGGTGGGGGGGACGTCCTCGGGCGCGGTCCGCACCCGCTCGATGGCGACGGTCGCGTTGGCTGACGCCGGTACCGTGATGACGTCCAGGCTCATCATGCCGCCCGCGACCTCGGGGTTGTACTCGAGGAGGCGGCGGAGCTTGGCCTGGAGCTCCGGGGGCAGCGCCGCGATCACGCCGGCTCGGCGCTCCTGGGGAAGGTCGACGAGCAGGTCGGCGGCGTCGTCGAGCTCCATGTCGTCGAGAACGGCGGCCGCTTCCTGGTCGGAGCGATCCCTCAGAAACTCCCGCTGGTGCTCCGGGTCCAGCTCCTCGAACACGTCCGCGGTGAGCTCGGCGTCGGACTGAACCGCCTCCAGGATCTCCTCACCCTCCTCGTGCGACGCGCGCTCGACCAGGTCCGCGATCTGCGCTGGGTGTAAGCGCCTGAGCGACTGCAGGGGCAGCAGCAGCCGGGCGGTGGGGACGTGGCCCACGAAGGGCTCGATATCGGCCCAGTCGACCAGGGCGGCGCGGGGCTGGTTGCCGGTGCCGACTCGGTTGAACAGCCCGTTGAACAGGCCCGGTCGCCCGGCGTCGACTCCGGCCAGCCGCCAGGCGTCACCGACGTGGGCAAGGGCGAGATTTTCAGCCACGATCAGCCGGCCCCTGGTGACGTCGATCATGCGCCGGCCAAGCACATCTTCGGCCAGCAGCACCTCTCCCTCGCGGCGTTCGAAGGCCCTCTGATCAAGCATCTGGCCCTGCAGCTTCCCCTCCCCCGGCTTCAGCTCCGTGATCATGTCCATGGGGACGAAAAGGTTGCGGCCACCGATCTCGATCACCAGCCCCTTGATCCGCGGATAGCCGGTGTCGCTGAAGCGACAGACGCAGTCCACGATCCGGCCCAGGCGTTCGCCCTGCGGATCCAGCACGGGAGCATGCAGGACCGACCGCAGCATGAGCAGCGGCTCGGTGGGCTGCAGACGCGGGCGGGCGCGATCCGCCCCGGCCGGACGATCGTGCTGATCCGTGCTCATCTGGTGGCTCCGTAGCGAGGCGCGCGACGGGCTGCGCCCCGTCAGCAGCGCCACCCCGGTGGCATCGTCCCGTCGAGCGGACAGTGCCCGCCCGTCCGGAATCCGTGTTTCCATTGTGCGCTCCTTCCAACGTTGGGTTCGCGACCCAGCGCTTCCGGAGCGCCGCTCTGGAGAGAGAGGGTCAGCCGGCGCGCGCGAGGTCACGGCGAGTACTGGCAGGGCCAGGTTCCACGCAGGACCTCCTGTTTCAGACCGGTACCGTCGGGGCGCGCTCAGGCGTGCCGCGCCGGCGGGAGACGCTTGAAGTATAGGTGCGACGCCCCCGATGCAGCCTCTTCACAACCGGCTGCCCGCCCCCTCATGATGGTCGGTATGCCCGCCTCGATCGCAGAACGCCGCGCCGCGCTGGAGGCTGCGGTTCCGGCCTGGCCGTCGCTCACCTATCCGACGTTGCTGCGGCGCAATGTGGAGCTGTTCGGCGACCGGCCGGCGGTGCTCACCGACCGGCGCAGCCTCACCTATCGCGAGCTGTGGAAAGAGTCGCGTGCCCTCGCCAAAGGCCTGGTGGCGCTGGGCGTCCAGCCGGGAGACCATGTCGGCTTGGTGATGGCCAACTATGCCGAGTTCGCAGTACTCCAGTTCGCGGTCGCCTGCGCCGGCGCGGTCAACGTCCCCTTCAACTTCCGCCTGCAGTGCGACGAGTTGAGCTACGTGATCGCCCAGTCCGACGCGACCTGCCTGGTCACGATGGACACGTTCGGCGACCACGACTACCTGGCCCTGCTGGATCAGATGGCGCCCGGCTGGGAGCGCGATCCGCAGGCGACGTTCCCGAAGCTGCGGCACGTGATCACGTTTTCGACCACCGGGGGCGGTCCAGCTCGACCCGGTGTGCTGGATCTGGGGGCCCTCGCCGAGCGCGGGCGCGCGGTGGACGACGCCGAGATCGACCGGCGCATCGAGGCGGCCCGCCCCTCGGACGTGATCTGTCTCATGTACACCTCGGGAACGACCGGGTTCTCGAAGGGCGCCATGCTGACACACGACAACTTCCTCCGCTGCGCCTTCTCGTCGGCACGGATCCGGGCGCTGGAGGACGGGCGCCGGATTCTGTTCGCGCTGCCGCTCTACCACGTCTTCGCCTACGCGGAGGGCCTGACGGCCGCGTTCTGGGTCGGCGGCGCGATCGTGCCCCGGCTCGTCTTCGACCCCGTGGATACGTTCGAATCCATCGAGCGGTACCGGGCTCAGGAGGCGCTGTTCGTGCCCACCATGGCACTGGTGCTGGTCGAGCACCCCGCCCGCGGGGAGCATGACCTGTCGTCGCTCTACGCGGTGATGACGGCCTCGGCGCCCGCGCCGGTGCGGCTCTGGGAGCAGGTCAAGACCAAGCTTGGCGTGGAGGAGGTGGTCACCGCCTACGGTCAGACCGAGGTGACCGCGGCCACCACCTACACCATGCCCGACGATCCGCTCGAGCTGGCGTCGGTGACGGTCGGGCGGCCCAAGGAGGGCGGCGTGGCCGGAGACCCCGAGCTGGGCGGGATGGTATGCGTCTACAAGGTGATCGACCCGGTCACGCTGGAGGACCTTCCGGCCGAGGCGGAGGGTGAGCTGGCGGTGCGCGGTCCGCAGGTGATGGCGGGCTACTACGAAAAGCCGGAGGAGACGGCCAAAGTCTTCCTCTCCGACGGGTGGATGCGCAGTGGAGACCTGGGTCAGATCCGACCCGATGGGTACCTGCGCTTGACCGGCCGCTCCAAGGAGCTCTACAAGCGGGGTGCCGAGCTGGTCGCCCCCAAGGAGATCGAGAACCTCCTCGACCGGCGGCCCGACGTGCTGCAGTCGTACGTGGTGGGCGTCCCCGATGAGCTGTGGGGAGAGGTGGGCTGGGCCTTTGTGGTGCCGGCGGCCGGCAGCCACCCCACCGAAGAGGAGCTGCTGGATCACTGCCGCCGGCACCTGGCGCGCTTTAAGGTGCCCGAGCACGTCGTCTTCATAACCGCCCCGGACCTCCCGCTCACCGGCTCCGGCAAGGTGCAGAAGTTCAAGCTGGCGCAGCGCGTGGTCGAGCGGCAGCAGGGCGAGACCGCGCCGCGCTAACCCGGGTGGGAGGGGGCCTGCTGGTGCACCACCGGGGGGTGAAGCGTGGGTTAAGCGTGGGTTAAGCGTGCTCGGGGGGAACGTCCATGGGTGCCTGCCGCCCAGTCGTCTCAAACCCGAGTGGCGCGGAGGAGCAGATTCCGTCGATTGATGGTGAGCCCCTGAGTGGTCCGCGCGGCGTGCAGCCCGGTGGCGGGCCCTCCACCGGCCTCCCCGCTCAGTGCGGAGAGGACCTGGTTTCGGGCCTCCGGACTGGGCTGCGCCCGCTCCAGCCACTCTTCGGCGAGCTGTCGATCATCCCGTACCGCCGCGGCGACGACCTTGAGCCCGGTGGCTGACACCTGCTCCCGAAGCTCGTCTTCGCGAGGGGCGGCGACGTGACTGGGATCGCGCAGCCGCTCGAGCTCGTCCATCCGCTCCCCCCGCGGCCCCACCTCGGCGACCATATCGATGACGGCGACGGTGCCACCCGGGGCGCAGACGCGATACATCTCCAGCAGCGCCGCCTTGACTTCCCGGAAGTGGTGCAGCGCGAACCGGCACACCACGACCTCGAACCCGCCGTTGGAGAACGGGAGGGCCACCACGTTGCCGCGGACGAAGGCAACATCGTGGCGGTGTTCGTCCGCCACCGCCGCCGCGCCCGCGCCCAGCATCGCCGGTGTCAGGTCGACGACGACCGTGGTCCGGGCGCGCCGTCCCAGGTGCCGCCCGACCTGCCCAGTGCCCCCCGCCACGTCGAGCACTCGGTCCCGGGGGCCGACCGGCACCTGGCTCGCGATCCACTCGAGCAGGTCCACGTCGCCGAAGTGCGAGCCGGCCCCCTCGAACGATGACACCTGACGGGTGAAGGCATCGATCGTGACGTCGTCGGCCATCCCGCTCAGTGTCGCACCCACCGACCCGGGGGAAAGTCCACCGCGGCACTCACCGTTTGGCGGCGAGCGACGGTCTGGTTCCGCTCTCCGCGACTACGCCGTGACTGCCAGGTAGAGGATTCCGAAGAGGAAAATCCAGACCACGTCCACGAAGTGCCAGTAGAGGGTCGCCGCGGCCGGACCGACGTGGCGCTCGGGTGTGAACTGGCCCCTCAGGGAGCGGCCCACCATGAGGCTGATGAAGAGCAGGCCTCCGAAGACATGGGCGCCGTGGAAGCCCGTCATGATGAAGAAGGCGCTCCCGAACTGATTCGTGGTGTGGCCCAGTGACAGCCTCGCGGTCGCGAACTCGAACCCCTGGCCGAGCTCGAAGAAGGCGCCCAGGATGAGGGTCGAGAGGATCAGCAGGTACCACCGCCGGCGGTTGCCGTGCGACAGCGACTCGGTCGCGAAGTGGCAGGTGACGCCTGACATGATCAGGATGAACGTGTTGAAGAACGGGATCGGGAACCAGTGCACGGGCTGGGTGCCGGCGGGAGGCCACCCCAAGGGGTGCGACCCGAACAGATAGAAGTAGACGGAGAACAGCGACCCGAAGAACATCACCTCGCTGGAGAGGAAGATGTACATGCCCATCATGGGCACGCCCATCACCGGGTGTTCGGGCTCGTCCTCCACATGCCGGGGGGCGACATGCTCCTCCTGGACCGTCTCCCCAGGCGCGTGCACAGTGGCCACCGGCTACCTCTCCTTCCTTTCTTCTTCGGTGGGCTCGCGGCCATCCGTCTCGCCGTGGCCGTGGACGGGGACGGTGGACTCCGCGTACATCCTGGTGTCCTCGAACACCACCCAACCCACGATCCCGATCAGAAGGATCACGCCGCCGATGATGCCGAGCGCGATGCGCCAGCCGGCGGGGAAGGGAACCAGCGCCAGGAACAGGAAGAAGAAGCCGACGCAGATCGGAAACGGCCAGCTGCTCCGCGGGAAGATGTGAATCCCCAGCTCGTGCGCGCGCGCCTGGTCGTCGAGCACGTTGTCGTCGGGCACCGGCGGCGGGCACTCCAGGTCGAACCGGCGAGCGGCGGTCCGATCCAGGTCGTGGTCGCGCCAGGCCATGAAGGCGGCCGTCGCGTACTCGCCGCTCGGCCACAGGGAATACCCGCAGTTGCGGCAGTACTGGAGAAACCGGGGCGTCACCAGGCTGCAGTTCGGACAATCGATCGCCAGGGCGGGATTGCTCACATCGACGAATCTGGGCTTGGCTGCGGGTGCCACTGGCCTGGATTCTAGCGCCTCCCGAGAGAGGGCGTTCCGCGCTTGGGAACTCCCGCGCCGGCCCTCCAAGCCGCCGGATTCCGACCATGAACCCGAGATGAATTCGACCCTAAGCCGAACTTGGGGCCGGACCTATACTGCTCGGCGTGAGTCACCGGCAGTGGAGCGTCGTCGCGGCCATCACGATGGTCGCGACCACGGTCATCGCGGCCCTGCTCATCTATCACGGCCAGCCGGGCGGCGATTTGAACGGGTGGCCCAACTGGGCGGTGCCCCAGGGCGTCTCGCCCAACGGGCAGCGAATCTACGAACTCTACCTCTTGATTTCGATCCCCGCGGCCGTGGTCTTCATCGGTGTGGAAGGGCTGCTGCTGATCATCATCTTCAAGTGGCGCCGGTCCAAGCTGCCGGCCGACTACCGGCCTCCGCAGTGGAGCGGTCACACCTTTCTGGAGCTGTCGTGGACCGTGGTGCCGTTTCTGATCGTCACGCTGGTGGGGTTCGCCTCCTTCCATGTCATGCAGCAGGACGAGGTCGTCCCCACGGCCGCGGAGGGCACGGTGCAGATCCACATCGTCGCCCATCAATTCGGATGGAAGTACGAGTACTCGAACGGGGTGGTGGTCACCCAAGAGCTGGGCGATCCCAACGCCCCGATGGTGATCCCGGTGGGCCGGATGGTCCGGCTTCGGCTCGACTCTACCGATGTCATCCACAGCTTTTGGGTTCCGGCCATCACCGGCAAGACGGACGCGGTGCCCGGGTACAGCAACTACACGTGGATGAAGATCGATCACCCCGGAGAGTGGCGTGGCCAGTGCACCGAGCTCTGTGGCGTCGACCACGGGCAGATGCTGATCCGCGTCAAGGCGGTCCCAGAGACCGACTTCCAGGCCTGGCTGAGCAGCGAGAAGCACAAGCAGTCGCAGCCGAGCCCGCACCCGTCGCCATCGCCGGCCTCCGCGCCGTCGCCGAGCCCCAGTCCGGGGGCCGTCGTCAGTCCGTCGCCGGGCGCCAGCCCGTCACCCACGGCCGGTCCGTCGCCTCATGGCAGCCCTTCGCCCGGCTCCTCACCTTCACCGTCGCCGTCGCCGAGCGGCTAGGCTAGGGAGGTATCGACATGTCCACCTTGGAAGCGCCGCCCCGCGTCAAGTCGTATGACGAGTCGTTCTGGCGGCCGGTCACGCTCTGGCTGACCACCACCGATCACAAGAAGATCGGGATCATGTACATGGTCACGGGGATGCTGGCCTTCGTGGTCGGCGGCATCTTCGCCCTGGTCATGCGGCTGCAGCTGTCGCAGCCCAACGAGCAGCTGCTCACAGCGGCGCAGTACAACCAGCTGCTGTCGACGCATGGGACCACCATGATCTTCTTCTTCATGACGATCTTCCTGACCGGCATCGCGAACTACTTCGTGCCGATCATGGTGGGGGCCCGCGACGTCGCCTTCCCCCGTGTCAACCTGCTCGGGTTCTGGTTGATTCCGGTTTCGATCTTCATCTACTACATCGGTTTCTTCACGCCCAACGGGACACTCAGCGCCGGTTGGACCGGCTACCCGCCGCTCACCGAGCTGCAATTCAGCCCTGGCATCGGCACCGACCTTTGGGCGATGTCGCTGATCGTGTGGGCGATCAGCGGGATCATGGCCTCCACCAACTTCATCACCACGATCATCGGGCTGCGGGCTCCGGACATGGGCCTGACGCGCCTGCCCCTCTTCGCCTGGGCGCAGATGTCGACCTCGATCCTGCTGCTTCTGGTAGGCGCCCCGCTGGCGGCGGCGATGATCCTCCTCGAGTTCGACCGCCAGTTCGGGACCCACTTCTTCGCGAGCACCGCCGGGCGCCCGGTCCTGTACCAGCACCTGTTCTGGTTCTTCGGGCACCCAGAGGTGTACGTCATGGTGCTGCCCGGCTTCGGGATCATTTCGGAGGTCATTCCGGTCTTCAGCCGCAAGCCACTGTTCGGCTATGGCTCGATGGTGGCGGCGCTGTTCAGCATCGTGTTCCTGTCGCTCGCGGTGTGGGCACACCACATGTTCACGGTCGGCATGAACATCTACGTCGAGAGCTTCTTCATGGCGATGACCCTGGCCATCGCGGTCCCCACCGGCATCAAGTTCTTCAACTGGATCGCCACCGCCTGGAAGGGTTCGATCGACTTCAACGTGTCGATGAAGTTCGCCTTCGGCTTCCTCGCCACGTTTCTGATCGGCGGTATCACCGGCATCTACCTGGCTTCGGTACCGGTGGACACGCAACTCCACGCCTCGTACTACGTGGTCGCCCACTTCCACTACGTCCTGTTCGGTGGCAGCGCGTTCACGATCTACGCCGGCGTCTACTACTGGTTCCCGAAGATAACGGGCCGCAAGCTCAACGAGACCCTCGGCGAGTGGAACTTCTGGACCACCTTCTTTGGGTTCAACGGCACCTTCCTGGTCATGTTCTCGCTCGGCCTGGAGGGAATGGCGCGCCGCGTCTACACCTATCCCGGGGGCTTCGGCGAGGAGGGATGGGGCGCGACCAACACCTTCATCACGGTGATGTCGTTCTTGATCGCGATCTCGGTCCTGCTGTTCATCATCAACGTGATCTGGAGCTGGAGGCACGGTGAGATCGCGGGAGACGACCCCTGGCGCGGCAACACCCTGGAGTGGGCGACGACCAGCCCACCGCCTCCCTACAACTTCGAGCGGGTACCCCCGGTGCGGTCCTTCATGCCGCTGCGTGAGCTGCGCGCGGCCCGGGAGCGGCGCGACCGGAGGCTGGCGGCGGAAGCGGCCGCGGCAGCCGCCGAGAGCTCGACCCCGTCACAGTAGCTCTCCCCGGACGCTGCTGAACCCCGAGTGCCGGCAGTCGGGCCCGCCGTGGCGCCCCCGAACCCCCGAGTGCCGGCAGTCGGGGAATCTCTTGGCCCCTGAGTGCCGGCAAATCGCGGAGTGGCGGGACCGACGGCCCGGTGCTACTCGTCGGGGAGCCGCTCGTCCGCCTCCAGTTCACGCAGGTCGAGCAGTTTCTTGCGGCGGTTGGCTGCGTCCCCTCGGAGCACCCAATAGCCCAGACCGAGCACTCCCCCGCTGGCGACCGCGAACGCGAGACCGAAGAACACGTAGGCCGACACCCATTCGCCGATCCCACTGGCAAGCATCAACACACGTTCATTATGCCGGGACCGCGTCCTCTTCTCGGTAGGCTTACCCGGTGCTCGACCTCGTCGACATCGCGATCCTGGTGCTCGCCCTGCTCGGGCTGGTGGGCGGGTACCGGCGCGGTCTCATCCCCTCGGTTGCTCAGTATGGAGGTCTGATCGCGGGCGTCCTGGTCACGGGCGCACTCTCCCCCCGCGTGCTGAACGCGCTCGGCCTCTACGATCCCAACTCGCGACCACTTTCGGCGGCGCTGCTCCTTCTCCTGGGCGGCTGCCTGGGGGCGACGATCGGGTTCTGGGTCGGAGAGCCCCTGCGCCACTGGGTCACGAAGAACGACCGCCCCAACCCGCTGGACCGCTTCTCGGGCGGTGCGATCTCTCTGCTGGCGGTGGTGATGCTGGTCTGGTTCCTCGGCCTCTCCTTCACCGAGAGCACCGACTCGGACCTCTCTGCGGTGGCGCAGAGGTCGGGCATCCTGCGCGCCATCGATCGGGTGGCCCCGCAGCCGCCGGGCTTCCTCGGGGGCCTCGAGCACACGGTCGCCGCGGTCCCCTTCCCCTCCACCTTCTTCCCCGGGCAGGCGGCCGGGTTGCCGGGTCCGGTCTCGGTACCCCAAAGCGCCCCCACCTCCGCCGTGCAGGCGGCCGCGCGTGAGGTCTTCCGCGTTGAAGGCTCAGGCTGCGGTGGTCTGGTCACCGGCAGCGCCTATCCGGTCGCGCCCGACTATGTGGTGACCAACGCTCACGTCGTGGCCGGCACCAGCGACACCCGCGTCATGCAGGATCAGCGGGGCGTCAACCTGGAGGCGACCGTCGTCTACTTCGACGAGAAGGTCGACGTCGCCGTGCTCCATGTCCCCGGACTCGACGCCCCCGTGGCGCAGCAAACCAGCGCTCAGCGAGGCACGCTCGCGTTCGTGGTCGGCTATCCGGGCGGAGGCCCTGAGGCGGTCACCCCCGCGGCCGTGGACGGCGAGACGATGGCGCGCTTCAACGACATCTACAACAACCAGGAGGTGACCCGCCAAATTTGGGTCTTTAGCGGTACCGTGCGCCCCGGCAACTCGGGCGGTCCACTGCTCGACAGCAACGCCAGTGTGATCGGCATGGTCTTCGCCGCCTCCTCGCAAACCGGCTCGACGCAGGCGTACGCGCTGAGTGATCAGCAGATCCAGGGGGACGTCAGTCAGGGAGTCGCCAGCCAGGTCCCGATCAATACCTCGTCCCTCGCCTGCGCGGTCTGAGGTGAGGCACCCTGAGGGGGATTAGAAGGGCTCCGCCTCGCTGATCAGCATCACCGGAATGCCGTCATCGATCCGGTACCGCAGGCGGCAGGTGTCGCAGCGGAGGTGGGCTTTGTCGTCTTCCAATTCGACGTGCGTGTGGCACTTGGGGCAGGCGAGGATCTCCAGCAGTTGGGGGTCGACCTCAGCGGGCATCGCGGGGTGATCATACCCGGTGGGACCCGGAAGTCATGACTGGCCGTCGGTCATCCGATGACTTTGGGCTTAAGGCCGGTTCAGGGTCGGATACCCCGGTTGCTTCGAGCCAGTCATCCGATGTATCTTTCATCGACGGACGGACGAGCACGTGCGGTGGGGCGCCACGCCAGGATGCCGAGCCAGGTTCTGTGAGAGAAAGACGGGCTATGGCGGAGCCTCAGAGCGCCCGGAGGACGGGAGGAACGAAACGGTGGGGGGTCGCCGACGAGGCGATCTCCAGGATCAGCGAGATGATCGAGCACGGGAAGCTCGGTCCGGGAGAACGGCTCCCGCGCGAGAGCGACCTCGCCGCACAGCTCGGCCTTTCCCGTTCCTCCCTGCGGGAGGCGATCCGCGCCCTCACTGTGGTCGGTGCGCTGGAGGCGCGGCAGGGGGCCGGGACCTATGTGACGTCGCTCAGCCCTCAGCTGCTGCTGCGGTCGATCCGGCTCGCGACCCAACTCCTGCCGACCGAGATGGCAGGACATCTCTTCGAGGTGCGGCGCATCCTGGAGCCGCGCATCACGGCGATGGCCGCCGCGCGGATGCGGCCGGCGGAGTTGCAGACGTTGGATGCCGACCTGGCCCGGATCGCGGCGGCCGCGGACCGCAGAGACGTGGAAGCTCTCACCATCGCCGACAGCGCCTTCCATGCCACCATCGCGAGCTCGGTCGGAAACCCGTTTCTGTTCGCGCTCCAGGACTCACTGGCGCTGAGCACACTGCGCACCTCGATCTGGCGCATGAGAGTGGATGCGGGACCGGAAAGCATGCGGGGCCTGGTTCTCGCCCATGAACGAATTCGAACCGCGATCGCGGCCCGCGACCCCGGGCTGGCGGCGACCGCATCTGAGGCACACCTCGCCAACGCGGAGGCCTGGCTGCGCACGGCGACCGGGGGCCGCGGAGACGGGGACGAGTGGTCGGTGTGGCTGGACTCCTGACCGGCCGGTCCCTCCCCCATAGCTCGGGGCGGGCGGAAAGGTTTCCCTCTCCGCCCATCCACCGAGCATGGCTGCGGGGGTGAGGATCAAGGTAAGGCGGCGTTAACCGCGCCTCCATATTACCAAAGCGAAAGCGAGCATAAGGGGGGTCTCCCCGCTTTTTTGCCTCCGATCCATCGGTTTTGCCCCCGCGCGCGACCAGAAATCTCGAATCAGACCCCGAAACGCATTCGGTTTTCCCCATGACGCTACCTCCCTCGGGTCCCCCAGGGGTGCCTCCGACGACGACGCTTTGAGTCCGGGGGAGGGTTACTATCGAACAATTCGATCAATTCTCAATTCCGTGGTCTGAGCTCGCGGCGGCATCATTACCCGATTGCCGGCACTCGTGGCTCACTTAGGCCCGGGAAGTACCCCGATTGCCGGCACTCAGGTGCCCGATGGCGTCGTGAGGCCCCATTTTGAGAGGAAGGCGGAGAATGACCGCATCGACGCGCGCTGGCTCCAGGTCGCCCGTGGGGAGGTTCCGGCGGACCTCGTGATCAGGGGCGGCCGCGTGTTCAATGTGTTCACGCGGGAGTGGCTTCAGGTGGACGTCGCGGTCACCGACGGCCACGTGGTCGGCGTCGGGGAGGGTTATCACGGCGAGCGGCGGCTGGACCTGGACGGGCACCACCTGGTCCCCGGGTTCATCGACGCGCACATGCACCTGGAGTCGTCCAAGCTGCTGGTCGACCAGTTCGCGCGCACCGTCGTCCCGCGCGGAACCACGGCGGTCGTGGTCGATCCCCACGAGATCGCTAACGTGCTCGCCACCGACGGGGTCCACTGGCTGCTCGACCAGTGCCGGGACCTCCCGCTGGCGGTCTACGTGATGGCGCCCTCCTCGGTCCCGGCCTCCGACTTCGAGTCTCCACGGCGGCCCTTCACCGAGGGCGACCTGTCGGCGCTGCTGCGCCGGCGCCGGGTCCTGGGCGTGGCGGAGATGATGAACTACGCCGGCGTGGTGGGCGGCGACCCGGTCGAGCTGGCCAAGCTGCGCTCCGGCCTCACGCACCACGTCGATGGGCACGCCCCCCGTCTCACCGGCATGGATCTCTGCGCCTACGTCGCGGCCGGCATCGGCTCGGACCACGAGTCGACCACCGCCGCCGAGGCGCTGGAGAAGCGGCGGCTCGGCATGTGGGTGCTGCTGCGGGAGGCCTCCAACGCACGGAACCTCGTGGACCTGCTCCCGATGGTGCGTCAGTTCGGGCCCGATCGCTGCGCGTTCTGCACCGATGACCGGGAGCCGGACTTCCTGCTCGCGGAGGGACACCTGGACCAGATGCTGCGCCTGGCGGTGGAGCACGGCATCCGGCCCGAGGACGCCCTCCTGATGGCTACCTCGCACCCGGCACAGTGCCATGGGTTGACCGACCGGGGTGCGATCGCTCCCGGTTGCTGGGCCGACCTGGTGGTGCTGGAGAACCTGCGCGACTTCCGGCCTCTGCAGGTCCTCAGCCAGGGAACGGAGCCGGTGTACCCGAGCGTCGAGGTCCCGGAATGGGTGCGGCGGACTGTCCATCTGGGACCGGTGCCACCCTCCGCGTTCTCCGTGCCTGCGCCCACCGGCCGCCTCCGCGTGATCGGCGGCGTCCCCGGTCAGCTCTTGACCACGGAGGAGCGGATGGAGCCGACGGTGCACGAGGGTCGGGCGGTGGCCGATCCCGCCCGGGACCTGGCCAAGATGGCGGTCCTCGAGCGTCACCACGCGACCGGCCGGGTCGGGGTCGGGTTCGTGACCGGCACCGGGCTCCGCCGGGGCGCCTATGCATCGACCGTGGCCCACGACGCGCACAACCTGATCGTGGTGGGGGTCGACGACGAGGACATGGCCTGCTGCGCGCGGCGCCTGGCGGAGTTGGGCGGCGGGATCGTGGTGGCGGAGGCGGGCCGCGTGCTCGGCGAGCTCGCGCTCCCGGTGGCGGGTTTGATGAGCGACCGGCCGGCGGCCGAGGTGGCGCAGGCACTCTCCCGCCTTCAGGACCAGCTCCGAGACCGGGGCGTGACCTTGCAGGCTCCCTTCATGGCGCTCAGCTTCCTGGCCCTGTCGGTGATCCCCGCGCTCAAGCTGACCGATCGGGGGCTGGTCGACGTCGACCGCCGGCGCCTGGTCCCGCTCGACACCGCGCTCGGCTAGCCCGGATAGGGGTTACATCGCCGGCGATGTAACCCCCCCGCGACGGGATGCGGTTGCATCGCAGGCAATGTCCCCTCACGTCTGCTCGTACGTCGCGACCAGCCGGGCGCGGGCGATGCCGTGCATAAAGAGGTTGAAGCCGAGGTACGCGGGGGACGCCGTCTCGGTGAGGCCAAGCGACGCGACATCCACCGCGGTGACGACGAAGAAGTAACGGTGCGGACCGTGGCCGGCAGGGGGTGCGGCGCCGACGTATCCGGCCGCACCGGCGTCGTTCTTGAGCACCACCGCGGGGGCGGACGGGGTGGCGCCGGCCGCCAGCTCGGTGGTGGAGACCGGGAGCTCGCAGACGGCCCAATGCCAGAAGCCGCTCGCAGTCGGGGCATCCGGGTCATAGCAGGTGACCGCGAAGCTCCGGGTCTGTTCCGGGAACCCGGACCAGCTCAGCTGCGGGGACCGGTCCTCACCTCCGGCGCCCATCACCCCCGAGCGGTGGGGGACGGGCAAGACCTCGCCGTCCCGGATGTCGGTGCTGCTGAGTGTGAAGCTCGGTAGCTGCGGGAGAAACTCGTACGGATCGGGCGGGGTCGGACGTGCCATGCGTTCTTCTCCTCGTACGGGTCCGGGATGGGTCGCCCCCAGCGTAGGAGTACGGCCGGAGGCACGCCCGAGTTGCGGAGGCCAGCCTTCCACCTCGCGTCCGTATTCTCTGGCGGTGGAGCGTCGAGTGGTCCGCCGGTTTCGCGTGCGCGTTTTGGGGATGGGGCGGACATAGCGTCCGTGCAGTACACATCACGCGAAGGCGAGGTGCGGGACACCTCGGTCAAAGCCACACCGCCACACGTGCACCCGGCGCGCGCGATCGCCTTTCGGGTCGCCGCTCACGGGCTGGACACCCGGCGGTCGTTGAGCCTGCTGCGCGACGTGATCGGCGCTTGCGGGATGCCGGATGTCCCTGTCGGGTCCGCCAACCTCGCCCTGCACGCGCGCCTGCACCGCCTCGACCGCCTCACCGTCGCGACCGGCCTGCGCACCGGTGCCCTGTACTCGATCTGGGGGCCGCGCAGGATGGCGCATATCGTGGAGGGGCCGGACGTCCTCATCTTCGGCCTCGGGGCCCTGCCCGACCGCGAGGATGCGCTGCGTGCCGTGCTGGGTCCGGACCAGGAGGCGGTGGACGGGGCCGGGCTGTCGGCCGCGGCGGCGCTGGCCATGGTGGCGGCGGCCATGACCGAGGTTCTCCGCCAGACGCCCGTGACCAAGGAGGAGCTCAGCGAGTCCCTGCACGGCCGGCTCCCGATCGCGTTGGAGCCCTGGTGTGGCGCCTGCCGGTCCAACCACGTGCCGGAATCGTTGTTCCGGATGGGAGCGACGGCGGCAGGCGCGATCGCCGACGGGGGCGAGCCCGAGCGCTATCAGCTGCGAACGCAGGGCCTGGCCGAGGTGCCCGGAGGACACCTGGAGGCGGCCCGGGTGGAGCTGGTCCGGCGGTTTCTGCGCTGCTTTGGGCCCTCCACCCCGGAGGCGTTCGCGGCCTGGGCCGGGACCGGCGTCGGTGACGCCATCCGGCGCTGGAACCGGCTGGCGGCGGAGCTGGTGGAGGTGAACCTGGCCGGCCCGGCGTGGGTGCTCGACGAGAGCATCCCCATGCTCCGCAACCCGCCACCCATGCGCGGCGTGCGGCTGCTCCCCCCAGCAGACCCCTTCCTGCAGCAGCGGGACCGCTCCACGCTGCTCCCGGACTTCGGCGCCCGGCGCCGGCTGTGGCGGCCGTCCCGAGGCCCCGGCCTGGTGTTGCTCGACGGGGAGCCGGTGGGGCTATGGCGGGCCCGCTGGGGTCTGCGCAGCCTGGAGGTGCGGATGGAGCCCCTTCGCCACCTCACCACCTCAGACCGTGAGGAGGTGGCGGTGGAGACGCAGCGGCTGGCCGAGTTCCAGCAACTGGCCCAGGGCACGCTGACGCTGGCCTGACCCCGCCGGCACTCGGGGCCGACCGATTGCCACCCGATTGCTACCCGATTGCTGGCACTCGGGGCTCGCTGAGCTGCGCGCAGACCCCCGACTGCCGGCACTCGGGGCTGGCAGCAGACGGGGACTGCTACGTTGTCGGGCGTGGGAGATCAGGGTATGGACGCCGAGCTTCGCCTGGCGCTGGTGGGAACGGGCCAGATCGCCAACCGCCACGCAGCCGCCATCGCGGCCACGCCGGGGATCGCGATCGCGGGCGTCTCGGATCGTGACCGAGGCCGGGCGGAGGCGTTCGCCGAGAAGCACGGCGTGCCCCGGGTGTACGACAGCTGGTCCGAGCTGCTGGCGGACCCGGCCACACGGTGCGTGGTCGTCACCGCTCCCCCCGATGTGCACGTCGACCTCGCGGTGGAGGCACTGGAGAGCGGGAAGGACGTCGTCTGCGAGAAGCCGCTCGGCCGCACCACCGAGGAGTGCGATCGGATGCTGCGAGCCGCCGAGTCCACCGGCCGTCTGCTCGTGCCCGGCCACAACCGCGTCTTCGAACCCGCGGTCGAGCGCATGGCGGAGATCGTGGGGACCGGCGCGCTGGGTCGGGTGTTCCTGCTCCAATCCAACGGCCTCGAGCCTCCCGAGCTTCTGGACCGAGTTCCCTGGCTGCGGACGGACCTGAGCCTGGGCGGTGTGTTCCTGAACCAGTCCGTCCACCCGGTCTACGTCGTGCGCTGGCTGCTCGGCGAGGTGGAGACCGTGGTCGGGGCGCGAACCCGCGAGAACACGACCGAGATGACGCGCGAGGACACCGCCGTGGTCACCCTCGGGCTCGAGAGCGGGGCGCTTGCCGTTCTCAGCGGCACCTTCGCCGTCGCCCACGGACCGCTCGACCATGAGATCGTGCTCTTCGGCACCGGCGGCTGGCTGCGCGCGACCCGCCGTCCGGACGGCCGGGAGCACCTGTGGGGTGTGGTGCCGGCGCTCTTCGACGACGACGCCGAGCACGACCTGCCGCTGCCCCAGGAGAACGCCTTCACCCGGATGTGGGGGGACTACGCGGGCGCGCTGCGCGGCGCGCATCGACCCCGCCAGACCGGACAGGACGGCCGCGCGGCGGTGGCGGTGGTGGAGGCCGCCTACCGCTCCATGCGCGAAGGCACCCGCGTCCGCCTGGGCGCCTAACGCCGCCACCAGCCGTCGCCACCTCAGAGCCCGAGTGCCGGCAATCGGGCAACCCCGGGCGCCGGGCGAGCCCCGAGTGCCGGCAATCGGGGTTTACGTGTGGGGGCTAGCCGTACTTGAGGTGCTTGCCCCCGTCCACGATCAAGGTCTGGCCGGTGACCATGGGCGTGTCGAGGAGGTTGAGGATGACCTCCGCCACGTCTTCCGCCATCGCGACCCGCCCCAACGGCTCGGTCTCCGCGTTGCGCCGGGCCAGCTCCTCGGCGCCCTCATCCCCCAGGTGGTCCCGGTGCCAGCGGGTGTCGACGTGACCCGGTGAGACGGCGTTGACCCGCACCTCGGGCGCGAGGGCGATCGCCAGGCTTCGCGTCAGCTGCAGCAGCGCCGCCTTGCTCACCGCGTAGGGGATCGAGGACCCGGTGGCGCGGTGTCCGGCGATCGAGGCCACGTTGACGATCGCGCCCCGAGACCGCCGCAGGGACGGCGCCGCCGCACGAGCCACATAGAAGGGCCCCATCAGGTTGGTCTGCAAGAGGTCCCGCCAGGCGTCGTCGGTGAGCGCGTCGAGGTCGGGGTGCGGAATGAACCGGGTGATGGCGGCGCTGTTGATGACGAGGTCCAGGCGGCGGTGGCGGCTGACCACCTGGTCCACCAGCTCCCGGACCGCCCGCTCCTCGGCCACGTCAGCCTGGACCGCCTCCGCCTCGGCGCCTCCCGCGCGGAGGCTCGCCGCCAGCTCCTCGGCCGCCTCCTGGGAATGCGCGTAGTCCACCACCACCGCCGCCGCTCCGCGCGCCACCAGTCCCTCGCAGACGGCGCGGCCGATGCCGGTCGCGCCTCCGGTCACGATCGCCACTCCATCCTGGATGCTCACTCGACCTCCTTCTTCCGGCCTTCGATTCACTTCATCGTTCGTCGCTCACCAGACTCATCTCGATCGCGTACCGCTCTCCAACGTAGGCGTGGCTGGCGAGCTCGATCGCGTGCCCGGTGGCGTCATAGCTGACCCGGCGGAGCGCCAGCAGTGGCGCGCCCGGGCTCACGTGGAGCAAGCGGGCCTCCTCCGACCCGGCCGGCCGCGCGGTCACCGACTGCGAGGCGATGCGAGGCACGATGCCGGATGCCGCCAGCAGCCGGTAGAGACCCGTCTCCTCCAGCTGACGGCGGTCGGTCTGCAGCGGGGGCGGCGGCAGGTAATTCTCCATCAGCGCCAGCGGCTCGTCGTCCACCAGGCGCAGCCGGCGGACGTGCGTGATCGCCGTCCCCGGCTCCAGGTCGAGCGCCAGCGCGGATTCCCGCGGACAGCGGGCGACCTCCAGCGTGAGCACCCGGGTGGCCGGCCGGCGCCCGCTCCGGACCAGGTCGTCGAAGAGGCTGGTCAGCCCGACCGGGCGGCGCACCGCGGCCGGCAGCACGATGGTGCCGATGCCCCGCCGCCGCACCAGCCGGCGGCGGTCGACCAGGTAGCCGAGCGCCTGCCGGACGGTGGGGCGGCTCAACGCCAGAGTCCGAGCCAGATCGAGCTCGTTGTCGAGGCGACTGCCGGCCGGAAGCTCACCGCTGTCGATGGCCCGTTCGATCGCCATCGCCAGCTGGTAGTAGAGCGGGACCGGGCTGCCCGGATCGATGCCGTCCGCCAGCTGCTGAGCGAGCCGGGGCAGAGGGCGCGCCGACTCGATCATCGACGGGTCACCTGACCGCTCCATCGCCGGGCATGAGCCGGATGGAGGATACGCCTGGTAGGTAGATCCGAATCCCCGTACGACCGAATGTCGTTACAAAGTGCTATGTTCCCGACGTGGGCTGTGGAGTGAGGCCGCGGGGCGTGCCAGGCGCGATGAGGGCCCTCCGCAAGCGGTCCAGCGAGCCGGGTGACGTCGGCATCGCGGAGGTGCCGGTGCCGGCCGCCGGACCCGGACAGGCCCTGGTCGAGGTCTGGGCCGCCGGCATCTGCGGCACCGACCTCCACATCAGCGAGGGGTCGTTCGCGAGCTTTCCCCCGGTCACCATGGGCCACGAGGTCACGGGCGTGGTGACGGCGGTGGGGACCGGCGTCGACGCTGACTGGGTCGGGCGCCACGTCGCCTGCGAGACCTTCTTCTCGACCTGCGGCGTCTGTCCCTGGTGTCGCGACGGACGCCCCAACCTGTGCCCGGAGCGCCGGTCGATCGGGTCGGGAGCCGACGGCGGCTTCGCTCCCTGGATGGTGGTGCCCGCGCACAACCTGCACCGGGTGCCAGATGGGATCGATCCCTGCGCGGCCGCGCTGAGCGAGCCGCTGGCCTGTGTCAGCCAGTCCCTGTGCGATCCCGGGCGGGTGGAACCTGGGGATGACGTTCTGGTCATCGGCCCCGGCACCATGGGCCTGCTCTCGGCCCAGGTCGCGCGAGCGTGCGGCGGCACCGTCCTGGTGGTCGGCACCGACCACGACCAGGTGCGACTGGCGGCCGCGGAACGCCTCGGCTTCAGGACCGCTCTGGCCGGTGACGGCGGCGCGGCAGGAGCGCTGGGCGAGGGATGGGGCCCCCACGTCGTCATCGAGTGCTCGGGAAGCGGGCAGGCGATGGCGGCCGGGCTGGAGGTGGTGCGCCGCGGCGGCCGCTACGTGCAGATCGGACAGACCGATCGCGCGGTGCCGGTACGGCTCGCCCAGGTGAGCTTCCACGAGGTTCGGATCTCTGGCGGCTTCGCTTCCACGCCTCACTCTTGGCGCCGCGCGATGGACCTCCTGGCACGGGGCGCGGTGTGCCTGGAGAACCTGGTCACCGAGGCGGCGCCGCTCGACGACTGGGAGCGCGTCTTCGCCGACACCGCGGCCGCGCGCGGCATCAAGTATCTGCTGGACCCGAGGCGGGGATGACCCGCACCGACGGCGTGAACCCGCGTTTCGACGTCATGACCATGGGTCGCGACGACGCCGAGCCGGCGGCCGCCGAGGTGGAGGAGGTGCCGGCGGGTGTCTGACCTGGTCGCGCGCCTGGTGCAGACCCGCGTCGCGTCCCCCTCGGCGATCGCCGACGCCCTGGCCCGGCGCACGCGCCGCCGCCACGTGACGACGGCGACCGGCACCCTGTTCCTGATCGCCGCCGACCACCCCGCCCGAGGCCAGCTCGCGATCCGCGGCGATCGGGCGGCGATGGGGGACCGCGGCGACCTGCTGCGGCGGCTGCAGCTCGCGCTTGACCGGCCCGGGGTCGACGGCGTGATGGCGACCGCGGACATCGTCGAGGACCTGGCCTTGCTCGGGGCCCTCGACGACAAGGTCGTGTTCGGGTCGATGAACCGGGGCGGGCTGGCGGGCGCCGAGTTCGAGCTCGACGACGGCTTCACCGGATACACCGCGGCCGCCCTCGCGCGCGACCGGCTGGACGGCGGCAAGATGATGGTCCGGGTCGACGACACCGATCCCAGGACGCTGCGCACGCTCGAGAGCTGTGCCCGGGCGATCGACGAGCTGGCCGCCCTCCGGCTGCCGGCCATGATCGAGGTCTTCCCGGTTCGCCGCCAGCCCGGTGGGCTGCGTCCGATCCACGAGGGGGCGGCGCTGGCACGCGCGATCGCGATCGTCTCCGGGCTCGGGGGGACCTCCGCCTACACCTGGCTCAAGGTGCCGGTCACCGCCGACATGGACCAGGTGATGTCCGCCAGCACCCTTCCCACCTTCCTGCTCGGAGGGGACCCGGGCGAAGACTCGGAACCCACCTTCGCCCTCTGGGAGCGGGCGATGGAGTATCCGCAGGTCCGGGGTCTGGTGGCGGGGCGCACGCTGCTCTACCCGGTTGACGGGGACGTGGTGCGCGCGGTGGATCAGGCGGCCGCGATCATCGCCGGTCGCGCGGGGTTGAAGAGGGAGGCGGGATGAAGCTGGCGTTCGCATCGCTGGTCGGCGTGGAGCCGATGCCGTTCGAGGAGCTGGTGCGGCGGGCCTCGGCGATCGGAGTCGACGGCATCGAGGTCAACTGCGGCCCCACCTATCCAGGACGCGGAGACGGCCCCGAGGGCGGGCACCTCGACCTGCGCCGGATCGTGGCCGACGGCCCCGGGGAGACACTGGGCTTGGTCGGACGCGCCGGGCTCGAGATCACCGCGCTGGCGCCGATGCTGAACCTGCTCACCACAGACCCCGACGCCCGCAAACGCCGGGTCGAGTACTTCCGGCTGACGCTCGACGCCTGCGCCGCGCTCGGGGTCGATGTCGCGGTCATCTACGGCGGGTCCCCGTTCGGGATGTACCTCTGGGGGATGCCCGGGCAGCGCCCCGACCACCCCTCCAACCGCGTTCGGGAGGCGGTCGCCATCTTCCAGGACGTGATGGGCCCGCTGGTCGAGCACGCCGAGAGCAAAGGGGTCCGGATCGCGATGGAGACGGCACCCCGCGGCGGCGGTCAGGGCAACGTGGCCCATTCGCCCGAGCTCTGGGACCTGGTGTTCGAGGCGGTGCCTTCGGCGGCCCTTGGCCTCAGCTTCGACCCCTCGCACCTGGTCTGGCTGGGCGTCCCCGACATCCCGGAGGTGATCCGGCGCTACGCCCCTCGCATCCACCACTTCGACGGCAAGGACGCCGAGATCCTGCCCGCGGTCCTGGCCCGCCAGGGGATCCTGGGCAGCGGGTGGTGGCGGTACCGCCTGCCCGGGCTGGGGGAGCTGAACTGGACCGCGATCCTGTCCGCGCTCAAGGAGGCCGGCTACCGGGGATCGCTGGGCATCGAGAACGAGGATCCGGTGCTGTACGGCCTGGAGGGAGTTCGCTGGTCGGCCGAGTACCTGCGACGGCTGCTGCTGCCGGAGGCGGTGGGGGAGCGATGACCGAGCCGCTCCGCCTCGCGATCGTGGGCTGCGGCGGCATGGGCCGGCGTCACCTGGCGGGCTTGGCCGAGCTGGCCAGGTCGTCCGCGCGCTCGGTCCGGCTGGTGGCGGTCTGCGACCCGCGGCCCGACAACGCGAACAACCTGGCCCAGGAGGCGGAGACGCTGCTCGGCGCCCGCCCGCACGTCTACGCGTCGGCGCCGGAGATGATGATGGCGGAGCCGGAGCTGGAAGCCGCCGGCTGCACCACCGACACCGGCTCTCATCACCTGGTGGCGAGCGAGCTGCTCGGCCTGGGCCTCCACACGCTGTGCGAGAAGCCGCTGGCGCTCACCCTGCGCGGCGCGCGCATGATCGAGGAGCGGGCCCGCGCGGCGGGACGCGTGCTCTCGGTGGCCGAGAACTTCCGCCGCGACCCCATGAACCGCCTGGTCCGGGCGCTGGTCGACGGCGGGGCGATCGGGACGCCGCGGCTGATCGTGGAGCAGGCGATCGGCGGGCGCGACGCGATCCTGATCACCCCCTGGCGGCATCGCAAGCTCTCGGGCGCGATGCCGGTCGACGCCGGCGTCCATTCCGCCGATCTGATCCAGTACTTCTTCGGCCCCGTGCGGCAGGCGTCGGGGACGGTGCGCCTCTTCGAGCCCGTGCGCCGCAAGCGGCAGACCGCCGGGCCCGGCGGGTTCTACGAGCGCTGGGCGCAGGACATGCCGGACGAGATCGAGGCCGACGGCGAGGATGCCATCTTCGGCGTGCTCGACTTCGAGAGCGGGGCGGTGGGGCAGTGGACCGACAACCACGCCGGCCACGGGCTGGCGGTGCGGTCGCGGCAGCTGTTCGGCAGCACCGGCTCCATCGTCGCCCCGGGTGACCGCACGGGTGACGCGGTCCGGCTGGTCCTGGACGACGGCCGCGACCTCGCCGGTGAAGGCGTGCTGGACCATGCGCCCGGCTACCGCCTGGAGCCGCTGGCGGCGGAGCTGTTCGGCGCCGAGCGTCCGGCTGCGTACGACCTGGACTTCGCCACCACCGACCGCAAGCTGATCGCGCTCGAGTACGACGAGCTCGCGCGTTGCGTCCGCACCGGGGCCGCTCCCGAGGTCGACGCGGAGGTTGCGGTCCGGGACCTGGCCCTCGTCTACGCCCTCTTCGAATCCAGCGTCGCGGGGCGGGCGCTGTCACTCCAGGACGTGATCAGCGGTGCGGTCGACGAGTATCAGGGCGAGATCGACCGGCAGCTCGCGTGGGCCTCGGCGCCGGTGTCCGGGAGGTAGGGGGGCGTGTTCCTGTCGTTCAGTACCTGGGGCATGCAGCGGACTCCGATCGAGGTCGCGGTCGACCACTGCGCGTCGGTCGGCTTCGACGGCCTGGAGCTGACCGTGATCCCGGGCTGGCCGACCGACGCCGCCACGCTCGACGGCCCGGCGCGCCGGCGGATCCGGCGGCTCTATGACGACGCCGGCCTTCAGCTCTGCGGGTTGAGCGGCAACACGCCGCTGCTCCGCGCCGCCGAGGGGGAGGGTCTGGAGTCGCGTCTGGCCCGCTTCCGCCACTACCTCGACCTCGCGTCGGAGCTGCAGCGGCCGGGCCAGAGGCTGACCGTGAGCACGACGTCAGGTGGTTCGGCGGGCCAGTGGGAAGAGGTCCGGGAAGAGCTGGCCGACCGCTACGGCGCGCTTGCCGCGCACGCCGAGGCGGCCGGCGTGATCGCGACCGCCGAGCCCCACGTGGGATCGGCCCTGCACACGCCCGAGGGAGCGAAGTGGCTGGTCGGGCAGGTGGGCTCACCGGCGCTGCGCGTCCACTTCGACATCTCCCACTTCAACGTCCAAGGGATGGACATGGAGCAGGTGGTCGCGGAGCTGGCACCGCTCAGCGTCCACACCCACGTCAAGGACGAGCGCGGCGTCGTCCCCGCCTACGAGTTCCTGATTCCGGGGGAGGGAGACATGGATTACGTCCGGTACCTGCGTGCGATGGACGGCGCGGGCTATCGCGGCCACATCACGGTCGAGATCAGCCTCATGGTGCAGCGCCGAGAGGGGTACGACGCTCTCGCCGCCGCCACCCAGTCCTACCGCGTGCTGTCGGACGCGTTCACGCAGGCCGGCATCGCCCGGGGAGGGGTGGACTGATGCCGTCCCCCGTGCGGATGGCGCTGGTCGGCTGCGGCGGGATCGGTCAGCGCCACGCGGACTCGCTGGCCACGATCGACGCGGTGGACTTCGTGGCCTGCTGTGACGTGGTGGAAGAGAGGGCGAGGGCGACGGCCGCCAAGTACGGGGTGGCGCGGGTCTTCGACAACGTGGGCGATCTCCTCCGCGCCGACCTGGTCGACGCCATCACGATCTGCACCCCTCACCCGCAGCACGCACCGGTGCTGATCGCGGCCGCCGAGGCGGGTGTGCACGCGATCTCCGAGAAGCCGCTCTCGACCGACCTCGCGGAGGCGGACCGGATGGTGGAAGCGGCGGACCGGGCCGGGATCCACTTCGGGACCATCTTCCAGCGGCGCTGGTTCCCCGCGTCCCAGCGCATCCGCCGCGCGATCGACGAGGGGCGCCTGGGCCGGCTGACGGTGGGCGAGTGCTTCGCGCGTCTCAAGCGTGACCGCGCCTACTTCGACAAGGACGAGTGGCGTGGGCGGTGGGACACCGAGGGCGGCGGCTCGCTGATGAACCAGGCGGTCCACATGATCGACCTCCTCCAGTGGTATCTGGGCCCAGTCGACGAGGTGTACGGACGCTGGGCGACCCTCAAGCACGGCGACTACATCGAGGTGGAGGACACGGCGGTAGCCACCATCGCCTTCGAGAGCGGCGCGCTCGGCGTGATCGAGGCCACCACCACCTACGAGCCGCCCTTCGGCTTCCAGGTCGCGGTGCACGGCACCTCGGGTGCCACCGTGGGCCTGTTGGAGCAGCCCGAGGGCACGCAGGCGATCAACGACGTCTGGACCTTCTCCGGGGAGGAGGAAGAGCGGGAGACTTGGGCCCGGGCGGAAGGCTGCCGGCCCGGCTTTCCCGAGTTCCATCGCCTTCAACTCGCGGACTTCGCGGCGGCGGTCCAGGAGAACCGGCCCCCCGCGGTCACCGGCGCCGAGGGCCGCAAGTCGCTGGAGGTGATCCAGGCCATCTACGAATCGGAGCGGACGCGGCGGCCGGTGCGTCCGCGAGACCGGTAACGAGGAGGCTGCGGGTATGGGACCAGCGAGACGGCGCGGCGCCGGATTCCAGGAGCCGGAGCACGCTCTTGGGACCACTGCGTACGCGGCGCCGCCGGGCCTCGAGGGCCCCTCCGCCCGGCTGCAAGCGCGCTATCAGGGGGGCAGTGGGGCCGGTGTGGCAGCCGGCCGTAAAGGTATGCCTTGTCTACACATTGACAGTAATCCTGCAGATAACACCCCGTGATCAATGGATCGGCAGCAAAGTTGCGATTTTTTTGTCAACGGTATTGACAAGGTTGTCGCCGGCTCTTAGGTTTAGCGTCGGCGTGGAGCAATGGCCAGGTACTGCGGTGCACTCTTTTCGAGTTGACAGCGGAACGGGACGGATGGCCGCGGCCGCCTCCCGGCGATCGTTTCCCGGAAGCCGGCCGTTGGGTGGGAGCCTCTCCCGGACGCGGCTGCGTGCGGTCGCCGGAGCCCCGCTGAGTTCACGAGTTGGCAGGAGCCCGCGGTGCCGACAGGATGATGAGCCTCGAATGACGGTGCGCCCGGCAGGGCCGGGACCACATCGAACCCGCGAGAGCAAGTGGGGTTGTTCGTTCCGGTGCGGCTTCGATGCCGCCCGGGCGGAGAGACGGGAGGGAGTGCTACGGACAGGGACAAGTGAAGATTGGTTCATAGACATGCGGCGAGACGTTGCAGTGCAGACAGACAGACCTCGTCGCGACAGAGCGCCCGGCCGGAGTCGGGCAGCGCGCTGTAACTCTACGACTGTGTGAGAGGAACCGAGTATGACGAAATACCCTGAATCCCATATCGACATGAAGGATTTCCTCCTTCACTCCAGACTCACCCGCCGCCAGACGCTCCAGGTGGCGGCCGGTCTGACCGCGGGGGCGATCGGCGCCGACTTCCTGGCTGCCTGCACCAGCCCGCCGGCCTCCGCGGCGCCGAAGCCGTTTGGCGGCTCGGTTCCGCTGAGCGCGGAGCTGAGCGTGGCGGGCACGCCGCGCAACCAGACGGTGGTCGTCGACCAGGTCCAGCAGACGACCTGGGACAGCTGGAACTACTTCATTCCCAACGGCAGTAACTACTACAACGGGTTCGGACAGGTGTGCACCGAGTTTCTGTGGTACCTGAACGTCGCCACCGGCAAGCTGGTGCCGTGGCTGGCCACCGGGTATGAGTACAGCAACAACTTCCAGAAGTTCACCATGCACCTGAACCCGAAGGCGCACTGGAGCGATGGGAAACCCTTCACGTCCAAGGACGTCGCCTTCTCGCTCAACCTGCTGAACAAGAATCCCACGCTCCTCAACAGCAACCCGACCGCGAATGGAGAGGCCCAGTCCGTCTCCACCCCCGACGACCACACGATCGTGATCGACCTCAACGTGACCGATCCGCGCTACCACTACAACTACATCTGCGGCATCGTGGCCGGCTTCTACGTGATGCCGGAGCACATCTGGTCCAACCAGGATCCGACCACGTTCAAGTTCAACCCACCGGTCATGACCGGGCCCTACACCCTCTACAAGACGCTCCCCGACGCCCAGGTGGTGGCGTGGCAGAAGGATCCCAACTACTGGAACATCTCTGAGCTCAACTGCGCTCCCAAGTACGCTGCCTGGCGGGCGGCCTCCACCGACCTGGACGTGGCTTTCGAGCAATTCAAGTCCGGGATCACCGACTACGGCAGTGACTACACCCACGTGGAGCCCCTGGTCTCCAGCGGCAACAAGGGTTATCAGATCCTGACCAAGTTCCTCGACCCCTGCGAGCGGGCGATCCTGATCAACACCAAGTCCCCTTCGTCGGGTGGGATCCTCCAGGACTACCGGATGCGGTGGGTGATCTCGATGCTGGTCGACCGCAAGCGGATCGGCGAGAACATCTGGGTGCCCCCGACCAAGCCCGGTGTCTTTCCCTGGGCCGCGTACCCCGGCAACAACAAGTGGGACGTGCCCAGCATCGCCAAGAACTACCCGCTCAGCTACAACCCGAGCAAGGCAGAGAAGATGCTGGACGAGATCGGGGCCAAGAAGGGGAGCGACGGCAAGCGGACCTACAAGGGGCAGCAGGTCTCGCTCGACATCCTGACCGGGACGCTGCCGTCGGCGGGCAATGAGTACTCGATCGGCCAGCTGGTGTCGCAGGCGCTGCAGAACGTCGGCATCAACTCCAGCATCAAGTACCTGGGACAGTCGGCTCTGAACCAGGCGATGCTGACCGGTCAGTTCGACATGCTCTCACGCTGGCTGTGTGGCGAGCTGCTGGACCCGTACCAGCTCTACTCCGGGTACCTGAGCAAGTACGCGCAGCCCGTCGGCACCGTCACCCAGGTCCAGTCCGCCATCGTCCGGCTCACCGACCCCCAGCTCGACAACGCGGTGCAGCATCTGGGCGAGCTGGCGCCGACCGACCCCAAGGCGACCCCGTGGTTCCACGAGGCCTTGAACCGCTGGTACCACGACATGGCGGCGGTCCCGGTGATCCAGACCGTCTATACGCAGCAGTTCAACATGACGTACTGGAAGGGCTGGCCGACCAACGAGAACATCTACACGGTCCCCGACAATTGGTGGGGTCAGTGGATGTTCGTGATGGGGAAGGTCAAGCCGACCGGGCACGCGGGCTGATCATGGCCGATGCACGTGTTGGCGACGCACCCGACGCGGCCTATGACGATGTCATAGCCGTCGAGGAAGCGCCCGTCATTCTTCGCGGGGGGGTACGCGGCTGGATGGCCGCTCACCCCACCGCGTCCTATCTCCTGCGGCGCTTCGTCATCTATGTGTTCACGCTCTGGGCGGCGTTCACCGCCACCTTCTTCTTCTTCCGCCTCATTCCCGGGAACCCGATCGGCGCCTACATCTCCAACCTGCAGAGCGCGTACAACTACAACGCTCAGGCGAGCGCGGCCGTGGTCGCCCATTACAAAGCGGTCTTCGGGCTCAACGGCAATCTGCTGCAGCAGTACTTCGCCTACATGTATCAGCTCATCTTCAGGCACAACATGGGGCCGTCGTTGCTGCAGTACCCGACGCCGGCGCTGGCCCTCGTGGCCCGCGCGGTGCCGTGGACGGTCGGTCTGCTCGGGCTCTCGGCCATCATCGCCTGGTTCCTGGGCGTCATCCTGGGCGCTCTCGCCGGCTGGACGCGGGGATCGAAGGTCTCCGACCTGCTGACCTACACCGGGCTGGCGGCGGCGCACCTCCCGGCCTACTTCGTGGCCCTGGTGCTGCTCCTGCTGCTGGCGTTCAACATCCAGCTGCTGCCGTCCGGCTACGCCTACGACACCGGGCTCAGCGTCGGGTTCTCGTTCCACTTCATCCTCAGCCTGCTGCGCCACGCCACCATCCCCGCGGTGTCCCTGGTCTTCGTCGGCATCGCCGGGAACCTGCTCGGCATGCGGCAGCAGATGATCACGGTGCTGGGTGAGGATTACCTGACCTTCGCCACCGCCAAGGGACTGCGGCCCTGGCACGTGCTGCGACGGTACGGAATGCCCAACTGCTATCTCCCCCAGATCACCGGGCTGATGATCTCCTTCGGGTTCATCTTCAACGGCAATGTGCTGATCGAGAACCTCTTCACTTATCCCGGTGTCGGCCACCTGCTGGTGCTGGCGGAACAGCAGCTGGACCTCAACACCATGATGGCGATCACCGACACCGCGATCTTCATGGTCCTGACCGCGGTGTTCCTGATCGACATGATGCTGCCCCTCCTCGATCCGCGGATCAAGTTCGCCCGGTAAGGAGCAAGGTGAGGTGAGACAGCTCAACACCGTTCTCGGCGTCTTCCGCCGCAGTGGAAAGGTGACCATGGGCCTGCTCATCGTGGCCCTGATCGTCTTGATCGGCATTCTGCACGGGCAGATCGTGCACCTGATCGGCCTGCGGACCGGACTCTATCCCCTGGCCCTTGGCTACGGACCGCGCTTCCAGCTCCCGGGCGGGACCTTCCCCCTGGGGACGGACAATCAAGGCCGGGACGAACTGGCGATGGTCGTGACCGGCCTCTGGACGTCCCTGCAGATCGGGGTCGAGGCGGGGGTGATCTCGACCGTGATCGGGGTCGTGATCGCCTTCTACGCCGCCTACCGGGGCGGGATTCTGGACTCGATTCTCTCCACCACCACCGACCTCTTCCTGGTCATCCCGTCGTTCCCACTCTTGATCGCGTTCTCCGCGTTCGCCAAGACCACGAACGTGACCGAGATCGCGCTCATCCTGGCCGTGTTCAGCTGGGCCTTCGCGGCCCGCACCATCCGCTCGCACGTGCTCAGCCTGCGTACCCGCGCCTACGTGGACCTGGCGCGCGTCTCCAAGGAGGGCACGCTCGAGATCGTCTTCACCGAGCTGATGCCCAACATGCTTCCCTACATCGCGCTCGGCCTCTGCTACGCCACCATCGGGGCCATCTTCGCGCTGGTCGGCCTGGAGGTGATCGGCCTCGGACCGAGCGGGGTCATCGATCTCGGCTTTTTGATCAACACCGCCCTCGGCAGCGGAGCGATGACCGTCGGGGTGTGGCCGATGTTCGTGGTACCCATCGTCATCCTCACGGTCCTCTTCTTCGCTCTCAACCTCATCAACCTGGGACTGGAGGAGGTGTTCAACCCAAGGCTGCGGAAGGTGCTGGGAGGTTAGGCTGATGCCGGAGCCACTGCTCGAGGTCCGTGGCCTCACCTGCCGCTACCGGGCCGCCGCGGGCGACATCACCGCGGTGGAGGACGTCGATCTCACCGTCTATCGCGGCGAGATCCTGGGCATCGCCGGGGAGAGCGGCTGCGGCAAGAGCACGCTGGCGGCGGCGGTCCTGCGCCTGCTCCAGCGGCCCGGCTACGTGGCCAAGGGAGAGGTGATCTTCCACCCCTCCGAAGGCCCGGCCGTGGACCTGCTCCAGTTGAGCGACGAGAAGCTCCGGTCCCTGCGCTGGAGCGGGCTCTCCTATCTGCCCCAGGGTTCGATGAACTCGCTCAACCCGGTGATGAAGGTCGGTGACCAGTTCGTCGATGTGATGGAGGCCCACACGCGCTGGACCAAGAGAGAGGCATCGGAGAAGGTTCCCGAGCTGCTGGAGCAGGTGGGCCTGGATCGGATGGTCGCCGACATGTACGCCCACGAGCTGTCCGGGGGCATGAAGCAGCGCGTGATCACGGCCATGTCGGTCGCTCTCGGGCCGGACCTCCTCCTCGCCGACGAGCCGACGACGGCTCTCGACGTGACCATTCAACGGATCGTGATCCAGAACCTGGCCGAGCTCCGCGAGAAGTTCGGTCTCACGCTCGCCGTGATCACGCACGACATGGGGGTCCACGCTCAGCTGGTGGACCGCGTCGCCGTCATGTACGCGGGCAAGATCGTGGAGGTGGGGGATGTGCGACAGATCTTCAAACATCCGCAGCACGAATACACGCGCTCGCTGATCGAATCCATACCCACGCTCGACTTCGACCAGCGCAAGTCGCGGCGGCGGGTCGGGGAGTTGGTGCCATGACCGACCAGACCAGTGGCGGCCGCGCGCGGGACGCGGTCAACGAGCCGGGCACCGGCACCGAACCGACCACCCTCAAGGAACTCAAGCTCAATCGCGTTACCCAGGTCTTCCCGGGCCGCGCCGGGAGCCAGGTGATCGCGGTCCGCGAGGTTTCCTTCACGCTCAGCTCGAGTCCGTCCAAGATCATCTGCCTGGTCGGCGCCAGCGGCAGCGGCAAGAGCACGATCGCCCGCATCCTGCTCGCGCTTCAGCGTCCGACCAGCGGCTCGGTCACCTATCAGGGCCGGAACATCTTCCGCCTGTCGCGCCGCGAGTACGACGAGTTCCGGCGCGACGTGCAGCCGGTCTTCCAGGACCCCTACGCGATCTTCAACCCCGTCTATCTGATCGATCGTGTGTTCTGGAAGACGATCAAGAAGTTCAGGCTGGCGCGGACTCGGGAAGAGGGCATGGAGCGGATCGAGGAGGCCCTGGACGCGGTGCATCTGCGGCCCGACGCGGTCCTCGGCCACTACGCGCACCAGCTGAGTGGCGGCCAGCGGCAACGCCTGATGCTGGCCCGGGTCCTGCTCCTGCGCCCCTCGTTCATCATCGCCGACGAGCCGGTGTCCATGCTCGACGCCCAGGTCCGCCGCCTCTTCCTGGACCTGCTGGTCGAGTTCCAGGAGCGTTTCGGGATGACCACCCTCTTCATCACCCACGACCTCTCAACCGTCGCCTACGTGGGCGGCGAGATGAAGACCATCTTCCAGGGGTCGATCGTCGAGGAGGGGACCGTGGAGCGGGTCATGACCAGGCCCACCCACCCCTACACCAAGCTGCTCCTGGCCTCGGTCCCGGTACCGGACCCGGATCGCCGGTGGACCGACCGGGTGGAGCTGGTCAAGGGCGTGCCCCGGCTGGTCCCCAACGGCTCTAAGAAGGCTGCCACCTCAGCCGAGGCCGAGCGCGCGCGATCGTGAGCCCCGAAGGTGCACCAACGGGTCCTAACCAGCAGGAATGCGCCCCGGAGGTGCACCATCGGGTCCTAAGGAGGTGGGGCCGGTGAGTTCGGCAGCCGCGGTCCGGCTCGGCGTCGCCGGGTGCGCGCGCATCCTTCCCGCCCACCTTCGCGGCCTGACCGCGTTGCGGACTGCCGGCCTCGATGTTTGCCGCGTCACCGCTCTCTGCGCGCGCACCCTCGACGATGCGGCCGCCTTCCGCCTCCGCGGTGAAGGCCCCGCCCCGCGTCCTCCGGCGTCCGAGAACTCCCGGGACCCGCTCGGCGCACCGCACCTCTACGTGAGCGATGTGCAGCCGGAGCCGTTGCCGGAGCTCTTCGACGACTGGCGCCGGATGGTGGAGTCAGACCTGGTGGACGCGGTCCTGATCCTGGCCCCGGTCCATCTGCACCACGAGATCGCGCTCGCTGCGCTGGCGGCCGGCAAGCATGTCCTGATCGAGAAACCCTTCGCGATCACGGTCCGCGCCGGGCGCGCCATCGCGGACCAGGCGAGGCGGCTGCGGCTGGTAGCCGGGGTGGCGGAGAACAACCGCTACGCCGAGACGGGCAGGGCGCTGGGCTGGGTGGTCGGGGAGGGCTTGATCGGCACGCCCCAGCTGTGGCTCTCGGGAGGGATCGGAGGTGAATGGGCGCCCGACCGGATCGTCGCCCACACGCCCTGGCGGCATCGCAAGCTGGAAGGCGGCGGGGGGCCGGCGATCGACGGCGCCGTGCACCTGATGCACCAGATCCGGTACGTGATGGGCCCGGTGGAGGAGGTCTACGGCGTGGCCCGGACCCTGGAGCCGGAGCGCGTGGACCGGGACGCCGAGGGCCGGGTGGTGGCGCGGGTGGTGAACGAACTGGAAGACGTCTACCTGGCCCAGCTGCGCTTCGCCGGTGGTGCTATCGGCTCCGTGTTCGGGGGCTGGGGAGGGCGAGGGGAGGGGGTGAGCCTGGACGCCGGCCCGGTCATCTACGGCAGCGGTGGCTGCGTCAAGGGCGGCAGTGTGATCCGCGACGGCGGCTCCCGCGCTCGTGCGCTGGAGCTGTTGGAGCGCGACGCCACCCCCGAGCTCAAGGAGCGCTTCTTCCCGCGAGGTGTTCGCGACGCCTTCGGGCTGGAACTGCTGGACTTCTGCCGCGCGATCCAGGTCGGCACGCCCATGGAGGACAGTGCCGATGAGGGGGTGATGGACCTGGCCGTGGCCTACGCGGTGTTGGAGTCGTCGGCAGCGGGCCGGCCGGTGCGTGTGGAGGAGGTGATGAGCGGAGACGCGAACATCTATCAAGCGGAGATCGACGAGTACTACGGAATCTGAGAACCCGGGAGGGAGTGACACATGGCGGAGCGCACATTGGGGGTCGGCGTCATCGGGTGCGGGCTCATCGGTCAGCGTCAGCACCTGCCCAACCTGGTTCGGAACCCGAGAGTCAAGGTTGTGGCGGTGGCCGACGTGAACCCGGCCCGGGGCAGGGAAGCGGCGGATCAGTTCGGCGTCGAGCACACCTACGAGGACTTCCACGACCTGATCGCCCGACCCGACATCGACATGGTCACCGTCGCCACCTGGCCCCAGGCGCACGCCGCGCCGGTGGTCGCCGCCGCCGAGGCGGGCAAGCACGTGCTCTGCGAGAAGCCGATCGCAATGACTGTTGAGGAGGCCGACGCGATGGTCGCCGCCTGCGAGAAGGCCGGCGTCAAGTTCACGATGGGCTACCAGCAGCGCTTCGGCGCCGAGCTGCCGCTGATCAAGCAGCTGCTCGACGAGGGCCTGATCGGAAAGGTCATGGGCATGTCCACCATCGGTGTCGGCCCGTCCCGGCACTACACCCCCTGGTTCATGCACAAGGCCCAGGGCGGGGGTGGTGTCCTCATGGACTGGGGGATCTACACCGCCCACAACCTGATCTGGCTCCTCGGCCCCGTGACTTCGGTGTCCGCCTACGCCACCACCTTCCGGAAGGAGGTCGTGGTGACGGGCCGGGTTTCGGAGCTGGCCGGTCGCGACATGCTGGTCTCCGACGTCGACGTCGAGGACACCGCGGCGATCACGCTCCAGTTCGCCAGCGGCGCCATGGGCGTCTGGTACGCGGCCTGGGCGGTGGCCGCCGGCCATGGCGGCATGTCGATCGACGGGTCGGATGGCTCGATCGAGACCCACCGCGGTGGCGGGGGCGTCGACCTCTACACCAATCGCCTGGAGGAGCCGGCCCTCGTCCACGGCTGGCGTCACATCCCCACTACCGAGCCGCCGCTGGCCGAGGTCCACTACCGCAAGCTCGCCAACCTCGTCGACGCCGTGCTCGACGACAAGCCGCTCCAGGTCACCGGGGCCGACGGGCGCGACGCGCTGGAGCTTGTCCTCGCCATCTACCGGTCGGCCGAGACCGGTCAGCGGGTCGACCTCCCCCTGCCCCGAGCTCGGGCCGGTGACCAGCCCTCGCATGCCGAGGCCGCAGCCTCCTCCTGAGACGCCGGCACCGAACGACCCGATCCCGCCCCACGCAACAGGAGAGTTGAGAATGGCCGAATCGAGCAGCCGGATCCGTCTTGCCTTCGCCGGTGGTGAGCATCTGCACTTCCGCGGCCTGCTGAAGTCCGCCCTGGAGTCCCCCACCGCCGAGGTGGTCGGGTACTCGATCCAGGATGACGAGCTGCGCTCACACTTCGAGGGTCAGCATTCAGGGCTGCCCGCGTATTCCAGCGCCGAGGAGCTGTACGAGAAGGCGCGGCCGGAGGCGATCATCACCTGCGCCGACAACGAGCGCGCCGCCGAGGTGGTGGCCGATGCCGCCGAGCGCGGCATCCACGTCATGAAAGAGAAGCCGATGGCGGCCACGCTGGAGCTGGCCGAGCGGATGGAGACGGCGGCCGCAAGAGGGGGCGTACGGCTGATGGTCAACTGGCCGACCAACTGGCGCGCGGGCATCCATGTGGCCCGCCGCCTGGTCGAGGAGGGACGGATCGGGCGCGTCCTCGACCTCCACAACCGCGCCGGCCACGGTGGCCCACCCCAGGACTTCTCGACCCTGAGCCCGATCGCCCGCGTCGGCTGGGGCTGGCTGATCGACCGCAAGACCAACGGCGGCGGCGCTGGAATCGACTTCTGCTCCTACGGGGCGGTGATGGCCCGCTGGTTCATGGGCCAGCCGAGCAGCGTGGTCGCCCACGGTGGCCGGTATGCCAAGGAGTTCTTCACCGTCGAGGACAACGCGACCATGATCCTGGGCTACCCGCGGGCCCAGGCGGTCATCGAGGGCACTTGGACCCAACCCGCGGTGCCCGTCCGGCAGCCGACCATGATCTACGGCACTGACGGTGCGATCGCGCTCAACGGGCCGGACGAGGTCTTGCTCGCCAACCGCGGCCGCTCCGGCGAGCAAGTTTCCACCGAGACCATGACCGTCGAAGGGGAGGAACTTCCTGCTCACTATCGCTCAGGCCCCGACTACTTCACCTATTGCTTGCTCCACGACCTGCCCTTCGAGGGGATGGTCACCCCCCAGATCTCTCGGGACGCACAGGAGATCCTGGAGGCGGGGCTGCAGTCGATGAGGACGGGACGCGCGGTTCAGCTCCCGCTGCCGACGTTCGCCAACTGATCCGTCCGTCGCCGCTCCACCCGCTGGTGCACCTCCGGGGCTTTCCCCGCCGCTCATACACTCTGATGGTGGATCGGTTTCGCTTCTCGGTGCTGGACCTGGCGCCGGTCGCGACCGGCGCCCGCACCGGCGAGGCGCTGCGCCACAGCATCGAGCTGGCCCGGGTGGCAGAGCGCCTCGGGTATCACCGCTACTGGGTGGCGGAGCACCACGGCATGCCCGGGATCGCCAGCACCAGCCCGGCCGTGCTCGCCGCCCATATCGCCGGCGCCACCAGCGCCATCCGGGTCGGGTCCGGCGGCGTGATGCTGCCCAATCACGCCCCCTTGATCGTGGCGGAGCAGTTCGGCATGCTGGAAGCTCTGCACCCGGGCCGGATCGACCTCGGGGTCGGGCGCGCGCCCGGGACCGATCCGATCACCGCTCGCGCGCTCCGGCGCCCTGCCGAGCCGGTGTCGGCGGATGACTTTCTCGGCCAGATCATCGAGCTGATCGGGTTTTTCGATGGCTCGCTCCCGCCGGAGCATCCTTACGCACGCATCTTCCCGATTCCGGCTCCTGGCAACGTGCCCGAGTTCTGGGTGCTGGGGTCGAGCGAATTCAGCGCCCGAGTGGCGGCGCTGTTGGGCCTGCCGTTCGCGTTCGCGCACCACTTCGGGCCTGCGGCCATGCTGCCCGCGCTGGAGGCGTACCGCTCGGGGTACCAGCCGTCGGCAAGGTCACCGCACCCCCAGGTCCTGCTGGCGGTGAACGCCCTCTGCGCCGGGACCGACGAGGAGGCGCGCTACCTGGCCGAGCCCGGCAAGCTGTCGCTCCTGCAGCTGCGACTCGGGCGCCCCAGCACGGTACCCAGCCCGGAGGACGCCGCGCGGTACACCTACGACGATCGTGACCGCGAGTACGTCCGGGGCCTGCCCGAGATCGTGGGCGGCCCCGACCGCTTTCGTAACCAACTCGACCGGCTGATCGAGGCCGCGCACCCGGACGAGGTCATGATCACCACCACCACCCACGATGCCCGGGATCGGATCCGCTCGTACACGCTGATCGCGGATCTCTACGAGCTCAGTCCCCGAGACGCCACTTTGCTGGCAAATGAACCTTGAAACGGTCCGAGGCGCGCGCAGACCCCCGATCGCCGGCATTCGGGGCCCCCGGGGCGTGTGCAGACCCCCGATCGCCGGCATTCGGCGGACACCTGGGCGTACGTACCCGGTTGCTGGCAGTGTGCGGTTAAGGCCGGCTGGCCTCAGCCGCCGACAGCGGCGCCCGGCTTGCACGCACCGGTTGCCATGATCGCGTAGACATCGGGCGCGACGGCCACCATGTGCTGTCCGGACCGCGCGTCGGTGCCGCGGCTCAGGCTGCCTCCGGAACCGAGCAGGAGAAAGCTCATCAACACGAGCACGATGACGACCACCACACGCTTTAAGAGCGACACCTTCACACCTTCCAGAACCCGCCGGCCGGCGCTGGGACCCGTGTCTCAGTCGGATATCGTAGGCGGCACCATGCCAGCCGTCAAACCCGCGCGTCCCGCCACATCCAGTGATTGAGCGGCCGTCTCCGCGATACCGCATGTTGGTCCGCGCGTGACCGCCGAGCTCCGGTTGCCCCAACCCGACCGAACCCTGGCCACCTACCGGCTCCGGTCCCGTCCGCGCTACCCCGAACGTGCCGAGCCCGCGCGCAGCCGCATCGCCTACGCCGCCGCCCATGTGGTCGCGGACCCGCTCGCCGAAACCACACCCGCTGGACCGGGGGGGATCGACTGGGAGGCCACGCTCGCATTCCGACGACATCTCTGGGACCTGGGCCTGGGGGTGGCGGAGGCGATGGACACCGCACAGCGGGGGATGGGACTCGACTTCGCCGCGTGCCGGGAGTTGATCCGGCGCAGCGCCGCCGAGGCCCGGGCTTGCGGCGGCCGGCTGGCCTGCGGCGCCCAGACCGACCATGTCCCCGCCGGGTCCTGCCGCAACCTCGGCGACGTCATCCGTGCGTACCTGGAGCAGTGCCGGCTGGTCGAGGACGAAGGTGCGCGGGTGGTCTTGATGGCGAGCCACGAGCTGTGCCGCCTGGCCCGGGGCCCCGAGGATTACCAGCAGGTCTATGCGGAGGTCCTCGGTGGGCTGCGGCGGCCCGCCATCATCCACTGGCTGGGCGAGGTCTTCGACCCCGCGCTGCGCGGCTATTGGGGGGCGGTGGACCTGGACCGGGCGGCGGAGGCCTGCCTGGCGGTGATCGCCTCCAACGGCGAGCATGTCGACGGCGTCAAGGTGTCGCTGCTCGACCAGCGCCGCGAGCTGGCGGTGCGGCGGCGGCTGCCGGACGGGGTGCGGCTCTACACCGGAGACGACTTCGACTATCCGGACGCGATCGCGGGCGACGGCGAACGCCACAGCGACGCCCTTCTGGGCGCGTTCGACATGATCGCTCCGGCCGCGGCGGCTGCGCTCACCGCGCTCGATCGGGAGGACGAGGAGGGCTTCCGGCGGCTGCTGGAGCCCACGCTCCCGCTCGCTCGACACGTTTTCGGGACTCCGACGCAGTTCTACAAGGTGGGGGTCGTCTTCCTCGCCTACCTCAACGGCCACCAGACGCACTTCCGGATGCTGGGAGGTCTCGAGAGCGCCCGCTCCATCCTGCACCTGGCCCGGACCCTGGTCCTCGCCGACCAGGCCGACCTACTCGTCGACCCCGACCTGGCGGCGCACCGGATGCGCCTTCTGCTCGCGCTGGCGGGCTGCTGACGCGACCACCAGACGCGGCTTCAGCCGGCGCGCGTTGAGGGCCGAGTGTCCGCACCCGGACGCTACCACCCGCCCGGAAGCGTCTCACTGCGGACAGTCGGCCCTATGCGGTGGCGTTGCCGAGAATTCCGAGCAGCCGCTCGGGGTCGAGCCGATGGGCCGTGATCCGATCCCGCCCCTCCATCGTCTCCGCCGCGAGGAGAGCGTTCACGATCGCCTCCTCGGTCGCCTCCACGACGGCGTCGAAGAGCGCCGTGATGTAGCTGTTGGAGAGCATGTCGAAGCTGACGGTCAACGCCGGCTCTTCTCCCAGGTCACTGGCCGGAAGTCCCCGGTTGCCGGTCGAAAACGCCAGGAAGAGATCCCCGCTGGTCTGCTCGCCGACCCCTCCCATGCGAGCCACTCCCAACCCGACCCGCTGCGCGAGCCGGTTGCACTGGGTCGGTATCAGCGGGGCGTCGGTGGCGACCACCCCGATGATCGAACCCGCTCCCGCCCCCGCGGGCGGACCGGGAGTGGGCACGTCGCCGGCCGGCAGCGCCTTGCCGACCGGGACGCCGTTGACCTGAAGCCGCTCCCGCCGCCCGTGGTTGGCCTGCACCAGGACGCCGACGGTGAAGGTCCGGTCCCGCTCCTCGACCATCCGCGAGGCGGTCCCGATGCCGCCTTTGAACCCATGGCAGATCATCCCGGTGCCGCCTCCGACGTTGCCTTCGCGCACGGGCCCCGAGGTGGCGGAGTCCAGCGCCGCGCGCACATGCTCGGGGCGCACGTGCTGGCCGTTGATGTCGTTCAGCATCCCGTCCCAGGTCTCAGCCACCACCGGCAAAGCCCAGAACAGCTCCGCCGTCCCGCGTTCCCGCGCCTCGGCGGCGACCAGCTCGTCGCGCACCACGCCCACGCTGTGCGTGTTGGTAAGGGCGACCGGCGAGGTCAGCGTGCCGGATTCGCGGACCCACTCCAGACCGGTCATCTCGCCGTTGCCGTTGAGGCGGTGGCAGCCGGCGAAGAGCGGCTCGCTCCAGATCGAACCCTCGTGCGGAATGATCACGGTGACCCCGGTCCGCACCGGTCCTTTCCCCATCTCCAAACGGCCCTCGCCCGAGATCAGGGTGGTGTCGCCCACCCGCACCCCCGCGACGTCGGTGATCGCGTTCTCTGGGCCGGGCCGGCCGCTTCCGATGAAGATCCCAAGCTCACGGGCCCTCATCAGATCGGCCCCGCCGGCCCGGGGCTTGGTTCGCTGAGTGCCTCCGTCTCGGCGGTCGTCGGCTCCAGCATGACCCAGCGGGTGCCGTGCTTACCGCGGAGATACACCACGTAGTAGATCAGCGCGGCGACCACGAAGGCAGCCACGATGCCGACGTCGTGGAGGGTCTGCTGAGTGGCCACCACCACCAGCCCGGCCAGGGCCACGAGCGGGGGCAGGGGCCAGATCGGCACAACCACTCAATACCGCAGCGAGCCATGTAGAGAGTAGGCGAGCCCTGGCCACCGCCTTCGCAACTCGCCAGGACCCCAATCGTCGCCCGGTGGTGCCGAGCCACGGGCTTGTGCCTCCCGGTGCGGAACGCCTCCGACGTCTGTTCTCCCTCCAGCTCCGCCTGCGGATGGCGATGATGATCAGCTCGTCCAGGAGCTGCGCGCCGCACTGTCCCTGATCAGGGTTCCAGCGGCTGCCGGCGCGCGACGATCTGAGCGCGGTTGCCAGCTGGGTCTTCGAAGAAGAGGAGCCGGTCGCCGAACGGGTTCGTCGTGGGCTCCCCCACGGTCGCTCCAGCATCGCGCAGGCGGGTCACGGTCTCGTCGAACGCGCCTGGGTGGACCACGAAAGCGAGGTGGTGCGGACCGGGCAGCGGCGGCGCATCCTGGCAAAGCATCTCGATCCGGCCGCCATCGCCATCGCCGATGAAGACGAGCTGGCCTTTGGCCTCCTTGATGACGTGCCAGCCGAAGACGCCCGTGTAGAAGGCGACGTTCTGCTCGAACTTGTCGGGTGGCGCGGCGACGCCAACGTGCTCCAGACGGCCGGTGACTCCCATCGAGCGCTCTTCCCCTCGGCTGAAAAGGGGCCGCAAGGCCCCCGGGACGGTGCTGTTCCGATTGTAAGTAGGCGACCGGCTCAGCAGGTCCAGGCCTACGCAGTCGCCGGGCCCTTGACCTGTAGCGCCGATGCGCCAGCGCGAAACGGCGGATCAAACCATGAGCAGGCGCCGCACCCGCCGCACCCGACGTTGCTTCAGGCGGTCGCACCAAACCGGTGGCCGGATCACAGCCACCGTCGGCGCCATCAGTCGAGGCTCTCCGGAAGGCTGAACCAGAACCGCGTGAGCCCATCGCGGGACTCCACGCCGACCCGGCCGCCGGCCTCCTCCACCAGCTGCTTGACGATCGCGAGGCCCAATCCGGCTCCGCCCTGCGAGCTGTCGCGTGACTTCTCCACCCGGTAGAACCGCTCGAACAGGTACGGGAGGTCGGCGTCGGGGATGCCGCTCCCGCTGTTGGTGACGGAAACCAGCGCGGTCTGCGCGGCAGTCTCGGCCGCGATGCGCACCCGCCCCCCAGATGGCGTGTATCGAGCCGCGTTCTGCAGCAGGTTGAGTACAACCTGGGCCAGGCGGTCGGGGTCCGCCTTCACTTCCAGCCGGGACGGCAGCCGCAGCGTCAGGTCGAGGTGGCTCCGATCCAGCGCCGGCCGGCAGAGCCGGACCGCCGCCCCGATGATCTCGACCAGGTCGACGGCCGGCGCCGCCTCGGGCTCCGGCCTCGCACCCCCGGCCAGGGCGTCAAGCGAGCGAGAGAGGCGCACCAACCGCTGCACCTCCTCGTCGAGCGAGCCGAACAGCTCCGAGCTGGGTTCCATCACGCCGTCGCGCAGCGCCTGCAGGTATCCCTCGAGGTTGGTCAGCGGCGTCCTCAGCTCGTGGGCGAAGTTGGCGATCAGGTCGTGCCGTTCGCGCTCCTGATCCTGCAGGGCAGCTGCCATCTGGTTGAAGGAGTCCGCCAGCGACTCCATCTCCGCCCCATGCGGGCGGGGCACGCGGCTGGTGTAGGCGCCCTCGCCGACGCGGCGGGCAGCCGCCGACACTGCCACCACCGGACGGCCGATCGCGCGCCCGAGCAGCAGCGCCATCGCGATCGAGGCGGCCAGCGTCACCGCGCTGGCCAGGCCGAGGACCCGCAGGGTCGACTCGGAGAACATCGCCTGCGCTGTCGCGGTGGTCTCGCCGTGGGCCAGCATCAGGCCCCGGAACAGGACGTAGCCGACCCAGGAGACACCGGCGCCAACCACCACCAGGGCGACCACCGCACCCGCCATTGCGGCGAGCGCGATCCGGACCCAGAGGCGATCGGCTCGCCGGAGCAGCCTACGCATCGAGCAGCGCGCGGTAGCCAAGCCCGCGCACGGTCTCCACGTACCGAGGCCGGCTCGTGGCATCGCCCAGCTTGCGCCGCACGCGGCCTACATAGGCATCGATGCTGCGCTCCAAGATCGGCTCCCCTGGCTGCGGATCGAGCGCGTCGATCAGGGCGGAGCGCGAGAGCACGTGCCCGCGAGCCAGTACGAGCTGGGCAAGCAGGTCGAACTCGATCCGCGTCAGGTCGCAGCGCTCATCGCCGCGCCGCACCTGGTTACGGTCGAGATCCAGGACCAGATCGAGGTACGCCACCTGTCCCCGCGCGCGCCGCGCGACGCTTCGCCGCATGAGCGATCGGATCCGGGCTACCAGCTCCGCCGGCGCGAACGGTTTTGGGAGGTAATCGTCGGCGCCCGCGTCCAGGCCGCGCACGCGATCGGGCACGGTCCCCAGCGCGCTCAGCATGAGGACGGGGACGGACGAAGTTCTGCGCACCTCCTCCGCCACGCCGACGCCGCCCATCCGGGGCAGCATGACGTCCAGCACGACCGCGTCGTACTCGCGGGACCGCAGCATGCTGACCGCCTCCAGCCCGTCTTGGGCGGTCTCAACATCCCATCCTTCCCGTTCCAGATAGGCGCCGATCAGCGTGACGACCTTGCGGTCGTCGTCGACGACCAGGATGGTGGTCATGGCGTGGGCGTCCGCTGGGCGAGGAGTCGGTGAACGAACACGTTGAAGATGGACATGGCGGTCTCGTGTCGCATCATCCCGCAGCGGCCGAGGGCCGGAGCCGCGCTCCCCCGGTACCGTGCTCTTCGCTTGGCCTGCGCCGGAGCCGGGACATGGGCGCCCCGGCTCCTGATCGCGCGCGCGGCCGGCTACGTGACCACGATGCCTGCCGGCGCCGCCCTGGCGGGCAACTGGGTGGGTTGGCCGGGCAGCAAGCTCAGCGTTCCGTCGTGGACGGCGAAGGACGCAACGGCACCGGTTGCGCTCAAGTCGTCGTAGAGGTTGCGGCCGTCCGGGCTCAGCCTGGCGTCAACGGCCCCGGCTTGGGTTGGATTGCCGGTGCCGACCGGTGTGCTGCTGACCAGGGTCAAGGTGCCACCAGGGGAGATCGAGTAGCTCGACACGGTGCCCGAGGCGGTGTTCACGGTGAACAGGAACTGACCGCGGTGGCTGATCTCCACCCAGCAGGGCGCGGTCTGGCCGTCGGGGAACGGAGAGGAATCGATCGAGGAGAGTGTTCCGTCAGTGAGGTCGCGGAATGCCGATACGGTGCCGCTCCCGGCGCCCGCGTTGTGGGCGTTCGAGACGAACAGCTGGCTCGGGACGGTCGGCCGGAACTCGCTCCCGAACGGGCCCAGTCCCTGCGCGGGGAAAGGCGAGTCCGGGGCGGCTGACAGGCGCCCGTCGGGCCTGACGGTGAAGCTGTCGATCAGCGAGGTGCCGACGCGAGTGGCGGCGAGCTTGCGGCCGTCAGCATTGAACAGCACGTCGCCCGGCTGCGAGCCGTCGGGCAGGCTCACGGTGGAGCCGGGGATCGGCCTCAGCCGGCCATCCCTGTGGAGCCGGAAGCCGGTGTAGTTGCTACCGCCGTTGCCCGCGTTGGCCACATACACCAGGTCGTCCTCGATCGTCACGCTCACCGGCGTCAGCCCGCCCGACGCGACGAGCCCGCCGGGCACCTGCCGCAGCGAGCCGTCAGGGTCGATGCCCAGAACCGAAAGCTGGTTGCTGGCGGCGTCGGCCGCGATCAGGAACCGGCCGTCCGGGGAGGACTGGAGCGAGCCCTGGGAGGGGAGCGTGGCTCCCGTTCCCGCTCCGCCCGCGGCGAACGGAGATCCGGGCACGGGGGTGAGCATCCCGTCCGCATGGCGGTAGAACGCCCCGATCGTGTTTGCGCCGGCTGTGTTGTCGTTGACGTAGACGTGTCCGACGACGGGCGACTCGCCGGTCGAAGCGGCTGCGAGGACGGGGACCGCCAGCGCGGCCGCGGCTGCTGCGGCCACGCTCAGCAGGAGCCGGCGTGACCGGGTGCCGTTCAGAAATGGCATCTCTCTCCTTGCGCGTTTTAGCGCACTGGGTGCGGCGTCACGCACCTTCAGGTGGCAGCGATGAGGAGGCGGTCGACAGCCACGACCTCCACGGTGAGGCCCGTATGTGACTGGGATGTGACCGCTCGCGGTGCCGGTGGCGGCTGCTTCCACGCCGGGGCGCAGCAGTGAGAGCGGGCCGATGCCTGCTCCACCTCCCGGACCAGCCCAGGGGAGCGTGGCCGGGTGAGTGAATACCTCCGAATGTCGGGCGACCGGAGGGCTTAGGTCTGGATGTCGCACCCGCTGCTCATCAACGGTGCTCCTCCTTGCTGGCGATGACGAGGCAGCCCCGCTTGGTGAGCGAGAGCGGGAAATCCGCACCTTCACCGGCGTCCGGTGGCAGGTGGTGGCTCCGTCGGTAGGCGGCGAGCGCGGCTTGATCCCGAAGCTCGATGAAAGGCCCGTCCCAGCTGACGACTGAGGTCGCCGCCGCCCCGAAAACCGAGGCGACGATCCCGGGCGCCTCCTCGGCGTCGAACGTCGTCGCCGGGTAGCCGCTGGTCAGCTCGGGATCGTTCCGCCGGGAGGAGGTGCAGGCGTAGAAGATGCCGCCCTCTCGAAGCACCCGGCGGGCCTCGCGGATCGCCACCGACGGGTCCTCCAGGTGGTAAAGCATCCAGAGCGCCGCCACCGCTGCGAAGCAACCGCCGGAGAAGGGCAGGCGCTCGGCCTCCGCCCGAACCGCTCGCCCGCCACCGTCGCCCGACAGCTGGGCCGGCGAGGCGTCGACGCCGACCCAGTCCCAGCCTCCGGGGAGACATGCCCGCAGCCGGCCGGTGCCGGAGCCGATGTCGAGCACCGGTCGCTGGTCACCGGCGACGATCCGGGAGGCCACATCCTCGTGGGTGTCGCCGCGCACGAACCAGCTCCGGTCCATGCTCGCCCACCGGCCAGGATCGGTGTCGTAGTCGGGCGGGAGCGCGGTCACCGGCGGCGGTCCTCGCTCTAGCCGCGCCTGGTGGAGAATCGGTAGCTGAACCCACCTCGGTCGGTCAGCTGGGGCGTCCGCAGGTGGATGCGGTAGACCCGCTCCCCCCACGAGGCATGGAGTCGCGGATCGGTGATCGGCAACGGCTCCACCTCGACTTGAAGGTCTCCCGCCGTCACCTCCAGCTCGACCGCCCCACCCGGGCCCAGGAGGAAGACGCCGTCGGCGCGTCTGGGTTCGGCCCCAGTCATCAAGATCGCCTCCACCGGCAGGGCGCGCTCGAGCTCGTACTCCTCACTCACGACCACGGAGGGTCGCTCGCCGCGCTCGAAGACGAGCTCCCGCCGCCAGCTCCGCACGCCGGCGGAGGCAGGGTAGGCCGGGGCGAGCTCGATCAGGAACCGCGTCCGGGCCTCGCCCGCCTCGTAGTCGAGCACCTCCCCGTGGAAAGACGCTCCCGGCTCCTGCCCCTTGCCGTCGATCAGCGGGACGTTGTGGTACGCGGACTGCGTGAACCAGAGCTCGTAGCGATGCTCGTTGAAGGTCTCCCGCCGGTAGGTCTCGCGACCGAGGTCGATGATCACCGGCTCGCCGTCCCGGTAGACCATGAAGCTGCCGACATCGTTGTGGTTGTGGCTCTCGCCGTTGGTCCCGCCCTTGGCCCCCAGGGTGAGTCCGTCGGTGCTCGCCGGTCGCTCCCTGGCGAGCATGATCTGGCCGCCTGGCAGCCACACGTCCTGGGGCAGCGCGAGCGGTGCTTCTTCGATGGGGTGGAACGGGAAGAGGGCGGGGACCGCCCGCAGGAGCCGGTGACGGTGCCCGAGGAGCTGGCTGCCGCCGCGGTCCCCACCGTTGGCTTGCGCGAGTTGATACGCCAGCCCGGAGAGTTCGGGGGAGCCGACACGCTCGCCATAGGTCCTGAGCAGGTAGGGGCTGATGTCTGTCACCTCGAGGTCGGCGTCGGCGAAGTTCAGGAAGTGGTTGCGACCCAGGTAGACGCGGTACATGAAGCGCCCGATCTCCTGGATCAGCGGCTCGCCGTAGACGTCGAAGCCGCCCCCGGTGGCCGCCCGGAGCAGCTCCAGGCAGTCGAACAGGGAGCCACCCGCGACTCCCCAGTAGTTCGGCCCCTCGTCGCAGGCGCCGTCCTCGTCGTAGCCGGCCAGGAAGCTGTCCACGCTCGCCAGCGCCTTGCGGACGCCTGCCTCGCGAACGTCGGGCCGCTGCTCGGTCAGCAACAGCGAGACCAGGTAGTTGGAGGCGATCCAGGGGCACCAGTTGTTCGGGTGCGGCGAGACGAACCCCATCCAGTTGAAGTCCTCGCGGGTGAGGTACGGCTGCAGGAAGCGCCGCTCGAGCTCGTGGTCGATGCGCTCGGTGATGATGGGCGCCACCTCGTCGAGCTGCTCCGCCAACAGATACCGGGTGATGGCGAGCAGGGCCGCCGTCTCACCCACCCCCAGGTCGACGTAGGAGTGGAGGACATCGGGCAGGGGACCGAAGGGGCGGCGTCCGGTACTTCGGTTGTGGGCGGGCCAGACCCAGCTCGACTCTTCGCAGGTGAGCCAGGTCCCCTCCACGATCTCGTCCAGGAAGCGGCCGCGGCCCTCGCAGCACTCGGCCAGGACTAGGTCCGCGAGACGTGCGCGCCGGTCGTGGACCGGCCCCTCGTGCGCGCTGCGGCTCCCGGTCCGTGCGAAGTCCATGTAGGTGAGCGCCCCCAGCGCCGGCCAGGGCTTGCCGACCGACGCCGCCGCGCGCTCGATGAGAGCCGACCGCAACTCGTCCGCCAACTCTTCCCACGCCGACCGGTCCGAGCAGGCCGGCCACGGACGGTAGGCGCTGCTTGCGGCCACCCTTCCGCCCGCGCCGGCGAACCGGTCATAGCGGCTGGACAGTAGTCCGGTCGCCGTCCGCTTCCCCGAGGATCCCTGCGCTGTCGCCATCTGCACCCCCTGCTGTGGTCACGTGATCCGCGGTGTCGGCGGCCGGAGCCGCGCCCGCCGGGATCCCGCTCCCGACGGCGCGGCCGGCCGTGCCCCCTCAGGCCTTGGCTGCCTTCTCATGCGACTGGGCCAGCTCCTTCTTGATCTGGTTCCCGCCCTGCGACCGCCACTCGCTGAGGATGTTCGACCAGTTGCTCACCGGCTGGCGGCCCGCCACGATGTCGGCGATGCCGTTGATGTACAGCGTTTGCAGCGTCGCTCCCTGCGTGGCGAGCGTCGGCGAGTAGAGACCGTACTGGGGATTGTCAATCCCGACCGGGGCACAGGCGGTGAAGTAGTCGTACATGCCCTTCACGACGGCTTGCGAGGGGTAGAAGATGGCGTACGGCGGGCCGGCGCAGTAGTTGAGGGTGTAGCCGCCGTTCTCGTTGGTACCCGTGCTGGTGACCGTGACCGCGCCGTTGCTGACGGTGTAGTCGTGGCCTTCCACGCCGTAGCTCATCAGCATGTACTCCTTGCTGCCGAACGGAGCGGCGCGGAAGTCGCATACCTGGAGGAGCGTCTCGATCCGCGACTTCGACGCCTTCGCGATTCCGCAGAAGAGGTTGCTGAAGATGCCAGAGCTGTTCCAGTAGACCTGTTCAGCTTTCTTCCCACTGTAGGGCGGAGGCACGATGCCGGACATGCTGGCATCGGGCGTGGCCAGTGTCGTGTTGAGGTAATTCTGGTACCAGCCGGTAATCCCATCGCCGTACATCCAGATCTTTCCGGACTGAAGGAGGGTCTTCTGCACGGTCGTCGCCACCGGCCCGCCCGGGTAGTAGTAGCCGGCCTTTTGCAGCTTGACCATGTAATTGAGCGCGTCTTGCGCCTGGGGCTCCTCAAGCATCGACGTGAACTTGCCGTTCTTCACCTTCCAGTTGTTCGGAAGGCCGAACATCTGGAAGAAGAAGTCCCACTGCCAGTGGCTGTTGCCGTCGGTACTCCCGGGGCCGAGCGCCCACCGGCCGCCACCGGTCAGCTCCTTGCAGAGCTGGGCGAACTGATCCCCGCTGGTGGGGACCTTGCCTCCGACCTTGGCCAGGAGGTCGGATCGGGACTCGTAGCCGGTGTTGGCGATCGGCCGCGGGATCGGGATACCCCAGATCTGGCCGTTGATCATGGAGTTCTTCCAGGCCGTGGTCGGGAGCGCGGCAAGGTTCGGGTACTTCTTGATGTTGTTCCCCGAAAGGTACGGGGTGAGGTTCGTGAAGTCGTGCTGAAGCAGCTGGAGGAAGTCCGGCACGATCGAGGTGAACATCATCATGTCGCCCACGTTGCCGGAGGCGATCGCCGCTGCCTGCTTGGCCGGGAAGCTGCCCGAGGACACCATGTTGGGGGTCAGGGAGGCGCCGACGGCCTTTTCGATCGCCTGCCACCACTGGTTCGAGGAAGCAGAGGTCGGGGGCGGCGCGTACAGCGGCTCAAAGAGGGTGATGCTTCCGCCATGCGCGGGGGTCTTGCCGGCCGGATACGCCTCGGTCAGGTTGGCCGGAAGCGTGTAGTAACCCGGCGGCACGGTGCCCCCGCCCTTCAGGTTCGGCGCCGGCACATTGGCGGGGATGTACTTGGGTGTGTTCGAGTGGGGAGCATTCGCCTGGCGGGCTGCCTCGGCGACCGTCAGTTGCCGCGCCACCCCCGGGGCGAGTGCGAACGCGGCCGCCGCGAGGCCCCCACGCTGGAGGAAGGCTCGGCGATCGAAGCGTCCCTCTCCGGGGCCCGGCGGGGCGATTGTCGGTTGCTCTCCCGGTGCCCGGTCCCGGTCTAGCTTGTCAGTCATCTGAATCCTCCCTTTCTTGTCTCACCTGGTTTGGTGAGTCTCCCGTCCATCCGGGAGATCCGCTGTTGTCGATGGCTCCCACTCTTCGCAGTACGACCTCCTATCCCTTGATGGCGCCGGTGAGCACGCCGCTGAGGAAGTACCGCTGGAGGAATGGATAGACGATCAGGATCGGCACGATCGCCACCACCACGGCCGCCATCTGTACCGACTGCTCCGGAGATTGGATCACCTCGATCGTGTTCTGCGCGGTCTGAGGCAGCGCCGAGTTCGCGATCACGTACTGCTGGAGAACCAGCTGGATCGGCCACTTGGAGGTGTCGCTGAGGAAGAGGAGAGCGTTGAAGAACGAGTTCCAGTAGCTGACCGCGTAGAAGAGCGCCATCACCGCCAGAATCGGCTTGGAGAGCGGCAGGATGATCTTGAGCAGGATCTTGCCGTACCCGGCGCCGTCGATCGTCGCCGCCTCCAGGAGTTCGTTCGGGACGCTCATGAAGAAGTTCCGCATCACGATGACGTTGAACGTGTTGAGCAGCACCGGGATGATCAGGGAGGCGTAGGTGTTGAGCAGGTGCGTGTAGTCGACCGTCAGGTAGAGGGGGATGATTCCCGGGTTGAACAGGAACGTGAGCAGGACGATGGTGAGGAACGTGCGCCGGAACGGCAGGCCTTCGACGCTGAGGCCGAAGGCGAGGCAGGAGCTGGCGACCAGGCTGGCTGCCGTGCCCACGATCGTGATGCCGGCGCTGACGAGCAGGGCACGAGTGACGATCCCACCCTGGAAGATCAGCTGGTAGGCGCCGAGCGAGAGGTGGCGGGGAAAGAGATCGAGCCCGCCGGCGTACTGGACCAGCTCCTTCTGGGTCATGAGCGAGATCAGCACCACGTTGAGGATCGGGAACAGGATGGCCACGGCGGCGATCGCCAGCCCCACCCCTTTGACCAGGGTGCCCCACCACGTGCGGTCGCGCTGCCAGAGGGGGGTGCTTGCTCGTCCCCGACGCCACCATGAAATCGAGGCGGCCATGGTCGTGGCAATGGTTGCCATCGGCTGAGCTCGCCCTTCTCTCACCGGCTTGCTCCCCGTGTGTCGATGACACCGGCCTCGCCGGCCCGGTGCGCGAGCCAGTTCGCGCCCAGGACGAGCAGGAGGCCGACGACGCTCTTGATCAGTCCGACGGCTGCGCCCATCCCCCAGTTCCCGGCGACGATGCCGTTGAAGTAGACGTAGGTGTCGAGCACCTGGCCCGCCATCTGGCCGACGGCCGGCTCCTGAAGCAGGATCTGTTCGAAGCCCACCGTCAGGATGGTGCCGAGCCGGAGGATGAGAAGGAGGATGATCACCGGCTTGAGCCCCGGCAGCGTCACATGCACGAGCCGCCCCCAGGAGCCGGCTCCATCAGTGGCGGCCGCCTCGTAGAGGGCCACGTCGATCCCGACCAGAGCGGCGAAGAAGATCACCGACCCCCAGCCCGTGCCCTGCCAGATCGCCTGTGCGGTGACCAGTGGCTTGAAGAGACTCGGGTCGGACATGATCTCGATCGGGTTCTGGACGCCATGGGCGCGGAGGAAGCTGGTGAAGATGCCGCTGCCGCCGAAGATCTGCTGGAAGAGGATCACGATCACCACCCACGACATGAAGTGGGGCAGATAGAAGATCGACTGCAGGAACCGCCGCACCCTGTTGCTGATCAAGGTGTTGAGCACCAGCGCCAGGATGATCGGAGCCGGGAAGAAGAAGACCAGCTGGAGCGCGGTGATCTCCAGGGTGTTGATGAGCGCGTACCAGAACTCGGGCTGGTGATAGAGCGCGACGAAGTTCTGGAACCCGTTGAAGGGACTGTTGCGGAAGCCGAGGAAGGGGACGTAGTCCTGGAAGGCGATCACGTTCCCGAGGACCGGGAGGTAGAAGAAGACCAGGTAGTAGAGCAGGCCCGGTACGACCAGCAGGAGGGGCAACCGGTACTTCCAGATCCGCCGCAGGAGCGTCGTCTGGCTCCGAGAGGTGCTGGTGGAAAATGGCTCCGGCGCGCCCTCCCCCTGCCTTCTCCCTCCAGCGGGCCGGCGGGTCTTGAACCGCAGTGTTTGAGCCATCGCTAGGCGCTCGCGAGCCAGGGTGCGAGGGCGCGTGGACACCGGGTAGTGATGTCCACCACCTTGACGCCCACCCTCTGATAGCACGATCCGGCCACGCTGCGCGAGATCATAGCGGAGGCGCCGAGGCTTGGCAAGCGGCTTCCGAGGTGGCCCTCGGAGAGGCCGGTGATACCTCGCGGAACCTCGTCAGAACGGTGGGTGCGGAGACTTTCACCAGCCAGGCACGTGCCATCGGCGTGTACTGCACGCGCGCCTGGCAACCGATTGCCGGGGTAGGAGTCTGGCCCACCAGCGGACCGCTGATCGTGGTCGGGGACTCCCGAGGATGTTGTAGGCCTACGCGCCGGCCGTGCGCCCTCGGGGGTGCTGCAGATGTGACCATGGCCGGTAAGCGATTGCCCAGCATGAGGGCGTGGCCGGCCACCGCAACTCCCGCCCGGGTGTGTACGCTCTCAGGCCATGGAGCGTCAGCGACGGGAAAGCGCTGCTTCGACCGGGCGTACGCCGACGATCGCTGACGTGGCGCGGCGGGCCGCCGTTTCCTCCGCCACCGTCTCCCGCGCGCTGAGCGGATCCCGTCCCATGGACGGGGCGCTGAAGCAGCGGGTCCTCTCCGCCGCCCATGACCTCGGCTACCTGCCCAATCCCCACGCCAGGGCGCTCGCCCGCTCCCGGGACAGCTCGATCGGGGTTGTCGTCCACGATCTTTCCGACCCTTACTTCGCGGAGATCGTGCGGGGCATGCTGAGCACCCCGGAGGCGGCGGAGCGGATGCTTCTGATCTGCGACACCAGACGGGACCCCGAGCTCGAGATCTCCTATGTCAGCCACTTCCGAGCACTGCGGGCGCAGGCGATCGTCCTTGCCGCCAGCGGCCGCGAGGATCGGGCCTACACGGCCAGGATGGCCGGCGAGGTGCTCGCCTTCGAACGAGCCGGTGGGCGCGTGGCGTTCATCGGCCGCCACCACCTCCCGGGCGACTCGGTCCTGCCCGACAACGTGGGCGGGGCGCGCGCGCTGGCCACCACGCTGGTGGCGCTTGGCCATACTCGGATCGGCGTCATCTCGGGACCGCCTCACCTGACGACGACGACCGACCGCCTGGAGGGCTTCCGCGCCGGCCTCAGGGACGCCGGGATCATGCTTCCCGCCGAGCGCGTGGTGCAGGGAGACTTCGGCCGCGGCGGCGGCGCCGAGGGGGTTCGCGAGCTCTTGCGCCGGGACCCCGACCTGACGGCCGTCTGGGCGCTGAACGACGTGATGGCGGTGGGAGCGCTCAGCGCGCTGGTCGAGCTGGGGATCGAGGTGCCGGCTCGGATCACGCTCTGCGGATTCGACGACGTTCCGCCGGCGGCGGACGTGGCGCCGCGGCTGACCACGGTGCGGGTTCCGATGGCCACCATGGGCCGCCTGGCGGTGCGCATGGCGCTCCGGCCCCCAGACAGCGATATCCGCACCGAGCAGGTGCAGTCCGAGGTGGTCGTACGTGAGAGCAGCGGGCCGGCGCGAGGGAGGGGGAGAGACGATGGGTGAGCGGCGGTCGGTCGGCGTGATCATGAACGGCGTCACCGGCCGCATGGGAAGAACCCAGCATCTGGCGCGCTCGATCATGGCGATCCGGCAGGAAGGTGGTATCGCCCTGCCCGACGGCAGCCGGCTGGTGCCGGACCCGGTGCTGGTGGGGCGGGATGAGGGGCGGCTCAAGGCGCTGGCGGCCCAGCACGGGCTGGAGCGCTGGTCGACCGACCTCGCTTGTTGCCTCCGGGACCCCGAGCTCCCAATCTATTTCGACACCCAATCGACCGATCGGCGCGCGGGGGCGGTGCGGGCCGCGATCGCTGCCGGCAAACACGTCTACTGCGAGAAGCCGCTGACCACGGACCAGGCGACCGCGCTCGACCTGGCACGGCGGGCGCATGCCGCGGGAGTCCGCCACGGCGTGGTGCAGGACAAACTGTGGCTGCCCGGCATCCGCAAGCTGCGCCGCGCTCCTGGCATCGGGGCTGGTCGGTCGTGTCCTCTCCGTCAAGCTGGATTTCGGGTACTGGGTGTTCGAAGGCGACGACCCTCCCGCCCAGCGACCCTCCTGGAACTACCGCCGGGAGGAGGGCGGGGGGATCGTGGTCGACATGTACTCCCACTGGCAGTACCTGCTCGGAGATCTCGTCGGGCCCGTGCGCGGCCTTTTCTGCCGGGTGGCGACCGAGGTGCCCGAGCGTGTCGACGAGGAGGGGCGGACCTATCTCGCCACCGCGGACGACGCCGCCTACGGGATCCTCGAGCTCGATGGCGGCGCGATCGCGCACGTAGCCTCGTCGTGGTGCACGCGGCCGCGGCGTGATGACCTCCTCGTGATCCAGGTCGACGGCACCGAGGGGAGCGCCGTCGCCGGGCTCCGGCGGTGCTGGACGCAGTCCCGCGCGGCGACCCCGCAGCTGACCTGGGACCCGGACGCGGAGCGCGACCTGCACCTCGACGCCGACTGGGTCGAGGTGCCCGGCGCCGAGGGCGAGACCAACGCCTTCCGTGAGCAGTGGGAGTACTTCCTTCGGCACGTCACCGTGGGAGACCGTTTCCCGTGGGACTTCTTCGCGGGCGCCCGCGCGGTGCAGCTGGCCGAGCTGGCGCTTCAGTCCGACCGGGAGCGTCGCTGGGTGGCGGTTCCGGAACTGGAGCCATGACGGCCGACCTCTCGCGCCTGAGCCTCAATCAGGCGACGCTCCCCGCCTGGGACCTGGCCGAGGCGGTGGACCGCTGCGCCCGGGCCAGGATCGGCTGGATCGGGCTGTGGCGGGATCGTGTGGCCGAAACCGGCCTGGGACGCGCGGCCGCCCTGGTCCGGGACGCCGGGATCGGCGTCTCCTCTCTCTGTCGTGGCGGCTGGTTCCTGCAGGGTCCGCCGGACCGCCGCCGGGAGGACAACCTGCGCGCGATCGACGAGGCGCAGCAGCTCGGCGCCGGCTGCCTGGTGCTCGTCTGCGGCCCGGCGCCGGACCGCGACCTGACCGGCGCGCGCTGCGCGGTGGGGGCGGCCGTGGCGGAGCTGGAGACGCACGCCGCCGAGGCCGGTGTCGCGCTCGCCGTGGAGCCGCTCCACCCGATGTTTTGCGGCGACCGCTCGCTCGTGGTCACGCTCGAGCAGGCCACCTCCCTAGCCTGCCAGGCGGGGGACTCGGCGGGTGTCGTGGTCGACGCCTACCACGTCTGGTGGGATCCGGAGCTGGAGGCGTCGATCCAGCGCGCCGCCGGCCGCATCCTGGGGTTCCACGTGAGCGACTGGCTGGTCCCCCCGCCCGACTTCCTCCATGGCCGGGGCCTGATGGGTGACGGCGTGGTCGACCTGGTCAAGATCCGGCGCCTCATCGATGCCGCCGGCTATGCCGGGCCGATCGAGGTCGAGATCTTCAACCGCGAGCTCTACGCGCGAGATCCCGACCAGGCCCTGCAAGAGATCGTGCGCCGCTACGTCGAGCATGTGCTGGAGCCGGTGGAGCCGTCATCGTGAGGCGCGCCGCGGCCTGCTGGCAGGGTGATCCCGAGAGGCTGGCCGCGGTCTACGGCGAGGGGGAGCGGCAACGGCTGGACCGGCTGGTGACGTGGGTGCCGCTGCAGCAGGCCGAGGTGGTCCTCGCGACCTGGGGGATGCCGCGCCTCGACGCCGCCTACCTCGGACGCGCGCCCACCCTGCGCTGCGTCTTCTACGGGGCCGGCTCCGTGCGTCCCTTCGTGACCGCGGAGTCGTGGCGGCGCGGCGTCCGGGTGGTGTCGGCCTGGGAGCTGAACGCGGTGCCGGTCGCGGACTTCGCGCTGGGGGTCATCCTGCTCGCGCTGAAGGGCGCCTTCGGGATGAGTCGTGCCATGCGAGACAACGAGGCGGTCGATACGGAGGCGGTTGCCGGAACCTACGGGAGCCGGGTCGGGCTGGTCTCGCTGGGAGCGGTGGGAAGGCTGGTGCGGGAGCGCCTGCGTCCTTTCCAGGTCCGCGTGGCCGCCTTCGACCCGTTTCTGACCGCCGGGGAGGCCGAGCGGCTGGAGGTGGAGCAGATGGGCCTCGACGAGCTCTTCGCCGCCTGCGACGTGGTCTCCCTCCACACCCCGTTGCTACCGGCCACGCGGGGGATGATCGACGGCCGTCTGCTGCGGCGGATGCCGCCGCGTGCCACCCTGGTCAACACCGCCCGGGGGGCGATCCTGCGCGAGGATGAGCTGATCGAGGTGCTGCGGGAGCGAACCGGTCTGCAGGCGGTGCTCGACGTGACCGATCCCGAGCCGCCCGCGCCCACCTCCCCGCTCCGAACCCTGCCCAACGTGGTAATCACCCCGCACGTCGCCGGGTCGATCGGTCCCGAGCGGCGGCGACTGGGGGCGGCCATGGTGGAGGAGTTGGAACGGTACCTGGCGGGCGAGCCGCTGCGCTATGAGCTGAGCCCCGAGCGGGCGGCGCTCCTCGCGTGATGGGCCCGCTTTCACGCGAAAGCGGCGCTATGGGAGGTCCCATGGGCCCACTTTCACGTGAAAGTGGGGATTTCCGCGCGGCGCGAGAGGAGGAACCGGCGCTCGGCCTCGTTGCCGGTACGCGAGATCGCCTCCTGGTAGGCGGCGCGCGCCTCGCCGGCGCGGCCGAGACGGCGCAGCAGGTCGGCGCGGATCGCCCAGTACGGTTGATATCGTTCCAGCGCCAGGCCGTCGATCAGTGTCAGCGCCCGTGCCGGCCCCTCCACCTCCGCCACCGCCACGGCGCGGTGGAGTGCCACCACCGGGCTTGGCTGCAGGGCCAGGAGCTGGTCGTAGAGGAGGAGGATCTGGGCCCAGTCGGTGTCATCGGCGGCCGCCGCGTCGCTGTGCACCGCCTGGATCGCCGCCTGCACCTGATACGGCCCCGGCTGGTCCCGTTCCAGGCAACGCCGGACCAGTTGCCGGCCCTCCGTAAGCAGGACCCGGTCCCAGCGCCCGCGATCCTGCTCCGCGAGCGGCACCATCTCGCCCTCGGGCGTGGTCCGGGCCGGACGCCGCGCGGCGATCAGCAGCATCAATCCCAGCAGACCCCAGCCCTCCGGCTCGCGCGGGAGCAGCACCACCAGCAGACGGCCGAGACGGATCGCCTCCTGGCAGAGGTCGTCGCGGACCAGCTGCGGCCCCGTCGATGCGGTGTAGCCCTCGTTGAAGATGAGGTAGACGACCGCGAGCACCGAGTCCAGACGGGACGGGAGGTCGGCCGGGGAGGGAACCCGGAACGGGATCCGCGCATCGCGGATCTTGGCCTTGGCCCGGACCAGCCGCTGCGCCATCGTGGGCTCCGGGACCAGAAAGGCACGGGAGATCTCGGGCGTGCTCAGACCCCCCAGCAGCCGCAGGGTAAGGGCCACCCGCGCCGGCATCGCCAGCGCCGGGTGGCAGCAGGTGAAGAGGAGGCGGAGCCGGTCGTCGGCGATCGGCTCGGTGGTGATCTGATCCATCGTTCGTTCCTGTTCGAGCAACCGCATCGCAGCCGCCTGCCGGAGGTCGCGGGTTCGTTCACGGCGGAGGCGATCAAAGGCGCGGTTACGGGCGGTGGTCACGATCCAGCCGCCGGGGTTGGGCGGGACACCGGCGGCGGGCCACCGGGCGAGCGCGGTCACGAAAGCGTCCTGCACCGCCTCTTCGGCGAGGTCGATGTCGCCGAGGGAGCGGATCAGGGTCGCTACCGCGCGCCCGTACTCGGCACGGAAGACGGCCTCGACCGAGGCCTCTCCATCCGCCGGCGTCCCTTGCCTCACCCTTCCTCCAGCGTCGGCCGCACCTCCACCGCCAGGCCGGTGATCGCGGTGAACTTGCGAGCCCAGTCGAGTGCCTCGTCCAGGTCCTGCGCCCGGATGATGGTGAAGCCACCCAGGATCTCCTTGCCCTCCACAAAGGGGCCGTCGGTGATCAGCGTCTCCTCACCGCGAGTCCGCACCACGCTCGCCGTGTGCGGGGGGAGCAGCCGGGCCGTGAAGACCCAGGAACCGCGCTCTTCGAGTTCGCGCTGCCAGGCCCACACGCGCTCCATGATCGGGTTCAGCACCTCGGGAGGCGGGGGGTCGCCGGCGGGCTGGTAGACGCTGAGCATGTACTGCATGGTGGTCGCTCCTATGAGATGCGGGATGCCGAGGTCATGATCTCCACGAACGGAGCCGGCGGGAATCGACAGGATGCCGCGAAGGCGCATTTTCGAACCCGGCGCGTAGCCTGACCCAGATGGCAGAAGTACCCAAGATCTGCCCCCATCCCAAGGTGAAAGTGATCGCCGAGTGGGTCGAGCCCGACAGCGTGCACGAGGGCTCCTGCTTCCAGTGGTTCCACTGCGAGGCATGCGACAGGTACTGGCGCGAGCGGCGCCGGGAGCCGCTCCGGCGGGGCACCCGGCTCTCCGACGCCGAGGGAGGCGCGACCGAGCCCCCTCCCACCCCGTCCGCCATCGAGCGCCGGCGCGCGCACGTGGTCGACGACGGCACCAAGCTCCAGCTCCGATGGCGCACGGTGGCTCTCGTGGTCGCGTTGCAGACCCTGGTGCTGGTGGCGATGCTCTGGTTCATCTTCAGCGGCGGCCTCCACTGATCTGATCCGGCAACGGCCTACCGTGAGCAAATGGCCGCTTTGTTCGACGATGACGGTGTGACGCTCGGGGCTTGGTGTGGGATTCCGTCCCCCTTCACGGCAGAGCTGATGGGGCGTTCCGGTTTCGACTGGGTCTGCTTCGACATGCAGCACGGTTTGATCGGCTACGACGTGCTGGTCCCGATGCTGCAGGCGCTCGCGCAGACGGGCGCCAAGCCGATCGTGCGGGTGCCCTGGAACGCGCCCGACCACATCATGAAGGCGCTGGATGCGGGCGCCCTCGGGATCGTCGTCCCCATGATCAACAACGCCGCGGAAGCCGAGCAGGCGGTGTCGTGGGCGAAGTACCCGCCACGCGGGGTGCGGAGCTGGGGACCCACCCGCGCCTCGTTCCTGCTCGACGGCTACAACGCCGAACGCGCCAACCGGCACACCTCGCTGATCGCGATGATCGAGACCCCGGAGGGGGTCAAGAACATGGACGCGATCATGCAGGTGGACGGCGTCGACGCGATCTACGTCGGACCCTCGGACCTGGGGCTGGGTCACGGCCTCAAGCCGGACCAGGCGGCGCCCGAAGGCTCCGAAAACGAGCGCCTGATACTCGAGATCTTGAAGGGTTGCCAGCGCAACCACGTGGTCGCGGGCATCCACACCGGCGACGTGGGGACCGCGCAACGGTGGATCGAAGCGGGCTACCGCATGATCACCGCCGGCTCTGACGGAGCCATGCTGCGCGCGGAGGCAACCTCACGCGTGAAGGCGCTCCGCGGGTCGGCGGCCGCCCCCACGCCGGGCCAGTACGCATGACGACCGAGCTCACAACCATCGAGCCGCTGGATCCGGCGGTGCTGGCCGCGCTCGCCCGCTACGACACGCCCACGATCTGCAATGCGATCGAGACCTTCGACGTCCGGCCCCGGGACCAGGGGTACATGAGCCACGAGATCCAGTGCCGGTTTCCCGACCTGGGCGTCATGGTGGGATACGCGGCGACGGGGACGATCCGGGCGCTGGGCCTGGGCGCGGGCGACCCGGAGCCGCTCTGGACCCACCTGCGGGCGCTGCCCGGCCCGCGGGTAGTGGTGCTCCAGGACCTCGACGATCCGCCTGGCGTGGGGTCCTTCTGGGGCGAGGTGATGGGCAACACGTTCACGGCGCTGGGCTGCGTGGGGACGGTGACCAACGGCTGCGTGCGCGACTTAAAGGAGGTGCGGGAGATCGGCTTCCACTTCTTCTCGCAGTCGGTGTGCGTCTCGCACGCCTACGTGCGGCTGGAAGAGGCGGGGCTGCCGGTCACCGTCGGCGGCCTGGTGGTCCGCCCCGGCGACCTGCTCCACGGTGACCGGCACGGCGTGACCTCGATCCCACGAGAGATCGCCGCCGAGGTGCCTGCCGCGGCCGACCAGGTCATCGCCCGCGAGCAGGAGTTCATCCGCTGGGTGCGCGGCCCAGAGTTCGACGCCGACCGCCTGGCCGAGATGCGGCGCGTCCGGCACTGAGCCCGTCAGCGAGGCCCCAGAGTCCCGCTTTCACGCGAAAGTGGGCCCATGCGGCCTCCCATGAGACGCTTTTCACGCGAAAGCGGGGCTCAGAGGCTGAGACGGAGGCCTTCTTCGGCCAGCAGGATGGGTCCCCCATAGGCGGTGGCGGCCGCCTGGCGTGAGGCTTCGCGGTCGTTGCCGGGCCAGAAGTGCGTGAGCAAGACTCGCCGGACCCGCGCCGCCGCGGCCACCCGGCCCGCCTCGACGTCGCTGAGATTCAGCCCGTCGGCGGGCCCCGATCCGGGCCGCTGATCCCGGGTGGTGGCGTCGACGACGAGGAGATCGGCGTCCCGGGCCAGCTCCGGCAGCCGGGCGTCCATGCCCGTGTCGCCGGTGTAGGCGATGGTGGTCCCTCGACCCTCCAACCGCACCCCCACGTTCGGCACGTGATGCGGCAACGGCGCGCTGAGCAGCCGGAACGGCCCCAGCTGAAGCGGCTGCCCGGGCAGGGATATCCATCGAAAGCAGGCGTCGACCGCCGAGCGATCCCCGTCCTCCAGGCCGACCAGCCGATCGACCACATCAGGCGGGCAGCAGAGCGGAATGGTCGGTGCCCCACGCCGGCCGAACCACCGCGCTCGAAGCAGGCCGTGAAGGTCGAGGCAGTGGTCGGGATGGCGGTGGGTGACGACAACCGCGTCAAGTCCCTCAGCGGACTCCGAACCGAGCTCCGTGAGGAGAGGGCCCAAGGTGCCGTAGCCGAGATCGAGCACGACGCGGAATCCGGCCTCCTCGACCAGGAAGCCGGCGCACGCCCGCCCTGGCTCCGGCCAGGCGCCGCAACTTCCAAGGACCACGAGGCGGGTGGGCGAGGTCACCGCCCCGGTTTCACCGCGACCGGCCAGACGTCGCGGGAGAAGCGATCACCAACTCCACCTGAACGGGGGGGCGCCCGCATTGTCCTGAACGGGTCATCGACGGGTCTGGGTAGAATTTCGGCCGGTGTCGAACGCTGATGCTTCGGGTGCGCGGGGGCATTCGCGTCAGTGGGGATTCACCAAGGCAGGGATCGGGCTCCGCGTACTCGTCGCGCTGGTTGCCATCGCCCTCGTAGCGGCCGGCGTCTTCGCGTTCACCACCATCACGCGGATGCAACTCGACCCGAACCGCCAGGCGGCGTGGGCCGGGCGCGCTGCCACCGCGGTCGCCGTCGGTCCGCACGGGACCCTCTATGCCGCCTTCCTGCGTGAGATCTATGAGATCGACACCGGTTCCGGCACCGTCACCCTGATCGCCGGCCGCCCCACCGATCCCGGACACGGACAGCCCAGCGCCGCCGCGGACGGCGACGCGGCGCTGGGGGCGGCGATCCGGCCAAGCACGTTCGCCATCGGCCCCCACGGTCAGGTCTACTTCGGCGACCAGTTGAGCGGGACCGTCCGCACCATCGAGGGGGGAGATCTGAAGTCCATCGGGCGTGCCCAGGAGCTCGGCGGCCTCGCCGTCAACGAGTCCAACGGCACGATCTACTTCTCGGACCAGCTCGGGGAACAGGTCTTCGCGATCAACCCGGTCAGCGGCGGGGTGGCGCCGGTGGCGGGCAATGGCCAGTCCGGGATCGCCGGGGACGGCGGACCCGCGCTCGCCGCTCAGCTGAGCCATCCGGCCGGTGTCGCTGTCCAGGCAGGCCGGCTCTTGATCGCCGACAGCGGGAACGATCGGATTCGCCAGGTCGACCTGCGAACCGGTGTCATCGCGACCGCGGCCGGCACCGGCAAGCGCGGACTGGCCGGGAACGGAAAGGCTGCCATCCACGCGGAGCTGGATGATCCGGCCGCCGTGGCCGCCGATCCCGAGGGCGGCTTTGCCTTCTCCGATCAGGGCAATCGCCAGCTGCGGCATGTGTCTCCGCGCGGTGTCATCACCGCCCTCGCGGGCAGCGGACAGCCCGGGATCGACGACCCCGAGTCGTCGGTGGCGGCGACGAGTGCGCACCTGAAGCAGCCGGCCGGCCTGGTCTACGCGGGCCAGGATCTCTACTTCGTCGACGACTTTCAGCTGCGCCTGCTCGAGGGCGGCAAGGTCACCTACTTCACGCCCCCCCGGGACCCCAGCTGAGCGAGCCCGGCGGAGCTCGATCCTGGCGCCGGTCCCCCCACGGCGCGTGGTGATCACCACAGCCCGCCGTCTCCCAGCAGGACATAGAGGATGGGGCCGATCCCCCACAGCACCGAGATGACGGCCCAGAGCACCTTCTGCAGCAGCGAGAGGTCGGACCGGAACGCGATGTTGATCAGCGCCAGCACGAACGCGAGCGGATGGAGGAAGACGGAGATCAAGATCTCGATCAGGACTTTCATCGCCCGGCGAAGCCTACGGGGCGGGTGTTACGGGAATGTGTCGCACAGCCCCCCGTGCCTTAATGCTAGCATCAGATGTAAGAACATCTGACAGCGTCGGTTACCGATTAGCTTGGCGCCATGTGGTCATCATGACCTCAGGCCGGCAAGCTGGCCACGACCTGACCTATCGGGCGTGGCTGCGAAGGCGCTGCCAGCAAAAGGGGGAAAGCGGATGGAAGACAGGCTCCCTGCTCGCGGCCAACGGATGCTGCGCGTGATCCCGGTCGCGTTCCTGATGTACACGATCGCCTTCATCGATCGCATCAACATCGGCGTCGCGCTGCCGGCGATGTCCAAGGACTTGCACTTCACCGCCACCATCGGTGGGCTGGCATCGGGCATCTTCTTCATCGGCTACCTGATCCTCCAGATCCCGGGGGGCCACCTCGCCGAGCGCCGGAGCGCGAAGTGGCTGGTCTTCGTGCTGCTCCTCATCTGGGGGGTCTTCGCGATCCTCACCGGCCTCGTTCAGAACGTGGCCCAGCTGCTCGCGGTGCGATTCCTGCTCGGCCTCACCGAGGGCGGTGTGTGGCCGGCGACGCTGGTGCTTCTGTCGCACTGGTTCCCGCAGGACGAGCGAGCGCGTGCCAACAACCTCTGGATCCTGTGCCTGCCGGTGGCCGCCGCCGTGGCCAGCCCGGTATCGGGTGCGATCCTGGCCTCGACCCAGGAGAACTGGCGGCTGCTCTTCGTGGTTGAGGGTATTCCGCCTTTGATCTGGGCGGCCATCTGGGCGCTGGTCATCAGGGATCACCCTCGGGACGCGCGGTGGCTCAGCCGGGACGCCGAGGAGAAGCTGGAGGCGCGGCTCGCCGCGGAGAGGGAGTCGCGTGACCGACCGGATCTCTCCAGCTACCGGCGGGCGCTCACCAGCGGCGCGACGTGGATCTTCATCGTGGTCTACTTCTTCAGCACCATCCCCGGGTACGGATTCACCACCTTCCTGCCCTCGCTCCTCAAGACACACGGTCTCGGCATCGGCACCATCGGCTGGCTGACCGCACTGCCGTTCGCGGCCAGCATCATCGGCCTGGTCGTGGTGGGGGTGCTCTCGGACCGGATCCGCCACCGCCGCTACTGGATCGCGGTGCCCTTTGTGCTGGTGGGAGTCGGTGTGCTGGTCAGCGTGCTGGCGGCGGGGAGCCTGTTCGGCACGATCGCGATCCTCACCGTCTCCGGCCTCGGCTTGTACGCCTACCTGGGCCCCTTCTGGGCCAGCGTGGACCAAGTGATCCCGGCCGGCGTGGCGGGGGGCGCCATGGGCTTGATCAACGCGCTCGGCAATCTGGGCGGATTCGCTGGACCCTACGCGGTCGGGGCTCTCGCCACCCGGACCGGCGGCTTCCAGGCCGGGTTCGCCTTGCTGGGCGTGTGTGCGCTGATCATGGCCGCCCTCGCGATGCTGATCCGGGTGCGGGAGGGGGAGGCGGCGAAGCGGGCCTCCGCCACCCGATCGGCGGCCGAGGGACGGAACTAATACTTATATCACCAGTATCAAAATGTCTGCCATTCGCATATAATCCGGCAGCATAGCTTCCACGTCAGCACGAAGGAGGTCCAGGTGAGCCTGTACATCGGAATCGCCATCATCGTGGTGGCGATCCTCGTGATCATCGGCATCGTGATAGCGGTCGTCGGCAGCCGGCGCCGCCGCTCGCAGCAGCTCCGGCAGACCTTCGGTCCCGAGTACGAACGCACGGTGGCGGCGACCGGGGACTCGAGCGCCGCGGAGCGCGAGCTGCAGGCGCGGCGAGAGCGTCGCCGCAGCTTCGAGGTGCGCTCCTTGGGCGCCGTCGAACGCCAGCGGTACGCGACCGAGTGGACCGCGATTCAGCAGCGTTTCGTGGACGCGCCGCGTCAGGCGGTGGGGGAGGCGGATCGTCTGGTGAACGCGGTCATGGCAGACCGCGGCTACCCCATGCATGACTTCGATCGGACCGCCGATGACGTGTCGGTCGATCACCCGAACGAGGTCATGGACTACCGGGAGGCGCACGGCGTCGCCGAATCGGGCGACCGTGCGAGCACCGAGGACATGCGGGTCGCGATGCAACGCTACCGCCGGCTGTTCGAATCGCTGCTGGGCGACGACGGCGCCGCCGGCACTACCGGTGCGACCACCGCCGGCGCACCGACAGGAGGAGATCGATGAGTCAGGATCCCAACTACCAACCGAGAGCGTCCAGGGAGACTCGAAGCGCCCCGGAGGCGGATCGACCCGCGCCCGGGCCGGACGCGGCGGGCGAGGCTGGAGCCAATTTCCCGAGAGACGAAGCGATGGAGGGTCCAGGCTCGGAACGCCAGATGGATCCCGGCATGGCACCGGCGGAGGGTGACATTGCCCAGCAGGCCGAGCGGCCGGCCCGGGGCGGCGCCGGGTCCGGGCGTGACGACCAGTTCGCGGACCAGCCTGCGCCCATGGACTCGGGTTCGGCGGGCGCGGGGGGTGGTGCTCCGCAGGATGTGGATCCAGGTCTCGCCGACCAGGCCCCCGGAGGCCCGGCGGGTGAGCGGTCGGCATGGGACCGCGGAGCCGCGGGTGGTACGGCGGCCTCGTCGCCGCGCAACGGTGCGCCGGCAGGTCAAGAGACCGACCGCCCAGCGGAGGCCGGCATCGGCGCCGCGGGTGGCGGGGCAACGGCAACCGGGCCGGCGGGCCAGGGTCAGGGACTGGGAGGCACGGTCGAAGAGTCCTCTCTGGACCAGTTCCGCGATCGTTGGCCGTCGGTGCAGGGCGCCTTCGTGGACGACCCCAAGAACGCGGTCGCCGAAGCGGACCGGCTGGTCAACGACATGATCCAGGCGCTGCAGCAGAGGCTGAGCCGCTACCGCGAGCAGATCCAGGGCCAGGTGGCCGGCGGCGACCCCGACACCGAGCAGATGCGCCAGGCGGTCCAGGGGTACCGGGCACTCGTCCAGCGCCTCCTCGACAGCGGAATCTGAACCCTACTGGTGCCGGCTTCCCCGAGGGGGCCGGCACCCTCTCTCTCTCCCTCCGATCCCCACTTTCACGCGAAAGCGGCCCTATGAGCGCCCGGATGGGCCCGCTTCCACGTGAAAGCGGGACTGCTGCCCGTGCGGGGGTGGCTGACTCGGAGTGCCTACCCCGCGGCGACACTCCGCTGACCGGCCCGCGAAGGCCGGCGCGACGACGCCCGCACGATGAGCTCCGGGACTAAGACCACTTCGCGAAGGCTTCGGCCCGCGTTTCCCTGCATCCGTTCCACCAGCATCTGCGCGGAGAGCGTGCCGAAGTTGAGTGCCGGCTGCGCCATCACGGTGAAGAAGGGATAGAGCTCGGCCAGGTCGTCGAGGTCGTCGAAGCAAGCCACGCCGAGATCGTCTGGAATCCGCACCCGCAGCTCGCGGAGGCGCACGACAGCGCCGGTGGCGAGCGCGTTGTTCGCGGCCAGCAGCGCGTCGAAGGAGGCGCCGCGGGAGCGCAGCTCGTCGACGCCCACCTTGCCGTGGATCTTCGAGTACCCGAGCTGAACGATCAGGTCCGGGCGCACCGGCAGGCCGGCCTCACCCAGCGCCAGCTCGTAACCGCGACGCCGGTCGCTGGCCGTTGACACATCTGGGGTTCCGCTGAGCAGGGCGATGCGGCGGTAGCCCTGCTCGAGGAGATGCTCCGTGAGGCGCCGTGCACCTTCCACCGAGTCCCCCAGCACCAGGTCGGCACGGACGCCCGGCACGCGGCGATCGCAGAGGATGAAAGGTATCGACCGCTTCTGCAAGAGCGGGAGGTTCTCGCGCGAGCCGTTCCCGGCCGGAACCAGGACGACGCCGTCCAGCTGGTGCGTGACCAACTCCTCCAGGTACTCTCGCTCCTTCGCCAGGTCCTCGTCGGAGTTGCAGAGCACGACCGTGTAGCCGGTCCGATGCGCGACGTCCCCAACACCCCGCGCCAGCTTGGTGAAGAAAGGATTGGTGACGTCGGTCACGACGACGGCGATCAGGCCGCTCTGCCGTGACGGCCGCGTGCGCGATCGAGAAGCCGGCTCGTATCCGAGCTCTCGAATCGCACTCTGGATCCGAGCCCGTGTCTCGGGGGTGACCGAATCCGGGTTCCGCACCGTCCGGGAGACCGACATCTTCGAGACCCCGGCCCGCTTGGCGACGTCGGCTGTGGTGGGCCGGTGCAGGTTGCGCCGCCGGGAGTCCATCGGACCGGAATCGTAACACGTGTAACCACGGGACTCACAAACTGGGCAACTTGACTCTCGCGCAGCCGGGTGCTACGGTGAGTTTCGATGCGGTTACGTACCGGTTGTAACAACCGAAGGTAACAGGAGGGTGGGCATGCGCACGGTGAGGAGCTTCCGTTCGATCGTTCTGCTGGCCACCCTGGCGCTGTTGCTGGCCGCCTGCGGAGGTGGCAGCCCTGCCTACTCTCTGGCGGGAAGCGCGGGTCCGAGTGGCAACATGACCTGGTTCTTCTGGGTGGGGACGCCTGCCGAGGGTCAAGTCTGGCGCGACAACGCGCAGCTCGTCTCGAAGAAGTATCCCGACCTCCATGTCAGCCTGGTGACCACGGACTGGACGTCGTACTGGCAGAAGCTGCCCCTCGAGGCCTCCACCGGCTCCATGCCCTGCCTGGCTGGTCTCCAGTACGGGTACGTGGGTTCTGTGGGCAAGGACTTCATCCCGCTCAACTCCCTGGTCAAGAAGTACCACTACGACCTCAAAGGGTTCGAGCCGGCGATGATCAACGAGCTGTCGGAGAACGGCAAGCTGCTGGCCCTGCCTTATGACTTCGGGCCCGTGGTGATCGCCTACAACAAGGCACTGTTCCAAAAGAAGGGAGTACCGCTGCCCAAGGCGGGGTGGACGTGGTCCCAGTTCGTCGCCGACTCGCAGAAGCTCACCGGGGGCGGCGACTACGGGTATCTGCCCGGGCTTTCGCTGGAGCTTGGCTACGACCTGACCGGCACCCCCGACTCCTGGGTGCAGAACGGACAGTTCAATCTCACCAACTCAAGCTTCGAGAGTGGCATGCAGCAGCAGGCGGAATTGAGCTACAAGTACCACGTCAGCCCCACCTTCTCCGAAGCGCCGAACTGGGCGATCCAGGAATTCGACTCCGGCAAGGTTGGGATGGAGACGAACGGCCCCTGGGGTCTGATCGACCTCCGTGCCCAATCGAGCTTCCCCATCGGCTGGGCGCCGTTCCCCTCCGGCCCCAAGGGCATGCACACCTATAACGAGGGGTCCGGTTTCGGGATCACCAAGGACTGCCCGAGCAATCAGATCGAGTCCGCCTTCCAGGCGCTGACCATCCTGGTGGGAAATCAGGCGCTGAGCCACGCTGCCGCCACCGGCCGTGCCTTCCCCGCACGGTTGGCTGACGACCACGTCTGGGCCAGCTTCGCCGGCGGCAACGCGGGCACGGTCATGCATGGGGCGCTGCAGGGTGCGCCGGCGGAGGAAGTGACGACCAACTGGACTGCGTTCCAGACCGCGCTTTCCAAGTACGAACCACTCCTGCTCTCCGGTTCCCTGAGCCCGGCGAAGTTCGCCCAGGACGTGCAGTCGGAGGCCGGCAGCGGGTCTGGGGTCTCCCCGGGCAACCTGGCTCCGCTGATCTCCCGCTCCTGAGGCGTGGGCATGGACCCCAGGCGCGCGACCAAGGCGCCCAGCTCGGAGGGCACCTGGTCGGTGAGTGATGGGGCCGTCGAGCGTGCGCGACGGCCCCGTCGCTCACGGGGGATGACGCTCGCAGGGCGCGAGTCGGGCACGGCCCTCGGCCTCCTGTCTTTCAACTCCGTTGGCTTCGCCCTCTTCGGCTTGATCCCGGCCGCCTTCTCCATCTATATGGCGTTCTTCGACTGGCCGTTGACAGGGGGGCGGGTGACGTTCGTCGGCTTCCAGAACTTTCAGGAGGCGGTGACGAGCTTCGGCTTCTGGCGCGTCGTGCTCAACGTGCTGTACTTCGTCGCCGGCTACGTGCCACTCAACCTCATCATCTCGATCGGCCTCGCGGTTCTCCTGGGCCCGCGCAACACCTTTGTCAAGGGCAAGCAAATCCTTCGGGTGCTGTTCTTCATTCCGGTGGTCACTCCCGCCGTCGCCAGCGCCCTGGTGTGGTCGCTTCTCTACGGGCAGAACGGCATCTTCAACGCCGTTCTCAGCGCGGTGCACCTGCCGCCGATCGGTTGGCTCACCTCCGCGAACTGGGCGATGCCTTCGATCATCATCATGTCGCTGTGGCTGGGCTTCGGCTACAACATGATCCTTTTCATCGCGGGGATGACCAACATTCCGTCCACCCTCTACGACGCGGCGGCGATCGATGGAGCCGGTCCCGTTCGGCAGCTGTTCGCGGTGACGCTGCCCATGCTCTCGCCGGTCATCTTCTTCGGTACGCTCCTCACCCTCATCACCTCCTTCCAGGTATTCGACCAGGCATACATCTTGACGGGTGGTGGACCGGGGAACTATTCCACCACGCTCGTCCTGGAGATCTATGACGAGGCGTTCAAGTACTTCCGCCTCGGGTATGGCTCAGCGATCGCGATCCTGCTGGCGGTCCTGATCCTCATCGTGACCGGGCTCTTCTTCCTCCTGCAGAGACGATGGGTCTACTACGAGCAATGACACCCTCCAGCGGCTGGACACGTACGCCCGCGAGATCCGCGGGGCGCCTCGTTATCAATCTGATCCTCTATGCGCTCGCGCTGGCGTGCACCTTCCCATTTCTCTGGGCGCTGTCGACGGCGCTGAAGCCAGAGGACAACGCCCTCACGAACCAATTCTTTGTGGGTTTCCAGTACCACTGGGAGAATTTCGTAGTCGCGTGGAACTTCTTTCCATTCGGACGCTTCATGCTCAACAGCGCAATCATGTCGGTGGGAGGCGTCATCGTCGTTCTCCTGGCATCTACCACCGGTGGATATGTCTTCGCGGTCCTTCGGTTTCCGGGCCGCGACCGTGTCTTCTTGGTCTATGTGGCTACGCTTCTCATCCCAGCCAGCGTGACGGTCATCCCCCTGTTTCTCATCAGTCGCTTCCTTCACATCTACGACTCCTACCTGGGACTGATATTCCCCATCTCTTTCAGCGCTTTTGGAACCTTCCTCATGCGTCAGTTCTTTCGAACACTGCCCGTTGATCTCAGAGACGCCGCGAGGATCGACGGCGCCTCGGAGTTGCGTATCTTCGTGTCAATCATGCTGCCCCTGATCCGGCCGGCGGCGGCAGTACTGGGAGTCTTCACCTTCATCAGTGACTGGGGCAACTTCATCTGGCCTCTGATAGTGACCCAAACGCCGGACCTCTCCACCCTGACCCTCGGACTCAGCGCGTTCCAAGGACAGTTTGGCAGTTATTGGAGCTACATGATGGCGGGGTCGTTGCTCGCCATCCTGCCCACTGTCGTGATCGTCATCCTGTTGCAGCGCTACCTGGTCCGCGGGCTCGCCTTCACGGCGTTCGGAGGCCGGTAGCGACGACACCTTGCCAGCCGCCGCGCGGGCGGCGTACTCAGGAGGTTTTCACATGGCTGAGTCGGCTATTCGCGAGCACGCTCGTCAGCGGCCTGAGGCCCGGAGCCACCCCGGACTGGAGTGGTTTCGATCCGCGCGCTTCGGGATGTTCGTCCACTGGGGCCTGTACGCGATTCCGGCGGGGATCTGGGCGGGCAAGCCCGTGGACGGGATCGGCGAGTGGATCATGAACTTTGCCCGCATTCCCATCAGCGAGTACGAACCCCTGGCGTCGAGGTTCAACCCGACCCGGTTCGACGCGGAGGCCTGGGTAGCGCTCGCGCGGCGCGCCGGCCAGCGCTACCTGGTCGTCACCGCGAAGCATCACGACGGGTTCTGCATGTTCAGAACCCGGCACACCACCTACAACATCGTCGACGCGGCACCGTTCGGACGCGACCCGATCCAGGAGCTGGCCAAGGAGTGCGAACGGCAGGGTATCCGCCTGGGCCTCTACTACTCGCAGACGCAAGACTGGCACCATCCCGGTGGCGATGGCAACGACTGGGATTTCGACCAGTCGAGCGTGGACTTCGCCGGCTACCTGGAGAACTACGTGAAGCCTCAGGTCCGCGAGCTGCTCACCCAGTACGGCCCTCTGTGTCTGATCTGGTTCGACACTCCGCGGCGGATGACCGCGGACCAGAGCCGTGAGCTGGTCGACCTGGTGCACGAACTGCAGCCCGACTGCCTGGTCAACGGCCGCATCGGCAACGGCATGGGTGACTACTCGGAGGCGGGTGACAATCAGATCCCGGGCGGCGCGCAGACCCTCGACTTCGAGACCCCGGCGACCATCAACGACACCTGGGGCTTCAAGAGTGAGGACCACAACTGGAAGTCCCCGGCGGACCTGATCGGCAAGCTCGTCGACATCACCAGCAAAGGCGGCAATTACCTCCTCAACGTTGGCCCGACCGCGGCCGGGGAGATCCCGGAACCGAGCGTCGAACGGCTGGAAGCGATCGGGCGCTGGCTGGAGACGAACGGCGAGTCGATCTATGGCGCCGGCCCGGGGCCACTGCAGAACATGCACTGGTGCCGGACCACGGCGGTGGGCGACAGAGTCTACATCCACGTGCTGGAGTGGCCGGCGGGTGGCCGGCTCCAGCTGCCGCTGACCGATCACCGGGTGCGCTCGGCCGCGCTCCTGACCGACGGGCGGCGGTTGACGGTAGACGAGACGGCGGAGGGAGTGGTCGTCTCCGGGCCCGCCGAGGCGCCGGATTCCGCGGTGTCCGTCGTCCGCCTGGACGTCGACCCCACGGAAGCCTGACGGAGGTCGGGCGCCGATCTCGAACACTGCAGAAACGGATCGGCGCCACCTTCACCGGGAGACGACCCGGGCGTGCCTCAGCCCTGCTGCCGGTGGGCCTCCAGGATGTCCAGGAGCGCCTGCCGTGGCGGGGCGAAGATGTCGATCACGGTGGTCGTCGTCTCAGGTATCCAGACCTCGTGCGGCGCGTTGGAGGGGATGATCACGAGTTCGCCCGGGCCCACGCGGCGCCGGTCGCCCGAGACCTCGATCTCCATCACCCCCTCCAGCACGTACGACGCCTGCTCCTCGTCGTGATTGTGCCGCGCGGGATGAGCGCCCGGCTCCATGCGCACCAGGTTGACCAGAAGGTTCTTGCCCACGCTGGGGTAGAAGGTGATGCCGGGGCCCATGGTGAGTGGCTCCAGCTCCGCCGGTGCCGACCAGATCGCGGGCGTGTTCACCTCCGCCGAGCTGCCCGAGAAGTAACTCATGCTCATCCTCCTTGCACTTGTCTGTCCGCCGTTGGTGCACTGTGCACCAACGGCCCCCTTTGGGCGCTCGGGATGGGCAGTTGGTGCACCAATGGCCCACTGGTCTCGCTAGCGCGGGGCCATCCGGAGCGCGCCGTCGAGCCGGATCGTCTCACCGTTGAGCAGGGGGTTCTCGACGATGGCGACCACCAGCTGCGCGTATTCGGCCGGGCGACCCAGCCGCGAGGGGTGTGGGATGGCAGCGGCCAGGCGCTCGCGGAACTGGGCGTCGAGCGAGCCCAAAAGCGGCGTGTCCATGGTGCCGGGCGCGATCGTGCAGACCCGGATCAGGTGCTGGGCGAGATCGCGAGCGGCGGCGATGGTGAGGCCCGCGATCCCCGCCTTGGAGGCGGTGTAGGCGGCCTGTCCCACCTGCCCCTCGAACGCTGCGATGGAAGAGGTCTGGACCACCACCCCGCGCTCCTCCTCGACCGGGTCCAGCTTGCTCATGCGCGCGGCCGCGAGGCGCAGGACGTTGAAGGTGCCGACCAGGTTCACGTCGATCACCTTCCTGAAGAGGTCCAGCGGGTGGGGCCCCTGACGGCCGACGACGCGGGCGGCGGCGCCGATACCGGCACAACAGACCGCGATGCGCAGGTCTCCCGCCAGGTCGACCGCATGCTGGACCTCCGCCTCGTCGGTCACGTCGGCCGCGATGAAGCGGGCCGCTCGAAGACCCGCCGCGACCTCTTCGCCGCGTGAGCCAGGCAGGTCGACGATGGTCACGCTCGCCCCGCTCCGGGCCAGCGCCTCGGCGGTGGCCCGGCCCAACCCGGACGCGCCGCCGGTGACAAGGGCGGCTTTGCCGTCGATGTTCATGGTCGCCCCATTCTCCGAAAATGGCCGGGTGGACGCGGCGGGTTGGGCGGAGCTGGAGCGGCTGGCGGCGGAAGTAGCCGCGCGCGCGTACGCACCCTACTCCGGGTTCCGTGTCGGGGCGGCGCTGCGAACCGAGGCGGGGGGCGTCTACGTGGGCACCAACCTGGAGAACCGCAGCTACGGCCTGACCAACTGCGCGGAGCGCGCCGCCGTCGCCGCCGCGGTGGCGGCCGAGGGCCCGTCGATGCGGATCGCAGCGGTGGCGGTGGTGCATCCGGGCCCTGAGCCCTGCTCCCCGTGCGGTGCCTGCCGTCAGGTACTGGTGGAGCTGGCGGCGCCGGACGCGCTGGTGCATTACCGCTCTCCCGAGGGCCCGGTCATCCGCCGGCTCGCGGACCTGCTTCCGGACGGGTTCACCCTGCCCTGACCCCACCACGGCCACTCGGGTCCCTTGGGCCTAGACCGCCGACAGTCTGGCCATCGGGGGAGGGTCGGAGCTACGGTTAGCGGCATGACCCAGCTAAGCGAGCTAACCGTCGAGGAGGCGCAGCGCCTCGACCACCGCTTTGTGGTCCATCCCCTCCACAACCCGGCGCAGACGGCAGCCGGTCCGCTGGTCCTGATCAGCGGCCGGGGGAGTCTGGTCAAGGCCGCGGACGGCCGGGAGTTCATCGATGGTCTGAGCGAACTCTGGAACGTCAACGTCGGCCACGGCCGCGGAGAGCTGGCGGAGGCCGCGGCCGACCAGATGACGCGCCTGGCGTTCGTCTCCAACTACAACGGTCAGGCCAATCTCCCCGCCATCGAGCTGGCCGAGAAGATCGTCTCGATCGCCTATCCGGGCATGCGGTCGGTGTTCTTCGCCAGCGGCGGCGCTGAGTCCAACGAGTCCGCGTTCAAACTGGCGCGCTCCTACTGGAAGCTGCAGGGCAAGCCGGCCAAGACCAAGATTTTCTCCCGCCGCTGGGCCTACCACGGCGTGACCTACGCCGCCATGAGCGCCACCGGGATGGCCAACTATCACACCCAGTTCGGGCCGCTGGCGCCCGATTTCCTCCAGGTCGAGCCTCCCTACTGGTATCGCTGGGACGGCTGGGCGGAGGGAAAGACCCCGGAGGAGTGCGGGGCCTGGGCAGCGGACCAGCTGGCGCAGGCGATCCGGCGCGAGGGCCCGGACACGGTCGCGGCCTTCATCGCCGAGCCGGTGCAGGGCGCCGGTGGTGTGATCCCGGCGCCGGACGGCTACTTTCAGCGGGTCCGGGAGATCTGCGACCGCCACGACGTGCTGTTCATCGCCGACGAGGTGATCACCGGGTACGGACGGCTGGGCACCTGGTTTGGGCTCGAGCGATGGGGTGTGGAGCCGGACATCGTCTCCTTCGCCAAGGGCGTCACCAGCGGCTACATCCCCCTGGGCGGCATCATCCTCGGTGAGAAGGTCGACCGGCTGCTCCGCGATCTTCCCAAGGAGACGGCCTGGATGCACGCCTACACCTACAGCGGGCATGCGACCGCCTGCGCGGTGGGCCTGGCCAACCTGACCGTGATCGAGCGCGAGGGGCTGGTGGCACGCGCCGGGATGCTGGGCGAGCGGCTGTGCGATGGCCTCCGCACGCTCGACTCGCTGCCCTCCGCCGGCGACATCCGGGGACTGGGGCTGATGGCGGCGGTGGAGGTGGTCGCCGACCGCAAGACCCGCCAATCCTTCCCGGAGTCGGAGGCGGTGGGGGGCAAGATCGTGGCCGCCGCCAGGGAGCGTGGGGTGCTGATCCGCAACCGCCAGGATGTGATCGAGATGGCGCCACCGTTCTGCACCACCGAGGAGCAGATCGACCGCATCGTGGAGGTGGTGGGCGACTCGATCCGGGCCGTCGCGGGCGGCTAGGACCCTTCGGAATCCCCCGGAGGTGCACCAACGGGGCTCATCCGAGCGCGTAACTCCCCGGAGGTGCACGTGCACCAACGGGGCTCATCCGGGCGTGGGTAGGCCGCGGAGGTGCACGCCCCGGAGGTGCACCAACGGGTCGTATCCGGGCGTGGTAGGCCCCGGAGGTGCACCAACGGGTCGTATCCGGTGCGTGAGAACCCCGGAGGTGCACCAACGGGTCTTATCCGGTGCGTGGTAGGCCCCGGAGGTGCACCAGCGGGTCCTATCCGGGCGTGGTAGGCCCCGGAGGTGCACCAAGGGGTCTTATCCGGGCGTGGTAGGCCCCGGAGGTGCACCAACGGGTCCTATCCGGGCGTGAGAACCCCCGGAGGTGCACCAACGGGTCTTAACCGGGCGTGGTAGGCCCCGGAGGTGCACCAACGGGTCCTATCCGGGCGTGAGAACCCCCGGAGGTGCACCAACGGGTCTTAACCGGGCGTGGTAGGCCCCGGAGGTGCACCAACGGGGCATGTCGGGGCCACCCTCCCCGCGCCTTATCCGGCGCCTGTCTTGGCCGGCTCCTCCTGCTGTGCCATGGTGGCGGCGACGGCGTCGGTCAAGGCCCCCTCGGTCAGCGTCCGGCGAGAGCGCACATCGACCTGGCAGAAGACGGTCGCGGCGGTGGCTCCCGAGGCCGGGGTGAAGCTGATCGGCGTCACCACCACGTCGGCCCCACGGTCCCCCAGCCGCTCGCGGACTCCTGTCCTCAGCGTGGCCAGTGAGAGCGACGCCGGCACGGTGATCTGCAGCGTGCCCTGCAGCGGCGGCTTGCCCACCGTGAGCGCCGAGTTCATGACCACCTGGTTGGGCAGCCGCAGCAACTCGCCCCTGGTTGTGCGCAGCGTGGTGTAGAAGGCGTTGGTGTCGGCCACCGTGCCTTCGAACTCGATCATGCCGGCGATGGTGGTGCGGATGCGCAGCGTCACGCCGACCTCGAAAGGACGAGCCAGCATGAGCAGGATGCCGGCGAAGAAGTTGCCCAAGGACGACTGCGCCGCGGCGCCGATGATCACCCCGGCGATCGCGCCTCCGACCAGGAGGCCGGAGGGATTGACGCCGACCATGGTGAGCAGCGCCAGCACCAGGCAGGCGTAGAGGGCCCAGCTGCCGACATTGCGCAGCACCACGGCGGCCTGGCGGTCGAGGCGATGAAAGATCAGCCCCAACCAGCCCCGGATCGCGACCACACCCGCCACCAGCGCCACCAGCGCGATGCCCCAAGTGATCGCGACCGCGAACTCTCGGTGGTGGTTGAGGACAGGGAAGAAAGCCGTGAGTTGAGGCGCTACTACGAACGCGGCCAGCAGGACCACGGTCGCGAAGGCCGACCGGGCGATGCGCCAAGTCAGCGAGCCCCGCTCGGGCATTCGTTCCTTAAGGGACATCAGGCGTCGCCGAGGAATGCTAGCTATCCGGACCCCGCCGTTGCAGCCCGCGGGGGCCGGATCAGCCGGTCGCCGCCGGCTCCATCACACGGGCCGCACACCCGGCGCACACGCCCTGAACGGTCACCTGGGCCGACAGTGATCCGAACCCGGCGCCGGTGGCAGCGCGGATCGCGGCCTCGGTGTCAACTTGGGCTTCGAGATCCCAGAGGTTGCCGCACACGCGGCACACGACGTGCTGGTGAGGAGTCCGACGAGTGTCGTAGATGGTGGTGCCGCCGAGCGCGCTCACCCGGTGGACGTGGCCTATGTCCTCGAGCAGCGCGAGCGCGGCGTAGATCGTGGGCAGCGACACGCTCGGAAGCTGCGAGGTAGCCTTCTCCAAGAGCTCCTCGGCGGTGATGTGACCGTGAATGCCGCGCAGGATGCCGTGCAGCACGACGCGCTGGGGCGTGGCCCGAAGGCCCCGAGCGCGGAGCTCGGCGATGAAGGCCTCGTCGCTCGCCTCGTCCCGGCGTGCCATGGTGCGCACGCCCGCATCCTACCGGCCTAACGCAACTTGCTTGTCCTTGTAACCGAGGGAAGGCGCCGCCGGAGTGCCGGCGGCGCCGTCATCGGCTAGTGGCGGCGGACGCTGAGGCGGCTGGCGCCCCCGCGCACCTCGACCTGAAGGCGATCACGGGCAACCTCAAAGCCACCCGACTGCAGGCGGGTGGGGCCGCCGATCGCCCCCAGTTGCTGGTCGTCCAACTCGAGCCGGCTGGCGCCACCGTTGACTTCCAACTGCGCCGGGACCCCAGCGGGCCGGCTGATATCCAGGCGTGACACGCCGCCGTGGATACGCACGCTGACGGTGCCGTGGGTCTCACCCAGCGCCAGCTCCATCCGGCTGACACCGCCGGTGATCTCGAACGCCCGAAGATCCAGGTCTCGCACATCGACGTCGGCCTTCGACGCGCCTCCGCGCACGCGCAGCGTCCAGGCGACGTCCGGGCGCAGGCGCACCTCCGCCTCGGTCCGCCCCCACATGAACGGTCCGGAGTGGTAGCGGATCGTGATCTCGTTGCCGAACTCGGTGACCTCGGGCTGGGGTCCTTCGAAGCGAGCCGCGTAGCGCTGGGTCAGCGTGGGATCGACGCTGATGATCAGGTTCGCGACGCCGCCCACGAATTGGATGGTGGCGGCCTCGCTGGGGTGCGTCGTGGCCGGCGCGGGATGCGGCTCTGCTACCGCGACGACCGGCTCGAAGGGCGGGGTGGTGGCCCGGCTCGCCTCGGCGGCGGGCTCGGCACCCGGCTCCGAGGCGGCCGGTGCGATCTGGAAGTCCTGCGACTCAATGCTCATGACCAGAAATCTCCCGTGTGTAGAGGAAGGTGCCGGTCCGCGGGCCCTGCGCTGAGCGCTGCACGCCTCGAGCGCGGGGTCGCCCCGCGACCGGCGGGACCTCGATGCCGTCCGGCCTTCTCCGGGCTGCCACCCGGGAGACCATCTCCGGCATCGACCTCATTATCTTAACGGCTAAGATAATCAGCATGCAACCCCGAGATGAAGAAAGTGGAGCCGGCCAGGTCGCGGAGGAGCTGCTGGCGACCGTGCGGCGCTTGGCGTCGAACGTCGTGGACGCCCACCAGCGGCATGCCGAGCTGCTCGGGCTCTCGTCCAACGAACTTCGCGGCCTGGAGGTGATCGCCGCCGGCGGGGAGACCACCGCGGGCCGGCTGGCCACCGCCCTGGGCCTCACCACAGGTGCCGTGACCGGTGTCGTCGACCGGCTCGAGCAGCGGGGACTGGTCCAGCGGAGGACGGACCTGGAGGACCGGCGGCGGGTCCTGGTGGTGCTCGGCGAAGGCGCCTCTGGACAGCTAGCGGGGGTGCCGGATCCGCTCGCGGCCGCGGTCGCGGAAGTGGTCGCCGTGGCCGATGCCAACCGCCTCGCGACCGTGAACCGGCTCCTCTCCGTACTCGGCCTCTCCCTACGCGACGAACTCCGCCGGCTCGACCAGCGACATCCCTCACCGGGCTCAGGCGGTCCCCTGACCGTGGGCGGCGCCCCCGTCTCCCGGGCCCGTCTGGTGGTCGCGGCCGGGCTCAACAACCTCACTCTGGGGACCGCGGCGATGGACGAGCTCTGCCGGGCCGCGTTGGGGAGCAGCGGTGAGGTCGGGCTGACAGAGTCGGGCGGGACGGTAACGCTGGCACCGAGCCGGCGGCTGCTGTTCGGTGGCTGGATGGGGCCGGGCGAGATCACGCTCCAGGCCGGGCTGCGGTGGTCGCTGGAGGTGGCCGGCGGGGCCAACCGATGGTCCGCCGATCTGAGCGGAGTGATCGTGGAAAGCTTGACCCTGCGCGGCGGGGGCACGCGGATCGGGATCGTGCTGCCCGCTCCCCAGGGCACCGTGCCGGTGGGGGTGGGCGGCGGCGTCAGCCGCGTCGAGCTGCGGATCCCGCCCGGCACCGCGCTCCGACTGACCACCCGGGGGGGCGCGTCCAGGCTCCGGATTGTGGATATGCGGCTGGCCGCGGTCAGCGGGCGCCTCGACTGGCAGAGCCCGGAGTACGCGACCGCGGAGGACCGCTATGAGGTGAGCGTCGGCGGCGGCGCCGATCGCCTCGACATTCTCTACACGGACCCCGGCGACAAGTAGCGGTCACGCAGCGCGGGCACGGCGGACGGACCGAGTCCGAGCCGTCCCGTCAACTCGTAGGGAGTGGGGTACCTGGAGGTCAGCTCCTCCAGGAACAAGCGCATCGCCTCCGCTGGAGCATCGAACAGAGGCATCACCACCCGGCCGAGGTCACCGAGCTGGCCGGATTCGCGCACCCCCTCCATGAAGAGGGCACTTTTGGTGTAGTCGGCCACCAGCGCCTCGTCTGTGACGCCGAGCAGGCGGCCCACGGTCGCCACCACCACCCCGGTGCGATCCTTGCCGGCGACGCAATACACGGCCGCCGGAAGCTCTTCCGTGCGCGCCAGCTCGGTCGCGATCGCCCCCAGGCTCGCTGTCTGCGCTTCGAACAGGCGGAGGTAGAAGTCGGTGAGGTCGCTCTCTCTGGTGATCGTGCTCGCCACCGTGCCTACCGGCACCAGGTTCTGGTTGATGCGGCGCGTGCTGTCATCGACGAACCACGGCAGCCCGCGCGCCGCGATCTCCTCTGGCCGGCGCAGGTCGAAGACGGTCGCCAACCGATTGGGCAGAGCCGGCGACCGGGTGCCCTGAGCCCAGCCGGTGTCGTCGGATCTGAAGAGGAGTCGGTCGCGGACCCTGCGTCCGTCGGCGGTGGTGAGTTCGCCCAGGTCCCGGCCGTTGGTGAGCCGGCCGGTCGCGCGCGCGTGCATCAACTCCATGGTCCCAGGAAAGCAGCGGGCGCCTCAGCGGCGGGTGAAGGGCTGGTGAACGGACGGAAGGACTGATTCCGGTCCGCGTCGTACCCTGGCACGAAGGACATTTCGCGTGGACTTTCTTGGTTTTCATCCGCTGTACGTCGTGATCCTGCTGGCGCTGGCGCTCATCATCTTCGGGCCCAGCCGGTTGCCCAAGATGGGGGCTCAGATGGGCAGGATGCTCCGCGAGTTCCAGGCTGCCCGCGACGGTCTCACGCAGCAGATGCGAGAGGCATTCGAGGAGGAGCCGAACAGCAACTTCGCCACCTCGACCGCCACCGTCGAGGAGGAGCCGGAACCGGCATCCGAAGGATCCGCGGTCGCCGTGCTCGACCCGCCGCCGGGGGGTCAGAACAGCCCTGAGGCGTTGGGAACCGCCGTCGATGGTGCCTCTAACGGTGCGGTCGGAGGTGCGTCCGACGGCCCCTGGGAGGGCTTCTCCCCGGTGGCAGAAGACGCGACCGCCGAGGTACCGGAGGCGGCGACCTCTCCGCACTCACTGGACACGGTCGGGGCCGTAGAGGTCTCGCCTGCGGGGAGCGTGGAGGAGCCGGACGCTGCCGCCGCCGTGACCACACCGGCGGAGCCAGTGGCCCCCGCCGAGCCGGCGGAGGCGGAGGTCAAAGCCGAGGCTGCGGACGTACCCGGCTCGGACAGCGTCGCGCCCCCGATCACCGCCGACGCTTCCCGGGAGGCAGCCTCGACCGACGCCGCGAACCCGTTCGCTTGGGTCGAAGGTGACCATCAGACCACCGCCCAGCCACACGACGAGGGGGCTCGACGGGACTAGACGGGCGTTCTCGACCTCCCGCGGTGAGGGTGCGATGATGGGAAGCGGTGCCCACGACTAACGCCCGCACGCAGCTTGTCATCTTCGGTGCGTCCGGGGATTTGGCCCGGCGCAAAATCCTCCCCGCGCTCGGCCATCAGGCGCGCTCAGCCCGGGGCGGCGTGCAGCTTCACGGCGCCGGCCGTTCCGCTCACCGCGACGGTGAGTTCCCGCAACTGGTCCGTGAGAGCAGCGGCAACGACGAGCTCTCGCAGACCGCCAACTGGATTCAGCTCGACTATCGACGACCCCGCCACCTTCCAGCCGCTGAAGCAGGCCATCCAGGGCGCCGAGCACGTCATCTTCTATCTCGCGACGCCGCCGTCCACCTTCGATCCCATCCTGGCCAGCCTCCGGGCGGCCGGTCTCGCCGAGCGGGGCGGGAACGAGCGGATCGTGATGGAGAAGCCGCTGGGCCGGGATGTGGCCACCTCGCGGCAGTTGAACGCGAAGCTGAACGAACTCTTCGACCCCAGCCAGATCTATCTCATCGACCACTACCTGGCCAAGGACACGGTGCAGAACGTCCTCGCCTTCCGCTTCAGCAACGCGCTCTTCGAGCCGATCTGGAACCGCACGATGATCGAATGGATCCAGATCACGGCGGCCGAGCAGGACGACATCGGGACGCGTGCCGGCTACTACGATTCCACCGGCGCGGTGCGTGACATGGTGCAAAACCATGTCCTGCAGCTGCTGGCGCTGATCGCGATGGAGCCGCCCAGCACCTTTGCCCCCGCCGACATCAGCCAGGCCAAGCTCGAACTGCTGCGCGCGGTACAGCCGATCGACCCCACGCTGGCGGTGCGGGGGCAGTACGACGGGTACCTGGACGCGGAGGGCGTCACCTTTGACTCGCGCCGGGAGACCTACGCGGCGGCCAAGCTGGTGATCGAGAACTGGCGCTGGCAGGGCGTCCCCTTCTTCTTCCGGACCGGCAAGGCGCTCCGGCGCCGGCTGACCGAGGCGGTGATCCGGCTGAAGGACTCACCCGCGCTGCGGTCCGACGGGTTCACGCAGCGGGCGCTTCCGACCTTGATCGTGATCCGCTTCCAGCCTGACGAGGGAATCCTGCTCCGCATCGCCGCCAAGCGCCCGGGACCGCGCTTCGAGGTGGTGCCGGCGGGCCTCAAGCTGGAGTACCAGTCCCTGACCCGATCCCCGCTCGCCGATGCTTACGAGAACGTGCTCTCGGAGGTGCTGACCGGAGGGCACACTTCCTTCCCCAGCGGCGGCGAGATCGAGCGATCCTGGGAGATCGTGGACCCGGTGGTGGCGGCATGGGAGGCGCAGGGCCACCCGGAGACCTACGCGCCCGGCACCTGGGGTCCGGAGTCGGCGGACGACCTGATCGGTGCCGGCGGCGGGGGCCGCTGGGTCACCTCGGGAGACGAGCCCGGCACCCGCTGACGCAGGCCCCGGTGGGGTCACATTGCCGGCGATGCAACGTCATCGGGAGCGGAATGAGGTTGCACTGCTGGCAATGTCCCGCTACGGGGGCGAGCGGGCTACACGAACTCCGAGAACTGGACCAGTCCGCCGTCAACGTAGTAGGTCCCACCGGTGATGTAGCTGGCGGCGTCGGAGCACAAGAACCGGACCAGCGACGCCACCTCGGACACCTGCCCCATCCGGCCCAGCGGGATCACCTCGCGTGCGCGGGCCGCCAGCGCCGGATTCTGAACCAGCGGGCTCGTCATGCGGCTCCGGATCGCACCCGGGGCCACGTTGTTGACGCGGATCCCGAGCGGCCCCAACTCAAACGCGAGCTGACGCATGAGCATCCGGATCCCGCCCTTGGAACTGCAGTAGGCGGCGGCATCCGGGAACGTCGCGTCCTCGTGAATGGACGAGATGTTGACGATCGCACCCGCGCCCCGCTCCGCCATCACGCGCCCGGCCACCTGCGAGCACAGAAAGACGCCCCCCAGGTTGACGTGCATCACCTGCCAGAACTCGTCATCGGTGAGCTTCAGGAAGGGCTTGCGGCGGCCGATCCCGGCGTTGTTCACCAGGCAGTCGACCCCGCCGAACTCGGTGACCGCCGTCTGTACCACCTGCTCCACCTCGGACCGCGATGAGACGTCGCCCCGCACCGCGACCGCCTTGGGAAGCCGTGACGCAAGCGCTCGCGCCTCCTCCTCGTACTCCAGGTAGTCGATCACGACCGCGGCGCCGGCTTCCGCCAGAGCCTCCGCGATCCCGTGCCCGATGCCGCTTCCCGCGCCCGTCACGATGGCGACCTTTCCCTCCAGCTCCATGCTGGTCACGATGCCAGATCCAGGCCCGAGTACGCCGGTGCTACGCTGCAAGGCGACGATGCCCCACACGAAGGCCTATCGGTGGTTCGCCTACGTGTTTACCGAGCCGGCGGGAAGCCGGAGCTCGGGCGTCGCCGCGCACCCCTCGCCCAGGTAGCTCCCCCGCCGGCAGCCAGGCCGGATGGGGTGACGCAGTCAGAGGACGAGACAAGACGTGCTGGATCTGAAACCGGACCCCGAGCTGCCCGGGCCACTGCCGACGCGCCCAGTACGCATCGGGACCCTTGTGGTCGGCGCCGGCGACCCCTGCCTGATCGCCGGCCCCTGCTCGGTCGAACCCGGCTACCCCGAGCAGGTAGAACTCCTGTGGGAGGCGGGCGTCGACGGCCTTCGCGCCAACCTCTTCAAGCCGCGGACGCGGCCGGGAAGCTTCCAGGGGCTGGGCGACGCCGGCCTCGACCTGCTCCGCGAAGCCCGCCGCCGTACCCGCCTGCCACTCTTCACCGAGGTCCTGGACGACCGCGAGGCGGAGCTGGTCGGCGATCTCGTCGACTGTCTCTGGGTGGGCGCCCGCAACATGCAGAACTACAGGCTTCTGGAGGCCCTCGGCGATCTCGGCAGGCCGGTCCTGCTGAAGCGGGGGATGGGGGCCACGGTGGACGAGTGGGTGGGCGCTTCTGAATACCTGCGCCGTCGCGGCAACCACCAGGTCATCCTCTGCGAGCGCGGGATCCGCACCTTCGAGACCAGCACGCGCAACACGCTGGATCTCTCAGCGGTGGTGGTGGTGCGGGAACGGACCGACCTCCCGGTGCTGGTCGATCCCTCGCACGCGGCCGGCAACCGGCGCTGGGTGGAGGCATTGGGCCGGGCGGCCCTCGCCGCCGGCGCTGATGGGCTGCTGGTCGAGGCCCACCCCCAGCCCGAGGAGGCGTGGTCGGACGGCGAGCAGGCGATCGACCTGGACCAGCTCCGGTCGTTGGTCCGGGACGTGCGCCGCGCCGCCCTCGTGCACCCTCGCCGCCCCGACCCCGAACCGCGTCCCGGCCTGGCCCGGGTCCTGGAGGAGGAGGTCGCCCGCCTCACGTCACTGCGCGCCCGCCTGGGACTAGGTTCGGAGGTCGCATGACAGAGCTGCGCATTCGCGATATCCGCACCATCTGCACCGCGCCCGCCCGGATCCGGTTGGTGGTGGTCAAGGTGGAGACCACCGAGCCCGGCCTCTACCGCCTCGGCTGCGCCACGTTCACCCAGCGGGCGACGCCGGTGGTGCGGGCGGTCGAGGACTATCTGAAGCCGCTGCTGGTGGGTCGGGAGGCGGGCGCTGTCGAGGACATCTGGCAGGTGGGGCACCTGAGCGGGTACTGGCGCAGCGGGCCGGTGCTCAACAACGCCCTCTCCGGCGTCGACCAGGCGCTCTGGGACATCAAAGGGAAGGTGGCGGGAATGCCCGTGTCCGAACTGCTGGGGGGGCCGGTGCGGCGCGGCGTCCCGGTCTACACCCACGCCTCCGGCACCAGCTTCGAGGAGGTAGAGGAGCGGGCGGGGGCGTTCGCCGAGCAGGGGTATCGCTACATCCGCTGCCAGGTCGCGATCCCCAACTCGAACAACTACGGCGCCCAGTCGGTCCGCGACGCCCCCTTCGAGGAGGGTCTCTATCTGCGCACCGCGCCCCGGCTCTTCGACCACCTGCGCAGCCGCCTCGACGAGAGCGTGGAGCTGCTGCACGATGTCCACGAGCGGGTCAGCCCGCCGAACGCGATCACGCTCGCGCGCGATCTCGAGCCGTACCGACTCTTCTTCTACGAGGACCCCTTCGCGCCCGAGGACATCGGCTGGTTCAAGCGGCTGCGCGAGCAGTCCGCGATCCCGGTCGCGATGGGGGAGCTGTTCACCAACCCGGCGGAGTACGTGCCGCTGATCCAGGACCGGTTGATCGACTTCCTGCGCATGCACATGTCCGATGTCGGCGGTCTCACGCCGGCCCGGAAGATCGCGGCGCTGGCCGAGTTCTCGGGTGTGCGCACGGCCTGGCACGGCCCTGGCGACGTCTCGCCGGTGGGACACGCCGCCAACCTGCACCTGGACCTGGCAACCCCGAACTTCGGGATCCAGGAGTGGAGTCACCCCACGGACGCGCTCCGCGAGGTCTTTCCGGGGTGCCCGGAGGTCCGGGAAGGGATGGCGTATCCGGCGCCCGGCCCTGGGTTCGGGATCGACCTCGACGAGGCGAAGGCCGCGCGCTACCCCTTCCCGGAACAGGAGCTGAACGGGGCCTGGCCGCCGGTGCGGCGCTGGGATGGCAGCATCGTCCGGCCCTGAGCCGGGCCCGGTGGCCCGCCTGTGCCACGAGGTGGGACGCCTGCTCGGGTCTCGGGTGATCGACTACCGATACACACCCGGAGGCTGGAGCGTCTCGGTGCGTGGAGTGTTGAGGCTGGCGGGCGGGCGGACGGTGTTCGCGAAGCTGGGCGACGTCCCGGACACCGCCGCCGCGCTGCGGGCCGAGATCAGCGCGTACGGTGTGCTTGGCACGCGGCCCTTCATGCCCCGCTTCATCGCGGCCGACCCGGACGTACCCGTGCTCGTCATCGAGGACCTGAGCCACGCCCGCCACGTACCACCCTGGACGGGCCAGACGCGGGGAGCATTCGGCCGCCTCTGCGACGCGCTGGCGGCCACCACCGCGCCCGCCGGCCTACCGGATCTTGAGCCCGAGATCACAGGGGACGGTTGGGAACGCGTTGGCGCCGACCCAGCACCCGCCCACCGCGTCCTACCCGCAGCGTGGCTGGAGCGGAACCTCCCCTTGCTGTGTGACGCGCAGCGGCAGGCACGCACGACGGGTTCGAGCCTCGTCCACACCGACCTGCGCAGCGACAACCTGCTCTTCCTGCCCGACCGCGTGATCGCCCTCGACTGGAACCTGGCGCGTCGCGGAGATCCACGGTGGGATCTCCATCTGACCGCGCACACGATCGCGATGGAAGGAGGTGGCACCGTGGACGAGGTGCTGCCCGACGCCGATGCCGCGATCATCACCTGGCTGGCAGGCTTCTTCGCGTGCCGTGCCGGGTTGCCCCCGCCACAGGGTGCTCCGCGGGTCCGCGGGTTCCAGCGCGCGCAGCTGGAGGTGGTGCTGCCGTGGGCGTGCCGGCTCCTCGGCCTCCCGCCACCGCCGGCAGCGGGCCCGGATGGGTCACATTGCTAGCAAACGGACGTCATTCGGATAGAGATGGGGTTGTTTCGCTAGCAGTGTGCGGTTATCACGGGGGTGCACTGAGATCGAGGAGCTCGACCGCTGCATCGTCGGCGTGGTCGCAGCGGACCGCGAACCCCGGTCCACCGGCAGCGGTCACCGCTTCCGCGCAGTCCTCGACGGTGCCCGACAGATGCAAGCCGCGGGCAATGAAGCCGCGGTGGTCCTAGGCCTCCATCCCGCCGTCGATCCAGGCCCGGAAGGTCGCGATCTGCTGGTCTGCCCAGGGCCCGTCACAGGGCATGTCGCCTTCCTCCAGCCGGTCCAGGATGTCGTCCGCGTGGGCCTTCACGTCGTCATAGCTCCAGAGGTCGAACGAATACGTCATGTTCTCCCGGTCGTACTCCCGGAACAGCGGCTTGATGTCCTGTTCGAAGCTGGGCATGGACCTCTCCTCATGAGTACGATCAGACGCCGGCCTCTCCCCGGCGGCCCGCCCCGTCGTCGAGCCAGCCCGGCATCCGGTTCAGGAAGTCGTCGTCGGCAGGCCCGACCGGGAAGACCTTGTGCGGGTTGAGAATACCTTGCGGGTCGAGCACCTCCTTCAGGGTTCGCATCAACGCCAGCGCCTCGGGACCGTGCTCCTGCTCCGCGTAGTCCCGCTTCAGCGCCCCCAGCCCGTGCTCGGCGGAGATGGTCCCCCCCAGCTCGATGGCGTCCCGGAAGATCTGCGCCGCGATGCCGCTGATCAGCTCCCGCTGCGGATCCTCGAAGACCAGCGTCGGGTGCAGGTTGCCATCGCCGATGTGGCCCAGGGTGGCGATCCGGACCCCGGTGCGGCGGCCCAGCTCGTCGATGCGACGGGCCATCTCGGGCACCCGGCTGATGGGAACGGCCACGTCCTCGGTGAAGAAGTTGTGCGGCATCCCCATCAAGACCTTGCCGAAGCTGCGCCGCGCTTCCCAGAGGCGTTCGCGCTCGACCGACGACTGGGCGATGCGGTTGTCGGCCCCGTCCAGCAGCTCCACCATCTCCAGGAGCGCGAACTGCACTTGCTCGGCGTCGCTCCCGTCCTGCTCCACCAGCAGGACAGCCGCCAGGTCGGGTTCGAATCCCGGCGGCAGACGGTCGTGGAGCAGCTCCATCGTGGCCCGGTCCATGATCTCCAGGCAGGCCGGGAAGTGCCCCGCGCCCAGCACCCGGGCCACCGCCGCCGCCGCGTCCTCCAGGCTTCGGAAGCCGACCATCGCGGTTGCTTGGTGGCGCGGCTTGGGCAGGAGCTTCAGGATCACCTCGGTGACGATCCCGAGCGTTCCCTCGGAGCCGACGAAGAGCTGGGCCAGCCGATAGCCGGAGCTCCGCTTGCGCAGGCGTCCCCCCAGGCGGAGGACCCGTGCATCGGCCAGCACCACGGTGAGTCCCATCACGTAGTCGGCGGTGAGGCCGTACTTGATGCAGCGCATCCCGCCCGAGTTGCAGGCCACGTTGCCGCCAATCGAGCACATATCGAGGCTGGCGGGATCCGGCGGGTACATCAGGCCCTCGCGGCCGGCGGCCTCGTCGATCTGGCCCGTGATGGCACCCGCGCCCGCGACCGCGATCGTGTTGGGCGCGTCGATCTCGATCGAGTCGAGGCGGTCGAGGCTGAGCACGACCCCGCCCTCCAGCGGCACGGATCCGCCGACCAGGCTGGTGCCCGACCCGCGGGCGACGATCGGCGCCGCGGCCCCGGCGCAGGCCTTGACGAGGAGCGACACCTCCTCGGTGGTCTCCGGCCGGACCACACAGAGCAGGTCGTGCGTGAGGAAGGTGGCGTCATGCGTGAATTCCTGGGCCGCCTCCCCGGTCACGACGTGCGCCGGCCCGACGATGCCCCGGAGGTCGGCGAGCAGATCGGCCATCTCCGAGAGCCTAGTCGGCAGTGGCCCGGGATGGGCGCCGTTTCCCGCCCTTTCCCGGCAGTACCGCGCGAAAACACTTCCGGTAGGCCCGGTCTGCCGGGAATCGGCCCGCTGAGCACCAGCCCGGGCGGGCGCGCTGCCGTAGGTTCAGGGAGTGCGCACGATCACGCTCGAGGAACACTTTGCGACGGCAGCCTTCCTGGAGGGTCCGGGAGCGGGGTTGATCGCCCAGGCCAGGTCGGTGGAGGCGGCGGGGCGGGGCAACGATGCCGGGCAGCTTCTCCAGCGCCTGTCTGACCTGGGGGAGGGACGCCTGGAGGAGATGGATCGCGCCGGGGTAGCGGTCCAGGCCCTGTCGCTGTCCGCGCCCGGGGTGGAGCAGCTGGAACCTGAGGCGGCGGTGGCGCTGGCGCGCTCTGTGAACAACGTGCTGGCCGAGGCGACCCGGAAGCATCCGGACCGGCTGCGGGGCTTCGCGACCGTCCCCACTCCGGATCCCGAGGCGGCGGTGGCGGAGGTGCGGCGCGCGCACGGCGACCTCGGCTTCCGGGGTGCCGTGATCAACGGGCACAGTCGGGGCCGCTACCTCGACGACGAACGCTACTGGCCGATCCTGGCCGAGCTGGAGCGGCTGGGGATGCCGCTCTACCTCCACCCGACCGTGCCCGCTCCCCAGGTGGCGGCGGTCTATGCCGGCAACTACTCGCCTGCCATTCAGGGCGTGCTCGCGGTCGCCGGCTGGGGCTGGCACGTCGACACCCTCTTCCACGCGCTGCGCCTTGTGCTCAGCGGGGCGTTCGACCGCTTTCCACGACTACAGCTCGTGATCGGGCACCTGGGCGAAGGGCTGACCGGCTTCCTGGACCGGTTCGGGTCCACCTACGGCGCGCTGCCGACCGGGCTCGAGCACCCGGTCGTGGACTACTTCCGGCGCAACGTGCACTACACCATCTCGGGCTTCAACTTCCAGGCTCCGTTTCTGAGCCTCCTGCTCCTGGTCGGCGCGGAGCGCATCCTGTTCTCCGCGGACTGGCCCTACGCGTCGATGACGGAGGCGCGGCGGTTCCTGGAGGGTGTTCCGGTCAGTCCCGCAGACCGGGAGAAGATCGCGCACGGCAACGCGGAGGTGCTTTATGGGTTCTGAGCAACGGGTGGTGCTGGTCACCGGCGCCAGCTCCGGTTTCGGCCAGGCGGCGGCACGCCGTTTCCTGGAGGACGGCGACCGGGTGATCGCGGCGGCCCGCCGGCGGGAGCGCGTCGAGGCGCTGGCCACGGAGTTCGGTGACCGCGTGCATCCGCTCCAGCTCGACGTCCGCGATCGGGAGGCGGTGAGCGCCGCGGTCGAGGGGCTGCCGGAGGAGTTCGCGTCGATCGACGTCCTGGTCAACAACGCCGGGCTGGCGCTGGGCCTGGAGCCCGCTCCTGAGGCGGACCTCGATCAGTGGGACCAGATGATCGACACCAATTGCAAGGGCCTGGTCTACGTAGCGCGCGCGGTCCTGCGCGGGATGGTCGAGCGCAAGCGGGGTCTGGTCATCAACCTGGGCTCGATTGCCGGCACCTACCCCTATCCGGGCGGGAACGTCTACGGAGCCAGCAAGGCCTTCGTGCATCAGTTCAGCCTCAACCTGCGCAGCGACCTGCAGGGGACCGGCGTGCGTGTGACCTCGGTCGAGCCAGGGCTGAGCGAGACCGAGTTCTCGCTGGTGCGGTTCAGCGGTGACGCGGCGCGCGCGGCTAAGGTCTACGAGGGCAAGCAACCGCTGGTGGCGGACGATGTGGCCGAGGCGATCCACTGGGCCGCCTCCCTGCCTCCGCACGTCAACATCAACGTGATCGAGATGATGCCGACCGCGCAGGCCTTTGGCGCACTTCCGGTGTCGAGCGTCTCCTGAACCCCGAGTGCCGGCACTCAGGGATCTCTCGGCCGCGCTGAACCCTCGAGTGCCGGCACTCGGGGATGGAGCGGCCGGTGGTCAGCCGGCGAGGCGCACCGCGACGGCGGTGAGGGAGGCGGCGACCACCAGCGCCAGGGTCGGCGCCGCGCTCAATCGCCAGCCGGTGAGGCTCTTCGGGAACGCTGCTCTCAGGCTGATGCGGGCCGCCTGACCCAGCACCCCGGCGGCCAGTGCGAGCAGGAACGGCTCAGCGGGGGTCAGCGCGGGGAGCGCGGTCACGGCGATGGCGCCCAGGACGGGGCCGACGCACATGAGGGCGAGCCAGAGTGCGAGCAGGCGTCGCCGCCCGCGCAGCAGCGCCCCGACCGCCATCCCCTCACCGAACGCGTGGACACCAAGCGCGACCGCCGTGAGGGGGCCGGTGAGGGCCAGTGCGGCCCCTTCCAGGAAACGGTGGATGGCGAGCGCGGTGGCGGCGCCGCTGCCGGAGGCGTGCTCCTCGTCGGCCTCACAGGCACAACCGATGCGACTCACCGCTATCGTGGCCGCGAAGGCCGCCACGGCCGCCAGGGGCATGAGCCACACTGGAACGCCCGCCGTCCGGGCGCTGGACCAGGCGTCGGGGAGGAGGTGCACCAGGGCGATCACGAGCAGTGCGCCGGCGGCGGCCCCGAACCATACCTGCCTTCGGTCCCCACGGCCACCGGCCAGCCAGGCTCCGGCGAGGGTCGCGAGCGCGACGACGGTAAGGCCCCCGAGGACCAGTTCGGTCGGACCTGACGCGTGTGCGATCGCCGTCGTCAAGACCCTCGTCACCCTCCTCTCAGCTTAGGGCGTCCGTTACCCGGCCACTGAGGCGCGACCAGCTTGGCCCCCGTTGGTGCACCATCGGGACACGTGTGTAGGATGGCGTGCGCTGTTTTGCCGCGGCCGGCTCGGAAACCGTACCGGCCTCTTCTCGAAGGAACTTCGGAATGGATCTGGACGACTTCGTCCGCAATCGCGATCGGCTGCTCCGCTTGCAGGCTGAACTTCAAAGTGATCGCGCGCAACCGCGCGACCTCGAGGGCGAGGACCTGGAATCAACCGACCCCGGTGATGCCGAACACTGGGTGGCCGTCTACCAGGAGCTCTGTCGCTTCAAGCGTTTCCTGATCGCATCCATCCGAGAGGAGAGCGCATCGGTAGACCAGGCCGCGAAAGGGGAGCTGTCACGGGATGACGCTGCGCTGAGCACGGAACTGGAGCGCCTCGACCTTCACCTGACCTTCTGGCAGGATCGGTTACCTCACGACTCCTGACTCGGAGTCTCGGGCCGGCTGCGGCCGGCAAGCCGCGTCTCCGCCGCCCGCAGCTCGTGCTCGAGGAAGTCGACCTCGGCGCGGCTCTCCGGGTCCAGCAGTCTGCCCGTCTCCTGCAGCTCCCGCAGCTCGCGCACGGTGTGCGCCAAGAAGTCGGCCAGTTGGCGCTCGCTGTCCGTCAGCATGGTGGCGACCTCGGCCACGTCTGGGAATTCATCACCGGGCAGGCCGGTCGACCTTTGACATTCGGGGGGACTCCTCCGTGCCTTTCGTCGCCTGCGTCAGCATTCCTTAGCCGACACTAAGAGTATCACATTAAGTTTGTCACGCGCCCGAACTCGCGACCATGGCCGGTCATGCGCTAGGAGCGGTAGGGTGAGCACCGTTCACCGGCGGCGCGCAGGGCATCGTCGACGGTCTGGAGGCGCGTAGATGGAGCCGACGATCAGGACAAGGGTGACCGAGCTGCTCGCGATCCAGCACCCGGTGGTGCTGGGCGGAATGGCCGGGGCGACCAATCCCCAGCTGGTAGCCGCCGTCAGCGGCGCCGGCGGACTGGGCGTGATGGGCGTGTCGGGCCGCCGGCCCATCGAGATGCGGGCGCTGGTCGCCGAGATTCGGGGGCGGGTCGAGGCGCCGTTCGGACTCAACCTTTTGCTCTTCCGCTCCCCGCCAGAGCTGGTGGCGGCGGTGCTCGCGGAGGCGCCGCCCGTCTTCTCGACCGCGTGGCCCGAGGCTCGGCAGGACCTGGCCGAGCTGTTCTCGCGGGCCCACCAGGCGGGCTCGCTGGTGATGCACATGGTCTCGACTGTGGGCGAGGCGGAGGCCGCCGAGGCCGCCGGCGCCGACCTGATCGTGGCCCAGGGGACGGAGGGCGGCGGTCATGTCGGAACCATGGGCAGCAGCGTCCTGGTGCCGATGGTCGCGCGCCGGGTTCGGGTGCCGGTGCTGGCGGCGGGCGGATTCGCGGACGGCGCCGGCCTGGTCGCGGCGCTTGCCCTCGGGGCCGACGGAATCCTGCTCGGGACTCGCTTCCTGGCCACGGAAGAGGCCCCCCTCCACGAGGCCATGAAGCGGGCGATCCTGGAGAGTGACGGCCACGACACCCTGATCACCGAGATCACCGACGTCGCGGCCGGAAACGTCTGGCCTGGCGCCTACTCGCGCGTGAAGCGGAACCGGCTCATCACCGACTGGATCGGACGCGAGGGGGAGCTGCGGCGCCGGCGCGATGAGGTGCGTGAGCGGATCGATCGCGCCCGGCAGGAGGGCGACGTGGACTACGCCGTGGTGTACACCGGGCAGACCGCGGGCCTGATTGACTCCATCCAGCCCGCCGCGGGCGTGGTCGATGGCATCGTGACCGAGGCCGCCGAGATCATCCGTACCCGGTTGGCTCCGACGCTGGGGGGGTTCAGCGGCTGAGCCGGCCAGCCGAGCCCCTGCTACCTTCGTGCCATGGGCGAGACCGTCTGCTACCTGCAGTTCCTCGATGACGACGGCCGGATGCCTGAGCCCCGGGTCACCCTTCGACGCGCCCAGGATCGGCCGGGACCTCGCCCGGTGCCGGGGAAACGTGTGCTGGTCGATCGCGGATGGCCGCGGGGGCCCCGAAGCAGGCCGCCGGCGCGGATATTTGGGCTCGGGACCGGGCACCTTCGGCCGGCCTGCGTCGGTGGTTCGGCCAGCGAGCCGAGCGCTGGGACGAATTCAGGCGGCGCTACCGGGAAGAGCTCTGCGAGACGGAACGTGCGCGGCGGTTGGACGAACCGGCAGCTGGGCCTGACGGCGGGAACGGGCCCCGGAGTCACCAGCTGACCGCCGCCGGCACGTGAACACACCGCCTCAGCTCGATCCCGAACTGCTGCGAGCTGCCCTGCGCCGTGGTTGGGGCCTCACGGTTCGATCGCTCGAGTACGCACCGCTGGGTTTCGGCAGCCACCACTGGATCGCCTCCGGCGGGAGCGGCCGCCGCTGGTTCATCACGGTCGATGATCTGACCTTGAAGCGCGGCCCCGCGGACCGGGATGCCGCCTTCGCGGCGCTCGACCGTGCCTTCCGCTCGGCTCTCGCCCTCGACGCAGGAGGCCTCGAGTTCGTGGTCGCACCCGTGCCGGACGAGGCAGGGGCGGTGGTCGAGCGCCTGAGCGAGCAGTTTTCGGTGGCGGTTCATCCGTTCGTCGACGGGCGGGTGGATCCTGGTGGTGAGTTCGCTTCCGACGCGGAGCGCGGCACCGTCACCGAGCGAGTGCGCGAACTGCACCGGGCGACGGCGCTGGTCCAGCACATCGCGGGGAGGGAGGATTTCACGCTGCCGTGGCGTGCGCCGTTGGAGGAGAGCCTGCGGCGGCTCGGGGAGCCCTGGGTGGAGGGGCCCTATGCGCAGCGGACGCGGCGGCTGCTGCGGGACCGCGCCGCTCGCGTGTGGGAGGCCCTCGCTGCGTATGATCGCCTGGTTTCGGAAGTGCGCTCCCAGGATCCGTCCTTCGTCATCACCCACGGGGAGCCACACGCCTCCAACGTCATCTGGACCGACGTCGGCCCCCGGTTCATCGACTGGGACTCCGCGCTGCTGGCGCCACCGGCGCGAGACCTCTGGATGTTGGTGCCGCATCAGCCGGCGGAGCGCCCCGCTCTGGTGCTGTATCGACTCTGGTGGGAGCTGGCCGAGATCGGTGGCTACGTGACTGCTTTCCGTGCGCCGCACGTCGCGAGCGCGGACATGGCGCAGGCCTGGGACAACCTGCGCGGGTTCGCGCGGCTGGAGACGCTGGAGGCGATCAGGGATGCTCGAAGCCGGGCGCCTGACCTTCCGAGTCTCTGATGGAGCCGGCGACCGGCGGGCTGCTTCCGGTTCTGTGGTTGACCGGACCGCCGGCAGTGGGTAAGACGGCGGTCGCCTGGGAGCTGTTCTCGGAGCTCACCGACGCGGGCACCGAAGCCGCCTATGTGGACATCGACCAGTTGGGGATCTGCCGTCCCGATCCCCCGGACGACCCGGGGCGATACCGAGTCGAAGCCCGGAACCTGGCGGCGCTGCTGACCAACTTCCACGGCGCGGGCGCGCGCTGTGCTGTCGTCTCGGGTGTCATCGACCCGGCGCAGGGTCTCTACCCGGATGTCACCGCGCACGCCGCCGTCACCCTCTGCCGGCTGCGCGCGGAGCCTGCGGAACTCCGAGCGCGGTTCGCAAGGCGGCGAGGAGATGCGGCTCTCGTCGACGATGCGCTCGGGTCCGCCTGGGCGCTGGACGCGAGCGACCTGGCGGGCTTGTCCTTCGACACCACCGGCCTGAGCGTGAGGGAGGTGGTGGGCGGCGTCCAGGAGTTGGCCCAGGGATGGAGCCGGCGTCCGGCGTCGACCCGGCCGTCCGCGGCGACGGAGCCGGCACCGTCCCCGCTGGCGCCAGGGGACAACCGGGTCCTCTGGCTGTGCGGGGCCAGGGGCGTGGGCAAGTCCACCGCCGGGTTCGAGCTCTTTCAAAGAGCCGCGCGAGCCGGGCGCCGGATCGCGTACGTCGATCTACGGCAGGTGGGCTTCCACCGGCCGGCGCCGGCCGGCGACCCGCACAACCATCGCCTGAAGGCGCGCAACGCCGGCGCCCTCTGGCGAACGTACCGCGGCGCCGGCGTTCAGGACCTGGTCCTGGTCGGTCCCGCCGAGAGTTGGTGCACCGTCGAGGAGTACACGGCCCGCCTGGAGGCCACCCGGTTCACCCTCTGCCGGCTCCATGCCGGAGCCGAGGCGTTGACCAACCGCATCATGCTTCGCCGCGAGGGCGGTTCCTGGGCGGAGCCGGGCGACCGCCTGAAGGGTCAGTCCGCCGCCTGGCTGGCGCGGATCGCAGAGAAGGCAGCCGCCGAGTCGGACGCGCTGGACGGGGCGGGAATTGGAGGGCTGCGCATCGAGACCGATGGCCTCACCGCCGGGGAGACGGCGAGGGCTGTGGCCGCCGCGGCGGGATGGGCATAGACCCGAGGGGCGACTGGGTGGAAGGGAGACGCGCCGCGGCCCCTGTTAGGGTGGCGCCGTGGCGGCGACATGGGATGGGCTCCCGATCGCGCCCGATCCCCCGCACGGGGCCGCGATCGCGGTCTGGCGGCGCGGCGCCGCGGGGATCGAGTGGCTGCTCCTGCACTCGAACCCCGCGCACCGCGACGGGTCCGACCCTCCGGGAGATTGGGACTGGGGTTGCCCTTCTGGGTCCCGCTTTCCCGGCGAACCGGTCGAGACGTGCGCAAGCCGGGAGCTGGAGGAAGAGACCGGGCTCCGGCTGCTCATCCGGCTCAGCCTGGAGGATCCGACCTGGCCCATCTTCGTGGCGGAAGCTCCGCCCGGCGTTGCCGTCCGGCTCTCGGAGGAACACGACACGCACCGCTGGGTGACGTTGGAGGAGGCCATCGCCTTGATCCGCCCCGCGTTTGTCGCCCGCCAGTTCGAGCGCGCCGCGAGGGCCGTGGACTCGCGCTTGGGGTGACCGCAGGGGCCTGGCCCACGGGCGGGGGCGCTCGCTGCTTGCGAGGGCAAGGATGCACGAGGATGGGGGGGACCCTGATGCACATGGAGAGCAAGCGGGCGTTGAGCGACGCGCAGGATGCCTACGGGCGCCTGATGCTCGATTGGCACCAACACCGTCCGGCGGTCGAGGTGGTGGAGCGGGACGACGGATACCTCCAGGCCAACCGCGTCCGCTCCAGTACTTCCAACCCATCAGGCGCTGGTCGGAAGTCGAGCGTCGCGCCATGCGCCTGGTTCGGGGGCGCGTCCTCGACGTCGGATGCGGGCCGGGCCGGGTGACGCTGCACCTGCAGACCCGTGGGCACCAGGTGGTGGGAATCGATGTCTCGCCGCTCGCCGTGCAGGTCGCCCGAGCGCGGGGTGCTCGTGACGCCAGGGTCCTGGCATTGGAGGAGGTCGGCCCGGCGCTCGGGCGGTTCCAGACCGTCGTCATGTTTGGCAACAACTTCGGTCTGCTGCGCAGCCGTGAAGCGGCGCCGAGATTGCTGCGCCGACTGGGGCGGGTCATGGCTGATGACGCGCGCGTCCTGGCCGCCAGCCTGGACGTCTACCGCACGGACAACCCGGCTCATCTCACGTACCAGCAGAGGAATCAGGCCCGCGGCAGGATGGCGGGCCAGATCCGGATCCGCATCCGGCATCTCCAGTACGCGACGCCCTGGTTCGACTACCTGATGGTGTCGCCGGCGGAGATGGCGGAACTCGCGGAGGCCGGAGGTTGGCGCCTGCAGCGCACGATCGGGGACGGCCCTTCCTACGTCGGGGTCCTGGTCAAGGGGCCGGTTGCACAGCGGCACTGAAGATCGCGCTGGGGCAGCGCTCGGCGCCCCCCGGGGTCCGGTGCCGTCTCCTTCCCGAGTCGGCACGGCCTCGCGTAACGCTGCCGGTTAGTTCAGACCGGTGCGGGTGTCCTGCCGGGGAGACCTGAGGCCGTTGAGACGGCCAGGAGGAGGACTATGAGTCAGGATCTGGACCAGGACCTCGAGGCGAGCTGGCAACGGGTGGTCAGGCGCCGCTCGTTCCTCAGGGGCATCGGCATCGCCGGCGCCGCCGTTCCAGTCGCCGCCATCCCCGGCGCAGCCTTTACGCAGGCGGTGGCCGCGGAGGGTCGTGAGCTTCCGAAGGGGGACGCCGGCATCCTGCGGTTCCTCGCCGCGGCCGAGATCATCGAGAGCGACCTCTGGCAGCAATACGCGGAGTTGGGCGGCGCCAGTGGAGGCAACGCCGCCTACATCCTCGCCCTGCAGAATCTCGACTCCGACACGCCGCAGTACATCTCGGACAACACGGACGACGAGATGAGCCATGCCGCCTTCCTCAATGCGTACCTGCAGTCACGCGGCGCGGATCCGGTCAACCTGGATCGGTTCCGCAGGCTGCCCAGCACCAAGGCCACCGGCGCCAGGCAGGTAGGCCGGCTGACCAACCTCCAGAACCTGGACGTCGACACCAGCTGGTACGTCCGCTACCGCAGCACCACCAATCCCGACCTCGGCGCCACCTTCCCGCAGGCGGTCGCGATCCACAGTCAGCCGGCGATCCCGCTCAACGACACTGATACGCCGCCCGGCCAGCAGCAACCGGACTCGCCGAACGGCACGCCCTCGCAGCTGCGTATGCAAGCGATCGCGAACTCGGCCGGCTTCCACTTCGCGTTCATCGAGCAGGGAGGCTCGAGCCTCTACACGACGCTCGCCCTCCAGGTCAGCGATCCCGAAGTCCTGCGCATCGTCGTGAGCATCGGCGGCGTCGAGGTGGACCACTTCAGTCTCTGGCACGACAAGGCCGGCAACGCGGTCGCGCAGCCGCTGGCCGGAGTCGTGGACCCCGAGACGCACACCACCTTCCCCGATCTCAACGCGGTCGGAAGTGAGCTCTTCCAGACCAACCTGATCCTGCCCGAGCCGTGCCAGTTCCTGCGCCCGGACCTGCCCGACTGTTCGGTGATCCGGCCCAGCTCGTCACCGCTGTCCGGCGCCATGTCCGCGGTCAGGGCGCTGACGGCGGACCAGCTTTTCCTTGGTCAGTCACCCGCGTTCTTCGAGCTGCTGACCGACCTCGCACAGGCGGCCGACGCCGCGCGCCGGCGCCTGTAGCGGCTTGTAACCACGGAAGCGGCGCCGGGTCGAGCAGGCCCGGCGCCGACCTCTTTCAGGACAGCCGCGCCTCGTCCAGGTGCTCCAGCAGATCCTGCACCGCCGGGTAGACGCTGCTGCACCCGGCTTCCCGAAGCTCCTGTTCCGAGAAGCCTCCGGTGAGGATTCCGATCGCCTCGACACCGGCCGCTCGCGCAGCCTTGGCGTCCCACGACGAATCACCGACCATCACCGCGCGGCTGGTGCCGATCTTCTCCATCGCGGCCAGGACCAGGTCCGGCTTCGGCTTGGTGGCCCGCACATCTTCGGCGGTCGTCCAGGCGTCCGCCAGGTCGCGTGCGTTCAGCAGGTCGAGATAGTGGTCGGCTTCCGCCGGCCGCGCCGAGGTGGCCAGGACGAGCGGATGACCGGAGTCGTGAAGGGCGGACAAGAGACTGGTCGCGCCTTCGAAACAGGCGACCTCGTGCACCAGCTCGCTGTACCGTTGTCCCTCCGCCTCCCGAACCGAGTCGCCGGATTTCCGATCGAACTCTTCGCCGGCCAGGGCCACCACGAGTTGATCGCCGCCCATTCCGATGTGGCGGTGGATGCGGTAGAGGGGGAGCGTCAGGGCGTGCTCCCGGAAGGCCCGGTACCACGCGATGGCGTGCTGGTAGTTCGAGTCCACGAGCGTCCCGTCGACGTCGAGGATTGCTGCCAGCTTGCCCTCCGACCCGTGAGCATCGCTACCGCCATCCTTTCCCGAAGCCGTCTTATCTGTCATTGCTTCTATCATACTTTTGATACAGACTGGTATCAAACCGAAAAGAAAGAAGCCAGCCCCGAGGTGGGGCCGGCTTCCGTGGAGAGAGGTCGCGGGTGTCAGGCGCGATCAGCCGTTCCCGTCTCCATCGCTGGGAGCCCCGTTGTTGTCGGCGTCGCGATCGTTGAAGGTCGGCGGGGGAGGAGGAGCGGTGACCACCGGGGGTCGGGGCGTGGCGACCGGCTGCGGAACCGGCGTCGGCGCCGGAGTCGGCGGAGGCGTTGGTGGGGGCGTCGGCGCCGGGGTGGGCGTCGGAACCATCTCCGGCACTTGGGCGGTGGCCGCGAACCACTTGTCCGCGACGCCTTGGCCCTTGACGTCGCCCGGAACCTTGTCGCCGGCGAACCGGTAAAGCGGCCAGCCGTCGTAGGTCACCTGGCGGGAGCCGTCGGGACGCGAGATGCTGGCCAGCTTGCCCGGGAGCGACCCCTGACTCGTCAGGTCGGTGCCGCGCGGCAGGTTCAGCGGCAGCCAGGTGCTGAGGCACGTGCCGGTGCACGCCATCACACTCCCGGCCTGGTCGGGCGTGAAGTAGTACAGCGCGATGCCGCTGCTGGTGGTGAGGATGCGCTGCTGCTGACCGGCGAGTGAGACCGCCCTCGCCTCGATGGAGAGCTTCGGTGCCTGCCGGACGGTTGCCACCGCCGTGCCTCCGCAGGCCGCGAGACCGAGCGCTGCCAGGAAGCTCAGGCTGAGCACCGCCTGGCGGATGGTGAATCTCATCGGTGTCTCCAGGAACACGAGCTGACTTGAGCGGAACGCCGGCCCGTTCGTGCAGGCTCGCCGGGGGAAATCGCCAATTTCGGGGCCGGCGCCCGCCAAGCACTACGGGGCGCCGTTACGCCGAGAGCCGTCGCGGTGCGCCGAGCCCGTTCGCCGGCAAACGGACGTGATCCGGCCACGAACGCCTGTCACACGCCGGCCCACCGGGATCGAGGCGGTGATAGCACCCGTTGGTGCACCAACGGGCCCTTGGGGGGCGGTGATGGCACCCGTTGGTGCACCACCGGGTCCGAGAGCGGCCGGAGGTCTTGTGCACAATGCAGGCCGTGGCGTGGCCTTTCGACGCTTCCGACGGCCTGGTGACGCCGGCCGAGTCCGTCGAGCGCGCGCGGGAGCGGGCGGGCGCCTCCGCTGAAGCGTGGCGGTTGCCGCCGCTCATGGTGGCAACCTTTCAGTCGGTTGCCCATCAGCGTCTGGCAGCGCGCGCGGGGGTCGACACCCGTCCCTCTTGGGACGCCCCTCTGAGCGTCGGCGCGGTGGGACAGGTGCCGGTCGTGCTGGCGCGCATCGGCGTCGGTGCTCCCATCGCGGCGATCGTCCTGGAAGAGGCGATCGCGCGGGGCGTGCGGACCGTGCTTGTGGTGGGGTCCGCCGGCAGTCTGCGCTCCGACCTCGCTGTCGGAGATTCGGTGATCGTGACGGGCGCCGAGCGAGAGGACGGAACGTCGCATCATTACCTTCCGGCCGGCACGGTGGTCGCCGCCGATGAGGAGCTCAGTGCCCGGTTGACGTCGGCGGCCGAGCGCCGCGGGCTCGTGCCCAGGCAGGGTCGCGCGTGGACGATCGACGCGCCGTATCGCGAGACCGCGGCCGCTATCTCGCGCCATCGGGAAGCGGGCGTGCTGGTGGTGGAAATGGAGGCGGCCGCCATCTTCGCGGTCGCGCAGGTCCGTGGAGTGCGAGCGGCGCTGTTGGTGGCGATCTCGGATGAGCTGTCGGGACCGCGCTACCGGTGGGGGTTCGGCGACGCCCGGTACCGCGATACATTGCTTACATCAGCGGACGCGGCGATGGACTGCGCCACGGAGTTGGGGGCAGGGGCAGTCTGGGGGCAGGAGTGAGGTACGTTCGCCGGCAATCGCACGCCATCCGGTACCGAATGGCGTCGCAATGCCCGCAAACCGCCGCATGCGGGTCAGAACCGCAGACGGTGGAACACTGGCCCGGCCGGGGCGAGGTGGTGCTCCATCACCTGCTCGCGAATCCGGCCGGCGAGTCCCGGTACGAAGACGTCCAGCTCCTGTGCTAGCGCTCGAATAGCCGCCACCAGCAGGGCCAGCACCTGATCCAGCGCCGCGGTGGCAGCCTCATCTCCAGCGCGCTCCGCGGCGGCGAGCTGCCACGGTCGAGTTCGATTGATGAGCGCGTTCGCGTCGTCCACCACAGCCAGCAACGCCGCCGCCGCCTGGCGCCAGTCGAAGCGCTCGACCGCACCGTCGATCTCGAGAGGTAATCGACACAGGCGATCTCGGAGGGTGCTCTCCTGGTCGCTTGATTCGGGGACCCGGCCATCCCGGTAGCGATGCACCATCGCCACCGTGCGGTTAACCAGATTCCCGAAGCCGTTGGCGAGTTCGTCGTTCGCTCGTGTCACGAGCCGCTCGGCACTGAAGTCGGTGTCGACCGTCGGCGAGGGTTCACGGAGCAGCCACCAGCGGAGAGCGTCGGGGCCAAACCGCTCGACCAGCTGCTGCGGATCGATCGCGTTACCGAGCGACTTGCCGATCTTCCGCCCGCGGGTGGTCAGGAACTGATGGACCAAGATCCTGGTCGGAAGAGGCTCACCGGCCGACAGCAACATCGCCGGCCAGTACACGGCATGAAAGCGGATCACGTTCTTACCGATGACGTGGATGCGGTCATCGGCGTGAGTCCACCAGGTCTTGTGGAGCCCCCGATCGGTGCCATAGTCGAGTCCGCTCAGATAGTTCACGAGCGCGTCGAACCACACGTACACGACCTGATCCGGGTCATCGGGCACGGGGATGCCCCATCCCCGCGCCCGGTCCTGCGAGCGGGACACGCTGAAGTCCTGGAGGCCGGCGTCGATGAAGGACAGCACTTCGCGCTCGTGCTGCTCGGGCAGGATGCGGAGCCGCCGGGCGCGGATCAGGCCGGCGAGGACGGATGCATAGCGGGAGAGGCGGAAGAACCAGTTGTCCTCGGCCACCCGCTCGGGGGGCACCAGGTGGTCGGGACAGCAACCGCCCTGGAGCTCGTCGGGCGCGATGAACCGCTCACATCGAACGCAATAGAGCCCTTCGTAGCGGCTCCGATAGAGGTCTCCCGCAGCCTGGCACGCGCGCCAGAGCCTCTCGACGGCCGCGGTATGTCTCGGACTCCCGCTGGTCCGGACAAACTCGTCCGCCTCGACCTGCAGGGGTTCCAGGAGGGAGGCAAAGCGGGCCGCGTTGCGATCGACCAGCTCTGGCACCGGGACGCCCTCGGCCTCCGCCGCCAGCACATTGCTGAGGGAGTTCTCATCCGTCCCGGTCGAGAGCCGGACTGAAGCCCCACGACGCCGACGGTGACGGGCGAGGGCATCCGCCTGCACCAACTCCAACGCGAAGCCCACGTGTGGCGGCGCGTTCACATACGGGATCGTCGTGGTGACGTAGGTTCGGCGGGGGCGTGGCGGCATCGGTACCTCCTTCCCCGGACGGCGGGGACACGGCACCGAGCGACTGACCCCGCCGGAAGCGGGGCATCGTGGTGGCTGCCTAGAGGTGCAAGCCGGCGTGCCCCGTAGAGGGGCACATCATCCCGTGCTGGCGGCTCGCAGCTGGCATTGCGCCCATCCTACCTGCCGCACCAGCGGTCGGCGGAGGTTGTTGGGGGGAGGGCAGACCTGCTGGTGGTCGCCGATGGTGCCGACTGGGGCCGCTTTCTTGTCGAACCCTTCCAGAGTGCTGATGGCGTTCTAACGCCCAGCGAGCAAGCTAGACGCCATGGATGACGCCGCCTTGCAGCCGGCGGGGGGAACCGGGCGGTGGCGGCCGAGCCGGCGTGGGGTCCTCACGGGAGCCGCGCTCGCGGCGGCCGCCGCCGCCGGCGCCCGCGTCCTCGGCGGGCGTGTCGCCGAGCTCTCGCGGAAGGGGGACACGCGTTCGGAGTGGAACTCCCCGCTCTCACTCTCAGAGACCTACCGCACAGCACAGCTCCTCCGGCGCGCCACCTTTGGCGCCACCCCCGAAGAGTTCGAGCGGGCGGCGTCGGCCGGCTTCACCAAGACCGTCGAGCGACTCCTGACCGAGACGCCTCAGGAGCCACCGCCGTTCCAGGCCGGCACCGGCTTCCCGATCGCCTCGCTCCAGCTCTGGTGGATGCGGCATCTGCTGACCACGAGCACTCCGTTCGCAGAGCGGCTCACGTACTTCTGGCACGGCCACTTCACCAGTGACTACCAGAAGGTCGGGACCCGCACGCCCTTTCTCTACTGGCAGAATCTGACCTGGCGCAGGATGGCCCTCGAGCCCTTCGGCTCCATGCTGCAGAGGGTCACTGTCGACCCGGCGATGCTGGTCTATCTGGACCTCGACACCAGCCTCGGCACCGCCCCCAACGAGAACTACGCGCGCGAACTGATGGAGGTCTTCAGCATGGGCCTTCACTACACCGAGGACGACGTCCGAGGAGGCGCCAAGGGGCTGGCGGGCTGGACGCCACCGCGCCCCGCCGGCGTCGCCACCGTGGTCGTCAACGCAACCAGCAACGTGACCCGGCGGGAGCCGGTCTATCGCGCACAAGAGGTGGGACGCTTCGTCCCCCGGCGCGCGTATCGCGGTGCACCCTACCGGTACCTGGGGAAGCTGGGAAGCTGGGACACCGAGCAGATCCTGGCCCGGATCCTGGACCAGGAGTGGACGGCGCCCTTCATCGCCGGCAAGGTGGCAACCGAGTTCCTGGTCCGGAACCCCGAGCCCTCCTTCCTCAAGTGGCTGGCGCAGCGATTCCGCAACAGCGGCTACGACGTCCGAGGCCTCTTTTGGGACCTTTTCACCAGCGATCAGTTCGCTGCGGACGCCAGCTACCGGACGCTCGTCAAGCGCCCGACCGAATTCATGGTCAGTGCCCTCAAGGCGCTCGGGGGGCAGGACCAGGCCCGTCTCGCCGTCAGTTCGTCGCTCGATCTGGGCGAGGCTCTCTTCGATCCGCCGGACGTCGGCGGCTGGCCGCAGAACGACGCCTGGATCAGCTCCAACCAGGTGCTGACGCGGATCGACTTCACCACCAAGGCGCTGCGGGCGGTGGGAGAGCTTCCCGACTCCAGCCAGGCCATCTCGCAGCAGGTCGACGGAGTCCTCGCGCCGCCCACGGCACACGCGCTCAACGCAGCCGGAAGCGAGGAGGAGCGATGGCTGCTCTTGCTGGCCGGGCCTGAGTTTCAGCTCAAGTAAGGAGGATTGCCAAATGCCGGTCAAGGAGGTGGGGATCAACGCCCTGAAGCGCCGCGATTTCCTCCGCACCGGGCTCGTTTTCGGCGCCGGCGCGGCGGGGTTGGCGGCCGGCTACGCGGCGGTCCCCGACGCCTTCGCGCGGGGCGTCTACGAGGCCAAGCGAGCCGGGGTCACCAACGACAACGTCCTGGTCATGATCCAGCTCGCAGGTGGCAACGACGGGCTGCGCACCGTGATTCCGATCAACGACCCCCTGCTCTATGACATGCGCCCCAAGCTCGCCGCCATGTCCGTCGGCCCGGCCCTGCCCATCACCTCCGACCTCGGCCTCAACAAGAACCTCAGCGGCATCCATCAGCTGTGGCTGCAGGGCAAGGTCGCGGTCGTGGACAACGTCGGCTACCCGAACCCGTCCTTCAGTCACTTCGAGTCGATCCGGGTCTGGGAGACCGCGGACCCGACGCTCCGCGAGGTCGACGGCTGGCTGGGCAAGACCTTGGCGACCAGCTACGACAGCCAGGGTCACCCCATGACTGGCTGCAGCTGCGGGTCCCCCCAGGTGCCCGGAGCCATGCGGGATCTGCAGGCGACGCTGACCGTGATCGACCAGCAGAAGACGTACGGCTTCACCGGCGGCAGCGAGGTGGAGGCGGCGGTCGGCGCGCTCTACAGTTCGACGCCGGGGATTTACGGCGCCCTCTTCGACACCGCGGTCGCGACCGCCCGCGAGACCGTGGCGACGGTCGACGCGGCGGCGGAGCGGTATCAGTCCGGTGCCACCTTCTCCGACCAGCAGAAGCTCGTCTACCCGTCCAAGAACCAGCTCGCCGCCGCCCTCGAGCTGGCCTCCCAGCTGATCGTCGAGCACACCGGCGTCAAGGTCCTCCACGTGACGCTGGGTGGCTTCGACACCCACTACACCGAGCTGACCCGGCACGACGACCTGATGGCCTACTTCGATGCCGCGGTGTCCGCCTTCTACGCCGACCTCAGTGCCCACGGTGCGCAGCAGAACGTCCTGATCGCCACCTGGTCCGAGTTCGGGCGCCGGCCGCGGGAGAACGCGAGTGGAGGCACCGACCACGGCGCCGCGGCTCCCGTCCTCCTCGTCGGCGACCCCGTCAAGGGCGGCGTCTATGGTTCGAGCCCCGACCTCGCGCACCTGGACTCGACGGACAACCTGAAGTACACGGTCGACTTCCGCTCCGTCTACCAGGAGCTCCTGGGCGGGCACCTGGGCGCCCACCCCAAGGAGATCCTGGGCGCCGTGTTCGACCCGGTCCGCATGATGCGGTCCCCTGCCTTCCACTACTGATGTCCGCGCTCACCGGGCGGATCGCCTTCACCCTCGCCACCGCCGCGCTGACCGCGCTCGCCGCCGTCTATGTAAGTGGCCACCTGCGCGAGGGGGCGGCGCCCCTGCAGCCGCCGGTCCAAACGCAAAGCGCACTTCCCTTCGCCCCCGGCGGATCCGTGCACGCGGCACAGGTCACCCCCGTCACCTCCACCTACGCCTCGTGACGCTCGCCCTGCCGTCGGTGGCCTCAGCGCGACACGACTTCGAGGCGATGGGCACCTCCTGCCGCCTTGTCCTTGCCGTGCCCGACCCAGCGGCCGCGATCGCCGCCCAGCGCTGGGTGGTCGCGACGGCGGCGCGCCTGACCCGGTTTGCCACCGACAGCGAGCTGATGGCCCTGAACCGGCGGGCGGGCGCCTGGGTCGAGGTCTCACCCCTCCTGGCGGAGCTGCTCCGAGTGGCGTTGTGGGCGTATGAACGCAGCGAGGGTCTGGTCCACGCGGGCGTGCTGCCGGCGCTCCTCGCCGCCGGCTACCACCGTCACTTCGCACTCGGCCCCCAGCCGCCGGCCTCGCCTCCACTGCCACCGCCGCCCCTGCCCGAGATGCTGACGATCCGCGGACGCCGGGCCCGGCTGCGGCCAGGGACCGCGGTCGATCTGGGCGGGCTGGCCAAAGGCTGGATGGCCGACCGGCTGGCGCTGCGGCTCAGGCCGGCGGCGGTGGTCAATCTCGGTGGCGACCTTCGCGCCGCCGGAGACGCCTCCTGGCCGATCGGGTTCGCCGACGGAGTGCGATCGCTCCGCGACGAGGGGGCGGCGACCAGCAGCGTGCGCCACCGGCGGTGGCGCTGCGGTGAGGGATGGGCTCACCATCTCATCGACCCTCGCACCGGCAGGCCCAGCGCCACCGGCGTGGCGCAGGTCCAGGTGGTCGCCGCCTCGGCGCTGGAGGCGGAGGTGCTCGCCAAACAGGCGTTGCTGCTCGGGCCCAAGGGCGGACGGGCGCTCCTCCGGCGCCGAGCCCGGGCCTGGCGGCTCGAACCTGAGGCCTGACGGGAAGGGCGCGGGTGGACCTCGGGCTCCTGCTCTGGGTGGTGGCACGCGTCGCCGGTCTGACCGCGTACGCGGTGCTGGCCGCGGCGGTGGTGACCGGCCTGGCACTCCGGACCGCGATCTTCCAGTCGGTGACCACCAATCGCTCCCTTCGCGACATCCATACCCTCGCGACCGTGCTTTGGGCTCCACTGGCGGTCGCTCACGTGGGCGCGCTGCTGCTCGACCAGACCGCGCAGCTCAGCTTGACCCGCGTCGTGATTCCGTTCTCCTCCAGGTATGCCACCGCCGGTCTCGGCTTCGGCGCCCTGAGCCTGGACCTGGCGGTTCTCGTCATCGCGGCCGGTCTCCTCCGGGGCCGGTTCCCGCGCCGGCTCTGGCTGTGGACGCACCGACTGGCGTACGCCGCCTTCGCCGCCGCCTTCGTCCACAGCCTCCTCACCGGGACCGACGTCGCCGAACTGGGAGTCTCGGCCCTGGTGTGTGCGGTGGCGGGTGGGGTTGGACTGCTGTCGCTTTCGAGGCTCGTCTGGGGGCGCCTGACCACCTAATCCCCGCGGGCGCGCCACGGTCTCGTGCCCCGTGGCCGACCCGTAGCCTCTTCCGGTGCGCACCCGCAGGTTGGGCGCGGACGGACGCCCGGTTGGGCGCGCGCAGCTGATCGAAGCGGCTATGAGTCAGACTTGAGGTGTATGGCTTCCGCCGTTGACTTCAAGAATGTCTCCACCGTTGGCCTGGAGTCTTCCCCGGTAGCAGAGGCGCTGGCTGGTTTGCGTGCCCATGAAGCGCGCTACTTCATGAACAAGTATCAGCATGAATTTGCCGTCACGCCGGCCGGCGAAAGCCAGGAAACTGTCGACTATGTAAGCCGAATCTTGAAGGCCGAGCGCGACATTGAGCTCGCCGTGAAACCGTTGGAGACTTCGTCCTTCCAGCTCGGAAATGTCAAGTGGACCTACGTCTTTTATGAAAGTGGCCTCGAGGTCAACGTCGCCTATGCGGTTGACGACCCCAAGAGGCGAGCCGTTGGCTTCAAGCTTTCCGAGGGGATGGAGATACCGAAGGAGCTGGAACGGAAGTTGAAGTTCGCCAAGGGGAGGTCCAAGCTGGCCGGAACCATCCGCGGTTCGTACTTCGACGTCAAGGGAGACTACTAGCGAAGTGCTGAGGCTCGGACGGGGGTGCCCGTTAGCGCACCGTTAGCGATGCGAAAGCGGCGGACACCAACCTGGGCGCATATGCACACAGCGGATCACGGAGACCTGGTTGCATGAACGCTCGTAGCGAAAGCACCGCTCGGTTCGGGCTGACGCTCTCGAACCGCGGCGTCATCACCGGGGCCACCACTGTCGACGAGATGCTCCAACTGGCAGAGCAGGCCGACCGTGACCCGCGGTGGCACTCGGTCTGGGTGGGGGATTCGATCCTCGCCAAGCCGCGGCTCGACGCTCTCTGCACCCTCTCTGCCCTCGCCGTCCGGACCCAGCGACTGAAGATGGGCGGCGCTTGCATGGCGAGCACGCCGCTGCGGCAGCCGATCGTCCTCGCCTATCAGTGGGCGAGCCTGGACTTCCTGTCCGGCGGACGCACCATCTTCGTCGCCTGCCAGGGCCAGCCGGGGCCGGGCGGCGGTGACTTCGAGGGTGAGTTCGCCGCCCTCGGAGTGGATCCGGCCTCCCGCATGCAGCGGATGGAGGAGGTGGTGGAGATCCTGCGGCTGCTGTCCACCCAGGACGCGGCCAGCTACCAGGGCCGGCACTACCGATTCACGAACGTCACCATCTCGCCCAGCTTCGTGAGCCGGCCGCTTCCGATCTGGATCACTGCCAACCCGGACCTTCGCAAACCGCGCAACGTCGAATCGGCGCTGCGCCGCGTGGCGAGGCTGGGCGACGGCTATATGACCGCCAGCCACGACCCCGCGGGCACGGCACGGTGCCTGCAGGAGTTGCGGCGCTACGCGGCGGAGTATGGACGCGAGCTGGGAGGGGACTTCACGGCCTGTCTCTACTTCAACGTGAACGTGAACGAAGACCTCGATCGGGCGCGCGAGGAGACGGTCAGGTATCTCGACACCTACTACGACCGCGAGTTCACCCAGCGCATGCTGCCGACCTTCGTCGCGATGGGTAGCCCGGAGCGGATCAGGGACCGGCTCCGGGAATACCTGGCGGCCGGGATCAACTACATCACCCTGCGCCTCACGAGCTACGACCAGATGCACCAGTTCCGGCGTGTGAGCGAGGAAGTGCTCCCCGGTCTGGCGCTGGAGGACTGAGGATGCTGACCAGACTCGACCACGCCGTCATCGCGGTGCGTGACCTGGACCGGTCGACGGCCGCCTTTCGGCGCCTCGGCTTCGACGCCCAGCCAGGTGGAGCGCACCCCGCGATGGGGACGGCCAACCTGGCGGTCCGCCTGGACGACGAGCGGTTCACGATGACCTCGGCTCCCACGATCGAAACTTGCTCTTGCTGACTCTGCTGACCGACCCCGGACCCCTCGCAACCAAAGGCGCGCACACCACACCCAGCCTGCGAGGAGCAGCGATGCGGCTGCTGGTCACCCTCTGGGGGGCGCCGATCCGGGATGAGGCACAGCTCGCAGAGGAGATCGCGGGCGCAGGGTTTCGCGCCCTGCGGATGCTGCCGGTTCCGACCAACTCGCTCGCCTACTCAGGCGGGGGCATGCTGCTCGCCGAGCGGTTGTAGTCCGGACCCTCCACCAAAGATGGAGCCTTTCCGGCGCTGGGTCCACTTCTGCGGGGGCACCCTGCGTGCGCGCGGCCACGGCGTGGGCTGACATACCATCACCTGACGTTATCATGATGGCATGGTCCGAACCCAGATCCAGCTCACCGAGGAACAGGCCCGGGCGCTGCATCGGAAGGCGGCCGATCAGGCCACCTCCGTGGCGCGCTTGATCCGGGATGCGGTCGACGCATCCCTGGCGGTGGACGGGGTGGCCCACGACCGCCAGCGCGCGCTCGGGGTCATCGGCCGGTTCCGCTCAGGATTGAAGGATGTCAGCGCCGAGCACGATCGATATCTGACAGAGGATTTCCGATAAGTGCCGACGTTCGTGGACACCTCGGCGCTCTACTCGCTGCTTGACGCCGACGATGCGAATCATCGCCAGGCGGGCCGTTGGTTCTCGCGGTGGGCAGCCACAGGGACGGGGGTACTGCTGACGCACAGCTATGCCGTGGTAGAGACGGCCGCACTGGTCCAACGCCGGCTCGGCCAGACCGCGACGCGGGCGCTTTTCGGCGATCTCCTGCCCGTACTTTCCGTGCACTTCGTCGACGAGCCACTGCACCGCCTCGCAGAGAGCGCTTACCTGGCGGCGCCGGATGGCCCCTCACTGGTGGACTGCGTGAGCTTCCATGTGATGCGGATGCGCGGGCTCAGCGAGGCGTTCGCCTTCGACGCGCACTTCAAGCGGCAAGGCCTGCGTACCGTGCCCTGAGCGCCTCCTGATGGCGATGGCCCTAGCGCAAGCCCGCGAGGGTGGCAGCATGGAAAGGTGAGCGACGCCGGTTGGGGTGACGCCGAGTCGGAGACCTTCCTGCGGTTGGGCGATGTCCTGGTCCCGGACCGGCAAATGCAGGCCGACATGATCTGTGCCTTGGTGCCGGAGGCGCCGAGCCTGATCCTGGAACTCAGCTGCGGAGAGGGGCTGCTGGCCGAGCGCCTGCTGGACACCTTCCCAACCAGCCGGTTGGTCGCCCTCGACGCGTCCTCTGTGATGCTCGAGCACGCGGCCGTGCGCCTGGCCCGGTTCGGGGACCGGCAGGAGGTGCGTCGGTTCCAGATCGAGGACAGTGGCTGGCGCTCCGAGTGGCGGGGTACGTGCGGTGCCGTGGTCTCGTCGCTGGCTGTGCACCACCTTGATGATCCGGGTAAGCGACGTCTGTACGCCGACGTGCTGCAGATGCTGCGCCCCGGCGGTGCGCTGGTGATCGCGGACGTGATTCAGCCGGCGTCCGCGGCCGCCGTTCGCCTGGCCGCGGCCGAGTGGGACCGGGCCGTGCGGGAGCAGTCGCTTGCACGGTTCGGCGACCCCTCCGGGTACGAGGCCTTTGTGTCGTCGGACTGGAACTCATTCCAGCCTGGGAATGAGGACCCGATGGACATGATGTCTCCGCTCGCAGACCACCTCAGGTGGCTCGAGGCGGCCGGCTACGTGGGCGTGGACGCGGTCTGGGTCAGAGCGGGCCACGCCGTCTACGCGGGCTGGCGGCGGCCCGCCATGCCACATGCCCGAGACCGGGGCGTGGAAACTCGGTGACCTGGATGCTGTGATGGAACGTCTCGCCCCACGCGCGAAGGAGGGGCGGATGCCCGGACCGCGGGTTCAGGAGCGCGATTTGGGCACCAAAACGATTCGCGCGCCGGCGGTCGCTCCTGGGTCCAGGGAGATCCCGTCTTCGTCCATGCCGGCAATGGCGTCCGCCGGCAGCTCCTGTCGCGCCTGGTCGAGGTCCGTGACCGCGATGTCGAGCTCCACCAGGCCCACCGCATCGCTCGCCGGTTCCGGACGAACGAGAAAGTCCCCGACCCGGAAGCCGTCCTCGTCGACAGCCAGGCCCAGCTCTTCGGCCAGCAGACGGTGTGGGTCATGGCCACCCATCCCCACTCGGGCCCCGACGCACCGCTGGGCACCGTTGCGATGCGTGCCCCTGGGCCTGGACTTCTCTCCTGCCGGATCGTATTGGATCAGGAATGGCCAGGGGCGTAGGAACGGCATGCCTCCGGGAAAGATCAGTGTCCAGCCGAATCCCCTGGCCGACTGCTCCGGCGTCACCCGCAAGACCTGCGCCGGCAGCCCCGAGTCGCGCAGGTGGGCGGCTTCGCGCTCGATGTCGCCAGAGGCCAGGCAGTACCCGGCGAAGCCTTCACGCTCCTCCAACATCTCGAGCAGGACTCGGACCAGTGGCTCGGTGGCGGCGACCGTGCCCCGCCCGACCACACTCAGCAGCTCGATGTAGCCAAGGCGGAACGAGATGGCCGCATTCACCGCCCCCAGCCCGGGTTGATAGCCGCCGCGATGGACCTGGAATCCAAGCCGGGTGAAGTCACCGATCGCCTGGTCCAGATCGCGGACGGCGATGACGGCGTGGTCGAACCTGCTGGGCATGGTCAGTTCTCCAAGAAGTCCTCGTTCTGGCTCAGCGAGAGCGCGACTGGTGAGGCCAGAATCGAATCCCTGCGCTGCCCGTTCACGAACGGTGCGCTAACGACGTTCGCATCCGAGCCCCCCAGGCGGAAGCGAAAGCGCCGGTGCACCAGCACCCCACTCCGGACAGGTAAATCAGGCGATTGGTGCGCCGCGCACCAGCGGCCCGCGCCGACCCGCTCACGGGACGCGCTCCCACAGAACGGGCAGACGGGCCAGGCTGCGGAACAACAGACTCGGGACGTGCCCGACCGTCTCCCCCGGCGCCAGTCGCAGGCCCGGCAGGCGCTCGGCCAGCACGTCGAGCGCCGCCGCCATCTCCAGGCGCGCCAGGGGAGCGCCGATGCAGTAGTGGATCCCATGCCCGAACGCGAGATGAGATGGCTGTCCGGCCCGGTCCAGGCGGTATGCGTCGGGCTCGGCAAAGCGGGTCTCGTCCCGGTTGGCGGATCCGAACAGCAGAAACAGCCTTGCCTGTGCCGGCAGCTCCGCGCCGCCCAGGGTGACCGGCCGGGTCGTGACCCGCATCATGCCCGCGACCGCCGCCTCCACTCGCAGTGCTTCTTCGATCGCGGCCGCGCGCGATTCCGGTTCCTGGCAGATCCGCCGCCAGCGCTCGGGCTCGTTGAGGAGCAGGTGCATGGTGTTGCCGAGCGCGCTGGCAAGCGTCTCGTGGCCTCCGATGATGAAGGCCATCACATGATCGGACGTCTCCTCGAACGAGAGGGAGGGGGCGCCGTCCTCGTCCCGGGCCTCGATCAGGGACGCGACCAGCCCTTCCCGCCGCCCGGGGGGGCAGCTGGCGACCAGGTTGTCGACATAGCGCTGCAATGCCAGCACCCCATGAGCGCATTCGACCTGGCGCTCTGGCGGCAATCTCCCGCTGCTGAAGGTGAGCTCCTTCAGCTCAGCCGTCCACCGCTGGCAGGCTGGCAGGTCCTTGGCCGGCACCCCGAGCAGCCGGAAGATGACGTCCAGCGGGAGAGGGTATGCAAATTGGGAGATGAGCTCGCATTGACCGTCCGACTCGAAGCCCTCCACGAGGTCGGTTGCGACGTCGTGGACGGCGTCCCGCATGGTGGCCACCTGACGGGGAGTGAACGCCTGCCGGACCAGGCGGCGGAGCCGGGTGTGGTCCGGAGGGTCCATGTTGAGCAGGCTTCGAGGCTGGCGGTAGCCGTCGAGCGCCGCCCGGACCTCGGGGCCGAGCTCCTTGTAGTCCGGAATCGTGCCCTGCGATGAGAACGTGCCGGGATCGGAAAGAGCGGACCGAACATCGTCGTAGCGGGTGACGAACCACATCTGGAACTGGGGGCTGAAGAAGACCGGCTCGCCGGCGCGGGCGCGGGCGTAGAAGGAGTACGGGTCCTCCACCTGCTCGCCCGCCATGGGCGAGAACTCTGAACCGAGATGCGGGCATCGGCCGCTGCTGGGCTGGGAGGGGGCGCTGACCCCACGGGAAGTTTCCATGTCGCCATCGTCCGTGAGCAACGGGTCCTCTGGACATCCCCAGAAGTCGGGATTTTCGGCTGCGACAATGGCTTCCGGGGGGCACACCAGCTTCTCGACGCGGCGGGGCCGGGACACTCCATTTGGTTCCGGTGGCCTTACTTGCCGGCCAACCGCTCCACCACCGGGGCCAGCGTGTCCATGAAGGCCGCTTGCACGGTGATGTAGCGGGCGCCGAACCACTCCCGGCGACGCTCCAGCTCGTCGACCATGTCCTGCGTCGAGCCCCGCAGCATCCGGATCGAGTTCGCATCGCCGCCGGGTCGGTGCCCAGGAACCGCTGAATCCAGGGCGGGGCGTCGTCGCCCCCAACAAAGAGGTTCATTGAGATCTGGATCGCGTCGGCACGTGTACCAGCCGACTGGAGCAGCGTCTCCACCTGTCGCCGGACCACCTCACGGTGGCCAGAGGTGGCCCCCCACGATGAGTGACAGCAGTTGGTCCGCCACCTCCTGGACCGAGAGCTGCGAACCACCATCTTCGTCGTCTCGGGCCTGGACCAGGCAGTCGACCAGCCCCTCTCTCCGACCTGGCGTCCAGCCCGCGACCAGACTCTCGAGGTAGCGCTGGAACGCCACCACGCCACGGGCGCACTCCACGGCGCTGAGCCCACCAGTGGTGTCCACGGAGTTATCTTCGGGGTGCATACGCCGCCTGGACATCCCTAAAAGTGGGGATATCCGGCTGGGCCCCTCCCTTTCTAGACTGACCCTCATGGCGGGCAGCTCGTTCGCGGTCGACCGGTGCCTGACCCTCATCGACCGGGTGGCGCCAGCTCGGTTGGAGCTGGCCGAATACGCGGCGACCGTGCTGGCGGCGCTGAAGCCGGCCGTGGGCTTCGACGGCTGGTGCCTGGAGATAGCCGATCCCGTCAGCGGATTGCCGATGACGGCCGAGATCGACAACGCGCCCCTGGGTGATCGGCTCCCGGACTTCTGGCGCTTCCAGTTCCCGGCCGGAGACCTTCCCGAAGACCTCTGGGTCCACGCGCAGCCGGTGTCCCTGGCGGCGTCGCGTCGCGATCGGGGAGGGGTGCGCCGGCTGCACGAACTGCTGCGCCCCGGCGGGGTCGCGGACGAGCTGCGCGGCAAGCTGATCGTCGATGGGTTGGAGTGGGGAGAGCTGGGGCTGTTCCGCAGTCAGGGTGCGTCTCCGTTCACCGAGGAGGACCGAGCCGCGGTGGCCGGGATCCTGCCCCGCCTTGCGAGCGGTGCTCGGGAGGCATGGACGCTGGGTACCGCGGTGGTCGCCGATCTCCACGGGGCCGAGCCGGGGACGCTACTTTTGGGCTCCGATGGTGAGCTGATCAGTGAGACGGCCGCGGCGCGCCGTTGGCTGGCGCAGCTTCCGGCCGGCTACTCGACCCTGACAGCCGTGGTGGCCCGGCTCCAGAGCATCATGACCGCGTCGCTGCGCACCCGGACCACGAGCGGGATATGGCTGCGGGTGTCAGGCAGCAGGTTGGTCCCGGCGGTGGGGAGAGCGTCGATGGCGATCACGCTCCAGCCCGCGACGCCGGCCGAGATCGTCCCCCTGCTGTTGCACGCCTTCGGCATGACGCCCCGCCAGCGGACGGTGGCGCACCTGGTCATGGCTGGGCGCTCCACCGACCAGATCGCCGGCGCGCTGCACCTCTCTCCGTACACCGTCAACGACCACGTCAAGGCGATCGCGGCCAAAGCCGGCGTGCGCACCCGGGGGGAATTGGTGGCACGGCTCAGCGGTCTGCCGGCGGGCGATTCCCTTTCCCCGAGTGCCGGCAGGCCGACCCCATCCCGCCTCGCGTGACGTTGCATCGCCAGCAATGTGACCGCATGGGGTGACGCTCGCGTCATCCCCGATTGCCGGCACTCGTTGCGACGCGAACCTCGGAGGTTGATCTGATGTAGGAGGACGACCCGAGAGGGTGCTGCGTTGGCGATGGGGGTAGGCCCCCCGGAGCCGCCCATGCAGGGGGAGGCTCCAAACCACCGCAAGCTGCGCCGGCACAACGGCCGGGGTGGTGAGCGTTGCGGAAAAGGCGCCCGGAAGAGGGTGTCAGGTGTGAACCGGGAAGGCGAACGAAAGTGAACCGTCCGATGACGCGTCGAGAGGCATTACCGATGTCGAAACCGAGGATGCGAGTGGCCTCGGGACGAGCCTGGGGGAGACCTGTCGTGCTGCCCAGGCGGCATCCGGCGTACAGGCGGCGCGAGCCCGGTTCAGGCGCCAACGTGGAACGCGTGAAGCTGCGCACCGATAGGGCGGGAGTGGTCGTCGCGGTCGAAGTCGATGGCTAACCCGCGAGAGGGAGAACCCACAAGCGGCCAATCCGTGAGGGGGAGAGTACCGAGGCGGCGCGCAGTGTCGGACCGTCCCATAGGAGCTGAGAAGCCTGGTAACTCGGGTGGAGCAAAGGGGGCGGGTCACCCGGGCTTGGTGGACGGGCAACTGCCGGAGCAGGAGGAGCCGACGGTCAAGCCGAAACCGTTTGCGATCTCGAAAAGGATCGTGATGGATGCATACCGGCACGTACGTGCCAACAAAGGGGCCCCAGGCGTCGACGGGGAATCGCTGGCCGAGTTCGAAAGGGACCTCAAGGGGAACCTCTACAAGCTCTGGAACCGGATGTCCTCGGGGAGCTACTTTCCGCCGCCGGTGCGTGCGGTAGAGATACCGAAAGCGAACGGTGGCATGCGGGTGCTGGGAGTGCCCACGGTGGCCGATCGGATAGCCCAAACCGTGGCCTGCATGTACCTGGAGCCGGAGGTGGAGCCAATCTTCCACCCCGACTCCTACGGGTACCGGCCAGGGCGATCTGCGAAGCAGGCCGTGGGGCGCTGCCGGGAGCGGTGCTGGAAGACGGACTGGGTCATCGACCTGGACATCAAAGCCTTCTTCGACACCATCCCCCACCACCTGATCTTGAAGGCGGTGGACAAGCACACCCACCTGAAATGGCTTCTCCTCTACGTGGAACGGTGGCTGAAAGCGCCGTTGCAACGTGGGGACGGCAGCCTGGCAGCGCGAGATCGGGGAAGCCCGCAGGGGTCAGCCATCTCGCCGCTGCTGGCCAACCTGTTCATGCACTACTGCTTCGATGCCTGGATGGCGCGGACGTTCCCGGCCATCGGGTTCGAGAGGTACGCGGATGACGTCGTGGTGCACTGCGTCAGCCAAACGCAAGCGGAATACGTCAAGGAGCGGATTGACCGACGGCTGGAGGAGTGCGGCCTGGAGCTGAACCGGGAGAAGACGCGGATCGTGTACTGCAAGGATGGAAATCGGACCGAGGAGCACCCGTGCACGAAGTTCGAGTTCCTGTCCTACGAGTTCCGAGTGCGTCGAGTCCGGACCAGGAAGGGCACGTTCTTCGACGGGTTCAACCCCGCCGTCAGCCCGAAGGTGATGAAGCGACTCCGAGGCGAAGTCCGTAGTTGGCGGCTCTCGCGGTGGACCAGCACGAGCCTGTCCCATCTGGCCCGGTGGGTGAACCCCCGGGTACGAGGCTGGCTCAACTATTACGGCGCGTACACCAGGTCGGCTATGCATACCCTGCTCTGGACCCTCAACCAGCACCTCGCGGGTTGGGCGAGACGCAAGTACAAGCGGCTGCGTGAAGGGTGGGCAGCGGCCTACCGCTTCCTGCGCCGGGTGGCCCGGGGTTCGCCCGGGCTGTTCCTCCATTGGCGTTTGGGATCGCAGCCGTGAGGTTGGGTGGCACGAGCCGGATGAGTCGAGAGGCTCACGTCCGGTTCTGTGAGGGCCGGGGGGTGAAACTCCCCCCGGCTACTCGGCGGACTCCCGGGGCGTGTGCAGACCCCTGAGTGCCGGCACTCGGGGCTCGCAAGGCGTATGTGACCGCATCGCGTTGGACCCGGAGGTGCACCAGCGGGCCTTCTCAGGGCTCGAAGCGGCCGCCGAGGTGCTGCGCCAGAAAGCGTTCCGCCGCGGCCTGGAAGCGCAGCCGGTTCTCCGGCTTGGCGAACCCGTGACCCTCGTCCGGGAAGAGCAGGTACTCGTACGGGATGTCCTTGGCCCGCAACGCGGCCACAATCTGTTCGGACTCCGCCTGCTTGACACGCGGATCGTTGGCGCCCTGCGCGATCAGTAGGGGGATCTGGATCTGGTCCGCTCTGGAGAGAGGCGAGCGCGACCAGAGGAAGTCGGCGTCCTGCTCGGGATCGCCGACTCGCCGGTGCAGTTGAGCGCGCATCGTCCTCCAGTAGGGCGGGGTGGTCGCGATCAGCGTCCTCAGGTTGGAGGGACCCACGATGTCCACCGCGCAGCGGAAGACGTCCGGTGTGAAGGCCGCGCCCGCGAGCGCCGCGTACCCACCGTAGGAGCCGCCGTAGATCGCGACTCGCGAGCGGTCGGCGTAGCCGCGGCCGACCACCCACTCGACGCCGTCCAGCAGGTCATCGTGCATCCGGGCGCCCCACTCCCGGTCGCCGGCGTTGAGGAACGCCTTGCCGTACCCGGTCGAGCCCCGGTAGTTGACCTGGACGCAGAGGTAGCCCCGGTTGGCGAGCCACTGCACCACGGGATTGAATCCCCACACATCGCGCGCCCAGGGGCCGCCGTGGACGAACAGGACGGTGGGCAGGTCCTTCCGATCGGTGCCGGGAGGGAAGGTCAGATAGCCGTGGATGGTGAGGCCGTCACGGCTTCGGAACGAGAACGGCTCCATGGGGGCCAGCCGGCAGTCCTCCAGCTCCGGCCGGTGGCTGAAGAGGAAGCGACTTTGGTGGCTGCTCCGATCGTGGACGAAGTACCGGATCGGCCCGTCGTCGTCGCGGAGCTGGACCAGCCACACCCGATCGGCGTGGTCGCGGCCGATGAGATCGACTTCTCCGTCGCCGAGTTCCTCCAGATGGCGCATATCGCCGGCGATGGTGGGGTCCAGAACCTCGTGATGGATGCGCTCACGGAGCACTGACACGATCTGGGGCTCGCCGGAGTCGGGATCACGGACCACGCCCACGACGTCATACTCGGGGTCCTCGAAGACGACTTCCTCCTTGCCCGAGCTCGCGTCCAGTCGCAGCAGGCGGACGGTGTTCGCGTCCTTGGACGAGAGCAGGTAGAGATGGCGGCCGCCGGCGTCGAAGCTCAGCGGCGCCAGCTGCAGGGCATCCTCAGGGCCGACCTCGTGGACGGTGCGAAACGGACCTCGATCCTGGTCCCGGACCAGAATCCGAGCGCATGCGTCGTCGGTCGTCTCGAGCGCCGCCCGGGGACGGAGTTGGAGGTCGGCCCGCCAGGCGGCGAAACCGGGATTCTCATCCAGGAGGGTCAGCTCACCGCTGGAGAGGTCGGCACGGTAGAGGTCGTGCAGCTCCTGAGTACGCCGGTTGAGGCCAACCAGGACCGCCCCCGGCACGTGCTTGCTGGCGCCCGCCACCCGCGCCTGGACTCCCTCGAACGGTGTCAGGTCCACGGTCTCTGACGAGGTCAGGTCGACGCGGTTCAGATGCCAATCCTCGTCGCCCGCTCGATCCTGGAGGTAGAGCAGGTGGCGGTTGTCGTGCGCCCACATGAAGAACCGGATGCCCCGGTCGCGATCCCTGGTCACGGCTTTGAACCCGCCGCCGTGGAGGCTCCCCACCCAGAGGTTGAGCACCCCCTCGTCCGGAGCCAGATAGGCGAGGCGCCGCCCGTCGGGCGACACACCAGGACTGAGGTGGGTCGGGTTGCCGAACAGCACCTCCCTCGGAATCAGTGGTGGCAGCATTGGCAGGAGCGTACCCGGGGCATGTTTGCCCATGTTTGCCGGCAACCGCACGTCATCCGGCACCGCCTGGCGTTACAGTGCCGGCAACCGCCCCTCTGGGGACAAGAGTCGGACGAGCGAGGTGCGGCTCGTGCACCAGGTCCCGGTGGCCGGACGTGGCTGAGCTGGTCGCCGCCGGCGCTTCTTCCCACGCGTTCGCGATCGAGGACCCGAGCGGGTGGGACCGGCGCCGGCAGCGCAACCGCGAGAACTACCAGAAGCGCTTTGGGGAGCTGCCGCCCGAGCAGCCGGACCTGGAGAGTGACCAGGTCCTGGTGGAGCGGTCGGCGCGCATCCGCGAGGGCCTGGAGGTGCTGCGCAAGGGCCTCGCCGAAGCGAACCTCGACACGCTGGTCGTGATCGCGGACGACCAGGACGAGGCGTTCACCGACGGCAACTTCCCGCAGTTCGCGATCTACCTGGGTGGCGACTTCTCCGCGCGCGGCCTGGATCGCCGCGGCCCGGGACGGCCCTGCCGGAGCAATCAACAGTTGGCGGCCGCGCTCTATCAGGGCCTGGTCGAGCGCGACATCGACGTGATGTCGATGCGGACGCTGCCCGACCAGTTCCTGCCCTCGCACGCCTTCGGCCCCTTCCTGGAGGTGGTCGATCCCGAGGGCCGGTTCAAGGTGGTGCCGGTGTTCGTCAACGCGGTCCACATGCCGGCGCCCTCACCCGCCCGCTGTTACGCGCTCGGCCGCGCGATCGGTGAAGCGATCCGCGGCTACGAGGGCACCGAACGCGTCGCGGTTACCGCCAGCGGTGGGCTGTCGCACTTCCCGGCCAGCTACCCGGACGGCCACTTCGGCGACGGCAAGACCTTCCCCTGGGGCTGGATCGACGTCGACTTCGACCGCTGGACGGTGGAGCGGATGCGCGACGGTGACGCCGAGGCCCTGAGGGGCTCACCTCCGCCGACCTCATCCAGCACGGGTCCGTCGAGCTGCGCAGCTGGATCGCCCTGCTCGGCGCCATCGGCCCACATAAACCGACGCATCTCGTCTACGAGCCGATCCTGCGCGGGATCACGGGGATGGGAGTCGGGTTCTGGAAGCTGGCATGAGGAGCAAGGTGCGTTGATCGGCGCCCAGGACCGGCCCCTGGTCGACGTCGAGCGCGGGCTGGTCAGCCGCCGCATCTTCGCCGATCCCGAGCTCCACCGGCTGGAGCAGGAGCGCATCTTCGGCCGCAGCTGGTGCTTTTTGGGCCACGAGTCATCGCTGCCGCACCCGGGCTCGTTCATCACCACCTTCATCGGTGAGGATCCGGTCATCGTCTGGCGGGGCGAGGACCAAAGGGCGCGCGCCTTCCTCAACACGTGTCCACACCGCGGGAACAAGCTCTGCCTCTTCGACCAGGGCGAGCTGAAGCGGGTGCAGTGCATCTATCACGGCTGGACCTTCAACGCGAAAGGCGAGCTGGTGGGGGTGCCCTTCCTGGAACGCGCGTACCTGGACGAGCTCGACCAGGCGGCGAACGGTCTCTACGAGGTGCCGCGGGTGCAGAGCTACGGCGGCCTACTCTTCGGCTGCTGGGATGCCACCGCGCCGTCGCTTGACGAGCACCTGGGCGAGCTGCGCTGGTGGCTGGACGCGTTCCTGGCCTTCGACGACCTTGGCGGGCTGGAGGCGCTGCCCGGGTGTCAGCGCTACCGGACGGCCGGGAACTGGAAGATCTTCTGCGACAACTTCGCGGGCGACCGCTACCACACGCACACGACCCATGGCTCGGCGGTCAAGCTCGGACTCGCCCGGCGCTCGCCCATGGAGCAGGGTGACCGCGGCTATTTCATGGTGTTCCTGGAGCCGGCCCACGGCATCGGTGGGTTCTACACCGACACCGCCCAGTACGAGTCGGATCTGAAGCGGGCGCAGTCGATGGGACCCGAGGTGACGGAATTCGTGGAGGAGCGGTTCCGGCGGCTGCAGGCACGCATGAAGGGCGCGCGCGACAAGCCGACGCACTTCAGCTTCGGCCTCTGCTTTCCCAACTTCATCCTGCAGGGGGTGGGCCGCGCGTTCCAGGGCAACCTGGTCGGGACCTGTCACCCGCGCGGCCTGGAGGAAAGCGAGGTCCAGCAGTGGGTGCTGGTGGAGCGAGCGGCGCCCAACGCAGAATGAGGT
>CAWBPD010000007.1:0-84118 GCA_963790575.1 Candidatus Dormiibacterota bacterium | reverse complement strand
CAAGCGATCGTGTCCAGGCCCAGCGACCGCCGGCCCTCAGCAGCGAGTCCGCGCGAGCCCGGGTGCGGTTGGTGACCCACACCTCGAAGCCGGCGTCCAGCAGCCGCTGGGCGATGGCCGCGCCCATGCTGCCGAGCCCGGCCACGCCCACCAGCTCCGGCCGGGCGGCCTCGGTCGTCTTCTGCCGGGCCATCAGACGACGAGCATCCCGCCGTCGACGTACAGGTGCTGGCCGGTGACATACCCGGACGCAGCGTCGTCGGCGAAGAACAGAATCGCTGGAGCCACCTCCTCCGGCTGCCCGGCGCGGTGGAGCGGGATCTTTTCCAGCACCACGGGCAGCACCTCGGGGTTCTTGATCACCCAGTGCGTCATGTCGGTCTCGATCACACCCGGGTGGACACAGTTGACCCGTACCGACGCCTTGACCGGGCACGACTGGTGGAAGGGACGGCAGTGCAGCTGGATCACTCCCAGGCTGCCGCCACAGCCGGCCTCAGCCCCTACACGAGTTCGAACTCGACCCCGATCGCCTGATAGGTGGACGCTGCCCGTACATCCCGCGAGAGAAGCCGAGCGTCAGCCTCCAACGCGGTGGCTCCGATCAACGCGTCGTAGATCGCGCCTCCCATGACGCTTGCGGTGGCAACCTGGCCGAGGATGCGAAGGTAGCCGTCAGCGGAGAGCGTCATGAACGGCCGCGGCAGAGCGCGGAGGAGACTTGCCGCCACCTGTGGCGGGGTTCGAGGTCGATTGCGCGTGAGAAAGGAGTAGGTCTCGAGGACCACGTGGTCGATGACGCGCAAATCTCCGATCTGGGCCAATGTGCGGTCCGCGTGCGCGTGTTCCGCGTGCCAGGGGGCAACAGCCGGGATCAGCAGGCTGCTGTCAACCGCGGTTATGCCCACCGCCGTTCGCGCTCTTCGCGTTGCGCCTCCAGGGCCGCGCGGACGTCGTCGTTTGTGACGGGCTCGACCTGACCCTCCACCTCAATCGACCCACAAGCTGTGGCGCCTTGAAACCATGAACCGAACGTTCAATCCGGTGGCTGGCTTGGTTGTAGCTAGCCAAGCGACTGCACGGCTGCGTCGCCTTGCGTGGCCGTGAACGCGGGTCTGAGTCCCGCCATCATCGGGAAGTGCTTCACGTTCAGCGTCAGCAGGTCGGCCCCAAGGACGTCAGCCGTGGCGGCGATCACGTAGTCGGCGATGTCGATTCCCGGGTGGGATCGACGGTGCGACCTCAAGAATTCACCCGCGCGCACGGCGACCAGATCGGTGACGGGTTGGAGATCCATGAGGGAGAAGAGTCGGGCGACGGCAGACCGCTCGGCTGATCGCATCCCACCCTCGATCTCGACACGTGACAGCACACTGCACGCTGCCTCCCCGGCGGCTACCGCGTCCGCGAGGAGCTGCGTCGCTTCCGGCACCCCGCGGAGGTGAGCGATCAGAACGGTGGAGTCCAACAACTTCACAAGCCGAGCTCGCGCAACCGGTGGTCCGAGCCCTTGCCCCGCACTGCGGCGAGCCACTCGGGCCAGTCCGGATAGTCGGCCATGACGCCGGAGGTGGCTCTGATAACGGCGACCGGATCGTCCAGGTCCCGCAGGATGCCAAGTTCTCGATCCAGCATCCGACGAATCAGTTCGGCCTGTGAGGTCCCTGCGTGCGCGGCCCGCTTCGCCAGACGTTGTCTCTGTTCATCGGTGAGGTACATCTGGGTGCGGTGCATATGGCTGAATCATACATCACCGGTCTTGAAGGTCGGATCTGTGTGACCGCGTGGGACCCGATTGGGGGCGGCCAGACCTTCAGTGGCGGCGTTCGTGGTGGCCGGCCCGTGAGCCAGGAGTACGCCTCCAGGACCACGTGGCCGCCGGCCAGTCGGACCTCCGCCTCCATCCCTGCTCCCAATCCCGCAGCCTCATGAATCGCCTTCGGCACCACGATCCGGCCGGCTCGGTCGATCCCGGCTCTCAGGATGGACTGAGGATCGTGAGCTCGGTGCAGGACGCGAGCCGGTCAAAGTCGCGATCGGCGTGCAGCAGTGCTGAGCCGGTGCGGATGCAGGGAGCGGCGATCAGGCAATCCAACGTCTTCCTGATCGTCACCCCGGAGCGCCGCGCCTGGCGGTACAAGCGGGCGGCCAGGACGTGGTCCGCGAGCGGCTGCAGGGAAAGCACGGGGAAGTGACGCAGCCGGCTCTCGAGGAGCGCCGCCTCTTCCTCACTGCGGAGTCCCTGCAGAACCTCCGTGAAGATCACGTCGGTCAATCCCACGGGCGCGCCCTCCCGGATGAGCTCGGTGCAGCGCCGTACCTGCACCGTGTCGCGACCGTTAAGCAGGTCGACCCAGACACTCGTGTCGACTACGATCACGCCCGACCCAGCCGGCTCTCTTCGAGGTCCCCCTCCCACCGAACCTGGCCGCGAAGCTCGAGGATCTCGGCGCGCCGGTGCCGGGCCACCAGGTCGCGCAGCGCCAGGTCGACCACCTCACGCTTGGTGCGGGCCCCGGTGAGCCGCCGCGCCTCCCGCAGGACATCGTCGTCGATCTCGATGTTGGTTCTCATACACCACACGATACACATAGCCAGTGTGGAGGATGCACATCAGACAGACCGGACCCGCCTACTCCGACTGAATTCGTGATCCCGCATCCCGAGCGCATCCGTGTTCTCCCTGATCAGAAACCGAGACCCGTCCTCAGCTCGGACTCTCGCACGCCAGGCCTTGCATGCCCGCGGCGGCGAGGACGCGCTCGTCGTAGGCGATCATCAGGTCGCAGCCCAGGTCGAGCGCCGAGGCCAAGTGGAGGGCGTCCAGGGAGCGCAGACCCGCGCCCGGGAACAGCCCCGCCTCCGTGAACCGTTCGCGCTCCAGGTCGATAATCTCCACCTGGGCGAGGGCTCTCGTCACCAGGGCATGCCTGAGCGCGGGGATTCGCTCGGCTGCTCTGTGGGCCTCGGTGACGAGCAGGCGGCAGGACACGACACGGCCTCCCTGCGCTCGAAGTGCGACGAACCGGGTTCGCAAGGCGTTCGACTCGGCTTCCGCGACGACCAGCTTGAGGAACGCCGAGGTTTCGAGATAGGCGATCAATCCCCGGCTCGGAGGGCGTCCAGAACCTCTTCGGTGGACTCCGGTGCGGCGATCGGGACGATGTCGTCGAGGCCCTCGAGCGGTTCGGGCACGGTGAGCTTGCCGGCTAGTCGGAGCAGGTCTAGGCGGGAGACGTGGGGCGGGACCAGGATCGCTGCCACCTCTCCACCATTCGTGACCTGGATCATCTCCCCCGCCTTGACCGCGGCCAGGATGCGGGCGCTGTCATTGCGCAGCTCTCGGTGGGGTATGCTCCGCACGCAGGAGATCGTAGCAAATTGCTACGATGGTTTCGAGACTGCCTACTCCGGCTCGAATTGGTGCTCCCGCATCCCGAGCGCGTCCGCGTTCTCGCTCACCAGCTTTCGGATCGACTCCGGGAATCCGTCGCCGTTGGTGGCCCGCACCTCGAGCGTGACCTCGACCACCGTGCCGTCGAGCGCGTTGAGGTTGGCCACCACGTCCCCCGCCAGGTCGCGAGCTTGGCTGCTCATCCGCGTCGGGTCCAGCCGCGCGACGCCGTAGAACCGCCGCCTCACCTCCCCTCGACGCTCCGAGGTGGTGCCGGTGGCGGCCGGCCCGCCGGCATCCTGGGTTGAGGTCGTGTCGGGCGCATCCCCTCTCGCAGCCGCTGCCTCCGAGCTTTCCTCCGACCACTGCGCGAGGGCGATGTCGGGCCGGACCACGAGCGTCGCCTCGTTGACGGACGACGCCACCTCGCCGGGCCTGACGAGTCCCACCAAACGACTTCGCCCGCGGCGGTCGGCCGACTGGGCGACGGCGAATCCCTCCTGCTCCCAGACCGTCGATGACGCTCCCCGAGCGACACCATCCAGGAGCACGCCCGCATCTCGCAGGCGGTGCAGATACAGGTACCGGCTGTAGGCACTCCAGATCCGTCCCGCCTCGATCGAGCCCTGCGCCCAGAGGCTCGCCAGCGACTGGTCGAGCGTCAGCCGAAGCAGGGCCGGCGGGTAGCTCGTATAGACGGCGCCGGCCTGGAGGAGGCGGTCGGCCGCACGAGCGGTCAGCGGGCGCCCAGGTTTCCCCCGCGTGAGCGATAGGTGAGGGTCAGCACGTCGGGGCCGTGCCACTCCGTCTGGACCACGGTCACCGGGCCCTCGGCCATCACCCCGCGGACGGCCGTCCCCGGCTTCAGGTCCTCCAGGCGTGCCGGCATGCGGGTGATCGTAGTGCGCCGCGCCGGGCTGAGGGTGGGCCTCGTTCACGACCTCTCCAACGCCCGCGTCGAAGCCTTGGCGGCCTGACCCCGGCACTACCCGGACAGGCAGCCTGATCCCACGGAAGTACAGAGCGCCGGTTCTCTTCGGCTAGTCCGCGCTCGAAGCGGTAGCGTCCCGGATGCGGACCCGGCGCCAGCGGTGGCGTGGAACCGTGGCCCACTCGGTGCCGTCCGGTCGCAGGATGACCACCCGATCGGGCGTCACCTCGGCGGTCCGGTAGCCGCCCTCGTGGAGCGCAAAATGGTGACGGGGGCAAACAAGCCCAAGGTTTTCATGGTCGGTCGGGCCGCCCTGGCTCCAGGCGTCCCAGTGATGGGGCCTGCAATCTTTGGGATGCCGGCCGCACCAGAGGCAGCCGCCGTCCTGCAGGTCCAGGGCCTTGCGCTGCGCCACCGTGGTGGTGCGGAACCCCCTTCCCATGTGCAGCACGTCGACCACCCCGTCGCCCCGGTCTCCGACCACCGCGATGCGGGCGATCGCGTCGCAGGCGATGCGCTTCGCTGTCTCGCCCGAGACCGGCGTCCCCCAATCGATCTGGGGTGCAGGTGAGCCCGGCTCACCGCGCAGCGACTCGGCGCTGGCGACGATGGTCAGGTGCGGCTTCTCCTGCCCGTGCTCGGGGAGGTCGCCGCACGCCAGGCGGTGCTCAGCCAGCTCCGCCAGCGCGTCGGCACGGGCCTGGCCGGGAGTGCGGCCGTCGTCCGAGGGCAGGCCCCGCTTGTCTTCGGCGGCGATCGCTTTGAGCGCGGTCTGGAGGAAGGTGCCACCCTCCGGGTCCAGCTCGCCGTTGCACGTGAACCAGCCGTCGACGCGCCGCCTGAGGTCGAAGAAGCGGCGCTCCCGCTCCTCCCGCAGCACTTCGTTATGAGCCTGCCGGTCGAGGAGGTGGAAGAGCTTGGAGCCATAGGCTCGGAGCTGGGCGTGGTCCATCTCCCGGGCCGCGAGCAGCATCTCCGACTCCACGCCGACCGCGTCCTCATCGCTGAGGTGCCGGCGGACCCGGCGCAGGGTCTGGAGGATGACGGTGGTGGCCTCGGGCGAGACCTCGCCGGCGTGGACCGCCTGGTCCAGAGCCGGGAACTCCTCCAGCTCGCAGGCGGTGCAGACCTTGGCGTAGGCGGCATTCGGCCGCATGTGCATGGACTGGGCGAGCCAGTCGGCGGCGTTGGCGACGCCGTACGGATCGCCTTTCTCGATCTGCTTCAAAACCTTGATGTGGTCGAGCTCGATCGCGGAGATGCAGTTCTTGATCCGGTGGAGGAGCTGGAGCCGCCCCCAGGCCTTCAGCGGGTGCTCGGGGAGGTCGACCTGCTGGAGATCGCGGAGAAGCCGCTTCAGGTCCTCGTCGTCAGACCCCAGCCAGACCTTCTCGGTGCTCTCCGGAACCTCCGCCAACATGCACCAATTCTACCAGATGACAAACGTATGTTCCGGACATTAACAGGACCTTTTCCCGGTGCTCCTGGCACACCGTGAGCGAGCTGAGTCACGTTTGAACCGAACCAGCATCTCGCGGTGAGTGGTGGCCCGGCCAGGCTCCGGCGCGGCAGACCAAGGACCGGCCGCGAACCCGTCGTGCGGAGCCCCTGTTGCCGGCAGTCGGGGACCCACACCGCTCACTGCAGCAGCCCCGCCTCCAGCTCGTCCTCGACCAGCGCCGCGCGTTCAGAACGGTCCGCGACCCTCACCTCGCTGCCCCGCGGCGTCCGCGTGACGAGCAGCACCCGCTCGATCCGCTCGGCGACCGCCTTGATGTGACTGATCACGCACACCAACTTGCCCTGCGAGGCGCGGCGCTCCAATGCCGACATCGCGAACTCGAGCGCGTTCACGTCGAGGCTGCCGAAACCTTCGTCGAGGAACAAGGCATCGAGTTTGCCTCCGGCCCGGGCCGCCATCTCGACCAACCCAAGGGCGAGCGACAGGCTGGCGAGGAAGGTCTCACCGCCCGAGAGGGTCTTCGCCGGGCGCGTCTGGTTCGAAATCGTGTCCACGATCTCGAACTTCTCGGTGAAGCCGTACCGGTCGCCAGTGACGGACAGCAGGATGTCCGACGCCAGCTCCAGCAACACGCGCTGGCGGCGGCCGACCACGTAGCTGACGAACCTGCCGTCGGTGAGGAGCCGTGCCAGCTCCCCCAGGTTGGCGACGATGTCGCTGCCGCTCTCGATGGCCCGATCCAACTCGGAGGCGGGTTCGATCTGGGCCCGGGCTTCGTCGGCGACGCGCTGGGCCATGGCCTGGTCGACCCGGGCGGCCCGCAGCGCGTTGTGGAGCCCCTCTTCCTGCCCGAAGCCGGCATCCGAGAGCGCGGCCTGCCTGGCGTGCCTGGCCTCGGCACTGCACTCAGCCGACTTCGCGGCACGCTCCTGCAGCCGGCTGACACCGGCCGCGGCGCGGGACTCGATTGTGGTCGCCCACGCCGTCTGACCCTGGAGGCCTGCATCTGGGGAGAGGTCTTCGAGATGGATGCCGTCCAGGTCGGGCGCGGCGTCGCGCAGCCGCTGGAGCAGGAGCGCGACGTTGTGCACCGCCTGCCGGGCGGGCTGTTGCACCTCGCGGGCCCGCCGGTCCTCCGCCTTCCGAACCTCCAGGCCGAGGCGATCGAGATGGTTTCTCGCATCGGAGCGCTCGGCCTCCAGACGCTCCACGGCTCTCAGCTCCTCCGCCACCCGCTCCAGCGCCGGAGCAAATGGATCCGAGGCCGCACGATCGGGCCGGAGACGTGCAGGCACTGGAGCGAGTGCCTCGTCCGCGTCGTGCTCGCATCTGGTCACTCGCTCCTGGAGTGAGGCGATCTGCTCGTCGCACGCGGCACGCTCGCGGATCGCGGCCGCGAGGTCGGATTGCGCCCACGCGAGCAGCTCTCGCGTCGCAGTGAGAGCCTTGGTCGCGTGCTCGGCATCGTCCCGGGTGCCGGCAACGACCGCGCGGTAGCCGTCGAGGCCATCCGCGTCGGTGCGCCTGGCGTCGAACTCCGGGGCCACCGCCCGCAATTCAGCGGTGTGGCTCTCGGCAATTCGGGTCTGCTCATCGAGGAGGCGGTCCATCTCTTGCAGCGACCGCTCCTTCTCCTCCAGCGCCGACGAGAGCGCGGCCAGCTGCTTGGTCGCGACCTCGGCGTCGCGCCTGGCCTGGGTCAGGGTCGACCGTGCCTGCTCGAGATCGCCGGCCGGCGGCGCCGTCCACCCCTCCGGAAGCGCACGCTCGCAGACCGGACACGGATCACCAGCGTGCAGGCCGGCCGCCGCCAGGTGGGCCGCATGCTCTCGCTGGAGTGATTCCAGCAACTTCTCCGCCTCGTGCATCTGGCGCTGGGCGTCACCATGAGCGCGTTCCAGTGCAGGCAGCTCGCGGTCCCGCTGCCGGCTCCACTCCGCACGGAGCCGATCGCGGCGTTCGATCTCGCGCTCCAGCCGCCGGGCTTCGTCTCGGATCTGCCGGACCTGGTTCGCGTACTCCTGCAAGCTTCGTTGTGCCGACTCGCACGCCTCACGCGCAGCGTCCGCGAGCTTCGCCTGCTCCGCCACCTGCGCCTCCAGCTGGGGCACGGAGCGGCCGAGATGGGCGGCGCGTTTGAGCGCTGACGCCGACTTGCGCTGCCACTCCTCAAGCTCGGTTCGCCGGGTGCGTGCCTCGCGCTCGCACTGGCGGGCTCGTTCGAGACACGTGCAGACGCGGTTGAGGGCAGCCATCGACCGACCTTCCCGCTCCGCGGTCGCCAACTCCGCGGCCGCCGCCTGGTTCCGCTCCGCCCACCCGTCGCGTTCGCGCGTCAACTCGCAGATTTGCTCGGCGATCTCCGCGTCGACCCGTCCCAGCGCGTGCAGAACGGCAGCCTGCGACAGGTTGGCCTTCGCCACCAGGTCGGCCACCCCCCGCAGCCGCTCCGCCTCCGCGGTGAACGTCCGTTCGGCCTCGGTGTGGGCCCGGACCTGGTCTTCTACCAAGCTCAGCGCCGTAACCCGCTGCCCGTGACGCGCGGCGTCCGCTTCCGCCTGCGCGAAGTCAGCCACCGGATCGGCGCGCAGTTGGGAGCGCTGAGTGCGGAGCTCGAACCACAACTCCTGCGCGCCATCCCGCGCCTCGGCCGCCGCCAGGCGCACGCGATCGAGGTCCTCGAGCCGGAAGATGCCCTTCAGGAGCTCCGTTCGCTGGCCGGCCGTGGCGTGCAGAAGGCGGTCGAACTGGCCCTGCGGCAGGACCACCGCCGCCTTGAATCCGGCGTAGTCGAGGCCGACCAGCCGCTTTATTTCGGCGGCGACGGCGGCCTCACCGTCGACGCGCAGCAGGTCCGGGTCGTCGACGCAGGTCAGCAGATGGACGGAGGGAGGAGAGGGGCCCACCGAGGTGGAGCGGCGGACGCGGTAGGTGTGGCCGTCGGCGTCGAACACCAGCTCCACGACCATCGTCTGCATCCCGTCGGAGATCAACGCTTTGACGTTCCGCTGGTCCCAGGTGGTCGCGTTGTAGAGCGCGTACGTGATCGCCTCCAAGATCGACGACTTCCCCGCCCCCGTATCACCGACGATCGCGAGCAAGCCGCCTTCGGTGAAGTCGACCTCGACCGGCTGGCGATAGCTACGCAGCCCTTGCATCCAAAGACGACGCGGCCTCATGGTTCCTCCCGCGCGACCGGGCGGCGCATGGTGTCGACCTCCGGAAACGCGATCTCCTCGTCGTGGGAGAGCGAGCCGATCGAACGCTGGAAGAGTTCGACCACCGCCTCGGCGTCGCCGGCGCCCGTGCCCACCTCTCCCACGTACTCGGTGAAGAGTTCGGCCAGCGTCGGCTCCGAGGTGTCGCTCGCCTCGCGGGCACGCAGAACCTTCAGCTCTTGCCGGGACGACTGCTCGCTCACCTGGAGAACCGTCGCCTCCGGGAGCATCTCCATGACCAGGTCGGTGAGATCCGGGATGGGCTTCTCCGTGTGGACGGTGACCAGGCACAGCGCCTCTCCAACCTCGGGCGCGACCGCGCGCAGCTGCTCCAGCGTCCCCTCCAGCCGGCGCAGGGGACGGCTTCCGCGGAGCTCGTGCTGCTCGACGCGCGCCGGGCGCCCCGGTGAGGCGTCGACCGTCAGCGCGACCTTGGTCTCCCCCTCCTCGCCGAAGTCCAGCGCCATCGGCGAGCCGGCGTACCAGGCGAGGCGGGTGCCGGGAAGCGGCTGTGGGCGGTGGATGTGGCCGTAGGCGCCATAGGTGACCGCCGGGATCCGCTCGACCCGGGTCGCGTAGGAGTCGGTGATCGTGAGCGGCCGCTGGCTGGTCGCCGAGAAGCTCGCCCCCGTCACATGGAGATGCGCCGCGAAGAGCAGGATGTGCCGCGACGGGTCGTATCCCTCCTGGAGCCCGGCGCCGAGCGCGTCCACGATCCGCTGCACCCGGTCCGCGTACTCCGTGTTCCAGGTCGCCGGGTCCTCGACGTCGTCGATCATGCGGTTCTGGTGGACGAAGGGCAGCGGCGCCAGCCGGATCACCTCGTCGCCCTCGCCGGGAAACTCCAGGATGCCGCCGGCGGAGGGACGCCGGGCGCGCGACACGAACGTGAGCCCGTACTCCTGCCCGACGATCCCCTGCAGGAGGTCGAACAGGTGCGGCGAGTCGTGATTCCCCAGCAGAACCACCGTCGGCGCCACGGCGCCCAGCTCCTTCAACGCGTCCAGCCCCCGCTCCAGGTCGGTGTAGGCGGGGCGCACCACGTCCCAGACGTCGCCGCTGTGGACGATGAGGTGCGGCCTGGTCTCACGCGCCAGATCCACGATCTCCGCCAGCACCCGCTCGTGGTCGGACGCCCGGGAGACGTTGTAGGTGGAGCGCCCGAGGTGCCAGTCGGAGACGTGGAGCAGTCTCACAGGCGCTCCCACACCTCCTCGGCGGCCGCCGCCTCCGCCTCCGGGCTGAGGCCCGCATCCTCGCCGACGTTGGTGGCAAACCCGGGGAAGGGGAACCGCAGCGGGATGGGCGCCGGGATCAAAGGCTGGTCGAGCACCATGGTGCCGGGCAGGAACCGAGCCGCGCGCTCTCGCAGCTGGGCGGACAGGAATCGGTACTGGTCCGCCTCCCCCGCGTCCAGCCGTCCCGCCACCTTCAAGGCGGCGTTGGTGAAGATCTCGGGCGCCACGTTGCCGATCGACTGCTGCGCGCCGATCAGCAGGACGCCGAGGCTCCGACCCCGGGCCGAGATGTCGATCATCAGGTCCTTGAGCGGGCTCGTGCCCTGCCGCGGCGCGTACTTGTTCAGCTCGTCCAGCACGATGAACCGGAGCGGCTCCCGGCCCTGGCCTTGCTTGGCGTCGAAGATCTCACTCAGCAGCGCCCCCACCACGAAGCGCTGGGCGTCCTCGTGGAGGGAGTGGATGTCGACCACCGTGACGTGCTTCTCCAGCACCGGTGGCCGGCACCCCAGGGCGACCAGGTGCCCGAGACGCGGCATCTCGGCGTAGAGGCGGCGCACGAAGGCGAGCCTGGTGCCCGCCTGCACCCCGGCGCTCCACGCCGGGTCCTCGAGGTCGGCCTCCGGCGCCAGCTTGGTGGTCAGGAAGTCGACCAGGTCGGCGAAGTTCCGGACCGGCACCCCTTCCTGGGCCAGCCGGCCCGGGCGCCGCTCCCGCAACAGCCGGTCGACGTTGAACGAGGTGTCGGCGGCCGGCGGGCACATGACCACCGCGCCGGGCTCGTTCTCGAGCGGATACGCCCATCGCACCAGCTGCACCCGCACGCGCTGCTCCACGAATGAGAGCTGGTTGCGGGCGTCGTCGACATCGGTCAGGCAGAACCGCAGCAGCCCTCCGCGGATGAACTCCTCCGGCGACCAGGCGAAGGGCTCGACGTCCCGGGCTTCGCGGGTGTGCACGTCCACCGCGAGCACGCCCTCCCGACTCTGTGGCGAGCGGGGGGCGAAGAGGTGGACGCCCTCGAACCGGCCTGGGTCGCCCACTCCCAGCGCCTCCCACTGCGAGCGCGCCTCGGGGTGGGCGGCGAATCGCGCGTTGGCACGGTCCAGGTGGAGCAGGTCCTCCCCCTTGACGTTGAAGACCAGGGCCTTGGTGTTGGCGGCCTCGGCCCCCAGCATCCTGCGACCCTGCTCGGTCTCGAACAGCATGTAGAGCAGAAAGAGGGCGTAGGTGGTCTTGGTGGCCACGCCGGAGATGCCGGAGATCGAGACGTGGCCTCCCTTCTCTCCGTTCATGAAGGCGAAGTCGGCGAACACCGGCTGCCCGGACTGGTCGACCCCGACGCCGAACGCTCGCTCCATCTGATCCAGGAACAGCGCCCGCTCACGGTGCTCACCCGCCGCCGGCGCGACCGGTGCCCCCGGCGACGGCGCCAGCCACAGCTCGGGCGTGGTCCGGAGAATCTGCACCTCGACGCGCCGCGAGGTGACGCCGGGCATGGTTTTCTCCCAGGCGATCCGGCCGGTGTCGGAGGCGAGCTCCGCCCCCTCGATCGAGCTCGTCCCCTCGACCACGATCCCGTAGTGCGTCACCAACCGGCCGTCCGGCAGCGTCTGGGTGGTCGCCACCAGGTCGTCCAGCTGGACCACCGCGTCGTCGTCGAGCACCACCGAAAAGCGCCGGGTGGACGCCTCCACCGAGCCGTCGACGAGTCCCACTCGTTCCGTCATCAGGACACCTCCTGGAGGCTCTGGGCGACCGCGGTCCTGACCGCGCGGTAGGCCAGGCCGGCGTCTCCCATCCGGTGTCGCAGCTCACGCTCGAGTGCGCCCACCGGCTGCAGATTCTGAGGCGCCCGGGGGTCGCGGTGCGGGACGCCGGCGTAGTGAGGGATCAGGGCGGCGACCCGGTCCATGGTCTGGATCGCGACCCGCAGGCCGGTCGACTGCGGGATCTCGAGCCGCACGATCCCTGACCAGGGGCCGGAGAGGCGCGTGGAGGGAACCAGCCGCAGGTAACACGAGTAGCGCTCGTGACCGAGGCTGAAGATCGAGGTGCGCTCCATGGGTTTCAGATCGGCGATGTGCCGGTGCTGCTCCGGCGGCAGGAGCATCCGGTAGTGGGTCTTGACGTACCCCACCACCGGGAGGTCGAGCCCGCGCGGGAAGGAGAGGGGCCCGTCGAGGACCACGACGCGTCCCCGGGTCGCCTGGTCCGCGGCCAGCCGGCCCTCCTCCTGGCGCATGCGGCGCTGGAGCTCCTGCAGCGGTGCGTCGGGGGCGTCGTCGTCGATGGAGCGGGCGGTCCACTCCCAGCCGCCCTTCACCGGCGCCAGCTCGCGGTGAAGGCCCGAGCCCCAGATCAGCATCCGGCTCACCCGGACCTCATCGAAGGTGAGCGCTCCACCCGGTTCCCCGACGACGGCACCGCACGCGTGGGTCCCGGCGACCGCCCGCGCCAGACCGCCCGTGCGGGAGTTCAGGTCTGACAGTGCGGCCTCCCCGCGTCGCACGCCGTCAACGAACGCGATCGGACCCGCCGGGCCGTCCGCCGGCGCGGGTGCGTGGGGGACCAGTTGGTCGCCGTCTTCCACCAGCCGCCCTCGCAGGTCGGCTTCGTCGCTCTCCTTCACCAGGTAGGGAGAGCCGTACGCCGCCGCCCAGTCCTCAACGAACATCCGTATGCACCATGCGTCCAACTCCCGGGACCTGTCAACCCGTTCTCGGGGACCACCGATGCGCGATCATGCGGAAATGCACGCCATCTTCGTCACGTTGAAGGTCAAACCCGATCGGCGACAGCAGTTCCTCGAGGTGGTCGAGGACGACGCCGTCTCCTCGGTGCGCGACGAACCCGGGTGTGTCGACTTCCAGGTGCTGCAAGATCAGACCGACCCCGACACCTACTACTTCTATGAGGTGTACCGGGACGAGGAGGCGTTCAAGGCTCACGGCCAGACGCCCCACTTCGCGCGCTGGAACGCCGCCTCCCTGGAGGTGCTGCAAAAGCCGACCACACGCCTGCCGCTGACCCGCGTGTTCCCTCGCGCCTGACCCCCCGGCGCCAGCCCCGGCACCGGCCCCGGCACCGGCCATCTCTCGACAGATGTACCGCCAGCGCCCTCAGAATCGGGCCATCTCTCGACAGATGGCCAGTGCGGTGCGGGGATAAGGTGCGGGGGTAAGAGGAGCGGATGGCGGCGCGCCGGCGCACCCTGGGCAGCATCCAGACCCCGCGGGGGATCGCGCGTCGGGGCGCCAGGCGATGGCCCTGCTCTGGCGCACGAGCCGGGTGCTGACGCTCCTGGTCCTGGGCTGGGCGGCGCTCCGATCCGTGGCCCCCGGGCTGATGGTGGTCTCGCTGGGCGTGGTGGTTGGCGGCATTCCGGGCGCCGTCGCCGGTGGGCTCGGCTCCCCCGCCGGACACCGCCTCCTCCTCTCGCGTCACCGGTCGCCACCGTTTCCAGTCCGCCATCGCCCACTCGCCGTATTGATTCATCGCTCGCGCCCCACAGGCCGAGGCCGAGCTGAGTCCCCGCCCCCGCGCGTCGTCGCCTCGCCAAACCATCTCCCTCCCGCTGGAGACCGTGATCTCGGATCGATGCGGGCGGTGATCGAGGGTCGGTGGCGGACGTGGTGACGCGCGCCCACGATGCGGCGGTGCGGGCCGCCTTCGAGGTGTTCGAGGAGCAGGCCGCCCGGGGCCGTCGGGGTCACGGAGGGACCGAGCAGGCGAAGACCAAGGGCTTCGTCGCGGCCGCGTTCCACCATCGGACGAGCAGGGCCGAGGATCCGCACCTCACACGCACGTCCTGGTCGCGAACGTGGCACAGCGTGAGGACGACGGGAGCTGGGGTGCACTCGACGGGCGCCTTCTCTACGCGTGGGCCAAGACGTGTGGGTACCTGTACGAGTCGGAGCTCAGGGCGCGCCTGAGCCGCGAGCTTGGGATCGAGTGGGGGCCCGTGAAGAAGGGGATCAAGAATCTGGGTTAGCAAGCGGCCGGTCCAGATCGTCAATGCTCCGCCAGGCAGCGGCAAGACCGCGGCCGCTCGCGTGATCGTGGAGGCCCTGGAGCGGAGCGGGGTGCCGGTGATCGGGACCTCCCTCAGCGCCCGAGCGCGCGACGAGCTCCGCGAAGGAGCGCTTGGCGCGAGGCGAGGCTGCGCGACGAGGACGTCGTCATGGAGTCGGACGTGTGGTCCGACGTCGACCACCTGAACCGCCTCGCACACGACACGCGCGTCGCCGCCGGAGAGGTGGCCCCGGGCGGGATCGAGTACTTCGGCCAGCCGATCGGGGCCGGCGACGAGGTGCGCCTGCAGAAGGGCGACGAGCGTGGATTGGGGGTGATCAATGGCACCGAGGGGACCGTGGTTGCGATCGACGTGGAGAAGGCCTCCATCACCATCGAGGAGTGCCGGACGAACCGGGAGATCGAACTCCCCAAGGCCTACCTCTACGATCCGGCCGAGGCAGGTCCGACGCTGCGCCTGTCGTACTGCCGAACCTCATACGGCGTGCAGGGGGGCACCTGGGCGGACTACACCTTCACGTATGCGCGCCCGGAGCACGCCTCGGCCGAGTCACTCTTCGTCAACTTCACCAGGGCTCGCCGCGGCAATTATCTGTATCGTGTCTGGGCCGACCGGCGCCCGGAGGAGGACGTCCACCTGCCTGCGCTCGACCTCAACCCTCCCAAGGAACGCCTGGGGACATCGATGGCTCGCGACGTGGCCAAGCGAGTGGCGATCGACCTCGTCGGGGGCGCCGAGCAGGCGGCAGAGGCAGCGCCGGCAGCGCTCGCGCCGGCTATCAACTGGGGGCCACGCGCCGGCGACCGAGCGTCAACTCTCGTGGATCGCTGACCTGGGCCGGGACGGAGTCGCTGGCGGACGGCCGCTCACCTGGGCGGAGGCCTCGCTGGTGCTAGATGGCTCGGGCGACACGCTCACTGCGTGGCTGCGGAAGCAAGGCGCGACCGAGCACCAGGCCAAGGACATCGCCGACGCCGCGCGCCGGGTCCTGGCCGGCACGTCCGCCGCGCAGCAGGAGGCGGGGCGCGTTCGGGTGGAGACCCACGCGCTCGACGCGCTAAGGGAGCGGCTCGAGCTACGCGAGGCCGCGGGGACGATCAGCACCATGCAGGCCGAGATGCTCGCGACCACCTGGGTTGCTGCCCTCGCGCCCGAGAAGGCCCTGGATGCAACGCGCGAGATCCTCGGGACGCGACTTGCCGAGCTGGAGGGCCGCCCGGATCGCTCACACGCGCAGGAAGCGGAACGCCGGCGGCTGCGGGATCGCCGAGATGCGCTGCGGGGGCCGCAGGCCGTCCCGAAACCTCCGGCTCCGCCGGGAGCCGCTCCTCCAGGAGGGGGCGCGGAGCACGACCGGGGAGCGCGCGACGGTAATAACGGATAGACCCGGGCCCCCGTCAATTGAGAATCCAGTCCGTACCACGCTATTGAGAATGGAGTTCGACTTGCGCGGCCGGTCCTTTTTGCGGTGGGAGGCCTCGTCCGTCGGAGATTCGGCTTCCGGACGGTACTCGGGGCGCGGCCAATCAGTCGGGACACTACTCACACATCCTGTAGTCTTGCCGCCCGGGCTGGCTGACCGGTGACTAACCACATAATCGAAAGGAAGGACGGACAGGTCCTCAAGCGCTTCGCCGCCATCGGTCTCAAGTCAGACCTTCGTGAGCCTCAACTACGTGGCCCAACCGAGCCATTCGAGTCCGTGCACTCGACCAATCGACCTGCCGGCCTCTCTTCGCCGGCCGGCCAGGTCGCCGCATCGAGCCTGATCCATCCGATGGTCGCCTCCTAGTCGCAGGCGGGAGCGTACGAACCATGGCGGCCATCGCCGTCGCCGAGTCGGGTCCAGCGCCTGCGTCATGCTTCCGGGGTCAAGCCGGCGAGAAAGGCACGTACATATGGCAGGGCCATCTCTGCGTGGACCACCCCACCCACATGGTCGAGTCCGGGCAGCGCCACGAACGTCGCGTTTGGTAAGGCGCTGGCGGCTCGCACGGCGCGCTCGAACTCGTCTGCGCGCATTCCGCAGTAGAGCAACGTCGGGATATCGATCGTGGGCAGCTGCTCAGCCAAGCTGGGCTCCCCAACCAAGGCCGATGCGAGCGCCTCAACGTCGGACTTGGTCCACCTCTGGCGAATCTCCGCGGGGAACTGTTGCATGGTATCGGCCGCCAGGAATGCATCGATGCCACTCCTGAGCAACGCAGCGAGGGCGGGGTCCGCCGGGGCGCCGGCCGGGTGGGTTCCACCCAAGAGGAGAGCTGAAACCCGTTGTGGATGTCGCAGAGCAAGATCGAATCCGACCCGGCCGCCCATCGAGTAGCCCCAGTAGCGGACACGATCCACCTCCGCCGCATCGAGCACCGCGACTACATCCTCCACGCGGTGGTCAACGCCATACGCCTCGGGGATGTGAGGTTTGTCGCTCTCCCCTTGACCCCGAGGGTCAAGCAGGATTAGTCGGTAGTCGCTCTGCAGCGCCTCGACATAGCCGAGCGTGTACCAGTCGCGAGCCCAGCTGACGAAACCGGTGTGGATCAGGAGTGCGGGCCCCGCGCCCTCGACATCGTAGTGGATCCTGACGTCGTCATTCGTCGCATACGGCATCACGTAACCCGTCCCTTGTTACGAACGACCGCCTGTTTCACCTTCGGGTACAGGAGATGCTTAACCAATTCCGGGGTCGTTCTGCGTACGGTTGAAACGCCGTCCCTAGCTGGTGCACATCGACGGCAATCGCTTGTCCACCCAGGGGAAGGATAACCGGGTCTAGGCGCGTCGGTCCAATGTCCTATTCGAGAGATAGGTATGCCGGACTTTGTCAACCCCTTTGAGACACCCGGCGCGATGAATCACTGGGTCGGCATCACCTCCTCAGCCGGCTTGTTTGATCCACGCCGGGCGGGGCAGCGCCGGCGGCTCCGGAGCCTTTCGGACGAATCGCTGCGGGTGGGCCGCGTAGGCGGCGGCCAGCACCTCGCCGCGGGCCTCGCGCGTGAGCGCGGCGCGCCCGTGATGCGTGATGAACGTCGGCCGGCGTGTGGTAGCCGATCCCTCATCTTTACAGGTAGCCGAGAACCGGGTTAGCCGACTTCTGACCGTTCGACCAAGTCCGGCACCTTATTGCCATTGATCGAGGCGATCTGCTCTTCGGTGAGGTCGGTTGCGGCGAGCACCTTCCGCACCGTCGGTGTCTTCGCCTGGCCGTACTCCACGATGTCGCGCGCCCAGGCGCCGACCTCCTGCTTTACGCGCCCGTACTCATCCCGCAGCGCAGGGTTCCGGCGGAGCGTATCGCGAACGGCCAGGTGGTTGCGCAGCGAAAGGCAGCCGTCCACCACCACAAAGGTGGCCGTCTGCGGGTACCCGTCCGGCGCCTTGAACGCCCAGCGTTGCGGGATACCGAGCTCGCCCTCGGGCGTGAAGCCGAGCGAGACCAGTACGGCCGAGGCCGCGTCCACGTCTCCCTCGCGCACGATGATGTCGCAGTCGATCACGGGCTTCGCGGCCAGGCGCGGAACCGAGGTGCTGCCGACATGTTCGATCGCGACTACCCGACCTCGGCCTGGTCGAGCGCGCGCTGATAACGGCGGAGGAGCACCTCGAACCGTGCCGGCCACTCGGGGTCGTACGCCACCACCATACCCACCTAACCACCATAGGGCTCATCTATCTCCCGTTTGGTGCACGACGGGCCGCTGCATTCGACGCCGTTGCATCGCGCTGACGTGCTTATGCGCCAGCTCCACGAAGCGGAAAGATCGCCGGGGAAACGCCGCCGTTGGTTCGGGGACAAAGGTCAAGCGAGTCGGCCGACGATCGCACGCAAGCGGATCCCTCAGCTTTACGCCGCTGCCTCCCCGACGACCCCCGTTCGCGCCGGCGATCGCTCGGCTGGTTTCGAGCCGTGTAGCGTCGCTCCAGTCGGCGGTGAAGGTCTTCCTGTCCGCGTACCGGCCTGCGGCGAGGTGATGCGGGCCGCCCCGTCGCCCGTATCCACATCGGTTCTCCCAGTCCTGATGCGCGACACGTGGGGCCCTGGGGGCGGCAACCGGGGCGGACCTACGGGTGCCGGGAATTCCCCGACCGCTTCGGATCGCAGGAGCACGCCCGCCAGTTCTGCCAGCGGTTCTTCCCCTGGTACAACGACGATCACCGGCACTCATGCATCGCAACCACACGCCGGCCGACCTTCATCACGGCGCGCCGCGCTCGTGCGCGAGGCCGGTCGGCGAGGTGCTGAGCGCCGCTTACGCGGCCCACCCGGAGCGATTCGTCGGGAAGGCTCCGATCCGCCGGCGCTGCCCCGCCCGGCGTGGATCAACCCAGATGTTGCATGAAAGACTTCGCCCGTGGTAGGGGTGGGAGTGTAGCCGCCGAGAGTTGACATTCGCGGCCTGAGAGTCGGCTTTGGAGGTTGGTTGGGGTCCCCCGGATGTCGTTGACTGAACGCTGGGCGCGATTATCGTGGCTCGCCTGGTGGGGCGGCGGCGTCGATGGGTGTGCGGGGTCGATCCCGTCCCGGGACCAGTGGAGCGTTCGGAGTCGGACCGCGATCAGGTCGCGGGGAGCTCGCGAATGCGAGCGAAGGCGGTGGCCAGAAGTTCGGTCCAGGGCCAGTTGCGCTGCAGCCGGAGGATGACCCGGCGGCCTCGCGTGACCAGGCGCCCGGCGGTGTGCAGCAGCCGGTAGCGCAGGGTTCGGGGTTCCCAGCGCTGGGCCTCACCGATGAGCGCGACGCGGCGGAAGTGGCAGAGCAGGTCGTGGGCGGCGAGCACCAACTCGAGCCAGATCTGGTTCTGCACGAAGCTCTGGAAGGGGAAGGCGCGGAGCCCGGTCTCCTTGGCGCATCGGATCTGGTCCTCACAGCGGGCCCGGGCTCGGTGGCGAGCCTCGAGGAGCGCGATGTCCTCCTCCTCCTGGTCAGTGATGAAGACCTGGAAACGCCAGCCTTCATGATCGGTGAAGGAGAGCTGAGCGCCCGGGTGCGGGCGCTCTCTGCGGCAGATGGCTCGGGTGCCCACCGGCCAGCCCGAGAGGTCGAGCTGGTCGAGCTCGCAGACCTCGGCGCCCTCGCGATCCTCACCGTCCTGACGGATGGCCGCTTCCCAGGCCTGCTTGGGAACGTTGAGGATGGCTTCGCGCACGTCCTCCCGAAGCTCGAAGCCGACCGAGAACTTGGCGTTCTCGCGAGCCCGCACCGCATTGAGGAAGTCGTGGGTCGCACCGGCGCTGTCGCAGCGGACCAGCATCGGCTCCTCCTGCACCCATTCCGGGAGCTGGTCGCAGGCGAGACGGAACACCTCGATGTGGTCGCGGGCGGTGTTGGAACCGGCGCTTCCCGTTCGCAGGATGGCGGACAGCGCGTCCCCTGTGGCCTCCAGAAAGCAGGCCAAGGGATGGAACCCGAAGCCGTGCTTGTAGTTGCCGCTCGCCTCCTCCTTCTCCGAGTGCGAGGTGACCAGGGTGGCGTCGATGTCGAGCACCAGGAGCTCGGGCCTGCCCACCCTCCTCCAGACCTGATCGCGCATCCGTCGCCGCCCCGCACGGAGTTGCTCCAGATGGCCCCTGGTCAGACGGCTGATCACGCGCGAGGCGGTGGGCACGGAGGCGACGTGACCGAAGAGATCGGGCTGATGGTGGAGCACCGCGAGGTCGCGCAAGCAGTCGCCGCCGTCGGCGATGCTGACCGCGAGATCGGTGAGCACGGCGCCTGGATGGTGCGTGGCGCGGCGGGCTCGGAGTGGATCGAGACCGTCGCATAGAGTGGAGGTGTACTCGAAACGATCGGCGAGCTCGCGTAGTGCCGCGGCGCTTGCGTGATTGACGATCCCTTGGCCGTCCGTTGCGATGCTGAACGACTGTCGACGAGGGCTGCTACGCTTCACCTCAGAGGTGCCTCCTGGCTGGACGAATGGACGTTTGGGTAACGCCATTCTGCCAGTTCAGGTAGGCACCTTTCGTCCGTCTATGCCGCTCCCCTCATCGGGTCACGTGCAACATCTGGGTCAACAAGCCCGGCTGAGGAGGTGATGCCGACCCAGTGATTCGTGGCGCCGGGCGTCTCGAAGGGGTTGGCAAATTGCGGTAGACTCCCCAACTCATGAGGGTGACCGGCCGTCGGCTGGCGTCAGTGCCCTGCCTTTTGATCGGGATTGCGTGGGTGACGCTGGGTGCCGTGGTGCTGGGTGACCCACGGGGCCTGGGCCTGGTCTTCATCGGACTTGTTTGCCTCGGGTTTGGAGCCTGCGGGGTGGCGGGTGTCCTCCCGGTCCAAGGATTCCACGGTAGGCGCGCGGTCTGCACTCAACGTCTGCAGTAGCTGAGCACCTCCAAGCGTGCTGCGCCGTCGGCAGGATTCGGACGGCGACCGAGCCGAGTTCTCGCCGCCGGCGAAACTGCTGCCTCATCGGCGAGCATAGGCCCCGGCGGAGCCGACGACGTTGCAGGTAAAGCGGTTGCGCCGGGCCAGCTCCGAGTCGACGCCAGCCAGAGCTTGCGAGACGCGCCACGACCCGAACCGCCTCTCGCCGGGTTCCGACCCCGACGCCTAGTTGGCCCCGCGAAGTGGCGGCGGCGCGCCGGCGCTTGGCCGGAAGGGGTTGTCCTCGTGGCGCACGTTGAAAGACCTAAGCCGAGTTTATCGATGTATGCCCAGTTATAGCTAGCCCAGATGTTGCACGAACAGTTTCGCGCGTGGGAGGTGGAGAACTGTAGCTGCCGGGAGCTGACATTCGCGGCCTGAGAGTCGGCTTTGGAGGTTGGTTGGGGTCCCCCGGATGTCGTTGACTGAACGCTGGGCGCGATTATCGTGGCTGGCCTGGTGGGCCGGCGGCCTCGATGGGTGTGCGGTGTCGATCCCGTCTCGGGACCAGTGGAGTGGTCGGAGTCGGACCGCGATCAGGTCGCGGGGAGCTCGCGAATGCGGGCGAAGGCGGTGGCCAGAAGTTCGGTCCAGGGCCAGTTGCGCTGCAGCCGGAGGATGAACCGGCGGCCCCGCCTGACCAGACGCCCGGCGGTGTGCAGCAGCCGGTAGCGCAGGGTTCGGGGCTCCCAGCGCTGCGCCTCGCCGGTGAGGGCGACGCGGCGGAAGTGGCAGAGCAGGTCGTGGGCAGCGAGCACCAACTCGAGCCAGATCTGGTTCTGCACGAAGCCCTGGAAGGGGAAGGCGCGGAGCCCGGTCTCCTTGGCACATCGGATCTGGTCCTCGCAGCGGGCCCGGGCTCGGTGGCGAGCCTCGAGGAGCGCGATGTCTTCGTCCTCTTGGTCGGTGATGAAGACCTGGAAACGCCAGCCCTCGTGATCGGTGAAGGAGAGCTGAGCGCCCGGGTGCGGGCGCTCTCTGCGGCAGATGGCACGGGTGCCTACCGGCCAGCCCGAGAGGTCGAGCTGGTCGAGCTCGCAGACCTCGGCGCCCTCGCGATCCTCACCGTCCTGACGGATGGCCGCTTCCCAGGCCTCCTTGGGAATGTTGAGGATGGCTTCGCGCACGTCCTCCCGAAGCTCGAAGCCGACCGAGAACTTGGCGTTCTCGCGAGCCCGCACCGCATTGAGGAAGTCGTGGGTCGCACCGGCGCCGTCGCAGCGGACCAGCATCGGCTCCTCCTGCACCCATTCCGGGAGCTGGTCGCAGGCGAGACGGAACACCTCGATGTGGTCGCGGGCGGTGTTGGAACCGGCGCTTCCCGTTCGCAGGATGGCGGACAGCGCGTCCCCTGTGGCCTCCAGAAAGCAGGCCAAGGGATGGAACCCGAAGCCGTGCTTGTAGTTGCCGCTCGCCTCCTCCTTCTCCGAGTGCGAGGTGACCAGGGTGGCGTCGATGTCGAGCACCAGGAGCTCGGGCCTGCCCACCCTCCTCCAGACCTGATCGCGCATCCGTCGCCGCCCCGCACGGAGTTGCTCCAGATGGCTGCTGGTCAGGCGGCTGATCACGCGCGAGGCGGTGGGCACGGAGGCGACGTGGCCGAAGAGATCAGGCTGATCGTGGAGCACCGCGAGGTCGCGCAAGCAGTCCCCGCCGTCGGCGATGCTGACCGCGAGATCGGTGAGCACGGCGCCTGGATGGTGCGTGGCGCGGCGAGCCCGAAGTGGATTCAGACCGTCGCAGAGAGTGGCGGTGTACTCGAAGCGATCAGCCAGTTCGCGCAGTGCGGCGGCACCCGCGTGATTGACAATCCCTTGGCCATCCGTTGCGATGCTGAACGACTGTCGACGAGGGCTGCTACGCTTCACCGCAGAGGTGCCTCCTGGCTGGACGAATGGGTGTTTGGCCTACGCCATTCTGCCAGTTCAGGTAGGCACCTTTCGTCCGTCTACGCCGCTCCCCTCATCGGGTCACGTGCAACATCTGGGCTAGCCCCTCCTCTGCTCGGCGGCGCGGCGCAGGCAAGTCATGCCAGGGCATGAACGCTTGTTAGAGAAGCAAACCCGGTACATCCTTTCGCCCCCAAAGAACGGTTCGCGGACATCAACCACGGTCCCTTCACTGTTCTTCGCGACGAAGCCGGAGAGGACGTTCCCCAGTTCGCGACCGGCCCTGACTCGCGCTCTCTTTTTCAGAGTCACGCCGCCCCTCCCCTCCCTGCAACTCCTCCGGGGAGTAGGGATTGACCGGCGTCCAGAGCTCCCACTGCCGGCGAGCAGCGCCCTCGTGCTCCTGCGCCTCGTCGATGAACGGCTCGGCGGCCTCCCGCGATCGCTGCCGGTCCTCCCGCTTCTGATCGATCTGGACCGAGTGGTGCTCGCAGTCCGCGTAGGCCTTCCACTGGTCCGCTGCGCGGCGCCGCCATGCTCTTGTGCCAGCTCGAGGCGGCGGTTGCCGGTCGTCATCCCGGCTGCACACCCAGGTCGTAGAGTCGGTGGGGGTGGCGGAGCTGCCTCGTCTGGACGACGAGATGGCGGCCGCGGCGGCGCTCGAACGGGCCGGGGCCGAGGACCTGGCCTCCCAGCTGCCGGACGACCTCCGGACCGAGGTCGGGACTGCCTTCACGGACGGCCACGGCCTCTCCGGCGGGCAGTGGCAGAAGGTGGCGCTGGGCCGGGCGCTGCGGCGGGAGGAGCCTCTCCTGGTCGTCCTCGACGAGCCCACCGCGAGCGTCGACGCGGGAGCCGAGCACGCGCTGTTCACCCGCTACTCGGAGTCGGCGTGGGCGTCGGCCGCGCGCAGCGGCGCGATCACAGTACTCGTCTCCCACCGTTTCTCCACCGTGCGCATGGCCGACCGCATCGTCTACCTGGAGGCCGGACGGGCGGCCGAGGTCGGTTCCCACGAAGGGCTGATGGCGCGGGGCGGCCGCTACGCGGAGCTGTTCCGGCTGCAGGCGGGGGAGTACCGGTGACGGCATGGACCACCTGAACCCCGACAGTGCGTGGCGCCTGCAGCTGGCTCGGGCCGTGGCTCCGGCCTACGTCGCCGGGCGCCGGGTGGCGGCGGTTGCTGTCTGCGGCTCGGTGGCGCGAGGCTGGGCGGACCGTTACTCGGACGTCGAGCTGACCGTCTGGTGGCATCGGGCTCCGAGCGCGGCGGTGCGGGTCCGGTGCGCGGGCCGGATCCCCCACGTCGGCGAGCGGCGTGACTTCGGCCAGGAGGCGGACCTCGACGCGTGGGCCGAAGACTTCACCGTGTCGGGGGTGAAGTTCGATGTCACGCACCGAACCGTCGAAGCGCAGGCCCGGCTGCTGTCCCGGGTGGTGGATGGCCATGACACCTCGGTGGGCCGGCAACAGGTGGTGGCCGAGGTGGTCCACGCCATCCCCGTTCAGGGCGGCGAACTCCTGGATCGGTGGCGGCGGCGCGCGGATCCCTATCCGGACGGCCTGGCGCAGGCCATGGTGGAGGCGCATCTCGAGTTCGGCCCCAACGCCTGGTTGGAGCGTCTGGCCGAGCGCGACGATGTGCTGCCGCTGGCGGAGATCAGCGTGACGGTGGTGAAGCGGGTGTTCGGGGTGCTCCTCGGGCTCAATCGGATTTACCACCCGGGCTACAAATGGATGGACCGGACGCTGGCGTCGATGACGGTGTGTCCCTCTGCCTTGCCGCTCCGCGTGCGCGCGGTCATGACCAGCCCGGCCCGCGCACGCGTCGCGGAGCTGGAACGCCTGATCGAGGACACCATCCGGCTGGTGGAGCGGGAAGCACCGGAGATCGACACCTCCGCCGTGCGCGCCCGCGTTCACACCCCTGCCCGCCTCTGGGACCGCCCGCCGCCGCGGCTTCCGCGGGGGTGACGCGGGGCCGTCAGCCGGCCTCGATCTCGCCGCCAGGGCGCACCACCCCCAGCTCGTAGGCGAGGACCACCGCCTGGACGCGATCCCGCACATTCAGCTTGGCCAGGAGGCGGGCGACGTGCGTCTTCACGGTCGCCTCGCTCACGTGCAGTCCCTCCGCCAGCTCGGCGTTGCTGAGCCCGCGGGCGAGCAGCGCCCACACCTCGCGCTCGCGCTGGGTGAGCGACCCCGTTTCGACGCTGGGTGGGCCGGCCGGCGACGGGCGGGCGAAGCGCTCCACCAGCCGCCGGGTGATGGAGGGGGCGAGCAGCGCGTCGCCGGTGGCGACCATCCGCACCGCGCCCACCAGGCGTTCCGGCGAGACGTCCTTGAGCAGGAAGCCGCTGGCCCCCGCCCGCAGCGCGGCGTAGACATACTCGTCGAGGTCGAAGGTGGTCAGGATCACCACCCGGCAGGCGGCGTCGGTGGCCACGATGCGGCGCGTCGCCTCCAGCCCGTCCAGGTGGGGCATCCGGATGTCCATCAGCGCCACGTCCGGGCGCCGGGCGCGCACCCCGGCTACCGCCTGCTCGCCGTCCTCGGCCTCGGCCACGACCTGCATGTCGTCCTGAGCCTCCAGGATCATCCGGAACCCGGCGCGGACCAGCGCCTGGTCGTCGGCGATCAGCACCCTGAGTGGCGCCGCGGGCACGCTGGTCATGGCGCCTCCAGCGGAAACCGCGCCAGCACCCGGAACCCTCCCTCCGCCAGCGGGCCGGCCTCGAGTTCTCCACCGAAGAGGGCGGCTCGCTCCCGCATCCCGAGCAGCCCTAGGCCGGCCCCTCGCGCCCCCAGGAGGGGATGCCCGGCGGTGTTCCTGACCTCGATCCTCAGCGTTGTCGCATCCACCGCGATCTCCACCTCGCCGCGGGCGCCATGGGCGTGCTTGAGCGCGTTGGTCAGCGCCTCCTGCACGATGCGATAGGCGGTCACGTCGAGCCCCGCCGGCAGCGGCCGCCTCCCCTCCACATGCAGCTCGACGGGCAGCCCCGCCGCCGTCACCCGCTCGACCAGCGCGCCGACCGAGTCGAGTCCGGGGGCCGGGGCCAGGGCCGCGTCGTCTTCCTCCTCGGAGAGCAGTCCCAGCAGCCGGCGCAGCTCGTCGAGGGCGCCGCGCCCCTGCTCCTCGACCGCCCGCAGGGCTTCGGCCGCACCCTGCGGGCGGCGCTCCATCAAAGTCCGGGCCGCCCCCGCCTGCACGACCATCACGCTGACCGAGTGCGCGACCACGTCATGCAGCTCGCGGGCGATGCGCGCGCGCTCGGTGGCGACCGCGACCTGGGCGCTCAGCTCCCGCTCCCGTTCCAGACGTCGCGCGCGCTCCTGAAGGTCGCGCACGGTGCTCCCGGCGAGCCAGGTGCCGGCACCACCGAACAGCGTCGGAACCCAGGCCGGGAGGACCGCGAACCAGCCGTTGGGGATGCCGACCGCAGCCAGCAGCCCGGCCATCCCAACCGGGACCAGCAGGCCGGCGAGCCGGTGCCTGCTGTAGCCGCCGATGGAGTAGAAGCCGATGAAGAGCGCCGCCAGGCCGGCGTAGGTGGGCGGCGCGCCGACCAGCAGCGAACACGCGGACTGGACGCAGGCGCAGACGATCGGCCAGCGCCGGCGGACGGCGACCGGCAGCACCACCAGGGCTTCGAACACCGCGCGCGCCGGCGCCGGCTCCGGCACGCCGTTGGCGGGAAGGATGAACAGCTGAAGGAGGCTGCCCGCGAGCAGCACGGCGGCGAGGGTGGCGTCGACCAGGCGGGGGTCGAGCCGGCGCGCCCAGGCCCACAGCGAGCGCAGTTGCGACATTGGTTCGGAGCGTATCTCCCACGCGCGGGTGGGCGCGTCCACCGTAGGAGGGACGGCCAATCATCCGGTGGGATGAGGGCGCTCAAAGATCATCCGCGGGGCTGAGGGCGATTCGACCCCCCGGGCGACGTGGCAGCAGCGGCTCTCCCTTGAGCATGAGCTCATGCCACACATCACCTCGTCACCACCCCGCCTCGAGTCCCCCTCGCCGCCCAGCGCGCTCCCGACCCGGTTGCCGCCGCCCCACCGAGCCGCACCCGCCGTGCGGCTCGGCGGGCTGGGCAAGAACTACGGCTCTACCCGGGCCGTGGATGGAATCGACCTGGAGGCCAAGCCGGGCGAGACGGTCGCCCTGCTGGGACCCAACGGCGCCGGCAAGTCGACCACCATCGCCATGCTGCTGGGGCTGCTGGCACCCGACCAGGGCAGAGTCGAGGTGGGCGGGATGCCGCCGCGCCGCGCGGTGGCGACCGGCCACATCGGGGCCATGCTCCAGGAGTCGGGCATGATGCCGGGCGTCCGGGTCGGTGAGCTGCTCGGATTCGTGCGCAGCCTCTACCCCCGGCCGCTCTCCCTGGACGACCTGGTGGAGGCGGCGGGCCTGGAGGGTCTGCTGCACCGGCGCGCGGACCGGCTGTCCGGCGGCCAGGCGCAGCGGGTGCGCTTCGCGATGGCGATCGCCGGCGACCCCTCGGTGGTGGTCCTCGACGAGCCCACCTCGGCCATGGACGTGGAGGCGCGGCGCGCCTTCTGGGAGCGGATGCGGCGGCTGGCGGCGGCGGGGCGGACGATCCTGTTCGCCACCCACTACCTGGAGGAGGCCGACGCCGCCGCCGACCGCATCGTGGTCATCGCACGCGGGCGAGTGGTCGCCGACGGCACCTCCGCCGACCTCAAGGCGACGCTCGGCGAGCGCCGGGTCCGGCTGACGCTGGAGAACGCCGAAGTCGAGCTGGAGCGCCTCGACAGCGTGCGCCAGGTGGAGCGGTACGGCCCCCGCGTCACCCTCTACACGGACGACGCCGACGCGACCGTCCGGAGTCTCGTCCATCTCCAGGCTCCTTGGCGCGACCTCGAGGTCGAGAGCCCGGACCTGGAGCAGGCCTTCCTGTCACTGGTGGGAGCAGCATCATGACCCGGTTTCTCAATCTCGAGGTGGTCCGCGCCCTGCGCGACCCCCGCTACCTGATCCTGGCCGTTGCGATGCCGGTCGGCCTCTACCTTCTCTTCACGCAGCTGTTCGGCACCCACGGGGAGCGGGTGGAAGGCATCCCCCAGCCGGTGGAGCTGATGATCGCGATGGCCGCCTATGGGGGCATCTGGTCGGTCCTGTCGGCGACCGCGCCCCGGATCGCGGCTGAGCGCCAGTCGGGCTGGCTCCGGCAGCTCCGCCTCACCCCCCTCCCCGCCCGCTCGGTGATCCTGAGCAAGGTGCTGGCCGCGGTCGCGACCGCGCTGCCGGCGATGATCCTGGTCTGCCTGACCGCGGTCGTGGTGCACGATGTGCGCCTCCAGGCCCAGACCTGGGTCGAGATGCTGGCGCTGATGTGCGCGGGGACGCTGCCGCTGGCCCTGCTCGGGGTCGCGATCGGCTTTCTGATCGGCAGCGACGCCGCCTACGGGCTGGTCATGATCCTCTACTTCGCCTTCGGCGCCATGGGCGGCCTCTGGATGCCGCTGGCGATGCTTCCCGACACCATGCAGAAGATCGGCAAGGCGCTGCCCTCGCACGGGATCGCGAGCCTGGGCTGGCGGCTGGCGGCGGGACAGGCGCCGCAGCTCTCGAGCTTCCTCGTGCTCGGCGCCTGGACGCTCGGCTGCGGGCTGCTCGCCTTCCTCTCCTACCGGCGGGCGGCCACGCGCTGACCCGTAAGGTGTCCTGGAACGCGTCACACGAAGGGAGGAAGGCAATGGCCGAAGCGCTGGTGTGGGGCTGGCTGCGGCGGAAGCTGGAGGAGCAGCTGGCGGGGTTCGCGGGCTCGGCCGGGCTGGCGCTGCTCGACCTGCGCGGCTCGCAAGGGATCGCGATCAACGCCGACCAGGTGCTGCCCACCGCGTCGACGATCAAGATCGCGATCCTGGCCCACCTGCTGGAGCTGGCGGAGCGGGGTGCCATCGACCTGGACCGCCGCGTGGTGGTCGACGCGTCGGACCGGGTGCCCGGCAGCGGCGTCCTCGCCTACTTCGACGATCCGGTCGAGCTCACCGTGCGCGACGTCGCGGTGCTCATGATCGACGTCTCCGACAACACCGCCACCAACCTCTGCATCGAGTGGGCGGGACGGGACGGCATCAACGGGATGCTCCGCCGGCTCGGCCTGGTCCGCACCACCCTGCGCAGGAAGATGCAGGACAACGACGCCATCGCGCGCGGCGACGAGAACGTGGCCACGGCGGGGGAGCTGGTCCTGCTGCTGCGGAAGCTGTTCTGCGACGAGGGCCTGAGCCCGGCGGTGTGCCAGGAGACGCTGCGCATCCTGCGCAAGCCGAAGCACGGGTACTTCCGGCCCGGTCTGCCCGAGGAGGTGGAGATTGCGAACAAGCCGGGCGCGATGGGCCGCGTGCGCAACGACGCCGCCATCGTCTACCTGCCCCGGCGCCCCTATGCGCTCTGCGTCATGACGGCGCGTGGCCCCGCCGACTTCGTCGCCCAGGAGCAGTTCGTCGCCGGCCTCGCGCGGACGGTCCACGAGCGACTCTCCACCCTGGACGCGACCACCGAGTACGGCCAGGCGCTGCCCTCGTAAAGGGCGTTGAGGCCGTTTCTGCACACCCCGTGGCTACACCGCCCTGGGTAGGCCCGGGGTGTGCAGAAACGCGCCTCACTTGGCGTCCAGCCCGGTCAGTGCCCGCGCCACCACGCCGCCACCGCGCCGCAGAGCGTCCCCGGCTTCGGCGGCGCTCAGGCCGGAGAGAAGCATCACCAGCGCCCTCTTGGTGTCGCTGCCCGCCGCCACCAGCGCCTGCTCGCAGGCCCCCTCCTCGAGGCCGGTGGCTTGGGCCAGCAGCCGCACCATCCGGCCCCGCAGCTTGGCGTTGGTGGGAACGACGTCCACCATCAGGTTGGACCAGGTGCGCCCGGTGCGCACCATCACCGCGGTCGAAAACGAGTTCAGGACCAGCTTCTGCGCGGTGGCGGCCTTCATGCGCGTGGAGCCGGTGATGGCCTCGGCGCCGGTCTCGGTGACCACCACGGTGTCCGCCAGCGCGGCCAGCGGGGCGGAGGGGTTGGAGGTCACCAGCCCGGTCCGCGCGCCGGCTTCGTGAGCGGCCAGCAAGCGCACCACCCACGTACCGGGTATAGCCGGAGGCGGCGATCCCGATCACGAGGTCCTTCGCGGTAACCGACGCCGCCGCCTCCCGCGAACCCTGCGCTTCGTCGTCCTCGGATCCCTCACGGGCTCGCCGCAGCGCCGCCTCGCCTCCCGCCAGGTGGGCCACGAACAGCTCGGGCGGGACACCGAAGGTGGGAGGCAGCTCCGCGGCGTCCAGCAGGGCCATCCGGCCGGAGGTGCCGGCTCCGAAATAGTGGACCCGTCCCCCGCCCGCCAGACTGCTCAACGCGGCCTCGACCAATTCCGCCACCGCGGGCAGCGCGCGCCGCACAGCGCCCGCGATGACCGCGTCCTCGTCGTTGATGAGCTCCAGCAGCGGCAGCACCGGCAGCCGGTCGATGTCCGCCGTCTTGGGGTTGCGATCCTCGGTCGGGGAAGTGACCACCAGCCGGTCAGGGGCCGGCGCCGCCTTCGGTGCCGGCGCGCGAACGTAGCGGACCGCGGGCAGCCCCCACTCCGCCACCCGCGTGATGCGGGTGGCGGTGAAGCCGTGCCGCTCGTAGAACCGGCGGGCCTCGTGATTGGCTTCGAAGACCCAGAGTGTCACCGTCTCCACACCTTCCGCGTCCAGCCCCTCCACCGCCGCGCCCAGGAGTGCCGCGCCCAGGCCGCGATCGGAGGCCTCGGGTGCCACGTACAGCGACAGCACGTGGCCGCAGGGGGCGTCGCCGTTCGAGTCTCCGGAGCCGTCGAGCCCGAAGCGGACGAAGCCCACGGGGCACGTCCGCGGCGTCCACCGAGACCAGCGTCTGGCAGGTGTCCCAGCTCGCCGTCAGGTCGCGGGCGAACGCGGCCACGTCGAGCGACTCCAGCACCGGCGCCGGAGCGAACCCTCTGTAGCGAGCCCGGCAGGCGGCGACCAGGATCTGCGCCAGCCTGGGCGCCTCCTCCCGCACCGCCGGTCGCAACGAGATGCCACTCACGCCGACGCCCCCTCCACAACCAGCCGCGACGGGGGCACCTTGACCGGTGGCGGCAGCACGAGTGGTCTCGAGCCCGGCGTCACCGAGCCCACGATGGAGCCCTTCGCGGCACCGGTCGCCGCCGGGATGGTCCCCTCCAGCCCGTGCCAGGCCAGGTAGCCCAGGAGCGCCATCAGGTACCCCTCCTTCGCCTGCGCCGGCAGCCCGAACTCCTCGATCGACCGCACGCGCACGCGAGGCGCGAGGACGCCGATCCGCCCCATCAGGACCGGGTTGCGGACCCCGCCGCCGGCGCAGACCAGCTCGTCCAGCTCCCACTCGGCGCACGCGCGCGTCACCAGGCCAGCCGTGAGCTCGGTCAGCGTCGCCAGCAGGTCCTCGAGGCCGACCTCGGTCGCCCCCACCACCGAGCGTACGTAGCGGGCGTGGAACCGCTCCTTGCCGGTCGACTTGGGCGGCGGCAGTGCGTAGTAGGGGTCGGCCAGGAACCGCTCCAGCAACGGCTCCACGACCCGGCCTTGGGCTGCCCGCGCCCCGTCGCGATCCATCCGCTCGGCTCCGCCGGTCGCGTCCACCACCGCCTGGTCGAGCAGTGCGCCCGCGGGTCCCAGGTCGTAGGCGATCACCTGGCCCTGGCGGTCCCGGACGGTGATGTTGGCGATCCCGCCCAGGTTCAACGACCCCCGGCGGGGGCCGTCGGGGGGAAGGACGAGCAGCGCGTCCAGCGTCGACGCCAGGGGCGCCCCCTGCCCCCCGCGTGCGATGTCGCGCGTCCGGACATCCGAGATCACCGGCAGGCCGGTGGCTTCCGCGATCCAGGCCGGTGCCCCCAGCTGGAGCCCTCCCCGAGCCCGTCCATCTTCCACCCAGTGGAAGACGGTCTGCCCGTGTGAGACGACGAGACCGGCGCCCTCGCCGGCCAGGCACCGGTTCGCTTCCGCGGCGGCGGCGCCGAACCGCCGGCCGAGCTCGGTCTCGAGGCGGCAGACCTCCTCTACTGTCGTGGGGTGCGGCGGCAGGAGGGCGGCGATGCGCGCCCGGAATTCACTCTCGAACGCCGTCGATCGCAGGCCCAGCGGCTGGAGGCGGATGGTCTCCCCGGAGAGTGAGAACCGTCCCACCGCGGCGTCGATCGCGTCGTAGGAGGTGCCGCTGATGAGACCGACGACGGTCAGGTCCACGCCGTCTCTCGTTCACTCATCTTGACGCCGGCCGCGACCGCGATCCGGAACAGCTCGTCGGTGGGCCGCACGTGGTCCCGCCAGCCCTCGAACGCCGCCGCGTCGACGGTGACGGGGTACAGATCGCGGGTCCGGACCATCCGCCGCTCGATGGCATCGCCGTTGGAGGAGGCGGCGACCACCGGCCCCTCCGCCGGCCGCGCGAAGGAGGTGTGCGCCAGACCGAGCGGACGCAGGACGCGCGAGCGCACCACCGACGGCAGCGGTGCTCCTCCGCAGGCCTCCACCACCGCGCCCAGCAGCACGAACCCGAGGTCCGAGTAGTGGAAGCCGGCGCCGGGCCGGTAGCGCAGCGGCAGCGAGGCCGCCCGCTCCAGCACCGCCTCCCGCCCGCGCGCGTCCACGTAGAGCGGCCACCACTCCCAGAGCCCGGCGCGGTGGCGCAGGAGGTCCTCCAAAGTGGCGTCCCCCACCGCCCGGCCCCGAACCGGCGGCAGGAAGGCGGAGACCGATGCCTCCAGCGACAGGTGCTCGCGGGCGACCAACGTCATCAGCGCGGAGGTGGTCGCCATCGCCTTCGTGACCGAGCCCAGGTCCGAGGCCACGTGCTCGGTCATGGGCACCGGGTCGGCGAGGGGGCTGGCCTCGGTGAAGACGTGCGCGAACCCACCCGATCGGAAGGCACGACGATTGCCCTGTGACACGCCGAGCACCGCGCCCGGCGGCGCCCGCTCGCCCGCCAGCAACGTCCTGACCGCTTCCCCGAGGGCGTCCATGGAATTTGTTGGCATCCTAATCCGGGTATTCGCAGCTTTCCAACGCAACGCCGCCGGCAGCCTCCCTCCTCGGAGAGGGCGGCCCGCTCCTACCCTTGATCGCGAGGCCTTCCGCGAAACCGGAGGCCCGGGTAGACATGGCGTTCCGAAGACGGGAGGCGCTCGACGCGAGCGGGTCGTCCCGGCAGACCGACACAGGAGGAGTGGTGATGGCGAAAGCGCGGGTGGCACTGGGACAGTTCCTCGCGACCACGGACAAGGAAGCCAACCTGCGGCGCATGCTCGAGCTGCACGCCGAGGCCGCGGCGGCGGGTGCGGACCTGGCCGTCTTCCCGGAGGTGGCGATGTTCACCACCGACGAGGGGGCCTTCGATGTGACCTCCATCGCCGAGCCGCTGGATGGGCCCTTCGTGACGCGACTGCGGGAGGCGGCGGCCCGGGTGGGCGCCGGAGTGGTGGCGGGCATGTACGAGTCGCTGCCGGCGGTGCCGGGCAAGGCCCACAACACGGCGGTCGCGATCGGTCCCGACGGGACGCTGCTGGGCGCCTACCGCAAGATCCACATGTTCGACGCCTTCGGCTTCCGGGAGTCCGACCACAATCAGCCCGGCGACGGCGACCTGGTGCTGTTCACGATCGCCGGTGTTCGGTTCGGCCTCACGATCTGCTATGACCTGCGCTTCCCGGAGCTGTACCGGGCACTGGCCGAGCGGGGTGCGGACGCGATCCTGCTGCCCACCGCCTGGGCGCACGGCCGCCTCAAGGAACTGCATCTCTCGACGCTGGCGAGGGCGCGCGCGATCGAGAACACGGTCTACTTCGCCGCCGCCGACCAGACCGGCGCCGCCATGTCCGGCAACAGCGAGCTGATCGACCCCATGGGCGTCACGGTGGCCTCGATCGGCGAGGTCGAAGGAGTTGCGGTGGGCACGGTGGACACCGAGCGGGTGGCGGAGGTGCGCCGCAAGCTGCCTTCCCTGAGCCACGTGCGCCACGACATCTACGACACCTGGCGGCGGGTCCCCGAGCCCGTGTAGGCGCGGCCGCCGGCCAGGCTGCGGGAGTGCCTGGCCAACTCCCCAAACTCGGTGCTTATCGTGGACGGTGTGGGGCAGATCGAGGGCACGACCCAGGCCGGGTTGGTGGCCGGAAAAGGCATCTCTGTGGTCGGCCCGGCCGGGGGCGAGCGGTCGGCGGTCGACATCCGGCGGGCCGAACTGGAGGGCGGCTCGGTCACCCTGATGCCTCTGGATCAGCTGCAGGCGGTGGCCAAGAACCTCGACCAGACCACGAACGCGATCCGGGCCGAGTGCTCGAACCTGGCCGAGCAGTCGCGAGCGCCGCTCGGTGAGGCCGGGTCGATGCTCGCCGACCGGTGGCAGGATTGGCCGTCACAGCCCTTCTACGACCTGATTCGAAGGCTGCTCTGGCTCCAGGGTCAGGAGCGCGACCTGAACATGCAGATCGCGAGCTTCCAGCACAAGGAGTACAGAGGCTTTGGCGGGCTGTTCGAACGGAAGCGCGACAGCCGACAGGTGAACGAGCTGCGGGTTCAACTGGCGCCGATCTCGCGCGAGCTGGGGGAGCTGTCCGTTCAGCTGGCTCAGGGGGCGCCCCCGACCGGGATATTGGAGATCGAGCAGGTCCGCGAGCCCGGCGCGGCGCTGCTCCAACAGTCGCAGGAGCTGGCGAAGCAGGCGAACCGGAACGCGGAGGCCGGCGCGGCACTCGCAGAGGAGATCTCGCGGCGGCGCGAGGCGGTGGGCCAGCTCGGATTCGACGCGCTCTACCTGGCGGCGAAGGCGGAGACCGACGGCCTCGACCCCATCGCCTCTCCGCTCATGACCAAGCGTGGCGAGCAGGCTTACTTCGTCAGCCCGGCGCGGCTGGCCCGGATGGCCAGGAGCACGCGCTATCTCGGCGGCAGTCAGGGCTTCAGCTTTCCCATCGGTCGCACCGGCATCCGCTACCGCGTCGGCTCCTACAGCGGCCGTCCGGTGTCGACCGAGTCCCTCAAGACGATCGATTCCGGCTCCCTGGTGATCAGCAACCAGCGGTTCGCGTTCCTGGGCAGCCAGAAGTCGGTCGCCTTCCCGCTCACGAAGATCATCCAGGTCCAGGGCTACCGCGACGGCGTGGCCGTGTCTCGGGAGGGGCGGGAGAACGTCGACTTCTACCAGGGCGTCAACAGCGTCGGGGAGATGCTGTTCTACATCAACTGGTTCACCCGCGAGAGCGACGCCTGAAGGGGCACAGTGTCCACAGGCCGGCGCTACAACGCAGGGCGTAGCGCGGGAATGTGGACACTCCTGCGTTAGGTGGAGGACGAGGCATGGCATTCGCGGCCGCCGACGATGGGACCCGGCTCTACGTCGAGGAGAACGGAGCCGGCACCCCCCTCTTGTTCGTGCATGAGTTCGCGGGAGACCACCGAAGCTGGGAACCACAAGTCCGCGAGTTCGCGCGCCGCTACCGGTGCATCACGTACAACGCGCGCGGGTATCCCCCGTCGGACGTGCCCGAGGACAGTGCGCGTTACTCGCAGCGGCAGGCGGTCGCCGACGCGATCGCGGTCCTCGACCACTTCGGGATCGAGCGCGCACACGTGGTCGGCCTGTCCATGGGCGGCTTCTGTACCCTCCACCTCGGGCTCAGCCACCCCGACCGGGCTCGCTCGCTGGTGGTGGCCGGCTGCGGCTATGGCGCCGAACCGCAGGCCCGGGAGCGGTTCCGGCGCGAGTCGGAGGCGAACGCGAGGGCGTTCGAAACCGACTCCGGGGCCGCGGCGGAGGCCTACGCCCTCGGCCCCACCCGCGTGCAGCTGCAGAACAAGGACCCCAGGGGCTGGGCCGAGTTCGCCCACCGGCTCGCCGAGCACTCGGGCCGGGGGTCGGCGTTGACGCTGCGGGGCGTGCAGATGCAACGTCCCTCGCTCTACGACCTGCAGGAGGAGCTGTGGCGCCTGGTCGTCCCCACCCTGATCATCACCGGCGACGAGGACGAGCCCTGCCTGGACGCGGACCTGATGCTGAAGCGGACGATTCCGTCATCGGCGCTGGCCGTGCTGCCGCGCACCGGACACGCGTGCAACCTCGAGGAGCCGTCCCTCTTCAATCAGCTGGTGCAGGACTTCCTGACCACCGTCGACGCCGGGCGGTGGACGTTGCGCGACCCTCGCTCGCTGGGTGAGCACCTCACCGTCCGCTGACGTCCGGTCGGGCATGAAAGTGCCGGAACCCTTTGACACGCCCGACCGCGGTTTGGCAGAATGGCCGGCGGACCCGGCAGCGGAGCGCCCGGCGGGGTGCTCCGCCGCCTTCAGGCTGGAGTTGGGGGTAGTACAACCCCAGTCAAACTCTGTTTTACCCTCTTGCGCGCCGATTGCAAGTACCAAGTCGCGTGAGGGCGCAAAGCGTCCGCAGTTCGGCGCTAAAGCGTGCGGCTTAGCACCAGGCCGCGGACACCCCGGCCTCTGCCGCCGAGGCGCCCGGCGGCCCTACCGGGCGGGGTTGTTGGTGGCGAAGCCGATGCGGTTCCCGAATGGATCCCGGGCGGTCGCGACCCACTGGTCCCCCGGTACCGGCATCCGCTCCTGTTCGACGGTGCCGCCCGCCTGCCGGACGTGCGAGAGGGTGTCCTCGAGGTCGCTCACCTCGATGTAGAGGCGGGTTCCCCTTCCCGTCGGGTCACCGTCTTGCGAGGCCTGGAGCGCACCAAGGCCGATGCCTCCCGCGTTCACGATCACGTAGCCTTCGTAGCCCTCCATGGGCACCAGCTGCCAGTTCGTGATCGCCGAGTAGAACGCCGTCGCCTTCCCGATGTCCGGGACATCGATCTCCCACCAGCTGATCGCACCGTCTGCCATCGTCGAAACCCTCCTCTCATGCCTGGCCCGAGGCCGGAAGTCATGGCAGGGTAACGCCGAGCGACCGGCGTTCGCAACCGGGACCGGGCTCGTTCGACGGGCCGTTTGCCGGGAAGCGGACCGACGCGCACCCTTCCGCAGGGCCGTTCGCCGGGAGGCGGCCCCTCGTCGCTAGACTCGGGCCTTAACCACCGGCCCGTTGCCAACCTTCCCGCACCCGGGTAGCATCGTCACCGTAGAGGGCGAACATACGCTCGCCCACCGTCCTGGAAACCGCAACACCATGCCCGACACCATTCGGATCTTGCACCTGGCCGACCTGCATCTCGACCACACCTTCGCCTGGGCCGGCGCCACGGTCGCCCGGCAGCGCCGGCAGGCGATCCGCGACGCGCTGGACCGGGCGCTCGGTATCGCACGCTCCGAGCGGGTCGACGCCCTGCTCTGCGCCGGAGATCTGTTCGATCTCGCCCAGGTGACGCCGGACACGGTCGCCTTCCTGGTCGCCGCCTTCAGGCGGCTCGGGCCAACGCCGGTCCTGGTCGCACCTGGCAATCACGACTGGTACGGGGCCGAGTCGCCCTACGCCCAGGCCCCCTGGCCCGCCAACGTGACCATCTTCCGCGCCCACCAGCTGGCTCCGGTGGCGCTGCGTCCCGGGTTCACCGTGTGGGGGGCGGCCCACACGGCGCCCGCCGGAACTCCGGACCTGCTGGCCGGCGCGCGGGTTGAGGGGCCCGGGATCCACGTTGGATTGGTGCATGCGGCGGAGTCGGAGGACCACCACCCGCCGGATGAGACCGGCCTCCTCCCCGACCCGCATGCCCCCTTCGAACCGCACGAGGTGCGCCGCGCCGGCCTGATCCACCTCTGCACCGGCCACTACCACTTCCCCCGGGACGAGCCCCTGTACACCTACCCCGGCAACCCCGAAGCGTTGAGCTTCATTCACCGGGAGGGGATGCGGGGCGTGGTGCTGCACACGTTCGACTCCTCCGGCGAGCACCGGCGGACCCGGTTCGACGTCGACAGCGGGCTGCTCTCGACCCTGCTGCTGGACGTGACCGGCTGCGCCAGCGAGCAGGACGTCCGGGCCCGGCTCGCGTCCGAGCTCCATGGCCGGCGCGGAGTGGTCCGCGCCGACCTGATGGGAGAGCTGCCGCCCGATTCAACGCTGGACCGGGCTGGACTGGAGGACTGCGCGCCCTGGCTCGACACCTTGCTTTGCCGCGACGCCGGCGTCCGCCTCGCCTACGACATCGCGGCACTGTCCCGCGAACAGACCGTGCGCGGCCAGTTCGTGCGCGACGTCACCGATGCGGGAGCGGACCTCGACGGAGCACTGCGAGAGCGTGTGCTGACGATCGGCCTGCGGGCGCTGGAGGGCCGCGGTGACCTGGATCCGGCGGGCGCGCGAGGAGGGGACATCGGATGAGGATCCTCTCCGTGAGGCTGCGACCCTTCGGGCGGTTCGACGACGCCTCTTTCGAACTGGCGCCGGGCCTGAACGTCATCTATGGGCCCAACGAGGCCGGTAAGTCCACGCTCCACCACGCGCTGCTGACGGCGGTCGGCGGCGTCCGGCGGGGAGGGGGCCGGCGCCTCGAGCTGGAAGAGCTGCGCCACCGCTACCGGCCCTGGCAGGGTGACGCCTGGCGGGTCGGCGCGGTGGTCGAGCTGGCGGACGGAAGCCGGGTCGAGCTCACGCGCAATCTCGATCAGTCGGCCGGCTCCCAGGTCACCGAGCTCGGGACCGGGCGCGACCGGTCGGGCGAGATCATCTTCGAGGGCGCGCCCGATGGCTGGCGGTGGCTGGGCCTTGACCGCACCACCTATCCGGCCACGGCGGCTGTCCAGCAGGCGGACGTGCTGCGAGTGGGCGCGTCTGCCGGCCTGCTCGCGGACCAGATGCAGCGCGCCGCCGCCGCCGGCACCAACGCGACGGCGGCCCGTGCCATCGAACGCATCGTCGAGTACCAGCGAGAGCAGGTGGGATCGGTCTCCCGGAACAGTGTCCGGCCGTTGCGCCGCGCGATCGTCGCCGAGGAGGAGGCGCAGGCGCGGCTGGAGGAGGCTCGCCGCGCTCACGACGCCTACCTGCGGCTGGCGGCGGACGCGAAGGGATACGAGGAGACCGCGGCGGAGCGGGCCCGGGAGCGGCGGTGCGTGGAGGCGGCACGGGCAGCGCACCGGGCCCACGACGAGCGTCGCGAGCTGGAGCGGGTGCGAGAGCTGAAGGCCAGGTATCCCGCGCCCCCTCCCGGCCTGGCGGGTGATGACCAGCTCGCGCAGTCGGCGGCGGTCGCCCTCCGCGCCTGGAGGGCGAGCCGCGAGCCGGTGGCGCTGGAGGGGCCGACCGCGGCCGCCCTGCAGCGTCGCCTGGACGCGCTGCCGGCGCCGCCGACGGGCGAGACCGCGCCCGCTCCCCAAGTGCGCAGCGCGGCGGAAGCCCTGACCGCGGCCACGCACAGTCGCGAGATTCACGACCGCCGGCGTCCGCAACCGCCCCCGCCTCCCCGCTCCACGCTGCCGGTGGAACGCCTGCAGGAACTGGCGCGGGCGCTCGAGACGCCGGCCGGCGAGGAATCCGAACCCTCCTGGGCCGCGCGCTCGGCGCCGATCCTGGTCGCGGCGGCGCTGATCGCCGTGCTCGGATTCGTCGCGCTGGCGATGACGCGCGACGCGCTCTGGCTCGGCGCGGCGGTAGCGATCGCCCTGCTGGCCGCGACCTACGCCTGGGTGCACGGGCACGCCCAGGCCCCGGAGCCGGCGCTTCGCCGCGAGCGAGCCGAAGAGGCGGCAGGTGAGGCCCTGGCTCTCGGGCTCCCGAGTGATCCCGCGGGCCTGCGCGCGCTCGCTCATGAGGTGGCGATGAGTCAGCAGGCCCAGGCGCTGACCACGCACTGGAGCGACGAGCACCAGTTACACCTGGAGGCGGAGCGTACCGCGCGGGTCGCGCTCCACCGCGTTCTCTCGCAGCGGGGTGTTGACGATCTGCCGGCCTACGAAGCGGAATGCGCCGCACGACACGAGCAGGCGGCCTCGGCCATGCTGCGAGGGCCGCTCGAGCAGCAGCTGGGGGCACGCCGGGAGTTGGAGGCGCAGGCATCGCGGACCGCCGGCGAACGTCAGCTTGCGCTGGAGTCGCTGCGGTCGGTGACGGTCCGCATCACGGGCGCACCGGTGACGCCGGAGGCACCGCCGGCCGAGATGGAAGCCGGGGTCGAGAGCTGGCTGCGAAACCGCGAAGCCCGGCTGGCGGCGGGGCAGCAGCGCCAGTCGGAATGGATCGAGCTGCGTGGTCTGCTGGCCGCCGGATCGCCGGAGGACCGTCAGCACCGGGCCGCGGATGCGGAGCGGGAGGCGCGGGAGCTGGCAGCGGGCATCCCGGCGCCGGAGCTGGCGCGGGCCATCGGCCGCCAGGACCCTCCCTCGCGCCTCCGCAGCCTGGCGGAAGAGGAGTCCGAGGCCCGCACCCGGGCCGACCGGGCGCGCGGGGAGCTCGATCAGCACCCGGCCCGACGCCTCAGTGTGCCCGAGGCGCAAGAGGCGCTCGAGCGGGCCCGGGCCGAGCGGCGCCGGCTGCAGGAGCTGGGACGGGCGCTGGAGGTGGCCCGGCGCTATCTGGAGCAAGCCGAGGACCGGGTCCATCGCGACCTGGCGCCGGTGCTCGCGGGCACACTTCGAACCTCGCTGCCCGAGGTCACCGATGGCCGCTACCTGGACGCCAATGTCGACCCTTCCAGGCTCTCGGTCACCGTCTGCGGCGCCGACCGGGAGTGGAAGAACGCGGATCATCTCTCCCGCGGCACCCAGGAGCAGATCTACCTCCTGCTGCGCCTGGCGCTGGTGGAGCATCTGACCCGCCGCGGCGAGTCGGCCCCCATCCTCTGCGACGAGGTGACCGTGCACTCGGACGGCACGCGAACGGAGGCGCTGCTCACCCTGCTGCACCGTCTCTCCGGGGCCCATCAGGTCTTCCTCTTCACCCAGGAGGCGGCAGTTCGCGACTGGGCGCGCCGGACGCTCACCCAGGACCGAGACCGGCTCCTGGAGCTGTGAAGGTGATGCCTCTCGCCGCCGTCGGTGCCCGCATCTGAGCCGGTCGTCGCTGCCGGCAACACATGCCCGCGTTCGCGCAGAATCGCATGCAGGCGTTGCGAACCACCCAGGCGAGCTGATCGCAGCAAGCGCTCGCGTAGGCCGAAGGAGGAAAGGCGGGGCACGATGGCACAACCGAGGGACCCAGCGCACTACCAGCTCACCCTGGCGAGGCCGGCCGACTTCGAGGACTACTGGGCAGAGGTCTTGCGAGAGCTCCAGAAGTGGCCGCTCGACGCCGAGCTGGCTCTGGACGAGATGCGCTCCACCAGCCGTGTCGAGGTCTTCGACATCCACTACACGAGCCTGGACGGAGTGCGCATCTCCGGCTGGTACAGCCGGCCGCGGCAGGAGGTGGTGCCCGGGCCTTATCCCGGACTGCTGATCGTCCCCGGCTACATCTCGGATCCCGTGATCCCCAAGGACTGGGCGGAGCTTGGCTACGCGGCGCTCGCGGTGGCGCCGCGTGGCAAAGTCCGCTCCCGGTCTCAAGTCGACGCCCGCTACCCGGGTCTCCTCTGCGAGAACAGCGTCGACCGGAACACCTACGGCTACCGCGCGTTCTTCGCCGACGCCTGCCGGGCGGTGGACTTCATTGCCGAGCGCCCCGAGGTCGACGTCCAACGCATCGGGGTGCATGGATCGAGCCAGGGCGGGGCGCTGACGATCGTGCTCGCGGCGCTGCGCCGCGACCGCATCGCCTGCGGTGCCGCGGGCGCGCCCTACCTGTGCGGCTACCTGGACGCGGCCCGGCTCACCACCTCGTACCCCTACCACGAGATCACCGAGCACCTGCGCGTGCATCCCGAGGAGAGGGCTGCGATCGAAGAGACGCTGCCCTACTTCGACGGCATCAACTTCGCCCGCCTGATCGAGGCCCCGATGCTCGTGTACATCGGGCTGGAGGACGACGTCTGCCCGCCGGAGACCGGGTATGCGGTGCACGCCGCGATGCGCTGCGAGAAGGAGTTGATCGCGACCCCACACTGCGCCCACGACGCGGGCGCGCACTGGGTCGGTGCCCGGGTGAGGGAGTTCCTGGCACGACATCTGGAGCCGGCGTCGCTGATCGAGGCGGGAGGGGTGGCATGAGCGTCGCGGAGGACACCGATAACCTGACCCGGCCCGAGGGCTTCGACGCGTACTGGCAGGATGTTGACCGCGAGCTGGCGGCGATTGCGGCCCGGGTCACCATGGAGCCGGCGCCGGAGCGCTCCAGCGACGCCTACACCCTCTACCGGGTCCGCCTCACCGGCGTCGGCCCCTACCGGCTCTTCGGGTACTACAGCGTGCCCGTCGGGGAAGGACCCTTCCCGGCTCTCTATGAGGTCCCGCGGTACGGGAGCGTCAACCATGTGCCCGACCACAACGACCGGCTGCGCTACGCCGTACTGACCTTGATGCACCGAGGGCAGCGCCTGGCGGACAGCCCGTTCGTGGCGCCGTACCCGGGCTTGCTGACGCTCGGGATCGAGGAGGGGGCGACCTACATCTACCGTGCGGTCGTGGCCGACTGTCTGCGCGGCGCGGAGTTCCTCCTCGGCCGCCCGGAGGTGGATCGGAGCCGTGTCGCCGTGGCGGGTGACGACCTGGCGCTCCTCACCGCGGCGCGACGCCCCGGATTCTCGCTGGTTCGCTACGCCGGGCCCATGCTGTACCGCGCGCTCGAGGCTCGCCGGCTTTCCAGCGCGTACCCGCTCGAGGAATTGAACGACTGGCTCCGGTTCCGGCCCCAGGTGGAAGCGCAGGTGGCGAGATCGCTCTCCCTGGTGGATCCGCTCCACCACGCGCCCGACGTGCGCGCCGAGACCCTGGTCAGCGTGGGAGCGGAGGGGGGCGCCGACAGCGAGGCTTTCCTGGCCCCGCTGCTGGGGGCCCTGGCCGGCCCGGTGGTCCGCTACCCGATGACCTTCCAGGGTGGGACCGACCATGACCGGCTGGACGCGTTGGTGGCCGGGCGGCTCGGAGTCCCGGCGATGACCAGATTCGCGAGGGACGTGGGATGACGACGACAGCGATCGGGGAGGGCTACGCGGACCTTGGCGTTCGCGGCGTCATCAATGCCGCCGCGACCCTGACCAAGCTGGGCGGCTCACTGATGCCGCCGGTGGTGCTGGAGGCGATGACCCGCGCCGCCGGGGAGTTCGTCGATCTCAACGAGCTGCAGGTCAAGGTGGGTGAGCGCCTCAGCGAGGTGACCGGCAACGAGGCCGCCTACGTCTCCTCCGGGGCGGCGGGCGGGATCCTGCTCACCGTCGCGGCCTGTCTGGCCGGGACCGACCCCGACCGGATGGCGGTGCTCCCCGACGTCAGCTCACTGCCGCGTAACGAAGTGATCATCCAGCGTGCGCAGCGCAACGGGTATGACTTCGCGGCCCGCCAGACGGGCGCCAGGATCGTCGAGATCGAAGGTTCAAGGGAGGCGTTGCGTGCGGCGCTGAGCGAACGGACCGCCTGCGTCCTTTTCTTCGCCGGCGCCCACTTCGCCGTCGACGCTCTTCCCCTGGAGCCGGTCGTCGAGCTGGCGCACGGGCAGGGCGTGCCCGTGATCGTCGATGCGGCGGCGCAGATCCCACCGATCGCCAACCTGTGGCACTTCACACGTGACTGCGGTGCCGACGCCGCCATCCTGAGCGGCGGCAAGGGGCTCCGCGGCCCCCAGGCGAGCGGGCTCGTGGTGGGCCGCAGGGAGATCATCGAGGGCTGCCGGGCGAACGGGAACCCCAACCACGCGATCGGTCGCCCGATGAAGGTCGGCAAGGAGGAGATGATGGGTCTGCTCGCAGCCGTCGAGTGGGCGCTGGAGCAGGATGAGGCCGGTCTGATCGCCGGGTATGAAGCGTCCGTCGAACGCTGGGTCAAGAGCCTGGACGGAGTCGCCGGTGTGCGGGCGGAGCGAGTCTTTCCCAGCGAAGCGGGTCAGCCCCACGGGCGGGCGGTGGTGCATCTGGGCCCCGAGGCTCGCCTCGACCGCGACCAGCTGATCGCCGCGCTGTGGGATCGGGAGCCGCGGATCGCGGTCTCTGCCTTCCGCGCGGACGCGATCGCGCTCAACCCCCAGACCCTGCGGACGGGCGAGGACGAGGTGGTGCTGGCGGCGCTGCGAGAATTGCTCGGCGCCTGACCCTTCAGACCAGACCCGGCCATCCAGGACTACAGGACGACCACAAGGAGGAATCACGCCCATGGGTGCCATCGAGGCAAAGCTCCGCGCGCTGGGGATCGAGCTCCCGACCAAGGTGGCGAGGGGCCAGGGGCTGATCCCGGTCGTGCGCCACCAGAACCTGCTCTTCGTCTCCGGCCACGGACCGAGCGACAACGACGGGACGCTCCTCTATCGGGGCCGGGTGGGCGCCGAGGTGAGCGAGGAGGACGCGTACCAGGCCGCCCGCGCCACCGGCATCCAGCTCCTGCGCAGCATCCGGGACCATCTGGGCGACCTGGACCGGGTGGACCGCATCGTCAAGGCCCTCGGATTCGTGAACAGCGCCGACGACTTCCACGAGCAGCCGGCGGTGATGCATGGGTTCAGCGATCTCATGATCGAGGTCTTCGGCGCCGAGCGAGGGCAGCATGCCCGCAGCGCCATCGGTACGTCGAACCTGCCCAACAATCAGCCGGTCGAGATCGAACTGATCGTGGCCGTGCGGGACTGAGCGCGGGTCGATGGTCCGTCTGGCGGCGCTGGGACTCTCTCACGGGTCCAACACGTTCGCGACCCAGCCCACCGACGTGGCCGCGTTCGGGCCGCGGAGGCCGCGTCCGCGGCGCGGCGGGCGATCGGGCGCTGATCACGGAGCGGCCGGCGCCGGGAAGAAGGCACGGCTCCGTGGCGTCCCCACCAGGAGTCCGATCGCGACCACGTCGACCACCGGCCAGAGCAGGTCCCAGAGGTTGCGCTGGAGGGCGAACCCCACCACGCCGACCACAACGCTCAGAGACAGCAGGCCCAGCGCCGCCAGGTACCAGGCTCGGCGGCCCCGCAGGAGCCCGCGGCCGCAGAGGACGTACAGCAGCCCCACCACCAGGAAGACGGCCACGATCACGAGGCCGGCGCTGATCAGGAGGCCCGAGTCCGTACCCGCGCCGTGTGCCTCGGCACCGAGCACGGTGATGACAACACCCGCCAGCACGCCAAGCCCGCAGAACCCCGCCGCGACCAAGCAGATAACGGCCGCGGCCACCACCGCGGCCGGCCGGCCCGCACGCTCCTCGATGCCGGGCGCCGCCTCGGCCTCGCTCACCATGACGGCGGCGGCGATGAGGTCTACCTGCTGCAAGTCCGCGGAGCAGGGGAACAGGATCAGCTCGTCGCAGCCTGCCGCCTGGAAGGCGCTCACCGCCCCCCTCACCGCGTCGGGAGTGGTCAGGGCCCCGGCCACGACGGCGTCCGCGAAGCCTCCGAACGAGTAGTAGTCCCCGAGATAGCTCCGCGCGTGTTCCTGGCCCCGCTCCCCCAGCGACGCGTAGGCGAGCGCGACCAGCCGGGGCTCCCGCTGCCGCCCGCCCTGTCGCCATGCCTGGCGAGCCCGCTCGGCACCGCCCCTGAAGGCATCAGGGCCGCCGCCGCCGAAGATCCAGCCGGCGCCGTACTCGACCATCCGACGGAGCGCCGCCTCCGCGCCACCGCCCAGCAGCAGGGGCGGACCTCCCGCCTGGACCGGAGCCGGGCCGACGGCACCCGCGAACCCGCGCGGGCTCCCGGACCACACCTCTCGCATCTCCGCCAGCTGCCGGTCGAAGAGCCGGCCGCGGGTCTGGAAGGGCGAGGCGGTCGCGTCGTAGTCGTCCTGGCGCCCGCCGACCGCGATCCCCACCGTGAGCCGGCCGCCGGAGATGCTGTCGACTGAGGCCAGCTGCTTGGCCAGGAGCGTCCCGTTGCCGCGGAAGGGCGCGATCAGGATCGACGTCACCAGCCGGACGCGGGTGGTGACCGCAGCCGCCGCGGCGAGCGTCGGAATCGTCTCGTGGTTGCCGTAGACGACCCGATCGATCGTGCCCAGCGATGAGAAGCCGGCCCGCTCCGCGGCCGCCGCCCACTCCACGATGCGGCGGCCGGGGATGCCGGCGATGGTCGAGGGAAGACCGAGCCCGATGTCCATGCGGCCGAGGCTACGAGGGGCCGGCGCCCACGATTCGGCCCTCCGACAGCTGGACGCGCCGGCACCTTTCCGGGAGATAGTCGTGCTGGTGGGACGAGAGCAGGATGGCGGCGCCCTTGGCTGCCTCCTCCTCCAGCACCTGCCCTACCAGCTCCATCGAGGATTGGTCGAGGGTCGCGAACGGTTCATCGAGCAGGAGCAGGCGGAAGGGGCGGACGAGGCCGATCACGAGCCCCGCCCGCTGACGGAGGCCGCGGCTCAGCATCGAGGGCAGCGCGTCGGCGCGGTCCTCGAGCCCGAAACGCGCCAGCAGGTCGTCCAGCCGCTCCCGCCAGTCGCGCGCGCCGTGCAGCCGGGCCACGAACTCGGCCGTCTCACCGATCGAGAGGTCGTCGTACAGGACCGGGGTGTCGGGCACGTAGGCGACCTGGGCCCGCGCGGTCATGCTGCCCGGCTGGCCGCCACACACCGCGACTTCGCCTGAGGTGGGTTCGAGCAGGCCGGCGGCGATCGAAAGGAGGGTCGACTTCCCGGCGCCGTTGGGCCCCAGCAGCGCGACCACCTCGCCGTCCCCCACGGAGAGGCTGACCGGGCCCAGCGCTCGGGTGCGCCCGTAGTCGCGGACCACCCGGTACAGGTCGAGGATCGCCGGCGGCCGGGGTGTCTCGCGGCCGGCGCGCGAGGGGCGAGGCCGGCGACGGGTGCGGCGCTGCTCTGACACTCAATCGACCTCGAACAACGGGAGCACCCGCAGGAACAAGAACCAGACCACCTCCACCGCGATCGCGATCACCGCCGCCACCAGGCGCTGCTGCAGCCCGCCGCTCACGGCCGCCGGCGCCAGCCCCACGATGGCGGGAACCAGAGGCAGGATGATGCGGGCGGCCCGGGCCATGCCCCCGAAGTCCACCGTCCCCTGGGGCGTGACCGTGGAGAGGTTCTCGGCGATCCGCTCCATCCGCGAGCCCGGAGCTCCCGCCCGCACCGCCGCGCCCAGCAGCCCCCCCAGCGCGGCCGGGATCACGGTGATCGCCGCCACCGCCGCACCCTGACCGGGCACGCGGGCGATCGCCATCACCACCACCACGATCGCGCCCAGCACGCAGCCCGAGACCAGGGCACCGACCAGGTGGCGGCGGAAGAGCCACGGCCTCCCCACCGGCAGCCGCTCGGTCAGCCCGCCGTGCTCGACCTCCTGCCACCAGGGTTCGAAGAGGTCCATGCACAGGAAGTAGACGAGCGCGCCCGCGCCCAGGATCAGGTAGGAGGAGCCGGAGACCGTGACCGCGAGCAACCCGGTGATGAGCGCCGCCAGGACGGCTACGCGGCCGATGCGCCAGAGCGGCCAGCGCAGGAGCGAGCGGACGTGCCGCTGCCAGATCGCCCAGCCGGGGGCGCGCGGCCAGGGCAGGCGCAGCCAGGGCTTGTCCCGCGCCCGCTCGTTGGCGAGCACCATGCGCAGGCGGAGGAAGCCGCGCAGGTCCAGCAGCTGCACCGTGAAGAGAAGCAGCTGGGCGAGTCCCGCGCGCCGGTCCAGGGCCGGTGTCGCCACCCCTGGCCCCACGATCACCGCCACCACGCTGAGTCCGAGCACGGCCACCGCGATCAGGGCGGGGAGCACGATCGGGATCGCGGGATGCAGCGGCCAGATGGCGATGGTGCCGATCCAGGTCAGGGGCGAGAAGATGGTCCCGAGCACCAGGTCGAGGATGGTCAAGGCCAGTGTCGCCAGGCCGACCACCCAGATCACCGGCGAGGGGACGTGGAGGCCGGACACGGTCATGCCGGGGGCGACCGAGAGCAGACCGATCACCAGCCCCGCGACCAGCCCGGAGATTCCCCAGGCGAACACCAAGCCGGCGGTCGCCGACCCGACATTTCCACCCAGGCGAGCCTCGGAGACGCCGGCCAGTGTCGCGCCCACCAAGATGCCGCCGAACGCGCCGGCCAGGATCCAGCGGCGAGCGTTCCGGCGCAGCACGATGCCGCGGGGGATGGGCGCGAGCAGGAGATGAAGGACATCGGCCCGCTCCGGAGAGAGGGGGCCGCCGTTGAGGCCGGAGCGCATGCTCGCGACCAGGATCAACCAGGCCACGAGGCCGATCATCGCGGGGCCGTAGCGGCGGATCTCGACCAGGGTCGCCGGGGCCACCCGGTTGCCCTGGACCAACAGCCAGAGGACGCCCGCGATCACGGCCCAGCCGGCGATCGCCATCTCCATCAGCGCCGCCGCGTGCATCCCCTTGGGCCGGGGGTGCCGGCTCGCCCGCGCCGTCCTCAGATCGGCCAGCACCTGCCCCGGATCCTCCCGCGCCAGCGCCTCGTCCACGACCCTCACAGTAAAGTCGGGCACGCTACCCCCGTTTCGCACGGAACGGATGCTATCGGGCCGCGGATGACTGCCCCTCCGTGCGAAACGGGGCTCATGGGGCGCCCGATGGTGCACCAACGGGGGTCATCCCACGCCTCGAAGGGCCCGATGGTGCACCAACGGGGGTCTTCCCACGCCTCGATGGACCCGATCGTGCACTGTGCACCAGCGGCCCTCTCAGCCGGTGTTCTGGAGGCCCGCCGCGACGCCGTTGACGGTGGTGAGCAGCAGCCGCTCCAGCCGGTCCCGATCCACCCCCTCGCCGCCGGAGCGCAAGGCCCGCAGCGCGCGCAGCTGAAGGTGTGAGAGGGCGTCGACGTACGGGTTGCGCAGCTCCACCGCCCAGGACAGCACCCGCCGCGACTCCAGGAGCCGGCTGTGCGCGGTCACCTCCAGCACGCGCCGGGTGGTGCGGTCGTACTCGTCCAGGATCCGCTCCCTCAGCTCCGGCCGGCCACCCACCTCCAGGTAGCGTTGGGCGATCCGGCGGTCGGTCTTGGCCAGACTCATCTCGGCGTTGTCGAGCAGAGAGGTGAAGAGCGGCCACGAACGGTAGGCCTCCCGCAGCTCCTCCAGGTCGGCCGCCTCCAGCCCACTCCCGAGCCCGTACCAGCCGGGCAGGTTGAGCCGCATCTGAGACCAGGCGAATACCCAGGGGATGGCGCGCAGATCGTCCAGGGTGACCCCGCCGGTCCGCCGCGCCGGGCGGGAGCCGATGCGCAGGCCGCTCAGCTCCTCGAGGGGGCTGACGGTGGCGAACCAGCGGCCCAGCTCGGGCTGCTCGACCAGCGCCCGGTAGGCCTGCCGCGACCGCTCCCCGAGCTCCCGGGCGAGCCGGCCATAGCGCTCGGCCGCCTGCCGGGTGCGGTCGCCGGTGGCGGGGCTCGACGCGGTCAGCACGGCGGAGGTCATCTGCTCCAGGTGTCGCAGCCCGAGCGTCGGGTTGCCGTAGCGAGCGAAGATCACCTCTCCCTGCTCGGTGACCTTGAAGCGCCCCGCCACCGACCCCGGCGCCTGCGCCAGCACCGCTCGGTTGGCCGGTCCCCCGCCGCGCCCGAGAGCACCACCGCGGCCGTGGAACAGGGTCAGCTTGATGTCGTGCTCGGCGGCCCAGGCGGCCAGCGCACCCTGCGCCTGATAGAGCTCCAACTGCGCCGCCACCGGCCCCACCTCTTTGGCCGAGTCGGAGTACCCGATCATGATCTCGAGGTGCCGCCCATTCTGTTCGAGACGCCGGCGCACCGGGGCCAGCTCCAGCATCTCCCCCGCCACCGTGACCGCTCGCCGCAGGTCGTCGGCGGTCTCGAAGAGCGGGATCACGTCCAGCTCGGGGACCGCAGGGCCACCCGCGCGCCGGGCCAGCTCGAACACGTTGGCCACGTCCTGCGCGCTGCGCGCGAAGCTGATCACGTAGCGGTGGGAAGCGCCGGGGCCGTCGCGCCGCTGGATCTCGGCGATCACGCGAAACGTCGCCAGCACCTCCTGCGTCGGGCCCGAGAGCTCGCCGCCGGCCTCCAGCTCCCGCAGCGCCCGCTCGTGCACCGCGCTGTGCTGACGCACCTCCAGCTCGGCGAGGTGGAAGCCGAAGGTCTGCGCCGACCAGATCAGGTCCTGCAGGGCGCCATACGCGAGCCGCGGCGCGCCGCTCTCGGCCAGCGACGCCTGCACGCAGCGCAGGTCATCGATGAAGTCCCGGCTCCGCCCGTAGGCCATCGCCGCATCCTCGCGCCGGGTGGCCGCCAGCCGCGCCAGCACATAGAGAAGGAAGCGGCGGTGTGGCTCGTCCCCGATCGGGAAGTCGCCCACACGCGAGCCGGCGCGCGCCTCGGCTTCCTCCAGCCGCCTCAACAGCGCTTCCGCGGGTGGCGTCGACATTCCGCTGGCGCTCAGCTGTCCGGCCACCGCGCGGGTCCGCTCCTCCAGCGCCCCCAGCGCGGTCGCCACCTGCAGTCTCATCGTCTCGGCGGTGACGGTCGCGGTCACGAAGGGGTTCCCGTCGCGATCACCGCCGACCCAGCTTCCGAAGCGCAGAAAGGGTGGCACCACGGGCGCGGCGGGGAGGTCCGGGGGGACGCCCAGCGCGGCCTCCAGGTTGCGGTAGAGCTGGGGCGCCGCGTCGAACAAGGTCTCCACGAAGACCGGAAGCGTCGAGTGGACCTCGTCAAGCGGTCCCACCTTGGCGCTCCGGATCTGCTCGATCCGCCACAGGGTGTCGATCTGCTCCAGCAGCCGGCGAGTCGCATCACGGCGCTCGGTGTCCGAGGCTCGGGGATCATCGAGATGCTCGAGCTGCTCCGCGATGCGGCGGATGGCGGTTGTCACCGCGCGCCGGCGGGCCTCGGTCGGGTGGGCGGTGAAGACGAAGGTCAGGGCGAGGTCGGCGAGCTGGGAGCGAACCCAGTCCAGTCCCTGCTCAGCGCCCAGCGCGCCGACGGTGGCGGCCAGCGACTCGTGAGGGGTGGCGCCGCGATCCTGCGCCCGCAGAGCCCGCGCCCGGTGATGCTCCTCGGCCAGGTTCGCGAGGTGGAAGTAGCAAGTGAAGGCGTGGGCCACCTTCTCCGCGCGCTCGATCGGCCAGCCCGCCACCAGCTGCTCCACCTGTCGCTCCGCCGCCTCGTCGTCCCGCGCAGAGATGACCATGCGGCGCAGCCGTTCGACATCCTCCAGCAGCGGCACGCCGTCGTCCTCCGCCATCACCCGCCCAAGCGCCGCGCCCAGCACCCTGACGTCGTCGCGAAGCGCGGGCGGCATCTCACGGCGTGCGCTGGCGCGGGGAGACGGTGACGGCTCCGCGGTCACGAACAGAGACTAACGGCGGCCGCGACGGTGATCGTGGGACCTGATCGCCCGCTACCCGAGATCGACCACCTCGAACTCGAGCAGTGAGGCGCCGCTCGCCACCGCGGCACCACGCTCGCCGGCGTGTGCCGCCCGCCCCGAACCCTCGGCCCAGACCTGGTAGTCGGCCTCCGTCTGCCACTTGGTGTAGACGAAGTAGCGGGTCTCCCCCCGCACGGGTCGGAGCAGCTCGAACCCGAGAAAACCGGGCGCCTCGTCCACCGCGTGCAGGCGATGGGCGAACCGCCGCTCCAGCTCCGGTCCTGCGTCCTCGGGCACCTCGATCGCATTGATCTTCACCACCGCCATAGGGGCAAGCTACCGCGCGCGGCGCTCAGAGAACGGACGATTGGCCCGGCGCCACCTCATGTTTTGCGCAGGGCGACCAGGATGTGCGTGCCGGCGTCCAGGAGCCCGGGAGAGCGGCACACCCCATCCTCCCAATCCAGCACCCGGTGCCAGAGCAACTCGTCGAGGCCCTCGAGGAGGTCGCCTAGGTTCACGGAGAGGTAGTTGGAGGCCGAGGCCTCGACCAGCTCGCAGGGCCGGTCGCGCAGCAGCGCCTCCACCTCAGGCCAGGTGAAGAGGTGACAGTTGTGAGGAAGGGTCATGCCCCGCACACGAGCATCCTCAGCGACCAGGTCGCCGGTCTCGATCACCCGGCGGTTCATCTCGCCCTGCCCCTGCCGCTCGAAATCGAGGACGCCGCTCAGGGCCATCCGCAGCGAGCCCCAGCGGCTCATCACGCTGAACGCCACCATGCCCCCCGGGCGGACCTTCCGCAGCATCTGTTCCAGCCCGTCGCCGGCGCGCTCGAAGACGTAGCTGAGGGGGCCCCCGAACGCCGTCACCACGTCGAACCCCGAGTCGTGGAACCTCGAGAGATCGACCACGTCCCCTAGCTCGCGGGCGACCACCGCCGCCTCGAACCCTGCGGCGCCGACCCGCTCGCGGTTGAGGGCCAGCTGACGCTGCGAGACGTCGACCACCGTCACCCGTGCCCCCAGCTCCGCCAGCTGGATGGTGAAGCGGCCGGGACCGGCGCCGACTTCCAGGACATGGTCGCCGCGCTTGACCAGCCGGGCCAGCAGGCGGCGATGGAGCTCGAGGTTCACCCGGTCCATGGGCCGCCGTTCGAGGCGTTCCCACTCCCGCTCGCCGAATTCGTCGAAGTAGTCCCCCATGGCGAGGGGCGTGTAGTCCGGGGCCACGGTGGCCCGAGTGTATGGCGCGGCTGGACCTACCGCCGGCGTCTGAGCCAGAGGACGTCGAGGGCCACGACCACCAGCGCGATGAGCACCAGCGCGATCAGCGTCAAGCCGAGCGTGGCGGGGAAGTTCTCCTTCAGGTTGTCGCCGCCGGTACCGAGCAGAATCGTGAGCGCCCGCATCAGCTCACCTCAGCCCGTGGGCGCGGACTCCGTCTCCGGCCGCCGCCCCCGGCCGACGCCGGCGATCGTCATGACCGCCGCCGCCGTCGCCAGCACCGTGGCCAAGCCCACCCAGGACACCCAGGTGAGGTAGAGCCCGCCAGCGCGGCCCTGGTCGAAGATCGTCGGCGCGCTCTGGTGGGCGGCCCACCCGAACAGGAGGGTCGCGCCCACCAAGACCCAGAGCGGCACCGCGCTCGCGATCAGGGCGGCGCGCACCGGCCTGGCGATGCGGACTCGGCCCGCCGAGGCGAACCGGAGCAAGCAGACCGTGAGCGCGAGCATCCCCAGCAGCTCGGCCGCCGAGGCGAACACCACCAGGTCGAAGGCCAGGCTCATGGGGTTCGCCCAGTCGGGATGGACGCCGGCCGGCGCCCCCTGCCCGGCGTTGAACGCGTAGGGGCTGTCCTCCAGTAGGCCGCGCAGCACCAGCACCGAGAGGCCGGCGGCGCAGGCGCAGGCGAGGGCCGTCAGGTACTGTCGGGTACCGGCGGCCCCCGGGCGGCGGGCCCCGAGGGCCTGGGGCGGCGCGCCCAGGGCCAGCGCCGCGCTGCGCGCGGGGTGGCGCCACCACGCGAACCGGGTGCCGGATCGCACCGCCAGGAGCGCCGCCAGGCGCAGACCGCCGAGGGCCCAGGCCCGCCGGCGGGCACCACGCGGAAGGGTGTCGAGCTCGGCGAGCAGCGCGTCCAGCCATTCGCGGTGCGGCCTGCCCACGAGCGAGGCGACCCCGCGCAGCACCCACGTCGTGACCGCGATGGCGACCCGATCGATCACGCTGAAACCTCCGCCCGGGCGGAGAGCGCCGGCGGGACCAAAAGCAGGCGGGCGGCAACCTCGGCGCCCGCCGTGGTCAGGCGGTAGACGTGGCGCGGAGGCAGGCCCGGTCGTTCGGGACCCTCCCAGCGCGCCTCCAGCAGGCCCTGGTCGGCCAGCCGGAGGAGGATCGGGTAAAGCGTGCCCGACCGCAGCTGGGTCCGGCGGCTCAAGTCGTAGCCGTGCTGCCACACCCAGGGCCGCTCGAGCAGCGCGTCCAGCACCGCGAGCGTCTGCGGTGAGGTGTTGGGCCGGCGCGGCATGGGGCATAGTCTACATATGTAGATAAGGACCTGGCAAGCCCGCTCGTAGGATCGGCTTTGGGATGCACGGGGAGTACAAGGTGCCGGGTGGCAAGCTGGTGGTCGTCGACTATGAGGTGACCGACGGGCGGCTGCGCGACGTCCGACTCTCGGGCGACTTCTTCCTGGAACCACCGGAGGCTCTGCGAGCGCTGGACCGGGCGCTGGAAGGCGCGGACGCCGATACCCCGCCGGAAGTCCTGGCCCGCCGCCTGGAGGACGCGATCGAGGGCCGGATGACCCTGATCGGATTCGACGCGGCCGCGATCGCGGCAGCGGTGCGGAGGGCGCTGGCGTGACCGCCTGGCACGACTACCACTGGCAGCTGATCCGCCCGCTCCCCGTCGTCTCCGCCCTCAATCACGCGCTCGACGAAGTCCTGACGCGTGAGGTCGGGGAGGGCGGTCACGCCCCCACCCTTCGCTTCTGGGGCCGGGTCGAACCGGAGGTGGTGCTGGGCCGGTTCCAGTCGGTGCGCAATGAGGTCGACGAGGAGGCGGCGAAGCGGTACGGGGTGGTGCTGATGCGCCGGATGACCGGCGGGGGCGCGATGTTCGTGGAGCCGCCGAACATCATCACCTACTCGCTCTATGCGCCGGCCGCCCTGGTCGAGGGCATGTCCTACGTCGACTCCTACGCCTTCCTCGACGGCTGGGTGATCGCCGCCCTGCGCGACCTGGGCGTGGACGCCTGGTACCAACCCATCAACGACATCACCTCGGCCGGCGGCAAGATCGGCGGGGCGGCGCAGGCGCGGCGTCCGGGCGCCGTGCTGCACCACGCCACCCTGTCCTACGACCTGAACTCGGACCGCATGCTGGAGGTGCTCCGGATCGGCAAGGAGAAGGTCTCCGACAAGGGCATCCCGTCGGCGGCCCGGAGGGTGGGCCCGCTGCGGTTGCAGACGCAGCTGCCACGCGATGAGGTGATCGAGCGCATGATCCGGTCCTTCGCCGCCCAGGTGGGGGGCCTGGAGGAGGTTGCGATCAGCCCCGACGAGATGGCGGCGGCCGAGGCGCTGGTGGGGACGCGCTACGGCACCGACGCCTGGGTGCACGAGCTTTGAGGGCCGAGTGTCCGCACTGGGACGCTACCGCCCGGCCGCAAGGGTCCCACTGCGGACAGCCGGCCCTAATCGCGAGCGCCGGGCTCAGGCGGTGACGGCGCTTCGCTGCGCTCGCCCGTAGAGCTGGACGGCACGCCAGCAGTACCAGGCGACCAGGCTGCGGTAGGGCCGGTAGACCTCCCCCAGCTCCTCCAGCCGGCGGGGGGTCGGCGTGGGGATGCCCCATGCCAGCCCGAACCCACGACGCACGCCGAGATCCCCCACCGGCCAGACGTCGAGCCGCCGCAGCTGAAAGATCAGGAACATCTCTGCCGACCAGCGCCCGATGCCGCGGACCGAGCTCAGCCGGTCGACGACCTCGTCATCGCTCTCCCGGGCCAGACGACGGCCGTCGAGGTGCACGGCGCCGTCCGCCACCTTGCTCGCCAGGTCGCGCAACGACTCCACCTTGCGGGTCGAGAGGCCGGCGGCGCGCAGCTCCACCGCCGGCGCGGCCAGCACCCGCTCCGGCGTCACCTCCCCGTCCAGGACGTCGACCAGGCGGCGGTGGATGGCCGCCGCCGCGGCGCCGGCCAGCTGCTGGTGGGTGATGGAGAGCACCAACGCCTCGAAGGGCGTCCCCGACGGCGGCCGCAGCACCGGCAGGCCGGCCTGGGAATGGATTCGGGCGATGACCGGGTCGCGGGCCTCCAGCCCTGCCACTGCTTCCGCGATCTGACGGGCGGTCGCCGCACGAGACATCGTGCCCCGACAAACCGGCCGTCATGGTTCACAAATTCCGCGTCCGGTGCCATCCTGGGGCCAGCCATTGAGAGAGTCGTGGGAGGTGTGTCGGGATGTCGGAACCTTCATATGTGCAGGGCGCCAGTCAGGCCCCTCTGCTCGGCGATACCATCGGCCAGAACCTGCAGCGGACGGTGGAACGGTTCGAGGACCGGGAGGCGCTGGTCGACCGGCAGCAGGGTGTGCGGCTCACCTACCGCGAGTTCTGGGACCAGACCACGCGGTGCGCCAAGGGGCTGCTCGCGCGGGGGGTCAGGAGGGGTGATCGAGTCGGGATCTGGGCGCCTAACCGCTCGGAGTGGACGATTCTGCAGTACGGGTCGGCACGGGTGGGCGCGATCCTGGTCAACATCAACCCCGCCTACAAGACGGCGGAGCTGGAGTACGCGCTGCGCCAGTCGGAGGTGAGCCTGCTGGTCCTGGCCCGCGCCTTCCGCACCAACGACTACGCGCGGATGCTGGCGGAGGTCCGCGACCGCCTTCCCAATCTGCGTGAGGCGCTGATCCTGGAGGAAGGCTGGGCGGACCTGCTGCTGGCGGGAGATGGGGGCGACGAGGGGGAGCTGGCGAAGCTGGAGTCGCAGCTGCAGTTCGACGATCCCATCAACATCCAGTACACCTCGGGGACGACCGGCTTTCCCAAGGGCGCGACCCTCTCGCACCACAACATCCTCAACAACGCGCTCATGATCGGGGAGACGCTCCACTACACGGAGGCGGACCGGGTCTGTATCCCGGTGCCCTTCTATCACTGCTTCGGCATGGTGCTGGGCAACCTCGCCTGCACCACGCACGGGGCCTGCATGGTGATCCCGGGCGAGGCCTTCGAGCCGCTGGCGACCATGACCGCGGTGCAGGAGGAGCGGTGCACGTCCCTCTACGGTGTGCCCACCATGTTCATCGCCGAGCTCGACCACGCCGATTTCTCGAAGTTCGACTTCTCCTCACTGCGCACAGGGATCATGGCCGGCTCCCCCTGCCCGGTCGAGGTCATGAAGAAGGTGCGCTCGCTGATGCACATGCCGGAGGTGACGATCTGCTACGGCATGACCGAGACCTCGCCGGTGAGCACGCAGACCCACACCGACGACCCGCTGGAGAAGCAGGTGGCGACGGTGGGCCGGGTCCACCCCCACGTCGAGATCAAGGTCGTCGACCCGGTGTCCGGGAACGTGGTGCCGCGCGGAGAGCCGGGCGAGCTGTGCAGCCGCGGGTACCTGGTGATGCTGCGGTACTGGAATAACCCGGAGGCGACCGCGGCGGCGATCGACGAGGCGCGCTGGATGCATACCGGCGACCTGGCCACGATGGACGACGAGGGCTATCTCGCGATCGTGGGGCGGATCAAGGACATGGTCATCCGCGGCGGCGAGAACGTCTACCCGCGCGAGGTGGAGGAGTTCCTGTACAGCCACCCCGACATCTCGGACGTGCAGGTGATCGGCGTCCCCAGCGAGCGTTACGGCGAGGAGGTGATGGCCTGGGTCAAGGTGCGCTCCGGCGCCTCGGTCACCGGCGAGCAGCTGACCGGGTACTGCCGTGGCAAGATCGCGACCTACAAGATCCCGCGCTACTGGAAGTTCGTCGACGCCTTCCCCATGACGGTGACCGGGAAGGTGCAGAAGTTCAAGATGCGTGAGGAAGCGGTGGCCGAGCTGAACCTGGGCGTGCCATCGGAGGCGGAGGCGGCGACCACGACCTGACCCGGCCTCCACGGGGCGTTTTGGGATTGCAATGGTATCGTGCTCCCAATGGAGGCGATCATCGACAGGGCTGGTCGAATCGTCCTGCCGAAGTCGATCCGCGACGCGCTGGGCTTGCTCCCCGGCACCACCGTTGACATCTCTGCCTACGGCGCTGGTGTGCAGATCGTGCCCGCGGGCCGGACCGCACGCCTGGTGGAGGAGAACGGAAGGCTGGTGGCGGTGAGCGACACCGAGGTGACTGACGATGTGGTGTTCGCGCTCATCGACGCCGGCCGCAAGTGACGGTCGCAGTCGACACCAGCGTCGCAGTTCCTTTGGTTGTCGCCTCGCATCCGGACCACGCGACCGTGATGAAGTGGTGGAACAGGCGTGAGATCGCCCTGAGCGGTCACGCTCTCGTCGAGACCTATTCCGTTCTCACCCGCCTGCCCGGGGATGCGCGGCTGGAGCCACGGGACGCAGCTCGTTTGCTCAACTCGGAGTTCGCGCCGCCCCTGCTTCTGAGCGATCGGCAGGCTCGGGGACTGCCCGACACGCTGAGCCGCCTCGGCATCGCAGGAGGTGCCGCTTACGACGCGCTGGTGGCGTTGGCGGCCAGGGAGCACGGTGCGCCCCTCGCCACCCGGGACGCGCGGGCCCGCAGCACGTACGAGGCCGTCGGAGTCGAGGTGATCGTCGTCGCCTGACACTGGGGCGTTGGTGCACGGTGCACCAACTCGCGGTCTTTTGGCTCCGACGGGGGGTTATCTGCCAGCCAGGGCCTCGACCACCGGGGCCAGCGCTTCCATGAAGGCGCCCTGCACGGTGATGTAGGTGGCGCCGAACCGGTCCCGGCGGCGCTCCAGCTCGTCGACCATCTCTTGCGTCGAGCCCCGCAGCATCGCGAGCGAGTTGGCCTCGCGCATGGCGGACGCATCGGTGCCCAGAAACCGCTCCATCCAGGGCGGCGCCTGGTCGCCGACGACGAAGACATTCATCGAGATCTCGATCGCGTCGGCCCGCGCGCCGGCCGCCTGGAGCAGCGCGTCCATGCTCGTCCGGACCTGTTCGCGAGCGGCGAGAGCGCCGGCACCGATGGTCACGATGTCGGCCTTCTCACCGGCCAGCGCCATGGCCCGAGGCCCACCCACCGCCATCATGACCGGGGTGTGGCCCTCCCCGTCAAGCTCGCGCAGCCGGTCGATCGTCTCCCGCACGCGCCGCAGCCGCTGAGCACCGGTCAGCGGCTGCTCGCCCAACAGCTCGGCGGCCTGGTTGACGATCGCGGGCAGGCCGGTCCCGATGCCGAGGTCGAAGCGGCCCCCCGTCAGCTGCGTCATCGAGTGCGCCTCCCAGGCCAGGAGGCGCGGGGGATGCAGGACGGTCGCCATCACGAAGGGGCTGACGCGAAGGCCGGGCGCCGCAGTCGCGGCGGCAGCGAGCGAGGGAAGAGTCGCCGGCAGCTGGACGCCGTCCGGCATCAGGAGCGTCGAGTAGCCGAGCTCCGCCGCCTGGCGCGCGGTGGCCAGCCACCTCTCGGGACTCTGCGGCGTGGCCAGGGCGCCGAATCGAAAAGTGCGGTTCGTCATTGCCGTCAACCTACCCGGCTGGTACGGTCTCGTCACCGCCAGCCATGACCAGCCACGATTCCGCGCCCGGAGCCACCGCTGGGGGAACCGTCGTCCTCCGCCGGCTGAACCGCGCGGCCGTGCTCGATGCGCTCCGCCGCGCCGCCCCCGATCCCCTTCGCATCACCGAGCTGACGCAGCGCACGGGGCTCGCACGGCCGACGGTCTCGCTGGTCGTCGCCGACCTCGTCGAAGAGGGCCTTCTCACTCAGCTCGCGCCCGGGGCCGCCCGGCGGATGGGACGGCCCGCCACCCGCGTGGCGCTCAACGGCGGTGTGGCGCAGGTGCTGGGACTCGACGTCGGGCCCCACTCGGTGGCAGCGGCGATCGCCGACCTCACCGGCCGGCAGCTCGCCCTGGTGCGGCGGTCGGTTCACGCGCCCGAGGCGGCGGCCCTGCTCGACGCGCTGGACCAGGCGGCCCGGCAGGCGCTCGCCACCGCCGACCTGGTCGCGGAGAAGATCGTCGCGGTCGCGGTCGGTTCTCCCGGCGTGCAGGACCGCGCCACCGGGCGGACGCGCCTGGTGCCGAGCGTCGAGCGCTGGGAGCACATCGATCTGCACCAGCATCTGGCCCGGACCTTCTCCTGCCCGATCCAACTCGACAACGACGCCAACCTGGCGGCACTCGCCATCGAGCGGACCCGAGGGGAGGGGGGCATTCTGCTCGCGGTCCAGTGGGGGGATCGCATCGGCGCCGGCGTCGTCATCGGTCACCAACTCCTCCGTGGTCACGCGGCCGCGGCGGGAGAGATCGGCTACATCTCGGTCGACCCCAGAGGCGACGCGGGTGAGCAGCACGGCCTCGGCCCCCTGGAGCGACGCATCGGCACCGCCGCCATCGGCCGCCACGCCTGGAGCCTTGCTCGCAGCCACCCGGACAGCTTGCTCGCAGCGCACCTGGCGGACGGCGACGACCCCGCCGCCGCCACCTTCACCGCAGCCGCCGCCGGCGACGCCCTGGCGGGGAGGCTGGTCGACGACGTGGCCGGGATCTTCGCGCGTGCGGTCGCCCCTATTGTCCTGGCGCTGGACCCGGACACGGTCGTCGTCGGCGGCGGCATCGCCCGTGCCGGCGAGGGCCTGCGGGTCGCGATCGAGCGCAAGCTGGCACCCCTGGTGCTGTTTCCACCCGCCGTCGAACTGTCGACGCTGGCAGAGAACGCGGTGGTCACGGGTGCGGTCCAGATCGCACTTCAACAGGCCTGGCGCGATCAGCTGGGCACGACGGCGGCCCCCGCATAGCCCGCCCGGGGGTATCGGTGCGTTTGCTGGCGAGGGCACGAGCCCCGAATGCCGGCGATCGGGGGTCTGCAGACCCCCTGGGAGCCCCGACTGCCGGCGATCGGGGGTCTGCAGACCCCCTGGGAGCCCCGAATGAGCGTGACCTGTGCTGCGCGCGCCTGGGACCTGCCTTCACGGGGGGAATCGGGTAAAAGCCTCGGCGCGGAGCTCCCGCGATCTCGGGGGTAGTGAATACCCCGCCCCCGCTTTCGCATGCAAGGGGGCCCGTCGAGCGCCCCATAAGGCCCTCTTCGCGCGAAAGCGGGCCTAATCCTGAGCTTGTTGCCCGCGGGCTTCGGGAGTGGGTGCCTCGGGTTCCTGGGACTGTGCTGCGGCCTGCGCGCGGGGCTCGGGAGAGGATGCCGGGGGCTCGGCCACGCGAGCGGGCTTGAGCGCTTCGGTGACCGGGCGTTGCTCCTCGCGGCGCGCGGCGGGCGCGCGCAGACGGGCGACCTCGGCCCGGGCCTCCTCCAATTGCCTGGACAGCGACTCCGCCCGCGAGTGGTGCTCGGAGGTCGCCCGGACCAATCGCCGGCGCCGGAACAGCCACACCGTGCCCGAGAGCAGGCCGTAGACCAGGCAGATGGCGAAGATCAGAAGCGCGAACAGGCCGGCCGGGATCCAGGCCTGGGTGCCGTTGAAGGTGAAGAAGAGGAAGTAGACCGCGATATGCTCCTGGTTCTGGAGCCCGTAGATGCCGAGCGCGACCAGCACGATCGCGATCAGGATCCCGAACAGCGAACGCAGCCCGGCCGTCACGAAACCACCTCCTGGACCAGCACCGGCTGGGGAGCCACCACTTCGCTCGGCACCGGCACCTTGGTCTCAGGGAAGTATGCCGCAGGAACCCTTGTGACGGGGGCCCACTCGCGCACGCAACACCCGTCACCACCGGCGGCCACCGGTGAGCTCGCGTAGGAACCGTGCGGTCACGCACAAGCGGGCGCAGCTCGGGCGCCAGCCCGAAGCGAGCCAGCGCCGCCTTCACGAGAGCACCAACCACTGCTGACCCGGCAGGGCCCGGCGGCCAGCGCCGCCGCGGGGGCTTGGGGGCGGAGCCACCCAAGTAAAACAATCAGAACCGCACAACCACCACCCTCGGTGCCTACTCAGCCGTGCGCGAAGCGCTCGGGCGGCCAGCCCGAAGTCGCTCCCACGTCAGCGCAACCGCACAACCACCACCCTTGCTGCCTACTCAGCCCGAAGTCGCGAGCAACCACGCCCCTCACATGACCGGCAGGGCCCGGCAGGTCGCCGCCGCGCGGGGGTTTGGGACCCGACCTCCGACCCCTGTCTACCGCCGGTTGAGCTGCGCCCCCAGCGCCCCCCGCAGCCGCAGCTTGGTCGACTCGTGGAAGGCGTCGACGAAGCGCATGGTGCCGGTGGCCGAGCGCAGCACCATCGAGTGCGTGTAGGCGTACGGCCCCTCGTAGCGGACGCCCCGCAGCAGGTCTCCGGCGGTGATGCCGGTGGCCGCGAAGAAGATGTTGTCGCCCGAGCAGAGGTCGTCGGCCGAGTAGACCCGCCCCGGCTTCTGCCCCTCCTCCACCGCCAGCCGGCGCTCGTCGTCGTCGCGCAGCAGGAGCTTCCCCCGCATGTCCCCGCCCAGGCATTTGACGGCACAGGCGGCGACCACGCCCTCGGTAGCACCCCCCGAACCCATCAGGACGTGGATACCGGACTGCGTCTCGGCCGCCGCCATCACCGCCCCGGCCACGTCGCCGTCGCCGATCAGCCGGATCCTCGAGCCCACGTCGCGCACGGCCTCGATCACCGGCTGGTTGCGCTCCCGGTCCAGGATGATCACGGTCAGCTCCTTGGGCGGGAGGTCCAGTGCCTTGCCGATCCGGACCAGGTTCCAGGCCACCGGCATCTCGATGTCGATCACCCCGCGCGCGCGGCGCCCGACCACGATCTTGTCCATGTAGGGGACGTGGCTGGTCCACATGGTTCCCCGCTCGGCGATCGCGACCACGGCCAGGGCTCCGGGCTGGCCGTTGGCGCAGAGCCGGGTCCCGTCGATCGGATCCACCGCGACGTCGACCTCTGGCTCCAAGCCGTTGCCGACCTCTTCGCCGAAATACAGCATAGGGGCCTGGTCCTTCTCCCCCTCGCCGATGACCACCACACCTCTCATGTCGACGCCGCCGAGCGCCGTCCGCATCGCGTCCACGGCCGCCTGATCCGCGGCCTCCTTGTCCCCACGGCCCTGCAACGGAGCCGAGGCCAAAGCCGCCCACTCGGTGACGCGGAGCAGCTCCAGGGCGAGGTTGCGGTCCGGGACCGACGACGTGCGTGACGCGCTGGACATGCCAGTACGGTACCGTCACCCCCGACGTCCGGGCCAGGCCGGCCGGGCCCACGTATCGTGGCCGAGAAACGATGGATCCTTTCGCGCGGGGTGATGGTAGCCAGGACCGGGGTCCACTCACGCCCCGCTCCGGCGACGCCGGGCCGCCTCGCTTCGAGGACCCAGAGTGGACATCCCCTGGTTCAGCCGAGCCTCCCATCGGCAACCGTCCAACCTCTGAGCAGGGCGACGAGGCGGTTTCGAATCCCCACCCAGCCGGGCTGGGCGATCCTCCTCCGGATTGGGACGGGTACTACTCCTACCCCGGGCAGCGGTACGTCGCCAACAACCCCCGCGGCGACGAGGACCGGCCGCAGTATGACTATCCGCCCTACGGTCATAGTCCCGGCTACCGGCCCGGGTATTGGGCCTCCTCCGCGCCAGCGGCGACCCGGCGGGGGTCGCGTTCGGCGCTGGTGGCGGTGGCGGTGATCGCCTGCCTGGCCCTGCTGGTGGTCGGGGTCGGTGGCGGCCTCCGCGCGGCGACCTACCTCCGCGGCCTGCACCACCCGGCGCAAGCTCGCGCGCGCGGGTCCACCCGACCCGGTGGTGCGGGCCGCAGCGGCGCCGTCGATCTGCAAGCTCTTGCGGCCAGGCTGGATCCAAGCATCGTCGACATCACCGGAGTCAAGGAGGATGCGACCGGGCAGACGGTGGAGGATGACGCCGGCACCGGCGTCATCATCACCAGGAGCGGCGAGGTCGTGACCAACAATCACGTCATCGCGGGCGACGACCAGCTGCAGGCGACGCTCGCCGACAACAACACCTATCCCATCAAGGTGCTCGGCGAGGATCCCACCGATGACGTCGCGCTGGTGCAGATCCAGGGCGCCTCGAATCTGCACGCAATCCCCCTGCGCAGCGGTGCGTCGGCGACGATCGACGAGGCGGTGGCGGCGTTCGGCAACGCGCTCGGGCGGGGCGGCCCCCCGTCTGCCACCCAGGGGCAGGTGACGCACCTGGACCAGACCATCACCGCCACCCTGGACAACGGCTCAGAGCGCAGCGAGACGCTGAACGGCCTGATCGAGATGTCGGCGCAGATTTGCCCCGGGGACTCGGGGGGCATCTTGACCAATGCACAGGGCGACTACCTGGGCATCCTGACCGCCGCCTCGACGCCCAACAACGGCGGCGGCTACGGAGGCGGCGGCAATGGTGGAGGCGGCAACGGCGGGTCGGCGCAGGGTGAGTGCTCGAACGACGGCTTCGTGATCCCGACCGCCCAGGCGATCCCCATCGTCCAGCAGATTCGCTCCGGCCATCGCACCTCAAAGGTGATCATCGGGCTGCCCGGCTTCCTCGGCGTCGAGGTCCAGGAGTGCACCCAGGCGTCTACCGAGGAAGGATCGTGCCAGCCTCCAGCCGTGAACGGGGCCCAGATCACGCAGTTGGTCCAAGGAGGCGCCGCCGAGCAGGCCGGCTTTCCTCCCAGCTTCGTCATCACCGCCATCGGTCCGACCCAGGTGACGAGCCCTAACGACCTCACCACCATCCTCGAGCAGACCTCGCCCGGACAGGCGGTGGAGGTGACCTGGAACGACGGCCTGGGTGGCCCCAGCCAGACCACCACCGTCACGTTGGGGGCGGGACCGCCGGCGTAGGGTTCTCCTGCGGAGGCGGCTCCAAAGAGCCGTCTGCCGGTTCATCGTCGTTTCATCGTCACATCCCACACTGAGAGCACGATGGATCCTTTCTCTCGGGGTGAACACGAGGAGCAGGGCTCCTCGGCGCCCTCCAATCCCCCCGACGGGGACACCGGGACCGCTCCTGGGGCGGACGCCGAGGGCTGGCAGACGGCGCCGGACACCGGCCCACCCGACACCGGCGCGACGGACACCCACCAGGGTTACGGCGCGCAGGGTGCGGACTCGCAAGGGCACGGGTACCAGGGCGCCCACCCGTATGGGCAGGGGTATCAAGGTGGGTACCCGTACGGACAGCAGTACCAGGGTGCGTACCGCTACGGGCAGCAGTACCGGTATCCCGGCTACGGCAACTACGGATATCCCGGCTACGGTTACTGGAACCCGCAGGCACAATCCCAGGCCCAGACGCGGCACCGTGGACGCACTGCTCTGCTGGTGATCGCGGTCGTAGCCGGTCTGATGGTGCTGGTGGCCGGCTTCGGCGGCGGCATCGGGGCCGCTCTGCTCCTGGGCCACGACTTCAACCAACCTCAGGCCTCCACTCCACCGTCGACAGGCGGTGGCGGGAACGGCAACGGAGGCGGTGGGGGCAACCCGAACGGCAACGGCGGCAACGGCGGCAGTGGCGCCACCGGGAGCATCGATCTCTCCAAGCTGGCGAGCCGGCTGGATCCCGCCATCGTCGACATCAACGGCGTGCAGACCAACGCCCAGGGCCAGACGGTGGGCGAGGACGCGGGCACGGGCGTCATCCTCACCTCCAGCGGCGAGGTCCTGACCAACAACCACGTCATCGAGGGCAACTCGTCGATGACCGCCACGCTGTCCGACGGGAGGACGGTGCCGGTCAAGGTGCTGGGGGAGGATCCCACCGCCGACATCGCCCTGGTCCAACTGCAGGGCGTCCACGGCCTGCCCACCATCAACATCAAGACCGGGGCCACCGCCCACACCGGGGATGCGGTGGCGGCGTTCGGCAACGCGCTCGGGCAGGGCGGCACCCCGGCCTCCTCCCAAGGTTCGATCACGGGCACCGATCAGACCATTACCGCCAGCCTCGACGGCGGCGCCCAGGACACGGAGACGCTGACCGGCATGATCGAGGAGTCGGCGCAGATCTGCGCGGGCGATTCCGGCGGCGTCCTCGCCGACGCACAGGGTCATTACTTAGGCATGCTCACCGCGGCGTCCAGCAGCGGTAACGGCGGCAACGGTGGCAACCCCGGTTACCCGGGCGACGGCGGCAACGGCGGCAACGGTGGCAGCGGCAACCCCCAGGCCTCGTCTGACTGCTCGAACGACGGATTCGTGATCCCGGCCGGCAAGATCATCCCCGTCATCAATCAGATCGAGTCCGGGCAGCGCACCGCTTCAGTCATCATCGGAGTCCCCGGCTACCTCGGCGTGGAGGTTTCCGACAGCCAGTTCACGACCGGTCAGGGCGCTCAGGTGGTCGGCCTGGTCGCGAACGGCGGCGCGGCCCAGGCAGGGTTGCCGCAGACCTTCGTGATCACCGCCATCGATGGCCAGTCGGTCACCGACCCCAGCTCGCTTTCCAAGGTGCTGCAGCAGTACACCCCGGGCACCACCGTTCAGGTGACCTGGAACGACGGTCAGGGCGGCGCCAGCCAGACCACCAACGTGACGCTGGGCAGCGGGCCTCCCGCCTGATCGACAACGAACCCGGCGGTCGCCACATCCGCGACCGCCGGCACTCCCCCTATCCCGCGCCGCCGGTCCTCCCGGGCCGGCGGCGTGCTCGTCCCTCACGCACCCAGGAAGCGCAGGCAGACCGGGGACCGCAGCTCCAGGGGCTCGGCCGCCTGCGTGAGCAGGCCAGTTGCAGGGTCGATCCAGAACGGGACCACGTTGTCCGACTGCTGGTTGGCGCAGAGCAGGAGGCGCCCCGTGGGGTCGATCGCGAAGTTGCGCGGACACTGCCCGCCGCCCGGATGGTTGGCCACCAACTCAGCCCGGCCATCCCGCTCGTCGATCCCGAAAACGGCGATCGAGTCCAGACCTCGATTGGACACGTAGACGAAACGACCGGTGGGATGGACATGGATGTCGGCCGGGTAGTTCCGCCGTTCCGGCACCGACTCGCCGAGCGTGCTCGCGACCTGCTGTCCCCGGGTTTCGCCGGACTCGGGATCGTGGTCGTAGACGAGGAGCGTCGAATTCAGCTCGCCCGCGACGAAAAGCCGCCGCCCGCCGGGCGCGAAGTCCAGATGCCGTGGGCCGGTGCCGGCCGGGGTGGTGATGTCCAGTTGGGGGAGGGCCTGCAGCCGTCCGGCGCCCGGGTCCAGTCGGTACACGATGACTTTGTCGAGCCCGAGGTCGCAGACCAGCATCCGCTCTCCGCTCGGATCGAACGTCGCCGAGTGGGCGTGGGCCTCGCTCTGGCGGTCCGGATCCACGCTGGATCCGTGGTGCTGGACCAGGTCGGTTCGCTCGCGGACCGGGCCGTCCCGTTCGAGCGCGACCACGCTCACCGCGCCCCCCTGGTAGTTGGACACCACCGCGTGGCGTCCGCCGGGCGCGACCGCGACGTGGCACGGTCCGGCGCTTCCCGTCTCCACGGTTCCCGTGAGCGCCAGTCCGCCGTCGTCCAGTGAAAGCGAGACCAGAGCCCCGGTCGGCCGGCCTTCAACGCTGTCCACCTCGCTGACCGCGTAAGCCTGCGTGCCGGCCGGTGAGACGGAGACGAAGCTGGGGCTGGATGCGGCGGCGGCTCCCACTCCGCGGCGCAGCGTGCCGTGCTCGGTGGCGAGCTCGATCCGGACCACGCCCTCGCCCCGGCCCTGGGGCGCGGTGTAGGTTCCGACCAGCAGCGAAAGCATCTTGGAGTCGGGCATGGCGCTCAGGGTAGTTGGCGGCGCCGTGCGCCTATGCGGGCGGGCGACTCGTGAGGTGCCTCAGCAGGACGTCCCGGTCGGCGGGCAGGACACCGTCCAGCACCAGTTCCTCCAGCTCCGCCTTGAGGCGGCCCACCTCGGGTCCGGGGCCAAGACCAAGTGCTTTCATGATGTCGTCGCCGGAGAGGGGCAGGCGGAAGCGGTCGGGCCGCTCGGCGAGCAGCGCCCGGAGCCGGTCGGCGAGCGCGTCAATCTTCTCCGGATGCGGATAGGAGGAGGCACGGATGTCGGCGCGAGCCAGGTCCAGCAGCCGCCAGATGTCCTCTCCCGCCGCGCGGGCGAGGCGGCGCACCGCCCCGTCCGTCCATGCCGGCTCGTAGTAGACGGGCCGCAGATGGAGGAGGACCAGCCGCGCCACCGCCTGTGTCCTGGCTCCCGAGAGGCGCAGGCGGGTGAGAGCCTCGGTCGCCAGCTCCGCGCCCGCCTCCTCATGACCGGGGAAGCCGCCGCGATACGCGGTGGCCGGCTTGCCCAGGTCGTGGAAGAGCGCCGCCAGTCGAAGCGTCAAATCAGCAGGCGTCAGTTCCACCGTCCGCAGCGTGTGGTGGAAGACGTCGTCCTGGTGATACCCGCCCTGCACCACGCCGTGGGTCGCCGAGAGCTCAGGGAGCACCTGGGGGAGCAGCCGGTGCCGGTCGAGCAGCTCCAGCGCGAGCCGTGGCCGCGGCGAGAGGAGCATCTTCCAGAACTCGTCGGCGACCCGCTCGGCGGAGACCACGGGCGGTCGCAACCGGTCAGCCAGCGTCTCCATCGCCCCCAGCGCGTCCGGCGCGAGATCGAACCCCAGCGTCGCCGCGAAACGCACGCCGCGGAGCATCCGGAGCGGGTCGTCGCGGAACGTGACCTCGGGGTCGACTGGTGTGCGGAGCATCCGCGCGTCGAGGTCGGCCAGGCCATGGAAGGGGTCGCGGACCCCTCCGTCCAGATCGCAGTACAGCGCGTTGACGGTGAAGTCGCGGCGGGCCAGGTCCTCCTCCAGCGTCGCCGCTTCCACGTCGGGCTTGCGCGAGTGGGCGCGGTAGCTCTCGCGGCGGGCGCCCACGAACTCGAGCTGACGTCCATCCCAGGTCACCTGCGCGGTGCCGAAGCGGGGGAAGCTGGCAGGGGGAGGCGCGCCGGCGACCTGGGCGAAGCGCGCGGAGACGACACCGGCTGGCACCCCCACCACGACCACGTCGAGGTCGGGGTGCCGGGTCAGGCCGAGGAGATGGTCGCGCACATACCCACCCACCACCCAGATCTCAGCGCCCGTCTCCGAGGCGACGCGCCGCAGCACCTGGAAGGCACCGTCCTGAGCGACGTCCAGCCGGCGCACGACGGGATCGGTCATCCGACCCATCGTAGGAAGGAGCCCGACCACACCCATCTCTCGACCGGCGAGCGTGCGCCTGGTGGAGGCCCTGAGTGCCGGCACTTGGGGATGCGCGGCGCCGGTGGAGGCCCTGAGTGCCGGCACTTGGGGATGCGCGGCGCCGGCTGACGCCCGTTCAGCGCGGGTCTCGGGCCACCCGCTCGCGCAGCTCGCGGCGCAGGAACTTGCCGGTCGCCGTCTTGGGGAGCTCGACAACGATCTCGATCCGGTGCGGGCACTTGTACGCCGCCATGCGCTGCCGGCAGAAGGCGAGCAGGTCGGCCGGGCCGGTGGCGGTGCCCTCGCGGAGAGCGACGAACGCGACCACCGTCTCCCCCCGGTAGGGGTCAGGCGCGCCCACCACCGCCGCCTCGCGCACGGCCGGGTGTTCGTACAGATAGTCCTCCACCTCCCGCGGCCAGACCTTGTACCCCGAGACGTTGATCATGTCCTTGGCCCGGTCGACGAGGTAGAACCAGCCCTGAGCGTCCACCCTTCCCACGTCGCCGGTGTGGAGAAAACCGTCGGTGAAGGTGGCGGCGGTGGCCTCGGGGCGGTGCCAGTATCCGCCGACCACGCCCGGCCCTCGCGTCCACAGCTCGCCCAGCGTCCCCACCGGGACCTCTTCGCCCGACTCCAGGTCCACCACCCGCTGTTCGTGACCGGGGACCGGCACGCCGACCGAGAGCGCACCCGACTCGGCGTCGACCGGCGTCGGCCGATCGAGCGGGGCGGCGTGCGAGGGCGACGTGGTCTCGGTGAGGCCGTAGACGTTGCGGATCTCGACGCCGGTCCGCTCCTGGAACCGCTGCACCGTGGCCGGCGACACGGGCGCGCCGCCCGACTGCGCCACGCGCAGCGACGACAGGTCGTGCGGCTCCGCGTCCAACGCCTGCAGCATGGCCAGGTAGGCGGTGATCGCGCACACGGTGAAGGTGCAGCGGTGGCGCTCGATCTGGCGCAGCGTCTCCGGCCCTTGGAAGCGGTGGGCGAGCACCAGTTTGGCGCCGGAGACCAGGGACAGCCCAAGGTGGCCCACCATCCCGGTGATGTGGAAGAGAGGCGCGGCGGCGAAGATCCGGTCCTCGGGGCCGATCCCGCACCAGACCCGGTAGACGTCGGCCTGGTGGACCAGGTTGGCGTGCGTGATCATGGCGCCCTTGGGGCGGCCGGTGGTGCCAGAGGTGTAACCGAGCATGGCCAGACCGTCCGGGGCCGGCGGCGGGAGGGGTCGGGTGGCCTCCGCAGGCGCCGCCACCAGGTCGAGAAAGCGCGGGGCTCCGTCGACCGGTGGCCCAGGCGCCACCACCGCCGGCACCGGTTCGTCGCCCGCGTAGTCGAGATCGCCGGTGACCACGGCGCAGCGGACGCTGGTGCCACGGGCGCCCTCCTCACCCGCCTCCCGGTACAGCGAGTCGAGCGCGACCAGCGCGACCGCGCCAGAGTCCTGCAGGTGATAACGCACCTCGAGGGCGTGCAGCATCGGGTTCAGGGGCAGCACCGCCCCGCCCAGCCGCCAGGTGGCGAGGACGGCGACAGGAAACTGTGGGACGCTCTGGAGCAGCAGCGCGACCCGGTCGCCCGCGCTCACTCCCCGTTCCACCAACGCAGCCGCCAGGGCCGTGACCTCGCGGTCCAGCTCGGACCAGGTCAGCACCCGGCCGAAATAGCGCAGCGCGGGCGCATCCGGACGGGATCGCACCTGAGCATCGAGCGCGTCGAGCAAGGTAGCGTGCGGGGGCGTCAGGGTGGGAGGGACACCGGGCGGGTACTGAGCCAGCCAGGGGTGCGTCAATGCACGGTCTCCCGGCGGCGCAGCATGTCCATGAACGTGGCCAGGCGCCGGGCCCTGGTCTCGGGTCGCCGGGCCTCCTGCAGCCGGTACAGGATCGCGTACCGGTTCTGGCTCGAGAGGCCGGCGAAGAAGGCGGCTGCCTCGGGATCCCGGTCCAGCTCGCGCTGGAGATCCTCGGGCACGGCCGCGGTGCGAGGCCCGGGATAGGCCAGCTCCCAGCGGCCGTCCGCCCTGGCCGCCTCAACCTGAGCGAGCCCGGCGGGCTTCATCTCACCGCTCGCGATCAGCTCTTCCGCCAGCTCGCAGTTGCGTCTCGACCAGCGGCTCTTGCGGCGCCGGGGCGTGAACCGCTGCCGATACCACCCGTCAGGCCCGGTGCCGACCTGCGTGTCGATCCAGCCGTAGCGGAGCGCCTGCCGCAGAGCTTGGTCGTAGTTCACCGAAGCCGTGGGGTTCCCGCGCTTGGCGAACTCCACGCGCACCCCGGCCGCGGTCGCGTGATGCGCCTCCAGCCAGGCTCCGAAGGCGGCGCCGTCCGGGAAGCGCAGGACCGGTTCCTCGGCCGGCACCTCTAGTCGCCCAGCCCGCGCTCGTACCAGGTGCGCGCCCACTCGATCGCGCCCACCTCGCCGACGCGGGTACCGAGCGTCGCCTTGCGCACGCGGGGCCGGCGGCGCGGGGTGATGAAGGGCGACGAGCGCAGAACCTTCATCATCCGCGGCTGCAGGACCCGCCAGGACTGCGTGATGCCACCGCCGATCACGATCATCTCGGGGTCGTAGAGGTTGGAGACGTTGATCAAGGCGACACCCATCGCGGTCGCCATCTCGTCTGCCACGTGGACCCCGTGCTGGTCGCCCTCGGCCGCCGCCTCCAGCAGTTCCTTGGTGGGGATCCCGTACCGCTTCTGGATGTTGGCGCCGCTGCAGATGGCCTCGACGCAGCCGCGCTGACCGCATCCGCAAACGGGTCCGTCGGGATCGATGATCATGTGACCGACCTCGCCCGCGGAGCCGTGGGGGCCGTCGATCAGCCCGCCGTCGAGCACCACCCCTGCCCCCACCCCCGTACTCCAGGTGATGTAGACCATGTCGCGGGTCCCCCGGCCGGCGCCCTGGTGGAACTCCCCCAGGCCCGCCAGGTTGGCGTCGTTCTGCAGCTGCACCGGGCAACCGAGTTCCACCCGCAGAAGCTCGGTGATCGGGACGTTGTACCAGTGGCGGGGATCGCCCAGATTGGGCGGGTTGATGAGCATCCCGCTCCGGGGTTCGACCGGCCCGGGCGCTCCGATGGCGGCCATCTTCAGGTCGACGTGGTGACGGTGTGCCTGTGCACCGACCCAGTCCACCACCCGGCGTGGGGTGCCCAGGGACTTGGTTTGGGTTCGCGCCGCGCCCAGGATCTCGCCGCGCGCGTTGCCGAAGACAACCCGCACCTGAGTCCCACCGAGGTCGATACCCGCGAGCACCTTGGCCCGGGAAGCAACGGTCTTCGGCATGAGTTTCCATTCTCGTCTGGGTGGGTATCCACCGCAATGAGGAGAGCTAGGAACTAGATGCCTGAAAACAGAAAACTTCCGGTGCTGCCGCTGACCGAGGCGGTCGTGCTGCCACGGATGAGCGCCACCATCCCCCTCGACACCGAAGACGCGATGCGGGCGGCTCGCTCGGCGTTCAGCGACGAGGGGCTGTTGCTGCTGTTGCCGAAGGTCGACGGCCGTTACTCCACCGTCGGTGTGATCGCCAAGGTGGAGGAGAAGGGCACGCTCGCCAACGGCACCGATGTCGTCGTCGCCCAGGCGCGCCACCGCGCGGTGCTGGGAAGCGTGTCGACCGACGCCACCGGTGCCCTGGTCGCCGAAGTCACCCCCCGGCCCGACGCCCCGTCCGCGGATGGCGCCGCCCACGACCTGGCGCAGGAATACCGCGCCGTGGTCGAGAACATCCTCGACCTGCGGGGCGCGCAGCAGATCGCGCAGGTCCTGCACTCGATCGACAACCCCGGTCATCTGGCCGACATGTCGGGGTACTCGCCCGACCTCTCGATGGCCCGCAAGGTGGAGATCCTGGAGACGCTGGACGTCGCCGAGCGGCTGCGCAAGCTGATCGCCTGGAACCGTGAGGTGCTGGCCGAGCTGCAGTTGAAAGAGCAGCTGAAGACCGACGTCTCACAGCAGATGGAGAAGAACCAGCGCGAGTTCCTGCTGCGCCAGCAGATGGAGGCGATCAAAAAGCAGCTGGGTGAGTCGGACGGCGACAACGCCAACGACTATCGCCAGCGCGGGGATGCCGCCGGAATGCCGGAGGCCGCGCGCAAGGAGTTCGACCGGGAGCTGGACCGCCTGGAGCGCACATCCGAGCAGAGCCCCGAGCACGGCTGGATCCGTGGGTTCCTGGATTGGATGCTCGACATCCCCTGGAATGTGCGCACCGACGACAACCTCGATCTCAAGAAGGCGCGCGAGATCCTGGACCAGGACCACTCCGGGCTGGAGGACGTCAAGGACCGGATCATCGAGTTCCTGGCCGTGCGCAAGCGGCGGCAGGAGCGCGGCCTGAGCAACGAAGGCGGCCGCGGTTCGGGCGCCATCATCACGCTCGTCGGCCCTCCCGGCGTGGGCAAGACCTCGCTCGGTGAGTCGGTGGCGCGGGCGCTGGGCCGCAAGTTCGCCCGCATCTCGCTCGGCGGCATCCACGACGAGGCCGAGATCCGCGGGCACCGGCGCACCTACGTGGGCGCGCTCCCCGGCCGAATCGTGCGGGCGCTGAAAGAAGCCGGCACCAAGAACCCGGTCATCATGCTGGACGAGATCGACAAGGTCGGTTCCGACTGGCGGGGCGACCCCTCCTCGGCGCTGCTCGAGGTGCTCGACCCGGCTCAGAACCACACCTTCCGCGACCACTACCTGGAGGTCGACCTGGACCTCTCCGAGGTGCTCTTCATCCCCACCGCCAACGTGGCCGACACCATCCCGGGCCCGCTGCTGGATCGGATGGAGCTGGTCCGGCTCGACGGCTACACCGAGGAGGAGAAGCTTCAAATCGCCAAGCAGCACCTGGTGCCGCGGCAGCTGGAGCGCAACGGGCTGGACGGCACCGAGGTGACCTTCGAGGACCAGGGCCTGTCCGAGATCATCGGCGACTACACCCGGGAGGCGGGCGTCCGCAACCTGGAGCGTGAGATCGGGCGGCTCCTGCGCAAGGCGGCGACCCGGCTCGACCAGGGCCGGGCGACGGCTCCCGTCACGGTCGGTGAGCCCGCGGTGCGAGACCTGCTCGGCAAGCCGCGGTTCCAGCGCGAGGAGGCGCGCGAGCGCACCTCGGTGCCGGGCGTGGCGACCGGCCTGGCGGTGACCGGCGCCGGTGGCGAGGTCCTCTTCATCGAGGCGACCTCGATGCCGAGCGAGAAGGGTGGCGGCCTCACCCTGACCGGACAGCTGGGGGACGTGATGAAGGAGTCGGCGCAGATCGCGCTCTCCTACGTCCGGTCCCACGCGGACGAGCTGGGCGTCCACGGCGCTCCCATCGACCGCCAGGTGCACGTGCACGTGCCCGCCGGGGCGGTGCCCAAGGACGGGCCGTCGGCCGGGGTCACCATGGTCACCGCGCTGACGTCCCTGCTCACCGGGCGCGCGGTGCGCTCCAACGTGGGGATGACCGGCGAGGTCACGCTGCAGGGCCGGGTGCTGCCGATCGGCGGCGTCAAGCAGAAGGTGCTGGCGGCGCTCCGGGCGGGCCTGACCGAGGTCGTCCTCCCCCAGCGCAACGAGGCGGACCTGGACGACCTGCCGGAGCACGTGCGCAACGAGATCACGATCCACCTCGCCAGCGACGTGCGGGAGGTGCTCGACTGGGCACTGCTGCCGGCCAACGAGGCTCCGGTCGCCGTCGCCTCGTGAGATAAGACACTCACCCCTACCCCCGAGGCGCCCCTCCCCATCTCCGGGAGGGGCGCCCGTTTCGGGGTGCGTTTCTCCACACTCCGGGGCTACGCGGGGCCGGGAAGGGCCGGAATGTGGAGAGACGGCCCTCTCAGCGCCTTGTGTAAGGTGGGACGGCTATGCCCCGGATAGATGCCTTCGCGCTCGGCCGGCAGGGGCCGCGACCGACGATGGAGGACCGGCACGTGCTGTCCGTCACCGGTCACACCGCGTGGGGCGGCGTGTTCGACGGGCACCGGGGTGAGGAGGTCTCCGAGTACGCTGCGGCGGCTCTGCCGGGCTTGTTCGACCTCTCCGCCGGCGAGGCGCTGCGCCGGCTGGAGGTGGGTTCCCGCCGGCTTCCGAGCGGCGCCTGCGCGGTCGTGTTCCGGCTCGATGGCACACAGCTGCACGTCGCGAACCTGGGTGACTGCGAACTGGCCGTGGTGGCAGATGGGCACGCCGAGGTGGTGACACAAATGCACCGCGTCAGCAACCCGCGCGAGCGCCAGCGCGTGCTGGAGGCCGGGGGGGTTATCGACGGGCCCTACGTGATGGACCTCGCGACCGGCAACGGGCTGATGCCGACCCGCAGCTTGGGCGACGACGACTTCGCCGCGGTCGGTGTCTCCGGTGAGGTCTCGGAGTGGACCGGCAAGCTGGAAGATGGCTGGCTGGTGGCCGCCTGCGACGGACTCTGGGACGTGGTTACCCCGGAGGAGCTGCCTGCGTTCCTGGAGGGAGCGTCCCCCGAGGAGGCGGCCCGGCGGCTGGTCGACGAAGCGATCCAGAAACGCTTCTCACACGACAACGTCACCGTCCTGGCCCTGCACCGCACCTCCTCCTGAAGACCCGAGAAGGACCCGGTGGTGCACCATCGGGGCCTTCGTCGCCGCTCTTAGGGCCCGTGGTGCACCATCGGGGCTCTCGTCGCACCGCGGTGACCAGCCAGGCCGCCAGCGAGAGCCGCACGCCGTTGGACTGCTGGTACGGGCGGAGTGCGGCCGTGATGGCCTCGCGCACCCGTTCCAGTGTGTCCGCCTCGGCGTCCGCGAACAGGGCGTGAACGGGGCCGGACCCGAGGAAGAAGGCGGCCGCGTCCTCGGCGTCGTCGCCCCACTTTGAGGACCGGTTCACGCCGGTCGAGGCCACGCGCTCGAAGCCGGACGCCGTCAGCACCTCGTTGATCCTCGCTGGGTCGGCCAGAGAGAACATGCCCGGCCCCCCCGGCGCTGAGTACGCGGGAGGGCGCCCGTGTTCCGCGATCGCCGCCATCGGGACCCGGAAGACGCCGCTCCGGGTCAGGTCCTGCATGCACAGGATGGCGAGGGACCGCCGGGTCGCAAGCCGCGTCCACAGGGCCAGCTGGGCCGGAGACTCTGGTTCGAGAAGAGCACGGTGGGCCGCCTGATCGCGGGCCTGGAGCGGGGCGGCTGGGTGGTCCGCCGCCGGGATGCCGACAACCGGCGCTTCGTCCGCGTCGAGCTCACCGCTCGGGGCCGGAGCTGACCAGTGAGCTGTCCACTTTCATGAGCGAGCGCCACCGGCGGATCGAGGCGGAGCTGACGGCCGCCGAGCGGGAGGCGCTTCGCGTCGGGATCGCCGCCCTGACCCACGCCGTGGAGGCCGTTGGTGCACGTGCACCAACGCGCCCCGGTGGGTCCTTCCTGTTGGGACTTTTGACGGAGGGCGGGATCGGGCGGGAGATCGATTCGGGCAGGGGGGGTTGGGATCGACCATCGAGGTATGCCAATTGCACGAGTCATGCCGATCGCATGCGTCACCGGCGGCTCGCTCGGGTTTGGGCGGGCGCTCACCGAGGCTCTCGCCGCAGAGGGCTGGGACCTGGTCGTCGATGCCCGGCACGCAGGCCCACTGCAACAGGTGGCGGGGCCTCGCATCCGGACCGTGGCGGGTGACATCGCCGACCCTGACCATCGGACGACGCTGGCGCGGGCCGTAGGTGGTCACCTCGACCTGCTGGTCCTGAACGCGGGCACGCTCGGGCCCAGCCCCCTCCCCACCTTGGAGCGGCTCCCCCTCGATGAGCTGCGCCGGACGCTGGAGACCAATGTGGTGGCCCAGGCGGGGCTGGTCCAGGCCATGCTGCCCGCACTGCGCCGGGCTCAGGGCATCATCGTCGGGCTGAGCAGCGACGCCGCCCGCGAGCCCTATGCGACCTGGGGCGCCTACGGAGCCTCGAAGGCGGCGCTCGACCAGCTGCTCAACGTGCTGAGCGCGGAGGCAGCGGGCCTCGCCGTGTACGCCTTCGACCCCGGCGACATGCGCACCGCCATGCATCAGGCCGCTTTCCCCGGTGAGGACATCTCCGACCGTCCCCTCCCCGAGGAGTCGGTGCCGGCGCTCCAACGCCTGCTGTCCCTGCGCCCGGCGAACGGCCGCTATCGGGCCGCCGACCTGCTGGAGGCAAGGCTGCGATGACGCTGGTCGACGAGCGACGAGCACCCGCGTTCAAAGTGCCCACCCCGCTCGTGGCCACCTCGCCTCCCGAGGTCGCGGGGACGCCACGGGACGGGGTCCGGATGCTGGTCAGCTCACCCGGATGTCAGGAGCACCATATCGCACGCGACCTGCCTTCCCTCCTCCGTCCCGGAGACCTGGTGGTCGTCAACGACTCCCAGACACTGCCCGCCGCCCTTGCCGGCAGCGACGGTGCCGACGAGGTCGAGCTTCACCTCTCGACGCTCGATCCCAACGCGGCGCCCGGTATGGAGGTGGCGCTGGCCGACACCACCTCGCGCTGGGTGGTCGAGGTGCGCACGCCGCTCCCGGTCGGCAGCCGCGCCTCCTTCGACCCGCGCCGGGGTCACGTGCTGACGCTGGCCGGCGGCGCGGTGGCGACCATCGAACGGTCGGTGCCGGAGGGGGCGCAACGGAGCCGCCTCTGGCTCGCCACCGTACGCACGCAGGGACCGCTGGGGGCGCATCTGGACCGATGGGGTGAACCCATCCGCTACGACTACGCCGCTCGGCGCTGGCCCGTCCAGGCCTACCACACCGACGTCGGCCGACGCCCCGGGAGCGCGGAGATGCCGAGCGCGGCGCGCCCGCTGACGCCGGCGGTCCTGACCCGGCTCCACGAGCGCGGTGTTGAGGTCGCCACGATCACGCTGCACACGGGTGTCTCTTCGCTGGAAAGCGGCGATGCGCCTTACCCCGAGTGGCGCCGGGTACCCCGCGCCACCGCCCGGGCGATCCGGAGGGCGCGCAGGCGGGGTGGTCGCGTGCTCGGTGTCGGCACCACGGTGGTGCGTGCGCTGGAATCGGCGGCCGCCGAGCGGGGCGAGGTGCGCGCCGCCTCCGGATGGACCTCGCTGCTGGTAGAGCCGTCCCACCCGGCACTCACCGTGGACGGCATCCTCACCGGCTGGCACGAGCCCGAGGCGACGCATCTGCTGATGCTGGAGGCGATCGCCGGGCCGGAGCTGCTGGAGCGGAGCTACGCCGAGGCACTCCAGGCCGGATACCGCTGGCACGAGTTCGGCGACGTACACCTGCTCTGGCGCGAAGATCGCTAATCCTCTTACCCCGTTGGTGCACCACCGGGGCTCATTTCGCCGTCCTCGCCCCCGTTGGTGCACCATCGGGCAACGCCAACCTCAGTGCCAGTCCTGGAGCACGTTGGCACCGATGAAGTCCCAATCGATGTCGAGCCCCAGACCCGGGCGCTGCGGCAGCGTGATCTGGCCGTCTGGCTCCACGCGGTCGATCGGAGTGCGGAGCCAGGGCGACTCGCCGTCGAAGTCGAGGTGCGGGTGGAGCAGCCCGTGCTCGTAGTACTCGCCGGGGATCGGCATCGCGGCCAGCGTGTGGAGGGTCCCGGCGCCTCCGCCGTGCAGCTCCAGCCGGAGGCCGAACGCCTCGCACAGATGCGCCGTCTTCATGATGTGCGTGATCCCGCCATGCTCGAGCCCCGTCCGCAGGATGTCCGCCGCCTGGCGCCTGATCCACTCGGCCCGTGTCTTCAGCCCGCCGGCCGCCGACTCGGGACCGCAGATTGGTAGCTCGGTGTTCTCGCAGAGCCAGGAGTAAGAGGAGACGCTGTACTCGTCCATCGGCTCCTCCATCCAGTGGTAGTCGAGCTCCGCGATGGCATCGGCGAGGTACAGCGCCTCCTCGCGCGAGTAGCTGTGGAAGGGGTCGAGCATGAGGTCGATGTCAGGGCCGACCGCCTCCCGGACCGCGGTGCAGGCGGCGATGTCGCGCGCCAAGTCGGGGCCGTAGGGCGGCATCCACGTGTGCAACTTCACCGCCCGGTACCCCTTCTCGACGCAGGCCTTGGCGAAGGCGGCGTATGACTCCGGTGAGTCGAGGCCGCCCGGGATGTCGTCGCCGACCATGGTGCTGGCGTAAGCGGGCACTCGATCCCGGAACCCGCCCAGCAGCTTGTAGACCGGGAGCCCGGTCGCCTTGCCGGCCAGATCCCAGAGTGCCTGGTCGAGGAGGCCCAGGTTCCGATCCGAGAGCGCCTCTTGATCCAACCGACCCGCCTTCTGCAGCAGCCCGGTGATCGCCTCGCGCTGGAAAGGATCGTGTCCTGTCAGCTGCCGGCGCGCGGCCGCCACCAGCCGCTCGGAGCCACCGAACGCCATGCCCTCGAGCCCGTCCTGGGTGCGGATTCGGATCACTCGCTGCTCGGCGTCGTGCACGGGCGCGGGGTGGCGGTGCCCCTCGGTGTCCCGGCCAGTGTGGTTCTGATAGTGGAAGGTCAGGCTCTGCACGTCGGTGATGCGCCGGTCGGCGTCGGACTGATCGGTCACGAATCGCGTCCTCCTTTTCCGCTGATGGGCCGGCGTCCCACCTCGGAACCGCCCTGGTAGGTGTCGGCGGGAACCTCCGGCACCAGTGGCCCGGCGTCGTCGACCGGTACGTAGCCGAGCCGGCGGCGGGCCTCGGCATCGTCCCAGTACGGCTCCCGGGCCGCGGAGCCACCGTAGACCACGATCCAATCCAGATCGGGGACGGACAAAGAGCGCCACGCCAGCTGAGTCAGGTCGCGATCGCTGAGCCAGGTGTGCGCGTGGCGGGGCGCCGACGGCCGGGCCAGTGAGCTGCCGATGCGGATCACCGCCACCTCCAGCCCGTAGTGATCGTGATGCAGGCGGCACAACGCCTCGCCGTATACCTTGGACGCGCCATACAGGCCGTCTGGGCGCGGAGGCATCTCCGGGGTGATGCGCACCTTCGTGGGGTAGAAGCCGGTGACGTGGTTGGTGGAGGCGAAGACGAACCGGCGGCAGCCCGCCGCGACCGCGGCCTGCAGCACGTTGTAGGTCCCGCGGCCGTTGACGTCCAGCAGGTCATCGTGGGGGGCGTCGGTCGGGATCGCTGCGAGATGCACCACGGCCGCGCAGCCGGCCGCCGCCTCACGCATCTGCCCGGGGTCCCGGATGTCCGCGACCACCGCCTCCTCCCCCGCCTCCAGATCGTCCACCCGTCGCCGGTCGAGGAGGCGGAGCCGGCACTTGCGACGGAGACCGGGCCTGAGCGCCGAGCCGACGCGGCCCATCGCTCCGGTCACCAGCACCAAGTCCGGGGCGCCCATCCCCGCCGCCACGCTCGCTAACTCCTCGGGAGGACGCCGGCGGACGGACCGGCGGCCCGGGCATGCTCGATGGAGGGAAAGACGCTCACTCCCGGATGATGACGGATCGCCGCGCCCCCGCGTGCCGGCCGGGCCGAAGGGGAGGATGGGGAGGCCGTTTCTCCGCATTCCGGGCCTACCGGGCGCGTCGTAGGCCCGGAGTGTGGAGAAACGACGCTCTCAGTCGAGGTCGATCTTCTCCACTCGTGAGGGGCGCGGCGGGCCCTCAGGGTCCGGCTCCATCCCCGCGTCGGCACCCGCCCGGGCCTGCCAGATCAACTCCTCCATGTCGTTCGGCCAGTCCCTCTTGTCGTCGTCCTCGCGAGGGGCCCCGGGCCGGCCGGTGCGCCGCCCGAGCTGCTCCTCGTAGATCAGGAAGAGGGCCGTCAACGCCTCGCGTTGAGCGTTGCGGAGATGACGCTGCGCCTCGGGCGAGACGACGTCGCCGAATGCCTGCGCCAGCCGCCGCCCGAGATCGGTGACCAGCTCCGCCAGCCGCTCTGCCTCGCTGCTCATGGCTTGCCTCCCGGGCGCGCGGAACCGGTGGCGCCGAACCGGATGTGCAACTCCCCGTCCTCCAGCGCCGCCCCCACCGTCTCGCGCAGCGCCAGGGTACGCGGCAGCGTGATGTCCCGCTTGTAGTTCCCCACCGTCACGAACAGCTCACCGTCCTGGCGCGCGAGGTCGACATCGCCCCGCTCGACGAACGGCACCGGGAGCGTGAGGACGTACTCCTTGCCCACCCGCAGCACGCGCTGCTGCCGTCCGGTGTGCAGCCGGGCGGCGGGATCGGTCTCTCCGTACACCGCCTCCGCCATCCGCGCCAGCATGGGGAAGCCGACCACCTCGTCGTCGAACAGCGGGACGTCGAGAATGGGGAGCGGCGCGAACGATTGGTCGACCTCGGCAGCGTAAACGGCCTGGATCTCCTGCCAGCGGCGGAACAGCGGGTCCTGCAACCCAGGCGGGAACCGGCGGTTAACCACGACGCAGTCGGTCTCATACCCGAACAGGGAGAGGTAGGTGTAGGCGCGCTTGGCCTCCTTCACCACCATCTTCTCCAGGTTGAGCACCAGCCGCATCGAGGTCAGCGAGGCGTCGGTCAGGATCCGCTTCATGCCCTCGAGGTCGAGCAGCAGCTCCCGCACCGAGGCCATCACCTCTTCCTCGGGAAGCGGGATGTCGAGCAGCGGCTGCAGCAGCGGTCGGGCCACCCGCAGCGCCCGCCGCTCCCAGGGGTAGATCTTGTCCAGCCACCATTTGGCCGCGTCCGGGAACATGAGCAGCTGTAACGTCTCGCCGGTCGGCGCGCAATCCACCACCAGCACGTCGTATGACCCGCGCTCCGCGTAGTGCTTGATCCACATCAGCGAGGCGATCTCGTCCATGCCGGGCGGGGTGGCGACCTCTTCGGCCACGATGTCGTCCAGACCCTGGGTGGAAAGGACCCGGGCCAGGTAGTCGTGGAGCCGCCCCCAGTTGCGCTCCATCTCGTGCAGGGCCGACACCTCGTGGGCCCAAAGGTTCTCTTCGACCGGTTGCGCCGCCACCCCCAGCTCGCGGTCCAGCGCGTCGCCCAGCGAGTGCGCGGGGTCGGTCGACATCACCAGCGTCCGGTACCCGCGGCGGGCGCAGGCCAGGGCGGTGGCAGCCGCGACCGAGGTCTTCCCGACCCCGCCCTTGCCGGTGAAGAGGATGACGCGCATGAGCGCGACCTCAGCCGATGAAGTGAGGAACCACCAGCTTGGCGCCGATGATCAGAAGAATGATCATGATCGCGGCCGTGATGGCGAGCCGGATCAAGTCGGACGCGAAGTAGGGCACCTTGTCGAGCGGGATCGCCGGGTTCTCATCCCCGATCTGGATGCCGCGCGGGGGGCGGGTCCGGATCGCGCGCCGCTGCGCCTGGACGCGCCGGGCCGCGGTCGGCGCCGGGGCGGGTGCTGACGCCGGCCGGGGCTTCGCCGCCGCGCTCGATCCCAACTGCATCTGCACCGCCGGGCGCTTGGGAACCGCCGCCCCACCGGCGCCATCCGGGGCCGCCTGCTCCCGGGGCTGCGGCTGTGGGCGCTGGCGCGGAGCCGTGCGCGATTGCGGTCCGGAGCGCCGACGGTTGTTGGTCCTTCGACTCGGCATTCGGCCCGCAGTCTACCGGGGCTATGACGGTTCCGCAGTTATCTGCTCTCCGGGGCAGGCAGGCGACGAGGAGGAGCGATCTGTGGGGCGTGTGCTGATTCGATGAGGAACGCCGCCCGCCTGCCCGAGAAGGATATCTGTGGGCTGGTGACCTACGATATCTTGGGCTTGTGATGAGCCTAACTCCTGCATGTAGCCCCTGTCAAGAGAAATCTACGGGTCGTCCGAGCCGGGTGGAGAATGGATGCGATGTCGCAGTCGCCGCCCGAACTGCCGTACTGCATCGAGTGTGGTGCGCGGCTCGAGCCGGGTGCCCGAATGTGCCCTCGCTGCGGAACCGAGCGCTGGTCGCCCGGTCCGCCTCCGCGCCGGCAGCCGGTGCCGCAGCGGTCGGAGCCGCGCCCCCTGAGCTCGGCTGAGGTCCAGGCCACCGTCGCCTCGATCCCGTGGATCTATGCGGTGGGGGCCTTTTTGAACGCCGGCCTGCTCGCCTTGGTGCTGGCGGAGGGAGTCACGTCGGGCGGCAGCGCCAACTGGGACCAGACGCTGTCGCAGGCCGGGATCCCGGCCTCGCAGTTCGCCTTCTCCCGGATTGAGCTGACGGTGATCTTCGGCACCTTGCTCCTGCTCCTGACGGCGGGGCACGCGGTGGCCTACCAGGGGCTCAGGGCCCGCAAGCGGTGGGGCTGGATCCTGGGGGTCGTGATGGCCGCGCTGTGGTCGCTGGTGCTGATCGGAATCCCGGTGCTGACCAAGCTGATCCAGCGCGACGTGCGGGCCGCGTACGGCGTCTCCTGACCGCTGATCAGCGTCCGATCCGGAAGAAGACCACGTCGCCATCCCGCACCCGGTAGTCGCGACCCTCGATCCGGAGCTTGCCGGCCGCGCGCAGCGCCTCCATCGAGCCCGCCGCGACCAGGTCGTCGACGGAGGTCACCTCGGCGCGAATGAAGTGGCGCTCGAAGTCGGAGTGGATGACACCGGCGGCGACCGGCGCGGGCGAGTCCTTCGCGCACGGCCAGGCCCGCGCCTCGGGCTCACCGGCGGTGAAGTAGGTGATCAGGCCGCCCGCCGCCCAGACGGCGGCCGCGACCGCGTCCAGCCCGCCCTCGCCAAGACCATAGGACTGCCGCATCTCGGCGGCCTCCCCGGATTCCAGCTCCGCCAGCTCGGACTCCAGCTGCGCGCAGACCACCACCAAGGGCGCGTGGTGTTCGGCCGCCGTCTCGCGCAGCTGCTCCACATCGGGACCACCGTCGGGCAGCCGATCGTCTCCTACGTTGGCGACCAGCACCCAGGGCCTTTGCGAGACGGCGAAGATCGGTGCCAGGTGCTCGCGCTCCGCGGACTCCAGCTGCAGCGTGCGCAGTGGCCGGCCGGCGTCCAGGTGGGCCCGCGCCCGCTCCAGCGTCTCCGCTTCCTCGGCCCGCTCCCGGCGGCCGACGCGGAGCTCCTTTCCCACTACCTCCAGGCGCTTCTCCACCGTCGCTAGGTCTGTGAGCACGAAGTCGACCTGAAGGCTCTCGATCTCGCCCGCCGGGTCGGCGCCGGGCCCGAAGCAGCGGGCCACGGCCACCAAGACGTCGGCCTCCCGGGCGGCCGCGATGCGCTGGGCGCGCGAGCCCGGCGGCGCGTCCTCCAGCCGGACCTGCGCCGGGGTGGTCTTCTTCGGGTGCACCGCCTCACTCAGCGCCCACAGCCGGCGGTCGGGGACGTCGACCATCCCCACACCCTCATGCCCGCGCCCGCGCGTGAGCGCGCTGAAGAGGGTGGTCTTTCCCGACTGGTCCGCGCCCACCAGGGCCACCGTCACCGGCACCGGAAACGCCCCCAGGACTTCAGAGCCACGGCGGATCAGGATAGCCCGGCGCGGCGACGCCCGGATGCATAGTCCGCTCGCGATCCTTATGGTGGCCAGGCACGACATCGACCCGGCTGCCGGCCTGGCGACCATCGTCGCGCTGGAGCTGATCGGCCACGAGCGTCCGGTGGTGATTCTCAGCCGGACCCCGCAGCAGCAACAGGTGGCACGGGCGCTCCTCCAATCCCTCGTCGTCCGGGCCGCAGCCTTACTTCCCAATCGCGCCCGGTTCTACCTGCTCGATCCGGCCGGCCAGGGCGCCGCCTTCCCGATGGCGCGGCACCTCGGCGACGCGCTGGTCAATGTGACGAATCAGGCTGAGGCGCTGGAGGCACTCCGTGCCGAGATCCGTCGGATCAACCACGAGTACCTGGACGCAGCGGTTCCGGCGCTTCACCTCGTTCCCCGGAGGACCGGCAGAACGAGCGGTATCACCTGCTGTTCGCGCCCTCACGCCGATGCCCACCACCGGCTGCACTCGCAGGTCACGTCACTCCTCGCCACCTCGGAACAGGCCCGCGCAGCCGCCGAAAGCGCTGCTCAGATGGCGGCGAGTGCGACGCGTGAGTGTGACCAGGCAAGCCATTACATCGCCGGACTCGTCAGCGGACTGGAGGAGGCGCAGGCGGCGGTGCAGTCAGGGTTTGCGGCAGAGGCATCCGCTGCCCACGCGCACGACAGAACGATTGGAGTGGCCGGGGAGGC
>CAWBPD010000006.1:0-62998 GCA_963790575.1 Candidatus Dormiibacterota bacterium | reverse complement strand
CGGAAGATCCTGATCGCGTTCCTGGCCGCGATCGTGTTCCTGCCCCAGGGCTTCACGATCCTCCCGATCCTGGAAGAGGTGACCTTTCTGCACCTCAACGGCAGCCTGTTCGGGATCATCCTCGCCGAGAGCGGCTCGGCGCATGTGGTGATGATCCTGCTCTTCGCGGGGTACTTCGCCCAGCTCCCGCCGGAGCTGGAGGAGTCGGCGATCGTCGACGGGGCCGGGTTCCTGCGCGTCTTCTGGCAGATCTACCTGCCGCTGGCCAAGCCCGTCATCGCGACCGTGATCATCCTCCAGTTCATCGCCAGCTGGAACGACTTCCTGATCCCGCTCGTGCTGACCCTCACCCAGCCCGGCCTCCGCACGCTGGCGGTTGGCATCTACACGTTCCAGGGCACGAACCAGATCCAGTGGGCGGACCTGACCGCGGCGAGCACGATAGCGCTGCTTCCGATCCTTATCGTGTTCCTGTTCCTTCAGCGCTACTTCATCGAGGGAATCGCGGGCGCCGTCAAGCAGTGATAGGCCGGCGGCGCCGGCCGCCGGTCAGGGGAGTGAGCGTTGCGGATCCTCTACATCGACATCGACTCATGCCGGCCGGATCACCTCGGTTGTTACGGCTATCGCCGGCCGACGTCGCCGGTGATCGACGAGCTGGCGCGTGAGGGTCTCCTGGTGCGCACGTGTCACACGTCGGATGCTCCCTGTCTGCCCAGTCGTGCGGCCCTGTTCTCGGGGCGCTTCGGCATCAACAACGGGGTGACGTGCCACAACGGCCCCGCGAGCCAGCTTCGCTACGCGGGCCGCGGCCACTGGCACGATCCGGAGCGCCCGATGTGGATGCGGTTGCTGCAGCTGGCCGGCTGGGAGACCGTCTGCTTCTCCGGGTTCGGCCAACGCCACCTGGCCTGGTGGTTCTCCGCCGGCTTCACCCAGTTCTTCGGCAACCAGCTCCCCGGCGGCAGTGAGACGGCGGGCGAGGTGGCGGACAAGGCTGCAGCCTGGCTGAGGCAGAACGGCAGCTCGGACAATTGGTTCTGCCACGTGAACTTCTGGGACGTGCACACGCCTTACAAGACCGGCGCGCCCTACCGCGAGCGGGTGCGGGGCGGCGAGCCGCCGTCGGTGCCGGACGCCGACCAGGTGGCCTTCGACGCCGAGCACTGGTACGGCCCGCGCACACCCCGCGACTGGTGGGCGCAGGCAGGCGGCAGCAACCCGATGCAGCCCCAGGTGCGCCTCATGCCCGAAGCGGGCCCGGATACCTGGGAGCGCTACCTGCAGTTCCTCGAGGGATACGACGCGGGCATCGCGTACGTCGACGAGAAGGTGGGCGACCTGCTCGAGGAGCTCGAACGGCTCAGGGTCCGCGACGAGACGGCGATCATCGTGTCCGCCGACCACGGTGAGTCGGTCGGCGAGCTGGGCCTCTACTTTGAGCATGGAAACGCTGCCGAGGGGACGACGCGGGTGCCGCTCGTCGTGCGGTGGCCGGGCGGCGTGCGCGGGCGAACGCTCGAGGGCCTCTGGTACCAGCTCGACCTGCCTCCGACCGTGGTCGAGCGGGTTGGTATGCAGGTGCCCGCGGGGTGGGACGGCAGGAGCTTTGCCAGTGCACTCGACGGCGACCTCTCGTCGGCCGGGCGTGATCACCTGGTGCTGGGGTGCGGCATCTACTCCTTCCAGCGTGCGGTACGCACCGAGCGGTACCGGCTCATCCGCACCATTCACTCCGGCTGCTACCCCTACGATCCGGTCTACCTGTTCGAGGTCCAGGCCGACCGCGGAGAGCGGATCGACCTTGCGGACGAGCGACCGGACGTGGTGGCCGAGCTCGATCACCTCCTGCTCGACTGGACCTACCGGTACACCACCGGGCCGGCCGGCGTGCGGGATCCTTTCCAGGAGCAGCTGCGGGCGGGCGTCGACCCAGACCTCTACTGCCCGCTCGACCGCATGCGGGAGCGGCTGCGGGACCTGGGGCGCGAGGACCAGCTGGCCGACCTGGAGCGCCGGCGAAACGCCGCGCCCGCCGTGCGGCCGTGGTGACACGACGAGGGAGGACCGCGATATGGCGACCGTCAGCGATCGACCCAACGTCATCGTCTTCCTGACCGACCAGCAGCGCTGGGACACGACCGGTCTCCACGGCAATCCCATGGATCTGACTCCGAACCTGGATCGGCTGGCGCGCGCGGGCACGCACCTGGCGACGACCGTTACCGCGCAGCCACTCTGTGCGCCCTCCCGGGCAGTACTGCAGACCGGCGTCCACGCGACCGTCAACGGCTGTTTTCGCAACGGAATTGCGCTGCGCGAGGACGCGACCACGCTGGCGCGATGCTTCACAGACGGTGGCTACCGCGCCGGCTATATCGGAAAGTGGCATCTGGGGGGAGAGGAGCCGGTCACGGCACCGAGGCGCGCGGGCTATCAGGACTGGCTGGGTGCCAACGCGATCGAGCTGGTCTCGGATGCCTATCGCTGCGATGTCTTCGACGGCGAGAATCACCCGGTGCGGCTTCCCGGCTACCGGGTCGACGCGCTGACCGACGCCGCGATTCGCTACGTCGACGCGCACCAAGACCATCCGTTCTTTCTCTTCTTCTCCCTGCTCGAGCCGCATCAGCAGAACAACCGCGACGAGTACGCGTCACCGGACGGGTACTACGAGCGCTACCTGTCGCCCTGGACTCCACCCGACCTGTCGAGCCTGCCCGGATGCGCCGCCAGGCAGCTGCCCGGGTACTACGGGATGGTCAAGCGCATCGACGAGGCGCTGGGGCGGCTCCAGGACGCGCTCAAGAGCCTCGGTCTGGACCGCCGCACAATCGTCCTCTTCACGTCGGACCACGGCTGCCACTTCCGGACTCGCAACGGCGAGTACAAGCGGTCCTGCCATGAGGCGTCGATCCGGGTACCGGCCGCGCTCTGGGGGCCCGGCTTCGATGGTGGTGGACGGATCGAGGCGCTGGTCAGCCTGCTCGACATCCCTCCGACCTTGCTGGAGGCGGCCGGGCTACCGGTGCCGGCGACGATGCAGGGGCGGTCGGTGGTGCCGCTGGTCAGGCGCACCGAGGCGCCGGGCGGGGACGTACGTGACGAGGTCCTGATCCAGGTCAGCGAATCCGAGGTCGGCCGCGCGGTGCGAACCCGGCGCTGGAAGTACTACGTCCACGCGCCCGATCGCGACCCGGTGCGCGACCAGGATTCGGACCGCTACGTCGAGCGTCACCTGTACGACCTGCTGGCAGATCCTTACGAGCTCAGTGACATGGCCGGAAGGGAGAGCCACCGTGAGGTGTCGAACTTGCTCAGGCAGCGGCTCCTGCGGCTGCTGGCGGTGGCCGGTGAGCCTCCCTGCGAGATCGTCGCCGCCGAGTCGAGGGCGGGCGGGCGGTTCCGGCCCAGCCGCGAGGAGGCGCTGCAGTGAAGCGTCCTCCCCTGCCGAACCTCGTCCTCTTCAACCCCGACCAGTGGCGGGCCAAGGACGTCCACTGCCTCGGCAACGACCTGATCCGGACGCCGCATACGGACGCGCTGGCGGACGAAGGCGCTGCGTTCTCCCGCTGCTTTGCGCAGAACCCGGTCTGCACGCCCAGTCGCTGCTCGCTCTTCACCGGCTGGTACCCGCACACTCGCGGGCACCGCTCGATGCACCACATGCTGGCGCCAGACGAGCCATTCCTCCTTCGCCAGCTGCTCGATCGGGGCTATACGGTGTGGTGGGGCGGCAAGAACGACGTCGTGCGCCTCGAGGATCGGGCGGGCACGTGCACGGTGCTCTACGATCCCGATCCCTCGACTTATGTCACCCCTCACCAGCCGATCAGGCATGGCGACCGGCTCTACTACGCCCACTATCAGGGATGCACCGGTGACCGTGAGCTCACGGACCGCGATGACGCGGTCGTCAACGGAGCCGTGGAGTGGCTTTCGCAGGGTCCACCGGAGCCGTTCTGCGTCCTGCTCACCCTGACCAAGCCGCACGTCCCCTTCGAGGTCGAGGAGCCCTACTACTCGATGTACGACCGGGCCGCCCTGCCGGCCCCGCTGCCGGCTCCTGCGCCGGGCAGCAAGACCGCGTTCCTGGATGTGCTGCGCGAGCGGATGGGTCTGGTCGGGCTGGATGAGGGTGACTTTCGCGAGATCCTCGCCGTCTACTACGGAATGGTCACCAAGGTCGACGCTGCCCTAGGCCGCCTGGTCGGGGCACTACGCGGCGCCGATCGGTGGGACGACACCGCCCTCCTGCTCTTCAGCGACCACGGTGAATACGCGGGCGACTATCAGATGGTCGAGAAGACGCAGACCACGTTCGAGGACGACCTGGCCCGGGTGCCGCTGGTCCTGAAGCTGCCGTCGTGGGTCCCGCGGCGGACCGATTCCCCGCCAGTCGATGCCCTGGTCGAGCTGGTCGACGTCTACGCGACCGTGGCCGGCCTGGCGGACCTGACGCTCCCCCACAACCAGTTCGGGCGGTCGCTGGTTCCCCTCTACACGGGAGAGGCGAGCAGCCTTCGGGATGCTGTGTTCTCGGAGGGCGGCGCGCTCCCCGGCGAGCCGCACACTCACGAGCCGCAGCAGCCGCCGGAGCGCGTCTACTGGCCGCGCGTCAGCCTGCAGAATGAGCGCCCCGAGCTGCACGGGAAGGCCGTGATGGTGCGCACGGACCGCTGGAAGTACGTCATGCGACTGCTGGAGCGGGATGAGCTGTACGACCTTCACCGGGACCCGGACGAGCTGCACAACCTGGTCGACGACCCGCAGGCTCGCGAGGTCGCTGCCTGCCTGCGAAGCCGGATCGCGCGGTGGTTCCTGGAGACCGGCGACGTGGTGCCCCACCGGATCGACCCGCGCAATGCCGTCGAGGCGCGGCGATTCAGCTCCGGTGGGGCTTCGTCTGGGCTCTGAACCCCTCAGAGATCGCGGACGCAGCGGAAGCCGACGTTTCCGGTCGTGCTGTCCGGGGTGTTACTGGTCCGCGCGGCGACCCGGTAGCGGTTGCAGTAGGACGCGTGACAGAGGTACGACCCGCCGCGCATGACTCGCGCCGAGCCGGAGTCTGGACCTCTCGGGTCGACCCGCGGCGAACGGGAGAACCCGGTGCTCCACCAGTCCGAACACCACTCCCAAACGTTGCCGGACATGTTGTAGAGCCCGTACCCATTCGGGTCATATGCGGTTGCCGGAGCCGTCCCGACGAACCCGTCCGCGGCGGTGTTCCGCTCGGGGAAGCGTCCCTGCCAGATGTTGCAGCGGTGCTCACCTCGGGGGCGAAGCCGGTCGCCCCACGGGTACATGCGCTGCTCCAGTCCGCCTCGCGCCGCGAACTCCCACTCCGCCTCGGTGGGAAGCCGGCCACCTGCCCAGTCGCAGAACGCCACGACGTCGTTCCACGACACGTGAACGACCGGGTGATCCCTCCTCCCGTCCATGCTGGATCCCGGCCCCTCCGGCCGGCGCCAGGTCGCCCCTGCCACGCCGCACCACCAGGGAGCGCCCTGCGGACGGGGTGATCGCTGTCGTAGGTCCGTGGGCAGGAAGCCGCCAAAGACGTATGACCACCCGAAACGCTCGGCTTCGGTTGTGTACCCGGTAGCCTCGACGAATTCCCCAAACCGTTCGTTGGTCACCGCCACCGGGTCGATGAGGACGGGACGGACTGTCACCTCGCGCGCCGGCCCCTCGCCGTCGCCCGCGAATCCGACCCCGTCGTCAGTGCCCATCATGAAGTGGCCCCCGGAAAGGGCCACCATCCCCGCCACGGTCAACGCCGGGCCTTCCACAAAGTGCAAACCATAACCGGCCATTGCCGGCGACGTGACCTTATTGCGGCCGCAATGAGGTCACATCGCTGGCAAAGTGACCTTATCGATAAGGAGGTCGCCGCCGGGATTGGTGGCTCGGTGCGTTCTGCTGTCAACGAAGCCACGGATCGGACCTGTTGCGCTTACAAAGTGGGAATGTCCAGCGACCGGGAGGTGCTCCGGCGGCTCGTGCTGGCGTCACCGTGGTTCGTCCGGGTCCTGAAGACGGTGCGGGCAAGCGGGCTGCCCGATGCCTGGGTGGGCGCGGGCGTGGTGCGCGACCTGGTCTGGGACAGCCTTCGCGGATCCTTCGACCCGGCCGCGGTGCGCGACGTCGACGTCCCTTACTTCGACCCTTCAGACCTGGGGCGGGCGCGTGATGACGAGGCGGACGCGCTGCTTCGCCGGCTCGCGCCCGACATCCCGTGGGAGGCGACGAACCAGGCGGCGGTACACCTCTGGTACGCGGCGAAATTCGACGGCACACCCTATCCGGCCGCGCACTCGATGGAGGACGCCGTCGGGCGCTGGCCGGAGACGGCGACCTCGGTCGCTGTCCGCCTGGACCATGGCGACGGGCTCGAAGTGCTTGCGCCCTGCGGCCTCGCCGACCTGCTGGGCGGCGTCTGGCGGCGCAAGCCGGCGCAGGTCAGCGTGGAGCGGTCGCGGTTGCGGCTCGAGAGGCAGCGCGTCCACGAGCGCCGGCCATGGGTGCGGGTCGTAAAGCCCTGACGGCGCGTCGTCGGATGGCATCGGCGCCACGCCGGTCTCGAGGAACGTTTTGAGGCCGGAGAGGATCATCGGCCAGCCACCGCTGACGCTCTTCAGCACCTCGCTGTCCTCCGGGAACCCGCCCTGGACCACGGTGAGCCGGACCCATCCGCCCTCCACCGGCTCCAGTTCGAAGTTGACCCGCGAGCGTGGCTCGGCCGCTACCCGTCGCTGGTACTCATCGGTGAATCCGACCGTCTTGGCGAACTCGGGCGTGATCGTCTGCCAGGTGTAGGCGAGGCGCCGGGGCGGATCCGCCTCCAGCACCACCTGTTCTGGGTCCTCCACCCTCACCCCGGCGAAGATCCAGGTCACCCGGGAGCCCACCTTCCAGTCCGAAAGCAGCTCGGTGCCCCAGTACTGCTTGGTGAAGGTGGGGTCGGTGAGCGCCTGCCACAGGCGCTCCGGCGTGGTCTTGATGTAGGTCGTGTAGACGAACTCGGGGTTGGTCATGGCGGTTTCCTCCAGGGCGGTCTTGAGGTCGGCGAGGACGCGCGCCCGGGAAGCGTGGTAGCGCGAGATCCAGCGCCGGCCGATGGCCTCGATGGGCTCGGCATTGAGGTAGTGCAGCTTCTCCCGGCCCCGCCATCTGGTCGTGACCAGATTCGCGCCCTCGAGGACTGCCAGGTGCTTGCTCACCGACTGCCGGGACATGCCCAGCCCGGCGGTGAGCTCCCACAGCGTCTGGCCGTCGCGAGCGTTCAGGCGGTCCAGCAGGTCCCGCCGGCTGGGATCGGCCAGGGCCCGAAAGGCGTCGTCCACCGCATGACCTCCGACATGCAACCCATTAGTTGCCTGTCACTATAGAGCATCGGTCCACCACCGGGCCTGGGACCTGACGCGGCGCAAGCGCTCTCCCCAGCACTTGTAAAGAAAGGCGCCATCCGCTTGGTAGATTGCTTCCGTGAGCCTGAACATCAAGAACGCGGAGACGGAGCGACTCGTACGCCGGCTCGCGGCGGAGACGGGAGAGAGCGTCACCAGTGCCGTGACGGAGGCGGTGAGGGAAAAGCTCGATCGACTGGAGGTGATGAGCCGAGCCGCGGCCGCGGCACGGGCCGCTCGGATGCGGCGAATAGCGGCGGACAGCGCACCGCGATGGGCGGAGCCCTATCGCAGCAAGGAACACGGCGAGCTGCTGTACGACGAGCACGGTCTGCCCCGGTGATCGTCGACACCTCGGCCATCGTGGCGATACTGCGCGGAGAACCGGATGCCGATCGGTATATCGAGGCGCTCGCCGCCGCCAGGCCGCGCGTCTCGGCGGGGACCTACCTGGAGACGGCCATCGTGGTCGACGGCAGCCGCGACGCGGTGCTCAGCCGCCGGCTCGACGAGCTTCTCGCCGTGAGCGGAGCAGCTGTCGAGCCGGTGACCGCGGAGCACGCCGGCATCGCACGGCAGGCCTATCGCGACTTCGGGAAGGGCAGCGGCCATCCGGCCGGTCTCAACTTCGGCGACTGTTTCGCGTATGCGCTGGCTCGGACCGCGGGCGAGCCCTTGCTCTTCAAGGGCAACGACTTCGCGCTCACCGACCTCGAGGCGGCTCTCGGCGGCGGGGACACACCCCTCCCCCCGCGCTAGCTCAGCTGCCCACCTCCCGCCGCTGCATCGCCAGCATTGCGATCCCGAAGCCCACCACGGTGACCGCCACCAGGGCCCAGAAGCCGTTCCAGAACACGGGCTTTGTGAGCGGCGTCCCGTAGAGCTGGAAGAGGGACAGGTTGAGGACCCAGTTGGGCGCCCTGAAGATGGGGCCGAACAACTGAATGAAGAACGCCACCACCGCCAGCGCCGAGACCACGAAGATCGCGATCCGGGGCAGCCAGGCCGAGATCGCCCCACCGATGGCGCCGAACGCCGTAGCCACCGGCAACAAGAGGAACGTCGCCGTCCAGATCGGACCCTCGATCGTCGCGTGCTGGCCCGCCGCTGAGAGCAGCAGTCCGACCGTGCCCGATACCGTGATCAGGAGGGCCCCCACTCCCAGCTCGACCGCGCGCTGCAGGACCACCCGCCAGCGCGAGATCGGCTCCGCCAGCGTGAGCTCCAGGCGGCCGCTCCCGTCCTGCCCCGACCAGCGCGCCGTCTCGACGATCGCGTAGGCAGCGACGACCAGTCCCACCAGGCCGCCCCAGGTGGCGGACACCATGGCGGTGAAGGGGGTGACGCCCGGCTCCAGCCAGAACTTCAACGAGGGCGTCTGCTCGATCAGGGTCGTCGCCGACTTGGCGACGCTGCCGATCAGCGCCATCAGCAGGAACGACCCCACCATCCAGCCCAGCAGTGACCACCGCTGCTCCCAGAGGGCGGACACGACCGGGATCCGGAGCAGCGCGTTGCCAGATGGGGTCCGGCGGGCCGGCCGCGCGCGACCTGAGCCTCGCAGGCGCAGCACCGGGGCGCCGAGGTCCCGGAGGGAGAAGGCGACCGCGCCCAGGCCGACGCCGACGACGCCGATCGCGAACAGGACGATGGTCGCCACCCAGTCGAAACGGCCGCCCGGCACCAGCACGTTGGTCTGGTCGAACAGGAAGAACGGCGAGATGTGGGCAAGGCCGCGCCAGCTGGTGACGGTGCGGGACAGCGAGTTGAGGAAGAAAAGAATCACCATCACGACGCCGCTCAGGCCTGCCGCGGCGCCGCGGGTCTGGACCAACTGCGAGAGCACCATCGTGATGCCGAGGCCGGCGAGACCGATCGCCCACAGCGCCACCCCCTGACCGATGAGCGCGCTCCAGGAGAGGGGCTGACCGGCGGTGTCTCCGGCCGCCGCGATGCCGGCGGCGCACGCCAGCTGGGTCAGCACGACTGCCACCGCCGAGGCGACCGCCCAGGCGGACGAGCGGAGCAGCGTCCAGCGTAGCCGCCCGGCGCCGCTGGCCAGGTACATGTCGGTGAGGCCCCGCTCCTCCTCGCCGCGGACCAGGCCGCTGCCCGCGACCACCGCCCAGATCACGAACGCGATGGCGATCACGGGATAGCCGCGCCACGAAACGTAGCCGCCGACCGTGTCCAGCCGGGTGGGGATCGGGAGCAGGTAGGAGAGCTGTGTCGCGAGGGGCTGCGTGGCCTCCGCGAAGGCTCGCCGCGCCGCCTCCGTGTTTCCCGCCACCTGGGCATAGGCGGCGGTGTTCACGAACACGTCGAACATCCCGAAGACGCTGACGATGAGGAACCCGACCCGGTGCGAACGAAGCAGCAGCCGGAGCATTATGCAACCTCCACCGGCTGCCCGCGATACCGCGCCAGGAAGACGTCCTCCAGCGACGGCTCCTCCGAGAGCAGATTGGTGATCGTGCCCTCGCTCGCGGCCCGGAGGAAGTCTTCGAAGGACCCGTGGACGGAGGCGGTCAGACGGTTCCCTTCGACCGTTACGTCTTCCACCCCGGGCACCGCGCGCACCCTCGCTTCCGGGATCGGGCCCTGGTACTCGATCTCGACGTGCCGGTAGCGAAGGTGGTGGAGGTCGGCGATGGTGTCGATCTCGACCAGCCGGCCCTCGCGGATGATGCCGACGCGGCGGCAGATGCGCTGCACCTCGGACAGGATGTGCGAGGAGAGGAACACGGTCGCTCCCTCCTCGCGGACCTCCTCGATGAGCTGGTAGAAGGTCTGCTGGTTCAGCGGGTCGAGGCCGCCGGTCGGCTCGTCCAGGATCAGCAACCGGGGCCGGTGCGCGAACGCGAGGATGATCCCGAGCTTTTGCTTGTTGCCTCGCGAGTACTGCCGGTACCGCCGGCCGAGATCAAGGTCGAAGCGTTCGGCGAGATCGGCGACCCGCTTGCGGTCGACGGTGCCACGGATCCCGTTCAGGATCGCCACCACGTCGGCGCCGCGCAGCCCACCGAACTGCGGCAGCTCCCCGGGCAGGTAGCCGACCAGGCGCTTCACCTTGACGGAGTCGCGCCAGGAGTCCAGCCCCAGCACCCTCGCCTCGCCCCGGGTCGCCCGGATGAAACCCATCACCAGCTTGATGGTGGTGGTCTTGCCGGCTCCGTTCGGCCCCAGGTATCCGAACACCTCGCCTTCCGGGATCTCCAGGTCGAGGTCGAAGAGTCCCCGGTGCATCCCGTAGTCCTTGGTCAGCCCCCGCGTCTCGATCGCGTTGGTCATTACCGCTGTCCCTCCCGAATGCGCTCGAGCGCGGCCTGGACCACCTCGAGGTAGAGATCCATGGTGTCGGCCAGGTTCTTGACACGCTGCGCCGGCAGGCCTGGAGGTGCGGCCTCCACGCCCTCGCGCAGCGTTCGCGCGAAGCGCAGCAGTTGGGGCAGGCCGAAGGAAAGCAGCGCCTCGCCGGTGGAAGTGGCCTCCAGCAGCACACGCCGGCTGCCCCTGGTGTGAACCCGCCGCACCATGCCCCAGGTCTCCAGCTGCCGCACCGCCGTGCTGGCGCCGCTCTTGGCGATGCCGAGGTCGCGCGCGATGTCGTCCAGGGACGCCTGCTGCTCGGCCAGCATCAAATGCCCGAGGATGCGGCCCAGCGTCGGGGTGAGGCCATAGCCGGCGAAGAAAGCGCCCAGGTCGTCGACGAAGCGCTGCCTCCGCGCAGCCAGATTCATCTCGTTCTGCTTATTCAGCACATTCTGAATATAGCACCCGCGCCGTCGAACCCCTCAGTGCCGGCACTCGGGGCAACCCGGGCGCCGTCGAGGCCCTCAGTGCCGGCACTCGGGCAATCCGGGCCGGGGAACGAGTCAGGAGGAGGAGGGAGGGATGACCGGCAGCAGGATTCGCGAGGGGTGGGCCTGGTCGTGCAGCACCGTCTGGTGCGCGATCGCGAGCTCCGCGTCGGCGAACGGCTCGTGACCGGTGTTGGGGTTGCGGTCCCAGCGGGGAAAGCTGGACGACGTGACCTGGACCCGGATCCGGTGCCCTTTGAGGAACACGTTGCTGGTCGACCAGAGATCGACGCGGAACTCGACCGGATCCCCCGGTGTGAGCAGGGAAGGAGCCTCGCCCAGGTCGGCGTTGCGGTACCGCCCTCGGAGAATGCCGTCGGTGAGGTTGTACGACGTCCCGTCCGGCAGCACATCGCAGAGGCGCACCACGACGTCGGTGTCCGGCGCCGAGGTGGAGAGCCAGATGTGCGCGCCGATCGGACCCGTGACCTCCACGTCCGCCTCCAGCACCGCCGAGGTGTAGACCAGCACGTCGTCGCGCCCCTCGATCCGCCGCTGGTCGCGAGGCCCGGGCGGGAACTCCGGAACCATCAGCAGTGCGCCACCGAGGGTCGGCACCGGATGAGCGGCGTCGTAGTCGAAGTGGTCGGGTATCTCGCCGGCGGCGGGCTCCTCGCGGTCGAGGCGGCCCTGTGCGTGCAGGTAATGGGGCGTCACCACGGCGCGCCGCAGCGGCCACTCCGGCTCCCCACGCCAGCGGTTCAGGCCCATCACGAAGATCTGGACCGGCGGCTCCTGGAGCATGCCGGTGTCGCGACCTTTCAGCCAGTGGTCGAACCAGCGCAGCTGCATCGACTGGAGATCCATGCGCCGGTCGACCAGCGCCGCCTGGGCGCCGAAGCCGAAGTTGCGCTCGCCGACCGGGTTCATCGTCCCACCATGGCTCCAGGGGCCGATCAGGACCCGGGCCGGGCGACCCAGCGAGGCCTGCACGTTGTAGTTGTCCAAGGTGTCCTGGAGAAAGACGTCGTACCAGCCGCCGATCGAAAACGTGGGCAGGTCCGCCCGCTCGACGACGCCGACCTGAGACGTATTGGCGACCACCTTCCGGCTGGTCTCCGGATCGCCGGACACCAGATCCTCGAAGTAGGGCGCCACCCCGCTCCTCGCGATAGCGCTTCCTCCGCGCAGCGGCAGCCGCCAGTAGCCGGACGTGCCGAGCGCGTCGTAGTCATCGAGCAGGCCGTTCAGGGCGGTTCCGAACGCCTGCGGGTCCCCGTGGTGGCGCCGGAGCAGGACGTCCGCCCCCATCTGCAGGTTCCATCCCTCGGCGGTCCCGAGCTCGAGCGCCCCGCCGCGTGTCACCAGACCGTTGTCGGGACGTCGCCAGGTGATCATCGGGACCAGCGTCTTGAGGCCTTTCGGCTGCTCGCCGGCCGCCGCCCACTGCGTGAACCCGAAGTAGGAGCCTCCGTACATCCCCACCTCGCCGGTCCCGTACGGCAAGGAGGCAGCCCACTCCACGGTGTCGTGGCCGTCCTCGCGCTCCGCCGCGAACGGATACCACTCGCCGTCGGAGCGGAACCGCCCGCGCGTGTCCTGGATGATCACCACGTATCCGCGCCGGGCGGCCTGCACGGGGTCGAAGGCCCCGCTTGCCATTGGCAGGTCCTTGCCGTACGGGAGCCGGGTCAGGAGCACCGGCCAGCGCCCCTCCCCCGCCGGCCGGTAGACGTTCGCACGCAGGATCGTGCCGTCGCGCATCGGGACGGGGACGTCGAACTCGGTTTGAACGACGACGCCGGTGACCACCGCCATCCGGGTTACCTCCAGTCAGCTCACGCCTTTGTTGTCACGGCTCCCGGCGGAGACGCCGCGGCTCAAAAGGTACCTCGCGCGGCCTCCAGGATCGCCAGCACATCTTGGGGAGCGTCGCTCGCGGTCAGCGCCCGGATCACCACCTCGTCGGCCAGGCCGGCCCAGCCGGCGAGGCCCTCCCGCACCTGCGCCGGAGTGGTGGCGCGGACGGCCGCGTCCAGCGGGCCGGTGCCCAGCGCGCGGTAGGAGGCGGCATAGACGGAGATCCGCTGATAGCCCTCCGCCTCCCGCTCCAGCGCCGCGATCCCGGGTGCACCGAGCGCGGTCCGGACGTAGACGTAGATCCGCGGTCGTGGGCGCCCGGCCCGGTCCGCCGCCTCGTACACCTGCCGAATGCGCTCGCGGCCGCCCTCCGGCGTCAGCTGTGAGAGCAGGACCGCGTCCGCCAACTCTCCCGCCACCTCGCACATCCGCGGGCGCAGGGCCGCCAGCACCAGCTCGGAGGAGGTCCCGTCTCGGAGCTCCGGGATCGCCTCGCGCACCCGCTCCAACGGTCGCGCACCCTGGCCGCTGCCGATGCCGAGCCGGAACCGGTCCCCGTCCAGCCCCGCCTCCTTGATTCCGTCCAGGATCGAGCGCGGCGTCCGGGCCGAGATCGGGATCACGCCGGTCGCCACCGGGATGGAGATCGCGCTCGCAACCCGGCCCAACTTGGGCAGCGCGTCGTAGGTCGGGGGGTGGTTGAGCCAGAACGTGCGGTAACCGCCCTGCTCGGCCGCCCGGGCGGCGGTCAGGACCGTCTCCTCGGGGGCGGCGCCGGCAAGTCCGAAGCCGAGTGCAGTCATCGCTCCCCAACCTACAATTCGCGGGGTGATCGCGACCGAACCCCCCTCTCGCCGGTCGGGCCAGGATCAGCGGCAACTGACGCTCCTGGAGGCGGTCCGCGAGGCGCTCTCAGAGGAGATGGAGCGGGATCCGCGCGTGGTCCTGTTGGGCGAGGACATCGGGCGCATGGGGGGCGTCTTCCGCGCCACCGAAGGCCTGCTCGAGCGGTTCGGTCCGGAGCGGGTGGTGGATGCCCCGATGGCCGAGCTTTCGATCGTGGGGATCGCGGTCGGACTCGCCATGCGGGGCCTGCGGCCGGTGGCGGAGATCCAGTTCGCCGACTTCATCCACGCGGCCGCCGACCACCTGATCGGCGAGGCCCCCAAGGTGCGCTACCGTACCGCCGGTGACTGGACCTGTCCATTGGTGGTGCGGACCGCCTACGGAGGGGGATTCCGCGGCGGCCCCTACCACTCCCAGTCGGTGGAGGCGTACTACGCGCACGTCCCCGGGCTGAAGGTAGTGGCACCGAGCTTCCCGGCCGACGCCAAGGGCCTGCTGCTGGCTGCCATCCGCGACCCCGACCCGGTGCTGTTCTTGGAGCACAAGCTGACCTATCGATCGGTGCGGGGACCGGTGCCGGAAGGAGACGCGCCGGAGCCATTGGGACGCGCGCGCGTCGTGCGCGAGGGCGACGCCGTCACCATCTGCGCCTGGGGCCGGATGCTGCACGAGTCCTTGCACGCGGCGGACCGGCTGGCACTGCGTGGGATCGACGCCGAGGTCCTGGACCTGCGCACCTTGCTGCCGCTCGACCGCGACACCATCCTCGCCTCCGTGCGCCGTACCGGTCGCCTCTGCGTGGCCCACGAGGACACCCGGACCATGGGGCTGGGGGCCGAGATCGCGGCCATGGTGTGTGAGGCGGCGTTCGATGAGCTGCGGTGCCCGCCGATCCGCGTCGCCTCCCCTGACGTGGCCGGCATCCCGGTCGCGGACGCGATGGAGGACGCGTTGCTCCCAGGCGTGCCCGAGATCAGCGCGGCGGTCGAGCGGGCCCTGGGCTCCTCCCGGGGCACCCGGGGAGCGGCCGCGGCCGCCTTCGATCCCGCGGTCCCCCAAGCCTCCAGCGTGGTCGAGGTCCGGATCGGCGACCGCCAGCTGGCCGACGTGGTGGCCGCGGTGGCGGGCGTCTGCCGCCGGCACCCCGCCTGCAACGCCACCTTCGACTGGAACGGCATCGTGGAGCATCCGGACCCGTTGGTCGATCTCGACCTCGGTCCGCACTCACCGCCCAGCGGCAAGGGCACCATCACGCTGCTGGCGTACGGGGCCGGCTCGGCGCACCTCGGTCTGCCCGCCGTGCGTCCGGGCCAGACCGCCGCGCTCCGCTTGGGTGCCCCGCGAGGGGAGAGACGCTATCTGGCCATCTCTGTCGACCACCGGGCGGTCGACGGCGCCGAGGCGGGACGCTTCCTCGCCGATCTCAAGGAGGCCCTGGAAGGAGATGCCTGACTTCCGCTTTCCGAAGCTGGCCGACACGCTGGTCGAGGGCACCGTCACCCACTGGCTGAAGCGCCCCGGCGAGACGGTCTCGGAGGGCGAGCCGCTGGTCGAGGTGGAGACCGACAAGGTCAATACCGAGTTGGAGGCTCCCGTCAGCGGCGTCCTGACCGAGATCGTCGCCAAGGAGGGCGAGACGGTCCCGGTCGACGCGGTGCTGGCTCGTATCGAAGGTCCCGGCGACACCGGCGGATCCAGGACGGCCGTCCCGGCGCCGGACGCCGAGCCACCTCCGTCCACTGGCGAGCCGGGCAGGTCGGGGGTGGGGCCGTCCGGCCTGGCGCCCATGCGGCGGCGCATCGCCGAACGGATGCAGGAGGCGCGGGCGACGATCGAGGGGGGCGCCGTCTCACTGGTGGTCGACGTGCGGGACCTCCATCCGGCCGCGGGCTGGAACGCGGCGTTCGTGAAGGCGCTGGCGCAGGCGGGCGGATTTCGGAGCGTCGGGGTCGCGGTCGAGGTGGAGGGCGGCCTCGTGGTCCCGGTGCTGCACGAGGTCGAGCAAGCCTCACTCGCCGAGCTGGGGCAGCACCTCCGGGAGCTTGCCGCCCGGGCGCGGGAGGGGTCGCTCAGCCCCGCCGACGTGGCGGGCGGCGAGGTCACGATCACCAACGTCGGTTCCATCGGCACCCTGGTCGCCTTTCCGCTCGTCAATCCCGGCCAGCCGGCGATCCTGTGTCCAGGCCAGATCCAGGACGGACGCCTGCTGCTGACCCTCTGCTACGACCGCACGGTGATGGACGAAGCCGCCGCCGACGGGCTGCTGGCGCGCACCGGCGAGATGCTGCGGACGCTGGCCACGGCGTCGGAGGGCGAGCTCAGGCGTCCGGCTTGAGAAAGCTCCGGATCTCCCGCTCCGCGGCCTCCGCACCGTCCCACCCCTCGACCTCGGAGAACTTCCCGGGCTCCAGGTCCTTGTAGCGCTGGAAGAAGTGCTCGATCTCGTCGAGCAGCTCACCCGGCACGTCCCCGATGTCCGTCCACCCGCGGCTGGTGTCCCAGATCGGGAGGGCCAGGATCTTGGAGTCAGGGCCCTTCTCGTCGTGCATGTGCAGGAGGCCGATCGGGCGCACGCGAATGTGACAGCCGGGGAAGGTCGGGTCGGCGACCACGACGAAGACGTCGAGGGGGTCGCCGTCGTCGGCCATGGTGTGCTCGATGTACCCGTAGTCGGCCGGGTACTGCATCGAGGTGAAGAGACGGCGGTCCAGCCAGACCGCTCCGGTGGCGTGGTCCAGCTCGTACTTGTTGCGACTGCCCGTCGGGACCTCGATGATCGCGGTCACCTCGAGCCGCGAGCCCGGGCTGGGCGTACTCACCGGGGTGGATGGTAGCAAAGCGCACCCGCCCCGATGTTCTGTGAGGGCGGTCGTATAAGCTATCGAGCGGCAACCACAGCGGTCGCGGCTCCGGCCTGGTGCCTTCGGGCGGCAAGACCGGGTGTGTGATCGAGAGACGCGTCCGGTTTCCGGCCGCTCTCCGAACGCCTTCCCCGTGAGTCAGCAGTCGCGCGCGGTGATTCGCCGCAGCCAGAGAAACGTGAGTCGAGGAAAAGGAAAGTAGATGCAGTCAACCGTGCTGCTGGCGATCGCCGGCGGGGTGATCGCGGTGCTCTTCGCGGCCGTCCTGACGGCGGTGGTGCTCCGCATGCCGGCCGGCAACGAGCGCATGCAAGAGATCGGGGCCGCCATCCGCGAGGGCGCGTCGGCCTACCTGAACCGCCAGTACCTGGTGATCGCGATCATCGGCATCATCATCGCGATCATCCTGGGCTTCCTGCTCAACTGGACGACCGCCATCCTCTACATCGTCGGCGCCGCCTGCTCGGCGGCCGCCGGCTACGTGGGCATGAACGTGTCCGTCCGGGCCAACATGCGCACCGCCCAGGCCGGGCGCAGCGGGCTGCGTGAGGCGATGGCGACCGCGTTCCGCGGCGGTGCGGTGACCGGCTTCATGGTGGTCGGCCTGGGTCTGCTCGGGGTCTCCATCTCCTACTTCGTGACTCACAACCTGGACGCGCTCGTCGGTCTCGGCTTCGGGGCCTCGCTGGTCTCGGTCTTCGCGCGCCTCGGTGGCGGCATCTACACCAAGGCGGCCGACGTCGGGGCGGACCTGGTCGGCAAGGTGGAGGCAGGCATCCCCGAGGACGATCCCCGCAACCCGGCGGTGATCGCCGACAACGTCGGGGACAACGTGGGCGACTGCGCCGGCATGGCGGCGGACCTCTTCGAGACCTACGCGGTGACCATGGTGGCGGCGATGCTGCTGGGGTCGCTCCTGTTCCACACCATGGGCTGGGTCGTCTACCCGCTGCTGCTGGGCGCGATCTCGATCGTCGGCTCCGTGATCGGGGCGGCGGCGGTGCGCCTCTACTTCCCGCGCTGGATCATGGGCGGCCTCTACGTCGGGCTCGTGGTCGCGGCCGCGATCGCGGTGATCGGCTTCTACTTCGTCACCCAGCTCTTCGTCGCGGATCACCTCCTGAGACCTACGGGCGTGCTCCGCAACCCCTCCAACCTCTTCTGGGCCGGTGTGGTCGGCATCCTGATCACGATCCTGATCGTCGCCATCACCGAGTTCTTCACCGAGACGCGGTACTGGCCCGTGCACCTGATCGCGCGACAGTCGGTCACCGGCCACGCGACCAACATCATCGCCGGCTCCGCCATCGGCATGCTCGCGACCGGCCTGCCCGTGATCTGCATCGCGGCCGGCATCCTGGTCAGCTACGACCTGGCGGGGCTGTACGGGATCGCGATCGCGGCGACCGCGCTGCTCTCGATGACCGGCATCGTGGTCGCCATCGACGCCTTCGGGCCGATCACCGACAACGCGGGCGGCATCGCCGAGATGGCGGACCTGCCGGAGGAGGTGCGCGACGTCACCGACGCGCTGGACGCGGTCGGCAACACGACCAAGGCGACCACCAAGGGCTACGCGATCGGCTCCGCCGGTCTCGCCGCCCTGGTCCTCTTCGCCTCCTACACGCAGGAGCTCGCCAAGCATGGCCAGCACCTCACGTTCGAGCTCTCCAACCCGCAGGTCATCGTGGGCCTCTTCATCGGCGGCATCCTGCCCTTCCTGTTCGGCTCGCTGGCCATCCTCGCCGTGGGCCGGACCGGCAGCCTGGTGGTGCAGGAGGTGCGCCGGCAGTTCCGCGAGATCCCGGGGATCATGGATGGCACCGCCAAGCCGCTCTACGGGCCGGCGGTCCGCATCGTCACCGCGGCCGCCCAGCGGGAGATGATCCTGCCCGGCCTGATCCCGGTCGCGGCCCCGGTCCTGGTCGGCTTCATCCTGGGCCCGACCGCGCTCGGCGGCATGCTGCTGGGGGCGATCGTGACCGGGCTCTTCCTGGCTCTCTACATGACCAGCGGTGGCGCCGCCTGGGACAACGCCAAGAAGTTCATCGAAGAGGGCAACCTGGGCGGCAAGGGCTCCGAGGCGCATAAGGCGGCGGTCACCGGCGACACCGTCGGCGACCCCTACAAGGACACCGCCGGGCCGGCGATCAACCCCATGATCAAGGTGATCAACATCATCTCGATCCTGATCGCGGGCCTGATCGCGGCCCACTCGCTGCTGCACTGACCGAAACGGGCCCTCATCCTCCCTCAGCCGTATCGTCGAGGGGTCGTGAGGGCACCGCTGCGCTGGTGGGAGGAGCGGTCGACGACCACCCAGGTCTGGGTCTCCGTCACCGTGCTCTGCGTCTTCTTCTTCGTCCTCAACTGGATCCCCTTCCAGCAGCCGCTGTTCCGGGCCGTCCCGTACGGGGTGATCGAAGGGCTCCCCTTCGCCGCCATCTTGGTCTGGGCGACCCACGCCGAGCACCAGTCGCGCCTGCGCCGGCAGCGGGAGGCGCGCGCGGCGGCCGAGCACGTGCCCTTGGAGTCGATCCCCCTCGACGAGGGCCCTGCCCCACCCGACCCTGAGATGGACGCCTGGCTGGACCGCGAGCGCCATCGCCGGTGATGGCGGCCCGAGCCGGGGCCTGGGGCATCGAGCCTGGCTACCGCGCCATCGGCGGCCGGTGGGTGCCGACCTCCGCCGCCACCGAAGCGGCGATCCTGGAGGCGATGGGCGCCCGCGGCGAGGCGCCCGGGGAGGCGCCGGTCCTGGTCGTCACGGCGGGCGGCGCCCCCTCGCTCGGGCCGGGGCCTCATCAGGTCGAGCTGGAGCAGGGCGGCACCGTTCGCTGCCAGGACGCGCTTCCCCCCGACCTGCCGCTGGGCTATCACACGCTCCGGCACCTGGATGATGGACGCCCGCGCCGCCTGATCGTCACGCCACCCACCTGTCATCTCCCGGGCCGCCTGCGGGGCTGGGCGGCGGCGGCGCAGCTCTACGCGACCCGGAGCCGCCGCTCCTGGGGCCTCGGCGACCTCGAGGATTTGCGCTCGCTGGCCGGTTGGGTCAAGGAGCAGGGCGGCGTGACCCTCCTCCTCAACCCGCTCCACGCGGTGGCGCCCGGACTTCCTCAGGAGCCGAGCCCCTACTACCCGTCCAGCCGCGTCTTTCGCAACCCGCTTTATCTGGCGGTGGAGCGGATCCCGGGCGCTGCCGCCCTGGGTGAGGAGCTGGACGGCCTGGCTCGCGCCGGCCGCGCCCTCAACGAAGAGCGCCACCTCGACCGGGACCGGGTCTTCCGGCTCAAAGACGCGGCGCTGCGCGCGCTCTTCCGGACCTGGGCCGGGGACGCCGCGTTCGAGGAGTGGCGGGCGCGGGAGGGAGCACCGCTGGAGTCGTTCGCCACCTACTGCGCCCTGGTGCGTGACCACGGCCGGCGTTGGCGAGAGTGGCCCGCGCACCTTCGCCACCCGGGGAGTGGAGAGGTGAGGCGCTTTCAAGATGGAAACCTGGTCGAGATCCGGTACCACGCCTGGCTGCAGTGGCTGCTGGAGCGGCAGCTGCAGGACGCGGCGGCCGTCTTGCCTCCGATCATGGACGTGGCCGTGGGCGCCGACCCGGACGGTGCCGACGCCTGGGTCTGGCAGGACGTGCTGGCGCTGGGCACCAGCGTGGGAGCCCCGCCTGATCCCTTCGCGGCCGAGGGGCAGAACTGGGCGGTGCCGCCCTTCGACCCCTGGCGGCTGCGCGCGGCCGGCTACGAACCCTTCGCGCGCGTGGTGCGGGCAGGGTTCCGCCACGCGTTCGGCATCCGGCTCGATCACGTGATGGGCCTCTTCCGCCTCTACTGGATCCCACCCGGCGCAGGGGGCGCGCAGGGTGCCTACGTGCGCTACCCGGCGCAGGATCTGCTCGGCATCGTCGCCCTGGAGAGCCGGCGGGCGGGCGGCATCGTGGTGGGCGAGGATCTGGGCACGGTCGAGCCCGGCGTCCGGACCACCCTGCGGCGGAGACATGTCCTCAGCTACCGGCTTCTCTACTTCGAGAAGAGACCGCCGGCGCGCTACCCCATGGACGCCTTCTGCGCCGTGACGACGCACGATCTTCCCACGCTGACCGGGCTCTGGCAGCGCCCCGATCAGGCTCCGCAGGCCCACGCGAACGTGGTGCGCGCGACCGGACTCGACGCCGGCTCGGATCCCGCGGAGGTGGTGGTGGCGGCGGCGCGGGCGCTGGCCGCCTCGCCCAGCCGCCTTGCCTCGGCGACCTTGGAGGACATGGCGCTCGACCCCGAACAGCCCAACCGTCCCGGGACCATCTCGGCGGAGAACTGGTCCCGCGCACTGCCGCTCACGCTGGAGCAGCTGGCAGCGAGCCCTCACGCGGCCCGCGTCGCCGCCGCCCTCCACCTCCCCCCGACGGCCGAGCCGAACGCCGCGCAGCACCCGCCTTCGCCCCCCGTCCCGTCTCGCCGCCAGCTCAGCACGCCCCAGCGACCGCGGCCGGCGACCCGTACTCCTCCAGGAGCGCGGTAGTCAGGTCGAGCGCGCTCACCCGGCCCCGCTGCGCAGGACCAGGGCCAGCAGGTCGACCTCGGACAGCGCGTCGATGCCGTGGGTGAGAAGACGCTCGCGAGGCCGTTCCTCCACGGGCAGGTTGGAAAGGTTCGTCATACCGACACGATCGCGGCTCCACCCCGCGCGATCAACACCCCCTGTAAACGGATCTTTCACGAACGAGTTGGATCCGGTCAATCGGCGGAAGTTGTGGCTTTCGAGGTTGACGGACCCGAGTTTTGAGCCGAGGCGGTGACGGCCGGCCGGGGCCAGTCTGGTCGCCGTCCTCTGTGCACGCCCAGACGGCGGTCGCCGGTCCCGTCTCAGGGCGTGCGGAGAGAGTGGTGTCAGCCCCTGGGCGGTCGCCGCGGCCCGGCCGCTCAGGTGACCGCGATCGCCTGAACGCGCAGGAAGGCCGTCTGCAGGAGGCGGCGCCAGCGCCATCCCTGGGAGAGCCGCAAGTGGAGGCGGCGCCCACTGCGGGAGAGCCGGGCGGCGACGTGGAGGAGCCGGAAGCGAAGCGTCTTGGGCTCCCAGTTCTGGGCGTGCCGGGGCAGGCAGAGGGCGCGGAAGTGGGCCAGCAAGTCTTGCCCCAGCAGCACCAACTCGAGCCAGATCTGGTTCATCGCGAAGGCGTGGAAGGGAAACTTTTGGAGCCCGCTGTCCTTGCCCTCGCGGATGCAGTTCTCGCACCAGGCCCGACGCCGGTGTCGAAGTTCAAGCTGAGCCAGATCCTCATCCTCCTGGTCGGTCAGGAAGGCCTGATACCGCCAGCCCTCGAGATCGGTGAAGCTCAGTTGCGCACCCGGGTTCGGACGCTCACGCCGGCAGATGACACGACTCCCCTCGGGCCACTCGATGATGTCCTCCAGGCGGTCGGTCAGCTCACAGACCTGAGCTCCAGGGCGCTCGGTCTGGTCCCCACGCAGTGCTGGAACCCAGTCCTCTGCGGGGGTGCTCAGGATCGCCTGCTGCACGCTCGGCGAGAGGCTGAACCCGATCGAGAAGCGGACTTCCCGCTTTCGCAGCGCTTGGACGAACTTGTGGCTGGCCCCGGCGCTGTCCGCCCGCGCCAGCATCGGCCGTTCTCGGCGAATCGCCTCTGGAATCTGGGCCAGAGCCAGATCCAGCACCTGGATGTGATCAGCAGCGGTGTTGGAGCCGGCGTTCCCCGGCCGCAGGATGCCGGCCAGCGCCTCCTTGCGCTCAGCCAGGTAGCAGAGCAGGGGGTGGAAGCCGAAGCTCCGCTTGTAGGTCGGGGCCGCTTCCTCCTTGTGTGTACGCGTGGTCACTAGCGTGGCGTCGAAGTCCAGGATCACCTGCTCCGGCGCCCCACCCAGCTGCCAGGCCTTGCTGCGTGCCACTGCTCGCGCCTGACGGATCGCATCCAGACCCTTCTCGCCCAGGTCTCGGATGACTCGGTAGGCGGTCGGATCCGAGGCCACCTCGCCGAACAGCTCGGGTTCTTCACGAAGAGCGGCCAGCTCACTCAAGCAGGTGCCGCCGTCGGCCAGCGCCACCGCCAGGTCGCGCACCACCGCCTCCGGTCGGTGCCGCGGGCAGGCGCTGCCGAAGCGGGGCCAGCGGCTGCTGCAAGGCGGCCCTGACACCCAGCCGCTCGCTCAGCTCAATCAGTGCGGCGCTTCCCGCGTGACTGACCATGCTCGGACCATCGATGGAGACCAGGAACTGGCGGCGACGCTTGCTATCGTTCACTTCTGGGGTGCGCTCCTGAAACGGGAGGTGGATGTTGGCACTCCCACTATCCCAATTCAGCCGCACCCCTTCTCCCGCCCTCCGCACCCCTCCGCCCGCGCGCCTACTGAAATGTTCCGGTTAAAGGCCACACGCAGCACTCATAGCGTCGCTTTCGCCGTAAGGCGGCCTTTCTCAGCTTTTCTTCGGCTAGCCGGTGCCGTCCCGGATCCGGACCCGGCGCCAGCGATGGCGTGGAACCGTGCCCCACTCGGTGCCGTCCGGTCGCAGGATGACCACCCGGTCCGGCATCACCTCGGTGGTCCGGTAGCCGCCCTCGTGGAGCGCAAAGTGGTGCCTGGCGCAAACAAGCCCGAGATTCTCATGGTCGGTCGGGCCGCCCTGGCTCCAGGCGTCCCAGTGATGGGGCCTGCAATCTTTGGGGTGCCGGCCGCACCAGAGGCAGCCGCCGTCCTGCAGGTCCAGGGCCTTGCGCTGCGCCACCGTGGTGGTTCGGAAGCCGCGCCCCATGTGCAGCACGTCGACCACCCCGTCGCCGCGGTCCCCGACCACCGCGATGCGGGCGATCGCGTCGCAGGCGATCCGCTTCGCTGTCTCGCCCGAGACCGGCGTCCCCCAGTCGATCTGGGGTGCAGGTGAGCCCTCCTCACCGCGCAGCGTCTCGGCGCTGGCGACGATCGTCAGGTGCGGCTTCTCCTGCCCGTGCTCAGGCAGGTCACCGCACGCCAAACGGTGCTCAGCCAGCTCCGCCAGCGCGTCGGCGCGGGCCTGGCCGGGAGTGCGGCCGTCGTCCGAGGGCAGGGTGCACTTGTCCTCGGCGGCGATCGCACGGAGCGCGGTCTGGAGGAAGGTGCCACCCTCCGGGTCCAGCTCGCCGTTGCAGGTGAACCAGCCGTCGACGCGGCGTTTGAGGTCGAAGAAGCGTCGCTCCCGCTCGTCCCGCAGCACTTCGTTATGTGCCTGCCGGTCGAGGAGGTGGAAGAGCTTGGAGCCATGGGCTCGGAGCTGGGCGTGGTCCATCTCCCGGGCCGCGAGCAGCATCTCCGACTCCACGCCGACCGCGTCCTCATCGCTGAGGTGCCGGCGGACCCGGCGCAGGGTCTGGAGGATGACGGTGGTGGCCTCGGGCGAGACCTCGCCGGCGTGCACCGCCTGGTCCAGAGCCGGGAACTCCTCCAGCTCGCAGGCGGTGCAGACCTTGGCGTAGGCGGCATTCGGCCGCATGTGCATCGACTGGGCGAGCCAGTCGGCGGCGTTGGCGACGCCGTAGGGATCGCCTTTCTCGATCCGCTTCAAAACCTTGATGTGGTCGAGCTCGATCGCGTTGATGCAGTTCTTGATCCGGTGGAGGAGCTGGAGCCGCCCCCAGGCCTTCAGCGGGTGCTCGGGGAGGTCGACCTGCTGGAGATCGCGGAGAAGCCGCTTCAGGTCCTCGTCGTCAGACCCCAGCCAGACCTTCTCGGTGCTCTCCGGAACCTCCGCCAACATGCGTCAATTCTACCAGATGGCAAACGTATGTTCCGGACATTAACAGGACCTTTTTATCGATGGCCCTGCATTATCGGGTGCCCCATAGCAGCCCTTTCGCGCGAAAAGGGCCTCATCGGGTGCCCTATGGCACCACTTTCGCGCGAAAGGGGGGTTATCGAGGGGGCGCGGCGCGCGAAATCTCTCGACGCCGAGATACACTGGGGAGATGATCGACGCACGGACGGGACTCCCGGGAACCGGACTCGACTACTACCGGCTCGAGGCCGCCAAGGAGGCCGGTCTGGGGGATACGGCGCGGCTGCCCAAGACCGTCAAGGTCCTCCTCGAGATGGTGCTGCGCGGGGCGGCGGCGGGCGAGGCCACCGACGAGTCGGTCCGCGCCCTCGCCGGCTGGCCCGACCCCCCCTCGCCCGACGCCGAGCTCCCCTACAAGCCCGCCCGCATCCTGCTCCAGGACTTCACCGGCGTGCCCGCGGTCGTCGATCTCGCGGCCATGCGCTCGGCGATGCAGCGGATGGGCGGGGACGCGGCCCGGATCGATCCCCAAGTGCCGGTGGACCTCATCATCGATCACTCGGTGCAGGTCGATCAGTTCGGCAATCCGAGCGCCTACGCGGGCAACATCGAAAAGGAGTACGAGCGCAACTTCGAGCGCTATGCGCTGCTGCGCTGGGCCCAGGGCGCCTTCCGCAACTTCACCGTGGTGCCGCCCGGCATGGGGATCTGCCACCAGGTCAACCTGGAGCGGCTGGCGCGGGTGGTGCAGGTCAAGGGCGGGGTCGCGATCCCGGACACGCTGGTCGGCACCGACTCCCACACCACCATGGTCAACGGTGTCTCCGTGCTGGGCTGGGGCGTGGGCGGCATCGAAGCCGAGGCCTGCATGCTCGGCCAGCCCATGTACCTGGGCACCCCGATCGTGGTCGGGATCCAGTTCCACAACGCACTCCCGGTCGGCGCCACCGCGACCGACCTGGTCCTGACGCTGACCGAGATGCTCCGCAAGCACGGCGTCGTCAACAAGTACGTCGAGTTCTGCGGCGACGGGCTCTCCAGCCTCACGGTCGCCGACCGCGCCACGCTCTCCAACATGTGCCCCGAGTACGGCGCGACCTCCGCCCTCTTCCCCGTCGACCAGCAGACGCTGCGCTACCTGGAGCAGACGGGACGGGAGCCGGAGCTGCTGCGCCTGGTCGAGACCTACTGCCGGGCCCAGGGCCTGTTCCGCGAGGACGGCGACCCCACCCCGGTGTTCAGCGAGCTGCTGGAGCTGGACCTCGCCCAGGTGGTGCCGAGCATGGCCGGGCCCACCCGCCCGCAGGATCGGGTCGCGCTGCCCGAGGTCTGGGACAGCTTCCTCCACGCGTTCAGGGACGACGAGGACCCGGACCTGGCACGGATGAATGGCGAGGGCCTGGAGCTCGCGCCCCGGACCAGCGGCGGCACCGCGGTGCTGACGCGCGCGGACCCGAAGGTCCAGCAGGGGTCGGTGGTGATCGCCGCCATCACCTCCTGCACCAACACCTCCAACCCCTCGGTGATGGTCGCGGCCGGGCTGCTGGCGCGCAACGCGGTCGCGGCCGGCCTCACCGTGCCCGACTACGTCAAGACCTCGCTCGCGCCCGGCTCCCGGGTGGTCACCGACTACCTGCAGCAGGCGGGCTTGATCGAACCGCTCGAGAAATTGGGGTTCTACCTGGTCGGCTACGGCTGCACCACCTGCATCGGCAACTCGGGCCCGCTCGCCTCGGAGGCGGTCGAGGAGGCGGTGCAGTCGAACCAGCTCGACGTGGCGGCGGTGCTCAGCGGCAACCGCAACTTCGAAGCCCGCATCCATCCCCTGGTGCACGCCTCCTATCTCGCCTCGCCACCGCTGGTGGTGGCCTACGCCCTGGCCGGCACGCTCCGCCGCGACCTCACCGCCGAGCCGCTGGGCACCGGCAAAGACGGCAGTCCGGTCTATCTCAAAGACCTGTGGCCGGACGCGGAGGAGGTCGATCGGGTGGTCCGCGAAGCCGTCCACCGGGAGTTCTTCACCCGCGAATACGAGCAGATCTACGAGGGCGACGAGCACTGGAAGCGAATGGCGGCGCCGACCGGCCAGATCTACCAGTGGGACCCGGACTCGACCTACGTGCAGGAACCCCCCTACTTCGAGGGCCTGGCCCCTGAGCCCGGCCCGCTCTCGGACGTGAGCGGCGCGCGCTGCCTGGTCATGGTCGGTGACTCGGTGACCACCGACCACATCTCTCCCGCCGGTTCCATCCCCTCCACGTCCCCCGCCGGCGAGTACCTGCAGGAGCACGACGTGGCCAGGCAGGAGTTCAACTCCTACGGCTCACGCCGCGGCAACCACCAGGTCATGATGCGCGGCACCTTCGCCAACATCCGGCTCCGCAACGAACTGGCCGAGGGCCACAACGGGTGGTGGACCACCAAGCAGCCGGGCGGTGAGCTGGCCACCATCTACGACGCCTCCACCCACTACCGATCCGTCAACACCCCCCTGGTGGTGATCGCGGGCCGCGAGTACGGGACCGGCTCCTCGCGCGACTGGGCGGCGAAGGGCCCCAATCTGCTTGGCGTCAAGGTCGTGATCGCGGAGAGCTTCGAGCGGATCCACCGCTCCAACCTGGTCGGCATGGGCGTCCTCCCGCTCCAGTTCGCCGCCGGCGAATCGCGCCAGACTCTCGGCCTCGACGGCACCGAGGAGTTCGCCGTGCACGGGCTCGAGGAAGGACTGGTGCCCGACCAGGAGGTCGGGGTCACGGCGCGCAAGGCGGACGGCTCCGAGACCACGTTCACCACGCTCGCCCGCGTGCTCAACCGGACCGAGGTTTCCTACCTGGAACACGGCGGCGTGCTCAACCTGGTTCTCCGCCAGCTCCTCCGGGACTGAGGACCTCCGACCCCCACCGAACCGCGACGTTGACGGCCCGGTCGGACGGACCCTATGATCCGAGCACTCTTGGGGATCGCCTCAGCGGCCGAGGACCCTGACCACCAGGGCGACCACGCCGAGAAAGATCACGCCGATGCCGAGCGTGAAGATGGTGATGAAGAACTCCCGCGAACCATGTTTCTCGATCAGCAGCAGCCCGAGCGAGGTGAGGATGAGCAGCACCGCCCAGGTGAACCCCAGCTTCCCCATCTCAGGGCTGATCATGGAACCCTCAGCACCCGGCCCACTTCGATCGACACATCGACATCATGACAGCCTGCTGAGCCGCCCGTCCTCCAGGCAGGTGCGAGCGTCCCGGTTCCACCCGGGACAACCTCGGCCTTGACTTTCGTGGGGATCCTTCTAAAGTATGGGCGCGATGAGGGAGGGCCGCCGCGCGCCGCGTGGGAAGGCCCACGACTGGAGGTCCCACGTCGCATGACCCTCAGCGTGACCTCACCGGCCCCGGCCGCGGAGCCGAGCCAGGAGCAGCCTCCCTCTCGCGGTGCGGGCCGGCTGCTGGGCAAGGTTCTCCGTTCGTACGCCTTCAATCGCATCTGGCGGGCGCTCCTCACCGTCTTCGTGGTCATCACCCTGACGTTCTTCCTGGTCCGGGAGATGCCGGGCAGTCCGGTTCAGGTCTACATCCAGAACCTGATGGGCCAATACGGCATGTCGTACCCGGATGCGCTGGCCCGGGCTCAGGCCTTGTTCCAGTTCAACCCCAACGAGCCACTCATCCAGCAGTACTGGACCTACCTGCAGAACCTGGCGCACGGGAACATGGGCCAGTCGTTCCTCTCCCCCGGCACGTCGGTCACGTCGATCATCGCCTCCTATCTGCCCTGGACACTGTTCAGCGTCGGTCTCGGCCTCCTGACCAGCTTCGTCCTCGGGATCACGCTGGGCATGATCATGGCCTACAAGCGGGAGAGCGTCCTCGATCACGCCCTCTCCGTCGCCGGATCCTTCTTCCACTCGGTCCCCAACTACATCCTGGGCATGCTGATCGTGGTCCTGCTCGGCATCCAGCTCGGCCTCTTCTCCGTGGCCGACATGCGGGGCTCCTACTCGGCCGGCATCGAACCCGGGATCAACCTGGCGTTCATCGGTGACGCCCTCTACCACGCGGCGCTGCCGATCGCGACCTACGTCCTGACCACGATCGGCGGCTGGATGCTGATCATGAAGTCATCCACGGTCGCGACCCTGGAGGAGGATTACGTGACCGTGGCCAGAGCCCGGGGCCTGCGCGACGGCCGCATCGTGACCGCCTACGTGGGGCGCAACGCCATCCTGCCGCTCTTCGCCCAGCTGGCGATCTCGATCGGATTCGTGGTCGGCGGCTCGCTCCTGGTCGAGTGGCTCTTCCAGTACCAGGGCATCGGCCTCGCGCTCTACAACGCCATCTACATGCGCGACTACACGGTCATGCAGGGCATCTTCCTCATCCTCACGGTCTCGATCGTGGCCGCCAACCTCCTCGCCGACCTGCTGTACGGCAGGCTCGACCCTCGAGTCCGGATCAGCAGGCAGCAGTGAAATGGCACTGAGAGCTGCGAGCGAACCCCAAGCGCCGGCCACCATCAACCCGTGGTGGGAGATGCTGACCGAGGTCGGCACCTTCTTCCGGGGGATGACCCGCAATCGGGCCGGGTTCGCGGGTTTCATCATCGTGGTGCTGATCGTCCTGATCGAGCTGATCGGTCCCTTCTTCGCGCCCGCCAATCCGACCAACACCGCGCTCATCTACAACGGCCCGAGCGCCTCCCATCTGCTCGGCACCGACTCCCAGGGCCGGGACATCCTGCTCGAGATGATCGACGGCGGACGGGCGATCATCATCGTCGGGGCCGTGTCCGCGGTGATCGCCACCTTGATCGCCATCAGCCTGGGCTCGCTCTCCGCCTATGTCGGCGGCGCGATCGACGCCACCATCATGACCGCGGCCGACATCTTCCTCGCGGTGCCCGGGATCGTCCTCCTGGCCGTCCTCGCCGCCTTCGTCCGCCTCGACAACGTGCTCCTGCTCTCGCTGATCATCGCCATCCTGTCCTGGCCAGTGCTCACCCGCTCCATCCGCAGCCAGGTGCTGTCGCTGCGCGAGCGCGAATACGTGGAGGCGGCCCGCTTGCTCGACCTGGGCACGCCGCGGATCCTGTTCCTCGAGATCCTGCCCAACATGGCGAGCTTCATCATCATGAACTGGGTCCTGCTCATGACCGGGGGCATCTACTACCTGGTCTTCCTGTACGTCCTGGGACTGGCCCCCTTCACCGGCGACAGCTGGGGGATCATGATCAACCTCGCCTGGACGCGCGGCGCGATCTACTTCAAGGGCAGCTTCCTGTACATCATGGCGCCGACCTTGGCCATCGCCGCGCTGCAGCTCGCCCTGGTCACCATGGCCCGCTCGCTGGACGACATCTTCAACCCCCGCCTGAGGCGGCTGTGACCTCGACCCCGGCCGCGGCGACAGCGCCCGCGACCCCACTCCTCTCACTGAAGGACGTGGTGATCGAGTACCGCGTTCAGGCGGGGGTGGTCAAAGCCGTGCGTGGCGTTTCCTTCGACCTGGAGCAGGGGGAGAGCCTGGCCCTGATCGGAGAGAGCGGATGCGGCAAGAGCACCCTGGGCATGGGTGTGCTCCGCCTGCTGCCCAAACCGGCCCGGATCGTCGAGGGTCAGATGAGCTTCCGGCGCCGCGACGGCGGCATCGCCGAACTGACGACGCTCCCCTCGGACGAGCTTCGCAACTTCCGCTGGAGCGAGTGCGCCATGGTCTTCCAGGGCGCTCTCAATTCGCTCAACCCCGTGATCAAGGTCCGGGACCACGTCTTCGACACCGTCAGGGCCCACCGGCGGATGGGCCGGCGCGAGCTTCTCGAACGGGCCGAACAGCTGCTGCGGATGGTGCGGCTGGATCCCGGCCGGGTGCTGAACGCGTTCCCCCACGAGCTCAGCGGGGGCATGCGGCAGCGTGTCCTGATCGCGCTCAGCCTGCTCCTCGACCCGCAGCTTCTGATCCTGGACGAGCCGACCACCGCCCTCGACATCCTGACCCAGCGGGCCATCATCGAGGTGCTGCGAGACCTGCGCCAAAAGCTGGGCTTCTCGATGATCTTCATCTCACACGATCTGGGGATGGCCGCCGAGCTGGCCGACCGGGTGGCGACCATGTACGCGGGACGGATCATCGAACAGGGCAGCGTCCGGGAGATCTTCCACACCCCGCGACATCCGTACACGGTGGCGCTCCTGAACTCGGTCACGCCGGTGAAGGGAGATCTGATCGAACTCCAGGCGATCCAGGGCGCGCCTCCCAGCCTGCTCGACCTGCCCGCCGGCTGCAAGTTCCACCCTCGCTGCCCCTGGATGCGGGAGGGGGCTTGCCTGAACGGAGGACCCGCCCCTGATCAACATCGACGGCGGCGCCCATGACGTCGCCTGCCATCACTGGGAGGAAGTCGAGCTGCAGCGCCAGGTGGTGGAGCCCCGTGGCTGAGCCCCTCGTCTCGCTGGAAAAGGTGGGGCAGGTCTTCCCCACCCGGCGGGGGCCGGTGCGGGCCCTGGAGGACGTCACGTTCAGCGTCGACGCCGGGCAGGTGGTGTGCCTGGTCGGCGAGAGCGGATCGGGGAAGACGACCAGCGCCAAGATCGCGGTCGGACTGCAGCGGCCGTCCGAGGGCATGGTCTCATTCCGGGGCCGTGACATCTGGAGGCTGAACCGAGAGGACTTCCGGCACTACCGGCGCGCGGTGCAGTACGTCCATCAAGATCCCTACGCCTCCCTCAACCCGATTCACAACGTGCTGACCACGCTGGCCGCTCCCCTGCAGCGCCACGGCATCACGCGTGGGCGCCGTCAGACCGCGGCCAGGGTCGCTGACCTGCTGGAGCAGGTGGACCTGACCCCGGCCGAGAACTTCCTGACCAAGTACCCACACCAGCTCAGCGGCGGACAGCGGCAGCGGCTCTCGGTGGCCAGAGCTCTGACCCTCAGCCCCGAGGTCCTGATCGCGGACGAGGCGACCTCGATGCTGGACGTCTCGATCCGAGTCAGCGTGCTCAACCTGTTGAAGCGACTTCGTGACGACCTCGGGGTCGGATTCCTCTTCATCACCCACGACCTCGCGGTGGCCAAGTACTTCGGCTGGCAGGGTCAGACGGCGGTCATGTACCTGGGGCGGGTGGTCGAGTCAGGGCCCACGCTCGAGATCGTCAACAACCCCACCCACCCCTACACCAAGGCGCTGCTGGCGGCGGTGCCAGAGCCGGACCCAGACATTGTTCGTCTCAAGTCGGATGCAGATCTCCGCGAAGCCGACGTCCCCTCGCTTCACGACCTGCCCTCCGGCTGTCCCTTCCACCCGCGGTGCCCCCGTTTCGAGGCCGGGCTGTGCGACGTGCAGAGGCCGTTGCTGCTCGAGATCGGCCCTGGCCGGCGAACCGCTTGTCACCTGGTGCAGAGGGATTTACAACACGCAGCCGGGCAGACGCCCACGAACGGACGGGGGACATTGCCGGTCGCTACCGGTCAGGAGGAGATTGGATGAATACCCAAGTGCCAGGTGGTAACCGGCTGACGCGCCGGGAACTGCTCAAGTTGCTGGGGGTGGGCGCCACCAGCACGGCCGTGCTTGCGGCCTGCGGCCAGGCGTCGTCGGGAGGATCCAAGAACGCGGCGAAGGAGTTCAACGGCGCCTGGCCCTATCAGGTGCCACCGACCGGTCACTTCAACATCGTCAACGGAGTGACCAACGGCTTGCTCTTCGACGGCATCTACGGTGACATCATCTGCCCGTCGGCCGGGATGTACTACTGGAAGACGGGCAAGTGGCTCAACCTGCTGGGCGAGAAGTGGGGCTTCAACGCCTCCGCCAATACCTTCTCGCTCACGCTCAAGAGCGGGCTCAAGTGGGACGACGGGAAAGCGCTGACGTCGAAAGATTTGGCCGACAGCCTGTGGGTCCTGTGGATCTTGCGCAACCCGATGTGGAATTACTTCGACAACGTCGAAGAGACGGATACGCACACGGTGACCGTGCACATGAAGGTCCCCTCGACCGTGGTCGAGCGTTACGTCGCCCGGCAGTACATCTACAGCAGCGCCACCTTCGGTCAGTTCGCCGACCAGGCCAAGTCGCTGTACAAGTCGGGTCAGACCATGGACTCGTCCGCGGGGAAGGCGCTGGGCCAGTCGCTCCAGTCGTTCCGGCCCCCGAAGATCATCGCCAGCGGCCCCTTCAACATCGACATCTCCAGCATCACCAACTCGCAGATGGTGCTGAAGAAGAACCCGACCGGCTACGCGGCCAACACGGTCCTGTTCGAGAAGGTCGTGCTCTACAACGGTGAGACTCCGGTCGTCACCCCGATCGTGCTCCAGAAGAAGGTGGACTACGCGACCCACGGCTTCCCACCGGCGACGGCGGATCAGTTCAAGCAGGAGGGTATTCGCATCCTGCGTCCACCTGTCTACTCCGGCTACGGGATGTACTGGAACTGCGGTAAATGGCCCGAGTTCCGGGACGTGCGGGTGCGCCAGGCGTTCGTCTACGCCCTCAACCGCACCCAGAGCGCGACCGTGACGATGGGCGCGTCAGCCACACCGGTCAAATACATGACCGGCTTTGCCGACCAGTTCGTGCACGACTGGCTGTCGTCGAGCGACATCGCAAAGTTGAACACCTATGACTTCGACACCAGCAAGGCGACCGCGCTCTTGCAGCAAGCCGGGTGGACGAAGCAGGGCAGTCAGTGGATCAAGTCCAACGGCCAGCCGGCCCAGTACGAGATCCTGTTCCCCGCCGAGTACGCCGACACCTCGGCGTCGGCTCAGGATGCAGCCAGCCAGTTCACCAAGTTCGGAATCAAGGTGACCGGGCGCTCGGAAACCTTCACTCAGGTGCCGCTCGACTTCGACAAGGGCAACTTCGACATCGTCGCGTCGGGCTGGGGATCGTCCACGTCGCCCCACCCGTACTTCGCCTACGTCACCAACCTGTTCACCCACAACTACCCGATCTCCCAGAACAACGGAGGCCGGGGCATGGACTTCCCGCTCACTCAGAACACCCAGGCCCTGGGCCAGGTCGACCTCACTTCACTGATCACGAACTCAGCGCTGGGGTTGGACCAGAGCAATCAGAAGTCGCTGGTAGCCAAGATCGCCATCGCATTCAACGAGTTGGTGCCCTGTCTGCCCTTCTCGAACCGCCTCGGCGACAACGCGGCCCTGGAGGGGGTCCGGGTACAGAAATGGCCGGCGGACAGCGATCCAATCTTGCAGAACGCCCCGTATGGCGACAACTTCACTACCATGCTCATGTTGATGGGTAAGCTCAAGCCCGTCTCGGCCGCCTGATCTGGATCGAGGGTCCGGTGTCCGCACAGCGCGGATACTGGGCCCTTAACCGGCGCCGACGGTCGGTCGGGCCGTGCCCCAATGTCCCCGGGTGAAGTCCGGAATGGCGACCGGCACACTGCCCAGCCGTACGGAGTCTTCACTCAGCGGGCCGACAACGCTCCAGGTGGCGGCATCGTAGACGTCCATGTCGGGCATCGTGCCCTTCAGCATCGATCGGATCAGTTGCTGGGCCATGATGAAGTCCATCCCGCCGTGCCCGCCGATCTCCTTGGCACGTCGGCCATACTCCTTCCACCAGACGTGCTCGAATTGTTCTCGGTACCCCTCGATGCCGGCGTACTCCTCCTCCCCCTCCTGGCCGTCCAGATAGATCCGGGGCGGAAAGTCTCTGTAGGTCCCCTTGGTACCCGCGACCAGGTTGAGGCGGTCGTAGGGACGAGGACTGGTCACGTTGTGCTGGACCAGAACCGTGCGCCCACTGGAGGCCTTGATCAAGGACGTGTTCACGTCGCCGCACACATAGTTCTCGGTCCATGTTGGGTCACTCCGCTCGAGGTTTGACTCTCGCCACAGTTCAAGGCCGCGCTGGGGCGAACTCATCGAGACCAGGTAGTCGAAGCGATCGCCCCGATTGATCCCCAGGTAGCCGGCGACCGGGCCCAGTCCGTGCGTGGGGTACAGATTCCCATCGCGGTGTATGTGCTGCAACCGGCGCCATGGACCGGCGCGTCGATCGGCGAACAGGCTTCGTCGCAGGTCATGGATGTATGCCGCCTCCGCGTGCAGGACCTCGCCCAGCAGGCCCGCCCGGAGCATCCCCAGCAGCATCAGTTCCCAGTAGCCGTAGCAGCAGTTCTCGAGCATCACACAGTGACGCCGGGTCCGCTCGGAGGCGTCGACGAGCCGCCAGCAGTCCTCGGTGGTGATGGCGGCCGGCACCTCGACGCAGACATGCTTGCCGGCCTCCATCGCCGCCAACGCAAGCGGCGCGTGCGAGTCCCACGAGGTCGCCACGCACACCAGGTCGACATCGTCACGATGCAGGACTTCGCCCACGTCATCCCCCCAGGAGAGTGCTGTCGCACCTGCATCGAGGGCGTGGAAGTCTGTCTGCGCCCGGGCCAGGCGGCCGGGGTCACGGTCGCAAACGGCCGTGACCTCCACACCGTCTACCGCCCGGAAGTTGCGCATAAGTGCCCGGCCCCGTCCGCCGGCTCCGATGAACGCCATGCGAACCCTCGGGTGAGGCTGGAAGGGCAAGGCTCCAATCCAGCCCGGATCCGTGCTCATCCCTCCACCAGCCCCGCCTCCTCCCGCAGCAGCGCCGGCACGTCGATCGGCGCTCCCGTGCGCTCGGAGCGGTCGGCGGCCAGCGTCACGGCCACTGTGCGCACGCCATTTTCGTAGGTCGACCGGACCAGCTCGGGCCGGCCCTCGGCCACCGCCTGGACGAAACCGGCGCTCTCATCGAGGAGCGGGTCCCCCGTCATCGGTTCGTCGATCTCGACCTCGCCGTCGAAGGCGCGGAGCCGGAGCTCGTGGCCGATGGAGAGATCGAAGCCCTCGCAGGAGACGCGCACCTGCCACTGGTGGCGGTGCGGTGTCAGCAGGTTGCAGGAGATGCTGCCGACGGCACCGTTCTCGAAGATCAGGGCGACCGACTGAACGTCGAAGATGTCGTCAGCACCGGTGGCGCCGTCGCGCCGTACGGCCCCCGCCCCGAAGACGGTGCGCACCTCTCCCCCGAGCAGGCGGAGCAGGTCCACCTGATGCGTCATGGTCTCGGTCAACTGGCCGCCGCTCTGCGATTGGTGCGCGTACCAGCCGATCCTGGAGGGGAGTCGCGCGAACCGCGACGTGATGACCTGTCCGACCGTGCGGTCGCCGACCAGCTCCCGCGCTCGTTTGGCCCAGGAGGCATAGCGATACAGGTAGCCGGAGGCGGCGATCGTCTCGCGCTGCCGCAGCTCCGCCAGCACCCGGCCGGCGATCCTGAGCTGGAGGGCCACCGGCTTCTCCACCAGCAGCGCCACACCGGCCCGGACCAGGTCCACCTCCACGTCGCCGCGGATCGCCGGTGGCAGGCACACGTAGGCCGCGTCGAGCCGCTCCCGCGTGACCATGTTGGCGAAATCGGTGTAGGCGACGGGGTGGGGCGCCTGTGCGTCGGAGCCGATCGCCAGCAGCCGCTGCCGGACCGCGTCCGGCACCGCCTCCACCTGGCCAGGGACCAGATCGCACATCGCGACCACTTCGGCGCCCGGCACCCGGGCCAGGGCCGCCACGTGGTCGGTGGCCATGCGTCCGGCACCCACGAAGCCGATGCGCACCGTCATGCCGGCGCCTCCCCCTCGTCCAGGCTCTGGACCACGGATTCCAGGAAGGTGCGGGTCCGGAGCATGGCCGCGTCGTTGGCCTCGGCATTCGGCTGGTCGAACCGCTCCAGCAGCAGCGGGCCTCGGAAGCCGGCCGAGGCTAGGATCTTGAGCATCCGGGCATGGTCCACCTCGCCGTCGCCGGGCACCGGGAAGCTGTCGTTCCACTGGCCGCCGGAGTGGTCTTTGATGCAGACCGTGCTCACCAGCGGCGCCACCCCCGATCGCTCGAGGTCGTCCTCGGAATCCAGTCCCTCGTAGTAGCGGATGTTGCCGGCGTCCCAGCAGCAGCGCACGGCGGGCGAATCGGTGCGGGTCAGCACTTCTCTCAAGTCGGCGCCGGTCGCGGTCGCCCCCCGGTGTGGTTTGGGGACGATGGTCACGCCGCGACGCTGGGCCTCCTTGCCGCCCGCACTCAGGACCGCCAGGAACCGTTCCACCTCCCCGTACCACCGCATCACCGGCTTGGGCCTCCCGTCGGGGCCGTCCGGCCAGGGTCCGATGACCTGCAGATAGGGCATCCCCATCTCCGCGCAGAGATCGAGATCGGCGACCAGGTTCTCGATCCGCTCCATGGCACCGCGGCGGGCCATCAGGCAGACCGGGGTCAGGCCGAAGTCCTCGATGCGGCGGCGGAGGGAGGTCACCTCGTTCCGATCCGGGTGCTCCGAGACGATCGGCCCTCCCGCGTGCTCGGAGGCCAGCCCTACCGACTTGAAGCCGGCCGCGGCGATGCCCTGCAGGCCACGCTCCAGCGGCTCCGAGCGGTAGGGAAGCGTGTGGGCTCCCAGGTCGAAACGGGTTCCTTCCACCATTGCCATCTCTCCTCTGGGGTGGTGTCAGTCGGGCAGGGGCAGGCTCACCGGCCGGCCCTCCGCCGCGGACAGTTCGGCCGCGAGCACGATCTCGTGGGTCTTGGCCGCGTCTTCGATGTCAACCAGCGGCGTGGTGCCCTCACGGACGCAGTCGACCAGGTGGTCGATCTCCTCCTGGAACGGATGATGGGAGACCTCCGGCGTGTCGGGCAGCACCGTCGGGCACTGCGCCCAGTCGGTCTGGCCGGGCAGCAGCTGGGTCAGGAACCGGTCGTTGACGATCGCCCCGCGCGGCCCATGGAGCCGCACGTTGAACTGATACTTCAGGTTGCCTTCGAGGACGCAGCCGACCTTGCCGATGGCCCCGGAACGGAACTTGATCAGGGTGACGATGCTGGCGTCCCACTCCATGGTCCCGGTGAAGTTCCCCGCGTACGCGAAGACCTCGACAGCGTCCGAGTCGACGAACTGGCGGATCGCGTCCACCGCGTGCACGCCCGCCGCGGGAAGCGCCGACCCACCCTTCTCCTTCGTCCTCACCCAGTCGTAGCCGGCGTACCAGCTCTCCCAGTTGCCGGAGAAATAGTCGCACTCGGCGTAGAAGACGGGGCCCAGGAAGTCGTGGTCGAGCATGGACCGCACGTTCTTGAAGTAGGGGCTCCAGTGCAGCTCGAACCCCACCAGGCTCTTCACCCCGGCCTCCCGGATGGCCCGCTGCACACGGCGGAGATCGTGCAGGGTGTGGGCGGCCGGCTTCTCGATCAGCAGGTGCTTGCCGGCCTCTGCCGCGGCCAGAGCCTGCTCGACGTGGAGGTGGTTCATCGAACAGATGTCGACCACCTCCACCGCGGGGTCGCGGATCAGAGCGTTCCAGTCCGTGTAAAGGGTGGCGTCGCTCAGTTGGTGGCGCCGCGCCGCCGCCTCGGCGTTCGTCTGACTGTGGCTCGCGAGCGCGGTCACCCGGCTGTGCGGATTGGCGTTCCAGGCCCGGATGTGCTCGTGCGCGACCCACCCGACGCCGACCACGCCCACGCCGAGCCGTCCCTCACCCATGCTTACCCTCGAACATGGACGGAGAATAGAAGTCGGGGGGAGAAGATGGACGAAGTAGGGATCGCGATCCAGGGCGCCGGTTGGGTCTCCAGCGAGCACATCCGTGCCTACCAGCAGAACCCGCACGCGCGTGTGGTCGCCATCGGCAGCCGGACCCAAGAGGGCGCGGAGCGCAAGGCGCGCGAGTTCGACCTCGACGTGCCTGCCTACGACTCACTGGAGGCGATGCTGGCCAGGCCCGACGTGGATGCGGTCTCGATCTGCACCCCGCCGGAGCGCCACTCGGAGGAGACGGTGCTGGCGGCGCGGGCCGGCAAGCACATCCTGATCGAGAAGCCGGTGGCGCTGGGCGCGGACGAGCTGCACCGGATGCGGGCGGCGGTCGGCGAGGCCGGGGTGCGGACCGTGGTCAGCTTCGTGCTCCGCTGGAACCCGGCCGTGGCCAACATCAAGGCGCTGCGGGCCCTGGGCGCGTTGGGAGACGTCTTCCTGGTCCAGACCGACTACTGGCACAACGTGGTCCAGGCCGGCGGCTACTCGCGGCCGGCGCGCGGGCGCAAGCGTGGGATCGGTGCCATGCTGGAGGGCGGCTGCCACGCCTTCGACATGGCGCGTTACCTGATGGAGAGCGACATCGCCTCGGTCAGCGCCCGAAGCTGGACGCCCGAGCAGAAGCGGGCGGAAGCCGACGGCGTGGAGGCGAATACGCTCGCGGTCGTGCGCTTTGCCAACGGCGCCATGGGCAAGGTCTCCGCCTGCACCTCCCAGTGGATGCCCTACAACTTCAATATCGACGTCTTCGGGACCGAGGGCGTGGTGCGCGGCAACCGGCTCTACACGAGCAAGCTGCCGGGGCTCAGGGGGTTCGCCGAGATGGAGACGATCCTGCCCGACAGCGGCGATGTCGCCCACCACCCGTTCAGGGGCGAGATCGACCACTTCGTCGACTGCATCCTCTCCGGCCGGGAGTCGCACGCCAACCTGGAGGACGCGGTCAACACCCACGAGGCGTGCTTCGCCGCGGACCTGAGCTCGGAGCGTGGTGGCGCGACCGTCGAGCTGCCACTCGGCAAGGAGGACTGATGACGGACCGGATCGAGGCGGTGATGATCGGAGCCGGCAACCGGGGACACCGCGCCTACGGCAGGTACGCGGCGGAGCACCTGGGCGACCGGCTCCAGTTCGTCGCCGTCGCCGAGCCGAGGGACGATCGCCGGACCCGGTTCGCGGAGCTGCACGGCATCCCCCCGAACCGCCGATTCCGGAGCTGGGAGGACCTGGTCGCGCACGGCCCGCTGGGCCGGGCCGCGATCAACACGACCATGGATCGCACCCACCTGGTGAGCACCGAGGCTTTGCTCGAAACCGGCTACGACGTCCTGCTCGAGAAGCCGATGGCGACCCGGCCCCAGGACTGCGTCGAGCTGGTGCGCGTGGCGCGGGAGGCAGGCCGCAAGGTCGTGGTCTGCCACGTGCTCCGCTATGCCCCCTACTTCCGGCAGGTTCGGGACATCGTCACCTCGGGCCGGTTGGGTGAGGTGGTGTCGGTCGACTGGCGCGAGAACCTCTGGTTCCAGCACTTCGTGCACAGCTTCGTCCGCGGCAACTGGTCCAACACCCAGCGCTCGGCCCCCATGATCCTGGCCAAGTGCAGCCATGACCTGGATCTCCTCTACTGGATCCTGGGCCGACGCTCCCGGAGAGTCGCGTCCTTCGGCTCACTGACCCACTTCACCGCCGCGCACGCGCTGCCGGACATGCCGGCTCGCTGCACCGACGGCTGTCCGCATCAGGACGCCTGCCTGTGGTACGCGCCGCGGGTGTACCTGGGAGGGGAGACGAAAGACTTCATGCGGGACCCGGTGTCGCTGGACCACAGCCCCGACGGAATGCTGGAGGGGCTGCGGACGGGACCCTATGGGCGCTGCGTCTATCGGTGCGACAACGACGCCGTCGATCATCAGGTCCTGAGCATCGACTTCGGCGCCGGGCTCTCGGTCAGCATGACGATGCAGGGGTCCTCGCACCGGGAGGGCCGCACGCTCCGTTTCGACGGCATGCGCGCCACGCTGCTCGGCGACCAGGCCACCAACCGCCTGGTGATCCACGACCACGCCACGGGGGAGACGGAGACGCTCTGCCCGGGCGGCGGCGCCGCCGACCAGGCGGGAGGCCACGGCGGCGGCGACGGGCATCTGCTGGAGGAGTTCGTGAGAGTCCTGCGGGGCGACCGCACCGAGGCGGCCACCGAGGCCGCCGAATCGCTGGAGAGTCACCTGCTCGCCTTCGCCGCCGAGGAGTCGCGGCGCAGCGGGCTGGTGGTCGAGATGGCGGAGTTCCGGGCCGCGCTGGGAGCTTCCTGAACTGCGTCGCTCAGCGCCGGCGAGGCGCCCCTCGCCGCTGGTCGCGCTGCTGGTGCTGCAGTTCGCCGCCGGCTTCTTGACCGCGCCCCTGCTCTCCCAGCTCCCGGTGTACGTCGACATCCTCCGCTTCCCACCGCTGTTCACCGCCTCGCTCCAGACGGCCCAGATGCTGCTCGGCGCCGCCGCCTCGATCCTGGGTGGGCTGCTCACCGATGCGCTCGGAGTCCGCCGCACGTTCCTGATCGGCCTCGCCGGCGCGGTGCTGCTGGCGCTCATCTTCCTGAGCGCGTCGCCGGCCTTGATGCTGCTGCTGGCGGTGGCGGGAGGCGCCGCCCTGGGCACGCAGTACGTGTCCGGCCAGGCCTACCTCCTGGCCGCCAGCCGGACGCAGCGGATCGGGCTCGGGGCGGCCGTGTTCTTCCTCGGCAACACGCTGGGAAGCGCGGCCGGCAACTTCCTGGCCGGCCGTCTGCTCCAGAGCTGGGGATTCGCGCTCGTGATGGGCGGGATCGCGACCGCCTCCTTCCTCCTGATCGGCGTGGCGGCTTGGCTGTTGCCCGAGCTCCAGCGCCCGGCCGTCCGGGAGCGGCCGCGGGCCGTGCTGAGCGGCTATGCGGCCCTGCTCGAGCGGCGCCCGATCGCGCTGCTGGTGGTGGTGCGCTACCTGACGACCTGCTTTTGGGGGTCGGTGACCCTGCTGCTGCCGCTGCTCGTCCACCGCGAGAGCGGGTCGGTGGCCACCGCCGGCGCCTACGCGGCGGTGAGTCTGGCCATCGCGGCCCCCTGCTCGCTGTTGTGCGGCCGGATCTGGGATCGCTACCGCTTTCGCTGGCTGGTCCCGGGCCTGATCGGCGCCATCGCGCTCGACAGCCTGGCCCTGGCGTTGGTGGCCGGCAGCCTGCCCGGCCTCTTCATCGCGGGCAGCGCGGGGGCCGCCCTCGCCTGGTCGCTGTCGGCGCTGATGCCGGGTTTGATCGGCTCCCTCACCCAGCCCCAGGCGCGGGGACGCGGGGTGGGTCTGCTCCAGACCGCCTGGAGCCTGGGCATGCTGTCGGGGGCGCTCGCGGGCGGCGCCATGGTCGCGGTCGCGCGGCCACTCCCGTTCGCGGTCATGATGCTGCCGGTGCTGGGCGCGCTCGCCTGCATGCTGGTGCTCCAGGCACGCTGGCCGGCGCCGGTGGCGCTCGAGCCCGGCGAGGCGCCCGTTTCTACTTGATCGCGCCCACCGTGAGGCCCGCCTGCAGCCGGCTCTGCAGCGTCCCGTAGACGACCAGGATCGGCAGCATGGCGATCGTCAACCCGGCGAACAAGGCACCCCAATCGCCGCGATAGCCCTGGTTGATGGCAAGCGCCGCCAGGCCCTGGGCGAGGACGAAGTGGGTCGGATCCGGATTCAGGACCAGCGGCAGCAGGTACTGGTTCCACATGCCCAGGAAGTTGAAGATGCCGATGCTGACGAGTCCGGGTGAGGCGAGCGGAAGCATCAACCGGAAGAAGACACCGAAGTGGCTGCAGCCGTCGATCAGGCCTGACTCCGCCACCTCTGAGGGCAGGGTGCGGAAGAAGGCGGTGAGGAAGAAGACCGAGAAGGGAAGCGAGTAGGCGACGTAGACCAGGATCAAACCGGGGTAGGTGCCGAGCAGGCCCAGGCCCTGCACCACGAAGAACAGCGGCACGATGGCGAGGAAGACCGGGAACGCGATGCCGAGGATGAAGCTGTAGTAGATGAACTGGCGCCCGAAGAACTCGTAGCGGGCCAGCACGTACGCGGTCATCGCCGAAAGCAGCAGCGTGATCGCGAGCGAGAACGCCACCACGATGATGCTGTTCACGAAGTACACCCCGATCGAGGCGGTGGTCCAGGCCCGCACGAAGTTGTCCCAGTGGAGCGTGCTGGGCAGGTTCCAGGGACTGGAGAAGATCTCGTTGTTGGTCTTGAACGAGCTGTAGATCATCCACACGAACGGGAAGATCACCAGCACCGTCCAGGCGAGCAGGAGGACCTGGGTCAACGACCGGGAGGCCAGCCCGGCCGGCGACCACCTGCGCACGGGGCGGGTGGGGGCGGCGGCGCGCGGCACGGCGGCGCGCTCGGGCGCCACGTCGTCCGGCATGGGCGGGGTCATCAGAACTCCACCTGCTGGCGGGTCGCGAACCGGAAGGTCAACAGGGTCAGCGCGATCGAGAGGACGAAGATGCCGACCCCCATCGCGGACGCGTAGCCGAAGTGTGCGTAGGAGAAGGCGTTCTGATACAGATAGAAGCCCATCACCTGCGTCGCGTTGTTCGGCCCCGCCTGACTGAAACTCATGATCTGGACCAGCGCGAAGAGGTCGAAGGCGTAGATGCCCACATAGACGATCGCCACCTGCAGCTGATTCCAGAGCAGCGGGATCGTCACCCGGACGAACATCTGGAGCCGGTTCGCACCGTCGATGGCGGCGGCCTCGAACATGTCGGTCGGGATCCCCTGGATGCCGGCGATGAAGAGCACCATGTAGAACCCGACGCTGCTCCAGACCCCGACCACGGCGATCGCCGCCAGCGCGGTCGAGGGGTCCTCGAGCCAGGTGCGCGTGAACACGGTCAGATGGACCAGGCGCAGAAGACCGTTGAGCAGCCCGAAGTTCGGGTTGTAGACGAACTGCCACAGGATCGCGACGATGCTCACAGGCATCATGTAGGGAAGGAAGAACGCGATCCGGTAGAGCTGCGAGCCCCGGATGCGGCGAAAGATGGCCGAGCTGCCGCCCTGCGTGAGAAGGCTGGCGAAGGCGAGCGCGATCCCGAGAATGCAGATCGGGAGCACGATCAGCATGATCACGTTGTGGAGCAGGGCGAGGCGCCAGATCGGGTCTTCGAGCATCTGCAGGTAGTTCTGGGCACCGACAAAAGCGAACTGGGCCGAGAACCCGGCCCAGTTCGTGAACGAGATCGCGATGCCCCCCGCGTAGGGGATGATCACAAAGACGGCGTAGAGCAGCAGCGTTGGGGCCAGGAAGACGACGATGATGGGCCACTTGCCGCGCTGCACGCCGCCTCCTCAGCTGCGGTGGAACTTGGTGATGCTGGGGTTGTTCATGATCGCGTCGGCCGCCGCCTGACAGTGCGACTGGAGGTCCTTCGGTGTCATCCGGTTCTGCATCAGGGACCCGAAGGCCTGGTTGATGGAGTCGTTCATCTGCTGGTACCAGCCACCGTACAAAGATGACGGGATGCGTGGCTTGCCGCTGTGGATCAGCTCCAGCTGGGATTTGAGCGAGGTGTCAGTCTTGGCGATCGGCAGGTTGTCCGCGGCGCCCGACACGATGGTCAGGGTCTTGGTCAGGTTGGTGAAGTTCTGCGCCTGCTTCCTGGACAGCATCATGCGCAGGAACTCGAGGCCGCCGGCCTTGTTCTTGGCCTTCGAGGGGACGATGAAGTTCTCCCCCGCGTAGTAGTTGACCGAGCCGTACGGCATCGCGTCGTGGCTCGAGAGCGACGGCGTCGGCGCCACCACCATGTTGAAGTCCGAGGGCACGAACCCCGTCATCTCGTTCTCGACCCAGGAGCCGTCCGGGATGAACGCCGCCTGCTTGTTGAGCCAGGCCTTCTGCGACTCGATGTGGGTCAGCCCCCCGCTGCCCGGCATGATGTAGTCGTTGGTCACCAGCTGGTAGAGGGCGTTCATGGTCTCCAGCACGGCGTCGTTCATCCACGCCTTGGGCTTGAGGTTATCGATGTTCTTGACCACGTCGGGTCCGGCCAGCTTCGTGAGCATGGGGATGAAGAGCAGCGACACGTAGGCGGGGTAGACCCCCTGATACGTCCAGGGCGCCATGCCCGACTGCTTGATCTCCTTGCAGAGATTGAGCATGTCGCTCCAGGTCTGCGGGTACGTCCACCCCTTCTCCTTGAACAGCGAGGAGCTGTACCAGATGCTGTAGACGCTGAGTGCGTACAGGCAGACGTAGTACTTGCCGTTGAATTTGGCGTCGTCCTGGGTCTGGAACAGGACCGTGTCCTTGATCTTCTTGTTGGGATCGTCGAAGGAGGCGGCGTTCCAGAAGCTCCCCAGGTCGGTCAGCTGGTTCTGCTGGACCAGCGTGCCGGGCGCGATGTCGCCGGCTCCGGAGTCGTCCATGAAATCGGGCGGCTCGCCGGCGACGAACTTCGGCTGGTACTCCTGCGAGAGGTTCTGGGTGACGTCGGTGATGTTGGTCTGAGCCTGCGGGAACTTCTTCTGGTAGGCCCGCAGCGCGTCGCGGGCGTACTGGTCGCCGTAGCCACCCTTGAAGATCACCACGTTGAGGGGCGCCGTGGCGTTGACCCCGAACGGGTTCTGCTTGGAGGTCTGTCCCCCGCCGCTGGTCGACGGACTGGAGCCGCAGGCCGCCAGCAGAGCGGCGCTGGTCGGCGCCGCCAGCGCCGCCGCCGCCACGCCGCGCCCCAGAAACTGGCGCCGTGACCACCGTGCCGAATCGGTGATTCGATCAGTCATCTCACGTTTCTCCCGGGGCAGCCGCCCAACAAAGTACAAGCCCCCAACTGCGACCTGCCGTCAGTGGCGGTCGGTTCTCGATCGGCGGGAATTATGCTGGGTCCCGGCAAAAGTCGTCAAGTCGGCAGGTCGATGGCCCCCTGGAGGTGCTTCGGATGCGTCTACTCGTCGTCGGAGGAGCCGGTTTGGTCGCCTCCCTGGTCCTCCCCCACCTCGGCGCGCGGCACCGGATCCGGATCTTCGACCTGCGCCGGCCAGAGGCTGCGGATCCCTCCTGGGAGGTGGTGGTGGGGACGCTCGACGACTTCGACGCGGTGCGCGAGGCGGCCACCGGCTGCGACGCCCTCCTCTTCATGGCCATGAACCGCAAGGAGCCGTGGGGCGAGCTGCCCGCGGTGGTCAGCGCTTACGACGTCAATGTCAAAGGCCTGCACCTGGCGCACTGGGCGGCGCACGAGGCGGGCGTCCAGAAGGTGGTGGTGACCTCGAGCCTCTCCGTCTACCGGCCCCGGCCTCCGGGCGAGCGGTATCCCGACGAGGAGACCCCGCCCGACGGCGACGACTTCTACGGGTTCACCAAGCGCCTGGGAGAGGAGGTGTCTCAGAACGCGGCCCGGCGCTTCGGTCAGAGCGTGACCTCGCTCCGCCTCTGCTTCCCCTGGCCCGACGACGCTCCTCCGCCTTCCCCCGACTCGGGCGGGAGGGCCATCGAAGGCGCCGCGTTCCGGGCCGCCAGCTTCACACGGGCGCGTGACGTCGCCTCCGCCATCCACCTCGCGCTGGAGCACCGCCACTCCGGGTGGGAGGCGTTCGCGATCTCGGGCGACCCCGATCAGCGCGTGGTGCCCACGGAGAAGGCGCGGCGCGTGCTGGGCTGGCAGCCGTCCCCGGAACCGGACTGACCATTGAGCCCCTGGCGACATCCGAACCAGCGGCTGCCCGCGGAGCTGCCGCCCGAGCTGCGCCGGGCGCCGGTGCCCCCGCCGGTGCGCGAGTGGATCTCGCGGGCGACCACCTCTCGGGTGGTGTCGGTGCGCCGGCTGCCGGGGGCGTCGAGCACCGCGGTGCATGCCGTCGTGCTGGCCGGTGGCGCGACGCTGGTGCTGCGCCGCTATGTGTGGGACAGCTTCCGGATCGACGAGCCGGAGGCCCCGGTCCGTGAAGTCGAGGCCCTCGACTACGCCCGCCGCCACGGATTGCCGGTGCCGGCGGTGATCGCCGCCGACCCCACCGGCCTGGAGGGCGGAGATGGTGTTCCGGCCATCCTGATGGCGCGGGTCCCGGGCCGTGCGCTCCCCTCGCCGGACGTGCGGGGGCTGGCCGCGCTCGCCGCCCAGGTCCACAGCGTCGACGGCGCCGGGTTCGGTCACCGCTACTTTCCGTGGTGCCGGGACACCTCCACCAGGCCACCGCGGGCCTGCCGGCGCCCGGAGCTGTGGGAGCGGGCTCTGGAACTGTGGCGATCGGCGGAGCCCCCCTACCAGGCGTGCTTCGTCCACCGGGACTTCCACCCGGGAAACGTGTTGTGGTCACGAGGCGGGGCGGCCGGGCTGGTGGACTGGGCCAACGCCTGCGTGGGCCCGGCCGGCATCGACATCGCGACCTGCCGCTGGAACCTGCAGGACTGGGCCAGTGAGGAGGCCGCCGACGACTTCGTCGCCGCCTACGAGGAGATGACGGGCACACGGCACCACCCGTACTGGGATGTCGCCAAGATCGTCGAAGACGACTGGGACCGCATCGACTCGCCCGAGCGGGTCCGGGTGGCGGAGACGCTGCTGGCGCAAGCGCTGCCCCGCCTGCTCGCACAGCTGTAGGGGCACATTCCTGAGTAACGTCGTACCCGATGGAGCAGCCGCGCCCGACCCCGCCCACCGTCCGGGAGGCGATGCGCTCCGGCGGCCTCCGCCGCGCCCGGCTGGTCGCGGGCCGGGAGGGCCTGGACCGCCGGATCGACTGGGTCCGGGTGATGGAGACCCCCGAGATCGTGGCCCGCATGGGTCCTCACGAGCTCCTCCTGACCCAGGCCTACGCGATGCGGGGCGATCCCGAGGCTCCGGCCCGCCTGGTCGCCGACCTGGACGCGATCGAGTCGGCGGGCCTGGTGGTCACGCTGGGTCGCTACCTGGACGCGCTCCCCGGGGACATGGTGGCGGCCGCCGACCGGCACCGGCTTCCCCTCTTCACGCTGGCGGGGGAGGACGTCAGCCGCACCGAGCTGATGGAGCCGCTGCTGGAGCGGATCATGTTCGCGGAGCACTGGCGGCTCAAGCGCTCGATCGAGATCCACCGGCGCTTCACCGACCTGGTCCTGGACGGCAAGGGCATCGTCGAGATCTGCGGCACGCTGGCCGAGATCGCGGGCGCCCCGGTGACCATCGAGGACGCCACCTTCCACCTGCTCGCTCACTCCGGCGAGCCAACCGACGACCCGCACCGGATGGAGACGATCACCGGGCACGGGTCGCCCCGGGGCGCCATCTTCGACCCTCGCTTCCAGCAGTGGCTGCGTGAGGTCGACCGCCGCCGGGGGCCGACCTTGATCCCGGCTCTGCCCCACCTCGGCATGCGCCGCGAGCGGATCCTGGCCCCGGTGCTGGCCGGGCGTCAGGCGCTCGGGTACATCTCGCTGCTCGGTCCCGTCGACCCCGGCAGCGAAGAGCTGGCGATGATGGCGATCGAGCAGGCGGCGCTGGTGGTCGCGATCGCGCTGACCAAGGAGCGCGACCTGGCCGAGGTGGAGGGGCGCGTGCGCGGCGAATACCTCGACGAGCTGCTCCGGGGCACCTACGGCGACCTCGCCACCGCGCAGCGCCGGGCCCGGCACCTCGGCTACCCACTCCAGGGCGCGCACGTCCTCCTGGTGTGCGACATCGACAACTTCCGCGACTACCTGAACCGCCAGCAGCTGGGCGAGGAGGCGATCCAGGCGCTGAAGCGGGAGTTTCTGCGCCAGGTGTCAGACGCCGTGGGCGCCACGCATGGGCGGTCGCTGTCCCTCCTCACCTCGGATTCGGTGGTGGCGCTGGTGCCGCTCGGCGCCGACCGCGGCGCGCAGTCCCAGGGGGCGCGGATCGGGGTTCGCGTGCAGGAGGCGGTCGGCGCCTGGAGCCCCGGCTTCAGCATTTCGATCGCGTTCAGCGACCTGGTCGAGGTGCCGGTGGGCGTGGCCGCCGCGTATCGCGAGGTGCGCGGCGTCCTCGACACGCTGGCCCGCTTCGGCACCCGGGGTCGCGTGGTGGGAGTCGCCGATCTGGGGCTCACCGCGCTGCTCGCCGGGATCCCGGACCGGCGCCTGGAGGCCTTCCGGTCGCGACACCTGCACGCGCTGGAGCAGCACGACGCCGACCATGGCACCCACCTGGTCGAGACGCTCCGGGCTTATCTGGAGTCGGGGGAGCAGCAGGCCGCCGCCCGCCGGCTGGACATCCACCCCAACACGCTCCGCTACCGCCTGGACCGAGTGCGGGCCATCGCCGGCGTCGACCTCGACGACCGCGAGACCAGGCTCAACCTGAGCGTCGCGCTGCAGGTGCGGTCCCTGCTCCAGCCGGGAAGCTCTTTGTATGTGGATTACGAAGATTCGCGGCAAGGTTTGGGGGCCACCGACTAGATAAGCGAAACAGGACCGGGTACGGTTACCGCGTGTCCTCCACGCCCCTCTCTGCGCGCGCGTCCGCGTCTGGCTCGCGTGCGTCCTGGCCGGGTTCGCTGCCCACACACCGTGCCGCCTGCGGCATGGGCTTCGTGGCGGCAGCCGGGCGACCGGCCTCGCACCGCGTGGTGGAGCTGGCGTTGGGGGCGCTGGCCCGGCTCGCGCATCGCGGCGGTCTGGACGCCGACGGCCGCAGCGGTGACGGCGCCGGGATCCTGATCCAGATCCCGACCGCCCTGTTCGGTGAGAGGACCGCGGTCGCCGTCCTCTTCAGCTGGGGAGAGGGCGCACCCGACGCGCTGGAGCGGGCCCTGGCGGACGAGGGTCTCTCAGTGTCGTCGTGGCGCCGGCCACCGCTCGACCCGGACTCGCTGGGTTCCAAGGCGCGGCAGCGCATGCCGGAGATCCTGCACGCGCTGATCCCGCACCCCGAGGGCATGGACGCCGACGAATTCGACACCCGCCTCTACCGGGCCCGGCGGCGCTGCGAGGACCGCTCCGAGGCGGACGGCCCCGAGCTCTACCTGGCCTCGTGCTCGTCCCGCATCATGGTCTTCAAGGGCCTGATGGCGGGCACCGCACTGGCGGACTTCTACCTTGACCTGGCCGACCCGCGGACCGAGAGCCGGCTTGCCGTCTTCCACCAGCGGTACTCCACCAACACGGTCCCCGACTGGCAGCTGGCGCAGCCCCTGCGGATGCTGGCCCACAACGGCGAGATCAACACCATCAGCGGCAACCGGAACTGGATGCGCGCGCGCGACAACGAGCTCGCCCCGGAGCTGCGGAGCGCGGTCTGGGCGCTCGGCTCGGACTCCTCCTCGCTGGACAACGCGATCGAGCTGCTGTGCCGCCAGGGGGCCGACCTGGCGGAGGCGATCATGACCGTCGTCCCCGAGGCCTGGGAGGACCGCGACGACCTGGACCCGAAGGTGCGCGACTTCCATCGCTTCACGTCGACCCGCTTCGAGCCCTGGGACGGTCCCGCCGCACTGTCCTTCTCGGACGGACGCTGGGCAGGTGCCGCGCTCGATCGCAACGGTCTCCGCCCGCTGCGCTATCAGATCGCCAAGGACGGCCTGGTGGTGGCCGCCTCCGAGGCCGGCGTGGTGCCGATTCCCCCGGCAGAGGTCACCGAGCGCGGCCGGCTGGGTCCCGGCCAGGTGCTGCTGGTCGACGTGGAGAGCGGGACCATCCTCCGCGACGCCGAGGCCAAGCGGGCGGTCGCCGGCAAGCTGGATTTCGGGCGCCTGGCCGAGCTCGCCCTGGTCCCGCTTGGACACGACGGGACGCCTTCCGCCGTCCCGGAGGGGCTGGCACGCCGCCAGCGGGCCTACGGATGGACCGCCGAGGACGTGAAGGCGATGCTGCAGGTGATGGCGGAGACCGGTGCCGAGCCCACGCTGTCGATGGGCGACGACACCCCGATCGCGCCGCTGGCACGGGTCGAGCGGCGCCTGTACGGCCATCTGCGCCAGCGCTTCGCCCAGGTCACCAACCCCCCCATCGACTCGCTCCGCGAACGCTCGGTGATGTCGCTGCGGACTGTGATCGGGGCCCATGGAAGGACGCTGGCTTCGGTCCAGGATGGGCGCCAAACCGCCCTCTTCGAGGTCGCCTCGCCCCTGCTCGGCGTCGGCGAGCTCGCGACCGTCGCCCGCTCGGGCCTGGTCCTGGACGCCACCTACGATCCCGGTGAGACGCTGCGACAGGGCCTGGAACGCCTGTGTCGCCAGGCACTGGAAGCGGACACCTCGATCCTGGTGCTGAGCGATGCGGCCACCGGTCCCGAGCGTCTTCCGATCCCGATGGTGCTCGCCGTGGGTGCCGTTCACGAGGCGCTGCTCGACGCCGGCTACCGCCTCCAGCGCGACGTGGTCGCGGTCACCGGCGACGCGCTCGACGTGCACGACCTGGCCTGCCTGATCACGGTCGGCGCCACCGCCGTCCACCCCCACCTCGCGCTCGCCACCGCGCGCACGCTCCAGGACCAGGTCCCGGACGGAGAGGACGCGGAGGAGAGCTACCGGCAGGCCCTGGAGCACGGCCTGCTCAAGGTGATGGCCAAGATGGGGATCTCCTGCGTCAGCTCCTACTGCGGCGCGCAAGTGGTCGAAGTGCTCGGGCTGGGCGCGGAGGTGATGGAGCTCTGCCTCCCCGGCATCCCCTCCCGTGTCGGCGGCGCCAACCTGGCCGACCTGGATCGTCGCCTGCGGGGCTGGCACCGGCACGCCTGGGAGGAGGACGACCCCAGCCCCAAGAACCCTCTCCTCGACGTCGGGCGCTTCCGCTTCCGCAAGAGCGGCGAGTTCCATGCCAACAACCCGATCGCCGTGCGCACCGGCCAGAAGGCGGCGCAGTCGGGCGACTGGGCCGACTACCAGCGGTGGCTGGAGCTGTCCACCATGGAGACGCCGCAGGACCTTCGTGACCTGCTCCGGATCTCCGACGCCCCCACACCGACCCCGCTGGAAGAGGTGGAGCCCACCGCCGAGGTACGGCTGCGGTTCATCTCCACCGCGATGTCACTGGGCGCCATCTCGCCCGCCGCCCACGAGACCCTGGCCGTGGCCATGAACGAGATGGGGGCGCGCTCCAACTCGGGCGAGGGCGGCGAGGACCCCGAGCTCTACGGCAAGGTGCGGGGGCCGCGGCGCGACAACCGGATCAAGCAGGTGGCGTCGGCCCGCTTCGGCGTCACCCCGGAGTACGTGCGGCAGGCGGACGAGCTGGAGATCAAGATCGCGCAGGGGTCGAAGCCCGGCGAGGGTGGGCAGCTGCCGGGGATCAAGGTGACGGAGCTGATCGCGCACCTCCGCCACGCGCAGACCGGCCAGCAGCTGATCTCGCCTCCGCCCCATCACGACATCTACTCCATCGAGGACCTGGCGGAGTTGATCCACGACCTGCGGGCGGCCAACCCACGCGCCCGGGTCGGCGTCAAGCTGGTCGCGGAGGCCGGGGTGGGGACGATCGCGGCCGGCGTCGCCAAGGCGAGGGCCGACTACATCCTGATCTCCGGCCACAACGGCGGCACCGGGGCCTCGCCGCTGACCTCGATCAAGAGCGCCGCGGTTCCCTGGGAGCTGGGGCTCGCCGAGGTGCAGCAGGCGCTGATGCGCCACGGCACCCGCGAGCGCGTCACCCTGCGCACCGACGGCGGTCTGCGCAGCGGTCGCGACGTGGTGGTGGCGGCCCTGCTGGGCGCCGAGGAGTTCGGGTTCGGGACCGGTGTCTTGATGGCGCTCGGGTGCGACATGGCGCGCCAGTGCCACCTCAACACCTGCCCCGCGGGCATCGCCACCCAGCGGGAGGACCTGTGGGCCAAGTTCACCGGCAAGCCGGAGTACGTGGTCACCTACCTGACCCTGATCGCGGAGGACGTCCGCCGGCACCTGGCGCGCCTCGGCGCCCGGTCGCTGGACGAGATCGTGGGGCGGGTCGAGCTCCTCTCAGCGGTGCCCGGTGAGACCGGCCTCGACCTCAGCGAGCTGCTGCGGGCGCCCGGCGATCCCGACGCCCCGCGCCGCCGCACCTGGCAGCGCAACGGCACCCCGCCCACCGACGTGGAACTGGCCAGCGGGCCCATCGACAACAGCCACCGGGCCATCGGCGCGGCGCGGCGGAACCTCCACCGCTCGTACGTGGGGGCCGCCGGCCAGAGCTTCGGTGCCTGGCTGGACGAGGGCTCGGACCTGGAGCTGGAGGGTGAGGCCAACGACTACGTGGGCAAGGGCATGGGCGGCGGCCGCATCGCGATCCGGGCGCCCGAGGACGACGGCACCGACCAAGGGGACAAGGTGCCGGTGCTGGCCGGCAATACCTGCCTCTACGGGGCTACCGGCGGCACTCTCTTGCTGGCCGGGCGCGCCGGTGAGCGGTTCGCGGTCCGGAACTCGGGAGCCGTAGCGGTCGTGGAAGGAGCCGGCGACCACTTCTGCGAGTACATGACGGGAGGCTTCGTGGTCTCCCTCGGCAAGGTGGGCCGCAACGTAGGGGCCGGCATGACCGGGGGCTCCGCCTACGTGTTGGACTGGGGGCAGCTCAACGAGGAGAGCGTGGGCGTGCGGCCGGTTCCGGATCAGGCGGCACCGCTGCTGCATCAATTGATCCGCGACCATGCGGCCCGGACCGGCAGCCGGCGGGCGCACGCCCTGCTGGCGGACTGGGCACGGTCCTTGGGGCGGTTCCGGCAGGTCGTCCCCGTCTCCGAGCTCGAGCGTGTGTCCCAAACCGCGGCGGTGGCGTAGCCAAACGGAGGCTGCAACCGTTATGTTTACGCACGGTGAGCTCTCTGGGTAGTAGAGCGGCACAGCTGGGGACGGCCTCCGAGAGGGGCCGCTGGGGAACCGGGGTGCTGCAGAAGCGATGGATGTTCTCGGCCGGTGCGATGCTCCTGGTGATGGCGCTGGTGGTCGGGGTGGGACTCGGCAACCAGTACGAGTTCAACCAGCAGGCGGCCGGACTGCGCTCGACCTGGCAGCAGGAGCGGGCGGCCGGGGTCTCCAAGGCGGAGTTGGCTCCGCTCCAGCAACAGCTTGCCAACCAGGAGCAGCAGTCGAAGGGTCCCATCCCCTACCCCTACTACTCGATGGCGCTGTTCGGGGACCCGCTGAAGGGGCTGCAGGCGAAGTCCGGCGTCGTCTACGACCAGGCGCTCAAGAAGACCAAGTCACAGGCGAAGGCCGACCTGACCGCGCTGCAGGCCGACTACGGGCCGACGCCGTTCGATCTCTCCTCGCACCAGCGGCAGCTGTCGAAAGCGGCCACGCCCGGCGACTACCTCAAGCTGGCGAAGGCCTGGACGGTGGAGGCCTCGCAGGTCACCGCCAGCCGGGATGCGCTGGCCAAGGAGTCGGGCGGCCTGACCGGAGGCCTGCCGGCGGACGTCGTGAACGGGAAGTCTCAGCTCGAGCAGCAGGCGCAGCAGTTGACGCAGGCCAAGCTCTGGACCGACCCCGAGTCGACCGCAGACGGCGCCGCGCAGAGCTACCTCAAGCAGAGCTACGCCACCATGCTCCAGCAGCACACGACGATCGCGAACCAGCTCACGTCGACCAGTCAGACGCTGACCGCGCGCCTGCAGCTGGACACCAAGGCACAGACCCTGATCGGCCAGTTGCCGCCCATGATCCAGCAGTTCGGACAGAACACCAACGACCAGCAGCAGTTCGAGCAAGCGCAGGCGGCCGTCACGGCGGCGTCCAACAGCCACAACGACCAGCAGCTGCAGTCCGCCGCCGGCACGCTGCAGTCGCTCTACGACAACCTCTACCAGGCCAAGCAGGCGGCCCAGGCGGCGGCGGCGAAGGCGGCCCAGCAGGCGTCCGCCACCGATACCACCTCCTGCCTCCCGAACGCCTCCTCGCAGCCGGCGCAGGAGATCATCGTCCACGTCTCCAACCAGCAGCTGATCGCCTATGGCAACGGCTGCCCCGTGCTGTCCACGCCGGTCACCACCGGGATGCCGGGGCTGCGGACCGACATGGGCACCTTCCACATCTTCGGCAAGTACCCGACCTGGACGATGGTGTCCCCGTGGCCCCCCTCTAGCCCCTACTGGTACCCGACCACGGTGGTCCCGTACGCGATGGAGTTCGTGAACGACGGCACCTTCCTCCACGGGGCCCCCTGGGAGCCGGACGGCGCCATGGGCCCGGGCTCCGAGAACGGGCCCTACGCCAGCCACGGCTGCGTTCACATCCCGTCCAGCGTCTTGCCGACTCTCTACAGCTGGGCCCAGGTCGGCGCTACCGTGATCGTCGAGAACTGACCGCAGACGACCGGGATCCCGGTGCCGGGCTGACCGAGCTGCTGGCGCGGCTGATCAGTGGTGGGGCGTTTCCGGGCGCGGTGGTGGCCGCCTCCTCGCCTCACGGACGGCTGGAGGCGCACGCGGGGCGGCTGTCGGTCGCGGCCGACGCGCTCCGGGTGGAGTCGGGGACGCGGTACGACCTGGCCTCGGTCACCAAGACCTATGTGTCCGTCGCGGTGGTGCGGCTGGTGGAGGACGGGGCGCTGGGGTTGGAGGAGCCGGCCGGACGCTACCTGCCCGACCTGCCCCCCGACAAGCGCGGCCTCACGCTGCACCGCCTGCTCGCCCACACCGCGGGGATGGCTCCGGGCGCCGCCGTGGCGCCGCGCCCCGACGACGCCGAGGCCATGCGCCACCGCGTCATCGACCTGCCGCTGGCGGGGGAGGGGGGCCGCCAGGTCATCTACTCGAGCCTGGGCTACCTCCTGCTGGGTTGGATTCTGGAACGCGTCACCGGCAGCAGGCTGGACACACTGCTGGGCGAGCTGATCCTCGGTCCACTGCGATGCCGCCGGACCGGGTTCTCGCCCGCCACGGCCGAGCGCCACGCCATCGCCGCCACCGAGCTGCTCGCGAGCGGCGAGGTGGTGCAGGGGCACGTCCACGACGAGACCTCGGGAATCCTGGGCGGTGTCACCGGCCACGCCGGCCTCTTCGCCCCGGCCGACGAGGTCCTGCGCTTCGGCGAGGCGCTGCTGAGGGGCGACGAACTGCGCCTGGGCGCGTCTCGCAACCTCCTGTTCGAGGATCTCACCGGCGGCTTGGAACCGCGGCGCTCGGCGGCCTTTCTGATCGACGATCCGGTCTTCACCACGTTCGAGGCGACCACCTTCTCGCACACCGGGTTCACGGGCACCAGCCTCTGCCTGGTCCCGGACCGGGGGCTCGCGATCGTGCTCCTCGGCAACCGCGTCAACCCCTCGCGCGACAACGACCTCATCGCGCCCGCCCGTACGGCCGTGCACCAACGGATCGCCGGGCTACTGTAGGGCCGGCGCCGCCTCCAGGCCCGCCGCCCGCAGCACCTCCGCGATCCGCTCCGTCTGTTCGTCGGTCGCCCCCTCGAGGGGTGCTGACGTGACGCGAGAGCAGACCCCGAACAACGAGGCGGCCGCCTTCATGGCGGCGAAGCCGGGGGCGATCGAGTAGATGGCCACCAGCTCCCGGATCGTCCGCTCCGCCCGCTCGGCCGCCCCCTGATCGCCCTCACGGATCGCGCGCACCAGCCCCACGAAGACCTCGGGCGCCACGTTGGCGAGGCCCGGCACCAGCCCGTCCCCGCCCAGTCGAAGGCTGTCGCCCATCGACCGCTCGGCGCCTTGCAGGACCCGGAGACCGTGGTCTTCCCGGAGCCCGAGATGAGACCTGAAAAGCTCTCTGTCCCCGCTCGAGTCCTTGATCCCGACCACCCGCGGGTTCGCGGCCAGCTCACCCACCACCGCCGCGGTCATCGGGTTGTGCGTGCACTGCGGGATGTTGTAGAGGATAACCGGGATCCCGACCCTCGCCGCCACCGTCTCGACGTGCCGCACGATCGCGCCCTCGCCGGCGGCGAAGTAGTAGGGCGCGGCCACCACCACCGCGTCGGCTCCCGCGCGCTCCGCGTCCAGGGCGGTCTCCAGCGCGGTCGAGGTTCCAGGCTGCATGGTGCCGGCCAGCACCACCGTCCCCTCCACCACCGCCAGCTCGACCGCGCGCCGGCGCTGGGAGGCCGTCAGCCAGGGCGCCTCGCCGCTGCTGCCGTTCACGAAGACTCCGGTGCAGCCGGCGTCGAGGCAGCGGCGAAGCTGGCGCACGAACCCCTCTTCGTCGAGGCTCTGGTCTTCGTTCAGCGGCGTGATCAGGGGCGGGAGAACCCCGCGGAGGGCCTGGTCGAGGGGCAGCTTGGGCATGGAGCCTCCTGTTCGTGCTTCTTGGTGTGAGGGCGACTGCGCGCGGCGGCGGTTCAGGACTACCCTGCCATCCGTGAACGGCGTCCATGATATGGGCGGTCAGCACGGCCATGGGCCGGTCGTCGTCGAGGAGGGCGCCGAGCCCGTCTTCCATGAACCATGGGAGGGCAGGGTCTACGCGCTGATGGTGCTCGCCCGCGCGCGCGGCATCTTCAACCTGGACGAGATGCGGCGGGCGATCGAAGCGCTGCCGCCGGCCCGGTACCTCAGCTCCAGCTACTACGAGCGGTGGCTGGCGGCGTTGGAGGCGCTGCTGGAGGAGAAAGGTGTCTCCCCCACCGACGCGCCTGCGGAGCCCGCCGGCGGACGGACGGCCCCGCGCTACCGGGCCGGCGACCGGGTCCGAACCAGAAACGTGCAGCCGCATCACCACACGCGGCTTCCGCGGTATGCGCGTGACAAGTCGGGTGTGGTCGAGCTGGTGCACGGCCCCTACCGGCTGCCGGATCGCAACGCCCATGGTCTGCCGCCTTCCTCGCAGCCCGTGTACACCGTGCGCTTCACCGCTGCTGAGCTCTGGGGCGAGGACGGTGGCTTGCACGAAGACGTGACCCTCGATCTCTGGGAGGAGTACCTCGAATGACCAGCGCGCTGCCACCTGAACACCTGGGCCATGCGCGGGCCATGCGGGCCACGCCCACGGCGCACCCTCGGACGTGGAGGCGCGTGTGCTCGCGATCGAGTCGCTGCTCGTGGAGAAGGGTCTGATCCAGAGCGCGGACGTGGACCGGGTCGTCCACCGGTACGAGCACGACATCGGCCCCATGCTCGGAGCCCGCGTCGTCGCCCGGGCGTGGACCGACCCCCACTTCAAGGCCCGCCTGCTGGCCGACGGCACCGCCGCCATCGCCGAGCTGGGCATCGAGTCGCACGACCTCCACCTCGAGGTGGTCGAGAACGGCCCCGGCCTGCATCACCTCGTGGTCTGCACGCTCTGCTCCTGCTATCCCTGGTTCCTGCTCGGGCTCCCGCCCACCTGGTACAAGTCGGCGGCCTACCGCTCGCGCGCGGTCATCGAACCGCGGGCCGTGCTGCGTGAGTTCGGCGTCGAGCTGCCCGAAGACACGCGGATTGTGGTCCATGACTCGAGCGCCGAGCTCCGCTACCTGGTGCTGCCGCAGCGTCCAGCGGGCACGGACGGGTGGGACCACGAGCGCCTGGCGCAGCTCGTGACCCGCGAGAGCATGATCGGCACCGGGCTGGCCGCCCAGCCCGCGGAGGTCGCCGGGTGAGCGATGTCGACCGCAGGATCGCCGACCTCGGTGGGCCGGCCGCGCTGCCCCGTCGCAACGGCGAACTGATCTTCAACCAGCCCTGGGAGGGACGAGCGTTCGGGATCGCGGTGGCGCTGGAGGCGGGCCACCGCTGCTCTTGGTCGGCGTTCAGCGATCGGCTCGCCGAGGAGATCGCGCAGGAGGGCCCGGAGGCTGACCCGTCGCACTACTACGAGCGCTGGCTGTCCGCCCTCGAGCGGGTCGTGACGGACGGGGGCCTGTTCCGGCGCGACGAGCTCGAGGCGCGCGCCCGCGAGTACAGGGAGGGGCTGCGGGACGACGCGTTCTGAATCTTGACGGGGGCGCCCACGCCGTCAACAATGCACCTGAACGGTGCGAGATTTCAGTGAACGTTCAGAAGAACCGACGCTCCGACCCCGGCTCGCGGACATCGCCCGTGCGGCCGGCCTCTCCAAGGCCACGGTCTCCTACGCCCTCAGCGGCGGTGGCGGCATCGCTCCCGACACCCGCGAGCGTGTGCTGGAGGTGGCGGCCCAGCTCGGCTACCGGCCGCGAAACCGTGGCCACGAGGCTGGCCGAAGGGGCACCTTGGGGGCTATCCTCTCGCCCACCCGCCATGAAGGCGAGACACCGAACTATTACGTCGCGGAGCTGATGCAGGGCGCCGCGGCGGAGGCGCGCCGAGCCGGGTTCGAGCTCCAGGTGGCGATGTGGGACGGAAGCCTGCCCGAGATGGTGCGGGCGCGCCACATCCAGGGTCTGCTTTTTCTGGGTGGCCTCTTCTCTCCTGAGGTCCTGCGCACCCTGGACAAGCCGATGGTGCTGGTCGGCACCTTCTTCCCCCAGCTGGCCTGCGACGCGGTCATGGCCGACAGTCACTCCGCCGCCTACCTCGCGACCCTCCACCTGCTCGACGCGGGGCGTGGCCGGGTGGGACTGGTCAACGGGCCCCCGCACACCACCACCAGCGACGGCAAATGGTTGGGCTACCGCGACGCGCTGGGCGAGGCCGGGGTGGACTTGGACCCGGCTCTGATCGCAGTCGCCGACTTCCTCCCCGCCGAAGGCTATGAGGCAGGCCGCCGCCTGCTGGCGGCCGCCGAGCCGCCGGATGCCCTCTTCGTGGCCGACGACGCGATCGCTCTCGGCGTGCTCCAGGCGGCAGCCGACCTCGGGCTGCGGGTGCCCGACGACCTGGCGGTGGTCGGCTACGGGGACAGCCCGATGGCGACCATGCTGCGGCCGGAGCTGAGCAGCATCCGCGTCTTCCAGCGCCGGATGGCGCAGACCGCGACGCAGCGGCTGCTGACGCGGCTCCGGGGAGGAGCCGACAGCCACGTTCGCATGCTCCTGGAGCCGGAGCTGATCGTCCGCGGGTCCAGCGACCCCGCCCAGGCGCCGACGGCGGCGACCGCGGAGGGCTGAGCCGTTGTTCGGAACGTACGTCCTCCGCCGCAGCCTCATCGCCATCCCAGTCGTGATCGGCGTGTCCATCCTCAGCTATGCCCTGCTGTCGGTGACGGCTGGCGATGTCGTTCCCGGCCTCGCATTGAATCCGAACATCACGCGAGCGGACATCATCCGCATCCGCGACAACCTCGGACTCAATGAGCCGCTCTGGCAGCAATACCTCAACTGGACCGGGGTTCTCTGGCTGTTGGGGAAGGCCGGCCTCTTCCACGGCCGCTACACGACGGGGCTGCTGGAAGGCAACTTCGGAAACTCGATGGTGAACGGGGTGCCGGTCATGTCAATCATTGGCGCCCACGTCGGCAACACGCTGGAGTTGGCACTCACGGGAATGGCGCTGGGGGTGCTGTGTGCGGTGCCCCTGGGAATCCTCGCGGCGCGCCATCGAGGCGGCGTGCTCGACAACGCGCTCACAGCTCTCTCCGTTGCCGGTGTCGCGGTACCGAGTTTCTGGCTTGCGCTCCTTTTGATCCTTTTGTTCGGGGTTGGCTTCAGCCAGTGGGGCTTACCCGCGCTCCCGACCGGCGGCGCCGTCAGCAGTTACGGGGGCGGAGGCATCGGTGATCGCATCGTCCACCTCATCCTCCCCGCATGTGTGCTCGCATTTGCGTACCTCGCCGTGTGGTCCCGGTACATGCGGTCGTCGATGCTGGAGATCCTCAACCAGGACTACATGCTCACCGCGGAGGCAAAGGGCATGAGACGGTCCCGCATGATCTATGTGCACGGCCTTCGCAACGCATTGCTCCCGCTCGTGACCTTGATTGGGTTGGAGCTTCCCAACCTCTTCGCCGGCAGCGCGATCATCGAGATCGTCTTCAACTGGCCCGGCCTCGGCCTGGAAGCCTATCAGTCGGCGACCGCGCATGACTTCACGGTCGTGATGGCGCTGACGACCTTCGCGGCGTTCATGGTCATCATAGGCAACCTGGTCGCCGACCTCCTGTATGCCGTCATCGATCCCAGGATCCGTTACGGATGATCAGCGCGACAGCAGGCCCGGAAGCGGTCGCCGCCACAGGCGAGTTGGAGAGCCGCACCTCGAGGGGCTACTGGCATGAAGTTCTGCGCCGGCTGCTGCGCAACCGTGTCGCGACCATCTGCGGGGTCTTTCAGGTCCTGCTCATCCTGCTCGCCGTCTTCGCTTCCCCGGTGGTGCACCTGATCCTCCACCAAGACCCCTATGCGCAGAACCTCGAGCAGTCGCTCGCCGGCATCGGTCAGGACGGCCACCTGCTCGGAACAGACCTGCTCGGACGTGACGTCGCAGCTCGCGTCATCTACGGCGCCCAGGTGAGCCTCCTGGTCGCGTACCTGACCGTCGCGCTTCAACTGCTGATCGGGGCGACAATCGGCATGCTCGCCGGCTACTACGGGGGGTGGATCGACGCAACATTGATGCGGATCGTCGACATCGTGCTCTCGATCCCAAGCATCTTCCTGCTGATTCTGATCGGATCGCTGTCGCCGCGGATCGGTCCCGTGACCCTCACAACCACGGGCCCGGTGCCGCTAGCGTTCGTCATCGCACTCGTCAGCTGGGGTGGCATATCGCGACTGGTGCGGGCGGAGGTGCTCTCAACCAAGCAGCGTGATTTCATCCTCGCGACCCGCTCGCTCGGCGCACGCGACATCCGGATCATGCTCCGGCATGTGCTGCCGAACGTCGTCTCGGTGATGGTCGTCGCGGCCAGTCTCTCGGTCGGCAGTGTCATCCTGGTAGAGGCAGCGCTGGATTACATCGGCCTTGGCATCGGGCCACCGACAGCGAGTTGGGGAAACATGCTCTCGAACGCTCAGGAGTACTTCTACCATTCTGTCTCTGCCGTCATCCTGCCTGGCGCAGCGATCTTCGTCACTGTGCTTGCGATGAATCTGTTTGGCAATGGGCTCCGCGATGCGATCGACCCGCGTCTTCGTCGGTTCCGCTGATTCGGAGTGCTCTGTAATAGTCAATCGTCCAGTGCTGTAGGGAGGTCCACAGATGACATCACGACCAGAAGGTGCGGTTCGGCTGGTGCGCAACACGATCGATCGTCGTGCGTTCCTCCGTCGCCTCGGCGTCGGAGGGGCACTCGCCGCTTCGGCAGGCTCGCTTCCACTCTTGGAGGGCTTTGGCACCGGAGGTAAGGGCAAGCCGGGCGGTCGGATAACGGAAGTAGCGCTCGGCGACATGAGGACCTTCAACCCCGTGCTTCTCGCCGACGTCTACAGCGGCAACGCGTCAGCCATGATCTACGACCCGCTCTACATGATCAACATCAAGGGCAGCATCGAACCCTGCATGGCGACCGCGATGCCGAAGATATCCAACGGCGGGCGTACGTACACGGTCACAATCCGATCAGACGCCAAGTGGAGTGACGGTACCCCGGTCACCGCCGACGACGTCAAGATGACCTACGACTTTCTCATCTCCCCCAACTACACCCAGGTCGATTCACCGAATCGCACCACCTACTCGCAGTACATGGAGAGCGTGAACGTCGTCGACCAACACACCCTTGAGTTCAGCAGCAAGACGGTGTACGCACCCTTCATGTTGCAGTTCATGCACCTTGGCATTCTGCCGAAGAGCGTCTACGGGTCACTCGCGCCGATCGACGTCAATACCGCGCCCGCGAACACGAAGCCCACGGTGACCAGCGGTCCCTTCATGAACGCCGTCTGGACCCAGGGGCAGCAGACGACGTTTCAGCGCAATCCTCATTACTACCGTGGGGCGCCGCTGGTCGACCACTACATCATCAAGCCAGTCACCAGCTCGACGAATGTGATCAATCTGCTGCTTTCCGGCGAAGCGGACGTCGGCCAGATCGACAACTCCCAATACCAGGCCGCGAAGTCGAACTCGAAGTTGAGCGCGTCCATCGTCCAGCCGGCCGAATTCGTTTCCGTTGTCCTCCAGATGGATCCCACCAAGTCGCGACTCTTCACCGATCCGCGCGTCCGGCAGGCTCTGTACTGGGCGTTGGATCGCGAAGCCTTCGTCAAGTCGATCTACTTCGGGTTCGCGAAAGTCAGCAACGGGCCAATTCCGCCGGTCATGGCCGACTGGTACGACCCCAGCGTGAACCATCACTACTCTTATAACCCGTCGAAGGCGAATCAACTCCTCGATGCCGCGGGCTTCAAGATGGGCGCCGACGGAATCCGCGCCAACGGCGACCTGAAGCTGAGCTTCCCGGTCCTCGTACCGGACACCGACCAGGTCGAGATTCAGATGACGACGGCGATCCAGAGCCAGTGGAAGAAGGTCGGCATCCAAATCGACATCAAGCCGGCCGATCTGGATCTCGTAATTGTGCCGGCTTTGAACGTCAACTACAACTTCACGGCGATTGTGGTCGGTGACGGCGTCGGCCCTGACCCCGACACGAGTCAGTTCTGGGCGACGAGGTCGGCGACGACAACCAGCTACAACTCGGGCGACTACAGCAATCCGCAACTCGACCTCTTGATGAACGAGGCGGTCACAACCCTTGACAACACCAAGCGGAAGCAGCTTTATCGCCAGATCGACCAATTGCTGATATCCAACCCCCCACGGATCTTTCTCACCTTCCCGGAGGAAGGGCTCGCGGTCTCGAAGCGTGTGCTCAATTACCCGACCAGCGTTCCCATCAACGGGTTCGTGAGCCGGCAGTACTACATCAACAAAGTGGTGACGACTGACGGCAAGTAGACGGCTTGGTAGGGCCTTCCGTGCCCGGCGGCGGTGCGAGCTGGAGCTCAGCTCGCCCCGCCAAGCCCACTCCTTACTCGGTACCGTCGCGGATGCGGACCCGGCGCCAGCGGTGGCGGGGCACCACCAGATACTCGCCTCCGTCCGGGCGCAGGATGACCACCCGATCAGGCGTCACCTCGGCGGTGCGGTAGCCAGCCTCATGGAGCGCGAAATGGTGACGAGGACAGACGAGTCCCATGTTTTCGTGATCGGTAGCGC
>CAWBPD010000005.1:0-139762 GCA_963790575.1 Candidatus Dormiibacterota bacterium | reverse complement strand
CGACCGCGCTGCGCCGCTACCTGCTGCTGGAGATGGCGCGCATGTCCTGCGAGGACGGGCTGGCGAACGCTCCACCCGGGTGTCAGCCGTGGCCACCACGGCCCGACGACGGCTCGGTTCGGGCCGGACACCGGCAACGACATCCCGATCCGTGTCGAGTTCACGAACGCGCTGCGACCGCTGCTCGAGCGCTTCGGCACCCACCCCAACCTGCACCTGGTCGTCTTCACCGTGGACGAGACCGTCTGGTCGCGCGAGCTGGCACCGCTCGCGGGCTTCTACCCCGCCGTCTTCGTCGGTGTCCCCTGGTGGTTCCTGGACGCGCCAGAGGCGATCCGGCGCTGGCGGGCCGCGGTGACCGAGACGGCCGGCTTCAGCCGCACCTCGGGTTTTGTCGACGACACGCGGGCCTACTGCTCGATCCCGGCGCGTCACGACATGGCTCGTCGCGTCGACGCCGGGTTCCTGGCCCACCTGGTCGCCGAGCACGAGCTGGACGAGGAGGAGGCGATCGAGACCGCGCGCGACCTGGTGACGACACAACCCAAGGCAGTGTTCAAGCTATGAGCCCGACCGAGCTGTCCAGGGTGGAAGGAAGGATACGGCCGGCTGCGCCGGTCCGCCTGGTCCACCTCGGGCTGGGCAACTTCTTCCGCGCCCACCAGGCCTGGTACACCGACCGCGCACCCGACGCCCCCGAGTGGGGAATCGCCGCCTTCAGTGGCCGGGGTGGCGCGCTGGCCAGGGCGCTCGCCGCCCAGGAAGGCCTCTACACGCTGGTCACGCGAGCCGCGGAAGGCGACCACTTTGACGTCATCGCCAGCGTCTCCCGGGCCCATGCTGCAGACGACCATCGTGCCTGGCTCGCCTACTTCGCCGATCGCCGGGTGCAGGCAGTGACGATCACGGTCACCGAGGCGGGGTACATCCGCGGTCCGAGTGGGGGGCTGGATCGCGACCGTGCCGAGGTTCAGGCCGACGTGAACTCACTGCGGCACGACCGCCGCGCGCTGGTCAGGACGGCCCCGGCGCGACTGGCGGCCGCGCTCGAGGCCCGGCGCCAGGCCGATGCGGGGCCCCTCACGATCGTCCCGTGCGACAACCTCTTCGGCAACGGAGCGATTGCCGCCCGCGTGGTGCGTGATCTGGCCGAGCTGGTCTTCCCTGAGCTCCTGCCTTGGATGGAGCAGTCGGTCAGCACCGTGACGACGATGGTCGACCGGATCACGCCCCGCACCGACCCCGAAGACGAGCGCCTGGTGACGGCGACCACGGGCGTGGCCGACAGATGCCCGGTCGTCACCGAGCCGTTCAGCGAGTGGGTGCTGGGCGGCACCTTCGCGGCGGACCGGCCCGCCTGGGAGCGTGCTGGGGCAACCTTCGCTGGGGACATCGAGCCCCACGAGCAGCGCAAGCTCTGGCTGCTCAACGGGGGCCACTCCCTGCTCGCCTACACGGGCCTGGCGCGCGGACACGCGACGATCGCCGGGGCGGTGGCCGACGACGCCTGCCGGACCTGGTTGGAGCGGTGGTGGACCGAGGCCTCGGCTCACCTGACGCTGCCGGCGCAGGACCTGGCAGCGTACCGGTCGGCGTTGCTGCAGCGGTTTGCCAACCCCCGGATGCATCATCAGCTGCACCAGATCGCCACCGACGGATCACAGAAGCTGCCGGTCCGGATCTTGCCGGTGCTGCGTCGTGAGCGCGCCGCGGGGCGCGTGCCCGAGGGAGCCGCTCTCGTGATCGCGGGCTGGATCGACTACCTGCGCGACCCGGACGCAGAGGTGAGCGACGTGCGGGCCCGGGATGTGGTCCCGCTCGTGCGCGGGGCGCTGCCGGACGCCGTGCGGCGGGTGCTTCGATTCCTGAACCCGGCCCTAGCGGAGGATGCCGAGCTGGCCACCTCCGTCCGAACTCAGGCGGAGACGCTCCTGCAGGCCAGGCGGGTCGCGATGCGTGAGGGGAAGGCAGATGACTGAAAGCGGGTCGACCGCCAAGACTGCCCCCACCTCCCCCCTGAAGCCGGTAGTGACGATCGCCTCGCCCGACCCAGTCGACGGCGCGCTGATCAGCCCGGCTGCCGTGTCGCACGGTGGCTCAGCAGTACACGGCTCCGGTGTGGTGAAGGAGGAAGTGTAGATGGAGAGAGGCGATTCGACCGCGGCACAGCCGGACCAGGCAGCCGCGAAGGAGGTGCGCCCCGCACAAATTCGGCCGGTTGTGACCATCGCCTCTCTGTATGGAGGAGGCGGAAGGCTGATCGGGCCACGGGTCGCCGAGCGGCTCGGCGTTCAGTACTTGGATCGGGCCATCCCGGCATCGGTCGCCCGGCGGGCGGGCGTCCCGGAGGCGGTGGTCGCTGCGGTGGACGAGCCGCCGCGAACCGGCGTCGAGCGGCTGCTCGGAAGTCTGGCCAGGGTGCCGGTCCTCTCCACCGGACAGGTGGAGCGGCTGGATGTCGAAGAGCGCAGGATCCAGGCCGAGATCGAGGAGTTCCTCCATGCCGCCACCGTGTCGGGAGGGGTGGTGCTGGGCCGAGGGGGGCAGGTCGTGCTGGCCAACGTACCCGGGGCTCTGCATGTGTTTCTGGGCGGCTCTCGGGAGAGCCGGATCCGGACCACGATGGAGCGCGAGGGTCACGACCAGAAGACGGCCGAGCGCCGGATCGATGTCTACGACCGGGCACGAAAGGAGTACGTCCTCGCGGCCTATGGAGTGGATGGCATGGATCCCAGCCTGTACCACCTGGTGCTCGACGGGCCGGCCTTCGGCCTCGACTACGAGGTCGACCTCATCGTGGCTGCCGCGCAGTTCCGCGTCCAGCAGGCCATGAAATCCTTGGAGGTGAGCTGAGATGCTCAGGCCGCAGGACACAGCCACCCGCGAGCGCAAATCCCTCAACGGACTCTGGCGTTTCGCGCTTGACGCGGAGGGTCTGGGGCGGAGGGAGGGCTGGTGGAACCGCCCCCTGGCCGGCGCTCTCGAGATCCCGGTGCCGGCCAGCTACAACGACATCTTCGCCTCCCGTGAGATGCACGACCACGTGGGCGACGTCTGGTACCAGACCAGCGTCTGGGTCCCCGCGCGGTGGGCCGGACAGCGGATCGTGCTGCGCTTCGACTCCGCCACCCATCGTGCGGTGGTCTGGGCCAACGGCACCCAGGTCATGGAGCACGAGGGGGGATACACACCGTTCGAGGCCGACGTCACCGAAGTCGTCGAGCCGGGCGCGGAGGCACGCATCACGGCGGTGGTCGACAACGTGCTGACCTGGCAGTCGATCCCGCCCGGGTACCTGGATGAGACGCCAGATGGCAAGCATCAGGTCTACTTCCACGACTTCTTCAACTACGCGGGCATCCATCGAACCGTGTGGCTGTACACGACCCCCAAGGCTCACCTGAGCGACGTCACCCTGGTCCCGGATCTCGACGGCTCGACCGGCAGGGTCCGGTACCAGGTCGAGACGGAAGCGGCTGAGGGGTCGGATGTGAGGGCAGCGCTTCGTGACGCCGAGGGCCGGGAGGTAGCACGCGCCGGGGGAACCGAAGGCGATCTCGCGGTCCCGGACGTGCATCCCTGGCGGCCAGGCGAAGGCTATCTGTACGAGCTCACCGTCGAGCTCTGGGGCTCGGGCGCGGCTCCGATCGACGTGTATTCGCTGCCCGTCGGCGTTCGCACGGTGAAGGTCGAGAGCGCGCGATTCTTGATCAACGGCGAGCCCTTCCGCTTCAAGGGATTCGGGAAGCACGAGGACAGCGCGGTGCGCGGCAAGGCGCACGACGACTCGTTCATGGTCCACGACTTCATGCTCATGGAATGGCTGGGCGCGAACTCCTTCCGCACGTCGCACTACCCCTACGCGGAGGAGGTCATGGAGTACGCCGATCGCCACGGCATCGTGGTCATCGACGAGGTCCCGGCGGTCGGCCTCAACACCGGCCTGTCGGGCGGCATCTTCGGCGGCCCCGCTCTGAAGACGTTCTCCGACGAGACGGTCAACTCGGCCACCCAGGAGGTGCACCGGCAAGCCATCCGCGAGCTCATCGCACGCGACAAGAACCACCCGAGCGTCGTGATCTGGAGCATCGCCAACGAGCCGGAGTCCTCCACCGCGGAGTCGCGAGCCTACTTCGAGCCGCTCGCCGCCGAAGCCAAGCGCCTGGACTCGACGCGGCCGGTGGGCTTCGTGAACGTGATGCTGGCGCCGCCCGACAAGGACCAGATCTCAGACCTCTTCGACGTCCTCATGCTCAACCGCTACTACGGCTGGTACGTCAATCCGGGCGACCTGGCCGGCGCCGAGCGGGCGCTGGAGGCCGAGCTCAACGCGTGGGTCCGCAAGCACCAGAAGCCGATCATCATGACCGAGTACGGCGCCGACACCATCGCCGGGTTCCACAGCGTGGTCCCGGTGCCCTGGACCGAGGAGTACCAGGCGGACCTGCTGGAGATGTCGCACCGCGTCTTCGACCGCGTCCCGGCCGTGGTCGGCGAGCAGATCTGGAACTTCGCCGACTTCGCCACCGGCCCGGCCGTCTTCCGAGCCGAGGGCAACAAGAAGGGAGTCTTCACCCGGGACCGCCGGCCAAAGGGTGTGGCGCAGCAATTGCGCCGCCGCTGGCATAGCTTGCGCTGACCCTGCAGCAAGGAGGCATCTGGTGACCACCCAAGCGCTCGGCACCCCCGCGGTGGCAGCCCCGAAGGCGCTGCGCCTGCGGCAGTACCTCGGCTACGCATCGGGAGACGCCGCCAATAACCTCGCCTTTTCGATGACGACGAACTTCCTGCTGCTCTACTACACGCTGGTGGTCGGCCTCTCGCCGGTCGCGGTGGGGACTCTGTTCCTCCTGGTCCGTATCTTCGACGCCGCCTCGGACATCATCGCCGGGCGCATCGTCGACAGCACGATGACCAGGCTGGGCAAGTTCCGCCCCTTCATCATCTTTGGCGGCGTCCCACTGTTGCTCCTCACGGTGGCCATCTTCTCGGTCCCCGGAGGCCTCTCGACTCAGGGTAAGTACATTTACGCTTACGTCACCTACGTGGCGTTCGGCTTCGTCTACAGCCTGGTCAACATCCCCTATGGCTCGCTCGCCGCCGCCATGACCCAGTCCATCTCCGAGCGCGCGAGGCTGGCCAGCTTCAGGGTCATCGGCTCCAACCTGACCATTCTCGCGCTCGCGCTCGCGGTCGCACCGCAAATCCAAGGGTCCAAGGACCTGCAGCGATCGTTGACCATCACCACCCTTGCGTTCGTGGTCGTGGGCGGCGCGCTGTATCTCTTCACGGGCTTCACCGCCATAGAGCAGGTGCAGCGGGACAGCCCCAGGGTCAGCATGCGGGACACGGTCCGGAGCCTGCGCCGCAACCGGCCGCTGCTCATGCTCTGCCTTTCCAGCCTGTCCTTCTTGACCGCGTTTCTGGCCATGGCGACGGTCGCCGCCTTCTATGCCGAGGACGTGCTGCACAACGCCAACTACTTCATCGCCATCTCGCTGGTGCAGGTGATCGGCACCTTCCTCGCCGCCTTCGTGGCCCCGATCTTCGTTCGCTTGATGGGCAAGAAGCGGTCCTACATCCTGGGCGGTGCGGTGGGAATCCTCGGGGCGCTCGGTGTCTTCTTTTCTCCTCCCTCTATGCCTCCGGTCGCACTCTTGTGTTTCTTCGTCATGGGATTCGGCATCGGCGGAGTGAACACGCTGATGTGGGCGTTCGAGGCGGACACCGTCGACTACGGGGAGTGGGAGAGCGGGGTCCGCACAGAGGGCATCACTTACGCCGCCTTCTCCTTCACCCGGAAGATGGGACAGGCGATCGGGGGTGCCATCGCCGCCTACACGATCGGATTGGGCGGCTACGTGGCGGCGAGAGGGGGTCACCAGTCGGCCGCAGCGATCTTCTCGATCCGGCTCTCCGCCGGGGTCATCCCGGCCATCCTCATCGCCGTCGCCTGCGTGATCATGGCCTTCTACCCGCTGACCGAGGCTCGGTTTCGTTACGTGGTGCGAGAGATCGCGGAGCGCCGTGCCCGGGCGGATACCGCCGCGTCTCCTGTGCCCGTGTCGGAGCTGAGCTCGGAGACGATCTCATGACGAGCGACGTGCAAGGTCGGGGATCGGTAACCGAGCTGATGACCGACAGCGCCGCACGCGATCTGCTGGCCGCCGGTTTGGGCAGCCTTGCGCTGGACGGCAAGTCGGTGCTCGTCCTGATCCCCGACGGCACCCGGCACGCTCCCATCCCACTCCTGTTCCGGCTGCTCTACGAGCAGCTGGAGGCCCGTGTGTCCAGGCTCGACTACCTGATCGCGCTGGGCACCCACCCGCCGATGACGGATGCCGCCGTGGACCGGCTGGTGGGCGTGCCGGCGGCAGAGCGCGCGCAACGGTATCCCAAGTCGAGCGTCTTCAATCACACCTGGGACCGGCCGGACACGTTGACCCGACTGGGGTCGATCTCGCGCTCCGAGGTCTCGAGGATGACCGATTCGGCGCTCGACGAGGAGATCCCGGTCGTGCTCAACCGCCGAATCCTCGATTACGACCAGCTCGTGATCTGCGGCCCCGTCTTTCCGCACGAGGTGGTCGGCTTCTCGGGCGGCGCCAAGTACTTCTTCCCGGGCATCGCCGGCCCCGACATCATCAACGCCACCCACTGGCTGGGAGCGCTGGCCACCAGCATGCGCACCATCGGCGTCAAAGAGACCGCGGTCAGACGCGTCATCCATCACGCAGCCGAGCTGGTCCCGCGGCCGGTGCTCTGCATCGCCCTGGTCGTGAAGGGGCGGTCCTTCCACGGTATGTACGTGGGCCACTACGTCGAGGCTTGGAGCCGCGCGGCGGACCTCTCGGCACAGCTCGAGATCATCCATGTCCCGAGGGCGTTCAAGCGCGTGCTTTCGATGCCCTCCAGGCTCTACGACGACCTGTGGACGGGGGCCAAGGCCATGTACAAGACGGAGCCGGCGATCGCCGACGGCGGCGAAGTGGTGATCTACGCGCCGCACCTGTCCGAGGTCTCGTATACGCACGGCCGGCTCATCGATGAGGTCGGCTATCACGTGCGCGACTACTTCACAAAGCAGCCCGACCGCTTCCCTAAGGTGCCCGGCATGATCAAGGCGCACAGCACGCACGTGAAGGGCGCCGGGACCTACGACGCGTCCTCTCGCGTGGAAAAGCCGCGGATCCGGGTGACGCTGGCCACCGCCATCCCGGAAGAGCGCTGCCGGCGGATCAACCTCGGCTACCTGGACCATCGCGAAATCGACCCCGAGGACTGGGCGGACCGCGAGGACGAGGGGATCCTGGTCGTGCACAACGCGGGGGAGATGCTGTATCGGGCAGCCGACCTCGAGGGCCAGGAGCATTCGGTCGCCACCCGCGTGCGACACGGGGCGTATTGATGCCACGCCACGCCGGTGCCCGAACGGCCCTCGCAAGTCGTCCAGACCATGAATCGCCCCCACGTGCAGGCGTGATCCGTAAGCGCTATAACGGTGCCGGACCCGGGTGCCGAGCCCGGCCCCTTCGAATCCCGCCTCGAGGAGCTCTTCTAACCAGGCACGAGGCGAACGCCGGAGAAGGAGGCCGGCAAGCGGCGGGTGGAGGTGACCATGGCTGAAGGCTATCTGGGAGCCGTCTTCGACGTCGACGGGGTGCTCGTCGACTCCCCCCACGAGGTGGCCTGGCGCGAGTCGCTGGAAGAACTCTCGACATCTGGGGAGTGGGGCGATGTGCTGGGGCGAAGTCGGTATCGACCCGAGGCGTTCACCTCCGAGGTCTACCAGGCGGTGATGTCGGGGAAGCCGCGCCGTGCCGGTGCTTTGGCCGTCCTGCAGTACTTCGGCGTAACCGATGCTGACCGCCTCGCCGAGGTCTATGGGGAGCGCAAGCAGGCCCGGCTCGTCGAGCTGATCGAGGAGGGCAGCTTCCAGGCTTTCCCCGACGCCGTCCGCTTCGCCCTCCGCCTCAAGCACCGTAGCATCCGGATCGCGGCCGCGTCCTCCTCCAAGAACGCGCGGCGCTTCCTGGAGCGCGTCTCGGTTGGCGCGGTGGCCGGCGAACTCGGCTTCGCGCGCGACCAGGTGACCGAGGACGCGACGATGCTTTCGATACTCGACGCCGACGTCAGCGGGCGGGACTTTCCCCGCGGCAAGCCCGACCCCATGATCTTCCTGGCCGCGGCCCAGGAGCTCGGCTACCGGCCGGAGCGCTGCTTTGTGGTCGAGGACGCGGCGAGTGGGATCGAGGCCGCCCGGGCCGGTCACATGGGGGCGCTCGCGATAAGCCGCGCGGACGACGAGGAGCCGCTGGCGGCGGCCGGGGCCGACCTGGTCGTGAAGAGCCTCGACCTCGTCGACCTGGAGGCGCTGGCCGAAGGCAGGCTGGGGACCGTGCCTGCAGAACGAGCCCAGCCCGGCGGGTCCTGAGACCAGCATGGGCGCCGGCTCTCCAGTGACGTCACCGATGGCCGAGCTTCCGAGCGCGCTTTCTCCCGAGTTCGCACGACTCGTCGCGAGCCGCCGGCCGGCCCTCTTCCTCGACTACGACGGCACGCTCACCCCCATCGTCGGGCGGCCGCAGGACGCCGTCCTCTCGGAGCGCACGCGGACCGTCGTTTCCGAGCTCGCAGAGCGCTGCCCGGTCTGCGTCGTCAGCGGGCGCGACCGCGAGGTCCTGCAGGCGCTGATGGGGGTCGGCAACCTCACGGTCGCCGGTAGCCACGGCTTCGACATCTGGACTCCCGACCGCGGCGTGCTCGAACGCCGGGGGGCCGAGCAGGCGGGTCTGATCAAGCACGTCACAGAGCAGCTGCGCCGCGATACGGCATCAATCCCGGGGGTCTTGATCGAGCCGAAGGCGCTTTCGGTCGCCGTGCATTTCCGCCAGGTTCCGGAGGGCGGCCGCGGGGAGGTGCTGAGCCTCGTCGACGCAGTCCTTCGCGAGCACGCGGGTGAACTCAAGATAACGCCGGGCAAGATGGTGCGGGAGATCCAGCCGAATGTGGACTGGGACAAGGGGCGGGCGGTCCTCTACCTCCTCCATGTGCTCGGGCTTGAATCCGCTGACGTCCTGCCCATCTATCTCGGCGACGACGAGACCGACGAGCACGCGTTCATCGCCCTCGCCGGGCGTGGCGTCGGGATCCTCGTCCTGGGCGCCGAGGAGGGCGGGCAGTCTACGGCTGCGCGCTTCGTGCTTCGGGGTGTCGCCGAGGTAGAGCGGTTCCTGGACACAGTGGGACGGTAGCGAGGAGACTTGCCGGGGAGGAGCGGCGGATGCAAGGCCTGGGAGACGACCTCGAGCTGGAGCCTGAGAGGCGGCTGCTTTCTTTCCACGGATTCTTTCCCGAGAGGGAGGGGCTGCGGGAGGCGCTGACCTCGACCGGCAACGGCGTGTTCTGCGCCCGCGGCGCGCTGGAGTGGACGGACGCCGACGAGAGCCACTACCCGGCGACCTACCGCCACGGGGTCATGAACCGCGAGACCACGATCATCGCCGGCGAGCCGGTCCGCAACGAGGACCTGGTCAACCTACCCAACTGGCTGCTGCTCCAGCTGCGGATCGAGGGGGAGGAGCCGCTCCGGCTGAACGCGGTCGAGCTGCTCGACTACCACCACCTGTACAGCGTTGCGGACGCGGTGCTGACCCGTCGCCTCCGTTTCCGGGATCGTGCCGGACGCACCACCTCGCTCGTGAGCCGGCGCTTCGCGAGCATGGCCCGGCGCCACCAGGCGGGACTGGAGTGGACGCTCCTCGCCGAGGACTGGTCGGGGAGCGTGCAGCTGATCAGCGCGCTCGACGGGCGCGTCACCAACCGCGGGGTTGCCCGCTACCAGGAGCTGGAGGGCCGGCACCTGGACCCGGTGCAGACCCGGCAGTCGGGGCCGGACCTGATCTCGCTCCGCTCGCAGACCCGCCAGTCCGGGATATATGTCGCCGAGGCGGCACGGACGCGCGTGTTCTCGAACGGGCGTGAGATCCCGGTGAGCCGCTCCGGGTACGAGCTGGAGGACTACGTGCGCCAGGTGCTCGTCTTCGAGGTCCGCCAGGGCGAGCCGGTGCGCGTGGAGAAGATGGTCGCGATCTTCACCTCCCTCGACCAGGCGATCACCGATCCGCAGAGCAATGCCGAGGCCGCGGCACGCCGCTATCCCTCGTTCGCACCTGCCCTCGAGCGCCATCGCCGGGCCTGGGGCGAGCTCTGGGCGTCCTGCGACGTGCGGTTCCCCTCCGACCCCGAGGTCGAGCTGCTGCTGCGCTTCCACATCGCGCACGTCCTCCAGGTCTGCTCGCCATACACCGCGGACCTCGACGCCGGCGTCCCAGCGCGCGGGCTCAACGGCGAGGCGTACCGCGGCCATGTCTTCTGGGACGAGCTCTACATCTACCCCTTCCTGAACCACCGCCTGCCCCAGATCACGCGCGGGCTGCTCCTCTACCGTTTCCGCCGGCTGGGTGAGGCGCGGGCGCTGGCGCAGGAGGCCGGGTATCGCGGTGCCATGTACCCCTGGCAGAGCGGAAGCGATGGGAGGGAGGAGACGCAGACCCTGCACCTGAACCCCGTCTCGGGGCGTTGGGACCCGATCTGAGCCACCGGCAGCGTCACGTCAACGCGGCGATCTTCTATAACGTCTGGCACTACTACCGCGCGACCGGCGACATCGAGTTCCTGCTCGGGTTCGGGGCCGAGATGATGCTCGAGATCGCGCGCTTCTGGGGATCCCTGGCGCACTTCAACCCGGAGCGTGGGCGCTACGAGATCCACGGCGTCATGGGCCCGGACGAGTTTCACGAGACCTACCCGGGAGCCGAGGCGGAGGGCCTGCGCAACAACGCCTACACGAACGTTATGGTGGCCTGGCTGCTCGACGTCGCCGGCCAGGTGCTGCAACGCCTCCCCGAGGGGCGCCGGGAGGCGCTGCGGGCAGCGCTCGATCTCGGCGACGACGAGGTAGACCGCTGGGCGGACATCAGCCGTCGCATGTTCGTGCCGTTCCACGACGGCGTGCTCAGCCAGTTCGAGGGCTACGAGAAGCTGGCGGAGTTGGACTGGGAAGCCTATCGGGCGCGCTACGGTTCGATCCAGCGGCTGGACCGCATCCTGCGCGCCGAGGGCGACACGCCCGACCGCTATCGGGTCTCCAAGCAGGCGGACGTGCTGATGCTGTTCTTTCTCTTCTCGGAGGACGAGCTGCGCGAGATCTTCGAGCGGCTCGGCTACCCGTACCCGGACGACACCTTGCGGCGCAACCTCGACTACTACGCCGCCCGCACCTCGCACGGCTCGACGCTGAGTTTCGTCGTCCACGCCTACCTCTTCGCGCAGGTCGACCCCCAGCAATCGTGGGAGCTCTACCGGATGGCACTTGCGAGCGACGCCGGCGACGTCCAGGGCGGGACCACGAAGGAGGGCATCCACATGGGTGTGATGGCGGGGACGCTCGACCTCCTGCAGCGGGCCTACCTGGGCGCCGACGTGCGCGGCCACGTGCTGCACTTCGCGCCGCGCCTCCTGGACCGCCTGCAGGGCCTCGTGCTGCCGATGCGCTTCAGGGGCGTGCAGCTGCGAGCGGAGATCGAGGGGTCGGAGCTCACCGTCTCGGCGGGGGCGGAGCCGGTTGACCGCCCGGTCCTGGTCGCGGCCGGGGGCGAGACCCGTGAGCTGCAGCCGGGGGAGCGGCTCACGTTCCAGATCGCAGCGCCGACAGCCGCGACGGAGCAGTTTCGGTGAGCTGCCCCGCGGCATCTTCCCAAGCGCGGGCCGCCTCTCGACCTCGACGCCTGCCGATTCAAGCGTGTGCGCCGTGGGGTTGAACGCAAGCGGTACCGCGCTCCCTTGGCGCTGGTGCTCGGGAACGAGCTGCTCGGAGTGAGCTCCGAGACCCTGGAGCTGGCGGACATCACCGTCACCATCCCGATGCTCGGCATGGGCAACTCGATGAGCGGTCTCTGCGTTCGCCATCGTCGCCCACGAGATGACTCGCCGGCGCCGCCTGCAGCTCGACGCGGAGCGGGCGCCGGAACAGATCCGGCTGCTGCGGCGCGAGCGGGGATGGAGCATGCGGGCGTAGGGCGAGCGAGCAGGGATGCACTTCACCACCATCTCCGCGATCGAGAACGAGCATCATCGGGCGTCGATGGCAACCCTTCGGCGGATTCGGGACGCGTTGGCGCAGATCAGCGGTCGAAGATCATGAGCGAGACGCCGGCGACGCAACTTCGTTGCTGCGTACTCCTCCCCCTCTGCGATGACTCTCAGAACACGATCGAGCGGCCGACGACCCCCATGGTGCTGAGCACCCCGAAAATGGTGCACACGGCCGTCGCGAACGCCGCCCCCGCGAGCCACGACGTGCGCGCCGCCTGACCGTGCAGCACCACCCAGACCAGCGCGCCGCAAACCAACCCTTGGGCGAGGAACCAGGGCTCGTTGAGAAGGATGTCCTGAAGGTCCGAGGCCCGCATGTCCACCGATCGCCAGCCGGCGAGGCGGACCTGGATGTGGAACCGGTCCGCGAGGCCCGCGAGGTGCAAGAGGCGCTGGGTCTCATCGATCAACCCGTGCATCACCAGGCCGACTGCTGCAACCGTGAAGAGCGTCAGCAGGACCGGCCGGGCCACGCGGCGGTTCCAGAGCGGGAGCGCCACGATCGGCACCGCCGACGCAACCAGGAGGCTGACCGCGGCGAACCCGTTGAGGAACGCCCACTGGGCTTGGGATTCGGGTACGCCGAACATGCCAGCACTGCCACCGAGCGCGTAGTAGCCGCGGTAGCTCGCGTAAGCGAGGCCCAGCCCGCAGGCCACGAGGCTGAGCACGACCACCGGCCTCGACGTCAGCCGGCCTGGCCTCCTTCCCCCGGAGCTCTCCTGTGACCAGCCGCCGTCCAGCTTCGGCTTGTCCGCCTTCGTCTCCACGTCAGTCACCGTAGGGCCCCCTCTGTGGGCCTCGACGAACGGGGCTTCGCGGCCCTTGACCGTTACGGCCGCCAGCCCCTCTTCCGCTTCGTCGTCGCTCTCGAGCGGCCCGGCCCCCGGCCTCGCCGGCCACCCTGCTACCCTGCCCGGACCGGAAGTTGTTTGAACCGATGGGAGCAGTCTGATGACCCACAACCAGCAGATGAGGCTCGAGCTGGTGCCGATCCCGGTGTCCGACGTTGACCAGTCGAAGGCCTTCTACGTCGACCAGGTAGGGTTCGACCCTGACCATGACCAGATGCTGGGCGAGGTCCGGTTCGTGCAGCTCACGCCGCCCGGCTCAGCATGCTCGATCGTTATCGGTGACGGGGTCACGCCGTCAGCGCCGGGCTCGGCGCAGGGGCTGTTGCTGGTCGTCGACGACATCGATGCGGTGCGGGCGGGACTCGCGCAGCGCGGGGTCCAGGTCAGCGAAATCAAGGACGAGCCCTGGGGCGCTCGCCACGCATACTTCAAGGACCCCGACGGGAACGGCTGGCAGCTGCAACTGCCGGCGCGGAGGTAAGCCCCTTCCCGCAGTGCTCGGTAACGGGCAACTTGCCCAACCGTTGGAACACTCGCCGACCACCGAGTTGATGGCGCCCACGAGCAAGATCGCGCAGTCAAGATGGGCCTCGTCGGCCGTGGCACCGATCTCCCCAACATCGGACTTCCCCCGCCAGGCGTGCGTCATCAGCATCGAGATCGATCGAGGAGATCGGCCCTGACCAGAAGGCCGCCAGTCGCGCGCGATTGAGTTCGCGATGGCGACCCTGTTGACGCCGTAGCTGAGCTCGAACAGGGTCACCGTGGAGACCAGGCGCAGAAGGAAGTGAACGTCCGATGAATGGCCAGCTCGCGGGCGTTGCGAAACGGTCAGGGGGAGGGATAGACTCCTCGGCCAACGGGGCTGCGATGCCGAGAAGTGCTGCAGGTGGAGCTGTTGGGCGGCCTCGGCGTCGCGTCGTTACTGCTACGCCTGGACCTGGGTCCGGAGCGCACTGACTGGGTGACGCCGACGGTCGCCGCGATCTGGCGGCGCGCCTGAAGCCGAATCTATATGGCGCCGACATCTTCAGAAGCGCCCGCTGAGGGATCCCCCGGCGTAGGCTCCCCGGGAGCTCCGTTGCCTGGCACAGGTTTCGGCGTTCTGCTCGTCTCGCAGACCGTGATCGAATTGCGGTCGACCCCCGAATACGTCTTCGATCAGGTCGAGTCCCCGTGAGCCAGCATTATTGTCGCCGTCCCGAGAAGCCCCCAGATCAAGAACCAGGGATCCCACAGAAACCCGTGCCACGTGAGGGCAGTTATGTCCTTCCCGACGGCGGAACCTACCACGCCCGAGATTGAGAGAAGATCGCCGGTGGTCAGCACCAGCCCGTAGAGCGTGAGGACGATCGCGTCCACCCAGGCCAGGACTCGAAGCAGCCGCCGCCACCCACCCGGAGGGGGCCAGACAACAGTCCCAAGGGGAAGACCCGCCGCGATCACCTTGATCGCGACCACCAGCCAGAGAGCTACGCTCACGCCCCAGCCTCCGGAGCGACCTGCTTGCTCGAAGACGCCGCCTACGGTGTCCAACAGCCCTTTGCCGCCCGCCGCCCAGTAGGCGCTGACAGCGGCGAAGCCGAGCCCGACCACGAGAGTCGCCACCCCCACCCCTCTCCCGAATACCGGTCGTGCAGCCATGGATGCAGATGATGCGCAACCCTGAGGTCCTTCCGACGGGGTAGATCGCAAGGAACCTCCAGCGAGCCGCGGAACCGGGCGTACGGAAGCGATCTCTCCACCCCCAACATGCCCTGGGATCGAGTTGGAGGCTAGTGGTCGGACACGTCCCGATGCTTCAACACGGCAATCGTGATCGCTACGAACGTCGCTCCGTAGGCGGAGAGCAGCACCGTCGCGCCCGCGGCCAAGCCGAGGTGCGGGACCCCGTCTGGCATGAAGGTTCTGGAAAGAGACAGAGCCGCAGCGCCGGGGAGACCCGGGAGCTCGGCTACACCGGGGCCGGACGCCTCAAGCGTCGCAAGCAAGAAGGCCACCGCGATCCCGGACGCCGCCCGTCGCGTGATCGCCGTGACCATGGCCCCGAGCGTCGCCCACACAAGCAGGATCAGAAACGTCGCGCCGAAGACGCTCGCGACCGTGCCCGGTGAGGCCCAGCCGGATCGCAGTCCTTCCGCCCGGGCCACGATTCCGCTTGATGTTGCCGCGGCCGCCTGGAGCTGCCGCCCAGATTGCAATAAGGATGGCGAGAACACCGACCTTGACACCAACGACCTCCATTCTGGGCGGCCGGATCGTAAAGAAGGTCGAGGGCAGCCAGGTGCTCCGGGACCGAGAGACGGGCGTGTGGGTACCTGTACCACTACAACGCGGCGACCGGCGGGCTCACCGTGCTGCTCAATCTCGACGGCTCGCCGGTCGTAGTGGCCGCGAGCTGACCCCGAGCGCCTCGTCGACCACACCATAACGGAGGGGTCAATCGAGCACCTGCGGTATACCCCACCACCTTGGGGACACTGCAGTCTAGGTCGGGTAGCCGTACCGGAGGAGAAAAATCACCCCTGATGTCATGGCATAGGCGAGGAACGTGGCACCGATCCACGGGCATGCCCACCGGCTCGTCGCGTAAGTGCGGCGGGCGAGCGACGGGAACATGACGATCAGTCCTGCCAGCTGCACAACAGTGAGCATCAGATACGACCAGTCCCCGAACACCCAAGCGAGCGGGACGAAGTGCACGGACACGCAGAGTCCGATCCACCAACCGAACCACCGTGTCTGCCCGCGTCGGGCGAGGAGGAGGCACCCGGCTCCGATGAGCACGGTCTCGGCGAGCACGATGACACCAAACACCCAGTAACGCCCTTCAAGCGCGGTCGGAGTCTCCCAGTTCCGCCAGACCAGGATTCCGAAGCCGATCGCTAGCACGTACCCGGCGCCGGAGCCGGCCCCCAACAGGCCACGAAGCTTCGGATTCGGGTCTTCTTGCGCCCATCCGAACCAGGCGGCCGCCATCAACGACAACCATGCCACCGCGAATGCCTGGTCACGCAAAGAGTCCGTCAACATCGCCCCCCTGTCCGCCCTGCACAGATTACCCATCGGCCGGGTCAGCAGGCACTGGCGGGCACCACCCCACTTTCGTCGGTCCCGGCAGACGACGACTCTTGGACTGGGACCGGCGATCTAGCCGCCTCCCATCCTTCGCCAAGATGAACGACCTCACGACTCGGGCAACTTTGCTCAACCACGCGGCAGCTGACCTGCCGAGGGACCGTGCCGCCGCCTTCGACCGTCTATGGGTGGATCCGCTGTGTCCGCAAGCCGAAAAAAAAGCTCGGAGCGGACGCGCACGGCCGGGCGCCCTGTGAGCCGAGAGATCTGTGGCCGTTCTCTCAGATAGGTGGTACGGATTGATTTCAATGAGGGGGGCCTAACCATTACAGCGATTGGCGTAGTCGGACCCCGGCCGCCAGCGCCGTCGGGCGCGGGGAGAACTGACTCGCTGGACGGCGCAAGTGCGGGTGGCACGCCGACAACGCTCTGAAGCGAAGCGAGGGTCGAAGCCTAAGCTTGCGTCAAAATCAGGCCCTTCCCAACAAATGTGCGCGAAGAGCCCCGCGGGCCCTTGGATGGACGATATTAGGACGAATCTGAGTTCAAATCGTGGCTCCGGAGCACGGACTCGAACCGTGAACCTTGCGGTTAACAGCCGCCTGCTCTACCGATTGAGCTACTCCGGAGCGGTGCCAGGCGTCCGATTCTACCCGCCGGAGGGGTAGTTCCGGCGGGAGAACCGGACGCCCTCAGGCCGCCTGGCCCCCGAGGAGGCTGCGGAGTGTGCCGTGAAACTCCTTGAGGTGCACGTGCACCTCAATCACCTCGTCGCCGGTCACCGGGGAGGAAAGGTCGGGGTGAGGATCATGCTCCGTCCACTCCATGCCACATGGGCAGCGGTGGTAGCGGTAGGTCCCGTGGAGCGAGCGGTAGAAGGTCACCGTCGCCTCGTCGGCCCCGCGGCCGCAGGCGCACTGCACCGTGTTGGACTCCGGCTGCGATGGTTGCATGGACGTGGGCTCCAGAGGTAGTAGCAGCGTGGGTCGCTGACGTGATGATACCTCCGGTTGGCGAAAAAAGGTAGCCACCTTCCCTCACAAGCCTCAAACGCGAGAGTGTCCGCAATCCGGTCCTACGCGCGCTGCGGTAGCGCCGGAGTGCGGACACTCTGGGTCTGGGTGGTGCTGACCTCTGCCCCGACCAGCCCCGGAGCGAGGGTCCCTGCCTAGGGGCTGATCTCGCCGAGCGTGCGCCCGCGCGTGGAGATGCCGAACTGAGCCACCACCGCAGCCAGGGCCAGGAAGAGGGCGATCACCACCAGCCCCCAGAACGCCCCCAGGGTCGGCAGCAGCGGCACCAGCAGGAGCACCCCGAATCCTCCTCCCAGGTGGCCGATCCCGTCGGCCAGCCCGAACCCGGTGGTGCGGGCGCGGGTGGGGAACAGCTCTGTGGTCCAGCTGTAGGTCATGGGCACCCAGACGTTGAAGCCGAAGAAGATCAAGATCGCGCCGATGAAGGCCAGCACCGGCACCTTGCCCCCGGCGCCCACCACGATCGAGCCCGCCAGCGTGATGACCGCCGCCACCGGCAGCCAGCGACGCCGCTCCATCCGCTCGGCGAAGAAGAAGGCGACCACGGTGCAGGCGATGAAGCCGAGCGTCCCGAACGCCGCGATCAGCCCCGCCTCAGGTGCCGGGTAGGCGAGGGTGGCCAGCGCGGTGGTGAAGCCGGCGCCGTAGGAGTAGACGGTGACGTAGCCCACGAACCAGACCACCAGCAGCAGCACCAGCCGCCGCACGTAGACCCGGTTCTGGAAGATGGCGGTGAACGCGGTCCGCCCGGTGCCTCCCGCGTCCACTTGCTCGACGTGGGTCTTCGAGAGCGAGGGCTCGCCGAGCTGCACGCGCCGCGAGGCACGGGTCTCCATCGACGTCACCACGCGATCCGCCTCGTCGACCCGGTCTCGCGAGACCAGCCAGCGCGGCGACTCCGGCAGCTGGAACCGGAGCAGGACCCCGATCACGGCGAGAACCGCCCCGATCGCGTACATGACCCGCCAGCCGGCGCCGAACGAGGGTCCGGCGAGCGCGAACGGCAGCCCGAGCGGGAAGGGCGTCGCCGGGGTGGTGAACAGGAGCCCCAGCCAGATGCCGAAGAAGGCTCCCATCGCCGACATGAAGATGATGAGCGAGGTGTAGCGCGCCCGCCCCGAGACCGGCGCCACCTCGTTGATGTAGGTGTTCACGATCGCGAGGTCGGCCCCGATCCCGATCCCGGTCACGAAACGCGCCAGCGTGAACGTGGTCAGGTCCTGCGTGAAGACGGTCCACAGGGACCCGAGGCCGGTGATCGCCATCGTGATCAGCAGCATGTCCCGGCGGCCGAAGCGGTCGGCCAGCGGGCTCAGTATCAGCGTCCCCACCACATACCCGACCAGGTTGACCAGCACCGGCACGCCGAGCGACTGTCCGGCCGTCTCCGGCGTGCACTTGCGGACGATCTGGGTGCAGGTCTCGATGAACGAGACGTTGATGTCGAAGATGTCGAAGAAGGTGAACAGGAAGCCGACTCCGATCACTCCGACGAACAGGTAGGGCAGCGACCAGATCGGAATCCGATCCAGGCGCGCCACGACCGCGCCACCACGCGACGGTTCCGCCGAGACAGTTCCCACTCCCAATTCCTCCCGCGCGGAAGTGTCTTCCCGGAACGCGGGATTGTCAATAGCGCAGCTTCAGTCGCGCGCCGGCGTGAGCTGGGAGCGCGCGTCCCAGAGCTCTGGGAAGAGCCGTTTCTGCAGCGTCGTCCGCAGGTACCCCGCCCCCGTCGAGCCGCCGGTCCCGACCTTGGTCCCGATCTGGCGCTCGACCATGGTCAGGTGCCGGCTCCGCCAGAGCAGCAGCTGCTGGTCGACGTCGAGCAAGGCCTCGGCGATCAAGAACAGCTCCTGGTGCCGGCGCCGGTCGGCGTAGATGTCGGTCAGCCGCGGATCGCCGGCCGCCCGCAGGACGCTTGACCAGCCATCACGCAGCGTGGGCTCCGCCAGGCGCCGTTCCAGCCGCGCGCGGTCCTCGGGCCGCAGGTCCAGGTCCTCCAGCACGCCGACCTCCCGCATCCCGCCCAGGAACTCGATCTCACGGAACTGCACCGACTGGAACCCGCTGGCCGGGCTGAGTTCGGACCGGAAGAGCAGGAAGTCCTGCGGCGCCATCGTGTCCAGCAGGCCGATCTGATGGACGAGCAGCCCTCCGACCGCGGCAATCCGGCGCAGATACCAGCGGGCGCCCACCGAATCGCCGCCGAGCAGGGCGTCGCGCGCCGCCTCCATCTCGCGGAGCTGGAGCTTGAACCAGAGCTCGAACGCCTGATGGATGACGATGAACAGCACCTCGTCATGGTGTTGCGTGAGCGGCGACTGCAGCTGCAGCAGTTCCGGGATCCGCAGGTAGGAGCCGTAGTCGAGGTGGTGTCCCAGCTCCCCGAACGCCACCGAGCGAGTCCGGCCGGCAGCCACCCAGTCGGGTCCGAGAGCGTCCCAGATTTCGTCCGCCCACCGCTCGTACTGCGCTTGCGTGGGGTGCAGTTGGTCGGGACCCAGCCCGGCCCGGCCCAGCCGGCGTGAGATCGGCGCCACGTCGAAGACGCGAAAGCCGCGGCGGCGGGCCTCCGACATCGCCCTCTCGTTGCGCCACTCGATCTCTGTGCGCAGCTGGTCCGGGGTGCCGAACGCGGCCGCGGCCGGAGCCAGTGACCAGTCGGGGACGGTGATCGCGAGCACCGCCCCCGGCTCCCGGGCCTCGGCCGCGAGGGCGTCGTAGATGGTCTCCAGCCCCTGGGCGTAGACCTCGCGCGACCAGCCGCGGGCGAGGTCGTTGGCTCCCACCAGGATGGATACCAGGTGCGGCCGCACCGCCTTCAGCAGCGGCAGCTGCTCGCGGATCACGTCCGTGGTCGCGTACCCGTCGACGGCCGGATTGGTGACCCCCACCTCCACACCCAGACGCTCCCGCGCCAGCCGCGCCAGCCGTGCCGGGAACGCGTGCGCAGGCCCCGGCGTCCCGGTCCCGACGGTGTAGGAGTCGCCGAGCGCCAGATAACGCAGCGGTGAATGACTTGCCTGGGTCCCCTCGACCATCCTCCCTACCATAGGGGGGCCGTATAACACGGGCGCTCGAAGGGCCCGTCTTTGGTTTCCCACCAGTCGGCCGCGAGAGGAGGTGTTTGTGCAACGCCGGGACTTTGAGGCGCTGGACGCGCGCGATCCGCTGGCGCCCGTCCGCAGCCGCTTTCTCCTTCGTGACGGCCTCATCTACATGGACGGCAACTCGCTGGGGGCGCCCACCCGTCGCGCCCGCGAGCAGCTCCAACGCGCGGCCGACGACTGGGAGCACCACCTGATCTCGGGGTGGTTCGAGCGCGGCTGGTACGAAGCGCCGGTACGGGTGGGAGACCGGATCGCGAGACTGCTCGGTGCCCGCCCCTCGGAGGTGGTGGTGACCGACAGCACCACCGTCAACTTGCACAAGCTGGCCGCCGCCGCCGTCCAGGAGCGATCCAAACGGCAGGTCATCCTGATCCCGCCCGGGGACTTTCCCACCGATCGCTACGTGGCGACGGAGCTTGCCCGCCTGTTCGGGATGCGCGTGGAACAGGTCCCGGCCGGGTCGATGGAAGGCGCGCTCAGTGAGGACGTGGCGTTGGTGATGCTGACGCACGTCGACTACCGCACGGGCGCGATGCACGACCTGGCGCGGCTCACGCGCGCTGCTCACCAGGCGGGCGCGCTCATCCTCTGGGACCTGTGCCACTCGGTGGGGGCGGTGCCGCTCGACCTCGATGAGTGTGACGTCGATCTGGCCACCGGCTGCACCTACAAGTTCCTGAACGGCGGCCCCGGCGCGCCGGCCTTCGTCTACGTCAACCAGCGCCTCGCCCCACGCCTTCGCTCCCCCATCCCGGGCTGGTTCGGGCACGCGGACAGCTTCCGGTTCGGCGAGAGCTACGAGGCGGCGCCCGACGCCCGGAGGTTTCTGACCGGGACCACCGGGATCCTGGGTCTGGCGGCCCTCGAGGGCGCGCTCGCGGTGTGGGACGACGTCGACATCTCGGACGTGCGCTCCAAGTCGGTGCTCCTCGGTCAGTACTTCATCCAGCTGCTGGATGAGCGCTGCAGCCGTACCGGGGTCGAGGTGCTCTCACCTCGCGATGGGTCGCGACGCGGCTCCCAGGTCTCGATCCGCGTGACGCACGCCCGGGATCTGAGCCGCGCGCTGGCCGAGCATCAAGTGGTGACGGATTATCGGCCTCCGGACGTGGTGCGGTTCGGGCTCACACCCCTCTACACCCGCTTCGTGGACGTCTGGGACGCGGTCGACCGGTTGCGCCGGCTCCTCCGCCAGATGGTCCCCCTCTCCGCCCCCGACTGAGGCCGTTCCCCAGCCGTTTCCCGGGAAGGGGTCGTCTGAACGCAAGCTTTGGGGCCGCTTCCCCGGAAACGGCCGGGTGGCGGTCAGCCGCGGTTGAGACGCGCCAGTAGGCCGGCCAGGTCGCGAAGCCGTCCATAGCGCTCCGCGCTGAGCAGCGACTGACTCTGGGAGAGGACGTCGACAAAGCCATCTCCCACGTCGTAGCCGTGCTCGTAGAGAAGCCCGCGCCCGTCCGGGTGGCGGCTCAGGACCTCCCCGATGGTGGAGTCCTCCGTGAACGCCACTACTTCTTCTCCTCCGGCGGAGGCGGCGGAACGGGCTCCACCACCACGCGATGGCCATGCCACCGCTGCGGGACGTTCGAGGGCACCTCCCCGTCGTAGATCACCTTGATGACCCAGCCCCCCGGCTCCAGCGCCGGCTCCGCCGCCAGCTTGCCCGTGTACCCCTCGCGCTTCAAGAAGTCCAGGAGGGGCACCGCGTAGAGCACGAGCGTGGACGGAAGCCGGATGGTCGACTGCCGGCCTCCCTCGCTGGCGCCGTCGACGCCCGAGGTGAACGAGCCGATCGTGTCCGGGAACTGTGCCACAGCCTCAGGTTAACGGAGGCTATCAAGCCCGGGCCGGGCCCTCGGGGGGGCCTACATGGGCACGAGCGGCGGACACGATCACCTGCGCCGTCCGCTCCCAGCCCAGCCAGGAGCTGTCGAGCACCAGTTGATAGTGGCTCGGGCGCCGCCAGTCGGTTCCGTAGACCTGCTTGATGTACGCGCCCCGGTTCTCGTCGGTGTGGCGCAAGACCTTGCGCGCCTCCGCCTCGCTCAGGTTCGAGGTCCGGCACACCGACGCCAGCCGCTCCGGTTCCGGGCCCTGCAGGAATACGTGCAGCGTGAGCAGGCGGTCGGCCAGCACCATCGTGCTCCCGCGCCCCACGATGACCGCGTTGCCGGTCCGGGCCGCCTCCCGGATCACCTCCTGCGTGATCCGGAGCACTGCCTTGCGGGTGTCGTAGGGGACGTCCTCGTAGGGCGGCGCCCAGGCCGCTTCGGGGGGCTGGGAGAAGTCCGCCGACGAGGCCCCCAGCGCCACCAGCACCCGGTCCAGGAGGCTGGCGGGCGTCTCCTCCTGCGCCTCCACCTCCTCGTCGGGCAGATCCAGCCGGCGCGAGACCTCGGTGAAGATCTTGCGGTCGAGGAGCTCGGCGTCGAGCTGCTCGGCGACCATGGCGCCGACCGTCTCTCGCCCCGCTCCGTAGAGCCCCGTGATGGTGATGACGGGCATGGCCGCGTGCAGCATACCCTGGCCCACCGCGAGGCGGGGCACCCGGTCAGCGACGCCGGTGGTTGGTACCCAGAACTCCCTCGGAGGCGAGCATCCAGAGCGCGAACGTGGCCCCGCCGGCCTCAAAGGCGAGCAGGGAGCGATCCCACGCTCGGGCGCCGGTGCGTGCGGCCAGCGCCGTCACCGCCAGGCCGCCGGCCAGGTTCGCGAGGCCCCAGGCGAGGTTGGTTCCGGCCGGTGCGCCTCGACCCGCCGACGGGACCAGGTGCCTGCGTCCGGCCACCGCGGTCGCCAGATGCGGGGCGCTGTTGGCGACCAGCACGCCCCCGGCGAAGGCGCCCAACTGACGCGGCCAACCGCGCTTCGATCTCACCAGCAGGCGCTACTCGAGGTAGTCGCGCAGCTTCTTGGAGCGGGAGGGGTGGCGGAGCTTGCGGAGCGCCTTGGCCTCGATCTGCCGGATGCGCTCGCGCGTCACGCCGAACCGCTTGCCCACCTCCTCCAGCGTCCGCTGGTGCCCGTCGATGAGGCCGAAGCGAAGCTGCAGCACGCGCCGCTCCCGGGGAGTCAGGGTGTCCAGGATGTCCTCGACCTCGTTGTGGAGCATGGTCAGCGAGGCGGCGTCCTGCGGAGCGGTGGCCTCCTTGTCCTCCACGAAGTCGCCCAGGTGGGAGTCCTCCTCCTCGCCGATCGGCGTCTCCAGCGAGACCGGGTCCTGAGAGACCTTGACGATCTCGCGCACCTTGTCGGGGGTGATCCCCATCTCCTCGGCGATCTCTTCGTCGCTCGGCTCACGACCGAGTTCCTGCAGCAGCCGGCGGGAGACCCGGACCAGCTTGTTGATGGTCTCGACCATGTGGACCGGGATCCGGATCGTGCGCGCCTGGTCGGCGATGGCGCGGGTGATCGCCTGCCGGATCCACCAGGTGGCATAGGTCGAGAACTTGTAGCCCTTGTGGTAGTCGAACTTCTCGACCGCCCGGATCAGACCCATGTTCCCCTCCTGGATCAGGTCCAGGAAGGTCATGCCGCGCCCGATGTACTTCTTGGCGATGGAGACCACCAGGCGCAGGTTCGCCTCGGTGAGCGCCTGCTTGGCGATGTCGTCGCCGTCCTCGATGCGTTTGGCCAGGTCGACTTCGTCCTGGGCGGTGAGCAGGCTGACACGCCCGATCTCTTTCAGGTACATGCGGACCGGGTCGTCGAGGGAGACCGAGTCCATCAGCTCGACCTCGAGCTGCAGCTCGTCGTCGACGTCGTCCTCGCCCACCTCGCCGCCCGAGTCGGTGATCTCGATCCCCATCTCCTTGAAGGCGGCGAAGATGCGGAAGATCTGGTCGGGGGCGTCGGCGTCGATTTCGGGGAGCCCGTCGAGGACCTCGTCCGGCGCGAGGAAGCCTTGTTCCTTGCCCTTCACGATCAGGGCCTCCGCCTGCTGGACGAGCAAGTCCTCGAACCGGACCTCAAGCTTGCTCTTCGTCTTCGCCACCTTCGTCTCCTGTCCGCCCGGTAGTGCTCAGACGCTGCTGAAGCGCGGCGACCGTGGGTCCGTCGTGCCGCCGTTCGGCATCCGCCAGCTCCGCGATGAGCGTTCGCCGCCGCTGCGCCCTGGCCTGGCGCCGTATGTTCCGGGCTGCATCGACCGCGACCTCCTCGCTGGCTCCCGGCACGGGCACCGCCCAGGCGCGACGCACCAGGTTCTGCTCTTCGGGGGTCAACGTACGGACCTCGTCAGCCAAGCCTTGCGCACCACCCCGTTGGAGCGCCCTAACGATACGCAGGTACGCGTCATGATCGCCGCCTGAAAGCTCGTCCGGGGGAAGCGCGGTCAGCACCCGCGGCAGCGCCTCCGGGCAGCTGGCCAGCAACTGGAGCAGCGCCACCACGTTCCGCGAGAGGGGCGGCAAAGCCACCGGCACTTCTCCGTTCGTGCGCTCGGTGGCAGGCCCTCGGCGCTGCGAGCGAGGCCGGAACGGCTCCTGGCGCGCGTCGACCCCCAGGATCTGCTTGGCCAGCTCCTTGTAGCCCTCCCAGACCGCCGGCTCCGACACCTCGTCGAGCAGCTGCTGGACGGTGGTGATGGCACGCCGCAGCTGGTCGGGGCGGCTCGGGTCGAGTCCCTCCACGGCATCCCGCATGCGCTGCTCCATGCCCTCGCGGGCAGCGCGCAGCCGGGCTTCCCAATCGCCGCCCTGCCGCAGGAATTCGTCCGGGTCCTTGGCCTCCCCCTCCAGGCGCAGGACGCGCGTGCGCATCCCCGCTTCCAGCGCCACCCGCACCGCCTTTCCGGTCGCGGCCCGCCCGGCGCGGTCGTTGTCGAACACCAACACCACGTCGTCTGTGAACCGGCGCAGGATTCGTGCCTGTTCCTGGGTCAACGCGGTGCCGGAGCTGGCCACCGCGGTGGTGACGCCGAACTGGTGGGCGGCGATGACGTCGAACTGTCCCTCCATCACCGTCGCCATGCCCCGCTCCTCGATCGCGCGGCGGGCCAGGTCGAGGCCGAAGAGCACCCGGCTCTTGTCGTAGATCGGGGTGGCCGGGGTGTTGACGTACTTGCGGGGATCGCCGGCCGCGATCGTGCGCCCCGTGAAGCCGAGCGGGCGGCCCGACTCGTCGCGGATCGGGATCAGGACCCGCTGCTGGAAGAAGTCCTGCCCGTCGCGCCGGACCAGCCCGGCCTCGACGGCGTCGCGCTGATCATGTCCCTTGCGCCGGAGGTACCCGGCTAGGCTCTGGCCTCCGGGTGCGTAACCGAGGCCGAAAGTCTGGGCGACCTCGGTGGAGACGCCCCGCTCCTCCAGCAGCTTGCGCCCGAGGGCCCCGGCGGGGGCCTGATGCAGCACGTAGTCGTAATAGCGCTGGGCCAGAGCCACGAGGCCGAGGAGCCGCTTGCGCAGCTCCGACCGCTGACGCTCGGCGGTGCTGCGCTCGCGCAGCTCGACACCCGCCTGCTCGGCCAGCATCTCCAGCGCCTGCCGGAACTCGACCTTCTCGTACTCCTCGACGAAGCTGAAGAGGTCGCCGCCCCGTCCGCAGCCGAAGCAGTACCAGGACTGTTTGCCCTCGTTGACGCTGAAGGAAGGCGTCTTCTCCTGGTGGAAGGGACAGAGGCCGACCCACTCTCGCCCCTGCTTGCGGAGTGGGACTCGCTGGCGCACCACGTCCACCAAGTTCAGCCGGAGGCGAATCTGCTCCTTGGCGTCGTCAGATCCGACCGGCGGCGGCATCGACCGGTTAGCTTAGGCCGCTCTCACCCGGTCTCGGTGGGACGTTTCTTTACGGACCTGATCAGGACAGACGTGGAAGGTAGGCTGAGAAGTGGGAGGCGACGTCGCCGGCGATCATCTCCACCGGCCGGGTCCCGTCCACCTTCAGCACGCGGATCCCCAGCCGGCGGGCGTGCGCCACCGCATCGGCGGCCACCAGCCGGTCGCGAGCGAGCCGGTTCCGCTGCGCGCGCTCGGGATCGCTGACGGACGCGTGGATCCGCCCCGCACGCTCCAGCACGTGGGTTTGCCGCTGATGAAACTCCGGAGTCGGGACCAGGACGATCATGCGGTTCGGCGCGTCGAGCAACGGCGCCACCAGCTCTGGTCGCAGTCCCCAGCCCTCAGCCAGAATGGGGCGCCCGGAAACCAGCGCCCGCAGGTCGTCGAGCGCGAACTCGAAGCGCTCGCGGTGGATGCGCAGTGTCTCCGCCGCCATCTCCTCCGGCGTCGGCACCACCCAGATCCGATCGGGGTCGGGGTCGTGCAGGCGGTCACCCCGCGTCGCCCGGCGCGCGATCCGCCGGTCGTTGTGCCCACGGGCGTCGTGGTAGTCGTAGTGGTAGGCGGTGATGCCGTAGCGGCGGGCCAGCAGGTTGGCCACCGTCGACTTCCCCGCCCACTGCCCGCCGCCGATCCAGAGCGCGCTGTGCAGCGTCCCGAACGGGTCCCAAACCTCCCCCACCCGTCCATCATCGGCCGCTCCCGACCTGGGTGTGACGGGTGGCGCCCGTCTCGGCCTCGAGTGCGTGGAGAAACACGCGCAGGAGGCTGGTCAACTGCTCCTGCTGCCCGGCGTCGAGGACGCCGACCAGTTCCGCCTCGCGCCCCAGGACCCGGTCGACCAGGCGCTCCACCGTGGCGTGCCCCTGCGGCAGAAGGGTCGCCTCCACGGTGCGAGCCGGACCCCGGCGGCGAGCCACCAGGCCTTGCCGCTCAGCGCGCTCCAGCCGCTGCGAGATGGCACCCTTCGTCACCCGGGTGCGTTCCGCCAGCTGCCTGGTGCTCAGGCGGTACGGCGGGCCGGCGCGGCGCAGCACACTCAGCAGATCGAGCGTGGAAGCGTCGGCGCCGGCGGTGGCGAGCGTGCGCCGGCGGTCGTCGCCCAGCACCTTCGCCAGGCGCCAGATCCGGGTCACGATGCGGATTCCCTCGGTCGGGGTGCCCGGTCGCTCCCGTCGCCATGCGAGCGCCGTCTCGTCCACCTCGTCGACCGTTTGCGATGGTTTCGTTTAGATCTAAATGATAGCTTAGGATGAGGCGATGGCACGGAACGTGGTCATCACCGGAGGCGGCACCGGCATCGGCGCGGCGGTCGCCGCCCGCTTCGTGGCGGATGGTGAGCGGGTGTTCCTGACCGGGCGCAGGCGGGCCCCGCTGGAGGAGGCCGCCGGCCGGCTCGGACCGATGGTCTCCTGGGAGACCTGTGACGTCACCGAGCCGGCCGAGATCGAGCGCTGGCGGCGGACGCTGCCGGAGCGGATCGACGTGCTGGTCAACAACGCCGGCGGCAACACCGACTTCGATCGTCCCCCGGCTCGGGACCTGGCCGCGCTGGCCGGCAACTGGCTCGCCAACCTGCGCGCGAACCTGATCTCGGCGGTGCTCGTGACGGAGGCGCTGCGCGAACGGCTGGCACCGGGCGGCGCCGTGGTCAGCCTGAGCTCGATCGCGGCCGACCGGGGGGCCGGCAGCTACGGAGCGGCGAAGGCGGCGATCGGTTCCTGGAACGTCGACCTGGCCCGGGAGCTGGGCCCGGTGGGCGTCACGGCGAACGTGGTGTCGCCCGGATTCACGGAGCGGACCGAGTACTTCCGGGACCGGCTCACGGATCAACGCCGCGGGCGGCTGATCGGGGAGACCGCGACCGGCCGGCCCGGCACGCCCGACGACGTGGCGGGTGCGGTCCACTTCCTGGCGTCGCCCTCCGCCCGTCAGATCACGGCGCAGGTGCTGGCGGTCAACGGCGGCGCCTTCCCCACCCGGTAGATCGCGTCACCTTACGGGCCGAGGTGGGCTCGGGTAAAGAGCTTTCCCGTTGGCCGCGGTAGAGTGCGCGGTAAACTGCTTACCGTGAGAGCGACGATGGACCGAAGTGGACGCGTGATGCTGCCGGCGTCGCTTCGACGAGCCCTGGCGCTGGACGCCGGCGATCGCTTCACGGTTCGCCAGGTGGGAGACCGCATCGAGCTGGTCCCTGATACCGCCGACCTGGAGATGCGGATCGCTGATGACGGCCTCCCGATCCTGGTCGGGGAAGCGGCGGGCCGGCGGCTCACCAACGAGGAGGTCCTGGAGCAGCTTCACGCAGCGCGAGAGAAGCGGATCGACGATGGGGCCGGCACGTCGGGGTGATCACCGCCGACACCAGCGTCCTGATCGCCATGTTGCGGCCCGGGCATGAGTTCCACCGTGTCGCGCGCACCGCGTTGCAGAGAGATGAGTTGCGTCTGGTCGCACACACCGCGGCGGAGACGTTCTCGGAACTCACCGGCCGCCGCCCTCGCGTCGCGCCAAGGACGGCTCTCAGTGCCCTGCGCGCGATCGATCGCGAACCCCTCACCCTATCGGCGCGCGCATACCTGACCACGCTCGAGCGATGCGTCGAGTGTGGTGTCGTCGGGGGCTCCGTGTATGACGCCTTGATCGCCGCCACGGCGCGGGAGGCAGGGGCACGCCTCATCTCCCTGGACCGCCGCGCCGCTCCGACCTATGCGGCGATCGGCGTCGACGTCCACTTGCTCCAGCCGCAGCGGTAGCGTCGGCCCACTCCGGGTCAGCTCAGACGCTCTCCCACCCGCTCTACCAAGCGCTCGATCGGGATCCGCTCCTGCTCCATCGAGTCGCGCTCGCGGATCGTGACCGCCTGATCGTCCAGCGTGTCGAAGTCGACGGTGACGCAGAACGGTGTGCCGATCTCGTCCTGGCGGCGGTAGCGGCGGCCGATGTTGCCGCCCGTCTGGTCGTACTCGACGCGATAGCGCCGGCGGAGCAGCGCCTGCACGCGCCGCGCCGGCTCGATCAGCGTTTCCTTCTTGGAGAGCGGCATCACCGCCACCTGAACCGGGGCCAGGTTGGGGTGCAGGCGGAGGACGACGCGGGTCTCGCCGCGGACCTCGTCCTCGTCGTAGGCGTCGAGCAGAGCCATGATCATGATGCGCACGATGCTCACCGCCGGCTCGATGACGTAGGGGAGGTAGCGCTCTCCGGACTCCTGGTCCAGGTACGTGAGGTCTTGCTTCGAGTGCTCCTGGTGGGCCCGGAGGTCGTAGTCGGTCCGGTTGGCGACGCCCTCGAGTTCGCCCCACCCGAAGGGGTACTCGTACTCGATGTCGGTGGCCGCTTTCGAGTAGTGCGAAAGCTCCTCCGGCCCATGCTGCCGCAGCCGCAGTCGCTCGGGCCGGATGCCGAGATCGCGGACGTACCAGTCGTGCCGCTCCTGGATCCAGTAGGCGTAGGCCTCGTCGTCGTCCCCCGGCTTGACGAAGTACTCCATCTCCATCTGCTCGAACTCGCGCAGCCGGAAGATGAAGTTGCCGGGCGAGATCTCGTTGCGAAAGGAGCGGCCCTGCTGCGCGATGCCGAAGGGCACCTTGACCCGCATCGAGTTGAGGACGTTCTTGAAGTCGACGAACATCCCCTGCGCCGTCTCCGGCCGCAGGTAGACCACCGCGGCGTCGTCCTCGACCGGACCGACATGGGTCTTGAACATGAGGTTGAACTGGCGCGGGGCGGAAAGGGGCCCGCCGCACTCGGGGCAGCGATCGGTCTCCAGGTGGTCGGCCCGCCAGCGTTTGCGGCAGGTGCCGAGACAGTCGACCAACGGGTCGGAGAAGCCGGAGACGTGGCCGGACGCGACCCAGACCGCGGGGTTCATCAGGATCGACGCCTCCAACCCCACCACGTCGTCACGCAGCTCCACCATGCGGCGCCACCAGAGGTTCCGGATCGCGCGCGTCATCGCCACCCCGTAGGGTCCGAAGTCGTAGACCGCGTTGAGCCCACCGTAGATCTCGCTCGACGGGTAGACGAAGCCCCGGCGCTTGCACAGCGCCACCACCCGGTCCATCAACTGCTCGCGTTCGATCACGTCCTGTCCTTTCACGTCCGGTCGGGGGCCGGCTGCGCGCGCCGCATCTGACGCAGGAAGCGCAGCGAGCGCAGTTGCCGGTCGAGGTGGAACTCCAACTGCGCCTCGAGCACGTCCTCCAACGAGGAGAGCAGCTCGTCCGACAGTTTGAGCTTTCGGTAGAGATCGATGTCGCCCGCCTCCAGGACCCGCAGGACCTTGATCGCCCGCACCGGCACCAGCGGCGTCCCGGGCCGGGCGCAGTCGGAGCAGAGGAAGCCGCCCGCCTCCGGTGAGAACGCCGCCGGCGCCTCGGGCAGCGGGCGTTCGCAGCCCGCGCACTCGCGGAGACGCGGGCCGTACCCGAGACGCAGCAGCACCTCCATCAGAAAGCGCGCGGTGGCCCGCCTCGGCTCCGGCTCCAGAGCCAGCTCGGCCAGGCCGTCGCGCGTGAGGGCGAAGACGTCCGGCTCCGGGTGCCGCTCCTCGCTGGTGCTGTCGGCCAGCTCGCAGATCACGGCGGCGCGCGCCGTCCATTCGATATCGGCCGGCATCCGCGGGCCCGCCACCGGCACCGCCTGGGTCACAACGTCGAGGTTGTGGCCCGAAGCCAGCTGCACGTCGACGTGGTGATAGACCTGCAGCGCGGGGCCGAGCCGGCTCGGCTGGCGGCGCACACCTTTGGCGATGGCGCCCACCTTGCCGTGGTCCTTGGTGAGCAGGGTGAGGATGCGGTCCGCCTCGCCGTAGTCCAGGCTGCGCAGGATGATCGCCTGGTCGCGATAGGTGCTGATCTCCCGATGGTGCACCTCCGGGCCCCAACCCCGCCGGATAACCCGCGTTGGTGCACGTCCGGGCGCCAACTCCGCCCGATAACCCAAGCCCGATAACCCCCGTTGGTGCACAGTGCACCTCCGGGCCCGTTTCGCGCCCCCGCGCGGCGCCTACTCCGGGTCGGGGCTCTCGATCAGCGGTCGTGGAGGCGGCGCCTTGAGGCCGGCGTCGACCAGGGTGTCGTCAGGCCAGGGATGCTCGGAGTGGAGCGTCACCCGCACCACCCGGTTGCCGTCCACCTGGGTCACCGTCCAGTGCACGCCGCCGGCGTCGAAGGTGGTCCCACCGTCCGGCACCTCACCCAGCACGTCGAGGACGTAGCCGCCCACCGAGTCGTAGTCGTCGCTCTCCGGGATGCCCAGGTGCAGCTCCTCGCTCAGGTCCTCCATCGGATAACGCCCGTCGACCTGGGCCGTGTGCTCATCGAGGATCCGGAACTCCTCTTCCTCCTCCTGGTCGTACTCGTCCCGGATCTCGCCTACGATCTGCTCCAGCAGGTCCTCCAGGGTGACCAGGCCGGCGGTTCCGCCGTACTCGTCGACCACGACCTTCATGTGCACGCGCTCTTCCTGCATCTCATGGAGGAGCTCCATCACCTTTTTGGTCTGCGGCGTGTACGTCATCGGCCGCTGCACCGCGTCGAGCCTGAACGGCTGGGCGGGATCGCGTTGGAGGAGGAAAGCCGCCAGGTCCTTCATGTGGACCAGCCCCACGATCCGGTCCACGTCGCCGTCCCGGATCGGAAGCCGGGTGTGCCCGGTGTCGTTGAGCACGCTCACCACCTCCTGCAAGGTCGCCTTCTTGTCGACGGAGGCGATGTCGGTGCGGGGCACCATCACCTCGCGCACCGGCTTGTCTCCCGCCTCGATGACCTGGTTGATCATGTCGCGCTCCTGCTCCTCGATGACGCCCTGCTCCTCGGAGACGTTGAGCAGTGTCAACAGTTCGTCCTCGGTCAAGAACGGGCGGGGTGCGCCGCGGCCGGCGGTGGCGGCCCGCGCGACCAGCGTGATGAACCAGATCACCGGGCGCAGCGCCCGGCTCAGGACATCCACCGGCCGTGCCGCGACCAGCGCGATCGGCTCCGCGCTGCGGATGGCCAGCGACTTGGGCGTCACCTCGGCGAAGATCAACGCCAGGATGCTGAAGACCAGCGAGATCAGGAACTGACCGGCGAACCCCCACCGAGGCGGCATCAGGTTCACCGTCAGCAACGTCACCGCGAAGGAGGCGAAGATCACAGCCGCCGTGTTCACCACCAGGATGGTGGAGAGGAAGCGGTTGGGGTCGTTCCGCAGCCCCTGCAGCGTGGCGGCGCCCCGGCGGCCTTCGTCGACCAGGTGGCTGAGCCGGAACCGGTTGATGGACGTCATCGCCGTCTCCACGCCGGAGGCGGTGGCGGCGAACAGGATGCACACGACAAGGAAGACGACCAGGCCCCAGTCGGCATCGGTCATCGCGGGCTCTTCATCGTGGGGTTGCGGGGCCAGGCCCCGCCGGGTTGGGGAGGTTTGTCAGCGCCGGTCATCACTGGAACAGCGCGCTCACACTACGATTCTGGTGCACGCGCAGGATCGCCTCCGCGAGCAGGGGCGCCACGCTGAGGACCGTCATGCGCGGGCTCTGCTTCTCGGGTGGCACCGGGATCGAATCCGTGACCACCAACTCGTCGATTCCCGAGGCTTCCAGGCGCTCCGAGCTGTGCCCGGTGAGCAAGGCATGCGTCACGGCGGCCACCACCCGCCGCGCGCCGCGCCTCTTCAGCGAGTCGGCGACCGCGATCAGGGTGCCACCGGTGGTCACCATGTCGTCGACCACGACGCAGTCCCGGCCCTCGACATCCCCGGCCACCTCCAGGACCTCGGACACCTCATCGCGAGGCCGGCCCTTGTAGACGAAAACGGTGGGGGCGCCCAGCAGCGTGGCCATCGACTCCGCCCGCTTGGCGCCTCCGGCGTCCGGCGCCACCACCGCGCAGCGGTGGAGGCCCTGCTCCACCAGATGGCCGGCCAGGATCTTGCGGGCGGTCAGGTGATCGGTGGGCACGTCGAAGAAGCCCTCGATGGCGTCCACGTGCAGGTCGAGGAGGAGCAGGCGGTCGGCGCCCGCGATCTGGATGAAGTTGGCGATCAGCTTGGCCGAGATCGGCTCCCGCGGCTGGGACTTCCGCTCCTTGCGGGCGTACGCGTAGTAAGGGACGACCGCCGTGACGCGGCCCGCGGAGGCCCGCCGCAGCGCATCGAGCAGGATGAAGAGCTCCATCAGGTGCTCGTTGACGGGAGGGCTGGTGGGCTGCACGACGAACACGTCGTGACCCCGCATGGAATCGCCGATCTTGGCGGTGATCTCGGTGTCCGAGAAGCTGCGGATGCCGGAGTCGGTCACCGGGACCCCGATCCCGGTCGCGATGCGCTCCGCCAGCTCGGGGTTGGCGGTGCCGCTCACGACCTTCAACTCCCCCCACGGAGAGACGTCCTCGCTCGCGAACTCCACCGCCGTCTGGACCCTCCCGATCATCACCGCTCCTCCGGCGTCGCGCCACTCTTGTCCGCGGCCTGCCCACCCCCCGGGGTTGCACCCGGGTTCGTGCGCCGGACGCGGCGCGCCGGCATGCCTACCACCGTGGTTCCTTCCGGCACATCCCGGGTCACCACCGACCCGGCTCCCGTTCGGGCCCTCCGCCCCACCTCGACCGGCGCCACCAACATGGTGTCGACGCCCAGGAACACGTCATCTCCGATGCGGGTCGGATTCTTGCTGATGCCATCGTAGTTGGCGGTGATGGTCCCCGCCGCCACGTTAACCCGCTCTCCGACGGTGGTGTCGCCGAGGTAGGAGACGTGGGGCACGGCACTGCCGCTGCCGACCCGGGTCCGGACCAGCTCCGCGAAGCTCCCGACGTGGACGCCGGGCCCGATGTCGGTGCCCGGCCGCAGCTTCGCGAAGGGGCCGCAGTCGGAGCCATCGCCGATGCGCGCGCCGCTGACCCACGAGTGGGTGACGGTGACCCCCTCCCCGATGGTGGCATCGATGATCTCGGTGAAGGGCCCGAGGTGGCAGCCGCGACCCACCGTGGTCCGGCCGCGGATCAGGGTTCCCGGCTCCAAGACCGTGTCCTCGCCGATCTCCACCTCCTGCTCGACCAGGGTGGTCGCCGGGTCCACCACGGTGACTCCATGGCGCATCAGGTCTTCCAGCCGTCGCCGTCGCAGGATGGCGGCCGCTCGCGCCAGCTCCACCCGGTCGTTGATCCCGGTCGCCTCCTCCGGGTCGGCGATCGGGAAGACGTGGACATGGGCGAGCAGCGGAAAGAGGTCGGTGAGATAGAGCTCGCCCTGCGCGTTGTCGGGGCGGAGCCGGGCCAGCGCCGGCCCCACCGAGGCCCCGCGGACGCAGTAGGCGCCGACGTTGACCTCCGCGATCTCGCGCTCGGCCGGCGTCGCGTCTCGATGCTCGACGATGCGCAGAAAGCGACCTGAGGGGTCGCGCAGGATGCGTCCGTCCGGCCGCCCGGGCGCGTGGGTGGAGGCGATGGTGGCGACCGCGTTGCTCTCGTGGTGGGCGGCCACCAGGGCGGCCAGCGTCCGGGGTCGGAGCAGTGGCTGGTCACCGTGGACGATCAAGAGGTCCTTGTCCCGGATGAGGTCGGAGGACACGGTGCCGACGGCGTCGCCGGTGCCGCGCGCGGCGTCCTGCACGATGATGCGCGCCCGCTCCTCCACGTGCCGGCCGACCTCGGGGGACTGCGGCGAGACCACCACCAGCGCCTCCCGCGCGCCGGCGCCGAGGCAGGCATCGAGGACCAGGTCGATCATGGGCCGGCCCTCGAGCGGATGCAGCACCTTGGGCACCTTCGAATGCATCCGGCTCCCTTGCCCGGCAGCTAGGATGACGGCCCAGAGTGGTCGATTACGCAAGCGGTACTCCCCGTGGAGGTCGGGTCGGGTGGGCCAAAGTATACGGTCCCGCCGTGATGGCCCCACGCGCCCGGGAGAGGCCCGTTTGCTAGCGAAAGGGGGCCACTCCGGCCCACGTAGCACCCATCTGCCGTCGAACGGCCGGTGGCGGCGGGTGGCGCCGGCGATGCTGTGCGCGCTCCTGCTGGTGGCTTGCTCGGCGCCCAGCGCGGGCGGCGGGGGCAACCCGGCCTCCTCCGCACGCCGGTCGTCGCCGACCGCGACCCCGGGGCCGGCGCGGGCCTCCAACGGGTCGGTCTGGATCCTCCCCGCGCTCGGCCTCCAGGTGCACTCGCAGCCCTCGCTCACCGCCAAACGCGTCTACACGCTGGCCTGCGGGGCCAAGGTGTCGACCGTCGAACAAGAGCACGCGAGCGGCCAGGACTGGCTGCATGTGCGGGACCGCCACCACAGCGTCGACGGCTGGATCGTCGACTCGCCCCAGTACGTGATCAACCGTTCGATGACCAGCTACTCTCTGGGCGGGACGCTGACCATGCTCTACCCGACCACCTGGTCGGTCCAGTCGGGCAACCCGGCCATCTTCACCGCACCCGCCGGCGATCCCGCGGGCGGGAGCCTGCACCTCCAGAGCGCAGCCGCCGCCACGGCACTGCCCAACCTGCCGCTGTCGGCCGGCACCGAGGACACCGGCAGCGAGAGCTCGATCAGCCTGGCCGGGATCCCGACCCAGGTCTTCGTCTACCTCACCAACGGCGGCGGCACCGAGTACTTCATCGAGCGCAAGCTGGGAACGCTCGTGTACTTGATCGACCTCCAGCAGCCGCAGTCGACGCCCAGCACCACCTTTTTCCTGCAGCTGCTGGCGTCGGTCAACGCGCAGTTCGCGAACCCCAGCGCGAGTCCCAGCCCGAGTCCGAGCCCGAGCTGATGACCGAGCCCCAGCTCCGTACGCTGCCCGTGCTGCCGCTGAAAAACACCGTCGTGTTCCCGCACCTCCTGGTGCCCCTCGCGGTCGGCCGTCCCCGCTCCCTCCGGCTCCTCGACGACCTCCCCGTCGACGAGCGGGTGATCGCGGTCGCCGCCCAGTACGACGAGACGGTGGAAGACGCCGCCTTCGACCAGATCCACCACGTCGGTACCAAGGTTCAGATCCAGCACCTGCTGAAGATGCCGGACGGCACCGTGCAGATCGCCGTGCAGGGCATCGAGCGGATCTCGCTGCACGCCGCCGGCCAGGACCGGCCGTACCTGCGCTGCGAGCTGAGCCCGCTGCCCGAGACGCCGGAGCAGGGCCGGCCGGCGATCGACGCCGAGGCGCTGACGCGGAGCGCCCAGGCCTCCTTCCAGCGGCTGGTCGCGGTGGCCCCCTATCTCCCCGCCGACCTCCTATCGACGGCGATGGCGATCGAGGACCAGATCCATCTCGCCTACTTCCTCGCCCATCACGTGCGGCTGACCCTGGAGCAGCGCCAGGAGGTACTGGAGCTGGACACCGGGCGTGACAAGCTGAGGCTCTTGCTCTCCCTGATGGCCCACGAGCTGGAGGTCCTGGAGGTGGGCCGCCGCATCCAGTCACAGGCCGAGGAGTCGATCGGTCGCTCGCAGCGCGAGTACTTCCTCCGCGAGCAGCAGCGGGCGATCGCACGCGAGCTGGGGGAGGTCGATCAGGAAGCGGCCGAGATCGCCGAGCTGCGCGCCCAGGTCGACGCGTCGGGCATGACGGGCGAGGCACGCCGCGAGGCGGACCGGGAGCTGGCCCGCCTGGAGCGCATCCCGTCCGCCTCCCCGGAGTCGTCGATCGTCCGCACCTATCTGGAGATCCTCTGCAGCCTGCCCTGGCAGCGGTCGACCGCGGGTGAGCTCGATGTGGCGCGCGCACGGCGTGTCCTCGACCACGACCACTGGGCGTTGGAGAAGATCAAGCAGCGCATCGTCGAGCACCTGGCGGTCCGGCGGCTGCGATCGGACCGCGGCCTCGACGGCCCCCACCGGGAACCGATCCTCTGCTTCGTGGGCCCGCCCGGTGTGGGCAAGACCTCCCTGGGGCAGTCGATCGCGCGCGCGATGCGGCGCACCTTCGCCCGGGCTTCGCTGGGCGGGGTCCACGACGAGGCGGAAATCCGCGGCCATCGCCGGACCTACATCGGCGCCATGCCAGGCCGCATCATCCAGGCCATTCGGCGCGCCGAGTCCAACGACCCAGTCTTCATGCTCGACGAGATCGACAAGCTGGCGGCGGACTGGCGCGGCGATCCCTCCTCGGCACTGCTCGAGGTACTGGACCCGGAGCAGAACCGGGAGTTCCGGGACAACTACCTTGACATCCCCTTCGACCTCTCGCGCGTCATGTTCATCTGCACCGCGAACACGCTGGAGACGGTGCCGGACGCGCTCCGCGACCGGCTCGAGGTGCTGCAGCTGGCCGGCTACACCGAGGACGAGAAGGTTCAGATCGCCCGCCGCTTCCTGATCCCCAAGCAGACCGCCGCGCAAGGACTGCGCCGCAGCGAGGTCCGGATTCCGGAGCGGATGATCCGGGTCGTGATCCGCGAGTACACTCGGGAGGCCGGCGTGCGGAACCTGGAGCGGGAGCTGGCCGGGGTGCTGCGGCGTTCCGCGTCGGGAATCGCCGCCGGTGAGGTCGAGCCGCCGGTCCGGATCGACCGAGCGCGGATCCGCGAGGCGTTGGGGACCCGGCGCTTCCACCTGGAGCGAGCCGAGCGGGAATCCAGCCCCGGCATCGCGACCGGCCTCACCTGGTCGCCGGTGGGCGGGGACATCGTGTTCGTGGAGGCGACCCGGATGCCGGGCAACGGTCGCCTCCAGCTGACCGGGCAGCTGGGCGACGTCATGAAGGAGTCGGCGAACGCCGCCCTCTCCTACCTCAAGGCGCACGCCGACGAGTTCGAGATCTCGCGCGAGACCCTGGACCAGCAGGACGTCCACGTGCACGTGCCCGCCGGCGCCATCCGCAAGGAGGGGCCCTCGGCCGGCGTCACCATGCTGACCGCGATCACCTCGGTGCTGACCGGGCGGCCGGTGCGGGCCGATCTGGCCATGACGGGTGAGATCACGCTGCGCGGGCGGGTGCTCCCGATCGGCGGCTTGAAGGAGAAGCTCCTCGCCGCCAACCGGGCGGGGATCCGCCGGGTGCTGGTGCCGCGGGACAACGAGGCCGACCTGGACGACCTGCCGGCGGAGCTGCGTGAGCGGCTGGAGATCGTGTTGGTCGAGGACGTGGGCACCGTGCTGCGGGAGGCGATCCCCGACCTGACCGCCGTCGCCGCGCCGCCTGCCGCCTGAGGCGAACCTTTCTCTACATTCCGGGCCTACCGACTCCCGCGTAGGGCCGGAGTGTGGAGAAACGGCGGTCATGCGGTGGCCGACCGGTCGAACCGGACCTCGCCCTGTTGGATCACCAGGCGCAGGTCGCGGAGCGCGGACACCGAGCGCAGCGGATCGCCGCCCACCAGCAGGAGGTCGGCCAGGAAGCCCTCGCGCACCCGCCCCAACCGATCCCCGAGGCCCAGCCAGGCCGCCGGTACCGACGTGGCGGCGCGCAGCACCTGGGCCGGCGTCATGCCCGCCTCCTCCATGAACTCCATCTCCCTCACCGTCGCCGAGGTGCCATCGAAGTCGGCCGCCGGCGGCATGTCGCTCCCCATCGCGATCGCAACGCCGTGGCGGATGGCCGTGCGCAGGCTCTCCCAGTGCCGGGGGCCGGCGCTCAGCGCGCGCTCGCGCATCCAGGAGGGCACGTGGTGGCGGTCGAAGAATTCCCGGCAGCGGGTGACCACGATGGTGGGGACATACGTGACGCCGTGCTCGACCAGGAGCCGGCATGTCTGGTCGGTCAGCTGGTACCCGTGCTCGACCCCGTCCAGCCCCATCCGCACCGCGTGCTCGATGGGACCGGCCGGCCCCGCGTGGGCGGTCACCTTGCGGCCCCAGGCGTGGCTCACCTCCAGGACCGCCTCCAACTCGTCGTCGCGCAGCTGTGGGGTGGCCTGGGTCTCATGCTCGCCCGCCATGCCGCCTGAGATCGCGACCTTGATGAGGTCCGCCCCCGCCCGGATCTGCTCCCGCACCGCCTCTGCAAAGCCGGCGGCTCCGTCGGCCTCTCGTCCCTCGCTCCAGCCATGGCCACCGGTGCAGCACAGGAGCTGGCCCGCGGTGTAGATCCGGGGACCTTCCACCTGGCCCCGCTCGACCGCCCGCTTGAGAGCCAGGTCGACGTGCGCGCCGCTGCCGACCAGGCGCGCGGTGGTGACGCCCGCGCGCAGCGTCGCTCTTGCCTCGCCCGCCATGTGGAGCGCCCGCTCGGCCGAGTTCAGGCGCGCGATCGCCTCCAGGTCGCCGGGCAGCGACAGGTCGAGGTGCACGTGCATGTTGATCAACCCGGGCAAGAGCGTCGCGCCGGTGCCGTCCAGGACGGTGGCGCCTGCCGCGTCCCGCAAGACGTCGTCGGCGACGCCCACGGCGGCGATCCGGCCCCCGCGGACCCAGACCGCCTGGTTCAGGCGTGGCCGGTCAGCCTCTCCGTCGAAGACATGCGCGCCGGCGATGACCGCGTTCACACTGGCAACTATGGAGGAGGGCGGAGCCGAGCTGTTCGATCTCCGGGTCACCGTGGTTGAGATCAAAGGCCGCTCCGTCTGCGGGCTGCGGGTCGGGGACTACTTCGACGTCGTCGAGTCGAGTCACCTGGTGCTGCCGCCGGGCCGCCATTTCTGTGTCTACGCGCTGGCCTCGGTGCTGCCTCTGCTCCCCGCCAAGCAGCGCCGGCTGGCCGCGAGCGACTGGTTGGAAACCGATTCCCTGGTCTGTTGCCCCGACCCTGACGAGGGTCTCGTGATGCGTATCCAGCGGCTGGGCTCCCGGCTCGTCCGCCGCCAAGAGGTGACGTGAGCGAATTCGGCATCGGGCTCACCGGCACCGGCGCTCCGGCTTGGTGGGCCTCCTTCGCGGCCCGGGTCGAGCACCTCGGCTTCGAGGTCCTGAGCGTCTTCGGAGATCTCGGCTACGAGCCTCCGATCCCGGTGCTGCTGGCGGCCGCCGGAGCCACGCGGCGGCTGCGACTGGGACCGGCGTGCCTCAACCCGTTCGTCACCCACCCGGTGGAGATCGCGGGCCAGATCGCGGCCCTGGACCTGGCCAGTGACGGGCGGGCCTACCTGGGACTGGCGCGCGGCGCCTGGCTGGAGCGGATCGGCATCGTCCAGGAGCGGCCGCTGACGGCGCTCAGGGACGCGGCGGCGATCGTGACCCGCCTGCTCGCGGGAGACGATGGCGGCTACGCCGGGCGCGCCTTCACCCTGGAGCCCGGGGTGCGGCTGCTCTACCCGCGCCGGCGGCGGGCGGTGCCGCTGCTCCTCGGCGGCTGGGGGCCGCGCGTCACCAGCCTGGCCGCCGAGATCGCGGCCGAGCTTAAGATCGGCGGCACCGCCAACCCACGGGTGGTGGCGCTGGCGCGCGAGCGCCTGGGCACGACTGCCACCCACGTCGTGACCGGAGCGGTGACGGTGGTCGATCACGACGGCGGCGCGGCCCGGGCCCGGGCGCGCTCGGGGGCCGCGGTCTACGTCGACGTCGTCGGCAGCCTGGATCCCACGCTCCAGGTGGACCCGGAGCTGCTGGGCAGGCTGCGAGAGGCGCTGCGACGCGGGGATGCCGAGGGGGCCGGGGCGCTGCTCGACGACGACCTGCTGGACGCGTTCGCCCTGGCCGGAACGCCGGCCCAGGTGGCCGAGCACAGCGCGCGTCTGCTCGCGGCCGGCGCCCACCGGATCGACTTCGGGCCCCCGCTCGGACTGGAGGACCGGAGGTGGGCGCGGAGCTGCTGGCACGCCACGTGCTGCCCGCGCTGCGCTGATCGCCGCCGGTCACCAGACGGGCCGAGTGTCCGCACTGGGACCCTAAAACTCGACGCGAAAGGTCCTACTCCGATTCCGAGACTTCGCTCGGAATCGGTGGCCCTTCGGGCAGCTGAGGTGAAGCCGGTGGTGGTGGGCACGGCCGGTGGTGGTGCCGTATCGGGCAAATTCGGGCCATGGGGGCGCAGTCGCGCCCCCTGGGGGAAAGAGCCTGGGTGGCATTGCACCGGGCGTCAAGGCTGAACCCTTCGGGCGCTTCGCGGCCTTGACCCCCTCCGCCTGCACCCAATGCCTCGATTACGGTTCTCGGGTGACCGACTCCTTCAGAGACCGCTACGCAGACCTCCTGCAGGGCGCCTATGACTGCGTGGATCGCATCGTGCTCAACGCCTACTACCCGCTGGGACACAACCCGGGCGGCTTCCGGGTCTGGTGGCGGCAACTCCACAACGGCTCCGACCAGGACCTCGACGCCACCCACCTGATGCGCATGGCGGGCCGCTTCTCGCGCCGGGTCCGAGCTGCCGCCAGCGCCAACGGGATCCCGCTCATCGACTGCGGCCGGGGGGAACGCAAGCACCGGATCGCCGAGGACTACCTGGCCACCCACGCCGTCGGCACGGGCGTGTTCCTGATCCTGGTCGCGAGGGCACCGGCGCCGGTCTGGAAGGTGAAGCGGTCGGCGAGCGGCTCGATCGTCAACCTGGAGACCAAGCTCGAGTACGTCAACCACTACTCCTTCCACATCATGGATCCGAGCTGGGGCCACCTCACCATCAAGATGTCGGGTCACCCTCCGTTTGATGCCCAAGTGATGCTCAACGGGCATGAATACGTCGCTTGCGCTGCCCGCTCCGCCGGCATCGACTTCATCAAGGAGGGCAACTGCTTCACTGCCGTAACCTCTCCTCAGGGTCTGGCTCAGATCGCAGACACCTTGTCGCAACCTGCGGCTGTAGGGCGAATGAGCCAGGCCTGTGATCGCTGGATCTACTCCGCCTGCCTGTGTTTCGGGCTCGACCTCGAGGAGCAGAAACGCACTCGCTTCCTCTACAACTACTCGGTCTATCAGGTCGAGTACAGTCGCAACCTCCTGTTTCGCAACGGGGCGCGGATGGAGGAGCTCTTTGGCGCCGTCGTCGACCGCACTCGCTCACGCCTGGACGTGCCCAGGCTACGGCACCTCTTTGGGGCCAAAACTCGGCCCCACCGAGATCGAACAGGAGGACCTCCGCGACTGGCAGCCGTGATCGAGACACCTGCGTACGACCTCACCATCTTCAAGCTCCACTTCGGGCGCTTGACGCTCAAGGCGTACACCAAAGGCGAACACGTGCTGCGCTTCGAGGCGATCGTGCACAACACCCGGGAGCTGAACTGCGGCCGCGTGCTGGAGAGGTTCGGTGAGATCGTGGCCAGGCTGGCCGGGATGGCCGAACGCTTCTGCACCATGCTCGACTGCGTCGACATCGGCTTCCTCCCGGATGGGGTCTTGGAGGATCTGCCTCGCCCCTCGCGGAGCGGGACGACACGAGTCGGAGGCATCGACCTCAATACGCAACGGGCTCGCAACGCCTTCTCGGCAGTCCTCGCCTTGACCGTCGCCCCAAGAGGGTTCACCGCCGCCGACTTCGCGGCCAAGGTCCATCAGATGACCGGCCAAGGCGACACCGACTACACCCTCCGGCAGGCTGCCTACGACCTACGCAAGCTTCGCACCAAGCAGCTGATCGAGATGCCGGCGCGCACCCACCGGTATCAAGTCCCTCCGCAAGCTGCGCGGACCATCGCCGGAGTCCTCGCCCTGCGCGACCACGTCATCGCGCCCATCCTGGCTGGCCTCCGCAGCCCGGCCCGCGGCTGTAGGCCCGCTGCCTGGACCGCCGTCGACCGCGACTACGAACGCATCCGTATCGACATGCAGCACCTCTTCGGGCATCTCGGGCTCAGCACCTCGCACGCCGTTGCCGCATAGACAACGTTTTGTGGATCGGAATTCCGTAAGCGCCTACTGCGGACACTCGGACCTTAACCGGCGAGCGCCCCCATCGGGTCCCACGCGGGCAGCACGATCGGCGGCTCGGCCAGCGCCGCCTGCAGCTCGGGCGAGAGCAGCGACCGCGGCGCCGCGACCTCGTACACGAACTCGTCGAACCAGGAGTCGTTCATGGTGTAGAAGCCGTCGCGTCCGCGCTTGGTGCCCCAGCTGTTCTCCACCCGCCAGCTGCGGGGGCGCCCGTCCACCAGGTCCACACCCGTGAAGAGCATCGCGTGCGTCATCGCCGACTCGTGGAGCAGGAGCCGGTCCGCCTTCGAGAGCTGGAACGAGGTGTCGTAGACCGCGGGCAAATCGAGCAGGCGCGCGTCCCAGAGCCCGAAGGTGTCGCTGCGCATCTTTCCCACGTCGCACCCGAACCAGACCGGGCGGCCGTCCTGGAGGAGGGTCTGCGCCGCCTCCTTCATCATGTCCATCCCCACGTTGAGATAGGTGACCAGCGGCGCCTCGACCACGTTGCCCAGGTACTCCACCGTGTAGGTGCGCCCGGGCCGGCTGGTGGGACGGGGGTCGTTGACCAGGCACGCGTACTCGTCGAGCGGCACCTCGATGTAGCGTTCGGCGAACTCGACCGGGGTCAGCACACCGTCGCGGTGGAACTCGCGGTCCCGATCGTGCCACTGCCAGAGAAAGCTCTCGGGCGGGCTGCCCAGGTGGACGGAGAGCATCCGGTGGACGCTTCGCAGCACCTCGGCCTTCTCGGTCAGGGCCTGCTCCGGGCTGGTGCGCGCCACCTCGCGCAGCCGGCCCGCGGCGCGGCGCAGGACGGTCCGGAGGTTGGCGTTCATGGGGCGCGTGCTCTTCGAGCTCTCGGTCTCGGGCATGAACCTCTGGGGCACCAGCCCGTGCTTGCGGACGATGGCGACGAACATGTTCCACTGCCCGCCGTCTCCCGCCACATTGTCCAGTAGGTAGGCGACGGTGCGGTCGTCGAGGTCGCGGTCGGCGGTCTCCATGATCGCTTCCAGGAAGTAGTTGGCGCGCTCCAACTTGTCCCAGAACATGGTGTGGTTCTGGGAGAACTCGAAGTCCTTGAGCCGGCAGCGACGCATCACGTCGGTACGCAGGAGGTTCAGGCCCGCGAACAGCCAGCAGCGCCCGCTGCGCGCCTGGTCGGTCACCTTCCAGTCGTCGAGACGGGTGGAGGTGGTGGGATCGGAGGCGTTCACGATCCGGCGGTCGAGCGCCACGTCCTCCACCGGCACGCGGGTGAGCGCGTTCTGGGTCAGCCGGTAGGCGGGGTTGGCGAGGAAGTCATGCTGCAGGCGCTCGATCTCCGCTTTCTCGAGCGACCGCCTGGCGAGCCCGGTTTCGATCATCCCGAGAGAATAGGCGCGGCGCGCGGTCAGCTCCCGGTCAGTGCCCTCACCGCCGGCTCCGGCCGCGCCGCCGGGCGGGCGCGCAGCCAGGACGTGAGGCCGAGGCTGAAGAACACGATCAACAGCGGGGCCCCCAGCAGCTGGATGCCGTTCACGACCCACAGGTCGGTGTCCCGCAGGCTGGCGCTCACGCTGCTCGCGTAGAACCAGACGATCGCGGCGGCGGCCAGGATCTCGTACCCGAAGTAGACCAGCACCCGGGAGTGGTGCGGGACCCGCCGCCCCCGCACGTTGGTGACGGCCTCCCCGGAGGTGACCACGTCCCAGAGCAGGCCGGCCAGCATGACGGAAGCCTGCAGCGGGGCCAGCTCCAGACCGGAGGTCGCGTGGAACAGATCCGACAGCCAGTTGAGGACCTGCAGCCCGAGGAGGAGGACCACCAGCAGCCGGATCAGCTGCCCGCCACGCGGGTGCAGGCGGTAGCGCGCGAGCGCGAAGAGTGTGCCGCCGAGGCAGAGCAGCGCGCCGCCGGTGCGCAGCTGCTCTGGGGCCAGAAGGGTGCCGCCGGCCCAGTGCCAATCGTCGAGGGATGCGACCAGCAGGACCAGGGCGAAGAGCAGTGCCGTCACCGCGACCCGGGGGTGGAGACGGCCCACCACGACCCAGGTGACGGCGGCCGCGAGCAGCAGCGCGGTCCAGGTGAGGAGCGCGATGCCGCGGAAGGGTCCGGTGATGGAGAAGAGGAACCCGGCGGCCCCCACCACCAGGAGACCGGGCAGCGGGACCCGGAGGCGCCGGGCCCGACTCAGAAGCAGGCGGGCCAGCGTCAGCACCACGGCCCCCAGGACCACCGTCGGCACCAAAAGGCCGGCCAGCGGTCCTACGCCCCTGGCGACGCGGACGGAGTCGGCGAGGACCACCAGGGCGGAGGCGATCGCCACCACCGGCAGCACGGCGCGGTGCAAGCCGCGCGCGCTGGCGACGGCCTTTCCCGCCACCACCTCGGCCCACTCGGCGAAGTCGCTCGCGGTCACGAACAGCACGATCGGGAGGACGAGCACGCCCAGCGTCACGAACTGCAAACTCAGGACGTCGCCGATCGGAAAGAGACCCCCCAACGCCGAGGCGATCGACGCCACCGCGTACAGCGATCCGGTGGCGGCCGCGCAGCCGATCAGGGTGCCGAGCGTCAGCCGCGGAACATCGTCGGTCCGGCGGCGCCCCAGCACCACCACCCAGAGTCCCGCCAGCACGCACAGTCCCACCACCGCGAGCAGGTCCAGCGGCAGATCGGTCGCGAGGAGCCGGGCCACCACCAGGTACTGGTGCGGGGTCAGCGCATGGCGCGCCCGGGTCGCGAGGAACCAGAGACCGACGGCGTCGGCCCCCACCTCTGTCACTCCCTGGAGCACGAAGATCAGGCCCATCAGCGTGTAGAGGATCAAGACGGGAAGACGCAGCGCCCAGTGCGCGTGGATCACGCCCGCCAGGAGGTAGCTCCAGCCCAGCGTCGAGAGGACGGCGCAGCCGACCAGCTGCGCCAGCGGGATGGTCCCGCTCCCCGCCCGAACCTCCGGCCCCGGGAGTTCGCGCGTCGCGAGCAGGAGGGCCGCGACCACGATCGCCGCCATCGCCAGCACCGAGGCCCGGCGCGGCCAGAGATCCATGTCGCGCAGCGAGATCAGGCTCTCCCGAAAGTGATCCGCGAGTGTTTCCGCCTCTTCCCAGATCTCGTGGAGCTCCTCGCGCTCCCGCTGCTCACCCCCGTGGACCGAGGTCGCCGGCGGTTCCCTCTCTTCTGAGGCGGTCACCCTTGCCCCAGCCCCTCAGCCGCGGACGCCGGCTCGGCGCGCGAGGGTCCGAGCGGCGATCTGATGGTGCGTCGCCAGCTCCAGCTCCGCCTCTAACGGCGGCAGCTCGCGACCCAGCGCGCGCTCCAGCAAGAGATCCGCCAGGTGCGGATTCTTGGGCAGCAGGCTCCCGTGGAGGTAGGTCCCGAACAGGTTTCCATGCATGGCACCCTCGCCGCCGTCCTTGGCGTTGTTCCCAAACCCGGCTCGCACGTGCCCGATCGGCGCCGCCTCCGGGCCTAGGAAGGTGCGGCCGATATGGTTCTCGAAACCGACCAGGGTGGGTGGCTTCAGCCCCAGCTCAGGCGCGGTCTCCAGCACCACGTCGCCGATGCACCGGTGGCGGCCCGCCTCGGTCCAGGCGTCGAGCAGCCCCAGGCCGGGCAGCTTGGCGCCTTCCGCGGTCCGGTAGTGCTTCCCCACCAGCTGGTAGCCGCCACACACCGCGAGCATCGCCGCGCCGCGGGACAGCGCGGCGTCGATCGGCTTCTGCTTGAAGATGGCCAGATCCTCGAACACCAGCTCCTCGTCCTTGTCCTGCCCGCCCCCGAAGAAGAACAGGTTGGCCTCCTCCAGCGCGGGCGCCGGGCCCAGCCCCGCCTCCAGCAGCTCGACCTCGATCCCGCGCCGCCGGGCCCGGTCGATCAGGACCACGACGTTCCCGCGGTCGCCGTAGATGTTCATCAGATCCGGATAGAGCCAGGCCAGCCGGAGCGGGACCTCGGTCATCTCTCCACCCAGTAGGGATTGGCCCAGCCACGGCGGACCAGCTCCTGGCGGAGGTCGAGCATCGCGGTGTAGGTGCAGAGGAGATGGGCCTCGGCACCCTCGGGCATCCGCTCGATGAGGGTGTCCAGGGCCCGGCCGAGGTCAGGCTCCGGCTCAGTCGCGGTCCGGACCCCGGCGTACTTGAGGCGGACCGCCATGTCCCCCGCCCGCTCGCCGCTCGGGACCACGATCTCGGCGCCCTCTCGCAGCACCTCGAAGTCCACGTCCCAGATCCACGACACGTCCTGGCCGTCCGCCAGCCGGTCGTTGAGCGCGATCAGGTGGTGGCGCCCCCCGGCCAGCTCCACGGCGCCGCGCAGGCTCTCGTTGAAGCCGGTCGGGTTCTTCGCCAGCAGCATGGTGAAGTGCCGGCCCTGGTGCTGGAACCGCTCCTGCCTGCCGAACGCCGCCGAAACCTGGCTCAGGCGCGCGGCCATCACACCGGGCTCCAGGCCGAGAGCGGTGCCGACGGCGAACGCGCCGACCAGGTTGTACGCGTTGTAGAGGCCGCCCAGGCCGGAGCTGAGAGGCGTGCCCGCGGCGCGCAGCCGGATGCCACGCAGGCCGTCGAGCCGGATCTCGGTGCCGGCTACGTCCAACGCCGGGCGGCGGAAGTCACCCCGCGGACAGACGTACCGGCCGTCATGCCCCACGTACACGGCCTGGAACTCGAGTGCGGTCCCGCACCGGGGGCAGGTCCGGGCATCGGCCGCGTGGGGCAGCGAGGAAGCGGAGACGGAGGGATCGTCGAGCCCGTACCAGAGCGGCGCGGCGTCCAGGCGGGACCCCACCCAGCCGATCCGCGGGTCGTCCGCGTTGAGAACAGCCCGTGCTCCCGCGGGCAGCGCGCCGAGGGCGTCGGCCACCCGCTGCGCCAGGGTCTCCAGCTCGCCGTAACGATCGAGCTGGTCGCGGAAGAGATTTCCGACCAGGACCGCCCGGGGCCGGATCTCCTCGATCGCCCGCGGCAGCGTCGCCTCGTCGATCTCGAAGACGCCCCACTCGGCGCGCAGCCTGCCGTCCGCGCCGGCCGCCTGCACCGCGGCGGCGGTGGCGCCCCAGATCAGGTTCGCCCCAGTGCGGTTGGCGACCACCCGCTGTCCCGGCCCCTCCAGAAGGGCGGCGACCAAGCGTGAGGTGGTCGTCTTACCGTTGGTCCCGGTGACCAGCACCGCCCCTTGGTGAAAGCCCTTCGCCAGCTTGCGCAGGACCCCGGGGTCGATCGCGCGCGCCACGTCGCCCGGGAACGTGGCACCGGCGCCGCGACGGGTGAGCCGCGATAGCCCGGCGGTCGCCTTGCCCGCGAGCACGGCGGCGGTCTGGCGGACCACTACGCCGTCTCTCCACCGCCCCAAGGGCCGACGGGGCGTGTTACCGCCGTCCACGGGAACCCCAGATCGGCAATGGTGCTGAGCGCCCGCTCGGCTGCGCCACGAGTCCGAGTGTGACAGAAGAAGGCAGAACCGCTGCCGGTCATCTGCCAACCCGCGTCGCGTTCGCGCAGGTCCATGGCGGCACGGGCGAGGCGCGGCTCCACCCGACCGGCGGCGCGCTCGAGCTCGTTCGGCCCGGCGCCTCCCACCTCGTCCCAAACCGAGTAGACGACCCCGGTCGCGACCTGGAAGCCGGGCCAGGCGAGCGCGAACCAGCCGGTGGCGAGCGGCGCCGGGTGCAGGGCCTCTCCCACGCCGGTGGCGTCGGCGGCGCCGCCGCGGAGCAGGAACGGCACGTCGGCACCCAATCGCAGCGCCAGCGCCCAAAGGTCCCGATCTTCCTCGAGGTGAAGGTGATGGAGGGCGGTCAGCAGGCGCAGGGTGGCGGCGGCATCCGAGCTCCCGCCGCCTAGACCGGCGCCCGCCGGGATGCGCTTTAGAAGCCGGAAGCGGGTGGGCAGGTCGCGGCCCACCAGCTGCTCCATCGCGCGGTGCGCGCGCAGGACCAGGTCGTCCTCGTACCCACCCTCGAGCGACGTCGTGCCCGCGGTCGGCTCCGCGAGCAGCAGATCGTGCAGCGCGAGCGCCTGGAAGCGAGTCGCCAGTTCGTGTCGCCCGTCCGCACGGCGCCCGGTGACACGCAGGGTCAGGTTGAGCTTGGCGTGCGCGGGCAGCGCGAGTCCGGTCAGCGCTGAATCTCGACCAGCTGAGTCGCGTGGGCGTCGGCCAGCTGGCGGTAGGCCCGCACCGGCCGCTCGCCGGTCCAGCGCCCATCCGGCGCCACCTGCTTCTTCACCTGCGCCGGCGTGCCGGCGGCCAGCATCCCGCCCGGGACCTCGGCGCCTTCACGCAGTACCGAGCCGGCGGCCAGGATCGCACCTCGGCCCAGGCGGCTGCGCTGGAGCAGGATCGCCCCCATGCCGACCAGTGATGAGTCCTCCACCACGCAGCCCTCGAGCAGGGCCGAGTGGCCCACGGTGACGTGGCTGCCCACCACGGTCGGGAGGTCGTGCGAGCAGTGGATGACGGCGTTGTCCTGAATATTGGTCTGGGAGCCGATGCGGATCGCCGACTCGTCTCCGCGCAGCACCGCTCCGTACCAGATGCTCGACCCCTCCCCCACCTCCACGTCGCCGATGATGGACGCGGTGGGGGCGACGAAGACGCTCGGGTGCACACGCGGGCGGCGCGAACCGAGTTGGTAGAGAGGCACGGGCTATAATCCTATCTTCGTGTTCGGACCCAACTGTGAGATGCCTCGTGGCTAACATCAAGTCCTCCAAGAAGGACATCCGGCGTACCGCCAAGCGGACGCTGCGCAACCGATCCGTACGGTCGGCGGTCAAGACCCACGTGGTCAAGTTCCGCCGGGCGGCGGCCCAAGGTGCGGATAACACTCCGGACCTGGCGGTGGCGGCCACCTCAGCGCTGGATCGCGCCGCCTCCAAAGGCATCCTTCACAAGAACAACGCCGCACGGCGGAAGTCGCGACTTCAGAAGCGGCTCAACGAGCTGGAGGCCGTCGAGGACTGAACCGGGTCTCCGACCCGGGGCGTGTGCAGATCCCCGATCGCCGGCATTCGGGGCTCCCAAGGGGTGTGCAGATCCCCGATCGCCGGCATTCGGGGCCCCCCGCGGCCCAGGGGAGTTATCAACATGGCCGGTTGCCGGCAATGTCCTGTTATCCCGGGTCAGAACGCGGCCAGAGCGTTGTAGAGGCCCCACTCGGCGTCGATCTGCCCCGACTTCACCTCCCACTCGTAGGTGAGCAGCGCTCGCAGGCCGCGCTCCAGGTCCTCGGGCGGGGTCAGCCGGGCGGCGTCGTAGGCCTTTTGGACCACGAAGGGGTGCTCCGACATCTCCGACTGGGCGGCGGAAAGAGGCTCCCCCCGGTCCTGGCGCGCCCGCGCCTCCAGCACCAGCGAGAGGTGTCGTGCCAGGCGGTAGGCGATCAGCGTGGGCTGCTCCCGATCGACCAGCTGGCGCACCACCCGCCAGGCCTCCGGTGTCGGGTGCGGGAGCAGGTTGTCGGTGAGCCGGAAGATGTCGTCGGGGCGATCCGCGACCACCAGCTCCCGGATCGCGCGCTCGTCAACGCGATTGCCGCTGGCGTGGTACCCGGCCAGCTTTCGCAGCTCCGAGTCGATCACGCCCAGATCGGGCCGGACCATGCGCGCCACCTGGGCGCCGGTCGAGGGCGGCAGCCCCAGCTCGCGCGCCCGCCTCACCGTCCACTCCTGTACCGCCCGGGGGCGCATCGCCGCGTGCTGGGTGACGGTTCCACCGGCCGCGGTCACCGCCTTCAGGAGCTTGCTCCCGGGGTGGAGTCGTCCGGCCACCGTGAGCACCGCGCGCGTCGTCTCCGGCACCTGCCCGAAGGCGGGCGCCAGGCTGTCCGCCCGCCGGGGGAGGATGTTGCGGGCCGTCACCACCCGGAAGGGATCCAGGAAGGGCGCCTGCAGGAGCGCGTCCCGAAGCTGCGCGGCGGTGAGCCCTTGGGGGTCGAGCTGGTCGTACCCGAAGTCGGAGACCAGCTGCTGCTGCCACTCGCGGACGGTGGCCCGGGCTTCCTCGTCGACCAGGAACGACTCCTCGCCGTGCAGGAGGAGAAGGTGGGTCGAACCCGGCTTGGGCACGGGCCGAATCCTACTTCCTGGGCGGCAGCCGTCGAGCGAGCCGGGGCAACCGATGCTCGGCACGGACTCGCGCCGGGGTCGAAGCCGCCCTCCAGTGGCTGCAGGGTGCGGCAGTACTCGGTCCTCGCCCGTACCGGGGGCTGCACATCCCCGCGCCGGTCGTCAAGCGCCTGGTGGGCTCGCGCCCCCGCCTGGCCGAGCTCGAGCGCCGAAGGCGTTAACAAGGTGGTCGAGACCGAATGCGAAGCGGGCGTCATCGTCCCTGAACACGGTTCGGCTGGCGACCACGATGTTGGGGAAGTGATCCCGGGAGAGGGAGTTGAGGTAGGCGCTGGTAGCCTCCCGGCGGGCGCTGTCCTCCTCGGGACGGCGCGGCCAGGTCTCACCCAACACGAAGCCGGTGACGTAGGTCAGCAGTGTGTGGTAAGCGTCCCAGAGGGCCGAATCGGCGAGCCCGGCCAGCCGGAAGATGCCCAGCACGGGCTCCGCCATTTCGACCGCGTGAGGCCCCGATGCCCCACGTTCCAGGATCAGCTGAGCCAGTCCGGGGTATCGGGCCACGCGCCTCTCTGGAGACGGAAGCAGTTGGTGATGTGGGACCTTGCCGGGCGGTAGAGTCCTCCCGTGCACTGGTGACGTGTTTCCCCGCCCTCGCGAGGCCCTCCCGGTCCCTCCTGTTGGTTCCCATCCAAGCCTCTGGAGGAGTGGCATGAACACGTCCGTACGCACCGCGACGACCGCCGATGCCGGCGTCGTGGCACAGCTGCTGCACGACTTCAACGTCGAGTTCGACTCCCCGACGCCGCCGGTTCCGGCCCTGGCACGCCGCCTGGCCGCGCTCATCGAGGGAGACGAGACCGTGGTCCTGCTCGGCGGATCGGAGCCCGACGGCCTGGCCGTGCTTCGCTTCCGCCCCGCGATCTGGAGCCAGGGTCTGGAGTGCTACCTGGCCGAGCTGTACGTCGTGCCCGACCGGCGGGGGCACGGACTCGGCCGGGCCCTGATGACGGCTGCCATGCACGCCGCCCGCCGGCGCGGCGCCGACTCCATGGAGATCGGCGTCGACGAGCCGGACCTACCCGCCCGCAGGCTCTACGAGAGCCTCGGTTTCACCAACCGGACCGCGGGCGGCGACCTTATGTTCGTGTACGAGCGGGAACTCTGAGGGTTCACAAGGGAACCGTCAGGTCACCCTGCCGGCTGGTGCGCTCGACGTTCGCCTTCGGAAAGCCGGCCGCCAGGCGCGTACCCGCCGCGCCGCTCACGAGGAGTACGCCCGGCCTGGCCCGGACCAGGAAGGTCGGGTCGGGAAGCGTCTTGCCCTGGTTCGGGACCAGCAACGCGTCGCAGGTGCCGCGCAGCCACCCCGCAGCCAGCTCCTGGCTCGCCGGGTCGAGATCGGCGAGATCGCAGAACGTGTGCTGGGAACCCACCACCCGCAGCGCGAGCTGGCCGCCGGGAGGCTGGCCGGGCAGGGGTGCCAGCGCCTGCAGGACCAGCCCCGCGACCGGGACCGACTGTCCGGCGGAGAGGGTGGCGAGCCGGGCCCCTTCACCGGCCGCGGCCGCCACCGGTTCCTGCCAGGTGTTGCCGGTGAGACCGCCGGCCGGAGCGTAGACCGCGTCGACCGCGAAGGGCAGGCGCTCCAGACCGTTCACGTGGCCGGCGGCACCACCCGTGATCACGAGGGCGGCGAGGTGCCGCTCCCAGGGCGCCAGGTGCCGGCCCAGCTCGGACTGCAGCGTGGCCGGCTGCGGGCCCCCGTCGATGAGGACGGCGCCGTCGGGACCGCGAAGGAGCACCGCTTGTCCGGCGCCGACCGCCAGGACCGTCGCGTTGGGGCTCGGATGGGCCCAGACGCCGATCTCGATGCCGGTGATCAGCAGCGGACCCAGGATGGCGATCGCGATGGAGGCCTGCCGGCGGCGGCCATCGGTGTGGGCCGCGACCAGCCCTCCCGCCACCGCCAGGTAGTACGCGCCGCCCGCCCACGCCCCCACGCCGGGGGTCTGGACGGCGGCGCCCGGGACCCGGGCCAGGAGTGAGGCGACCTGCTGGAGAAAGGTCACCGTGGCGGCCAGCGGGAGCGCGAGCCACTGGCCGGCGGCGGGCAGGACGGCGAACGGCGCGATCAGGAGCCCACCGCCGATCGCGAACGGCAGCAGGGGGAGCAGAAGGGCGTTGGCCAGGGGCGAGACCGGCGAGAGCAGGCCGAAGCCCGCCGCGAGCAGCGGCGCGGTGCCGATCTGAGCCGCCACCGTGACCGCGAACGGCTCTCGCACCGCTGGGGGCACCCACCGCAGCCGGCGCTCGACCCCGGGCGTGAAGAGCACGATCGCCGCGGTGCCGACAAAGGAGAGCTGAAAGCTGGCGTTGAGCGCGAGCGCCGGACTCCAGGCCAGCATTCCCGCTCCCAGGACCGCCAGCGAGGTCCACACGTGGGTCTGGCGGCCGAGATGCGTGGCCAGCAGCGCCAGCACGCCCATGCCGCAGGCGCGGACGGCGGCGGGGGTGGCCCCGCCCACGGCGCAGTAGACGCCGATCATCGCGAGCGCCGGCCAGATGCCGGCGCGTCCCAGCAGCGGGCGCAGGAGCGCGACCACCAGCCGGCCGAAGAGCGCCACCTTGAGACCGCTCAGAACCAGAAGGTGGACGAGTCCCGTGGCCACCAGGTCCTGCTTCACATTCGGCGGCACGCCATCGCGGTCGCCGAGCACGATCGCCACCAGGATCGACGCCGCGGGCTGGGGAAGCAGCGCTCCCACCGCCGACGCATACGTCTGCTGGAGATGGGCGGGCAGCGTAAGCCAGGCTGCCAGGCCACTTGCCGGGGCTTCCACGGTGGCGCCGCCGGAAATCAACTCCAGGTAGGCCCCCTGCGCGGCCAGGTAGCGGCGCCAGGCAAAGCCGGGCGAGTCCTGCGGCAGCTCCAACGTGCCCGAGAGCCGGACCGTGTCTCCCTGCAGGGGCTCCGCCCCCTTTCTGACCTGGACCTCGACCAGCCCCGCGGGCGCCACCGGGGTGCCCGACGGCAGGTGCGCGGTGGCCGCGATGGCGGTGGGAGCGACCAGCATCTGAAAGCCGGTCGTAATCGGCTGTGGCTCCGACTCCACCGTGGCGTACATGGTCACGGGAAGGCCGGCCAGCTGGGCCGCGCGAGCCTGGACGCCGGCGTCGGTCGCCGGCACCTCGGCACGCGCGACCCCGAGCAGGAGGGCCAGGACCGAGAGCGCGACGACCGCCGGTCGCACGACCAGCGCCGTGCAGCCGGTCAGGGCGGCGCCCGCCAGTGCCGCCAGCCCGACGGCGGGAAGCGCGGGCAGCGCCACCGTGGTCGCGGCGACGCCGATGCCGAACGCACCCAGGCACGGCAGCGCCTTCAGAGTCCGCAGGCCCTCCAGCAGGTCCGCGAAGGGCGAGGACGCGGGCGGCGCTTCACACCCGGCCGGCTCAGAGGACAAGGTAGGGCTTGGCCTCGGCGAAGGCGGCCGGATCCATGCCGAGCACGCTTCTCAGCTGGGTGACCGAGGTGAAGCCGCCGGCCTGGTCGCGATACTGAACCACGACCTGCGCGAACTGGCTCGAGAATCCCGGCACGCCCGCCAGCTGGTCGCTGGTGGCGGTGTTGAGGTTGACCTTCTCCGATGCCGGCACCGACGCGCTCGAGGTGACGGCGGGCACCTTGATGACGGAGCCGTCCTTGAGCGTCTGGGCCAGGTTGGGAAGCTGATTAGGGTTCGCGTTGGGCGCCAGCCCGCCCGCCATCTGCACCGCGGTCCACCCCCGGCTGCCGGGTGGGACGAAGTAGATCCCGGGATGGACGACCGCGCCCGAGACCTGCACCTCGAAGCCGGGGGAGGGAGCGGCGAGGGCCGGTAGTTGGTTCGCGGTCGGGGTCCTCGCCGCCGGCTGCGGAAGAAACCACCAGACCCCGGCCAGGACGCCGGCACCGAGGGCGGCCGGCAGCACCAGCAGGGCGACGAGGCGCCGGTGCTCGGACAGTTCGCGGAGCTTCTCCATGCCCCGGACGCTAGCCCGCTCGCCCCCTCCTTCCAACACCCCCCGTTAATGACGACCCCCGCCCTCGGGAGCCCCGGCAGGCGCGCAGCCTCGCTCGCCCAACCCCTTCCGCACGGAAGGGGTATCCACTTCGGCGGCGTAAATTCGTTTCGTGGCCCCGGCGGGTGGCGTTGACTATCCGCGCTCGACCGGTGTGGCCATCGCCGTCGAGGTCAACCAGCCAAGGGGTACCCGACATCACCAAGAGGGACCGCTAACCGGAGAGCCGATCACCACGATCGCGATCACCACGAGCACGATCTCGACACCCAGCGCGCCCAAGGCCAGCTTCGCCGCGAGGGCCTTCCACTTGAGCCGGTCGCGGTTGTCGGCAGGGATCGGATTGCCAGCTCATCGGCCACATCGTGTCGCCCTGTCGCGAGACGTAGATCTTGAGGGGTCGGAGCTTCCAAAACGTCGCGCCACCCGCGACCAGGGCGGCGATCAGCAATGCTGCCTCGGCGGTACCGCCATGCTGGGCGACGGCGACGCCGCCAAGCCAAGCGCGACGACGGCCGCGGTGAAGATCTGAAAGAGCTTGGTGTCGAGATCCCGCCAGTCCTGTGCCTGCCGCTCGGGGGCGTCCTTGATGTGCTCGTGGATGAACTCCAGCGTCTTCGGCTGGCCTGGGCCAGGGAGGTCTGCTCAGCGGTCGCCATCACGCATCCGATTGTGCAGCCAATGCGGAGGGGACCCCCTGGACGGGTGATTGTCGCCCTCACCCTTCCGCGAGCCGGGCGCGGTGGCGGTCGACGAGTTCGGCGAGGCGGCGGTAGCCGCAAAGGCGCAGCCAGCGCACAGAAGGCCGACGGCGCAGGTAGCGGATCAGCTCCGCTGCGATCTGCCGTCGCGTCGCCGTGGTGAATCACCTCCAGGTGAGTCACTTCGGAACTGCTCCAGGCTGCGTCACCACTGACTCCTGTCCTTCAGGTGGCCTGTTTTGTAATTCCGTATGCGTGGTACACTATGGACATGAGGATTCGCGTGAGCCGCTCAGCACGAAAGCATCGCATAGGCAACGCGCACATCCTCGCCGCGATGAGAGGGCGGATACCGACCGCCGTTCAGGACGACGCGCTGATCTTCATCTACCCCGACGACCGAGGCGTGGAACTGGTGCTGGTCGCAGTACCAGATGATCGGTGGGATGCCGAGCCCGGAGACCTGACCGTCATCCACGCCGTCAAGTTGGAATACGACAGGAGGAGCAAATCATGAAGATCGACCCCAGCAAGTACCGGGTGCCACTCGACGCCACCATCGAGGACGTCGACCTGGAGAAGGAGGTGGTCCGCCTGCCGGACGGGCGGCGGCTGACTGACGAGCTCGCCGAGCAGATCAGCCGTGAGGCGCTGGCCGCGGCGCGCCGGCGGAACCTAATCCCGGGGCGCAAATCACTCACGGCACCCGGCGAGCACTCGCCAGTGGTGCGCTTCCGGGTCCCGGAGGATGTCCGCCGCCAGCTCGAGGAGCGGGCGAGCCGTGAGGGCAAGACCCTATCCAAGCTCGTCCGCGAGGCGGTTGACCAATACCTCCAACATGCCGGCTGAGATCGCATCACCGCCGGCTCCAGCGCCAGTGGTCTAGGCACGCACCGCCTCATCGCCGCCATGCGAGCCCTCGGCCTGCGCCTCTGCGGATGCCGCTGGTATGGCGCCGCGAGCAGCTGCTGGGGCCAGAGGGCCTGAAGCTGCCAGCCCGTAAGCGGACCGCTCTGCTGGCTCTGACCATCGGGATGCGGCAAGGGAGTTGCTCGCGCTCCGCTGGAGGGACGTCGACCTATGGGCGGGCACGCTCAGCGTGACCGGGAACATCGAGCGCGAGACCCCGAGCGCGTCGATCCCAAATCGCTGAGCTCGGCATACGGCGGCATACGGCGGCATACGGCCGGCATACGGCCGGCGACGCACCTGCTGGCCCGCGGGGTCGACGTGAAGACGGTGAGCGCGATCCTGGGGCATGCGTCGCCGAGCATCACGCTCAACATCTATGCCCACGTCCTGCAGGAGAGATGCAGGACCGGGCGATGGCGGCGGTCGACGACTTGCTGGAGGCTTCGGGGGTCAGTTTGGGGGTCAAAAGTGCCGAATCAGGGCGATTTTGATCTCGGATGGATGGCTCGGGGGCAGGGATTCGAACCCCGATAAGCAGCTCCAAAGGCTGCCGTCCTACCGTTAGACGACCCCCGAACGCGGCGCCGGTCGCAGGCCAGAATACCTGTGGTCCACTGCCCGGGTTCTGAGGGGTCGGCGTGGGACGGGCTGTGGGGGGCCACTGGTCGGTGCCCTCATCTGTTGCCACCCCCCTTATCATCTCGCTATAATTCTGATATCAGATTTCTAGTGAGGTGATCGAGATGCAGCAGTCGGATTCGGTTCTCGTGTCGACCACTGAGCGGCCCGCGGGCTACGAGGTGGAGCGGGTGTTGGGCCAGGTGTTCGGCGTCGTCGTGCGCAGCCGCGGCCTGGGGGTCGACATCGTGACCTACTTCCGGGCCTGGGGCGGCGGGGAGATCCGCCAGTACACGCGCCTGGTCGAGGACACCCGCCGGCACGCCATCGACCGCATGATCGAAAACGCCCGCGCCCAAGGCGCCAACGCGGTGGTCATGATGCGCTTCGACTCGTCGGAGGCGGGCAAGAACATGGCGGAGGTGGTGGCGTATGGCACCGCCGCCTTGGTGCGGCCGGCATGAGCACCGTGGTCACCGACCTTGTGATCATCGGCGCCCTGCTCGTGATCGCGATCGTCACCTACGTGGTGTGGGACCGGCGGCGCTACCGAGGCAGGGGGCGGGGCGATTTCCAGCCCACCGGCGAGGTCTTCCGCGATCCGGCCACGGGGAAGCTGACCCGGGTCTGGGAGGACCCCTCGAGCGGCGGCCGCCAGTACCGCGAGGAGCCCGAGAAGTAGCCCCGGCTCTGGGGCTCTAGGGCACCAGGTTGAGGAGTCGGTCCTGAACGTAGACGACCCGCGAGGGATGGCTCCCGGCGAGCGCGCGCCGCACCGCCTCGCTCGCCAGCGCCCGCTCGACCGCCTCCTCCTGGTCGGTGCCGGCGGCGACCCGCAGCCGGTCCCGGACCCGCCCCGCGACCTGCACCACCAGCGTCACCTCGGGCTCCCGCGCCAGCGCCTCCTCGAACGCCGGCCAGGCGGCGTCGATACAGAGGCCCCGCTCCCCGATCCGCTCCCAGAGCTCCTCCCCCAGGTGCGGCGCCAGCGGGTTGAGCAGCAGGATCAGCGAGCGCCGGGCCTCCACCCACGCCGGTGCCGAGACCTCACCCCCGCCCGCCAGATAGGCGTGCATGGTGTTGGATAGCTCCATCAGCGCCGACACCGCGGTGTTGAAGTGGAAGCCCTCGAAGTCCGACGTCACCTTGCCGATGGTCTGGTGCAGCTTGCGCCGCAGCACCTCCCCGTCGACCGCGCGCGCGCCCTCGCCCTCAGCCGCGAACGACTCCGGGTCGAGGACCAGGCGCCACACCCGCTGCAGGAACCGCACCGACCCGGTGATCGCCTGGTCGTCCCACTCGACGTCGTTCTCGGGCGGGCCGATGAACATCTCGTAGACGCGCCCCGCGTCGGCACCCTGCTTCTCGACCAGCTCCTCCGGAGAGACGCCGTTGCCCCTGGACTTCGACATCGCCTCACCGAAGCGCAGCACCATCCCCTGCGTGAACAGGCGCGCGAACGGTTCCTGCGCGGTGACCATGCCCGCGTCGTGCAGCACCTTCTGGAAGAACCGCGAGTAGAGCAGGTGCAGGATGGCGTGCTCGACCCCCCCGGTGTACTGCGAGACCGGCATCCAGTGATCGGCCTTCTCGCGGGCGAACGGCACCCGATCGTTGTGGGCGTCGCAGTAGCGCAGGAAGTACCAGGACGAGTCTATGAAGGTGTCCATGGTGTCGGTCTCCCTCCGCGCGTCGGCGCCGCAGCGGGGGCAGGTGGTGGCGTACCAGTCCGGCTGCTCGGCCAGCGGCAGATACGTCTCGGGCAGCTCGACCGGCAGCTGCTCCTCGGGCACCGGAACGATGCCGCAGCGCTGACAGTGAACGACCGGGATGGGGCAGCCCCAGTAGCGCTGGCGCGAGATCAGCCAGTCGCGGAGGCGGTACTGGGTCGAGGCCTCGCCCAGCCCGCGGCGCTGCAGCCAGTCGGTGATCACGCGCTTGCTCTGCTCCGAGGGCAGCCCGTCGAACTCTCCACTGTTGATGAGGACGCCGGGGCCGGTCCAGGCGGCGTCGACCACCGAGCTCGAGTCCGACCCGTCCTCCCGCACCACCTCGCGGACCGGCAGCTCGAAGCGGGCGGCGAAGGCGAAGTCGCGCTCGTCGTGCGCGGGGACTCCCATCACCGCCCCGGTGCCGTAGGTGCCGAGCACATAATCTGCGACCCAGATCGGGACCGACTCCCCGGTCACCGGGTTGGTCGCGAAACCCCCCGTGGGCACACCGGTCTTCTCGCGCTCGGTCGACAATCGCTCGATGTCGGTCTCACGCCGCGCCCGCTCCACGTACGCCTCGACCGCTCCGCGCTGCTCCGGCGTCGTCACCACCTCGACCAGCGGGTGCTCAGGCGCCAGCACCACGAAGGTGGCGCCGCCGATGGTGTCGACCCGGGTGGTGAAGACCTCGATCTGACGGCCTTTTGAGTCGTCGACGAGCGGGAAGCGAGCCCGGGCGCCGTGCGAGCGGCCGATCCAGTTGGCCTGCATCACCCGCACCTTCTCGGGCCAGTGGTCGAGCTGGGAGAGGTCGTCCAGCAGCCGGTCGGCGTAGTCGGTGATGCGCAGGAACCACTGCTCCAGCTCGCGGCGCTCGACCGGGGTGTCGAGGTGGCGCCAGCAGCAGCCGTTGATCACCTGCTCGTTGGCCAGCACCGTCTTGTCGATCGGGCACCAGTTGACTGGCGCCTTCGCCCGGTAGGCCAGGCCCCGCTCCATGAAGAGCAGGAACAGCCACTGCGTCCACCGGTAGTAGTCGGCGTTGCAGGTCGTGACCTCGCGATCCCAGTCGTAGAGGATCCCGACCATCTCCAGCTGGCGCCGGAAGTTGGGGATGTTCTGCTCGGTCCAGACCCTGGGGTGCATGCCGCCACGCTGCTGGGCCGCGTTCTCGGCGGGCAGGCCGAAGGCGTCCCACCCGAACGGATGCAGGACCTCGTAGCCGCGCATGCGCAGGAAGCGGGTGAGCAGGTCTCCGATCACGTAGTTGCGCAGGTGCCCGACCGTCGGTTCGCCCGACGGGTAGGGGTACATGACAAGGTTGTAGAAGGTCGGGCGCCCGGTGGCGTCGCCGGCGTGCATGGTGTGGGCCTCCACCCAGCGCCGCTGCCACTTGGGCTCGATCTCCTGTGGCACATAGCCACGAACTTCGCTCACCGCCATCGGAACCTCTCGTCTCGCACCGTCGAGTGAAGATCAAATGTTAGCGTCCGCAGCATGGAGCACCTGTACGCGCCCTGGCGCATGGCCTACATCGGCGGTCCGGAGCCGGATAACTGCCTGTTCTGCCGCGTCTGGGAGGCGCCCGAGCCGGAGGAAGCGCAGAACCTGCTCGTGCTCCGCGAGCATGACGCGCTGGTCATGCTCAACAAGTTCCCCTACAACTCGGGGCACGTGATGGTGGCCCCTCGGGCCCACGTCGGGGATCTGGCCGACCTGGCTCCGGACCAGCTCCTGGCCTTGATGCAGCTGGTCCAGCGCTCGCTGCGTGCCATCCGGCACGGGATGTCGCCGCAGGGATTCAACGTGGGCGTGAACCTGGGGCGCACCGCCGGCGCCGGCATCCCCGGCCACGTGCACGTCCACGTCGTCCCGCGCTGGGAGGGGGACTCCAACTTCATGCCCGTGATTGGAGAGGTGAAGGTCGTCAACGAGCACCTCCTGGCGACCTGGGCCAAGCTCCGGCAGGCCTTCGCGGAGACGCCCTGAAACGGCCGTAGGTGCACTGTGCACAGTGCACCAATAGCCCACGTTGCCGGTCAAGAACGGCGCGTTGGGCCCCGGAGGTGCACCAGCGGGGCTTGTCCGGGCGTGTTGGGCCCCGGAGGTGCACCAGCGGGGCTCATCCGGGCGCGCTAGGTGTGACGACCGGAAGCGCGACGCCAGACCACCTCGCCGCCCACAACGGTGGCGGCCACACGCCCGTCCTCGACCAGCGTCAGGTCGCAGAGCCGGCCCCGGCGCAGACTGCCCAGACGGCCTTCCATCCCCACCGCGTAGGCGGCCCCCCAGGTGGAGGCGCGGATCGCCTGCGCCTCGCGAAGCGCCAGCTCGGGCAGCCAGCCGACGCGTCGCCGCCACCCGGTCGCGGCGTCGATCCCGTACAGGGGGTCGGCCGGTTCCACCGGCGCGTCGGACCCGAACGCGAGCACCACCCCGGCGTCGGCCAGGGCCCGCCAGGCGTAGCCCAGCGGCGCTGCGTCCGGCCACTGCCGCTGGACCAGCTCGCGATCGGTCACCGCGTGCGACGGCTGCATGGACGCGATCACCCCCAGCCGCCCCATCCGCTCCCGATCCTCGACCTGGACGAACTGGGCGTGCTCGATCCGCGGACGCCACCAGGACCAGATGCCGGTCAGCGGCTCCAGCGCGTCCAGAGCCTGGTGCACGGCGAGGTCGCCGATCGCGTGCCAGGCCACGTTCAGCTCCGCCGCGGCACAGGTCTCGGCGATCTCGCGCAGGGTGCCGGTCGCGTACAGGCGGACCCCGGTGCCGCCGGACATCAGCGCGGTGCCGCTGCCGACGGCGCCGTCCAGGAACGCCTTGACGCCCCAGATCCGCAGCCGGTCGTCACCCAGCCCGGAGCGGACCCCGAGCTCGACCGCGCGCTCGAGATCCGCCACCGGAAGGTTGTAGGTGACGCGGATCGGAAGCCGGCCCGCCTGGTGGAGCCGCTGCAGGGACCGCAGGATCGGGGCCTGGTCCATGCAGGAAACGGAAGTCAGACCGCTCGCCGCCAGCCGGCGCAGAGCCCGCGTCAGGCCCCGGTCGCGCGTCACGTCGTCCGGCTCGGGAACGATGCGCCGGACCAGGTCGATGGCCCGCTCCCGGAGCACGCCCGTCGGATTGCCATCCCGATCCCGTTCGATGCGCCCCCCGGGTGGGTCCTGCGTGGTGGCGTCGATGCCGGCGAGGCGGAGGGAAGCGGACGACACCCAGGCGGAGTGTCCATCGCGCTGGACCAGGAACGCGGGGCGGTCGCCGACGATCGCGTCGAGCGGCTTCGCGGCCGGCTGTTCCGGCCAGCGTTGGGCGTACCAGCCGCGGCCCACCACCCAGGCGTCCACCCCCGGGCGGGGGAGCGAGCGAGCGATCCGCCGCAGCGCGTCGTCAAGCGAACGCGCGGTGGTCAGGTCGACCGTCAGTTCGGCATCGGCAAGCCCGCTCAGGTGCAGGTGGGCGTCGTGCAGGCCGGGCAGCACACGTCCGCGCAAGGCGACCCGTCGCGCCCCGGCTCCCGCGGCTTCCGCCGCGCCCGCGCCGGTGGCGAGGATCCGGCCGTCGGGACCGCAGGCGATGTCTGTGGAGGCGCCGGTGAAGAGAGTGATGGTCACGTGCGGGGAGTGTATGATCTCGCGTGGTCCGCGGCCAGTCCCACCCCCGGTTCGACCGTGACCCGATTCCTCGTTCATCCTCACCACCCCGGGAGCAGTTTTGGGTTCGGTCATCAAAAAGCGGCGCAAGAAGATGCGCAAGCACAAGCACAAGAAGATGCTGAAGAAGACCCGCTGGCAGCGGCGCTAGCCGGCCGGTCCCACGTACGAGCGGGCAGGCGCCTGGAGGCGCCGGGCCCGCTCGTCATGTCTGCGCGTGCCTCCCGATCGCCGGCATTCGGGGCCCCCAAGGCCGGTGCAGACCCCCCGATCGCCGGCATTCGGGCTCTGCGACTCCGCACTGTGAGTTTCGTCACCCCGGAATCCTGACCGTCGTGACTGGATCTCCGGTACCCGCGGCGGATACGGTCAACCCATGCAACGATCGCCGAACGCCGGCGCCTCGCGGGCGCCACGCTTCTGGGCCCGGATCGCGCCCGCCTTGCTCCTGGTCGTCCTCTCCCCCCTGGTGGCGGAGTTCCTGCTCGGTGACTTCCCGCTCAGGCAGTTCTATCTCCTGGTGGTCCTGCTCCCGCTCTACGGTGGCGGTGCCCTCCTGATCCGTGAGGTCACGCGCCGCGCCGGCCGGGGGTGGCCGACCATCGTCGTGCTGGCGGTCGCCTACGGGATCTTCGAGGAGGGCATCACGACGATGTCGCTCTTCAACCCCCACTACGCCGGCCTGCATCTGCTTCGCTACGGCTTCGTCCCGGCCCTCGGCACCTCGTTCGCATGGGACACCTTTGTGGTCGGGATCCACGTGGTCTTCAGCATCACGACCCCGATCCTGATCGCGGAGGGCGTGGCCGGCCCGCGGCGCACCGAGCCCTGGCTGCGGTTGCCCGGGCTGGGGGTGGCGGCCGCACTGCTCGCCCTGGGGGCCGTGGTCGACACCGCATTCCAGGTAGCGTCGTCCCACTTTGTCGCGTCGTGGGGCCAGCTGCTGGCGGTGACGCTGTTGGTAAGCGCTCTCGTGGTGGCCGCCTTCGCCGCCTTTCCGCGCCGGGTGCCCCAGCCCGCCGAGACGGGGTCGTGGCTCCCCTGGCTTGCCTTCCCGGTGGTCCTGGCCCTGCTTTCGGCGTTCGAGGTGGTGCGACACACGCTTCCGGCCAAAGGTGTCCCGGCCGGCTGGGTGGTGGTTCTCATGCTGCTCGCGCTGGCGGGGGTGGCCGGAGTGGCGCTGGCAGGCTCACGCCGGCGTGGGTGGGCGCCGATGGGCTGCCTGGCGGTGGGCGCCGGCGCGGTCGGCACCTACTCCTGGCTGAGCCTGGCGGCGTTCCTCGCCGGCCGCACCGATCTCGGCGCTCGGACCGGGCCCGCCGACGTGGCTGCCCAGATCCTGCTCATCCTGGTCGTCTTCGGTCTGGTCGGCCTCGGCGTGGCACGGAGCCGGCCGGCCCGGATGGAAGGGGTCGCGATGCCGGTCGCCCCACACGAGGTCCCGGCGGGGTAGCTTTCAAGCGGTGGGACAGCTTTCGCCCGACGGCCACTGGCGCTGGGACGGATGGCGATGGGTGCCGGCGCAGCCGATCGCGCCTGCGCAGCGCCCGGCACCCCGGGTCCCGACCGTCTGGACGCGCCGGCTGCAGCTTCTCCTGCTGGTGGTCGCCGGGTGGGGGCTGTTGTCGGCGCTGATCTCGGCTGCGCTGCTGCCGTCCGAGTGGGGCCGCCTGGAGGCCGCAGTCGTCGCGCAGTGGCAGGCGGAGGGGATTCCCGCGAGCGCTGTCTCCATGTACCGGGGGTACCTGGGCGGCGTGCTCGTGGGCATCATGGTGTTCACCATCCTGTGGTCGCTGGGCGTCTGCGCGCTGCAGGTCGCCGGCACCCTGCGCCGGTGGGTCTGGTGGTACTGGGTGCAGTTCGCCATCTGCTGTCTCGCCGCGCTCGGGCTCCTGGTTACCGTGCTTGACGTGGCCGTGCTGGCGGTCCCCGCGTCGGCCGGCGTTTCCCCCGCGCTCGCCACCTACCGTGCGGAGGCGGCCGCCCTCCCGCTCACGCTGGCCGGCGACCTCCTGAACGTTGCGGCCGGCGTCTGCATGCTCATCGCCGCGATCCGGATCGGCCCCTGGGCGATGGCGCGGGACTCCGGCTGGTTCGGGCCTCCCTAGGAGAGCACCTCCACCTTCGTGCCCGACCGGGCGCCCAGCATCCGGTCCGCTCGCCCCTCGCGCACCCCGATCTCCCACAAGCCCATCGAGCCCAGGTACAGGAAGGGGATGGTAGCCGGCGCCTCGCCGAACGTCCGGGCGTGCAGATCGACCACCCGCTCCCCCAGGCGCAGCGCGGCGGGACGGGCCCGGACGTCGGTCAGGAGGTTCCCGAAATTGTCGACCCAGAGCACCCGGGGACCCGCCCCGGGGAGGGGACCCACGAGTGGGGCGGTCCGCGAGCCGATCTCCGCAGGTGGAACGCCGGCCGCCAGCGCCGCGGCCGCGGGCGCGAACACGTCACGGCCCTCAAAGGTGGCGGAGGCGCCGGGTGGGCGCGACAGGCGCCACACCTCCTTCACCCCGCCCGGGGTCTCAGAGGCGACGAGGCCGAAGAGCCCATTGTCGGGGCCGACGTACCAGGAACCGCCGCAGCGAACCGCCACCGCCGCTCTCGCCGTCCCCACGCCGGGATCGACCACCGCCAGATGCACGGCGCCCGCCGGCCAGTGCCGCGTCCCCGCCCACAGCATGACCGCGCCCGAGAGCACGTCAAAAGCGGGCACGGTGCTGCTCAGCACCGTCACCCGTGCCTCCGGCACCCGTCCCACCACCACCCCGACCATCGCCGCCACGTAGGGCGAGCCCCCTCCGAAGTCGGTGGTCACGGTGACGATGGGGCTCACCGGCCGACCTGTACAATGTCGAACGCGTCGATGGGGCGATAGCTCAGCTGGGAGAGCGCTGCCCTCGCACGGCAGAGGTCGGCGGTTCGAATCCGCTTCGCTCCACCATCTTCCTCACTCAGAACGCGCATCACGCCGGCCTCCGTTCCGCCAGCCGGGAGAGTGAATCGGCGGCCGGCAACGCGATCCAGCCCTCCACTCGTGCCGACGCCGCGTGCTCGGGAGGCACGGGGTCGCAGAGTCCAAGCTCGGCTGCCCGCGCGGTCAGCGCGCAGATGAGAGCGTCGAAGACGTTGTCGTCCTCCACGCATGCTCCCTTCTGCTCCTCCGTGATCGTGATCCAGCCGGCCGTGGTGGTGATGAACCGCTCCACCAGGGCCTGGCGGATGGCACCGCCCTTGGTGTGCTTGTAGCGGGTGGGGTCAAAGCCCCACGCCCTGAGCGAGGCCGCCGGATACACCTCCACCACCCTGCCGCCGCCGGCGCGGTCGAAGGTCGCGTCCGCGGACGTGAGGAGCCGGGCGGCCCGCATCGCCGGGATCGCGATGCGATCGGTGGAGACGGACAGCGGGTGCCGTCCCCGGTCGGGGTCGGCGGCGACGTGGCGATCGGTGGCACGGAGCCGGAGCTCGGGTTCGGTGTGCGGCGGCGTCCACGCACGCCCCGACATGTAGGAACACAGAGCCTCCGCGAACCGCAGCGGCCACCCCAGGGGGACGTCGATGCCGACCTTGCCGGCGGCGCGGATCCGGTCCTCGAGGGCCCGATCGCCGAACCCGGTCCGGGCCACCTCGATGGTGACCGGCCGTCCCCACCGCAGCAGGCACACGGCCGTGTTGCGGTCCTGCGAGGCAAGGTCGATTCCGAGCGTCGACTCAACCACCCCAGCCCCCTCGCGGCCTCGAGGTGACGCGGCCGGCGATCACGCGTGACGCAGGTAGTGGAGGACCGCCAGCACCCGCCGGTGATCGTTGGGCGTGGGATCGAGGTCGAGCTTGGAGAAGATCGCGGTGACGTGCGCCTCGATCGTCTTGGTGCTCAAGTACAGCTGGTCCGAGATGGCCTGGTTGCTGCGCCCCTCGGCCATCAGGCGCAACACTTCCTTCTCCCGCTCGGTGAGCTGGTCGAGCGGATCCCGGCGGCGCGAGGTGACCAGCATCGAGACCACCTCGGGGTCGACCACCGAACCGCCCCGAGCCACGGTCATGATCGCCGACGAGAACGCTTCCAAGTCGGCCACCCGATCCTTCAGCAGGTAGCCCACCCCGCCGCCCTCCTCGAGCAGCGCCAGGACCAGTTGCGTCTCCACGTACTGGGAGAGCAGCAGCACTCCGACCCGAGGCTGGGTCCGCCGGATCTCGACCGCGGCGACCAGGCCCTCATCGGTGTGCGTGGGAGGCATGCGGATGTCGAGTACCACCACGTCCGGACCGTGTGTGGCGACCAACGGCATCAGGTCGGCGGTGGAGTCGGTCTGGGCCACCACCTGGATGCCGAGCTCGGCGAGCAGGCGCGAGAGCCCCTCGCGGAACAGCAGCGAGTCTTCGGCCAGGACGACACGCAGGGTGTCCGTCCCTTTCGGGCGGTGCGCCCCCTCCCACCTCTGGCCGTGTTCCCTTCTCACCCGCGCAGACCCACACGACATAGTAGTGGCCTCTGCGGGGAGGGGCGAGGCAGACCCCGACCGCGTTACAACGCCTCGCGCACCGGCGTCGTGTCTTCAGGCACCGGATCGCCGGCCGGGATCTCCACGTGGATCCGGGTTCCCTCGCCGGGCGGCGACACCATGCTGAAGGTGCCTCCAAGCGTATGGACCCGGTCCTCGAGCCCGCGCAACCCGGATCCAGAGGAGCGGTCGGCACCTCCGCGACCGTCGTCCTCGACATCGATCAAAAGCAGGCCCCCGGCCTCGCGCGCCCGGATCGTCGCCCGCCCGGCGTCGGCATGCTTGCCCACGTTGGTCAGCGACTCCACCACCACGTAGTAGGCGGTGCTTTCGACGATCGGTGCGCGCCGCCCGGACAGCTCCAGGTCGGTCTCGACCCGGAAGGGCCAGCGTTCGGCCACCACCTCCAGAGCGGCCGTCAGACCAGCCCGGCTCAGCACGGCCGGATAGAGGCCGCGAGCCAGGTTGCGCAGCTCCCCGAGGCCCTCCTTCAACTGCTGGGTGGCCTCGGCCAGAGAGCGCTCGACCTCCGGCGTATCCCCCCTCGTCAGCTGCGCACGCGCGAGTCCGAGGGCCAAAGACGCCGTGACCAGATGCTGCTGCGCACCGTCGTGGAGGTCACGTTCAAGGCGGCGCCGCGAGTCGGCGTTCGCCGTCAGCACGCGCTGGCGGGAAGCCCGCAGGTCCTCGACCAGGCGCACGTTGCGCAGCAGCAGCCCGGCATGACTGGCGATCGCGCTGAGCAGGCTTTCCTCGGCGGGGGTAAGGCGGCGCGCCGGTGGCTGGGTGACGGCGATGCACCCCAGCAGCTCATCCTGGACGCGAACCGGGAACACCCGGCCGCCCGGGAAGAGCGGCCGCAGATCATCCTCGGTGATCGGCAGCCGGCGCTCGATATCTCCCGCGCCGTCCGGCCAGCGCGTGGCCAGGCGGAGGTCATCGTCGTCGCGGAGCCAGATCTCCACCGAGTCGGCGCTGGTCGCGTTGCCGACCAACGCCGCCATCTGTGGCACCGTGTCGTCGATCGCCGGCGCCAGACCTATGGATTGGGCCACCTGGGTGAGCGCTTCCAGTGGCGTCGCTCGCCGCCCGTAGACGATGCGGTTGGCCAGCGTCTGGAGGCGGTCCCGCAGCGGAGCCAGGGCGACCGCCGCGATCACGATCACGGCCAGCGACAGGACGGGCTGCGCTCCACCGCCGAACAGAGACCCGAAGCCGAAGACGACGACGATGTAGAGCAGGGTCACGAAGAGCGTGAGGCCGCCGTAGAGCAGCGTCCGGGCCAGGACGCGGTCGATGTCATAGACGTTGTGGCGGAGGATCGCGATCGCGACCGTGACCGGGGTGCCGACGCAGATGCCGAACACCCAGAGCACGCTCGCCCAGGCCCCGATGGCCTCCGCCACCGGGCTCTCGCCGACCACCTGCGCGGTGTAGATAACGGGCCAGCCGACCGCGGCCACGATCACGGTGAAGGCGATCCACCGCAGCTGGTCGCGCTCCACGCTCCGCGAGCGGAGCAGGCGCACCCAGATCAGCACCGCTCCCAGGACCGGGAGGGCGACCACCGCCCAGAACGTGACCCTGAAGGCGGGGACGAAGATCGCGCCCATTCTCCAGAGTTGGGGCGGCATGGTGACCGGCAGCGGGACGCCGGGCCGGACCGTGGTCAGCAGCGGCTGGGTCAGGTCCAGCTGGGTCAGCATGAAGAGCGCGGTGATGAACGCTGCGGCCGCGACCACCGGGATCAAGAGCCTCGAGAACAGCGCACCGGTCGGAAACAGGAGCATGACGACGAAGATCCCGAGCGGGATCAGGTAGTAGGCCAGGGTCTGGAACCAGGCGGCGAAGACAGCTCCCGGGAGCGCGCCCGGGGCCACCACCAGGCCGATGACCGCGTATTCCTGCGCCAGCAGGACCAGCCCGACGGTGAGCGTGGTGATGAGCAGCGCCCAGGCGAAGCGGTGGGAAGGAGCCCGGTGCACGATCGAGGCGCCCACCACGGCCAGGGAGGCCGCGGCCCAGGCCGGCGCCCCTACCTGCGCGAGCGCGGTGACGATCCAGGGCTGGCCCGGCACCCCCACCAGCGAGTCGGAGTTGAGCAAGAACAGCAGCACCGAGAGACCGGCCGCGATCACTGTGATCGCGGCCAGGGTCCACGCGGTGGCACGCAGCCCTCGCGCCTCTCGAACTACGGGCAGAGCAGACATCAAATCCAGCTCGGCCGGCCTTTGAGACCGGCGTCGTCGGTGATCCGGACCGCGGGGCCACCCCGCGGGGAGATCATCCAGAGGTCGGAGCCCTGGTCCGTCTTCCGCACGAACGCGATCCATTTTCCATCCGGCGACCAGCTGGGTCCACTCCCGGAGGTGAGGCGGTGCGAATCGGTCCCGTTGGCGTTCATCACCCAGATCGAGTCGTCGCCGCTCACGGTCTCCGACCACTGATAGGCGATCCGGGTGCCGTCCGGGGACCAAGTCGGCCACTGCGCGTCGCCGGCGGCTGTGAGCATGCGCTGCGTCCCGGTGCCGTTGGGGGTCGTGGTGCAGATGTTCCAGAAACCGCCACGATCGGTGGCGTAGGCGATGTGGCCCCCTTTGGGCGCCCAGGCCGGCTCTCCGTAAAAGGCATCGTCAGGCGTGATCGCGTGCGCCCCACCGCCGCCGGCGCCGCTCACGAACACGCTCCCGAAGCTGCCGCTGACGCCGACCGGCGCGTGGAGGCCGAGCTGACCGCTCACGTACGCGAGCCGGCTGCCGTCCGGGGACCAGGCCGGCTCAGACTCCCCACCGGGTGCGGTCGTGACCGGGAGCTGTGAGGCCAGGCTGAGCCCCGAGACGTAGACCTCCGGCATGCCACCGACCGTGCTCTCGTAGGCCAGGCGCGAGTGCGAGGGCGCGACCGCCGGGTCCTGCGCCGGCTGCGACGACAGCCGCTCCGCACCATGCGGGAGCAGCCGCCAGAGGCGGTACAGCGGCGCGCCGTCCACCGAGGCCGCGGAGCAGGCGAAGATCAGCGCCGGCCGCTTCACGCTGGTGCTCACCCCCCCGCCCTGGCCGCACACGCCGGTCACCGCGGCATCGCCGCAGGTGGCGAGGCCGAGCAGGACCAACGCACCGATCAGGGCCCTGGCCAGCAGCCCTGCGCCGCCGCCCCGCGCACCCATCGAGAGGCCTCCCCGCCCGGGCGCCTCAGCAGTCGACCAGATCGGCGATCGCGGCGGGGGTCAGGTCCGCCTTGCTGATGAACCCGCGGGCGCCGGTGCGCTCCAGACGATCACCGAAGTCCGATCGCTCATGGCTCGAGATCAGAACCACGGCGGGCGCGTGGGAGGCGTCCTTCAGTTCCTCGGCCAGGAGCAGGCCGTCTCCGTCGGGCAGGTTGACGTCCAGGAGCACGACCTCAGGCTGCAGCGCTGGCACGGCTGATCGGGCTTCGACCGCTCCCGCCGCCTCCCCCACGACACGAAAGCCGCCCGTCTCCAGGAGCCGGCGAGCGAGGGTACGGAACCCCGAATGATCGTCCACGATGAGGACGGTCGCACGGGCTTCCGGAGATTGCTCCTGCAGGGGCTTGGCAATCACCGCCCATCATCTTCACACCCCGGCGGGCGGGAATGCCACAGGGTTTTCCCTATTCAACTTTTCGGGATCGCCCCGATGTGAGGGCACCCTCCCCTCGTCGACACTGGTGCTCACGCCAAGGACGTCTGCCGCGCGCGGGCGGGCGGGCGCCGAGGCAGCGACGAGAGGAGGTTTGACACCCGTGACGACACTCGGCGAACCGACGTTGCGCGTTCTCGTGATCGAAGATCAGACCCTGCTTCGCCGGCGTCTGATCGCACGACTCGCCGAGCGCCCGTCGATTCGGATCGCGGGAGAGGGCGGCGACGGGTTGGAAGCCCAGCGGCTCACCTCCATGTACCGGCCGCACGGGATCATTCTCGACGCGACCCTTCCCGATACGCCGTGCGCCACCCTGGTGGAGCGGCTGCACGAGCGCTTCCCCGATCTCGCCATCGTGATCCTGCATCCTCAGCACACCAGCCGCGATGCCCGCTCGCTCCTCGCCTCCGGTGCCCGCGCCGTGATCGGCAAGGAGGCCGGTCCGGAGTCGATCGAGAGCGCACTCCGGGGACACGCCCAGCGGATGCCGGCCGAGATCTTCCCGTGTCCCGCCACCGCCTCTTCCCTGCCGGCGACCAAGGCGCTGCCCCACCGCCTCACCGAGCGGGAGCTGACGGTCCTGCTGCTGGTCGCCAAGTCGGCCTCCAACCGGCAGATCGCCACCCAGCTCGAGATCCGCGAGAAGACCGTCCGCAACCACATCTGGCACCTCAGCGCGAAACTCGGCCTGACGCGCCGGCGCGACGCCGCCGAGGTCGTCGCCTCGCTCGGACTTACGGCCTGAAACCCATCCCTACCCCCCATTTCCTGAGGGGCGCCCCCGGGTTCGCTCGGGGGCGCTCCCGTGTCTGGGGTAGGATCACCACCCCATGGGCAGGCTCCTCTATCACGCGAACAGCTCGCTCGATGGCTACGTGAACGACGAACAGGGCGGCCTCGAGTGGGGCGCGCCGAGTCCGGAGGTGCTCGGCGCCATCAACGACCAGGAACGCACGATCGGCGCCTATCTGTACGGTCGGCGCCTCTACGAGACGATGCGGGTCTGGCAGGAGATTCCGGACGACGAAACCCAGAGCCCGGAGATGCGGGACTATGGGCGGATCTGGCGGGCGGCGGAGAAGATCGTGTTCTCCAGCACTCTGGAGGCAGTGTCCACCCCACGGACCCGGCTCGAGCGGTCATTGGACGTGGAGAGGCTGCGCTCGCTGAAGGAAGCCGGCGATGGGGAGATCGAGATCGGCGGCGCCACCCTGGCCGGCTCGGCGCTCCGCTGGGGGCTGGTGGACGAGGTGCGCCTGCACGTGGTGCCGGTCGCGATCGGGGGCGGCACCCGCGCTCTCCCGGAGGGGTTCCGGGCACGACTCGAGCTCCTCGACGAGCGCCGCTATGCCAACGGGACCGTCCTTCTGCGCTATCGGCTGGAGTCGGCGGCGTAGCGCATGAGTGTCCGCAGTCCGGCGCTAAAACGGGCGGCGTAGCGCGGTAGCGCGGACTCTCTGGCCCTTGAGACCGGCGGGGCTGGGGCCAGGGGTTAACGGAAGGCGCTGCTCCCGGTGATCGCCTGGCCCAGGGTGAGCAGGTGCACCTCATTGGTGCCCTCGTAGGTGTAGACCGACTCCAGGTTGTTCATGTGCCGGATCACCGGGTATTCGAGGGTGATGCCGTTGGCGCCCAGCACGCTGCGGGCGTCGCGCGCGATCCGGAGCGCGGCGCGGACGTTGTTCAGCTTGCCCATCGAGATGTGCTCCGGCTGCACCAGCCCTTGGTCCTTGAGGCGGCCGATGCGCTGGGCCAGGAGCTCGCCCTTTTGCAGCTCGAGCATCATCTCCACCAGCTTCTCCTGCGTGAGCTGGAAGGCCGCGATCGGACGCTCGAACTGGATCCGTGTCTTGGCGTACTCGAGCGCCGTCTCGTAACACGATCGCGCGGCGCCCAGCGAGCCCCACAGGATCCCGTAGCGCGCCTCGGAGAGACAGGACAGCGGCCCGCGCAGCCCCCGTACCCCGGGCAGCACCGCGGCGGCCGGCAGGAGGACGTCCTCCAGGATCAGCTCCGAAGTCACCGACGCCCGGAGCGAGACCTTGCGATGGATGTCCCGGGCCGTGAACCCCGGCGTCTGGGTCGGCACCAAAAAGCCCCGGATTGCCTCCTCGGTCTGGGCCCAGACCACCGCCAGGTCGGCCACGCTGCCGTTGGTGATCCAGAGTTTGTTGCCGTTGAGCACCCAGTCATCGCCGCGGCGCCGGGCGCTGGTCCGCATGCCCGCCGGGTCGGAGCCGAAGTCGGGTTCGGTGAGGCCGAAGCAGCCGAGGATCTCCCCCCGCGCCATCCGAGGCAGGTAGTGGTCCTTCTGCTCCTCCGATCCGTACTTCCAGATCGGGAACATGCAGAGGGAGCCCTGGACGGAGACGAAGCTGCGGAAGCCGGAGTCGCCCGCCTCCAATTCCAGGCAGGCGAGGCCGTAGGAGGTGGCGTTGGTTCCCGCGCACCCATAGCCCTCCAGGTGCATGCCGAGCAGACCCAGCTCGGCCAGCTCCGGGATCCGGTCGCGGGGGAACGTGCCCTCCTCGAACCACTCCTCAATGCCGGGCAACACCCGGTCGCGGACGAACTGCCGGACCGTCGATTGGATCAGGCGTTCCTCGTCCGAGTAGGCCGACTGAAGGGCGAGAAGGTCGTGCGGGTCGACGCGCTGCCCGCGCGACGCCACGGTGCTCATGTCTGCCATTGAACGTCATCCGACCACCCCAATTCCGCTTTCGCGTGAAAGTGGCCCCATGGGCCCCTCCGCGAGGCCCTGTTCACGCGAAAGCGGAGGTTGGCTGGTGGCGGTCAGGCCACGCCGCACCAGTCGAGCACCGTGCCGGCCAGAACGTGCGTCGTCTGGAGCACGGTGGCGAGGTCGACCGATTCGTCGGGCGCGTGATAGCGGTCGCCGGTGGCTCCGTAACAGACGGTGGGCATCCCGGCGTAGAGCGCGAAGAAGCGGTTGTCGATGGTGGCCGCGAAGGGGTGCCGGCTCAGAGCCCGGCCCACCACCTGCAGATGGTTCTGCTCCAGCGTCCGTGACAGCACGTCGTCGGTGTCATAGACGGCGGGCTCGGCCGCGAAGCCAAACCAGGTGATTTCAGGCGGTACCTCGCGCAGCCAGGGGTCGCGATCAGCCGCGCGGCGCACGTGGTCCTCGATCCTCCGGCGAGCGCCCGCGACGGTCTCGCCGGGGGGGTACGAGAAGCGGACCTCCAGAGTCGCGGCCTCGGGCACCGAGGAGGGCCAGTCGCCTGCGTGCAGCGTGCCGAGGTTGTAGTTCAGGGGATGCGCGAGCCCGGCGAACGCGGGGTGGCGAGCCGCCTCTTCGTTGACCTCGGCCTCCAGTTCGCGCACGGCCACGACGAGAGGCCACATGCGCTCGATGGCGTTGACGGCCGTGTGGGCGCGCTCGGCGTGGGCGCCTAGACCGCGAACCACGATGCGGCACCACAAAACCCCCGGGTGGGCGGTGCAGAGGCTCTGGCCCATCGATTCGGGGATGATCGCACCGTCGGCGCGGTGGCCGGCCTCGAGCAGCGCGAGGGTGCCGTGCCCGCTGCACTCCTCCTCGACGACGGACTGGACCTCCAGGGAGCCGCGGAGCGTCACGCCCGCGGCCCGGATCGCCGCCACCGCCGCCAGCATGGCGGCGACGCCGGCCTTCATATCGGCCGCTCCCCGTCCGTACATCCGCCCGTCTTCGATCTCCCCGGCCCAGGGGTCGTGCGTCCAGTGGTCGTCTGGAGAGGAGGGCACGACGTCGATGTGACCATTGAGGATCAGAGAGCGCCCGCCCCGGGTCGCCCCCGGCAGGCGGCCGCTGACGTCGTACTCGCCCTCGGAGGACCAGTCGACCGGCGAGTAGCCGGGCCGGCCGCGGAGCAGTTCGGTGTCGATCGCCACCCGCTCCGGCTGCAGAGCCAGCTGCCGCATCCGGTCTTCCACCAAACGCTGCGCTCCCCCCGTCATGCCGCGCACACTGCACTCCCCTACCAGCGCGCGCAGCAGGGCGATCTCATCGTCCCAGCCCCGCTCGACAGCTTTTCCCACCGCCTCGTGGGCCGCGCTCGAAGTTTGATCTGTCACGTCCCGCAACCTAGCAGCCCGCGGTCGGCCGGGGGGCTGTCACAATACTTGGCAGTCTCGCCCATGGCAACGTCGATCGCCGACCCGCGAACCGATCACCAGCAGGCGGACGCGCCCGAGTCGCTGAGCGTGATCTCGGGAAATCGCGCGGGCGCCATCTCGTCCAGCGTCGAGGAGGCGCTGCGGGCGGGAACCCTGCGGCCCGGGCAGACGCTGCCCACCGTGCGCCGCCTGGCCGAACACCTGGGCGTCAGTCCGACCACGGTGGCCGCCGCCTACAACAACCTGCAGCTGCGCGGCCTGATCGTGGCCGCCGGGCGCCGCGGGACGCGGATCAGCCCCCGGCCTCCGCTCTCCGGTCACATCGATCCACCCCTCCCGGCCGGCGCGGTCGACCTCACCAGCGGCAATCCCGACTTCGCGTTCCTGCCCGACCTGCGCGCGGCGGCGTCCCGGCTGGAGCTGCCGCAGCGGCCCTACGGTGTCGCCTGCGACGACGCGGACCTCCTGCAGGTCGCCGCCGACTGGTTCCGGCGGGACGGCGTGAGCCCTGACTTCCTGAGCATGGTCAGCGGTGGGATGTCCGGCATCGAGCGGGCGCTCGAGGCCCACCTGCGACCGGGCGACCGGGTAGCGGTGGAGGATCCCAGCTACCACACCGTCCACGATCTGCTCCGCGCCCACGGGCTGATCGCGCAGCCGGTGGCGATCGACGAGTTGGGCATGCTCCCGGAGGCACTGGAGGAGGCGCTGCGCCATCAGGTCGCCGCGGTGATCGAGACACCGCGCGCGCAGAACCCCACCGGCGCCGCGCTCGACGCCCGCCGGGCGCGCGACCTGCGCCGGGTATTGCAGGACTGGCCGGAGGCGCTGGTCATCGAGGACGATCACTCAGGACCGGTGGCCGGAACTCCCCTGTACACGTTGACCACCACCCCCGGGCTCCGCCACTGGACCGTGGTGCAGTCGGTCTCGAAATGGCTGGGCCCGGACCTCCGGCTGGCGGTGATGGCGGGCGACGCGGTGACCATCGCGCGCATCGACGGGCGCCAGCGGTTGGGGCCGGGGTGGGTCTCGTACATCCTCCAGAGCCTGGTCGTGGCGCTGGCCCGGGACCCCCAGGTGTGGTCGCGCGTCGAGCAGGCCCGGGCGGCTTACGAGGCCCGGCGGCGGGCGCTGGCGCGCGAGCTCGGCCGGCGGGGCATCCCGATCTGGGGTCGCAGCGGGCTCAACGTCTGGGTCCCGGTGGAGGACGAGCTGCTGGCCCGTCGCGTGCTGCTGGAAGCGGGGTGGGCGGTCGCCGCCGGCGAACAGTTCCGCCTGCGCACGCCGCCCGGCCTGCGCATCTCGATCGGCAATCTCGCGGTCGCCGACGCCCCCCGCATCGCCGAGGCCCTGACCCGCCCGGTGCTGCGCCGCGCGCCGACCCGAACCGGGTGACAGGACGAGAACAATGGCGTATAGAGGTTGCTAGCTTTGCGGGTGGGGTTGAGGCGACTTCTGGGGTGTCGCGGCGGCATCGGTCTCGGGGCCACCGCGCTGCTCCTGGTGATGTCTGTGTGGGGGCCCTGGACGAGCGTGGCCGCCTCGCCGGTGGCCGCGATCACGTCGGCCACGCCGGCGCCCACGACCGCCGCCGCGACGTCGACATCGACACCGCCGCCAACCCCCGCCCCGCCGGCGACGCCCACGACGGCGCCAAGCTCGGCCCCGGCGACACCGACACCCACGCCCGCGCCCGCCCCCTCGGCGACGCCGGCAGCCACGCCGGCGCCCACGCCTTCGACGGCACCGACGCCCACGCCGGCACCCAGCGCCACTCCAACGCCGTCGACCTCCCCGTCGCCGACGCCATCGGCGACACCGACGCCCACGCCGTCACCCCGCGTCACTCCGACGCCCTCGACTTCCCCCTCGCCCGCTCCGCAGACGTTCCCTTCGCTGAACTTCACGCCCTTGAGCAGCACCCCGGTGGTTCCGCTCACGCTCCCGCAACAACAGCTGGCCGCGAACCTGACCCAGGCCGACTCCCAGCTCAACCAACTGCAGGCACAGGTGGCTCAGAACCAGCAGCAGCAGACGCAGCTGCAGGCCCAGGTCGGCGCCGACCAGGCGCAGGTCGAGGAGCTGAACCAGCAGATCAGTCAGCTTCAGTCGCGCGTCGGCCGGCTGACGACCAAAGAAAAGCAGGAACGGGCTCAGATCACCGAGCTTGCGCGCGCCATCTACGCGCAACCATCCTCGGCGATGCTCTCGGTGGTGGAGGCGTCCAGCCTCGGCGACTACCTGACACAAAACGCGAGCCTGGACGACGCGGCGCAGCAGGCGCACCAGATGGTCGGTCAGCTCGACTCCACCCGGCGGCAGGCCCAGGCCTCGCAGCGCTCGCTGACGCAGTCCCGCGCCCAGGTGACGGCTGACGAGCAGCAGGCGCAGGCATCCCAGGTGCAGCTCCAGACGCTGGCTACGCAGCTGCAGAGCCGGCAGGCGCAGCTTCTCGCCCAGACCTCGACCACGCAATCCGAGATCGCGCAGGCCCAGCAGGCCGCAGCCCAGCAGGGCGGATCGCTTACCAGCGAGGAGGCGGCGCTGCTGACCGAGCTGGGGACGGGCGGGCTGGCCCAGCAGCTCCTGGAGGCGGGACTGGTTGCCGGGCTCTACACACTGAGCATCTCGAGCATCCCCTGGCCCGCCGCTCCGGATCCGTCACCGCTGGGTCTGACGGCGTACCCCGGGTACTGCGACTACATACCGATCCAGTGCACCTGCTACGCCGCCAACGCCTACCAGGCGTACACCGGCGGGGTGCTGCCCCAGAACCTTGGCAACGGCGGTCAGTGGATCAGCGGCGCGGAAGCGGCGGGAATCGCCACCAGCCAGACGCCGGTCGAGGGCGCGGTGGTGGTGTTCAACGGCCCTGACTACAGTGCCTTCGGTCATGTCGCGCTGGTGCGCTCGGTGATCATGTCCGCGGGGAAACCGATCGGGCTGGTGGTCTGGGAGCGGAACCTGGACGACGCCGGAAGCTTTGACGTACGCGTGGTCGCCCTGGGCAGCGGCTCGGAGATCGTCGGCTACATCCCGCCGCCGCCTTCGGTGCTCGCGGGGTCCGTCAAACAGATCATCACCAACGCCTTCTCGCCCTTGGGCTCCGCTGCCGTGACGTGGGGTCTGACGGTGGCCCAGTGCGAATCCAGTGACAACCCCGACGCGGTCAACCCCTCCGGCGCCGAGGGTCTCTTCCAGTTCATGCCCTCGACGTTCGCGGCGACCCCGCAAGGCAAGGCCGGGGAATCGATCTGGGATCCGGCGGCAAGCGCGGGCGCCGCGGCCTGGATGTACACCCAGGGCCGGCAGGGCGAGTGGTCGTGCAACCCGTGATGCCAGGCGCGTTGGGCATTGGTGCACCAGCGGGCCTTATCCGCCCCGGGTGACCCCCAGAGGTGCACCAGCGGGGCTTATCCGGGCGCGTTGCGCCCCGGAGGTGCACCAGCGGGCCGGCCGTGCCAGGTCAATCGGGCGGGGCGTCATCCCATCGTCTTCTGACCGTCCAGTGCCTCGCGGATGATGTCCGCGTGGCCGGCGTGCTGGGTCACCTCCGCCAGGATGTGGAGGATCGTCCGCCGGGCCGACCAGCGGGCGCCGGGCGGGAACCAGGGCGCCGGCGGCAATGGGCGCGAGGCGCCGAGATCGGGGACGGTGCGGATCAGCTCGTCGGTGGCCCGGGCGGCGGCGTCGTAGTCCGCGAGCAGGCTGTCCAGGGTGTCACCCTCCTCGACCTGGAACTGACGCGCGTACGCCTTCATCGCCTCCTCGTCGAGATCGAACGGCCTCTCGGGGAATCCCTCCGCGATGAAGCCCGCCCACTGACGCTCCACCGCGGCCACGTGCTTCAGGATCCCGCCCAGGCAGAGCTGGCTTGTCGTCGTGCGCTCCGCGAGGTGCTCCGGGCTCAGCCCACGAACGGTGTGCCGCAGGAAGCCACGGTGTGTCGCCAGGGTCTCCAGCAGGTCGTCGCGCTCGTCGGTGATGGCGGCGGTGGTATCGCTCATATCGGGACTCCTCCAGTGGGGTGCCGGTTGCCGGTACATCACTCATGGTGAGGCCCTTTCCGGTCAGGGTGTGACCGCGATCAATCGCTCCCCCTCCTACGCGCTCCGGTACAGCTTGGTGATCACGAACTCCCGGTGACCCAGCGCCTCGCTGCGGGTGAGACGGCCGTTGGCCGTCCGCTCGACCAGCTGCCAGAGACGCTCGCCGGCGCAGGGCAGGTCCTCGCTGCCGCGCAGCAGCCCGGAGACGTCGAGGTCGATGTGCTCCGGCATCGTCTCCGCCGTGATCGGATTCGCGGTCACCTTGATCACGGGCACGATCGGGTTTCCGATCACATTGCCCTGCCCGGTCGGGAAGAGGTGCAGCACCGCTCCCGCCGCGCCCATCAGGGTGACGAACTCGGCCGCCGCCGAAGAGGAGTCCATGAAGTTGAGGCCGGGGCGGGTCGGCCGCACCGCCGGCGCCAGCGCGTCGACCACGGGGACGGCGCCGGTCTTGGCGATGTTGCCGAGCGCCTTCTCTTCGATGGTCGAGAGCCCGCCGCGGATGTTGCCCTGCGTGGGCTGCGACCCGAGCAGGTTGGCACCCGACCGCTCCACCTCGGCCAGGTAGCCGTCGTAGAAGGCCTGGAACCGGCGCTTTACGTCATCGTCGACGCAGCGGGCGGCGATCAGGTCCTCTCCGCCGGTCAGCTCGGTGGTCTCGCCGAACACCACCGTGCCCCCTGCGGCCACGTGGCGGTCCACCACCTGTGCCACCGTCGGGCAGCTGCCGAGGCCGGTGGTGGTGTCCGACTCGCCGCACTTGATCGAGATCAGCAGCTCGGCCGCTTCGACCGGCTCCCGCTGCAGCTCCGAGGCGTCCTGAAGCAGCCGCTGCGCCGCGCGGGCGGCCGCTTCCAGCGTCCGCAGGTCCCCGGCGCGCTCGATCGAGAAGGACTCGACCGGAGTCCGGTGCCCGGCGATCCCCTCCGTCACATGGGCCGTCCAATTGGGTTCGATGCCGACCACCACCGCCGCCGCCACGTTGGGGTTGCTGCCGTTGCCGATGAGGGTCCGGAACAGCAGTTCCAGGTCTTCCCCGTACTGCAGGCGGCCATAGTGGTGGGGCAGCGCCAGCGTCCCTGGGACGGCTGCTGCCACGTGCTCGCAGACCGCGTTGGAGAGGTCGTCGACGGGCAGCACGACCACGTGGTTGCGGACCCCGACCGCACCGCCGGCGCGGCGATAGCCGCGAAGTTCCCCGCTCACCGGCTCGCCTCCCAGCGGGCGCTGCGGAGGTTGTGCACGTGCGCCAGCGACCCGCGGGCGATGGCCGCGCGGGTGATGGCCACGCGCACGCCATATTCCCGCACCTCGCTCTCCGGAGCCAGGTCGACGAGCGCCACCTTGTGCCCGAGCGGGATCGGCTCCGTCACCTCGACCGGCGCCTGGCGACCGCTGTCCAGATAGCGAACCCGGGCCGGCCCAGGCTCGATGTCGCTCACCGCCACCGCCACGTCATCCCCCTCGTTGTGGACCAGGAAATCGGGCGCCGGTGCCACGCCCGCCTGCTCTGGCCGGTCTTCAGCCCCTGCCACTTCTTGCATCACCACCTCCATCCGGCGGGCGCCGGACCCTTACGGCTTCATCTGTCGCCGCCGGCGCGGCTTGCTCGCGCAGCCAGGCCACGCTCGCCCGCAGCCGCTCTACCTCGAACGAACCCCTGCACTCCAGCCCACAGAACCCGGCGTATCCCGTCGAGCCCAGCGCTCCCAGCACCCGCGCGAAGTCGATCCCGCCCTCGCCCGGGAGCTTCCGATCTCGATCCGACAGGTGCACCAGGCGCAGGCGGTCCCCGGCCGCCTCGATCTCAGCCGCCATGTCCTGACCTTCCCGGTCGGCGTGGTCGGTGTCGAGCATGGTCCCCACCCAGGTGCTCTCCCCCTGTCGCGCCACCCGGGCCGCCACCGTCGGTGAGCGCAGCAGGTGGGTCTCGGAGCCGTTGAGCGGTTCCAGCACCAGCTCCACGCGAGCGGCTTCCGCCACCGGGGCCAGCTCGGAGAGCAGGATCACCAGCCCGCCCAGCTCCGGCTCCTCGGGCTCCGGCAGTGGGACCTGCGCCGCTCCGAACACGGGCAGCTCCACAATCACGTGACAACCCCGCGCAAGAGCGGCCCCGCCACCCGCTCGGCCAGGATCTCGGCCTCCGGGTGGAACACGAAGGCGTCAAGAGCGAGCGTCGCCGCTCCCACCAGCCCGGGACTGACGACGGCGGTTGCGCGCACCTCGACCCGGCGGCCGCGCACCGCGAACACGGACTCGGGGAGGATCGCCGCCAGGGGCTCCAGGACGGTGGTTCTGGCCCGAGCCAACTCGCCGCTCATGATCACCGCGCCCACATCAAGCACCTCCACCGCCTGCGCCAGCGCCTCGCCCAGAGCGCGCGCCGCCCGGTCCACGACCCGCCGCGCGTCGGCGTCCCCCGCCTCAGCCAGCTCGACCAGGCGGCGCACCCTGGGTTTGGTCAGGCCGGGATCCCCGCCGACCAGCGAGCCGGCGTTCTCGGCCAGGACCCGCTCCGACGCCACCGTCTCCAGGCAGCCGGTCTTGCCGCAGGTGCAGAGGCCGCCGCCCCGCACCGCCAGGTGCCCCACCTCGCCGGCGGCCCCATGCGCTCCCTCCAGCACCCGCCCTCCGGCGATCACCGCCCCGCCGACGCCGAAGCCGACGTACACGTACAGCGCGGACGGCTCCGGCACGCCCCTCACGCGCAGCTCACCCGCCGCCATGCCGTGCACGTTGTTGCGGACCACCACCGGCAGGCCCAGGTCCTCCCCCAGCCAGGGCCCGAGCGGCACCCCTGACCAGCCTAGGTTGGGCGCGGCGCGCACACTGTCGCGCCCGGGGTCCACCAGTCCGACCGCCCCCACCCCGACGCCGGCGATCCGCTCGCGGGCCAGCTCCTCACGGGCGACCAGAGCGCGCAGGCCGTCCGCCATGCGCCGGGCGGTGACACGAGGGGACTCGCCGGCCACGTTCTCCAAGGCGGCCTCCGCCGTCAGGGTGCCGGCCAGGTCGGCGACGCCGAGCCGGGTCCCGGTCACCCCCTGGTGGACCGCCAGCACCCGGAGATGCTGGCGGTTCAACGCCAGCAGATAGCTCGGGGCTCCGGCTCGGGCGGCCAGCCGGGGCGCGGGCCGGCCGGTCTCCTCGAGCAGCCGGCGGTCGACCAGCTCCCGCACCGCGTTGGTGATGGTGGCGGGGGTGAGGCCGGTGACGCGGACCAGCTCGGAGCGCGAGATGGTCCCCGCCCGCTGTACCGCCTCCAGGAGCTGCACGCGGTTGAGTCTCGCCGCCCGGGAGGCGTTGACGGGCAGATTCATTGGTTCTATAAATGAATCAACCGGCGGGTAGTTGTGTCAAGGGCCGCCGTCTCGATTCGAGCGGCGACGGAGTCGGGCGTGTTAGGAATTGGGTTCGGAAGCAGAGGCGATACTATACAACTGCGACACATATCCTATTCATGCCTGGACGGTGCCAACTGGAGGTCACCCGATGACTGCGCAGACAAAGCCGGAGGGAGCCCCCGCGTGACTGGGCGTTCGCCGGTACCCCTTCGACTCCAGCCCTCTACCGAAGACCTTGAGGAGGTGAGATCCAATGTTCGACCCGAGTGAGAGAAGCTCACCCAACCGTCTGTCGCGGCGGAAGCTGCTGCAGCTGATGGGGGTGTCGGGAGGCGGCCTCGTGCTCGCTGCCTGTGGCGCGACCAGTGGGAACGCGAGCCAGGCCCAGCAGAAGTTGAACAGCACCAAGTTCGACATTCCCAGTGCGTCGGGGAACTTCCCCACCAGCCCGGTCAAGCTCCGCTGGGTGGACAGCGGCGACCAGAAGGCGGTCTTCTTCGACGCGTTCTTCCCCGCTCTCCAGAAGAAGTTCTCCAACGTGAGCGTCAGCTACGACGGCACCAGCTGGAACACGATCCAGCAGGAGCTCTCGCTCGGGCTTCGCAATGGCACGGCGCCGAACGTGATGCAACTTCCGCCCCTGGTCACGCCCGGGGAGGCGGTTCAGAACGGCTGGCTCGCCGCTCTGGACGACTTCGTCCCCAACTGGCCCAAGGTCAAAGCGGCATTCCCGCCGGGGACCTTCGCCGCCGGCATCACCGACTTCAGCGGCAAGACCTACGGCTATCCCTGGACCTCCAACCAGCGGATGGGGACCGGGTTGCTCTACAACACCACCTATCTCAAGCAGGCCGGCTACGACGGGAGCAAGGTCCTCAGCTGGACCGAGTTCCGGAAGGCGGCCAAGAAGGTGACCACACAGGGCGGAGGCAAGTACTACGGCATCATCCTGGGCATCGCCCAGCACGGAGTCATCAGCGGCTGGGTCAACACGCTGGCCCAGATGGCAGGCGGGCTGGGGGCGCTGAACGGGGTTCCCTTCGACTGGAAGACCGGGACCTACCAGCTCACCTCCGACATCAACCAAGAAGCCACCGAGCTGCTGCTGAGCATGAAGAGCGACGGCAGCATCTTCCCCGACTCGATCTCGTACGACAACCCACATGCTCGCGGTGCCTTCCCCGACGGGGTCGCCGCCATGCAGCTGCAGGGTCCCTGGAACATCCCCGAATATCTGAAGGACAACCCCGGGTTCAAGTTCGGCTTCAACCTCCCGCCGCAGAAGGACCCCAAGAACTTCTATCCCCTGAGCTACGGGCCGGGTGGCTCGAACACGTGGTTCGTGACCAAGAACAGCACGCCTGAGCAGCTGGCCGTGGTCGGCGAGGTCTTCGCCTATCTGGGCACCCTCAAGGGCCAGACCGAGTGGGCTGACTTCGACGGGGCCGGCGATCCGCCGCAGTTCAAGCAGGTCACCGAGCACGCCCACATGGACAAGATCTCCGAACTGGCACTCAAACTCGGCTATCAGTACACCGCGCTCGCTCCCGACCCCGTGCTCAAGACCCAGAACATCTCGACCTACAACCTGTTCTGGCGGGCGCCCAAACCGGACTGGGACGGGGCCATGGTCGGCCTCTACACAGGCCAGATCAAGACCAGCGTCGCCGACACCTTGAAGAGCGTCCAGGACAGCTACGACGCGGCGATGGATGACGCCATCACCAAGAGCACGCAGGAGGGTGCCCCGATCTCCAGGAACGACTTCAAGTTTCCGAACTGGAATCCCAGCAAGCCGTACCCCTACCCGGCCAAGTGATGATCCAGAGCGTCCGGACCTCTGGAGCGACCGCCGGCCGCGCTCGAGCGCGGCCGGCGGTCGCTCAGACAGCGGATCTGGGGGGCGCGATGGTGCTACGCGTTCATGGCGCCGGGCGTCGTGCTCACGCTCCTCTTCTCCGTCTGGCCACTCATCGGCAGCTGGTACTACTCCTTCTTCAACTGGGATGGGTTCAGCTCCAAGATGTACTGGGCCGGGCTCGGGAACTACGTGGCCCTGGTCCACGACCAGCTCTTCTGGGCGGACTTCGGCCGCTCGTTCCTCTTCATGGGCGTCAGCGTGCCCTTGGAGGTGGGAGCGGCGCTCATCGTCGCGGTGGTGCTCAACGACCAGTCCCTGCGCTTGGCCCCGATCTACCGGACCGTGTTCTTCCTGCCCGTGGTCATGACCACGGCGATCATGGCGATCGTCATGCAGAGTGTGTTCGGCGCCTTCAACGGTCCGGTGAACAACGCCCTCCTCGGGCTGCACGTGCTCGACCGGCCGATTCCGTGGCTGGGCCAGCCGAACACGGTGATGGGCACCGCCATCATCATCTTCGTCTGGAAGTGGATGGGCCAGCCCATGGTCTACTGGCTCGCCGCGCTGCAGACAGTGCCGCCTGAGCTTTACGAGCAGGCCCGTGTCGATGGCGCCCGCGCCTGGCAGGTCCTGAGCCGGGTGACGGTTCCTCTGGTGGCCCCGTTCGGCGCCATCATCGTCTTCATCATCGCGGTCGGCAACCTGAATGTGTTCGCCTTCTTGCAGGCGCTGACCGGTGGCGGCCCCTACTACGCCTCCGAGACGATGGAGCTCTTCATCTATCGCTACGCGTTCGGGTCCTCGACCAGTGGAAGTGCGGGCATGTCAGTCCAACTCGGCTACGCCTCGGCCGCCGCCATCTTCTTCGGGCTCGCGGTCATGTTCATCGCCCTGCCTCAGATCGGGCTGGTCGCGAGGCTGCGGCAGAGGACGGCCGCATGACGACCGTGATACGGGAACGGGGCCCCCGGCGGATAGCGCTGCCTCGACTGTCGCGATCACAGATCCGCCGCTACGTCACCTACGTGATCCTCACGGCGGTCGCGATCATCTGGATCTACCCGCTGGTCTGGATGCTCTCGTCGTCGTTCAAGCCGATGGCGGAGTTCTTCACCAGCCTCAGCCTCATCCCCCAGATCTGGGACTTTCAGAACTACGTGAATGCGTGGACCGGCGCCAGCATCGGGCAGAACTTCATCAACTCCGTCATCGTCACCTGCTCCGGCGTCGTGATCGTCCTCCTGCTCAGTTCGACCATGGGGTACGTGCTAGGTCGCTACCGCTTTCCCGGGAAGCGGGTGTTCATCGCCGTGCTCGGTCTCCTGGCCTTCATCCCCCAGGGTTACACGATCGTTCCGATCTTCGACCTCATCTCGAACATGCACCTGGACGGCAACCTGTTCGGCATCATCCTGGCCCAGAGCGGGTCGGCGCACATCATCATCATCCTGCTCTTCGCCGGCTACTTCGCCCAGATCCCCCGGGAGCTCGAGGAAGCCGCCATCGTGGACGGCGCCGGCTTCGTCCGCATCTTCTGGCGGATCATGCTGCCGCTCGCCAAGCCGGTGATCGCGACCGGCGTCATCCTCCAGTTCATCACCAGCTGGAACGACTTCCTGATCCCGCTCGTGCTGACTTTGGCCCAGCCCAGCTTGCGCACGCTCGCGGTGGGCATCTACTTCCTGCAGGGAGTGAACGAGGTCCAGTGGACGGAGATGGCAGCGGCGTCGGTGATCGCCCTGGCGCCCGTCGTAGTGGTCTTCCTCGCCATGCAGCGGTACTTCATCAACGGCATCGCCGCCGCCGTGAAGGGGTGAGGCGAGGCGCGTCAGGTCACGTTGCCGGCCATGGGGGCAGACCCCCGATCGCCGGCATTCGGGGCTCCCGGGGCGTGTGCAGACCCCCGATCGCCGGCATTCGGGGCTCCCGGGGCGTGTGCCGGCTATGTCCCCTCACCGGGCGCCTTCCGATGGCATCGGCGCCACGCCGGTCTCGAGGAACGTTTTGAGGCCGGAGAGGATCATCGGCCAGCCACCGCTGATGCTCTTCAGCACCTCGCTGTCCTCAGGGAAGCCGTCCTGGACCACGGTGAGCCGGACCCATCCGCCCTCCACCGGCTCCAGTTCGAAGCTGACCCGCGAGCGTGGCTCGGCCGCCACCCGTCGCTGGTACTCATCGGTGAATCCGACCGTCTTGGCGAACTCGGGCGTGATGGTCTGCCAGGTGTAGGCGAGGCGCCGCGGCGGATCCGCCTCCAGCACCACCTGTTCTGAGTCCTCCACCCTCACCCCGGCGAAGATCCAGGTCACCCGGGAGCCCACCTTCCAGTCCGAAAGCAGCTCGGTGCCCCAGTACTGCTTGGTGAAGGTGGGGTCGGTGAGCGCCTGCCACAGGCGCTCCGGCGTGGTCTTGATGTAGGTCGTGTAGACGAACTCGGGATTGGTCAAGGCGCTCTCCTCCAGGGCGGTCTTGAGGTCGGCGAGGACGCGCGCCCGGGAGGCGTGGTAGCGCGAGATCCAGCGCCGGCCGATGGCCTCGATGGGCTCGGCATTGAGGTAGTGCAGCTTCTCCCGGCCCCGCCATCTGATCGTGACCAGATTCGCGCCCTCGAGGACTGCCAGGTGCTTGCTCACCGACTGCCGGGACATGCCCAGCCCGGCGGTGAGCTCCCACAGCGTCTGGCCGTCGCGAGCGTTCAGGCGGTCCAGCAGATCCCGCCGGCTGGGATCGGCCAGGGCCCGAAAGGCGTCGTCCACCGCATGACCTCCGACATGCAACCCATTAGTTGCCTGTCACTATAGAGCATCGGTCCACCACCGGGCCTGGGACCTGACGCGGCGTAAGCGATCTCCCCAGCACTTGTAAAGAAAGGCGCCACCCGCTTGGTAGATTGCTTCCGTGAGCCTGAACATCAAAAACGCGGAGACCGAGCGACTCGTACGCCGGCTCGCGGCGGAGACGGGAGAGAGCGTGACCAGTGCCGTGACGGAGGCGGTGAGGAAAAGCTCGATCGACTGGAGGGGATGAACCGTGCCGCGGCCGCGGCACGTGCCGCTCGGATGCGGCGGATAGCGGCGGACAGCGCACCGCGATGGGCGGAGCCCTATCGCAGCAAGGAACACGGCGAGCTGCTGTACGACGAGCACGGTCTGCCCCGGTGATCGTCGACACCTCGGCCATCGTGGCGGTACTGCGCGGAGAACCGGATGCCGAGCGGTATGTCGAGGCGCTCGCCGCCGCCGCCAGGCCGCGCGTCTCGGCGGGGGGACCTACCTGGAGACGGCCATCGTGGTCGACGGCAGCCGCGACGCGGTGCTCAGCCGCCGGCTCGACGAGCTTCTCGCCGTGAGCGGAGCAGCTGTCGAGCTGGTGACCGCGGAGCACGCCGGCATCGCACGGCAGGCCTATCGCGACTTCGGGAAGGACAGCGGCCATCCGGCCGGTCTCAACTTCGGCGACTGTTTCGCGTATGCGCTGGCTCGGACCGCGGGCGAGCCCTTGCTCTTCAAGGGCAACGACTTCGCGCTCACCGACCTCGAGGCGGCTCTCGGCGGCGGGGACACACCCCTCCCCCCGCGCTAGCTCAGCTGCCCACCTCCCGCCGCTGCATCGCCAGCATTGCGATCCCGAAGCCCACCACGGTGACCGCCACCAGGGCCCAGAAGCCGTTCCAGAACACGGGCTTTGTGAGCGGCGTGCCGTAGAGCTGGAAGAGGGACAGGTTGAGGACCCAGTTCGGCGCCCGGAAGATGGGGCCGAACAGCTGAATGAAGAACGCCACCACCGCCAGCGCCGAGACCACGAAGATCGCGATCCGAGGCAGCCACGCCGAGATCGCCCCACCGATGGCGCCGAATGCCGTAGCCACCGGCAGCAACAGGAAGGTCGCCGTCCAGATCGGACCCTCGATCGTCGCGTGCTGGCCCGCCGCGGAGAGCAGCAGTCCCACCGTGCCCGATACCGTGATCAGGAGGGCTCCCACTCCCAGCTCGACCGCGCGCTGCAGGACCACCCGCCAGCGCGAGATCGGCTCCGCCAGCGTGAGCTCCAGGCGGCCGCTGCCGTCCTGCCCGGACCAGCGCGCCGTCTCGACGATCGCGTAGGCGGCGACGACGAGTCCCACCAGACCGCCCCAGGTGGCGGACACCATGGCGGTGAAGGGGGTGACGCCCGGCTCCAGCCAGAACTTCAACGAGGGCGTCTGCTCGATCAGGGTGGTCGCCGACTTGGCGACGCTGCCGATCAGCGCCATCAGCAGGAACGACCCCACCATCCAGCCCAGCAGTGACCACCGCTGCTCCCAGAGGGCGGACACGACCGGGATCCGGAGCAGCGCGTTGCCAGATGGGGTCCGGCGGGCCGGCCGCGCGCGACGTGAGCCTCGCAGGCGCAGCACCGGGGCGCCGAGGTCCCGGAGGGAGAAGGCGACCGCGCCCAGGCCGACGCCGACGACGCCGATCGCGAACAGGACGATGGTCGCCATCCAGTCGAAACGGCCGCCCGGCACCAGCACGTTGGTCTGGTCGAACAGGAAGAACGGCGAGATGTGGGCAAGGCCGCGCCAGCTGGTGACGGTGCGGGACAGCGAGTTGAGGAAGAAAAGAATCACCATCACGACGCCGCTCAGGCCTGCCGCGGCGCCGCGGGTCTGGACCAACTGCGAGAGCATCATCGTGATGCCGAGACCGGCGAGACCGATCGCCCACAGCGCCACCCCCTGACCGATGAGCGCGCTCCAGGAGAGGGGCTGACCGGCGGCGTCTCCGGCCGCCGCGATGCCGGCGGCGCACGCCAGCTGGGTCAGCACGACTGCCACCGCCGAGGCGACCGCCCAGGCGGACGAGCGGAGCAGCGTCCAGCGGAGCCGCCCGGCGCCGCTGGCCAGGTACATGTCGGTGAGGCCCCGCTCCTCCTCGCCGCGGACCAGGCCGCTGCCCGCGACCACCGCCCAGATCACGAACGCGATGGCGATCACGGGATAGCCGCGCCACGAAACGTAGCCGCCGACCGTGTCCAGCCGGGTGGGGATCGGGAGCAGGTAGGAGAGCTGTGTCGCGAGGGGCTGCGTGGCCTCCGCGAAGGCTCGCCGCGCCGCCTCCGTGTTTCCCGCCACCTGGGCATAGGCGGCGGTGTTCACGAACACGTCGAACATCCCGAAGACGCTGACGATGAGGAACCCGACCCGGTGCGAACGAAGCAGCAGCCGGAGCATTATGCAACCTCCACCGGCTGCCCGCGATACCGCGCCAGGAAGACGTCCTCCAGCGACGGCTCCTCCGAGAGCAGATTGGTGATCGTGCCCTCGCTCGCGGCCCGGAGGAAGTCTTCGAAGGACCCGTGGACGGAGGCGGTCAGGCGGTTCCCTTCGACCGTTACGTCTTCCACCCCGGGCACCGCGCGCACCCTCGCTTCCGGGATCGGGCCCTGGTACTCGATCTCGACGTGCCGGTAGCGAAGGTGGTGGAGGTCGGCGATGGTGTCGATCTCGACCAGCCGGCCATCGCGGATGATGCCGACGCGGCGGCAGATGCGCTGCACCTCGGACAGGATGTGCGAGGAGAGGAACACGGTCGCTCCCTCCTCGCGGACCTCCTCGATGAGCTGGTAGAAGGTCTGCTGGTTCAGCGGGTCGAGGCCGCCGGTCGGCTCGTCCAGGATCAGCAACCGGGGCCGGTGCGCGAACGCGAGGATGATCCCGAGCTTTTGCTTGTTGCCTCGCGAGTACTGCCGGTACCGCCGGCCGAGATCAAGGTCGAAGCGTTCGGCGAGATCGGCGACCCGCTTGCGGTCGACGGTGCCACGGATCCCGTTCAGGATCGCCACCACGTCGGCGCCGCGCAGCCCACCGAACTGCGGCAGCTCCCCGGGCAGGTAGCCGACCAGGTGCTTCACCTTGACGGAGTCGCGCCAGGAGTCCAGCCCCAGCACCCTCGCCTCGCCCCGGGTCGCCCGGATGAAACCCATCACCAGCTTGATGGTGGTGGTCTTGCCGGCTCCGTTCGGCCCCAGGTATCCGAACACCTCGCCTTCCGGGATCTCCAGGTCGAGGTCGAAGAGTCCCCGGTGCATCCCGTAGTCCTTGGTCAGCCCCCGCGTCTCGATCGCGTTGGTCATTACCGCTGTCCCTCCCGAATGCGCTCGAGCGCGGCCTGGACCACCTCGAGGTAGAGATCCATGGTGTCGGCGAGGTTCTTGACACGCTGCGCCGGCAGGCCTGGAGGTGCGGCCTCCACGCCCTCGCGCAGCGTTCGCGCGAAGCGCAGCAGTTGGGGCAGGCCGAAGGAAAGCAGCGCCTCGCCGGTGGAAGTGGCCTCCAGCAGCACACGCCGGCTGCCCCTGGTGTGAACCCGCCGCACCATGCCCCAGGTCTCCAGCTGCCGCACCGCAGTGCTGGCGCCGCTCTTGGCGATGCCGAGGTCGCGCGCGATGTCGTCCAGGGACGCCTGCTGCTCGGCCAGCATCAAATGCCCGAGGATGCGGCCCAGCGTCGGGGTGAGGCCATAGCCGGCGAAGAAAGCGCCCAGGTCGTCGACGAAGCGCTGCCTCCGCGCAGCCAGATTCATCTCGTTCTGCTTATTCAGCACATTCTGAATATAGCACGCGCCGTCGAATCCCTCAGTGCCGGCACTCGGGGCAACCCGGGCGCCGTCGAGGCCCTCAGTGCCGGCACTCGGGCAATCCGGGCCGGGGAACGAGTCAGGAGGAGGAGGGAGGGATGACCGGCAGCAGGATTCGCGAGGGGTGGGCCTGGTCGTGCAGCACCGTCTGGTGCGCGATCGCGAGCTCCGCGTCGGCGAACGGCTCGTGACCGGTGTTGGGGTTGCGGTCCCAGCGGGGAAAGCTGGACGACGTGACCTGGACCCGGATCCGGTGCCCTTTGAGGAACACGTTGCTGGTCGACCAGAGATCGACGCGGAACTCGACCGGATCCCCCGGTGTGAGCAGGGAAGGAGCCTCGCCCAGGTCGGCGTTGCGGTACCGCCCTCGGAGAATGCCGTCGGTGAGGTTGTACGACGTCCCGTCCGGCAGCACATCGCAGAGGCGCACCACGACGTCGGTGTCCGGCGCCGAGGTGGAGAGCCAGATGTGCGCGCCGATCGGACCCGTGACCTCCACGTCCGCCTCCAGCACCGCCGAGGTGTAGACCAGCGCGTCGTCGCGCCCCTCGATCCGCCGCTGGTCGCGAGGCCCGGGCGGGAACTCCGGAACCATCAGCAGTGCGCCACCGAGGGTCGGCACCGGATGAGCGGCGTCGTAGTCGAAATGGTCGGGCATCTCGCCGGCGGCGGGCTCCTCGCGGTCGAGGCGGCCCTGTGCGTGCAGGTAATGGGGCGTCACCACGGCGCGCCGCAGCGGCCACTCCGGCTCCCCACGCCAGCGGTTCAGCCCCATCACGAAGATCTGGACCGGCGGCTCCTGGAGCATGCCGGTGTCGCGACCTTTGAGCCAGTGGTCGAACCAGCGCAGCTGCATCGACTGGAGATCCATGCGCCGGTCGACCAGCGCCGCCTGGGCGCCGAAGCCGAAGCTGCGCTCGCCGACCGGGTTCATCGTCCCACCATGGCTCCAGGGGCCGATCAGGACCCGGGCCGGGCGACCCAGCGAGGCCTGCACGTTGTAGTTGTCCAAGGTGTCCTGGAGAAAGACGTCGTACCAGCCGCCGATCGAAAACGTGGGCAGGTCCGCCCGCTCGACGACGCCGACCTGAGACGTATTGGCGACCACCTTCCGGCTGGTCTCCGGATCGCCGGACACCAGATCCTCGAAGTAGGGCGCCACCCCGCTCCTCGCGATAGCGCTTCCTCCGCGCAGCGGCAGCCGCCAGTAGCCGGACGTGCCGAGCGCGTCGTAGTCATCGAGCAGGCCGTTCAGGGCGGTTCCGAACGCCTGCGGGTCCCCGTGGTGGCGCCGGAGCAGGACGTCCGCCCCCATCTGCAGGTTCCATCCCTCGGCGGTCCCGAGCTCGAGCGCCCCGCCGCGTGTCACCAGACCGTTGTCGGGACGTCGCCAGGTGATCATCGGGACCAGCGTCTTGAGGCCTTTCGGCTGCTCGCCGGCCGCCGCCCACTGCGTGAACCCGAAGTAGGAGCCTCCGTACATCCCCACCTCGCCGGTCCCGTACGGCAAGGAGGCAGCCCACTCCACGGTGTCGTGGCCGTCCTCGCGCTCCGCCGCGAACGGATACCACTCGCCCTCGGAGCGGAACCGCCCGCGCGTGTCCTGGATGATCACCACGTATCCGCGCCGGGCGGCCTGCACGGGGTCGAAGGCCCCGCTTGCCATTGGCAGGTCCTTGCCGTACGGGAGCCGGGTCAGGAGCACCGGCCAGCGCCCCTCCCCCGCCGGCCGGTAGACGTTCGCACGCAGGATCGTGCCGTCGCGCATCGGGACGGGGACGTCGAACTCGGTTTGAACGACGACGCCGGTGACCACCGCCATCCGGGTTACCTCCAGTCAGCTCACGCCTTTGTTGTCACGGCTCCCGGCGGAGACGCCGCGGCTCAAAAGGTACCTCGCGCGGCCTCCAGGATCGCCAGCACATCTTGGGGAGCGTCGCTCGCGGTCAGCGCCCGGATCACCACCTCGTCGGCCAGGCCGGCCCAGCCGGCGAGGCCCTCCCGCACCTGCGCCGGAGTGGTGGCGCGGACGGCCGCGTCCAGCGGGCCGGTGCCCAGCGCGCGGTAGGAGGCGGCATAGACGGAGATCCGCTGATAGCCCTCCGCCTCCCGCTCCAGCGCCGCGATCCCGGTTGCACCGAGCGCGGTCCGGACGTAGACGTAGATCCGCGGTCGTGGGCGCCCGGCCCGGTCCGCCGCCTCGTACACCTGCCGAATGCGCTCGCGGCCGCCCTCCGGCGTCAGCTGTGAGAGCAGGACCGCGTCCGCCAACTCTCCCGCCACCTCGCACATCCGCGGGCGCAGGGCCGCCAGCACCAGCTCGGAGGAGGTCCCGTCTCGGAGCTCCGGGATCGCCTCGCGCACCCGCTCCAACGGTCGCGCACCCTGGCCGCTGCCGATGCCGAGCCGGAACCGGTCCCCGTCCAGCCCCGCCTCCTTGATTCCGTCCAGGATCGAGCGCGGCGTCCGGGCCGAGATCGGGATCACGCCGGTCGCCACCGGGATGGAGATCGCGCTCGCAACCCGGCCCAACTTCGGCAGCGCGTCGTAGGTCGGGGGGTGGTTGAGCCAGAACGTGCGGTAACCGCCCTGCTCGGCCGCCCGGGCGGCGGTCAGGACCGTCTCCTCGGGGGCGGCGCCGGCAAGTCCGAAGCCGAGTGCAGTCATCGCTCCCCAACCTACAATTCGCGGGGTGATCGCGACCGAACCCCCCTCTCGCCGGTCGGGCCAGGATCAGCGGCAACTGACGCTCCTGGAGGCGGTCCGCGAGGCGCTCTCAGAGGAGATGGAGCGGGATCCGCGCGTGGTCCTGTTGGGCGAGGACATCGGGCGCATGGGGGGCGTCTTCCGCGCCACCGAAGGCCTGCTCGAGCGGTTCGGTCCGGAGCGGGTGGTGGATGCCCCGATGGCCGAGCTTTCGATCGTGGGGATCGCGGTCGGACTCGCCATGCGGGGCCTGCGGCCGGTGGCGGAGATCCAGTTCGCCGACTTCATCCACGCGGCCGCCGACCACCTGATCGGCGAGGCCCCCAAGGTGCGCTACCGTACCGCCGGTGACTGGACCTGTCCATTGGTGGTGCGGACCGCCTACGGAGGGGGATTCCGCGGCGGCCCCTACCACTCCCAGTCGGTGGAGGCGTACTACGCGCACGTCCCCGGGCTGAAGGTAGTGGCACCGAGCTTCCCGGCCGACGCCAAGGGCCTGCTGCTGGCTGCCATCCGCGACCCCGACCCGGTGCTGTTCTTGGAGCACAAGCTGACCTATCGATCGGTGCGGGGACCGGTGCCGGAAGGAGACGCGCCGGAGCCATTGGGACGCGCGCGCGTCGTGCGCGAGGGCGACGCCGTCACCATCTGCGCCTGGGGCCGGATGCTGCACGAGTCCTTGCACGCGGCGGACCGGCTGGCACTGCGTGGGATCGACGCCGAGGTCCTGGACCTGCGCACCTTGCTGCCGCTCGACCGCGACACCATCCTCGCCTCCGTGCGCCGTACCGGTCGCCTCTGCGTGGCCCACGAGGACACCCGGACCATGGGGCTGGGGGCCGAGATCGCGGCCATGGTGTGTGAGGCGGCGTTCGATGAGCTGCGGTGCCCGCCGATCCGCGTCGCCTCCCCTGACGTGGCCGGCATCCCGGTCGCGGACGCGATGGAGGACGCGTTGCTCCCAGGCGTGCCCGAGATCAGCGCGGCGGTCGAGCGGGCCCTGGGCTCCTCCCGGGGCACCCGGGGAGCGGCCGCGGCCGCCTTCGATCCCGCGGTCCCCCAAGCCTCCAGCGTGGTGGAGGTCCGGATCGGCGACCGCCAGCTGGCCGACGTGGTGGCCGCGGTGGCGGGCGTCTGCCGCCGGCACCCCGCCTGCAACGCCACCTTCGACTGGAACGGCATCGTGGAGCATCCGGACCCGTTGGTCGATCTCGACCTCGGTCCGCACTCACCGCCCAGCGGCAGGGGCACCATCACGCTGCTGGCGTACGGGGCCGGCTCGGCGCACCTCGGTCTGCCCGCCGTGCGTCCGGGCCAGACCGCCGCGCTCCGCTTGGGTGCCCCGCGAGGGGAGAGACGCTATCTGGCCATCTCTGTCGACCACCGGGCGGTCGACGGCGCCGAGGCGGGACGCTTCCTCGCCGATCTCAAGGAGGCCCTGGAAGGAGATGCCTGACTTCCGCTTTCCGAAGCTGGCCGACACGCTGGTCGAGGGCACCGTCACCCACTGGCTGAAGCGCACCGGCGAGACGGTCTCGGAGGGCGAGCCGCTGGTCGAGGTGGAGACCGACAAGGTCAATACCGAGTTGGAGGCTCCCGTCAGCGGCGTCCTGACCGAGATCGTCGCCAAGGAGGGCGAGACGGTCCCGGTCGACGCGGTGCTGGCTCGTATCGAAGGTCCCGGCGACGCGGGGGGATCCAGGACGGCCGTCCCGGCGCCGGACGCCGAGCCACCGCGGTCCACTGGCGAGCCGGGCAGGTCGGGGGTGGGGCCGTCCGGCCTGGCGCCCATGCGGCGGCGCATCGCCGAACGGATGCAGGAGGCGCGGGCGACGATCGAGGGGGGCGCCGTCTCACTGGTGGTCGACGTGCGGGACCTCCATCCGGCCGCGGGCTGGAACGCGGCGTTCGTGAAGGCGCTGGCGCAGGCGGGCGGATTTCGGAGCGTCGGGGTCGCGGTCGAGGTGGAGGGCGGCCTCGTGGTCCCGGTGCTGCACGAGGTCGAGCAAGCCTCACTCGCCGAGCTGGGGCAGCACCTCCGGGAGCTTGCCGCCCGGGCGCGGGAGGGGTCGCTCAGCCCCGCCGACGTGGCGGGCGGCGAGGTCACGATCACCAACGTCGGTTCCATCGGCACCCTGGTCGCCTTTCCGCTCGTCAATCCCGGCCAGCCGGCGATCCTGTGTCCAGGCCAGATCCAGGACGGACGCCTGCTGCTGACCCTCTGCTACGACCGCACGGTGATGGACGAAGCCGCCGCCGACGGGCTGCTGGCGCGCACCGGCGAGATGCTGCGGACGCTGGCCACGGCGTCGGAGGGCGAGCTCAGGCGTCCGGCTTGAGAAAGCTCCGGATCTCCCGCTCCGCGGCCTCCGCACCGTCCCACCCCTCGACCTCGGAGAACTTCCCGGGCTCCAGGTCCTTGTAGCGCTGGAAGAAGTGCTCGATCTCGTCGAGCAGCTCACCCGGCACGTCCCCGATGTCCGTCCACCCGCGGCTGGTGTCCCAGATCGGGAGGGCCAGGATCTTGGAGTCAGGGCCCTTCTCGTCGTGCATGTGCAGGAGGCCGATCGGGCGCACGCGAATGTGACAGCCGGGGAAGGTCGGGTCGGCGACCACGACGAAGACGTCCAGGGGGTCGCCATCGTCGGCCATGGTGTGCTCGATGTACCCGTAGTCGGCCGGGTACTGCATCGAGGTGAAGAGACGGCGGTCCAGCCAGACCGCTCCGGTGGCGTGGTCCAGCTCGTACTTGTTGCGACTGCCCGTCGGGACCTCGATGATCGCGGTCACCTCGAGCCGCGAGCCCGGGCTGGGCGTACTCACCGGGGTGGATGGTAGCAAAGCGCACCCGCCCCGATGTTCTGTGAGGGCGGTCGTATAAGCTATCGAGCGGCAACCACAGCGGTCGCGGCTCCGGCCTGGTGCCTTCGGGCGGCAAGACCGGGTGTGTGATCGAGAGACGCGTCCGGTTTCCGGCCGCTCTCCGAACGCCTTCCCCGTGAGTCAGCAGTCGCGCGCGGTGATTCGCCGCAGCCAGAGAAACGTGAGTCGAGGAAAAGGAAAGTAGATGCAGTCAACCGTGCTGCTGGCGATCGCCGGCGGGGTGATCGCGGTGCTCTTCGCGGCCGTCCTGACGGCGGTGGTGCTCCGCATGCCGGCCGGCAACGAGCGCATGCAAGAGATCGGGGCCGCCATCCGCGAGGGCGCGTCGGCCTACCTGAACCGCCAGTACCTGGTGATCGCGATCATCGGCATCATCATCGCGATCATCCTGGGCTTCCTGCTCAACTGGACGACCGCCATCCTCTACATCGTCGGCGCCGCCTGCTCGGCGGCCGCCGGCTACGTGGGCATGAACGTGTCCGTCCGGGCCAACATGCGCACCGCCCAGGCCGGGCGCAGCGGGCTGCGTGAGGCGATGGCGACCGCGTTCCGCGGCGGTGCGGTGACCGGCTTCATGGTGGTCGGCCTGGGTCTGCTCGGGGTCTCCATCTCCTACCTCGTGACTCACAACCTGGACGCGCTCGTCGGTCTCGGCTTCGGGGCCTCGCTGGTCTCGGTCTTCGCGCGCCTCGGTGGCGGCATCTACACCAAGGCGGCCGACGTCGGGGCGGACCTGGTCGGCAAGGTGGAGGCAGGCATCCCCGAGGACGATCCCCGCAACCCGGCGGTGATCGCCGACAACGTCGGGGACAACGTGGGCGACTGCGCCGGCATGGCGGCGGACCTCTTCGAGACCTACGCGGTGACCATGGTGGCGGCGATGCTGCTGGGGTCGCTCCTGTTCCACACCATGGGCTGGGTCGTCTACCCGCTGCTGCTGGGCGCGATCTCGATCGTCGGCTCCGTGATCGGGGCGGCGGCGGTGCGCCTCTACTTCCCGCGCTGGATCATGGGCGGCCTCTACGTCGGGCTCGTGGTCGCGGCCGCGATCGCGGTGATCGGCTTCTACTTCGTCACCCAGCTCTTCGTCGCGGATCACCTCCTGAGACCTACGGGCGTGCTCCGCAACCCCTCCAACCTCTTCTGGGCCGGTGTGGTCGGCATCCTGATCACGATCCTGATCGTCGCCATCACCGAGTTCTTCACCGAGACGCGGTACTGGCCCGTGCACCTGATCGCGCGACAGTCGGTCACCGGCCACGCGACCAACATCATCGCCGGCTCCGCCATCGGCATGCTCGCGACCGGCCTGCCCGTGATCTGCATCGCGGCCGGCATCCTGGTCAGCTACGACCTGGCGGGGCTGTACGGGATCGCGATCGCGGCGACCGCGCTGCTCTCGATGACCGGGATCGTGGTCGCCATCGACGCCTTCGGGCCGATCACCGACAACGCGGGCGGCATCGCCGAGATGGCGGACCTACCGGAGGAGGTGCGCGACGTCACCGACGCGCTGGACGCGGTCGGCAACACGACCAAGGCGACCACCAAGGGCTACGCGATCGGCTCCGCCGGTCTCGCCGCCCTGGTCCTCTTCGCCTCCTACACGCAGGAGCTCGCCAAGCATGGCCAGCACCTCACGTTCGAGCTCTCCAACCCGCAGGTCATCGTGGGCCTCTTCATCGGCGGCATCCTGCCCTTCCTGTTCGGCTCGCTGGCCATCCTCGCCGTGGGCCGGACCGGCAGCCTGGTGGTGCAGGAGGTGCGCCGGCAGTTCCGCGAGATCCCGGGGATCATGGATGGCACCGCCAAGCCGCTCTACGGGCCCGCGGTCCGCATCGTCACCGCGGCCGCCCAGCGGGAGATGATCCTGCCCGGCCTGATCCCGGTCGCGGCCCCGGTCCTGGTCGGGTTCATCCTGGGCCCGACCGCGCTCGGCGGCATGCTGCTGGGGGCGATCGTGACCGGGCTCTTCATGGCTCTCTACATGACCAGCGGTGGCGCCGCTTGGGACAACGCCAAGAAGTTCATCGAAGAGGGCAACCTGGGCGGCAAGGGCTCCGAGGCCCACAAGGCGGCGGTCACCGGCGACACCGTCGGCGACCCCTACAAGGACACCGCCGGGCCGGCGATCAACCCCATGATCAAGGTGATCAACATCATCTCGATCCTGATCGCGGGCCTGATCGCCGGCCACTCGCTGCTGCACTGACCGAAACGGGCCCTCATCCTCCCTCAGCCGTATCGTCGAGGGGTCGTGAGGGCACCGCTGCGCTGGTGGGAGGAGCGGTCGACGACCACCCAGGTCTGGGTCTCCGTCACCGTGCTCTGCGTCTTCTTCTTCGTCCTCAACTGGATCCCCTTCCAGCAGCCGCTGTTCCGGGCCGTCCCGTACGGGGTGATCGAAGGGCTCCCCTTCGCCGCCATCTTGGTCTGGGCGACCCACGCCGAGCACCAGTCGCGCCTGCGCCGGCAGCGGGAGGCGCGCGCGGCGGCCGAGCACGTGCCCTTGGAGTCGATCCCCCTCGACGAGGGCCCTGCCCCACCCGACCCTGAGATGGACGCCTGGCTGGACCGCGAGCGCCATCGCCGGTGATGGCGGCCCGAGCCGGGGCCTGGGGCATCGAGCCTGGCTACCGCGCCATCGGCGGCCGGTGGGTGCCGACCTCCGCCGCCACCGAAGCGGCGATCCTGGAGGCGATGGGCGCCCGCGGCGAGGTGCCCGGGGAGGCGCCGGTCCTGGTCGTCACGGCGGGCGGCGCCCCCTCGCTCGGGCCGGGGCCGCATGAGGTCGAGCTGGAGCAGGGCGGCACCGTTCGCTGCCAGGACGCGCTTCCCCCCGACCTGCCGCTGGGCTATCACACGCTCCGGCACCTGGATGATGGACGCCCGCGCCGCCTGATCGTCACGCCACCCACCTGTCATCTCCCGGGCCGCCTGCGGGGCTGGGCGGCGACGGCGCAGCTCTACGCGACCCGGAGCCGCCGCTCCTGGGGCCTCGGCGACCTCGAGGATTTGCGCTCGCTGGCCGGTTGGGTCAAGGAGCAGGGCGGCGTGACCCTCCTCCTCAACCCGCTCCACGCGGTGGCGCCCGGACTTCCTCAGGAACCGAGCCCCTATTACCCGTCCAGCCGCGTCTTTCGCAACCCGCTTTATCTGGCCGTGGAGCGGGTCCCGGGCGCTGCCGCCCTGGGTGAGGAGCTGGACGGCCTGGCTCGCGCCGGCCGCGCCCTCAACGAAGAGCGCCACCTCGACCGGGACCGGGTCTTCCGGCTCAAAGACGCGGCGCTGCGCGCGCTCTTCCGGACCTGGGCCGGGGACGCCGCGTTCGAGGAGTGGCGGGCGCGGGAGGGAGCACCGCTGGAGTCGTTCGCCACCTACTGCGCCCTGGTGCGTGACCACGGCCGGCGTTGGCGAGAGTGGCCCGCGCACCTTCGCCACCCGGGGAGTGGAGAGGTGAGGCGCTTTCAAGATGGAAACCTGGTCGAGATCCGGTACCACGCCTGGCTGCAGTGGCTGCTGGAGCGGCAGCTGCAGGACGCGGCGGCCGTCTTGCCTCCGATCATGGACGTGGCCGTGGGCGCCGACCCGGACGGTGCCGACGCCTGGGTCTGGCAGGACGTGCTGGCGCTGGGCACCAGCGTGGGAGCCCCGCCTGATCCCTTCGCGGCCGAGGGGCAGAACTGGGCGGTGCCGCCCTTCGACCCCTGGCGGCTGCGCGCGGCCGGCTACGAACCCTTCGCGCGCGTGGTGCGGGCAGGGTTCCGCCACGCGTTCGGCATCCGGCTCGATCACGTGATGGGCCTCTTCCGCCTCTACTGGATCCCACCCGGCGCAGGGGGCGCGCAGGGTGCCTACGTGCGCTACCCGGCGCAGGATCTGCTCGGCATCGTCGCCCTGGAGAGCCGGCGGGCGGGCGGCATCGTGGTGGGGGAGGATCTGGGCACGGTCGAGCCCGGCGTCCGGACCACCCTGCGGCGGAGACATGTCCTCAGCTACCGGCTTCTCTACTTCGAGAAGAGACCGCCCGCGCGCTACCCCATGGACGCCTTCTGCGCCGTGACGACGCACGATCTTCCCACGCTGACCGGGCTCTGGCAGCGCCCCGATCAGGCTCCGCAGGCCCACGCGAACGTGGTGCGCGCGACCGGACTCGACGCCGGCTCGGATCCCGCGGAGGTGGTGGTGGCGGCGGCGCGGGCGCTGGCCGCCTCGCCCAGCCGCCTTGCCTCGGCGACCTTGGAGGACATGGCGCTCGACCCCGAACAGCCCAACCGTCCCGGCACCATCTCGGCGGAGAACTGGTCCCGCGCACTGCCGCTCACGCTGGAGCAGCTGGCAGCGAGCCCTCACGCGGCCCGCGTCGCCGCCGCCCTCCGGCGACCGCGGCCGGCGACCCGTACTCCTCCAGGAGCTCGGTAGTCAGGTCGAGCGCTCGCGAGGCCGTTCCTCCACGGGCAGGTTGGAAAGGTTCGTCATACCGACACGATCGCGGCTCCACCCGGCGCGATCAACACCCCCTGTAAAGGCCACACGCAGCACTCATAGCGTCGCTTTCGCCGTAAGGCGGCCTTTCTCAGCTTTTCTTCGGCTAGCCGGTGCCGTCCCGGATCCGGACCCGGCGCCAGCGGTGGCGTGGAACCGTTCCCCACTCGGTGCCGTCCGGTCGCAGGATGACCACCCGGTCGGGCGTCACCTCGGCGGTCCGGTAGCCGCCCTCGTGGAGCGCAAAATGGTGACGGGGGCAAACAAGCCCAAGGTTTTCATGGTCGGTCGGGCCGCCCTGGCTCCAGGCGTCCCAGTGATGAGGCCTGCAATCCTTCGGGTGCCGCCCGCACCAAACGCAGCCGCCGTCCTGCAGGTCCAGGGCCTTGCGCTGCGCCACCGTGGTGGTGCGGAAGCCACGCCCCATGTGCAGCACGTCGACCACCCCGTCGCCGCGGTCCCCTACCACCGCGATGCGGGCGAGGGCGTCGCAGGCGATCCGCTTCGCTGTCTCTCCGGAGACCGGCGTCCCCCAGTCGATCTGGGGTGCCGGTGAGCCTTCCTCACCGCGCAGCGTCTCAGCGCTGGCGACGATCGTCAGGTGCGGCTTCTCCTGCCCGTGCTCAGGGAGGTCACCGCACGCCAAACGGTGCTCAGCCAGCTCCGCCAGCGCGTCGGCACGGGCCTGGCCGGGAGTGCGGCCGTCGTCCGAGGGCAGGGTGCACTTGTCCTCGGCGGCGATCGCACGGAGCGCGGTCTGGAGGAAGGTGCCACCCTCCGGGTCCAGCTCGCCGTTGCAGGTGAACCAGCCGTCGACCCGCCGTTTGAGGTCGAAGAAGCGTCGCTCCCGCTCGTCCCGCAGCACTTCGTTATGTGCCTGCCGGTCGAGGAGGTGGAAGAGCTTGGAGCCATGGGCTCGGAGCTGGGCGTGATCCATCTCTCGGGCCGCCAGCAGCATCTCCGACTCGACGCTGACCACGTCCTCATCGCTGAGGTGCCGGCGGACCCGGCGCAGGGTCTGGAGGATGACGGTGGTGGCCTCGGGCGAGACCTCGCCGGCGTGCACCGCCTGGTCCAGAGCCGGGAACTCCTCCAGCTCGCAGGCGGTGCAGACCTTGGCGTAGGCGGCATTCGGCCGCATGTGCATGGACTGGGCGAGCCAGTCGGCGGCATTGGCGACGCCGTAGGGATCGCCCTTCTCGATCCGCTTCAAAACCTTGATGTGGTCGAGCTCGATCGCGTTGATGCAGTTCTTGATCCGGTGGAGGAGCTGGAGCCGCCCCCAAGCCTTCAGCGGCTGCTCGGGGAGGTCGACCTGCTGGAGATCGCGGAGAAGCCGCTTGAGATCCTCGTCGTCAGACCCCAGCCAGACCTTCTCGGTGCTCTCCGGAACCTCCGCCAGCATGTGCCAATTCTACCAGATGGCAAACGTATGTTCCGGACATTACCAGGACCTTTTTATCGATGGCCCTGCATTATCGGATGCCCCATAGGCGCTTACGGAATTCCGATCCACAAAACGTTGTCTATGCGGCAACGGCGTGCGAGGTGCTGAGCCCGAGATGCCCGAAGAGGTGCTGCATGTCGATACGGATGCGTTCGTAGTCGCGGTCGACGGCGGTCCAGGCAGCGGGCCTACAGCCGCGGGCCGGGCTGCGGAGGCCAGCCAGGATGGGCGCGATGACGTGGTCGCGCAGGGCGAGGACTCCGGCGATGGTCCGCGCAGCTTGCGGAGGGACTTGATACCGGTGGGTGCGCGCCGGCATCTCGATCAGCTGCTTGGTGCGAAGCTTGCGTAGGTCGTAGGCAGCCTGCCGGAGGGTGTAGTCGGTGTCGCCTTGGCCGGTCATCTGATGGACCTTGGCCGCGAAGTCGGCGGCGGTGAACCCTCTTGGGGCGACGGTCAAGGCGAGGACTGCCGAGAAGGCGTTGCGAGCCCGTTGCGTATTGAGGTCGATGCCTCCGACTCGTGTCGTCCCGCTCCGCGAGGGGCGAGGCAGATCCTCCAAGACCCCATCCGGGAGGAAGCCGATGTCGACGCAGTCGAGCATGGTGCAGAAGCGTTCGGCCATCCCGGCCAGCCTGGCCACGATCTCACCGAACCTCTCCAGCACGCGGCCGCAGTTCAGCTCCCGGGTGTTGTGCACGATCGCCTCGAAGCGCAGCACGTGTTCGCCTTTGGTGTACGCCTTGAGCGTCAAGCGCCCGAAGTGGAGCTTGAAGATGGTGAGGTCGTACGCAGGTGTCTCGATCACGGCTGCCAGTCGCGGAGGTCCTCCTGTTCGATCTCGGTGGGGCCGAGTTTTGGCCCCAAAGAGGTGCCGTAGCCTGGGCACGTCCAGGCGTGAGCGAGTGCGGTCGACGACGGCGCCAAAGAGCTCCTCCATCCGCGCCCCGTTGCGAAACAGGAGGTTGCGACTGTACTCGACCTGATAGACCGAGTAGTTGTAGAGGAAGCGAGTGCGTTTCTGCTCCTCGAGGTCGAGCCCGAAACACAGGCAGGCGGAGTAGATCCAGCGATCACAGGCCTGGCTCATTCGCCCTACAGCCGCAGGTTGCGACAAGGTGTCTGCGATCTGAGCCAGACCCTGAGGAGAGGTTACGGCAGTGAAGCAGTTGCCCTCCTTGATGAAGTCGATGCCGGCGGAGCGGGCAGCGCAAGCGACGTATTCATGCCCGTTGAGCATCACTTGGGCATCAAACGGAGGGTGACCCGACATCTTGATGGTGAGGTGGCCCCAGCTCGGATCCATGATGTGGAAGGAGTAGTGGTTGACGTACTCGAGCTTGGTCTCCAGGTTGACGATCGAGCCGCTCGCCGACCGCTTCACCTTCCAGACCGGCGCCGGTGCCCTCGCGACCAGGATCAGGAACACGCCCGTGCCGACGGCGTGGGTGGCCAGGTAGTCCTCGGCGATCCGGTGCTTGCGTTCCCCCCGGCCGCAGTCGATGAGCGGGATCCCGTTGGCGCTGGCGGCAGCTCGGACCCGGCGCGAGAAGCGGCCCGCCATGCGCATCAGGTGGGTGGCGTCGAGGTCCTGGTCGGAGCCGTTGTGGAGTTGCCGCCACCAGACCCGGAAGCCGCCCGGGTTGTGTCCCAGCGGGTAGTAGGCGTTGAGCACGATGCGATCCACGCAGTCATAGGCGCCCTGCAGGAGGTCTGCGTAGCGGTCTCTGAAGGAGTCGGTCACCCGAGAACCGTAATCGAGGCATTGGGTGCAGGCGGAGGGGGTCAAGGCCGCGAAGCGCCCGAAGGGTTCAGCCTTGACGCCCGGTGCAATGCCACCCAGGCTCTTTCCCCCAGGGGGCGCGACTGCGCCCCCATGGCCCGAATTTGCCCGATACGGCACCACCACCGGCCGTGCCCACCACCACCGGCTTCACCTCAGCTGCCCGAAGGGCCACCGATTCCGAGCGAAGTCTCGGAATCGGAGTAGCACCGTTTTCGCGCGAAAGGGGCCTCATCGGGCGCCCTATGGCACCACTTTCGCGCGAAAGGGGGGTTATCGAGGGGGCGCGCGAAATCTCTCGACGCCGAGATACACTGGGGAGATGATCGACGCACGGACGGGACTCCCGGGAACCGGACTCGACTACTACCGGCTCGAGGCCGCCAAGGAGGCCGGTCTGGGGGATACGGCGCGGCTGCCCAAGACCGTCAAGGTCCTCCTCGAGATGGTGCTGCGCGGGGCGGCGGCGGGCGAGGCCACCGACGAGTCGGTCCGCGCCCTCGCCGGCTGGCCCGACCCCCCCTCGCCGGACGCCGAGCTCCCCTACAAGCCCGCCCGCATCCTGCTCCAGGACTTCACCGGCGTGCCCGCGGTCGTCGATCTCGCGGCCATGCGCTCGGCGATGCAGCGGATGGGCGGGGACGCGGCCCGGATCGATCCCCAAGTGCCGGTGGACCTCATCATCGATCACTCGGTGCAGGTCGATCAGTTCGGCAATCCGAGCGCCTACGCGGGCAACATCGAAAAGGAGTACGAGCGCAACTTCGAGCGCTATGCGCTGCTGCGCTGGGCCCAGGGCGCCTTCCGCAACTTCACCGTGGTGCCGCCCGGCATGGGGATCTGCCACCAGGTCAACCTGGAGCGGCTGGCGCGGGTGGTGCAGGTCAAGGGCGGGGTCGCGATCCCGGACACGCTGGTCGGCACCGACTCCCACACCACCATGGTCAACGGTGTCTCCGTGCTGGGCTGGGGCGTGGGCGGCATCGAAGCCGAGGCCTGCATGCTCGGCCAGCCCATGTACCTGGGCACCCCGATCGTGGTCGGGATCCAGTTCCACAACGCACTCCCGGTCGGCGCCACCGCGACCGATCTGGTCCTGACGCTGACCGAGATGCTCCGCAAGCACGGCGTCGTCAACAAGTACGTCGAGTTCTGCGGCGACGGGCTCTCCAGCCTCACGGTCGCCGACCGCGCCACGCTCTCCAACATGTGCCCCGAGTACGGCGCGACCTCCGCCCTCTTCCCCGTCGACCAGCAGACGCTGCGCTACCTGGAGCAGACGGGACGGGAGCCGGAGCTGCTGCGCCTGGTCGAGACCTACTGCCGGGCCCAGGGCCTGTTCCGCGAGGATGGCGACCCCACCCCGGTGTTCAGCGAGCTGCTGGAGCTGGACCTGGCCCAGGTGGTGCCGAGCATGGCCGGGCCCACCCGCCCGCAGGACCGGGTCGCGCTGCCCGAGGTCTGGGACAGCTTCCTCCACGCGTTCAGGGACGACGAGGACCCGGACCTGGCACGGATGAATGGCGAGGGCCTGGAGCTCGCGCCCCGGACCAGCGGCGGCACCGCGGTGCTGACGCGCGCGGACCCCAAGGTCCAGCAGGGGTCGGTGGTGATCGCCGCCATCACCTCCTGCACCAACACCTCCAACCCCTCGGTGATGGTCGCGGCCGGGCTGCTGGCGCGCAACGCGGTCGCGGCCGGCCTCACCGTGCCCGACTACGTCAAGACCTCGCTCGCGCCCGGCTCCCGGGTGGTCACCGACTACCTGCAGCAGGCGGGCTTGATCGAACCGCTCGAGAAGTTGGGGTTCTACCTGGTCGGCTACGGCTGCACCACCTGCATCGGCAACTCGGGCCCGCTCGCCTCGGAGGCGGTCGAGGAGGCGGTGCAGTCGAACCAGCTCGACGTGGCGGCGGTGCTCAGCGGCAACCGCAACTTCGAAGCCCGCATCCATCCCCTGGTGCACGCCTCCTATCTCGCCTCGCCACCGCTGGTGGTGGCCTACGCCCTGGCCGGCACGCTCCGCCGCGACCTCACCGCCGAGCCGCTGGGCACCGGCAAAGACGGCAGTCCGGTGTATCTCAAAGACCTGTGGCCGGACGCGGAGGAGGTCGATCGGGTGGTCCGCGAAGCCGTCCACCAGGAGTTCTTCACCCGCGAATACGAGCAGATCTACGAGGGCGACGAGCACTGGAAGCAGATGGCGGCGCCGACCGGTCAAATCTACCAGTGGGACCCGGACTCGACGTACGTACAGGAACCCCCTTACTTCGAGGGCCTGGCCCCCGAGCCCGGCCCGCTCTCGGACGTGAGCGGGGCGCGCTGCCTGGTCATGGTCGGTGACTCGGTGACCACCGACCACATCTCTCCCGCCGGTTCCATCCCCTCCACGTCCCCCGCCGGCGAGTACCTGCAGGAGCACGACGTGGCCAGGCAGGAGTTCAACTCCTACGGCTCACGCCGCGGCAACCACCAGGTCATGATGCGCGGCACGTTCGCCAACATCCGGCTCCGCAACGAACTGGCCGAGGGCCACAACGGGTGGTGGACCACCAAGCAGCCGGGCGGTGAGGTGGTCACCATCTACGACGCCTCGACGCACTACCGATCCGTCAACACCCCCCTGGTGGTGATCGCGGGCCGCGAGTACGGGACCGGCTCCTCGCGCGACTGGGCGGCGAAGGGCCCCAATCTGCTTGGCGTCAAGGTCGTGATCGCGGAGAGCTTCGAGCGGATCCACCGCTCCAACCTGGTCGGCATGGGCGTCCTCCCGCTCCAGTTCGCCGACGGCGAATCGCGCCAGACTCTCGGCCTCGACGGCACCGAGGAATTCGCCGTGCACGGGCTCGAGAAAGGACTGGTGCCCGACCAGGAGGTCGGGGTCACGGCGCGCAAGGCGGACGGCTCCGAGACCACGTTCACCACGCTCGCCCGCGTGCTCAACCGGACCGAGGTTTCCTACCTGGAACACGGCGGCGTGCTCAACCTGGTTCTCCGCCAGCTCCTCCGGGACTGAGGACCTCCGACCCCCACCGAACCGCGACGTTGACGGCCCGGTCGGACGGACCCTATGATCCGAGCACTCTTGGGGATCGCCTCAGCGGCCGAGGACCCTGACCACCAGGGCGACCACGCCGAGAAAGATCACGCCGATGCCGAGCGTGAAGATGGTGATGAAGAACTCCCGCGAACCATGTTTCTCGATCAGCAGCAGCCCGAGCGAGGTGAGGATGAGCAGCACCGCCCAGGTGAACCCCAGCTTCCCCATCTCAGGGCTGATCATGGAACCCTCAGCACCCGGCCCACTTCGATCGACACATCGACATCATGACAGCCGGCTGAGCCGCCCGTCCACCAGGCACGCGCGGCGTCCCGGTTCCACCCGGGACAACCTCGGCCTTGACTTTCGTGGGGATCCTTCTAAAGTATGGGCGCGATGAGGGAGGGCCGCCGCGCGCCGCGTGGGAAGGCCCACGACTGGAGGTCCCACGTCGCATGACCCTCAGCGTGACCTCACCGGCCCCGGCCGCAGAGCCGAGCCAGGAGCAGCCTCCCTCTCGCGGTGCGGGCCGGCTGCTGGGCAAGGTTCTCCGTTCGTACGCCTTCAATCGCATCTGGCGGGCGCTCCTCACCGTCTTCGTGGTCATCACCCTGACGTTCTTCCTGGTCCGGGAGATGCCGGGCAGTCCGGTTCAGGTCTACATCCAGAACCTGATGGGCCAATACGGCATGTCGTACCCGGATGCGCTGGCCCGGGCTCAGGCCTTGTTCCAGTTCAACCCCAACGAGCCGCTCATCCAGCAGTACTGGACCTACCTGCAGAACCTGGCGCACGGGAACATGGGCCAGTCGTTCCTCTCCCCCGGCACGTCGGTCACTTCGATCATCGCCTCCTATCTGCCCTGGACACTGTTCAGCGTCGGTCTCGGCCTCCTGACCAGCTTCGTCCTCGGGATCACGCTGGGCATGATCATGGCCTACAAGCGGGAGAGCGTCCTCGATCACGCCCTCTCCGTCGCCGGATCCTTCTTCCACTCGGTCCCCAACTACATCCTGGGCATGCTGATCGTGGTCCTGCTCGGCATCCAGCTCGGCCTCTTCTCCGTGGCCGACATGCGGGGCTCCTACTCGGCCGGCATCGAACCCGGGATCAACCTGGCGTTCATCGGTGACGCCCTCTACCACGCGGCGCTGCCGATCGCGACCTACGTCCTGACCACGATCGGCGGCTGGATGCTGATCATGAAGTCATCCACGGTCGCGACCCTAGAGGAGGATTACGTGACCGTGGCCAGAGCCCGGGGCCTGCGCGACGGCCGCATCGTGACCGCCTACGTGGGCCGCAACGCCATCCTGCCGCTCTTCGCCCAGCTGGCGATCTCGATCGGATTCGTGGTCGGCGGCTCGCTCCTGGTCGAGTGGCTCTTCCAGTACCAGGGCATCGGCCTCGCGCTCTACAACGCCATCTACATGCGCGACTACACGGTCATGCAGGGCATCTTCCTCATCCTCACGGTCTCGATCGTGGCCGCCAACCTCCTCGCCGACCTGCTGTACGGCAGGCTCGACCCTCGCGTCCGGATCAGCAGGCAGCAGTGAAATGGCACTGAGAGCTGCGAGCGAACCCCAAGCGCCGGCCACCATCAACCCGTGGTGGGAGATGCTGACCGAGGTCGGCACCTTCTTCCGGGGGATGACCCGCAATCGGGCCGGGTTCGCGGGTTTCATCATCGTGGTGCTGATCGTCCTGATCGAGCTGATCGGTCCCTTCTTCGCGCCCGCCAATCCGACCAACACCGCGCTCATCTACAACGGCCCGAGCGCCTCCCATCTGCTCGGCACCGACTCCCAGGGCCGGGACATCCTGCTCGAGATGATCGACGGCGGACGGGCGATCATCATCGTCGGGGCCGTGTCCGCGGTGATCGCCACCCTCATCGCCATCAGCCTGGGCTCGCTCTCCGCCTATGTCGGCGGCGCGATCGACGCCACCATCATGACCGCGGCCGACATCTTCCTCGCGGTGCCCGGGATCGTCCTCCTGGCCGTCCTCGCCGCCTTCGTCCGCCTCGACAACGTGCTCCTGCTCTCGCTGATCATCGCCATCCTGTCCTGGCCAGTGCTCACCCGCTCCATCCGCAGCCAGGTGCTGTCGCTGCGCGAGCGCGAATACGTGGAGGCGGCCCGCTTGCTCGACCTGGGCACGCCGCGGATCCTGTTCCTCGAGATCCTGCCCAACATGGCGAGCTTCATCATCATGAACTGGGTCCTGCTCATGACCGGGGGCATCTACTACCTGGTCTTCCTGTACGTCCTGGGACTGGCCCCCTTCACCGGCGACAGCTGGGGGATCATGATCAACCTCGCCTGGACGCGCGGCGCGATCTACTTCAAGGGCAGCTTCCTGTACATCATGGCGCCGACCTTGGCCATCGCCGCGCTGCAGCTCGCCCTGGTCACCATGGCCCGCTCGCTGGACGACATCTTCAACCCCCGCCTGAGGCGGCTGTGACCTCGACCCCGGCCGCGGCGACAGCGCCCGCGACCCCACTCCTCTCACTGAAGGACGTGGTGATCGAGTACCGCGTTCAGGCGGGGGTGGTCAAAGCCGTGCGTGGCGTTTCCTTCGACCTGGAGCAGGGGGAGAGCCTGGCCCTGATCGGAGAGAGCGGATGCGGCAAGAGCACCCTGGGCATGGGTGTGCTCCGCCTGCTGCCCAAACCGGCCCGGATCGTCGAGGGTCAGATGAGCTTCCGGCGCCGCGACGGCGGCATCGCCGAACTGACGACGCTCCCCTCGGACGAGCTTCGCAACTTCCGCTGGAGCGAGTGCGCCATGGTCTTCCAGGGCGCTCTCAATTCGCTCAACCCCGTGATCAAGGTCCGGGACCACGTCTTCGACACCGTCAGGGCCCACCGGCGGATGGGCCGGCGCGAGCTTCTCGAACGGGCCGAACAGCTGCTGCGGATGGTGCGGCTGGATCCCGGCCGGGTGCTGAACGCGTTCCCCCACGAGCTCAGCGGGGGCATGCGGCAGCGTGTCCTGATCGCGCTCAGCCTGCTCCTCGACCCGCAGCTTCTGATCCTGGACGAGCCGACCACCGCCCTCGACATCCTGACCCAGCGGGCCATCATCGAGGTGCTGCGAGACCTGCGCCAAAAGTTGGGCTTCTCGATGATCTTCATCTCACACGATCTGGGGATGGCCGCCGAGCTGGCCGACCGGGTGGCGACCATGTACGCGGGACGGATCATCGAACAGGGCAGCGTCCGGGAGATCTTCCACACCCCGCGACATCCGTACACGGTGGCGCTCCTGAACTCGGTCACGCCGGTGAAGGGAGATCTGATCGAACTCCAGGCGATCCAGGGCGCGCCTCCCAGCCTGCTCGACCTGCCCGCCGGCTGCAAGTTCCACCCCCGCTGTCCCTGGATGCGGGAGGGGGCTTGCCTGACGGAGGACCCGCCTCTCATCAACATCGACGGCGGCGCCCATGACGTCGCCTGCCATCACTGGGAGGAAGTCGAGCTGCAGCGCCAGGTGGTGGAGCCCCGTGGCTGAGCCCCTCGTCTCGCTGGAAAAGGTGGGGCAGGTCTTCCCCACCCGGCGGGGGCCGGTGCGGGCCCTGGAGGACGTCACGTTCAGCGTCGACGCCGGGCAGGTGGTGTGCCTGGTCGGCGAGAGCGGATCGGGGAAGACGACCAGCGCCAAGATCGCGGTCGGACTGCAGCGGCCGTCCGAGGGCGTGGTCTCATTCCGGGGCCGTGACATCTGGAGGCTGAACCGAGAGGACTTCCGGCATTACCGGCGCGCGGTGCAGTACGTCCATCAAGATCCCTACGCCTCCCTCAACCCGATTCACAACGTGCTGACCACGCTGGCCGCTCCCCTGCAGCGCCACGGCATCACACGTGGGCGCCGTCAGACCGCGGCCAGGGTCGCTGACCTGCTGGAGCAGGTGGATCTGACCCCGGCCGAGAATTTCCTGACCAAGTACCCACACCAGCTCAGCGGCGGACAGCGGCAGCGGCTCTCGGTGGCCAGAGCTCTGACCCTCAGCCCCGAGGTCCTGATCGCGGACGAGGCGACCTCGATGCTGGACGTCTCGATCCGAGTCAGCGTGCTCAACCTGTTGAAGCGACTTCGTGACGACCTCGGGGTGGGATTCCTCTTCATCACCCACGACCTCGCGGTGGCCAAGTACTTCGGCTGGCAGGGTCAGACGGCGGTCATGTACCTGGGGCGGGTGGTCGAGTCAGGGCCCACGCTCGAGATCGTCAACAACCCCACCCACCCCTACACCAAGGCGCTGCTGGCGGCGGTGCCAGAGCCGGACCCAGACATTGTTCGTCTCAAGTCGGATGCAGATCTCCGCGAAGCCGACGTCCCCTCGCTTCACGACCTGCCCTCCGGCTGTCCCTTCCACCCGCGGTGCCCCCGTTTCGAGGCCGGGCTGTGCGACGTGCAGAGGCCGTTGCTGCTCGAGATCGGCCCTGGCCGGCGAACCGCTTGTCACCTGGTGCAGAGGGATTTACAACACGCAGCCGGGCAGACGCCCACCAACGGACGGGGGACATTGCCGGTCGCTACCGGTCAGGAGGACATTGGATGAATACCCAAGTGCCAGGTGGTAACCGGCTGACGCGCCGGGAACTGCTCAAATTGCTGGGGGTGGGCGCCACCAGCACGGCCGTGCTTGCGGCCTGCGGCCAGGCGTCGTCGGGAGGATCGAAAAACCCGGAGAAGGCCTTCGACGGTGCCTGGCCCTATCAGGTGCCACCGACCGGTCACTTCAACATCGTCAACGGAGTGACCAACGGCTTGCTCTTCGACGGCATCTACGGTGACATCATCTGCCCGTCGGCCGGGATGTACTACTGGAAGACGGGCAAGTGGCTCAACCTGCTGGGCGAGAAGTGGGGCTTCAACGCCTCCGCCAATACCTTCTCGCTCACGCTCAAGAGCGGGCTCAAGTGGGACGACGGGAAAGCGCTGACGTCGAAAGATTTGGCCGACAGCCTGTGGGTCCTGTGGATCTTGCGCAACCCGATGTGGAATTACTTCGACAACGTCGAAGAGACGGATACGCACACGGTGACCGTGCACATGAAGGTCCCCTCGACCGTGGTCGAGCGTTACGTCGCCCGGCAGTACATCTACAGCAGCGCCACCTTCGGTCAGTTCGCCGACCAGGCCAAGTCCCTGTACAAGTCGGGTCAGACCATGGACTCGTCCGCGGGGAAGGCGCTGGGCCAGTCGCTCCAGTCGTTCCGGCCCCCGAAGATCATCGCCAGCGGCCCCTTCAACATAGACGTCTCCAGCATCACCAACTCGCAGATGGTGCTGAAGAAGAACCCGACCGGCTACGCGGCCAACACGGTCCTGTTCGAGAAGGTCGTGCTCTACAACGGTGAGACTCCGGTCGTCACCCCGATCGTGCTCCAGAAGAAGGTGGACTACGCGACCCACGGCTTCCCACCGGCGACGGCGGATCAGTTCAAGCAGGAGGGTATTCGCATCCTGCGTCCACCTGTCTACTCCGGCTACGGGATGTACTGGAACTGCGGTAAATGGCCCGAGTTCCGGGACGTGCGGGTGCGCCAGGCGTTCGTCTACGCCCTCAACCGCACCCAGAGCGCGACCGTGACGATGGGCGCGTCGGCCACACCGGTCAAATACATGACCGGCTTTGCCGACCAGTTCGTGCACGACTGGCTGTCGTCGAGCGACATCGCAAAGTTGAACACCTATGACTTCGACACCAGCAAGGCGACCGCGCTCTTGCAGCAAGCCGGGTGGACGAAGCAGGGCAGTCAGTGGATCAAGTCCAACGGCCAGCCGGCCCAGTACGAGATCCTGTTCCCCGCCGAGTACGCCGACACCTCGGCGTCGGCTCAGGATGCAGCCAGCCAGTTCACCAAGTTCGGAATCAAGGTGACCGGGCGCTCGGAAACCTTCACTCAGGTGCCGCTCGACTTCGACAAGGGCAACTTCGACATCGTCGCGTCGGGCTGGGGATCGTCCACGTCGCCCCACCCGTACTTCGCCTACGTCACCAACCTGTTCACCCACAACTACCCGATCTCCCAGAACAACGGAGGCCGGGGCATGGACTTCCCGCTCACTCAGAACACCCAGGCCCTGGGCCAGGTCGACCTCACTTCACTGATCACGAACTCAGCGCTGGGGTTGGACCAGAGCAATCAGAAGTCGCTGGTAGCCAAGATCGCCATCGCATTCAACGAGTTGGTGCCCTGTCTGCCCTTCTCGAACCGCCTCGGCGACAACGCGGCCCTGGAGGGGGTCCGGGTACAGAAATGGCCGGCGGACAGCGATCCGATCTTGCAGAACGCCCCGTATGGCGACAACTTCACCACCATGCTCATGTTGATGGGCAAGCTCAAGCCCGTCTCGGCCGCCTGATCTGAATCGAGGGTCCGGTGTCCGCACAGCGCGGATACTGGGCCCTTAACCGGCGCCGACGGTCGGTCGGGCCGTGCCCCAATGTCCCCGGGTGAAGTCCGGAATGGCGACCGGCACACTGCCCAGCCGTACGGAGTCTTCACTCAGCGGGCCGACAACGCTCCAGGTGGCGGCATCGTAGACGTCCATGTCGGGCACCGTGCCCTTCAGCATCGATCGGATGAGTTGCTGGGCCATGATGAAGTCCATCCCGCCGTGCCCGCCGATCTCCTTGGCACGTCGGCCATACTCCTTCCACCAGACGTGCTCGAATTGTTCTCGGTACCCCTCGATGCCGGCGTACTCCTCCTCCCCCTCCTGGCCGTCCAGATAGATCCGGGGCGGAAAGTCTCTGTAGGTCCCCTTGGTACCCGCGACCAGGTTGAGGCGGTCGTAGGGACGAGGACTGGTCACGTTGTGCTGGACCAGAACCGTGCGCCCACTGGAGGCCTTGATCAAGGACGTGTTCACGTCGCCGCACACATAGTTCTCGGTCCATGTTGGGTCACTCCGCTCGAGGTTTGACTCTCGCCACAGTTCAAGGCCGCGCTGGGGCGAACTCATCGAGACCAGGTAGTCGAAGCGATCGCCCCGATTGATCCCCAGGTAGCCGGCGACCGGGCCCAGTCCGTGTGTGGGGTACAGGTTCCCATCGCGGTGTATGTGCTGCAACCGGCGCCATGGACCGGCGCGTCGATCGGCGAACAGGCTTCGTCGCAGGTCATGGATGTATGCCGCCTCCGCGTGCAGGACCTCGCCCAGCAGGCCCGCCCGGAGCATCCCCAGCAGCATCAGTTCCCAGTAGCCGTAGCAGCAGTTCTCGAGCATCACACAGTGACGCCGGGTCCGCTCGGAGGCGTCGACGAGCCGCCAGCAGTCCTCGGTGGTGATGGCGGCCGGCACCTCGACGCAGACATGCTTGCCGGCCTCCATCGCCGCCAACGCAAGCGGCGCGTGCGAGTCCCACGAGGTCGCCACGCACACGAGGTCGACATCGTCACGATGCAGCACTTCGCCCACGTCATCCCCCCAGGAGAGAGCTGTCGCACCTGCATCGAGGGCCTGGAAGTCTGTCTGCGCCCGGGCCAGGCGGCCGGGGTCACGGTCGCAAACGGCCGTGACCTCCACACCGTCTACCGCCCGGAAGTTGCGCATAAGTGCCCGGCCCCGTCCGCCGGCTCCGATGAACGCCATGCGAACCCTCGGGTGAGGCTGGAAGGGCAAGGCTCCAATCCAGCCCGGATCCGTGCTCATCCCTCCACCAGCCCCGCCTCCTCCCGCAGCAGCGCCGGCACGTCGATCGGCGCTCCCGTGCGCTCGGAGCGGTCGGCGGCCAGCGTCACGGCCACTGTGCGCACGCCATTTTCGTAGGTCGACCGGACCAGCTCGGGCCGGCCCTCGGCCACCGCCTGGACGAAACCGGCGCTCTCCTCGAGGAGCGGGTCCCCCGTCATCGGTTCGTCGATCTCGACCTCGCCGTCGATCGCGCGGAGCCGGAGCTCGTGGCCGATGGAGAGATCGAAGCCCTCGCAGGAGACGCGCACCTGCCACTGGTGGCGGTGCGGTGTCAGCAGGTTGCAGGAGATGCTGCCGACGGCACCGTTCTCGAAGATCAGGGCGACCGACTGAACGTCGAAGATGTCGTCAGCACCGGTGGCGCCGTCGCGCCGTACGGCCCCCGCCCCGAAGACGGTGCGCACCTCTCCCCCGAGCAGGCGGAGCAGGTCCACCTGGTGCGTCATGGTCTCGGTCAACTGGCCGCCGCTCTGCGATTGGTGCGCGTACCAGCCGATCCTGGAGGGGAGTCGCGCGAACCGCGACGTGATGACCTGTCCGACCGTGCGGTCGCCGACCAGCTCCCGCGCTCGTTTGGCCCAGGAGGCATACCGATACAGGTAGCCGGAGGCGGCGATCGTCTCGCGCTGCCGCAGCTCCGCCAGCACCCGGCCGGCGATCCTGAGCTGGAGGGCCACCGGCTTCTCCACCAGCAGCGCCACACCGGCCCGGACCAGGTCCACCTCCACGTCGCCGCGGATCGCCGGTGGCAGGCACACGTAGGCCGCGTCGAGCCGCTCCCGCGTGACCATGTTGGCGAAATCGGTGTAGGCGACGGGGTGGGGCGCCTGGGCGTCGGAGCCGATCGCCAGCAGCCGCTGCCGGACCGCGTCCGGCACCGCCTCCACCTGGCCAGGGACCAGATCGCACATCGCGACCACCTCGGCGCCCGGCACCCGGGCCAGGGCCGCCACGTGGTCGGTGGCCATGCGTCCGGCACCCACGAAGCCGATGCGCACCGTCATGCCGGCGCCTCCCCCTCGTCCAGGCTCTGGACCACGGATTCCAGGAAGGTGCGGGTCCGGAGCATGGCCGCGTCGTTGGCCTCGGCATTCGGCTGGTCGAACCGCTCCAGCAGCAGCGGGCCTCGGAAGCCGGCCGAGGCCAGGATCTTGAGCATCCGGGCATGGTCCACCTCGCCGTCGCCGGGCACCGGGAAGCTGTCGTTCCACTGGCCGCCGGAGTGGTCTTTGATGCAGACCGTGCTCACCAGCGGCGCCACCCCCGATCGCTCGAGGTCGTCCTCGGAATCCAGTCCCTCGTAGTAGCGGATGTTGCCGGCGTCCCAGCAGCAGCGCACGGCGGGCGAATCGGTGCGGGTCAGCACTTCTCTCAAGTCGGCGCCGGTCGCGGTCGCCCCCCGGTGTGGTTTGGGGACGATGGTCACGCCGCGACGCTGGGCCTCCTTGCCGCCCGCACTCAGGACCGCCAGGAACCGTTCCACCTCCCCGTACCACCGCATCACCGGCTTGGGCCTCCCGTCGGGGCCGTCCGGCCAGGGTCCGATGACCTGCAGATAGGGCATCCCCATCTCCGCGCAGAGATCGAGATCGGCGACCAGGTCTTCGATCCGCTCCATGGCACCGCGGCGGGCCATCAGGCAGACCGGGGTCAGGCCGAAGTCCTCGATGCGGCGGCGGAGGGAGGTCACCTCGTTCCGATCCGGGTGCTCCGAGACGATCGGCCCTCCCGCGTGCTCGGAGGCCAGCCCTACCGACTTGAAGCCGGCCGCGGCGATGCCCTGCAGGCCACGCTCGAGCGGCTCCGAGCGGTAGGGAAGCGTGTGGGCTCCCAGGTCGAAACGGGTTCCTTCCACCATTGCCATCTCTCCTCTGGGGTGGTGTCAGTCGGGCAGGGGCAGGCTCACCGGCCGGCCCTCCGCCGCGGACAGTTCGGCCGCGAGCACGATCTCGTGGGTCTTGGCCGCGTCTTCGATGTCAACCAGCGGCGTGGTGCCCTCACGGACGCAGTCGACCAGGTGGTCGATCTCCTCCTGGAACGGATGATGGGAGACCTCCGGCGTGTCGGGCAGCACCGTCGGGCACTGCGCCCAGTCGGTCTGGCCGGGCAGCAGCTGGGTCAGGAACCGGTCGTTGACGATCGCCCCGCGCGGCCCATGGAGCCGCACGTTGAACTGATACTTCAGGTTGCCTTCGAGGACGCAGCCGACCTTGCCGATGGCCCCGGAACGGAACTTGATCAGGGTGACGATGCTGGCGTCCCACTCCATGGTCCCGGTGAAGTTCCCCGCGTACGCGAAGACCTCGACAGCGTCCGAGTCGACGAACTGGCGGATCGCGTCCACCGCGTGCACGCCCGCCGCGGGAAGCGCCGACCCACCCTTCTCCTTCGTCCTCACCCAGTCGTAGCCGGCGTACCAGCTCTCCCAGTTGCCGGAGAAATAGTCGCACTCGGCGTAGAAGACGGGGCCCAGGAAGTCGTGGTCGAGCATGGACCGCACGTTCTTGAAGTAGGGGCTCCAGTGCAGCTCGAACCCCACCAGGCTCTTCACCCCGGCCTCCCGGATGGCCCGCTGCACACGGCGGAGATCGTGCAGGGTGTGGGCGGCCGGCTTCTCGATCAGCAGGTGCTTGCCGGCCTCTGCCGCGGCCAGGGCCTGCTCGACGTGGAGGTGGTTCATCGAACAGATGTCGACCACCTCCACCGCGGGGTCGCGGATCAGAGCGTTCCAGTCCGTGTAAAGGGTGGCGTCGCTCAGTTGGTGGCGCCGCGCCGCCGCCTCGGCGTTCGTCTGACTGTGGCTCGCGAGCGCGGTCACCCGGCTGTGCGGATTGGCGTTCCAGGCCCGGATGTGCTCGTGCGCGACCCACCCGACGCCGACCACGCCCACGCCGAGCCGTCCCTCACCCATGCTTACCCTCGAACATGGACGGAGAATAGAAGTCGGGGGGAGAAGATGGACGAAGTAGGGATCGCGATCCAGGGCGCCGGTTGGGTCTCCAGCGAGCACATCCGTGCCTACCAGCAGAACCCGCACGCGCGTGTGGTCGCCATCGGCAGCCGGACCCAAGAGGGCGCGGAGCGCAAGGCGCGCGAGTTCGACCTCGACGTGCCCGCCTACGACTCACTGGAGGCGATGCTGGCCAGGCCCGACGTGGATGCGGTCTCGATCTGCACCCCGCCGGAGCGCCACTCGGAGGAGACGGTGCTGGCGGCGCGGGCGGGCAAGCACATCCTGATCGAGAAGCCGGTGGCGCTGGGCGCGGACGAGCTGCACCGGATGCGGGCGGCGGTCGGCGAGGCCGGGGTGCGGACCGTGGCCGGCTTCGTGCTCCGCTGGAACCCGGCCGTGGCCAACATCAAGGCGCTGCGGGCCCTGGGCGCGTTGGGAGACGTCTTCCTGGTCCAGACCGACTACTGGCACAACGTGGTCCAGGCCGGCGGCTACTCGCGGCCGGCGCGCGGGCGCAAGCGTGGGGTCGGTGCCATGCTGGAGGGCGGCTGCCACGCCTTCGACATGGCGCGTTACCTGATGGAGAGCGACATCGCCTCGGTCAGCGCCCGAAGCTGGACGCCCGAGCAGAAGCGTGCGGAAGCCGACGGCGTGGAGGCGAATACGCTCGCGGTCGTGCGCTTTGCCAACGGCGCCATGGGCAAGGTCTCCGCCTGCACCTCCCAGTGGATGCCCTACAACTTCAATATCGACGTCTTCGGGACCGAGGGCGTGGTGCGCGGCAACCGGCTCTACACGAGCAAGCTGCCGGGGCTCAGGGGGTTCGCCGAGATGGAGACGATCCTGCCCGACAGCGGCGATGTCGCCCACCACCCGTTCAGGGGCGAGATCGACCACTTCGTCGACTGCATCCTCTCCGGCCGGGAGTCGCACGCCAACCTGGAGGACGCGGTCAACACCCACGAGGCGTGCTTCGCCGCGGACCTGAGCTCGGAGCGTGGTGGCGCGACCGTCGAGCTGCCACTCGGCAAGGAGGACTGATGACGGACCGGATCGAGGCGGTGATGATCGGAGCCGGCAACCGGGGACACCGCGCCTACGGCAGGTACGCGGCGGAGCACCTGGGCGACCGGCTCCAGTTCGTCGCCGTCGCCGAGCCGAGGGACGATCGCCGGACCCGGTTCGCGGAGCTGCACGGCATCCCCCCGAACCGCCGATTCCGGAGCTGGGAGGACCTGGTCGCGCACGGCCCGCTGGGCCGGGCCGCGATCAACACGACCATGGATCGCACCCACCTGGTGAGCACCGAGGCGCTGCTCGAAACCGGCTACGACGTCCTGCTCGAGAAGCCGATGGCGACCCGGCCCCAGGACTGCGTCGAGCTGGTGCGCCTGGCGCGGGAGGCAGGCCGCAAGGTCGTGGTCTGCCACGTGCTCCGCTATGCCCCCTACTTCCGGCAGGTTCGGGACATCGTCACCTCGGGCCGGTTGGGTGAGGTGGTGTCGGTCGACTGGCGCGAGAACCTCTGGTTCCAGCACTTCGTGCACAGCTTCGTCCGCGGCAACTGGTCCAACACCCAGCGCTCGGCCCCCATGATCCTGGCCAAGTGCAGCCATGACCTGGATCTCCTCTACTGGATCCTGGGCCGACGCTCCCGGAGAGTCGCGTCCTTCGGGTCGCTGACCCACTTCACCGCCGCGCACGCGCGGCCGGACATGCCGGCTCGCTGCACTGACGGCTGCCCCCATCAGGACGCCTGCCTGTGGTACGCCCCGCGGGTGTACCTGGGAGCGGACACGAAGGACTTCATGCGGGACCCGGTGTCGCTGGACCACAGTCCCGACGGAATGCTGGAGGGGCTGCGGACGGGACCCTATGGGCGCTGCGTCTATCGGTGCGACAACGACGCCGTCGATCATCAGGTCCTGAGCATCGACTTCGGCGCCGGGCTCTCGGTCAGCATGACGATGCAGGGGTCCTCGCACCGGGAGGGCCGCACGCTCCGTTTCGACGGCATGCGCGCCACGCTGCTCGGCGACCAGGCCACCAACCGCCTGGTGATCCACGACCACGCCACGGGGGAGACGGAGACGCTCTGCCCGGGCGGCGGCGCCGCCGACCAGGCGGGAGGCCACGGCGGCGGCGACGGGCATCTGCTGGAGGAGTTCGTGAGAGTCCTGCGGGGCGACCGCACCGAGGCGGCCACCGAGGCCGCCGAATCGCTGGAGAGTCACCTGCTCGCCTTCGCCGCCGAGGAGTCGCGGCGCAGCGGGCTGGTGGTCGAGATGGCGGAGTTCCGGGCCGCGCTGGGAGCTTCCTGAACTGCGTCGCTCAGCGCCGGCGAGGCGCCCCTCGCCGCTGGTCGCGCTGCTCGTGCTGCAGTTCGCCGCCGGCTTCTTGACCGCGCCCCTGCTCTCCCAGCTCCCGGTGTACGTCGACATCCTCCGCTTCCCACCGCTGTTCACCGCCTCGCTCCAGACGGCCCAGATGCTGCTCGGCGCCGCCGCCTCGATCCTGGGTGGGCTGCTCACCGATGCGCTCGGAGTCCGCCGCACGTTCCTGATCGGCCTCGCCGGCGCGGTGCTGCTGGCGCTCATCTTCCTGAGCGCGTCGCCGGCCTTGATGCTGCTGCTGGCGGTGGCGGGAGGCGCCGCCCTGGGCACGCAGTACGTGTCCGGCCAGGCCTACCTCCTGGCCGCCAGCCGGACGCAGCGGATCGGGCTCGGGGCGGCCGTGTTCTTCCTCGGCAACACGCTGGGAAGCGCGGCCGGCAACTTCCTGGCCGGCCGTCTGCTCCAGAGCTGGGGATTCGCGCTGGTGATGGGCGGGATCGCGACCGCCTCCTTCCTCCTGATCGGCGTGGCGGCTTGGCTGTTGCCCGAGCTCCAGCGCCCGGCCCTCCGGGAGCGGCCGCGGGCCGTGCTGAGCGGCTATGCGGCCCTGCTCGAGCGGCGCCCGATCGCGCTGCTGGTGGTGGTGCGCTACCTGACGACCTGCTTTTGGGGGTCGGTGACCCTGCTGCTGCCGCTGCTCGTCCACCGCGAGAGCGGGTCGGTGGCCACCGCCGGCGCCTACGCGGCGGTGAGTCTGGCCATCGCGGCCCCCTGCTCGCTGTTGTGCGGCCGGATCTGGGATCGCTACCGCTTTCGCTGGCTGGTCCCGGGCCTGATCGGCGCCATCGCGCTCGACAGCCTGGCCCTGGCGTTGGTGGCCGGCAGCCTGCCCGGCCTCTTCATCGCGGGCAGCGCGGGGGCCGCCCTCGCCTGGTCGCTGTCGGCGCTGATGCCGGGTTTGATCGGCTCCCTCACCCAGCCCCAGGCGCGGGGACGCGGGGTGGGTCTGCTCCAGACCGCCTGGAGCCTGGGCATGCTGTCGGGGGCGCTCGCGGGCGGCGCCATGGTCGCGGTCGCGCGGCCACTCCCGTTCGCGGTCATGATGCTGCCGGTGCTGGGCGCGCTCGCCTGCATGCTGGTGCTCCAGGCACGCTGGCCGGCGCCGGTGGCGCTCGAGCCCGGCGAGGCGCCCGTTTCTACTTGATCGCGCCCACCGTGAGGCCCGCCTGCAGCCGGCTCTGCAGCGTCCCGTAGACGACCAGGATCGGCAGCATGGCGATCGTCAACCCGGCGAACAAGGCACCCCAATCGCCGCGATAGCCCTGGTTGATGGCAAGCGCCGCCAGGCCCTGGGCGAGGACGAAGTGGGTCGGATCCGGATTCAGGACCAGCGGCAGCAGGTACTGGTTCCACATGCCCAGGAAGTTGAAGATGCCGATGCTGACGAGTCCGGGTGAGGCGAGCGGCAGCATCAACCGGAAGAAGATACCGAAGTGGCTGCAGCCGTCGATCAGGCCTGACTCCGCCACCTCCGAGGGCAGGGTGCGGAAGAAGGCGGTGAGGAAGAAGACCGAGAAGGGAAGCGAGTAGGCGACGTAGACCAGGATCAAACCGGGGTAGGTGCCGAGCAGGCCGAGGCCCTGCACCACGAAGAACAGCGGCACGATGGCGAGGAAGACCGGGAACGCGATGCCCAGGATGAAGCTGTAGTAGATGAACTGGCGCCCGAAGAACTCGTAGCGGGCCAGCACGTACGCGGTCATCGCCGAAAGCAGCAGCGTGATCGCGAGCGAGAACGCCACCACGATGATGCTGTTCACGAAGTACACCCCGATCGAGGCGGTGGTCCAGGCCCGCACGAAGTTGTCCCAGTGGAGCGTGCTGGGCAGGTTCCAGGGACTGGAGAAGATCTCGTTGTTGGTCTTGAACGAGCTGTAGATCATCCACACGAACGGGAAGATCACCAGCACCGTCCAGGCGAGCAGGAGGACCTGGGTCAACGACCGGGAGGCCAGCCCGGCCGGCGACCACCTGCGCACGGGGCGGGTGGGCGCGTCGGCGCCTGCCACGGCGCGCTCGGGCGCCACCTCGTCAGGGGTTGGCGTGGTCATCAGAACTCCACCTGCTGGCGGGTCGCGAACCGGAAGGTCAACAGGGTCAGCGCGATCGAGAGGATGAAGATGCCGACCCCCATCGCCGACGCGTAGCCGAAGTGTGCGTAGGAGAAGGCGTTCTGATACAGATAGAAGCCCATCACCTGCGTCGCGTTGTTCGGCCCCGCCTGACTGAAGCTCATGATCTGGACCAGCGCGAAGAGGTCGAAGGCGTAGATGCCCACATAGACGATCGCCACCTGCAGCTGATTCCAGAGCAGCGGGATCGTCACCCGGACGAACATCTGGAGCCGGTTCGCACCGTCGATGGCGGCGGCCTCGAACATGTCGGTCGGGATCCCCTGGATGCCGGCGATGAAGAGCACCATGTAGAACCCGACGCTGCTCCAGACCCCGACCACGGCGATCGCCGCCAGCGCGGTCGAGGGGTCCTCGAGCCAGGTGCGCGTGAACACGGTCAGATGGACCAGGCGCAGAAGACCGTTGAGCAGCCCGAAGTTCGGGTTGTAGACGAACTGCCACAGGATCGCGACGATGCTCACCGGCATCATGTAGGGAAGGAAGAACGCGATCCGGTAGAGCTGCGAGCCCCGGATGCGGCGAAAGATGGCCGAGCTGCCGCCCTGCGTGAGAAGGCTGGCGAAGGCGAGCGCGATCCCGAGAATGCAGATCGGGAGCACGATCAGCATGATCACGTTGTGGAGCAGGGCGAGGCGCCAGATCGGGTCTTCGAGCATCTGCAGGTAGTTCTGGGCACCGACAAAAGCGAACTGGGCCGAGAACCCGGCCCAGTTCGTGAACGAGATCGCGATGCCCCCCGCGTAGGGGATGATCACAAAGACGGCGTAGAGCAGCAGCGTTGGGGCCAGGAAGACGACGATGATGGGCCACTTGCCGCGCTGCACGCCGCCTCCTCAGCTGCGGTGGAACTTGGTGATGCTGGGGTTGTTCATGATCGCGTCGGCCGCCGCCTGACAGTGCGACTGGAGGTCCTTCGGTGTCATCCGGTTCTGCATCAGGGACCCGAAGGCCTGGTTGATGGAGTCGTTCATCTGCTGGTACCAGCCACCGTACAAAGATGACGGGATGCGTGGCTTGCCGCTGTGGATCAGCTCCAGCTGGGATTTGAGCGAGGTGTCAGTCTTGGCGATCGGCAGGTTGTCCGCGGCGCCCGACACGATGGTCAGGGTCTTGGTCAGGTTGGTGAAGTTCTGCGCCTGCTTCCTGGACAGCATCATGCGCAGGAACTCGAGGCCGCCGGCCTTGTTCTTGGCCTTCGAGGGGACGATGAAGTTCTCCCCCGCGTAGTAGTTGACCGAGCCGTACGGCATCGCGTCGTGGCTCGAGAGCGACGGCGTCGGCGCCACCACCATGTTGAAGTCCGAGGGCACGAACCCCGTCATCTCGTTCTCGACCCAGGAGCCGTCCGGGATGAACGCCGCCTGCTTGTTGAGCCAGGCCTTCTGCGACTCGATGTGGGTCAGCCCCCCGCTGCCCGGCATGATGTAGTCGTTGGTCACCAGCTGGTAGAGGGCGTTCATGGTCTCCAGCACGGCGTCGTTCATCCACGCCTTGGGCTTTAAGTTGTCGATGTTCTTGACCACGTCGGGTCCGGCCAGCTTCGTGAGCATGGGGATGAAGAGCAGCGACACGTAGGCGGGGTAGACCCCCTGATACGTCCAGGGCGCCATGCCCGACTGCTTGATCTCCTTGCAGAGATTGAGCATGTCGCTCCAGGTCTGCGGGTACGTCCACCCCTTCTCCTTGAACAGCGAGGAGCTGTACCAGATGCTGTAGACGCTGAGTGCGTACAGGCAGACGTAGTACTTGCCGTTGAATTTGGCGTCGTCCTGGGTCTGGAACAGGACGGTGTCCTTGATCTTCTTGTTGGGGTCGTCGAAGGAGGCGGCGTTCCAGAAGCTGCCCAGGTCGGTCAGCTGGTTCTGCTGGACCAGCGTGCCGGGCGCGATGTCGCCGGCACCGGAGTCGTCCATGAAATCGGGCGGCTCGCCGGCGACGAACTTCGGCTGGTACTCCTGCGAGAGGTTCTGGGTGACGTCGGTGATGTTGGTCTGAGCCTGCGGGAACTTCTTCTGGTAGGCCCGCAGCGCGTCGCGGGCGTACTGGTCGCCGTAGCCACCCTTGAAGATCACCACGTTGAGGGGCGCCGTGGCGTTGACCCCGAACGGGTTCTGCTTGGAGGTCTGTCCCCCGCCGCTGGTCGTGGGACTGGAGCCGCAGGCCGCCAGCAGAGCGGCGCTGGTCGGCGCCGCCAGTGCCGCCGCCGCCACGCCGCGGCCCAGAAACTGGCGCCGTGACCACCGTGCCGAATCCGTGATTCGATCAGTCATCTCACGTTTCTCCCGGGGCAGCCGCCCACCAAAGTACGAGCCCCCCAAATGCGACCTGCCGTCAATGGCGGCCGGTTCTCGATCGGCGGGAATTATGCTGGGTCCCGGCATAAGTCGTCAAGTCGGCAGGTCGATGGCCCCCTGGAGGTGCTTGGATGCGTCTACTCGTCGTCGGAGGAGCCGGTTTGGTGGCCTCCCTGGTCCTCCCCCACCTCGCCGCACGCCACCGGATCCGGGTCTTCGACCTGCGCCGGCCAGAGGCTGCGGATGCCTGGTGGGAGGTGGTGGTGGGGACGCTTGACGACTTCGACGCGGTGCGCGAGGCGGCCACCGGCTGCGACGCCCTCCTCTTCATGGCCATGAACCGCAAGGAGCCGTGGGGCGAGCTGCCGGCGGTGGTCAGCGCTTACGACGTCAATGTCAAGGGCCTGCACCTGGCGCACTGGGCGGCCCACGAGGCGGGCGTGCAGAAGGTGGTGGTGACCTCGAGCCTCTCCGTCTACCGGTCCCGGCCTCCGGGCGAGCGGTATCCCGACGAGGAGACCCCGCCCGACGGCGACGACTTCTACGGGTTCACCAAGCGCCTGGGAGAGGAGGTGTCTCAGAACGCGGCCCGGCGCTTCGATCAGAGCGTGACCTCGCTCCGCCTCTGCTTCCCCTGGCCCGACGACGCTCCCCCGCCTTCCCCCGACTCGGGCGGGAGGGCCATCGAAGGCGCCGCCTTCCGGGCCGCCACCTTCACCCGCGCGCGTGACGTCGCCTCCGCCATCCTCCTCGCGCTGGAGCACCGCCACCCCGGGTGGGAGGCGTTCGCGATCTCGGGCGACCCCGATCAGCGCGTGGTGCCCACGGAGAAGGCGCGGCGCGTGCTGGGCTGGCAGCCGTCCCCGGAACCGGACTGACCAGTTGGGCGCCTGGCGACATCCGAACCAGCGGCTGCCCGCGGAGCTGCCGCCCGAGCTGCGCCGGGCGCCGGTGCCCCCGCCGGTGCGCGAGTGGATCTCGCGGGCGACCAGCTCTCGCGTGATCTCGGTGCGCCGGCTGCCGGGCGCGTCGAGCACCGCGGTGCACGCGGTCGTGCTGGCGAGCGGCGCGACGCTGGTGCTGCGCCGCTACGTGTGGGACGAGTTCGGGATCGACGAGCCAGAGGCCCCGGTCCGGGAAGTCGAGGCCCTCGACTACGCCCGCCGGCATGGATTGCCGGTGCCGGCGGTGATCGCCGCCGACCCCACCGGCCTCGAGGTCGGAGATGGGGTCCCGGTCATCCTGATGGCGCGGATGCCGGGCCGTGCGCTTCCCTCGCCGGACGTGCGGGGGCTGGCCTCGCTCGCCGCCCAGGTCCACAGCGTCGACGGCGCCGGGTTCGGTCACCGCTACTTCCCGTGGTGCCGGGAGACCTCCACCAGGCCGCCGCGGGGCTGCCGGCGCCCGGACCTCTGGGAGCGGGCTCTGGAACTGTGGCGATCGGCGGAGCCCCCCTACCAGGCGTGCTTCGTCCACCGGGACTTCCACCCGGGAAACGTGCTGTGGTCACGAGGCGGCGTCGCCGGACTGGTGGACTGGGCCAACGCCTGCGTGGGCCCGGCCGGCATCGACATCGCGACCTGCCGCTGGAACCTGCAGGACTGGGCCAGTGAGGAGGCCGCGAACGGCTTCGTCGCCGCCTACGAGGAGATGACGGGCACACGGCACCACCCGTACTGGGACGTCGCCAAGATCGTCGAAGACGACTGGGACCGGATCGACTCGCCCGAGCGGGTCCGGGTGGCGGAGACCCTGCTGGCGCAAGCGCTGCCGCGCCTGCTCGCACAGCTTTAGGGGCACATTCCTGGGTAACGTCGTACCCGATGGAGCAGCCGCGCCCGACCCCGCCCACCGTCCGGGAGGCGATGCGCTCTGGCGGCCTCCGCCGCGCCCGGCTGGTCGCGGGCCGGGAGGGCCTGGACCGCCGGATCGACTGGGTCCGGGTGATGGAGACCCCCGAGATCGTGGCCCGCATGGGTCCTCACGAGCTGCTCCTGACCCAGGCCTACGCGATGCGGGGCGATCCCCAGGCTCCGGCCCGCCTGGTCGCCGACCTGGACGCGATCGAGTCGGCGGGCCTGGTGGTCACGCTGGGTCGCTACCTGGACGCGCTCCCCGGGGACATGGTGGCGGCCGCCGACCGGCACCGGCTTCCCCTCTTCACGCTGGCGGGGGAGGACGTCAGCCGCACCGAGCTGATGGAGCCGCTGCTGGAGCGGATCATGTTCGCGGAGCACTGGCGGCTCAAGCGCTCGATCGAGATCCACCGGCGCTTCACCGACCTGGTCCTGGACGGCAAGGGCATCGTCGAGATCTGCGGCACGCTGGCCGAGATCGCGGGCGCCCCGGTGACCATCGAGGACGCCACCTTCCACCTGCTCGCTCACTCCGGCGAGCCCACCGACGACCCGCACCGGATGGAGACGATCACCGGGCACGGGTCGCCCCGGGGCGCCATCTTCGACCCTCGCTTCCAGCAGTGGCTGCGTGAGGTCGACCGCCGCCGGGGGCCGACCTTGATCCCGGCTCTGCCCCACCTCGGCATGCGCCGCGAGCGGATCCTGGCCCCGGTGCTGGCCGGGCGTCAGGCGCTCGGGTACATCTCGCTGCTCGGTCCCGTCGACCCCGGCAGCGAAGAGCTGGCGATGATGGCGATCGAGCAGGCGGCGCTGGTGGTCGCGATCGCGCTGACCAAGGAGCGCGACCTGGCCGAGGTGGAGGGGCGCGTGCGCGGCGAATACCTCGACGAGCTGCTCCGGGGCACCTACGGCGACCTCGCCACCGCGCAGCGCCGGGCCCGGCACCTCGGCTACCCACTCCAGGGCGCGCACGTCCTCCTGGTGTGCGACATCGACAACTTCCGCGACTACCTGAACCGCCAGCAGCTGGGCGAGGAGGCGATCCAGGCGCTGAAGCGGGAGTTCCTGCGCCAGGTGTCAGACGCCGTGGGCGCCACGCATGGGCGGTCGCTGTCCCTCCTCACCTCGGATTCGGTGGTGGCGCTGGTGCCGCTCGGCGCCGACCGCGGCGCGCAGTCCCAGGGGGCGCGGATCGGGGTTCGCGTGCAGGAGGCGGTCGGCGCCTGGAGCCCCGGCTTCAGCATCTCGATCGCGTTCAGCGACCTGGTCGAGGTGCCGGTGGGCGTGGCCGCCGCGTATCGCGAGGTGCGCGGCGTCCTCGACACGCTGGCCCGCTTCGGCACCCGGGGTCGCGTGGTGGGAGTCGCCGATCTGGGGCTCACCGCGCTGCTCGCCGGGATCCCGGACCGGCGCCTGGAGGCCTTCCGGTCGCGACACCTGCACGCGCTGGAGCAGCACGACGCCGACCATGGCACCCACCTGGTCGAGACGCTCCGGGCTTATCTGGAGTCGGGGGAGCAGCAGGCCGCCGCCCGCCGGCTGGACATCCACCCCAACACGCTCCGCTACCGCCTGGACCGAGTGCGGGCCATCGCCGGCGTCGACCTCGACGACCGCGAGACCAGGCTCAACCTGAGCGTCGCGCTGCAGGTGCGGTCCCTGCTCCAGCCGGGAAGCTCTTTGTATGTGGATTACGAAGATTCGCGGCAAGGTTTGGGGGCCACCGACTAGATAAGCGAAACAGGACCCGGGTACGGTTACCGCGTGTCCTCCACGCCCCTCTCTGCGCGCGCGTCCGCGTCTGGCTCGCGTGCGTCCTGGCCGGGTTCGCTGCCCACACACCGTGCCGCCTGCGGCATGGGCTTCGTGGCGGCAGCCGGGCGACCGGCCTCGCACCGCGTGGTGGAGCTGGCGTTGGGGGCGCTGGCCCGGCTCGCGCATCGCGGCGGTCTGGACGCCGACGGCCGCAGCGGTGACGGCGCCGGGATCCTGATCCAGATCCCGACCGCCCTGTTCGGTGAGAGGACCGCGGTCGCCGTCCTCTTCAGCTGGGGAGAGGGCGCACCCGACGCGCTGGAGCGGGCCCTGGCGGACGAGGGTCTCTCAGTGTCGTCGTGGCGCCGGCCACCGCTCGACCCGGACTCGCTGGGTTCCAAGGCGCGGCAGCGCATGCCGGAGATCCTGCACGCGCTGATCCCGCACCCCGAGGGCATGGACGCCGACGAATTCGACACCCGCCTCTACCGGGCCCGGCGGCGCTGCGAGGACCGCTCCGAGGCGGACGGCCCCGAGCTCTACCTGGCCTCGTGCTCGTCCCGCATCATGGTCTTCAAGGGCCTGATGGCGGGCACCGCACTGGCGGACTTCTACCTTGACCTGGCCGACCCGCGGACCGAGAGCCGGCTTGCCGTCTTCCACCAGCGGTACTCCACCAACACGGTCCCCGACTGGCAGCTGGCGCAGCCCCTGCGGATGCTGGCCCACAACGGCGAGATCAACACCATCAGCGGCAACCGGAACTGGATGCGCGCGCGCGACAACGAGCTCGCCCCGGAGCTGCGGAGCGCGGTCTGGGCGCTCGGCTCGGACTCCTCCTCGCTGGACAACGCGATCGAGCTGCTGTGCCGCCAGGGGGCCGACCTGGCGGAGGCGATCATGACCGTCGTCCCCGAGGCCTGGGAGGACCGCGACGACCTGGACCCGAAGGTGCGCGACTTCCATCGCTTCACGTCGATCCGCTTCGAGCCCTGGGACGGTCCCGCCGCACTGTCCTTCTCGGACGGACGCTGGGCAGGTGCCGCGCTCGATCGCAACGGTCTCCGCCCGCTGCGCTATCAGATCGCCAAGGACGGCCTGGTGGTGGCCGCCTCCGAGGCCGGCGTGGTGCCGATTCCCCCGGCAGAGGTCACCGAGCGCGGCCGGCTGGGTCCCGGCCAGGTGCTGCTGGTCGACGTGGAGAGCGGGACCATCCTCCGCGACGCCGAGGCCAAGCGGGCGGTCGCCGGCAAGCTGGATTTCGGGCGCCTGGCCGAGCTCGCCCTGGTCCCGCTTGGACACGACGGGACGCCTTCCGCCGTCCCGGAGGGGCTGGCACGCCGCCAGCGGGCCTACGGATGGACCGCCGAGGACGTGAAGGCGATGCTGCAGGTGATGGCGGAGACCGGTGCCGAGCCCACGCTGTCGATGGGCGACGACACCCCGATCGCGCCGCTGGCACGGGTCGAGCGGCGCCTGTACGGCCATCTGCGCCAGCGCTTCGCCCAGGTCACCAACCCCCCCATCGACTCGCTCCGCGAACGCTCGGTGATGTCGCTGCGGACTGTGATCGGTGCCCATGGAAGGACGCTGGCTTCGGTCCAGGATGGGCGCCAAACCGCCCTCTTCGAGGTCGCCTCGCCCCTGCTCGGCGTCGGCGAGCTCGCGACCGTCGCCCGCTCGGGCCTGGTCCTGGACGCCACCTACGATCCCGGTGAGACGCTGCGACAGGGCCTGGAACGCCTGTGTCGCCAGGCACTGGAAGCGGACACCTCGATCCTGGTGCTGAGCGATGCGGCCACCGGTCCCGAGCGTCTTCCGATCCCGATGGTGCTCGCCGTGGGTGCCGTTCACGAGGCGCTGCTCGACGCCGGCTACCGCCTCCAGCGCGACGTGGTCGCGGTCACCGGCGACGCGCTCGACGTGCACGACCTGGCCTGCCTGATCACGGTCGGCGCCACCGCCGTCCACCCCCACCTCGCGCTCGCCACCGCGCGCACGCTCCAGGACCAGGTCCCGGACGGAGAGGACGCGGAGGAGAGCTACCGGCAGGCCCTGGAGCACGGCCTGCTCAAGGTGATGGCCAAGATGGGGATCTCCTGCGTCAGCTCCTACTGCGGCGCGCAAGTGGTCGAAGTGCTCGGGCTGGGCGCGGAGGTGATGGAGCTCTGCCTCCCCGGCATCCCCTCCCGTGTCGGCGGCGCCAACCTGGCCGACCTGGATCGTCGCCTGCGGGGCTGGCACCGGCACGCCTGGGAGGAGGACGACCCCAGCCCCAAGAACCCTCTCCTCGACGTCGGGCGCTTCCGCTTCCGCAAGAGCGGCGAGTTCCATGCCAACAACCCGATCGCCGTGCGCACCGGCCAGAAGGCGGCGCAGTCGGGCGACTGGGCCGACTACCAGCGGTGGCTGGAGCTGTCCACGATGGAGACGCCGCAGGACCTTCGTGACCTGCTCCGGATCCCCGACGCCGCCACACCGACCCCGCTGGAAGAGGTGGAACCCGCCACCGACGTACGGCTGCGATTCATCTCCACCGCGATGTCACTGGGCGCCATCTCGCCCGCCGCCCACGAGACCCTGGCCGTGGCCATGAACGAGATGGGGGCGCGCTCCAACTCGGGTGAGGGCGGCGAGGACCCCGAGCTCTACGGCAAGGTTCGGGGGCCGCGTCGCGATAACCGGATCAAGCAGGTGGCGTCGGCCCGCTTCGGCGTCACCCCGGAGTACGTGCGGCAGGCGGACGAGCTGGAGATCAAGATCGCGCAGGGGTCGAAGCCCGGCGAGGGTGGGCAACTGCCGGGGATCAAGGTGACGGAGCTGATCGCGCACCTCCGCCACGCGCAGACCGGCCAGCAGCTGATCTCGCCGCCGCCCCATCACGACATCTACTCCATCGAGGACCTGGCGGAGCTGATCCACGACCTGCGGGCGGCCAACCCACGCGCGCGGATCGGCGTCAAGCTGGTCGCGGAGGCGGGGGTGGGGACGATCGCGGCCGGCGTCGCCAAGGCGAGGGCCGACTACATCCTGATCTCCGGCCACAACGGCGGCACCGGGGCCTCGCCGCTCTCCTCGATCAAGAGCGCCGCGGTTCCCTGGGAGCTGGGGCTCGCCGAGGTGCAGCAGGCGCTGATGCGCCACGGCACCCGCGAGCGCGTCACCCTGCGCACCGACGGCGGTCTGCGCAGCGGTCGCGACGTGGTGGTGGCGGCCCTGCTGGGCGCCGAGGAGTTCGGGTTCGGGACCGGTGTCTTGATGGCGCTCGGGTGCGACATGGCGCGCCAGTGCCACCTCAACACCTGCCCCGCGGGCATCGCCACCCAGCGGGAGGACCTGTGGGCCAAGTTCACCGGCAAGCCGGAGTACGTGGTCACCTACCTGACCCTGATCGCGGAGGACGTCCGCCGGCACCTGGCGCGCCTCGGCGCCCGGTCGCTGGACGAGATCGTGGGGCGGGTCGAGCTCCTCTCAGCGGTGCCCGGTGAGACCGGCCTCGACCTCAGCGAGCTGCTGCGGGCGCCCGGCGATCCCGACGCCCCGCGCCGCCGCACCTGGCAGCGCAACGGCACCCCGCCCACCGACGTGGAACTGGCCAGCGGGCCCATCGACAACAGCCACCGGGCCATCGGCGCGGCGCGGCGGAACCTCCACCGCTCGTACGTGGGCGCCGCCGGCCAGAGCTTCGGCGCCTGGCTGGACGAGGGCTCGGACCTGGAGCTGGAGGGAGAGGCCAACGACTACGTGGGCAAGGGCATGGGCGGCGGCCGCATCGCGATCCGGGCGCCCGAGGACGACGGCGCCGACCAAGGGGACAAGGTGCCGGTGCTGGCCGGCAACACCTGCCTCTACGGGGCTACCGGCGGCACTCTCTTGCTGGCCGGGCGCGCCGGTGAGCGGTTCGCGGTCCGGAACTCGGGAGCCGTAGCGGTCGTGGAAGGAGCCGGCGACCACTTCTGCGAGTACATGACGGGAGGCTTCGTGGTCTCCCTCGGCAAGGTGGGCCGCAACGTAGGGGCCGGCATGACCGGGGGCTCCGCCTACGTGTTGGACTGGGGGCAGCTCAACGAGGAGAGCGTAGGCGTGCGGCCGGTTCCGGATCAGGCGGCACCGCTGCTGCATCAATTGATCCGCGACCATGCGGCCCGGACCGGCAGCCGGCGGGCGCACGCCCTGCTGGCGGACTGGGCACGGTCCTTGGGGCGGTTCCGGCAGGTCGTCCCCGTCTCCGAGCTCGAGCGTGTGTCCCAAACCGCGGCGGTGGCGTAGCCAAACGGAGGCTGCAACCGTTATGTTTACGCACGGTGAGCTCTCTGGGTAGTAGAGCGGCACAGCTGGGGACGGCCTCCGAGAGGGGCCGCTGGGGAACCGGGGTGCTGCAGAAGCGATGGATGTTCTCGGCCGGTGCGATGCTCCTGGTGATGGCGCTGGTGATGGCGCTGGTGGTCGGGGTGGGACTCGGCAACCAGTACGAGTTCAACCAGCAGGCGGCCGGACTGCGCTCGACCTGGCAGCAGGAGCGGGCGGCCGGGGTCTCCAAGGCGGAGTTGGCTCCGCTCCAGCAACAGCTTGCCAACCAGGAGCAGCAGTCGAAGGGTCCCATCCCCTACCCCTACTACTCGATGGCGCTGTTCGGGGACCCGCTGAAGGGGCTGCAGGCGAAGTCCGGCGTCGTCTACGACCAGGCGCTCAAGAAGACCAAGTCACAGGCGAAGGCCGACCTGACCGCGCTGCAGGCCGACTACGGGCCGACGCCGTTCGATCTCTCTTCGCACCAGCGGCAGCTGTCGAAAGCGGCCACGCCCGGCGACTACCTCAAGCTGGCGAAGGCCTGGACGGTGGAGGCCTCGCAGGTCACCGCCAGCCGGGATGCGCTGGCCAAGGAGTCGGGCGGCCTGACCGGAGGCCTGCCGGCGGACGTCGTGAACGGGAAGTCTCAGCTCGAGCAGCAGGCGCAGCAGTTGACGCAGGCCAAGCTCTGGACCGACCCCGAGTCGACCGCGGACGGCGCCGCGCAGAGCTACCTCAAGCAGAGCTACGCCACCATGCTCCAGCAGCACACGACGATCGCGAACCAGCTCACGTCTACCAGTCAGACGCTGACCGCGCGCCTGCAGCTGGACACCAAGGCACAGACCCTGATCGGCCAGTTGCCGCCCATGATCCAGCAGTTCGGACAGAACACCAACGACCAGCAGCAGTTCGACCAGGCGCAGGCGGCCGTCACGGCGGCGTCCAACAGCCACAACGACCAGCAGCTGCAGTCCGCCGCCGGCACGCTGCAGTCGCTCTACGACAACCTCTACCAGGCCAAGCAGGCGGCCCAGGCGGCGGCGGCGAAGGCGGCCCAGCAGGCGTCCGCCACCGACACCACCTCCTGCCTCCCGAACGCCTCCTCGCAGCCGGCGCAGGAGATCATCGTCCACGTCTCCAACCAGCAGCTGATCGCCTACGGCAACGGCTGCCCCGTGCTGTCCACGCCGGTCACCACTGGGATGCCGGGGCTGCGGACCGACATGGGCACCTTCCACATCTTCGGCAAGTACCCGACCTGGACGATGGTGTCCCCGTGGCCCCCCTCTAGCCCCTACTGGTACCCGACCACGGTGGTCCCGTACGCGATGGAGTTCGTGAACGACGGCACCTTCCTCCACGGGGCCCCCTGGGAGCCGGACGGCGCCATGGGCCCGGGCTCCGAGAACGGGCCCTACGCCAGCCACGGCTGCGTTCACATCCCGTCCAGCGTCTTGCCGACTCTCTACAGCTGGGCCCAGGTCGGCGCTACCGTGATCGTCGAGAACTGACCGCAGACGACCGGGATCCCGGCGCCGGGCTGACCGAGCTGCTGGCGCGGCTGATCAGTGGTGGGGCGTTTCCGGGCGCGGTGGTGGCCGCCTCCTCGCCTCACGGACGGCTGGAGGCGCACGCGGGGCGGCTGTCGGTCGCGGCCGACGCGCTCCGGGTGGAGTCGGGGACGCGGTACGACCTGGCCTCGGTCACCAAGACCTATGTGTCCGTCGCGGTGGTGCGGCTGGTGGAGGACGGGGCGCTGGGGTTGGAGGAGCCGGCCGGACGCTACCTGCCCGACCTGCCCCCCGACAAGCGCGGCCTCACGCTGCACCGCCTGCTCGCCCACACCGCGGGGATGGCTCCGGGCGCCGCGGTGGCGCCGCGCCCCGACGACGCCGAGGCCATGCGCCACCGCGTCATCGACCTGCCGCTGGGGGGGAGGGGGGCCGCCAGGTCATCTACTCGAGCCTGGGCTACCTCCTGCTGGGTTGGATTCTGGAACGCGTCACCGGCAGCAGGCTGGACACACTGCTGGGCGAGCTGATCCTCGGTCCACTGCGATGCCGCCGGACCGGGTTCTCGCCCGCCCCGGCCGAGCGCCACGCCATCGCCGCCACCGAGCTGCTCGCGAGCGGCGAGGTGGTGCAGGGGCACGTCCACGACGAGACCTCGGGAATCCTGGGCGGTGTCACCGGCCACGCCGGCCTCTTCGCCCCGGCCGACGAGGTCCTGCGCTTCGGCGAGGCGTTGCTGAGGGGCGACGAACTGCGCCTGGGCGCGTCTCGCAACCTCCTGTTCGAGGATCTCACCGGCGGCTTGGAACCGCGGCGCTCGGCGGCCTTTCTGATCGACGATCCGGTCTTCACCACGTTCGAGGCGACCACCTTCTCGCACACCGGGTTCACGGGCACCAGCCTCTGCCTGGTCCCGGACCGGGGGCTCGCGATCGTGCTCCTCGGCAACCGCGTCAACCCCTCGCGCGACAACGACCTCATCGCGCCCGCCCGTACGGCCGTGCACCAACGGATCGCCGGGCTACTGTAGGGCCGGCGCCGCCTCCAGGCCCGCCGCCCGCAGCACCTCCGCGATCCGCTCCGTCTGTTCGTCGGTCGCCCCCTCGAAGGGTGCTGACGTGACGCGAGAGCAGACCCCGAACAACGAGGCGGCCGCCTTCATGGCGGCGAAGCCGGGGGCGATCGAGTAGATGGCCACCAGCTCCCGGATCGTCCGCTCCGCCCGCTCGGCCGCCCCCTGATCGCCCTCACGGATCGCGCGCACCAGCCCCACGAAGACCTCGGGCGCCACGTTGGCGAGGCCCGGCACCAGCCCGTCCCCGCCCAGTCGAAGGCTGTCGCCCATCGACCGCTCGGCGCCTTGCAGGACCCGGAGACCGTGGTCTTCCCGGAGCCCGAGATGAGACTTGAAAAGCTCTCTGTCCCCGCTCGAGTCCTTGATCCCGACCACCCGCGGGTTCGCGGCCAGCTCACCCACCACCGCCGCGGTCATCGGGTTGTGCGTGCACTGCGGGATGTTGTAGAGGATAACCGGGATCCCGACCCTCGCCGCCACCGTCTCGACGTGCCGCACGATCGCGCCCTCGCCGGCGGCGAAGTAGTAGGGCGCGGCCACCACCACCGCGTCGGCTCCCGCGCGCTCCGCGTCCAGGGCCGTCTCCAGCGCGGTCGAGGTTCCAGGCTGCATGGTGCCGGCCAGCACCACCGTCCCCTCCACCACCGCCAGCTCGACCGCGCGCCGGCGCTGGGAGGCCGTCAGCCAGGGCGCCTCGCCGCTGCTGCCGTTCACGAAGACTCCGGTGCAGCCGGCGTCGAGGCAGCGGCGAAGCTGGCGCACGAACCCCTCTTCGTCGAGGCTCTGGTCTTCGTTCAGCGGCGTGATCAGGGGCGGGAGAACCCCGCGGAGGGCCTGGTCGAGGGGCAGCTTGGGCATGGAGCCTCCTGTTCGTGCTTCTTGGTGTGAGGGCGACTGCGCGCGGCGGCGGTTCAGGACTACTCTGCCATCCGTGAACGGCGTCCATGATATGGGCGGTCAGCACGGCCATGGGCCGATCGTCGTCGAGGAGGGCGCCGAGCCCGTCTTCCATGAACCATGGGAGGGCAGGGTCTACGCGCTGATGGTGCTCGCCCGCGCGCGCGGCATCTTCAACCTGGACGAGATGCGGCGGGCGATCGAAGCGCTGCCGCCGGCCCGGTACCTCAACTCCAGCTACTACGAGCGGTGGCTGGCGGCGTTGGAGGCGCTGCTGGAGGAGAAAGGTGTCTCCCCCACCGACGCGCCTGCAGAGCCCGCCGGCGGACGGACGGCCCCGCGCTACCGGGCCGGCGACCGGGTCCGAACCAGAAACGTGCAGCCGCATCACCACACGCGGCTTCCGCGGTATGCGCGTGACAAGTCGGGTGTGGTCGAGCTGGTGCACGGCCCCTACCGGCTGCCGGATCGCAACGCCCATGGTCTGCCGCCTTCCTCGCAGCCCGTGTACACCGTGCGCTTCACCGCTGCTGAGCTCTGGGGCGAGGACGGTGGCTTGCACGAAGACGTGACCCTCGATCTCTGGGAGGAGTACCTCGAATGACCAGCGCGCTGCCACCTGAACACCTGGGCCATGCGGGCCACGCGGGCCATGCGGGCCACGCCCACGGCGCACCCTCGGACGTGGAGGCGCGTGTGCTCGCGATCGAGTCGCTGCTCGTGGAGAAGGGTCTGATCCAGAGCGCGGACGTGGACCGGGTCGTCCACCGGTACGAGCACGACATCGGCCCCATGCTCGGAGCCCGCGTCGTCGCCCGGGCGTGGACCGACCCCCACTTCAAGGCTCGCCTGCTGGCCGACGGCACCGCCGCCATCGCCGAGCTGGGCATCGAGTCGCACGACCTCCACCTCGAGGTGGTCGAGAACGGCCCCGGCCTGCATCACCTCGTGGTCTGCACGCTCTGCTCCTGCTATCCCTGGTTCCTGCTCGGGCTCCCGCCCACCTGGTACAAGTCGGCTGCCTACCGCTCGCGCGCGGTCATCGAACCGCGGGCCGTGCTGCGTGAGTTCGGCGTCGAGCTGCCCGAAGACACGCGGATTGTGGTCCATGACTCGAGCGCCGAGCTCCGCTACCTGGTGCTGCCGCAGCGTCCAGCGGGCACGGACGGGTGGGACCACGAGCGCCTGGCGCAGCTCGTGACCCGCGAGAGCATGATCGGCACCGGGCTGGCCGCCCAGCCCGCGGAGGTCGCCGGGTGAGCGATGTCGACCGCAGGATCGCCGACCTCGGTGGGCCGGCCGCGCTGCCCCGTCGCAACGGCGAACTGATCTTCAACCAGCCCTGGGAGGGACGAGCGTTCGGGATCGCGGTGGCGCTGGAGGCGGGCCACCGCTGCTCTTGGTCGGCGTTCAGCGATCGGCTCGCCGAGGAGATCGCGCAGGAGGGCCCGGAGGCTGACCCGTCGCACTACTACGAGCGCTGGCTGTCCGCCCTCGAGCGGGTCGTGACGGACGGGGGCCTGTTCCGGCGCGACGAGCTCGAGGCGCGTGCCCGCGAGTACAGGGAGGGGCTGCGGGACGACGCGTTCTGAATCTTGACGGCGGCGCCCACGCCGTCAACAATGCACCTGAACGGTGCGAGATTTCAGTGAACGTTCAGAAGAACCGACGCTCCGACCCCGGCTCGCGGACATCGCCCGTGCGGCCGGCCTCTCCAAGGCCACGGTCTCCTACGCCCTCAGCGGCGGTGGCGGCATCGCTCCCGACACCCGCGAGCGTGTACTGGAGGTGGCGGCCCAGCTCGGCTACCGGCCGCGAAACCGTGGCCACGAGGCTGGCCGAAGGGGCACCTTGGGGGCTATCCTCTCGCCCACCCGCCATGAAGGCGGAGCCGGAGCTGATCGTCCGCGGGTCCAGCGACCCCGCCCTCGCCCCGGCGGCGGCGGAGTGCGCCGGCAGTATTACATCAACAAAGTGGTGACGACTGACGGCAAGTAGGCGCTTACGGAATTCCGATCCACAAAACGTTGTCTATGCGGCAACGGCGTGCGAGGTGCTGAGCCCGAGATGCCCGAAGAGGTGCTGCATGTCGATACGGATGCGTTCGTAGTCGCGGTCGACGGCGGTCCAGGCAGCGGGCCTACAGCCGCGGGCCGGGCTGCGGAGGCCAGCCAGGATGGGCGCGATGACGTGGTCGCGCAGGGCGAGGACTCCGGCGATGGTCCGCGCAGCTTGCGGAGGGACTTGATACCGGTGGGTGCGCGCCGGCATCTCGATCAGCTGCTTGGTGCGAAGCTTGCGTAGGTCGTAGGCAGCCTGCCGGAGGGTGTAGTCGGTGTCGCCTTGGCCGGTCATCTGATGGACCTTGGCCGCGAAGTCGGCGGCGGTGAACCCTCTTGGGGCGACGGTCAAGGCGAGGACTGCCGAGAAGGCGTTGCGAGCCCGTTGCGTATTGAGGTCGATGCCTCCGACTCGTGTCGTCCCGCTCCGCGAGGGGCGAGGCAGATCCTCCAAGACCCCATCCGGGAGGAAGCCGATGTCGACGCAGTCGAGCATGGTGCAGAAGCGTTCGGCCATCCCGGCCAGCCTGGCCACGATCTCACCGAACCTCTCCAGCACGCGGCCGCAGTTCAGCTCCCGGGTGTTGTGCACGATCGCCTCGAAGCGCAGCACGTGTTCGCCTTTGGTGTACGCCTTGAGCGTCAAGCGCCCGAAGTGGAGCTTGAAGATGGTGAGGTCGTACGCAGGTGTCTCGATCACGGCTGCCAGTCGCGGAGGTCCTCCTGTTCGATCTCGGTGGGGCCGAGTTTTGGCCCCAAAGAGGTGCCGTAGCCTGGGCACGTCCAGGCGTGAGCGAGTGCGGTCGACGACGGCGCCAAAGAGCTCCTCCATCCGCGCCCCGTTGCGAAACAGGAGGTTGCGACTGTACTCGACCTGATAGACCGAGTAGTTGTAGAGGAAGCGAGTGCGTTTCTGCTCCTCGAGGTCGAGCCCGAAACACAGGCAGGCGGAGTAGATCCAGCGATCACAGGCCTGGCTCATTCGCCCTACAGCCGCAGGTTGCGACAAGGTGTCTGCGATCTGAGCCAGACCCTGAGGAGAGGTTACGGCAGTGAAGCAGTTGCCCTCCTTGATGAAGTCGATGCCGGCGGAGCGGGCAGCGCAAGCGACGTATTCATGCCCGTTGAGCATCACTTGGGCATCAAACGGAGGGTGACCCGACATCTTGATGGTGAGGTGGCCCCAGCTCGGATCCATGATGTGGAAGGAGTAGTGGTTGACGTACTCGAGCTTGGTCTCCAGGTTGACGATCGAGCCGCTCGCCGACCGCTTCACCTTCCAGACCGGCGCCGGTGCCCTCGCGACCAGGATCAGGAACACGCCCGTGCCGACGGCGTGGGTGGCCAGGTAGTCCTCGGCGATCCGGTGCTTGCGTTCCCCCCGGCCGCAGTCGATGAGCGGGATCCCGTTGGCGCTGGCGGCAGCTCGGACCCGGCGCGAGAAGCGGCCCGCCATGCGCATCAGGTGGGTGGCGTCGAGGTCCTGGTCGGAGCCGTTGTGGAGTTGCCGCCACCAGACCCGGAAGCCGCCCGGGTTGTGTCCCAGCGGGTAGTAGGCGTTGAGCACGATGCGATCCACGCAGTCATAGGCGCCCTGCAGGAGGTCTGCGTAGCGGTCTCTGAAGGAGTCGGTCACCCGAGAACCGTAATCGAGGCATTGGGTGCAGGCGGAGGGGGTCAAGGCCGCGAAGCGCCCGAAGGGTTCAGCCTTGACGCCCGGTGCAATGCCACCCAGGCTCTTTCCCCCAGGGGGCGCGACTGCGCCCCCATGGCCCGAATTTGCCCGATACGGCACCACCACCGGCCGTGCCCACCACCACCGGCTTCACCTCAGCTGCCCGAAGGGCCACCGATTCCGAGCGAAGTCTCGGAATCGGAGTAGACGGCTTGGCAGGG
>CAWBPD010000004.1:0-12594 GCA_963790575.1 Candidatus Dormiibacterota bacterium | reverse complement strand
GCTGCGGTCGGCGTCACCGGTGAGGTGTCGGAGTGGTCCGGCAAGCTCAACGACGGCTGGGTGATCGCCGCCTGCGATGGGCTCTGGGATGTGCTGAACCCCGAGGAGCTGCCGGCCTTCCTGGAAGGGGCGTCAGCCGAGGAGGCGGCGCGGCGGCTGGTCGAAGAGGCGCTCCAAAAGCGGTACTCGCACGACAACCTGACCGTCCTGGTGCTGCGCCGCAACCCCTCCTGAGGACCGCCGCCTCAGGGCCGCTTCAGGGCCCGTTGGTGCACCATCGGGGGCTTCGCCGCCGTCTTAAGGCCCGTTGGTGCACAGTGCACCATCGGGGCTTCTCCGGCTCCTTAAGGCCCCGTTGGTGCACCTTCGGGGGGGGGCGATTTGGGACTTTTGACCGAGGGCCGGATCGGGCAGGAGGTCGATTCGGCGGCCGGGGGTCTGGATCGACCATCGAGGTATGCCAATCGCACGAGGTATGCCGAACGCATGCATCACGGGCGCCTCGCTCGGATTCGGGCGAGCGCTCACCGAGGCCCTCGCCGCCGAGGACTGGGACCTGGTCGTCGACGCCCGCCACGCACATCCGCTGCAGGAGGTGGCCGGGCCTCATGTCCGCACGCTCGCGGGAGACGTCGCGGACCCTGACCATCGCGCCGCGCTTACACGCGCGGTGGGGGACCGCCTCGACCTGCTGGTCCTGAACGCGGGAACCCTGGGGCCCAGCCCACTCCCCAGGCTGGAGCATCTCTCGCTCGACGAACTGCGCCGGACGCTGGAGACCAACGTGGTCGCCCAGGCGGCGTTGGTGCAGGCGATGCTCCCGGCGCTGCGCCAGGCCCAGGGGATCGTCGTCGGGCTGAGCAGCGACGCCGCCCGGGAGCCCTACGCCACCTGGGGTGCCTATGGGGTCTCCAAAGCAGCGCTCGACCAGCTGCTCAAGGTGCTGGGCGCGGAGGAGGCCGACCTGGCCGTGTACGCCTTCGACCCGGGCGACATGCGCACCGCGATGCACCAGGCGGCCTTCCCTGGCGAGGACATTTCCGACCGCCCGCTCCCGGCGGAGTCGGTGCCGCCCCTCCGGCGCCTGTTGTCCCTGCGCCCCGAGAGCGGCCGGTACCGGTTGTCCGACCTGGTGGAGGCAACCCGGCGATGACACTCATCGCGGAGCGGCACCCTCACGCCTTCACCGTCCCGGCCGGGCTCGTCGCGACCTCGCCTCCCGAGATCTCGGGGACGCCGCGCGACGGGGTGCGGATGCTGGTCAGCTCGCCGGAACGTCAGGAGCACCACGTCGCACGCGAACTCCCGGCCGTGCTCCGCCCCGCGGATGTGGTGGTCGTCAACGATTCCCAGACGCTGCCCGCCGCCCTCAGCGGGAGCGACGGCGGCGAGGACGTAGAGCTCCACCTCTCGACGCTGGACCCCAACACGGCGCTCGCCATGGAACCGGCGCTGGCCGCCGCCGCTTCCCGCTGGGTGGTCGAGGTACGCACCCCGCTCCCGGTCGGCAGCCGGGCCTCCTTCGAGCCACGGCGGGGTCACGTGCTTTCGCTGGCCGGCGGCGCGGTGGCGACCATCGAAGGCTCGGTGCAGGGCGGCGCGGAACGAAGCCGGCTCTGGCGGGCCATCCTGCGCACACCCGGCTCGCTGGGTGCCTACCTGGAGCGCTGGGGGGAACCGATCCGGTATGACTACGCCGCCCGGCGCTGGTCCATCGGCGCGTACCGGACCGACGTCGGCCGGCGCCCGGGGAGTGCGGAGATGCCGAGCGCGGCGCGGCCGCTGACGCCGGCGGTCCTGGCAGGGCTCAGGGATCGGGGAGTCGAGGTCGCCACCGTCACGCTCCACACGGGTGTCTCGTCCCTGGAGAGCGGCGAGGGGCCCTACGCCGAGTGGCGCCGAGTGCCGCGCGCGACTGCTCGCGCCATCGGGAAGGCTCGCCGGCGGGGCGGCCGCGTGCTCGCCGTCGGCACCACCGTGGTCCGTGCCCTCGAATCAGCGGCCGGAGAGCAGGGCCAGGTGCGTGCCACCTCCGGATGGACCTCGCTGGTGGTGGAGCCCTCCCACCCGGCCATCACCGTCGACGGCATCCTCACGGGGTGGCACGAGCCGGAAGCGACCCACCTCCTGATGCTGGAGGCGATCGCCGGGCCGGAGCTGCTGGAGCGCAGCTACGCCGAGGCGCTGGGGGCGGGGTACCGCTGGCACGAGTTCGGCGACGTGCACCTGCTGTGGCGCGCCGACGCGTAGCCCATAACCCCCGCTGGTGCACCTCCGGGGCTTATCTCGCCGTCTTATGCCCCCGGTGGTGCACCATCGGGTGCTTCAGCGCTTTCACGCGTCCAGGGGCTGTGGTAAGAGTGATGATATCCTTACTGCGTTGAGGGTGACCTCCAAGGGCCAGATCACGATTCCGCTCGAGCTGCGCCAGCGCTACGGTCTGGGTGCCGGCGCCGACGTCGAGGTGATCGCGACCGATGATGGAGCGCTGGTGCGCCCAGCCGTTGGCCGCGGCCGCGGAGCCGAGATGGTCGCGCAGCTGCGCGACCGCGCCGACGCAGGCCTCGACGCCGAGGCCGTCCTTCGCCTCACCCGCGGCGACGAGCCGGCGTGACCACCCTGATCGATTCGAGCGTGCTGCTTGACGTTCTGGCACCCTCTCCGTGGCGCCAGTGGTCAGAGCGCAGCCTCGCCGCAGCGGCCGACGAGGGGGAGGTGGCGATCAACCAGGTGATCTACGCCGAGATCGCCGTCGGATTCCGTACCCGGGCGCGACTCGAACGTGCGCTGCAGGGGGCGGGAATCAAGCGTCTGTCGCTCCCCTGGGCGAGTGCGTGGCTGGTCGCCCAAGCATTCGCACGCTATCGCCGAGCCGGCGGATCCCGGGCCCTCCCCCTGCCTGACTTCTTCATCGGGGCCCACGCCGAGGCGGCTGGGTTGGCGCTGCTCACCCGCGACCCCGCACGGGTCAAGACGTACTTTCCGGCTGTCACGTTGATCGCGCCGTAGCAAAGCCGCATCGCCGGACGATCGCAACGCTCCCCAGCCGCGCAGGCAGGCCGCGTTCGTCCTCCCACATGACGGGGCCCGGGAAGGCGCCGAGTCTGAGCGCGCCGTGCTCCCCGAATGGCGTGACAGGCGCGGGCAGGCCCCCTCTGCCGGGCGGGCACGTCGGGGATCAACGGCATCCGCAGTCCTCCCCGTTGGCGCTCAGTGCCAGTCCTGAATCCGGTTGGCCTGGATGAAGTCCCAGTCCACATCCAGGCCGAGGCCGGGCCGGGAGGGTGATCTGACCGTCCGGTTCCACGCGGTCGATCGGCGTCCGGAGCCAGGGCGACTCCCCGTCGAAGTCAAGCTGTGGATGGAGCAGGCCGTGCTCGTAGTACTCGCCGGGGATGGCCATCGCGGCCAACGCCTGCAGTGTGCCGGCGCCACCTCCGTGGAGCTCGAGCCGGAGCCCGAACGCCTCGCACAGGTGGGCCGTCTTCATGATGTGCGTGATCCCGCCGTGTTCCAGGCCGGTCCGGATCATGTCGGCGGCCCCGCGCACGATCCACTCGGCTCGTGTCTGCAGGCCACCCGCCGCCGACTCGGGGCCGCAGATCGGGAGCCCGACGTTCTCGCAGAGCCAGGTGTACGAGGAGACGCTGTACTCGTCCATCGGCTCCTCCATCCAGCGGAAGCCGAGCTCCTGGATGGCCCGGGCCAGGTACAGCGCCTCCTCGCGCGTGTAGCTGTGGAAGGGATCGAGCATGAGGTGGACGTCCGGTCCCACTGCCTCCCGCACGGCGGTGCAGGCGGCGATGTCGCGCTTCAGATCCGGCCCGTACGGCGGCATCCAGGTGTGCATCTTCACCGCGCGATAGCCCCTTGCGACGCAGGCCCGCGCAAACGCCGCGTAGGACTCGGGTGCGTCGAGCCCGCCCGGGATGTCGTCGCCGACCATCGTGCTGGCATAAGCCGGGACACGGTCGCGAAACCCCCCCAGCAGCTTGTAGACGGGCAGGCCCGTGGCCTTGCCGGCCAGATCCCAGAGCGCCTGGTCGAGGATCCCGAGGTTGCGGTCCGACAGCCCCTGTTGATCGAGACGGCCCGCCTTCCGGAGCACCGCCGTGATCGCCTCGCGCTGGAACGGATCCTGGCCGGTGAGCTGCTGCCGGGCCGCCGCCACCAGCCCTTCGGAGCCGCCAAAGGCGATGCCGTCGAGCCCATCCTGGGTCCGGATGCGGATCACCCGCTGTTCGGCGTCGTGCGCCGGGGCGGGGTGGCGATGTCCCTCGCTGTCGCGTCCGGTGTGGTTCTGGTAGCGAAACGTCAGGCTCTCCACCTCGGTGATGCGCTGACCGCTGAGCGAGGGGTCGGTCACGACTCGCGTCCTCCTTTTCCGCTGATGGGCCGGCGCCCCACCTCGGGGCCGCCCTGATAGGTGTCAGCCGGGCCTTCCGGCACGGGTGGGCCGGCGTCGTCGACCGGCACATAGCCGAGGCGGCGCCGGGCCTCCGCGTCGTCCCAATAGGGCTCCCGGGCGCCGGAGCCGCCGTAGACGACGACCCACCCGAGATCGGGGACGGTCAGCGAGCACGAGACCAGCTGGACCAGGTCCCGATCACTGAGCCAGGTCTTCCGGTGGCGGGGCGCCGACGGCCGGGCGAGCGAGCTCCCGATGCGCAGCACGACGACATCCAGGCCGTAGTGATCGTGGTGCAGGCGGCAGAGCGCCTCTCCGTACACCTTGGACGCACCGTAGAGGCCGTCAGGACGAGCCGGCATCTCGGGCGTGACCCGCACCGACGCCGGGTAGAAGCCGGTCACGTGGTTGGTGGAGGCGAAGACGAACCGCCGGCACCCCGCGACGACCGCCGCCTGCAGCACGTTGTACGTGCCCCGGGCGTTGACGTCCAAGAGGTCGTCGTTGGGAGCGTCGGTGGGGATTCCCGCCAGGTGCACCACAGCCGCGCAGCCGGCAGCCGCGGCTCGCACCTGGCCCAGGTCGCGTATGTCCGCCACCACCGCCTCCTCCCGCTCGTCGAGGTCGTCGATCCGGCGGCGGTCGAGCAGACGCAGGCGCCACTCGCCACGAAGCCCGGGACGCAGCGCCGAGCCGACGCGACCCAGCGCGCCGGTGACCAGGACCAGCTCCCCCGCACCGATGCCCGCCGCCACGCGCTAGCCCTTCACCGACGACGTCGCCGTGTCAGAAGGCATGCGCGCTTTCTCCACAATCCGGGTCTACACCCGCCGGGTCAGCACCGGAATGTAGAGAAACGGACCCTGAGCACGTCATGGCGGCGGCCTCCTGCTCTCACGCACGACCACCCCGACCAAGGTGGTCCCAGATGTCATGGACCACGACCCCGATCGAAGTGTCGCGCAATCGCCCGAGTGCTTGCGCGGGAGGACGCCAGGCGGCACAACCGTAATCGGACACATGACAGGAGCCCGGCCGGACATCCCGACCGGGCTCAGAGGATCTCTGAGCGCTGGTGCCGGCCGGCGCCCGTCTAGGCGATCTTGCGGCGGTAGATGACCATGGCGAAGACGTACGCAACGACGAGGATGCCGACGCACCAGGCGAGCGCGACCCAGATGTCGCTCCCCACCGGCTGCCCCGAGAACAGCTCACGGATCGAGTTGACGATCGACGTCACCGGCTGGTGCTCGGCGAACCAGCGCACCGGGCCGGGCATGGTGGCCGTGGGCACGAAAGCGGAGCTGATGAACGGAAGGAAGATGAGCGGGTACGAGAACGCGCTCGCGCCGGTCACCGTCTTCGCGGTCAGGCCCGGAATCACGGCGACCCAGGTCAGCGCCAGGGTGGACAGGATCAGGATTCCCGCGACCGCGCCCCAGGCCCCCACTCCCGCGCCGGACCGGAAGCCCATCAGAAGGGCGACCCCCAGGACGATCACGAGTGAGATCAGATTGGCGATCAGCGAGGTCAGTACGTGCGCCCACATCACGCCCGACCGTGCGATCGGCAGAGACTGGAAGCGCTCGAAGATCCCGCTCTGCATGTCGGTGAAGAGTCGGAATGCGGTGTAGGAGATGCCCGACGCGATCGTGATCAGCAGGATGCCGGGCAGCAGGTAGGTCACATACGAACTCGACCCCGACTTGATCGCCCCGCCGAACACGTAGACGAACAGCAGCATGAGGGCGACGGGAATGATCGCGGTCGTGATGATGGTGTCCGCGCTGCGCGTGACGTGCTTCAGGGATCGTGCCGTGAGAACACCGGTGTCACCGAAGAAGTGCTTTTTCATCATGGTTCCTTATTCCTTGTCCGACCCGGCGCTGGCGGGCATGGCCGCCGGGGGGTGGGCGTCTTTGCCCTCGTCACCGACGATGGCGAAGAAGACGTCTTCGAGGGTCGGCTGCTTCTCGACGTATTCGACCTTGGCGGGCGGGAGCAGCTGCTTGAGCTCGGCGAGGGTGCCGTTCACGATGATGCGGCCCTGGTGGAGAATCGCGATCCGATCGGCGAGCTGTTCCGCCTCGTCCAGGTATTGAGTCGTCAGGAGCACCGTGGTGCCCTGCCGGGTGAGATCCTTGACCGCTTGCCAGACCTCGATGCGAGCCTCGGGGTCGAGTCCGGTGGTCGGCTCGTCGAGGTAGATGACGGGCGGGTTGCCGATGAGGCTCATCGCGATGTCCAGGCGGCGGCGCATGCCACCCGAGTACGTCGATACCTTCCGCGCGGCCGCGTCGGTCAGCGAAAAGCGCTCCAGCAGGCCGTCCGCGATCTTGCCCGGTTGCTTCAGATGCCGCAGCTGGGCCACCAGCACGAGGTTCTCGCGCCCGCTGAGGATCTCGTCGACGGCCGCGAACTGTCCCGTGAGGCTGATCGACTCCCGGACGTTCGCCGGTTGCTTGGCGACCTCGAAGCCATGCACGGTCGCGGTCCCGGCGTCTGCCTTGAGCAGGGTGGCCAGGATCCTCACGACCGTGGTCTTGCCGGCCCCGTTGGAGCCGAGCAGGGCGAAGATGCTTCCGCCCGCCACGTCGAAGTCCACCCCGCGCAGCACCTTCAGCTTCCCGTACGACTTCTCCAGACCCTCCACGTGGATCGCAGGGCCACGGACTTGATCGCCTGTCATGTGGATATCCGCCCTCTCCTTGGTCGCCGCCTCGTTATCATCGTACGCATGCAGTGTAGACATGTCTCGATTATAGGTATGCGCCGTACACTTTGCAAGCGATGACCGACGCGAGCGGCCATCCCAGGCCGGCCAGGCGCCGCCGCGGGCTGACCCGTGAGGAGATCGTGGAGCGGGCGCTGGAGATCGGCGACCGGGAGGGACTGGACGCCGTCAGCGTGCGCCGGGTGGCGTCCGAGCTGGGCGTCACCTCGATGGCGCTGTACCGTCACGTGAAGGACAAGAACGACCTCTTGTCGGCGATGCTGGACGCGGTGATGGCGGACTTCGACCTGGGTGCCGGGATCGTCACGAGCATGCCCTGGCAGGACCAGGTCCGCCGCCTGCTGCGCAACGGTGCCGAGGCCCTCACCGCGCGCCCCGTCACTCTGCACCTGCAGATCGCCTACCAGGGGCCCCTCACCGGGACGCTCGTCAGCCCTTTGGAGAGATCCCTGAGCATCCTGCTCGACGCCGGATTCTCACCGGAGGACGCGGTCTCGCTGGCGCGGACGACCACGCTCCTGATGGCCGGGCTCATCCTGCTGTCAGGACCGGATCCCGGGCCCTGGGCGCCGGAGGCGGAGCTGGAAGTGATGCGCAGGCGGAGCGAGCTCATGCTCCTCGAGCTGCCCGAGGACCGCTATCCAGTCATGCGGCGGTATGCCCGCCTGTTCGCCGAGACCTTCATCACGCAAGGTAACGTCTGGCTGGAGCAGGCCATCGACCTGCTGGTCGCCGGGCTCGAGGCGAAGCTGCAGGCCGGTCGCCGCGATCCCCGCGAGTAGTCGCGGGACGGGCGCCACCCACCGTTCACCTCGCCCGCGCTGACCCCGCGATGGCGAGACATCGGTGGGGACGGCCGTTGGTGCACTGACACCCGGCGGTGCCCGGCCGAGCCTTGGGGGCGAAGACGAGGATGGGGGAGGCACGCCGCGTAGCTCGCCCGACGACTCAGCAGGAGGCACGAGCCAGGAATGCGAATCACCGACATCCGCGTCACGGAGTACGACCTGGGACCCCTGACCCGCCCCTATCGGAACTCGATCCTCACCACCTCCCGCCGCCACCTGGCGTTCTGCCACGTCGACACCGATGAGAGCGTCACCGGGACCTCCTTCGTCAGTGGTGGGCACTTCGTCGCGGGTCCCCTCCGGGAGCGGCTGCTCGGCGAGGACCCCCTCAACGCGGCCCGGCTGTGGCACCGCATGTTCACCGGCTGGCGCAAGCCCTATGTGAAGGGAGATGCGATCGCAGCGATCGGATCCCTGGACAACGCACTCCGGGACCTGCGCGGCCACTAGATAGGCCGCTTCTCCGCATTCCCGGCCTACCGGGCGCGTCGTAGGCCCGGAGTGTGGAGAAACGACGCTCTCTCAGTCGAGGTCGATCTTCTTCACTCGCGAGGGGCGCGGCGGGACCTCAGGGTCCGGCTCCATCCCCACGTCGGCACCTGCCCGGCCCTGCCAGATCAACTCCTCCATGTCGTTCGGCCAGTCCCTCTTGTCGTCGTCCTCACGAGGGGCCCCGGGCCGGCCGGTGCGCCGCCCGAGCTGCTCCTCGTAGATCAGGAAGAAGGCCGTCAACGCCTCGCGTTGAGCGTTGCGGAGATGACGCTGCGCCTCGGGCGAGACGACGTCGCCGAATGCCTGCGCCAGCCGCCGCCCAAGATCGGTGACCAGCTCCGCCAGCCGCTCTGCCTCGCTGCTCATGGCTTGCCTCCCGGGCGCGCGGAACCGGTGGCGCCGAACCGGATGTGCAACTCCCCGTCCTCCAGCGCCGCCCCCACCGTCTCGCGCAGCGCCAGGGTGCGCGGCAGCGTGATGTCCCGCTTGTAGTTCCCCACCGTCACGAACAGCTCACCGTCCTGGCGCGCGAGGTCGACATCGCCCCGCTCGACGAACGGCACCGGGAGCGTGAGGACGTACTCCTTGCCCACCCGCAGCACGCGCTGCTGCCGTCCGGTGTGCAGCCGGGCGGCGGGATCGGTCTCTCCGTACACCGCCTCCGCCATCCGCGCCAGCATGGGGAAGCCGACCACCTCGTCGTCGAACAGCGGGACGTCGAGAATGGGGAGCGGCGCGAACGATTGGTCGACCTCGGCGGCGTACACGGCCTGGATCTCCTGCCAGCGGCGGAACAGCGGGTCCTGCAACCCGGGCGGGAACCGGCGGTTAACCACGACGCAGTCGGTCTCATACCCGAACAGGGAGAGGTAGGTGTAGGCGCGCTTGGCCTCCTTCACCACCATCTTCTCCAGGTTGAGCACCAGCCGCATCGAGGTCAGCGAGGCGTCGGTCAGGATCCGCTTCATGCCCTCGAGGTCGAGCAGCAGCTCCCGCACCGAGGCCATCACCTCTTCCTCGGGAAGCGGGATGTCGAGCAGCGGCTGCAGCAGCGGTCGGGCCACCCGCAGCGCCCGCCGCTCCCAGGGGTAGATCTTGTCCAGCCACCATTTGGCCGCGTCCGGGAACATGAGCAGCTGCAGCGTCTCGCCGGTCGGCGCGCAATCCACCACCAGCACGTCGTATGACCCGCGCTCCGCGTAGTGCTTGATCCACATCAGCGAGGCGATCTCGTCCATGCCGGGTGGGGTGGCGACCTCTTCGGCCACGATGTCGTCCAGACCCTGGGTGGAAAGGACCCGGGCCAGGTAGTCGTGGAGCCGCCCCCAGTTGCGCTCCATCTCGTGCAGGGCCGACACCTCGTGGGCCCAGAGGTTCTCTTCGACCGGTTGCGCCGCGACCCCCAGCTCGCGGTCCAGCGCGTCGCCCAGCGAGTGCGCGGGGTCGGTCGACATCACCAGCGTCCGGTACCCGCGGCGGGCGCAGGCCAGCGCCGTGGCAGCCGCGACCGAGGTCTTCCCGACCCCGCCCTTGCCGGTGAAGAGGATGACGCGCATGGGCGCGAACTCAGCCGATGAAGTGAGGAACCACCAGCTTGGCGCCGATGATCAGAAGAATGATCATGATCGCGGCCGTGATGGCGAGCCGGATCAAGTCGGACGCGAAGTAGGGCACCTTGTCGACCGGGATCGCCGGGTTCTCATCCCCGATCTGGATGCCGCGCGGGGGACGGGTCCGGATGGCGCGCCGCTGAGCCTGGACGCGCCGGGCCGCGGTCGGCGCCGGGGCGGCGGCTGAGGCCGGCCGGGGCTTCGCCGCCGCGCTCGATCCCAGCTGCATCTGCACCGCCGGGCGCTCGGGAACCGCCGCCCCACCGGCGCCATCCGGGGCCGCCTGCTCCCGCGGCTGCGGCTGTGGGCGCTGGCGCGGAGCCGTCCGCGATTGCGGTCCGGAGCGCCGACGGTTGTTGGTCCTTCGACTCGGCATTCGGCCCGCAGTCTACCGGGGCTATGACGGTTCCGCAGTTATCTGCTCTCCGGGGCAGGCAGGCGACGAGGAGGAGCGATCTGTGGGGCGTGTGCTGATTCGATGAGGAACGCCGCCCGCCTGCCCGAGAAGGATATCTGTGGGCTGGCGACCTACGATATCTTGGGCTTGTGATGAGCCTAACTCCTGCATGTAGCCCCTGTCAAGAGAAATCTACGGGTCGTCCGAGCCGGGTGGAGAATGGATGCGATGTCGCAGTCGCCGCCCGAACTGCCGTACTGCATCGAGTGTGGTGCGCGGCTCGAGCCGGGTGCCCGAATGTGCCCTCGCTGCGGAACCGAGCGCTGGTCGCCCGGTCCGCCTCCGCGCCGGCAGCCGGTGCCGCAGCGGTCGGAGCCGCGCCCCCTGAGCTCGGCTGAGGTCCAGGCCACCGTCGCCTCCATCCCGTGGATCTATGCGGTGGGGGCCTTTTTGAACGCCGGCCTGCTCGCCTTGGTGCTGGCGGAGGGAGTCACGTCGGGCGGCAGCGCCAACTGGGACCAGACGCTGTCGCAGGCCGGGATCCCAGCCTCGCAGTTCGCCTTCTCCCGGATTGAGCTGACGGTGATCTTCGGCACTTTGCTGCTGCTCCTGACGGCGGGGCACGCGGTGGCCTACCAGGGGCTCAGGGCCCGCAAGCGGTGGGGGTGGATCCTGGGGGTGGTGATGGCCGCGCTGTGGTCGCTGGTGCTGATCGGAATCCCGGTGCTGACCAAGCTGATCCAGCGCGACGTGCGCGCCGCGTACGGCGTCTCCTGACCGCTGATCAGCGTCCAATCCGGAAGAAGACCACGTCCCCATCCCGCACCCGGTAGTCGCGACCCTCGATCCGGAGCTTGCCGGCCGCGCGCAGCGCCTCCATCGAGCCCGCGGCGACCAGGTCGTCGACGGAGGTCACCTCGGCGCGAATGAAGTGACGCTCGAAGTCGGAGTGGATGACACCGGCGGCGACCGGCGCGGGCGAGTCCTTCGCGCACGGCCAGGCCCGCGCCTCGGGCTCACCGGCGGTGAAGTAGGTGATCAGGCCGCCCGCCGCCCAGACGGCGGCCGCGACCGCGTCCAGCCCGCCCTCGCCAAGACCATAGGACTGCCGCATCTCGGCGGCCTCCCCGGATTCCAGCTCCGCCAGCTCGGACTCCAGCTGCGCGCAGACCACCACCAAGGGCGCGTGGTGTTCGGCCGCCGTCTCGCGCAGCTGCTCCACATCGGGACCACCGTCGGGCAGCCGATCGTCTCCTACGTTGGCGACCAGCACCCAGGGCCTTTGCGAGACGGCGAAGATCGGTGCCAGGTGCTCGCGCTCCGCGGACTCCAGCTGCAGCGTGCGCAGTGGCCGGCCGGCGTCCAGGTGGGCCCGCGCCCGCTCCAGCGTCTCCGCTTCCTCGGCCCGCTCCCGGCGGCCGACGCGGAGCTCCTTTCCCACCACCTCCAGACGCTTCTCCACCGTCGCGAGGTCGGTGAGCACGAAGTCGACCTGAAGGCTCTCGATCTCGCCCGCGGGATCGGCGCCGGGCCCGAAGCAGCGGGCCACGGCCAGCAAGACGTCGGCCTCCCGGGCGGCCGCGATGCGCTGGGCGCGCGAGCCCGGCGGCGCGTCCTCCAGCCGGACCTGCGCCGGAGTGGTCTTCTTCGGGTGCACCGCCTCACTCAGCGCCCACAGCCGGCGGTCGGGGACGTCGACCATCCCCACACCCTCATGCCCGCGCCCGCGCGCGAGCGCGCTGAAGAGGGTGGTCTTTCCCGACTGGTCCGCGCCCACCAGGGCCACCGTCACCGGCACCGGAAACGCCCCCAGGACTTCAGAGCCACGGCGGATCAGGATAGCCCCGCTGGAGACGGTCCCGGTGCACGCTTTGCCGCCCGCGTGGCGTTGCAATGCCGCAATCGGAAGGCAATCGGACCCCATCCCGCGTCGCATGACGTTGCATCGCCAGCAATGTGTCCGCATTGCCCTGAGACCCCTGACCCAGCGGCCGGTGGCGGGCTCCACGCGCAATTTTTCATCTCCTTGGGTGACGGCTCGCGTCATGCCCGAATGCCGGCGCTCAGGGCCTCCACCGGCACCGCGCACTCCCTAATGCCGGCGC
>CAWBPD010000003.1:0-24821 GCA_963790575.1 Candidatus Dormiibacterota bacterium | reverse complement strand
GCGTTCAGCCGCTGATCGAGAGCCGGTCCTGGTCGAGCTCGAACGCGGCGTGGAGGGCGCGTACCGCCTCGTCCACCTTCGACTGCTGGATCACGCAGGTGATGCGGATCTCGGCGGTCGAGATCATTTCGATGTTGGCCCCCACGCCGGCCAGCGTCCGGAACATGAGGGCGGCGATGCCCGGCGTCCCCAGCATGCCCGAGCCGACGATCGAGACCTTGGCCCCGCCCGGCGTGGCCTGGACCCCCTTCGCCCCCATCGCGGCGGCCGCCTCGCGAACGAGCGGCTCCGCCACCTTGAGATCCGCGTCGTCACAGGTGAAGGTGAGGTCCGTCTCACCGTGCATGGAGACGTTCTGAACGATGACGTCGATCGAGATCCCCGCGTTCGACAGCGGCTCCATCAGGGAGGCGGCGACCCCGGGCCGGTCCGGCACCCCAAGGATCGTCACCTTGGCCACGCTCTTCTGGCTGGCCACCCCGCGCACCCGGTTTCGTTCTTCCATCGGTACCTCGTTGACGATCATCGTCCCCGGTCGCAGGTGGAAGGAGGAGCGGACGTGGATCGGCACCTGATACAGCTCGCCGATTTCGACCGCGCGCGGGTGCATCACCTTGGCTCCCACCGAGGCGAGCTCGATGCACTCGTCGTAGGCGATCGCGGGGAGCAGCCGCGCCTCGGGGACCACCCGCGGGTCGGCGGAGAGGAATCCGTCCACATCGGTCAAGATCTCGCAGGCCTCGGCGTCCAGCGCGGCCGCCAGCGCGACCGCGGTGGTGTCGGAGCCGCCGCGGCCCAGCGTCGCGATATCCAGGTTCTCGGTGATCCCCTGGTAGCCGGCGACCACCGGCACGATGCCCTGCCCCAGCAGCTCGCGGAGCCGGGTCGCGTCCACCTCGCGGATGCGTGCCTTCTGGTGGTGGCGGCTGGTCCGGACGCCGGCCTGCATTCCCGAGAGGGACATGGCGGGGACGCCCAGCCCCTGCAGGCACATCGCGACCAGCGGCGCGGTGATGGTCTCGCCGTTGGCCACCAACTGGTCCAGCTCGCGGGCCGGCGGATCGTCGGCGACCTGCGCCGCGAGCGCGAACAACCGGTCGGTGGTCTTCCCCATCGCCGACACCACTGCCACCACTTGCTTGCCGCTGCGCACGGTCGCCGCGATTCGTCGCGACACGCGCCGGACCCGCGCTGCGGACCCCACGGAGGTGCCCCCGTACTTCTGAACCAGGATCGGTGGCCGGGTCATCCGCCGCCCCCCGAAGCGCAGGGGTTCTTCACGGTCCGGGTCAGGCCCTGCAGGGCGAACCGGCTGACGAGGGGGCGTCCCTGGCCCGGCGCCGCGGCAGCCATCGCCTGCGCGATCTGGGGGCCGCGACCCGGCGGCGTGAGCGCGAAAACGCTGGGACCGGCGCCGCTGACCGAAGCGCCGTAGGCTCCCTCTTCCAGCGCGGCCTTGATCGCGGCTGCCGTCCAGGGGTACAGGGACCGTCGCGCGGGCTGGTGGAGCCGGTCCTCCATGGCCTCACGGAGCTGCTCCAGCCGGCCGGTGTGGAGGGCGTCGACCAGGAGACCCACCCGGCCGGCGTTGAAGACGGCGTCCTCCAGCGGCACCGTGCGAGGCAGGGCGGCGCGGGCCTCCTCGGTGGAGGCCGGCCGGCCGGCGACCAGCAGAGCGACGTCGGCGTCGGGCACCGGAAGCGACAGCAGGTGGCCGGCGGAGCTGAGCCGCACGCCGCCGAACGCGGCGGCGGCCGCGTTGTCGGGGTGGCCCTCCTCCTGGCTCGCCCGCTCGAAGGCGGTGGGCACGTCAAGTCCGCGAAGGGCGCCGGCGGCGAGCCGAGCCGCAGCCGAGGAGCCCAGCCCCGCACCCATCGGGATCCCGTTGCGCACGACGCCGCGAAAGGGAAGTACCGAGAGCGGGTTGGGCGCGGACTCCAACACGGCGGCCGCCTCGCCGGTGAAGGTCCAGTCCGGCCGCTCGGCAGGCTCCGCCTCCACCTCGAGCCAGAGGTCGATGGCCAGCGCCAGGACGTCGAAGCCGGAGCCCAGATTCGCCACCGACGCCGGCGCGCGCACCACCACCGTGCTCATCCACGGCTCCCCAAAAGGCACGCTGGTGCACCAACGGGTGCTAATACAGCCCCCGAAGGGCCCGCTGGTGCACCAACGGGTGCTAACGCAGACCCCAAAGGGCCCGCTGGTGCACCAACGGGTGTTTCGTGCGACGCACTCACAGCTTCAACGCCTTGGCGATCGCCCGCGCGTCCCCGTCGAGCTCGGTCGGGGGCTCCACGTTGCCGAGCGCGGCGCCCGGATCCTTGAGGCCATGGCCAGTCAGCACGACCACGCTGGTGGAGTCGCGCTCCACCTTCCCCTGCTGCACCAGCCGGACCAGGAGCGCCAGTGGCGCGCAAGAGGCGGGCTCGGCGAACACCCCTTCCCAGGAGGCGAGCTGGATCTGTGCCTGCAGGATCTCGGTGTCGCTGACGGCGTCGATCGTGCCGCCCGATTCGTCGCGCGCGGAGGTCGCCCCCTCCCAGGACGCGGGGTTGCCGATCTTGATCGCGGTGGCGACCGTCTTCGGATCCTCCACCACCTCCCCCCGCACGATGGGCGCGGCGCCCTCCGCCTGCGCGCCCACCATGCGCGGGAGAACCGTCACCCGCCCCGCTGCGTGCTCCTCCTTGAACCCCTTCCAGTAGGCGGTGATGTTGCCCGCGTTGCCCACCGGCAGGAACAGATAGTCGGGCGCATCGCCCAGCTCGTCGACCACCTCGAACGCGGCCGTCTTCTGTCCCTGGATGCGGTAGGGGTTGATGGAGTTGACGACCGCGATCGGGTAGTCGTCGGCCATCTCCCGGACCGTCCGCAGGGCGCCGTCGAAGTTGCCCGAGATGGCGACCACCTTGGCTCCGTAGAGCATGGCCTGAGCCAGCTTGTTCATCGCGATCTGGCCGGCCGGGATGAGGACGATCGCCCGCAGGCGCTGGGAGGCCGCGTAGGCGGCCGCCGAGGCGGAGGTGTTCCCGGTCGAGGCGCAGACCAGCACCCGCGCCCCCTCCTCGATCGCCTTGGCCACCGCGACCACCATCCCCCGATCCTTGAAAGAGCCGGTGGGGTTGAGCCCCTCGTACTTGAAGAAAAGCCGGCGCAGCCCCAGCGCAGGTCCGATGTTGCGGGAGGCGATGAGCGGGGTGGAGCCCTCGTGCAGGTCGACCAGCGGCGTGCGCTCGGTGACCGGGAGGCGGTCGCGGTACCGAGCGATGACCCCCATCAGAGGACTCTCAGGAAGGAGGAAACCTCGCGCACCTGGGGCAGAGCGGCCGCACGCCGTCGGGTGCGCTGCAGCGCCGCGTCGGGAGCCGGGTGAGTGGTCACGACGAACTCGGCCGAGTCCTCACCGGCCATGTCCTGCTGGATCGCGCTGGCGATGCTGACGCCCTCCTCCCCGAACACGCGCGCCACCTCGGCCAGCACGCCCGGCCGGTCGAGGAGCGTGCACCGCAGGTAGGCGCCGGTCCACACCTCGTCCATCGGCACCACCGGCTGATCGTCGAACCAGAACGGGTGACGCTCGACGGCGCCGCTCTGCACGCGGCGCGAAAGGTCGAGCAGGTCGGCGATCACCGCGCTGGTGGTCGGCCGCGCGCCCGCCCCCGGGCCTTGCAGCGCGACTTCACCCACCAGGTCCCCCTCGATGAACACGGCGTTCTGCACTCCGTCCACCTGCGCCAGGGGGTGGGCGGCCGGGACCATGCACGGATGCACCCAGGCCTCGATGCCCCGATCGGTGCGCACGGTCCGCCCCACCAGCTTGATCGTGAAGCCGAGATCGCGCGCATAGCGGAAATCCACCGTGTGGACGCCGGTGATCCCCTCGCGATAGACGTCGCGCGGGTGCAGGCGGGCGCCGAACGCGATCGAGCCCATGATCGCGACTTTGCTGGCGGCGTCGTATCCCTCCACGTCCTCCGTGGGATCGGCCTCCGCGTATCCCTCCCGCTGTGCGAAGGCCAGGGCCTCCTCGAAGGTGAGGCCCTCCCGCGCCATCCGGGTCAGCATGTAGTTGGTGGTGCCGTTGATGATGGCGGTGACGCGCCAGAGCCGGTTCGAGACCAGGTCCACCTTGAACGTCCCCACCAGCGGGATGCCACCCCCCACCGCTGCCTCGAACGCGATCTCCACGTTCATCTCCGAGGCCAGCTCGAGGAGACGGTGACCGTGGCGGGCCATCACCACCTTGTTCGCCGTCACCACGTGTTTGCGGTTGCGCACCGCCCTCTCGAGGAAGCCGCGCGCCGGTTCCTCACCGCCCGCCACCTCGACCACAATCGCGATCTCCGGGTCATCCAGCACGCGGCCGACCTGGGTCGTGATCAGACCGCGTTCGATCCCCGGGCGGGGCTTCTCCCCGTCGCGCACGGCGACGCGTCGCAGCTCCAGGTCGACGCCCGTGCGGCGTTTGAACTCGGCGCGCTGTGCGACCAGTTGGCGGGCGACCTCGCCGCCCACCGTGCCGGCTCCGATCAGGCCAACACCCAGGGGTGGAGACATTCCGCCCTATTCTCCCGGACCGGCCGTACCGGCCGCCGCAAGGAGCCCTCCTAGGAGCGCGGCCGGAAACCCGGCGAGAGATGGGGCGTCCCTCCCCCGGGGTCCCCACGAAACGGAGCTTGCGGAGTTTCGTGGGGTGGGAGGTGGTGCAGCTGCAAGGCGCCGCCGAGAAGCGCAGCGAGTGCGGCCGTCCCCTCGTGAGCGAGCATCACAGGCGGCAACACAGCAGATGTGCCGCATGGGCGTTCCAGATCCGTCGGGCCTTTTCGGCCGCCCTCCTAGTGGGCGAGCAACCGCTCCCGGATACCGTCGGTGACCGTGAGATGGCCTCCGAGCAACAGGATCACGACCGCCGCCACCAAGACCAGCGCCAGCGCTGCGGTGGCGACGCCGCTGTACGCCGCCAACGGTCGCTGCCAGCCTCGATCGGCACGCCGCAACACGTCGTGCATGTTGGGCGCCCCGCGTGGCTCCCACGCCGCTACCTCGTTGCGCAGCAGGTCGTCCATCTCGTGGTCGGTGCTCATCCCCGTCACCGTCTCCTCATACACTAGGACCGCTCGCCGCGCGAGTTTGCTCCAACTCGGCGATACGGGCCCGCATCTGAGCCATGGCGTTGGCGAGGCGGGAGGCGACGGTGCCGGGTGGCACCCCCAGGATTTCCGCGATCTCCTCGCGCGGCCGGTCCTCGAAGTACTGGAGGACCACCGCGGCGCGAAGCTTGGGGCTCAGGTCGGCCATCGCGAGCTCGACCAGGCTCCTGTTCTCGATCCGGCTCAGGTCCCGGTCGTCGGTCGATTCCTCCGCTTTGAGAGGCAGGAACCTCGCCAGGCGGCGCCGGCGAAGGTGGGAGATGGCGGTGTTCACGGCGATGCGATGGAGCCAGGCCGACGGCGGCGCTTCCGGCTTGTACCCGCTCCGGGCCCGGTAGGCGCGCGCGAAGCACTCCTGTGTGAGGTCTTCGGCGTCCGACTGATCGAGGACCATCGCCCGAATGGTGCGGAAGACGCTTTGGTACTCGTGCTCGTAGAGCAGAGGGAACTGCGACTGAGGATCCAGCCACCCCTCCTGCTCCGATCCGGCGTCCGCCACAAGCGCACAGTTTGCCCCCGCGGGGGACATTTTGGCGGCGCGCCGTTGGAACGCCAGGGCCACGAAGAGATTGCACCATCCTTTCGGTAAGAGAACGAACCGAACCTGAATAGGAGTCGGTCAGATCTTTGGGCGCGCCCCAGCCCGGCTCGCCGACGCGAGCCGGCAGGCTTCGAGCTTGGCCTCCGTGTTGACAACGCACGAGAGTTGGACACGAGTCACTGAAGAGCTACGAAGGCCAGGCCGTCTGGGTTTCACACGTCGCCGTTCTCGATGACTTTCTGATCTTCGTATGGGGCCACCACGCGGCGGTAAAACTCGGCCTGAATGCAGGTCAGCACGCCCATGGCACGGTTCAAGTTGTAGTAGGAAGGCGGGTAAAGCCGTTTGAGCGCGCGGGTGGTGGCGTAGTTGAGTGCCCCGTCGCGCTGTTCGGGTGGCAGTTCCTCGATGGCGGCGACCAGTGCCTTGATGTGCGCATCCAGCGCCGGCCGCTGCTCCGCCTTGATGTAGGGCATGCTGGCATTGTGCCGCCGGCTCGCCGCCGGCATCAGGCGCGGGGCGTCACGCTCAGGTCGAGCTCCAGCGCAAGCAGGTCGTCGATCGTCTGCCGCCGGCGGATGAGCCGGGTGACATCCCCGTCGACCAGCACCTCGGGGGCGAGCGGTCGGGAGTTGTAGTTCGAGGACATCGCGGCCCCGTAGGCACCTGCGTCGTGGAAGACGAGGAGATCGCCTACCTCCGCCTGCGGAAGTACGACCGGTGCCAGCTCACCGCTCCCGTCCTGCGTGAAGACGTCTCCCGACTCGCAGAGCGGCCCCGCCACCGAGGTCTCCCGCTCCCCGCCGGTTCTGTCGGTGCCGTCCGGTCGCAGCACGGAGATCTCGTGGTGGGCTCCATACAGCGCGGGACGTAGGAGATCGTTGAAGCCGGCATCGACGAGCAGGAACCGGTTTTGTCCCTGATCCTTGACCGCCCGCACCTCCGCGACCAGCACTCCCGCCTGGGCGACCAGGAACCGGCCCGGCTCGATCTCCAGGCGTACCGCGTGACCGAGCCGGTCAGCGATGTCTTGCCGCGCGCGGTCCCAGGCCGCGAAGTAGCGTGCCGTGTCCAGGTCGGGCTCCCCCGCCCGGTAGGGAACGCTGAGGCCGCCCCCCGCCGAAATGGCGCGCACGTCGCGGCCCGCGCCGAGGACGGTGTCGCGCATCGCGCCGGCTACCCGCTCCAGGTGGTCGTAGTCGACGCCCGACCCAATGTGCATATGCAGGCCGACCAGGTCCAGCTCGTCGCGATCGAGGAGGGCGAACGCCTGCGGCAGCTGCTCCCACCAGATACCGTGCTTGCTGTGGTCGCCTCCCGTGTTGGTCTTGCGGCTGTGGCCGTGGCCGAAGCCGGGATTGACCCGCAGCCAGACCGCATGGCCGGGGGCGCGTTCACCGAGCTGGGCCAGCATGTCGATCGAGCCCGCGTTGACCGGGATCCCCAGCCGCAGAGCGAGCTCAAGACCCTGCCGGTCCAGCACATCGGCGGTGAACACGACTTCCTCCGCCGGCTCCCCCAAGCGGTACCCGGCCGCGAGCGCGCGGGCGACTTCACCGGCCGAGACGGAGTCAACCAGAACCCGCTCCTCGCGCATGAGCCGAAGCAGGTGGACGTTCGAGTTGGCCTTCTGGGCGTAGCGGACCACGTCGAAGGCGCGCACGCGCGCGATCTGGCGCCGGACGACCTCGGCGTCGTAGACCCAGACCGGCGTCCCCTGCTCGGCCGCGATGGCAGCCAGCCGCGGCCCCGGGGTCACGGAACCCGGACCACCGGCAGGGTGAGATGGGAGGGCCGGGACCGATCGAAGTACACGGTCTGGTGGGTCACCCGCATGGTGCGCCCCGTCGCCTCGCGCTCTCCGAACCCGAGGTTGCGCGCGTAACGCGGGAAGGCACCGGCTGCGACCTGGAGCCGGATCCGGTGTCCCGGCAGGAAACGATGGGCGGCGGCGTCCAGGGGGAGGGTGACCGTCTCCACGCGGCCGGGTTCCGCCCGCGCCGGGTCGCGGCGAACGATGCGGTCGGCCACATTCCTGGACACCCCTCGCGGATCGACGTCGCAAAGGCGGCAGAAAAGGTCCACATGCGGGCTGTCGGAGGCGACGTGCAGGGTGACCTCCGCCCTGCCCCGGATCTCGAGGGGTCCCTCCAGCGGGGCGGTGGAGAAGATCAGGACGTCGTCGCGCGCCTCTAACCTAGCGTTGTCCTGCACGCCGCCCGTGATCGCCATCACCCGGCCGCCCACCGACGGCGTCGGGTCGGCAGGGTCGTAGCGGATGGTCGAGCTGCCCTCGTCGAGCGTCGACGGCTCGGTGGTCAAACGCCCGGCCGCGTTCAGGTACCAGGGCTGGGGACTGAGATGCGGCCCGGGCCACCCGCTCAGGTCGAGCCAGGAGCCGGCGCCGGTGACGAAGATTCGGGCGAAGGCGGCGGGTGGCTCCGGACCCTCTCCCGCCGCGTAATGGTCGAACCAGGCCAGGGACTCCGTCAAGGCGACGTGCTGGTTCACCGTCAGGTGCGTCCAGGGTCCGACCACCAGGCGGGTGGGGACGCCGCGCTCGCGCAGGGTCTGATATTGCTGGAGCGTCTGGTCGATGAAGTAGTCGTACCAGCCGCCGATCAAGAGGACCGGCGCGTTGACCCGCTCCAGGGCCCTGTCGAGCCGATAGGGGGCCCAGTATTCGTCTTGCAGAGACTCGTGGTCAACCCACTCCTGGAAGAACGGGAGCTGATCGCCACCCAGCCGCGCGGCCGCCTCGTCGATGGGGAGGGTGGCGAACCGTGGGATCAGACGGCGCTCGGCGGTGAAGGCACGCCCCGCGGCGATGAGGGGATGGTCATGCTCCTGGTGAGCGACGACCTCGGACCAAAAGAGGAGGTTCTGGAACTCCAGCGGCCCCTGTCCCCGGCCCGCCTCGGCGACGTCGTGCAGGCCCACGATGACCACCATCGCCCGCAGCTCGGGTGGCGGGTCGAGCGCGAGCGCCCACTGGGTGAAGCCGAGGTAGCTGGGTCCCCAGGTCGCCAGGCGCCCGTCGAACCAATCGCGCTCGTGCAGCCACGCGACGACATCCTGGCCATCCTGGGCTTCGTGAACCATGGGCGCGAAGGTCCCGCCGGAGCCGAAAGTGCCGCGACAGCTGACGATCAGGACGTGGTACCCACGGGCGGCCAGAGGCGCGGCGGCGATGAGGCCCGAGCCGAGCCCGCGACCGTAGGGGGTCCGGACCAGAACCGTGGGCCGATCCGGCAGACCGCCTGGCGCATAGTGGTCCGCGAGCAGAACCGCGCCGTCACGCATCGGCACCCGGAGGTCGTGTTCGACGAGCACGCCGGCGGAGGCTGGAGGCAGACCCCAGAGCCGGGAGAGCGCCCCGCCGGCGACCCGGGTTCCAGCGCCGAGAGGATGCAGGTCGCTCGCCATCGCCCCAGGATATGGCGAGTCAGGGAGGTGGTCGTGAGACCGGATCAGCTGCGCGTCCCGGTGCCGGGGCCGAGTCGAGTGGTGGCGCTGTGAGCGGCCCCCGGTTGGTCCTGCTCAACGGCGCTCCCGGGCTCGGCAAGTCCACGCTGGCACGGTTGTATGCGGATCGCCACCCGATGACCTTCTGTTGCGACGTTGACGTCCTTCGCTCGCTGGTCGGCGCCTGGGAGGAAGACCGGGGGCAGGCAGGCCTGCTGGCGCGGCGGTTCGCGGTGGCCGGCATGCGGGCGCACCTGCAGGGCAGCCATTCGGTGATCGTGCCGCAGTACCTGGGGCGGATCGACTGGGTGCTCGAGCTGGACCGGCTCGCGCACGAGGTCGGCGTCCCCTTCGTGGAACTGGTGCTGGTCACTGCGGACGAGGACGCGATCCGGCGCTTCCAGGCCCGCGCCGGGGCACCCCAGACGCGGGAGCAGGCAGTTGCCCTGGCCGGCCTTGGCGAGGGAGATCCGGAGACTGAGCTGCGAGCGATGGAAGCCCGGGTGGCAGAGGTGGGGGCGGCGCGGCCGGGCACGGTTGCAGTGCCGTCGGCGGAGGGTGAGATCGAGGCCACGTACCAGGCCGTGGTGGAGGCCATCGAAGGGCAGGGAGCGTCGGGCTGAGTGGAGCCGCGCGGTGGTGGGCGGCCCGGGACTCGAACCCGGATGAGTGAGTTCGCGACCCCCCCATTTGAATTCGAAATCGTCGGTTGGGTACGGCTCTGTGGGGTTAAATCCGGCCCGCGTTGGCGTCAGCGTTGGCGTCAAAACACCGTCCGCGCACTGACCAGAGGCGGGTAGCCAAGCCACCTGCTCCGGGTTGACCTGGCCGTCGCGCCCGGTCCACGATTCCGCCCGGGAGTGGGAGGGTGTCCGCGGCGCCGGCGGCATCCGGCGGGAGGCTGGGGACGATGGCAGTGGAGACAGAGGCGCCGGTGCTCTACCAGTTGGTCGACGAAGCCAAGGACCAGGTCGAGCGCATCCTAGAGGCCGTCACCGACAACGTCACCGACTTCGATGACCGGGTCCTCGGCCGCCTGCGCCGCGCCCACCACGCGGCGGCGACCGAGCTCGGTACCACAGCCCCTCTGCGTGAGCTGGCCGCCGCCGTCGAGGAAGTCCTGGCCTGGCGCGAGCCCTCGGAGGAGGACCTCGACGCGGGCCCCTATCAGCCCCTCTGCCCGGCCTGCAACAGCTTCGACTCGGAATGCGTCTGCACCAACGGGCGCTTGACGTACGAGGGCGGTCGCGGCGAGGTGGTGGCGCGCCGTTGCTCACGTTGCGGCCACGAGTGGCGCCCGGTGCCCCTCCGGTAGCACACTTCAATGTCGTGGGGACGGCCGCCCCCAGCCCCGACTTGGACCGCCATCGCGCCAGCGTGGTGGCCTGGCTCCGAGAGCGCGGCTACACCAGCTACCTGCCACCGGACGCCCTGAAGCTGGTCCGCCGCGCCCACCTTGACCCGGAGGAGGTGCTGATGTCGCTGTCCACCGAGGCTCCCGCCCGGGCCGGCGCCAACGGCCGCCCACGACGCCCTGAGACGGCCCCGGACGGCCCCGTCACCCTGACCCGGGTGGATGCACCGCCCCCACCTCGCCTAAACCAGCACGCCGGCCGCTGGCAGGCCGTGATCGACCAGCTGCGCGGCGACCCCGGCAGCTGGTATCACGCCGGCGTGCACTCGACCTCGGTCGCTTACACGCTCCGCCGCAAAGGGGTGACGGTGACCACGCGCGCCAACGGCGACCGTCGCAAGGCGGAGTTCTACCTGCGTTGGCCACCATCTGCCCCCGGTTAGCTCGACCGGCCAGCTGGCGTCCCCCCGCGCCGTGTACCCAGGGACAGGGGGTGCCCCACGGTGGCGGCGGTAACCGCGGGCGTTTCTTATTTTCGAGGCTGGTGCCCACCATGTCGCCAGCTGTGTTTTTGGACGCAACGGCCGGATTTTGGCCGCGCACCGGCGAATTCGTCGCCATCTCCGGGAATCGGGCGCGGTAGGCGCCGATCCCTCGGGTTAACCCTCGCTCCGCTCGGCTCGAGATTGGGGGCGCGGTCGCGGCTGCCTCGCGTGAATTGGCCCGGCGACACTGACTCAGGAAAGAGCTGGCGACATGGCGGGCAGCTACCGCCACTCAAAAAACTCGTGGGGGTGGCCCCCGTCACCGTCCCTCCCGTCCCCACCCGGGGGGTACCCCTTGCCCTCAGCCCCCTGGTGCCAGGCTTGGGCACGCCGTCTGAGGCCCAGGTGAGGCGCGCCACGCGCCCGGCCGGAGGGTTTGTACCAGCACCACTCTGCCGGGCGTCCTGGGCGCGCTACGCGGCCTGTAGCATGGCCGCAGCGATGGAGACCCGGCTCCGCTCGCAGCCTGAGCGCACGACGCGCCTGTTCGGGATCGAGAACCTGGAGCTGCGCGCCGGCGGGATCGCCTACCTGGAGGGGCGCGCCTGTCCGATCGGGGGCCGTGTGCCGGTGCGGCATCGGGGCTCCCCGGTGCTGGAGACCTTCGCCCCCGGCTGTTTTGCCGACGCGGTGCGGGAGCCGAAGCGGGTCAAGGTCACGGTCGCCCACATCGGTCACGACGCGATCGGTCGCGGCGAGCGCATCGAGGAGCGTCCCGACGAACTCTGGGCTCGGCTCCTGGTGCCGCTCACCCAGCGTGGCCAGGAGGTGGTGGCGCTGATCCAGGCCGAGGTGCTGACCGGGATGTCGGTCGGCTTCATCCCCCACGAACCCGAGGTCCGGCCGGGAGCCCTGATCCACCATCGCGTCACGCTCGATGAGATTGCCGTCTGCGCCTTCCCGGCCTACACGACGACATCGGTCATGGTGGCCGGCATCGAGGAGCCGGACCGACCGCCGACGGCGGCGGCCGGCGCGCCGGCGGGACCGTTCGACCCCGACGACGCAGCCCGCGTTCCGGAGCTGGCCCGAGCCCGACAGCGGGCGCGCCGGCTGGGACCGCTCAGCGGGGAGGTGTTCGACCCCGACGATGAGCGTCGCTGGCCGGAGTTGGCGGCCGCCCGGCAGCGGATGCGACGCCTCGGGATGGCAGTCCCCCGGTAGCCGCCGCCGGACTCAGAGGAGCCCCGCGTAGGAGCCGGCGATGAGCGCCGGCAGCTGCCCCTCTCGGATCGCCACGAAGGCCCTGGCCGCGCCCACGCAGCCGTTCCACGGGGGGCCGGCACGGAATCCCTCGGCGAGCGCGGAGACGTACTCCACGGCGACCCCGCCGTAGTCGACGTAGCCACGCTCGTGGACGTCGAGGCCGAGCCGGTGGAGCTCGGCGGCGTGGACCAGCTCCGCCCAGGACCAGGCGGCGGGGAGCCGGATCCAGCGCGCCGGCCGCTTCCGGTTCGGGTGCTGGACAAGCCACTGCTCAGGGGAGGGCGCCGCGGTCGCCTGCACCTCGGCGATCCGACGCTGCCGGTCGCGCTCGGCCTCCAGGCGCTCGACGTGCCGAGCACGCCGGGCCTCAAGCGTCAAGTCCTGATACTCCGGCGCGAGGCTCTCGATCTCGCCGCGCCGGCGCGACGGGTTGACGGTGGAGATCAAGTAGGGGTTGCCGAAGGGATCGCCCCAGCTGAGCGCCCGCCCGGTCTCCCTGATGTGCTCCTGCTCCAAGCGTTCGGCCTGCTGGTGTCGGCGTGTCTTGCGCAGCGGCGGCAGCTGTTCAAGCAGCGCCGGCCGCAGGTTGCGCTCGGTGCGCAGCCGCTCCCAGAGCAGGCGGGCGCCGTCGGTGTCAGTCATGGTCGTGTTCCTCCTGTCCGTGTTACCCATCGTCTCGACGTGACCTAGCGGGTCGCTCATCGCCCGGCTCCCGGGGCCGGGTGCGCTGACGCGGTTCTCCGGCTCGCCTCCTCCTCGTCCAGCTCGGCGAGGTAGGCCTCCAGGGTCTCCGGCCGCGGGTCGTAGACGTACTCGACGGTCTGGCTCTGCGGCGCGATGATGGCCATCCCCGGCCATTCCCCGTCCCCCGTCGACTCGACCCCGAAGACGTGCGCGGTGCGGAGAGGAAGGCCGGTGTGATCCGGGATTCGTGTCTCCTCCTTGACGACCCATGCGGCCACCGGCACGCGGATGTCGCCGCGCGGATGACGGTAGACCGCCCACCAGCCAGGCCCGGCCGCGGTGATCCCCACCACCCGACCGTCGTCGCGGTCGTCGTAACCGATGTCGATGTCTTTCATGCTGTGTCCTCTTCGCAGAGAGCCGTCATCAGCCGGTCTCGACGTGCGCCCGGCAGCCCGGGCACCAAGGGTCTCCGGCGTCGCATCCGGGGCATCCCGGATCCCCGGCGGGAGCTGCCAGCGGCGTGCCACAGAGGGGGCAGCGACCGAGGTCGGGAGCGTCGCCGAAGGCACCCTCTGAAAAGTCCTCGTTTGAACTCGGCGCCGAGTTCGCGGAGGGGGGCTTATCCGTTTCGTCTTCTTCTGGGTGTTGGGTGCAACTCGAAGAGTTACAAGAGGCACTACTGTGCCTACACCCCGACGAAACGGATAAACCCCCCACCAGCTCCCGCCAGCTGGGGGGCAGCGACCAGCGGTCGGACAGCCCACGTTTGGCGGCCGGGGTCCGCACGACCACGCCGTGCGCGGCCAGGTCCTCCAACGCGCGCCGGGTCGTGATCGTGGGATGGTCGACGAGTCCCGCGATCTCCGACGTGGTCGGATTGTCAGCGTTGACCAGTGCGAGCAGGATCAGCCGGCGGAGCTTGGGCACGCAGTCCAGCCCGACGCGGAGGACCAGGTTGCGCGCATCTTCGGACACGAGCCCGACCGAGGTCAGTCCGCGGTAGAGCATGGCCAACGCCTTGGCGAGCCGCGTCGGCGCCTCCGGATCGGGCACCAGCTCGATCTCGTGGCGCGCATCACGTTCCACCGGCGATCGGGCGAGGGCGACCAGGTTGGAAACCTCGACGAGCGGAGCCACGACCTCCTCGGTCAGCTCCGCGGGCGGCCGCGGCGGACCCTCTGCGAAGAGTCCGGCGACCGCCGCCGCCAGCTGCTGCCGCATCTCCCCCTCACGCCCGGCCTGGACCATTGACTGTCTCGCCTGCTGCCGGCGATCGACGACCGGCATGCGCGCCAGCAGGAAACGCGTCCCCAGGGCCGCCACCACCGCATAGGCGGTGTCGATCGCGGTCGTGCACCCGGTGACACAACCGACCTTGCCCTTCCAGTGCAGCGACCGACCGCCCTCGGCGCCGACCTCGCGGTGCCACTCCCCGTCGTAGACCTCGCGGAGCGCGGCCAGGATCTCGCCCCGGCGATCGCGATGCGTGGCCAGGATGGTGGTGAAGTCCTTCAGCGCCAGGACCCCGTGGTCGCCGATCGCCCGAAGCAGACCGCCAGTGGATCCGTTGCTCCGCTCCCGCCTGGGGGTCGCCGAAAGGAGCGCCGCCTCGCCTGAGATGGTCGAGGCCAGGCGGACATCGGGCAGCCTGGCGAGAGACTGAACGGCCTCCGTCTTGCCGCTCCCGGAGCCGCCGACCAGCATCGACCAGACCGGATCGCCCGGCAGGCAGTTGGCGGCGTAGGTCCCGAGCGCAACGTGCAGCGGGTAGAGGTCCCCGCCGGCCATCCACCTTTGCCAGATCGCCTCCACGTCAGCCAGTGCGCACGGCTCGACGGGAGCTGCCGGGTGGGGTGCTGACGAAGATCCGTGCCGGACATGGCCGGCGTCGCTCGGCTGATAGGTGTCCGTCACGTTCTTTAGCGCGAAAGCGATGGTTCGGCGCCGGTATCCGGCATCCTCGAGGTGCCGGCGCGCGAGGCCCGACCCCACCCATAGGCGCTCCAGCTGCGCCGCGTCCTGGGTGTAGAAGGCGAGGCAGGCGAGGAGGGCGGCGTCGGCCTCGCTTTGGCTCGGGTGAGCGCTCGCGTCGCCGTACAGGAGGCGCTCGACCTTGGCCCCGTTCTTGGCCCGCCGGGCCAGGTCGAGGACCTCGGAATCAGTCAGTACCGGGCCCGGCGAGTATCGCGGTGGCGCCGATCGCAGTGGCGCCGAGTAGTCCCCGAACAGTTCTTGATAGAGGGCGTCAAGCTCCTCCTAGCGTCCTCGAATCTCTTCAGGAGAGTCCTGGAGCCGATTGAAGGTGACGGTCACGAAGCGGTTGTGGTCGTAGATCTCGATCTTGCGACCGTCGTTCTTGTGTGAGTATCGGGGCCCCGGTTTTGTGGCCTCGACCCAGATCCTGATTCCGTCAGTGGGTGTCAGCTCGGTGTAGGAGTCGAAACGTGTGACGATCTCCATCGCCCAGTCGGCGATGTGGTCATCGGCATCGCGGCAATGGTCGAGGTCGAGGACGGTGAAGGGGTCGGCCAGGTCGCCCACTCCCCACACCACGTAACCGGTGCCGAAGCCGCCGGCCGCTCGGCGCTCCGTCTCTTCGAAACCGGTCCAGTTCTTGGGATTGGTCCATGACATGTGCCGGCCGCGAGTGTCGAAGGGGACCTTGGTCCGCTTCTCGTCTTTGGTCTCCCAGCGCCAGGGGACCCAGTGCTCGAAGTCACGAGAGTCGCTCATCGCCGGCCCTGCAACCACAGCAGGACCTGACGCACGTCTGCCGGCCAGCGGCGGAGGCCGGCGCTCAGCCGCCGGTGCAGCCGGACCCGGGCCATGGCCAGCTCGTCGTCCTGACAGCGCCAGCACGCGCATTCGCGGACCTGGGCGGGCGGGGTACGATCAGCGCGGGCGGCCGGTGCCACGGCCTCCCCTTCCTGTGACGACCGCCAACCCACCCCGGCGGTCGTCCTCGCCCTCGTTCCCCGGCTCTAGTTGAAGCTCATCGACGTAGCGCCGCAGATCCGACACCCGGACGAGGACGCGGCGGTGAATGTGCACACTCGGCAGCTCGCCGTCGTGGATCAGCTCCCAGGCCAAGTCCTTGCCGATACCGAGCAGCTTCCCGGCCTCGGGGACGCTCACCAGCATCGGCTCGGTCATGAGACCCTGGCCGCCGCCCGGCGTCGCAAGCGTTGCAAGAGGCGCCAGTAGGCGATCGCCGCCGGGCCGCGCGGTACCTGGTCGCCACGTTCCCACTTCAGGACCGTCACGTTGGAAGTGCCCACCGCCTCCGCCACCTCGCGCAGCGAGAGCCCCGCGCGGAGCCGCAGCTCGCGCCCGGCGCCGGTCCGTAGGAACGTACGCAGCCGGGTCAGCTCGAGCAGCTCCGCCGAATCCATGTTCGTAGGAGTAGCGGATAGGTAGCGGGGCCGTCAACCCGTGCGCGTATACATTTATGCGCCACCAACCTGGCGCTTTTGAACCTTTAGGTAGCGGTTGCTACGCGTGCGCTAAGAATTTGCTAGGATGCGGCCATGCAGCGCATCGAGCTCCTGCGCGCCCTGGTTGGGGGTCGGCTCCGGCCCGGGTTCACGCCGAGCGACATCTTCCCCGGGGAGCCCAACCACTGGCCGCCTCCGGAGCCGGATCCTGAGCGGCCGGGACACAGACGGCTGGGTCCGTGGATGGTGGAGCTCAAATGGACGCTCGACCGGGACTGGCGCCCGATCTGCGCCGGCCTCGAGATCTGGTGGGCGGGATCGCGCCGAGACAAGCCCGACGAGCTGACGGCCGCCATGGTCCGATCCCTGCCGCTCGGTACCTTCGCGGATCGCGACCGCTACTACCTGGCCGAGGAGGCGGCCGGGATCGTCTATGACGACGCTCACCCGCTCGGGACTGACTTCTCCCAGGTCGTGGTGCCGCGACGGGTGGTCGAGCGCGCTCAGGAGCTGCTCGACCATCCCCCGGGGAAGCGAGGACGCCCGCCGCAGCGTGGGGCCGACTTCTACGTCGCGGTCGCGACCACCTACGCGGAGGCGCTGGCCCGCGGGGAGCACCCGGTGCAGGCGGTCATGCAGACCCGACTGCCCGGGAACGTCCGGCTCAGCCGACCAGGCGCCAGCAAGGCCGTGTCGCGCGCCCGCGAGCTCGGTTTCCTGAGCCCGGCGGAGCGCCCTGGACGCGCCGGCGGCAACATCCCCCGGGATCCGGGAGGGGAGGCGTCGTGAGCAAGCGCGGCAACGGAGAAGGAAGCATCAGTAAGCGCTCTGACGGCCGCTGGGAGGCCCGCTACGTGGGCCAGGACGGGCGCCGACGGTCCCTCTTCGCCGCCACCCGCCAGGAGGCCGCCGACCGGCTCAGAGAGGCGCTCCGGGCGCGCGACCATGGGATCCCACAGGCGGCCGGCGCCGAGCCGTGGCCGGATATCTCCGGGCCTGGCTCGCCGGTGCCGAACTGACGCTGCGTCCGCGCACCTACGAGCGCTACGAGCAGGTGGTCCGGCTGCACCTCGTCCCGCGGTTGGGGCGCCGTCGCCTGAGTCGGCTGCTGCCTGCCCACCTGCGCGAGCTGTACCGCGACCTGCTGGTCGCTGGCAGTCGGCAAAGTCGGTCTACAACACCCACGCCATAATCCATCGGGCGTTGGAGCAGGCGTACCGGGATGGCATGCTCGCGCGCAACGTGGCCGACCTGGTCGATCCGCCCCGGTCGCGCGGCGCGAGATGCGGGCGCTGACCCCCGACCAGGTGCGGCAGGTGCTGACGGCGGCGGAGGGCGATCCCCTGGAGGCGCTCTACGTGCTGGCGATCGTGACCGGGATGCGGCAAGGGGAGCTGCTCGCACTGCGCTGGCAGGACGTCGACCTACAGCGCGGCACGCTGCAGGTCGTCGCCACCCTCGAAGAGCGGGCCGGACAGTCGCCGCGGCTGGCCGAGACCAAGACCAGGCGCTCCCGGCGTCAGGTCACGCTCTCGGCGACCGCCGTGCACGCGCTGGGACGGCACCACTCCGCCCGGCGGGCGCAGAGCGCGCTCCTGCCCGGCGCGTTCGTCTTCACCCGGCCCGACGGCCGCCCGCTCTCGCGTACCACGCTGCTCTACGCGTAGCATAGGCTGGCCCGCGAGCCCAAGTGCCGCACGTGCGCTTCCACGACCTGCGGCACACCGCGGCGAGCCTGATGCTGACCCGAGGCGTTCACCCGAAGGCGGTGAGTGACCTGCTGGGGCACGCCACGGTGTCAATCACGCTGGACACCTACAGCCACGTGCTCCCAGCCTGCACGCGGAGGCGCCCGCGTGATGACGACGTGCTTCGAAACCGCGTTGGCGTCAGCGTTGGCGTCAAATCCGCCCCGACCGTCAGTCTTGAACTCGGAACAGTGGTGGGCGGCCCGGGACTCGAACCCGGATGAGTTTCCTCACACGCCCCTCAAACGTGCGCGTCTACCTGTTCCGCCAGCCGCCCTGGCCGGGAAGCAAGTGTAGCCGGACGAACGTGGACCCTGCGCTCCTGCGCCGATGCCACGAGGGGGGCGTGACGCGTGGTGCGGCGGTATCCTCAGTTGGTCCGCCCAGCGTGCCGGCGTAGCTCAGTGGATCAGAGCACCAGACTTCGGATCTGGGTGTCGGGGGTTCGAGTCCCTCCGCCGGTACCACTCTCCTGATTTGAACTCGGGAGCAGCGCCTGTGAAGCAATCTGGTTCTCCTTCGACGCTGTCGTTAGACTATGTCGTTAGCATGGGTCTGGTTCTGCTTTGCTGTACTTTTCTGGGCCAATTTGATAACGATAAGCACCGTTCAAAGAAGTTGACCGTTTTTCGGTTGGAGGATATGAGTGATGCCGGACCTCACCATCGTTGAGCCCCGCACCGCGTCCCCGTTGGAGCAGCTGGTCGAGGACTACCTGGCCTCGTGCCGCGCCCGTGGCCTGGCGCCCCGGACCATCCAGGAGGCCTACGGCTACCCGCTCCACCGGGTCTTCCTTCCGTTCTGCGCCGACCGCGCCGTGACGAGCCCGGACCAGATCAGCCGTCGCGTCCTCGACGCGCTCTCCTCGCAGCTGCTCGAGCAGGGGGGCAGGCGGGGCAAGCTCTCGAAGTTCACCGTCCACAGCTACCTCACCTCGGTCAACGCGTTTCTCAGCTGGGCTCGCCAGGAGGGGGAGGTCAAAGAAGACGTCAAGGCGCAGCGCCCGCGCCTCCCCAAGCACCTGGTCGAGACCCTGACCCGCGAAGAGATTCAACGGCTGGAGGACATCGCGCCCACTGAGCGCGACAAGCTGATCGTGCGCATCCTCGCCGACACAGGCATCCGGGTCAGCGAGCTCACCGGCCTCCGCGTGGGTGACGTGGTCGACGAAACGCGCCGCGCCTTCCTGCGCGTGCGCGGCAAGGGCGACAAGGAGCGCATGGTCCCGCTGGTCCCGGCGCTCGGCCGGAGGGTCCGCCACTACGCCCGCCACAGCCGGCCCGACGACGTGGTGTCCGACCGCTTGTTCCTGAGCCTGCGCCGGCGCCCAGATGGTGACTACGAGCCGCTGACCCGCTCCGGTATCGACCAGGTGCTCCACACCCTGGCCGACCGCGCCCGGCTGGAGAAGCCGGTCCACGCCCACGTCTTCCGCCACTCCTTCGCCACCTACTCGCTGACCCGGGGCATGAACCCGGTCCAGCTGGCCCAGATCATGGGCCACTCGTCCCTCGCCATGATCCAGAACGTCTACAGCCACCTCAACGCTCAGGACGCCTACGAGGCCATCATCAAGGCGCTGGGCAGTGAGGGCTGAGAGTGACCAACCCTCCGCGCTCGGCCCGACCGGACCGGAGCCTCGGACCGCCTGTGGTCGCTGCGGGAGCAGCGACCAGGGGGCCAGGCTGGGCGAGGACGGTCCGACGCGTCAAGGTTCCCCTTCGGCGCTTCGCGACCTTGACCCGTCTCCGCGCCTGCCCGCCGCGCCAGGACTGAGCACCCCGACCCCCGCCGCAAGCGGACTGATCGCGACGCGTTTGCCCGTCCTGTCTGCTGTCCTACCGACAGGACCGGCAGTCGAGTGGCCGTGGAGGCTCCGTGAAATCGTCACGGCCGTTTCCGACGCAGGCATGGCCGGCAGTTGCGAGAACACCCGAAGCCCTTCTGGTGGCCGAGCGGCATCGAGGCTGGGGAAGAGCTGCCTCACGCCAGAGGCTTGGCTAACGACGACGGTGGAAGTCGGCGGTGGTCTGGCCGGCATCGCGCCAGAGCGAACCGTCCGCAACCCGGGGATCGTTAAACGAATCGTTCGCCGCCTGAAACCGCTCGGCTACGAGGTCACCCTCGCACCCGCCGCATGACCAGCCCTCGGCCGGCACCTGCGGGGATTCTCTGATGAATGCCACCACGTGCGGGCGCAAACTGCAGTGATGGAGCGTCCCGGTTCGGAGCGCGTCAGACTGCGATTTGAGCGAGCGAAGCTGAAAGCGAGCGATCCCGAGGCGCTGGCCGAGGCTTGGGAGATGATCGAAGCGCTCTGGACCGCGACGATCGCCCGGGCCCGGAAGCTGCCCGAGCCGGTCCTCCACGAGCAGGTCAACGGTGAGTGGAGCTTCGTGCAGACGCAGCGCCACCTCGTGCTTGTGACGGACTGCTGGCTGCGGCGGATGGTGAAGGGGATCGCCCTCCCCTATCACCCATGGGGCGTCGGCGGATCGTGGCTCACCAGTGCGCGCCGCTGGGGCCTCGACCCGGACGTGACACCGTCGCTCGACGACGTGCTGGAGGTGCGCCGGGACCGAATGAACGAGGTGCGGGAGGTGATCGCCGGCGCGACGGCAGCGAAGCTGGAGCGGAACTGTGTGCCGCCCGCAACTCCCGGCCATCCGCGAAAGGCCCACACGGTGCTGCGGTGCCTGCGGGTGATCCTGAAGGAGGAGTGGTACCACCATCGGTATGCGGTCCGGGACCTCGCGGTCCTCGAGCAGAGCCCGCGGTGACGGGTTCTGGACACCACCGGTCAAGGGTCAAAGTTGGCTGGTGCTGAGGAACCAGGCGGGCGGCACAGTGCTGGCCTTTCAAAAGGTCGACGAGCTGCCTGAAGGAACCTGGCCCGATGGCCGGTCCCGTCACGATTGCTGCCTCAACGCCGCCATCTCGTCCGAGCGGGCCACCGTGACGCTCGTCGCGACCGGCCCGCCGGCGTCCGGAAGGGATCCGCTTGCGGACGTCGGTCATTTCACTCCCAGCGCCTTCGCCGGGTAAGGCAGTGCAGCCGTGGCTGTTCGGCTCGTGTGGCTGAGGGATCACCTCAGAAGGGAGGGGCTCAGGCGCGAGCCACCAGGCGGGTGAAGCCAAGCGTTCGCCCCTCGTCGGCATCCACCGCGAGGCGCTCACGCCGGCCCACCTCGCGCGCGCCCGGAAACAGCTCTGGCAGCTCCAGCTCGCCGCGAATCGCGTCCCAGTCGGCCCACAGGCGCCAACCGTCCGGGATCAAATCCGCCACCTCCACCGTGCAGGGGCCGGTTCGCTCCACGTGCCGCCGCCACCACCCCGGGCTGTGGAAGGACCACCAGTCATGGCTCCAGGCCTCACGCAAATGCGCTGGGACCTCGTCCAACTCCTCGGTCAAGCCGGGCACCGCGATCGCAATCGGTCCCCCTGGCCGCACCAAACGACGCACCGCAGAGAGGTAGAGGTCGTCGGTACCGAAGTAGTGGTAGGCGTCGATGCTCACCAGCGCGTCGAAGAAGCCGTCCGCGAAGGGGAGAGCATGCGCCTCCACGTGCAGGGGGAAGACGCGCTCTTGCAGCTGGCCGGCGCGGATCCGGCAAGGTTCTCGGTCGCGCCGATCCAGAGGTCGGCGGCCCAGACCTGCGCGCCAAGTTCCACTGCCAGGAACATCAAGGTGATTGCACGCCCGCACCCGAGGTCGAGGATGCGGGCGCCCGCCGGCAGCTCCTGAAGCACCGGGAGCAGCGACTCGGCGAGCCAGATCGGGTTGGGGCCCATGGAGTTCTCTACGACCCACCAGGGGTCGTAGCTGGCGGCGCGCGGGTAACCGTCCCGGCGCAGGCGCGCCGACAGGCCGAGGTCGGAGATGGGAAACGGCGAACGTGTGGTCACGAGGAGCACTCCTGTGCGATACCACCCGTCGCGGCGAGTGGCGCGGTGAGGTCCTCAGAGCCGGGTGGTCGTCGTCACGCGAGGCAACATAGCAGACCGATCGCCATGCGAACAGTAGACGACGTCGCACGCCCGGCTCGCCTTAGGTTGGCTGGCGTGCTCTCGTTGCGCCCGATGACGGAATCGGACCTCTCGTCGATCGCGTCCTGGCTCGCGCTACCACATGTGGCGCACCGGTGGCTGACTGGCTCCACCATGGAACGCGAGGTTGAAAAGTACCGGAGCCGGGTGCGGGAGCCGGGGCCGACCATCATGCTGAGCGTCTGTGAGAACGGGGTTCACATCGGGTGGTCCCAGTGGTACCGGTGGTCGGACTATCCACGGGAGAGCCGAGCCGTGGGTGCGGGGCAAGAGGAGATAGGCATCGATTACGCAATCGGAGAGCCGAGCGCTGTCTGCCGGGGGCTCGGGACGGCGATGATCGCGGCGTTGGTGGTTGAGGTCCGCCATCACCATGCGGGCGCCGGCGTCCTCGTGACTCCCGAAGCATCGAACGTGGCGTCGCGTCGTGTGCTGGAGAAGAACGGATTGGTCCTGGTCGACACTCGGCCGGTGGTGACCGAGTCGACGGATGCACCAATGGCGATCTACCGACTCGCCCCCGAGGTACCTGCTCGACCGTCCTGGGTGACGGTGTAACGGTGGTGGATCCCTCTGCGAGATGCGGTGGACGCGATCTCTCTGCGAGATGCTCGTCAGGAGACCCCAGAATGGCCATGTGGAGGGTCGCCAGTTGGGCTTACGTCCCGCGGCTGCCGATCTAATCGCCCAACTGCACGGGAACGCAGGGCGACGCTGGCTGGGTGACCTCCCAGCACTGGTCTCGTACGCCCAGCACCGCTGGCGGCTTCGTGTGGGAGATGCCTACCCGGGTTGCACGATTGCCTTCGCGGCACCTGCATGGCCGCTCGACGGTGCGCGTGACCTTCAGGTCATTAAGGCGGTGCCGAGTCTTGACGAAGCATGCCGCGAAGCGGCGGCTCTCGAGCAATGGAACGGACACCTGGCGCCCCGTTTGCTGGAGTTCGATAGGGACAGGGGCATCCTGCTGCTCGAAGCCATTCAGCCGGGCGAAGCAGCCGAGTTTCGATGCCCCCGTGATCAGTGGCCGGGGGGATCGCGGGAGGAGTCGCCCAAGGCCTCTGGGCGCACTCGCCTGCGGATGGCGGTGGATTGCAAGCTGTGGGCACCGCCCTTCACGACGTGATCAGAGAGATTGAGGCATGGGCCGGACAGCCTGGCGCCGATACAGGCCTCGCCACCTGGGTATCGAGGTGGGTACCCAGCTTGCCGCACACGACCGAGCAGCAAACCCCGTTCTCGTGCACGGCGACCTTCATCCGGGCAATCTCCTCTGGGACGCGAGGAGAGGTTGGGTCGCGATTGATCCGCAACCCCTCTTCGGCGATGCCGCGTACGACGCTGGGGCGGTCGTTCGGTCCGCAATGCCACATCCACCAAACGCCCGCGACGCGCTGGACGCTGTCCGATCAGTCGCGAGGGCCATGGAGCTGGATGAGGAGGCGGTTCTAGGCTGGGGTGTGCTGCGCCATCTGACCCTATCGATGCGGTGGATCAAGCAGCGCGTGACAGGTATGGCTCCTGACCTCGAGGCCGCCCGCGCGTTGAAGAGTGTCGCCGCCGGCTGAGCATGCGTGAGGCGCGGACCGCAAGTGGATCCTCCCGCGGACGTCGGGCATGCTGAACATGGCACCTTTGGGGTGGTGAGGACCCCGGTAGACGTGGACGCGGTGGTGATGGGCACCGACCGCTTCGAGCAGGTGCTGACTTTGGCCGATCACGTTCTCGATCAGCGCCGGTACATCGTGTCCAAGATCCCGACGGCGCTCGATGACCATGTTCTCGCAGCGTCGACGGAGATCGGTGCCTCGGTTTCCTGCGTTTCTATCTGCAAGTCGTGGGGTCAGAAGAAGGGCGCCCACCGGTTATTCACTGCGGCCGGCCACTCATCGAGGGGTTCGTGGAAGCCTTCGGGGTTCATCCTGACGCCCGGCGGATGGGGATCGGCTCTGCCCTACAGCGCAGGGCGCAGGAGTTGTGCCGGACACTCGGCTGCTACCAGATCCGTTCGCGCAGCCCGGTGTCGAGCAGCGAGAACTACGCCATGAAGCTGGCCGCGGGCTATGCGCTGCACCCCAGCAACGAGAACGACTCGTACTACTTCCTCAAGAAGCTTTGACCGACCTCAAAGAACCGTCCGGCCACCGTCCGGAGCCGGGGGTCCGGACAATCATTGGGTCCCGTCTGGGAGGACATAGAACTCGTTCCCTTCCGGATCGGCGAGGACCTGCCAAGCTACGGCGCCTTGGCCGATGTCCAGGGACCTTGCCCCCAGGGCGAGAAGCCGGTCGACCTCCGAGCGTTGGGTCGTGCCCTGCCGCGGTGCCAGATCGACGTGAAGCCGATTCTTCACCTGTTTGTCGTCCACCGCCTGAACGAAGCACAGGCCCGGTCCTCGCTCATCTGGTGACAGCGAGTCCAGTTGGTGGACCACGTCGGGCGCGGCGATCACCACGGCGTCACCATCGACCGGCACACGGCACCAGCCCAGCGCCGCTTGCCACCATGTGGCGAGCCCATCGACATCGCGGCACTCGACCACCAGGGTGTGCCACCGGAGACCCATCCACCTACGTATGCGGGTTGGGGGTCACGCCCGGTAACAGAACTCCCTGCGAGCCATCCCGCCGACCGTACGGAAGGG
>CAWBPD010000002.1:0-228099 GCA_963790575.1 Candidatus Dormiibacterota bacterium | reverse complement strand
CTTCGGCGGCCAGCTCTTCGAGCGACAGGTGACCTTCACCGCCACCTCGAACGAGAACGATGTCTACGTGTCCGCCGTTGGTCCAGGCGCGGTGGCCCATCCCGGCGATGGCAAGGGCTGGTTCCGGAAGAAGACCCGCTACTCCGGGTTTGAGTTCGGGGTCCTCGTCATGGGCGCGACCACCGGTGCGGGAACGCGAGTCGTCGGTCGCAGCGGTCCGCTCGTCCAGCACGCCCCGACCGACGGCGTCGGCCAGCCTTGACCGCGCGGTTCTGATCGAAGTCGTGCCGGTTCACCATCGCCAACTGCAACGATCGCGCACACTCGTTCAGGCGCCATGGACACCCATGAATGGACACCCATGAAAGGGAGGAGCAGCTCGCGGCCATCGCCGAGATACTGGCCCTGGCCCACGACCTTGATGTCCCCTTGTGGCTGCGCGGCGGGTGGGCGATGGACTTCTTCCTCGGCTCCATCACTCGCGACCACGCCGACATTGATTGGTTTGCGTTGGCTGATGACGGACCGCGGCTTGGTGCCGCTCTGATCGAGCGTGGATTTCGAGACGTCACAACGGCTCCGGCGGGTCAGCAGATCGACCTCATTCGCGAGGATGTCGAGCACGGTGTTGCTCGTGAGACTTGACGATCACGGGGATGCTCTCGTCGGTGGTGGGCCCTGGGCTGGCGAGCCGTGGCCGGTGGGGATGCTGAACGGCCCAATTGGGCGGATTGGCCCTGTTACCGCTCGCGTGATCGCACCGTTGGCACAGGTCGAGATCAAGGAGATGATGCCGCATGGAACCCGCGCCTGGGACGCCGGCAGCAGGACCTCGACGACATCGCTGCGATCCGATCCAAGCTGCGCGACATCGACGCGTGCGGCGGATCGCCGGCCGCCCGGTGAGGGGATCGGCTAACGAGGCAGCTGGCCACCCGCACCATTCGCCACGAGCCGCGCGCGGCCCCATCGGACGATGGCGGTGAGGATCGGCCGGACGCTTTCGCCCCGTTCGGTGAGGGAGTAGCGGACGCACGGCGCGGTGCCCGGGCCGGCGGCGGCGCCGACCTCACGCTCGACCAGGCCGTGTCCTTCGAGTTGGCGGACGGTCTGGGTGAGGACCTTATGGGTGACGCCAGGAGCCAGTCGCTGCAGCTCGTTGAACCGGCGAGGGCGCTGAGCCAGCGCGTAAAGCACGATGAGCTGCCATTTCCCGCCGATGATCTCCAGCGCTGCGGTCATCGGGATGAGGCCAGCGGGTCTTCCACTCACACATTGTCGCGCTCCCCGGGCACGCACCTGAAAGTGCGTTCTTGTCGACCTTGCGGTGCCTGCGCGACGATGGCGGCCATGAGCGCCGTCATCGAAGTCAGGATCTACCGCGCCAAGCCCGGAACACGCGGGCGGCTGCTTGCGCTACTGCGCTCGGACGCCTTCCCGGCCCAACGCGAACTGGGCATGAAGGTCCTTGGCCCGTTCCCGAGTCAGGAGGATGACGTCACCTTCGTGTGGCTGGTGCATTTCCCGACGAGGCCAGCCGCGAACCGCTCAAAGGCGCGTTCTATGAGGGACCTGACTGGCTGGACGGTTTGGAGGCGCAGATCCTACCGCTGCTCGACGACTACTCCGCTGTCGTGGTCGAGGACAGCGTCGACCTGTGGTCATGCTGGCCCGGCCCGGCGACCGTGGAGGTGCGAGGAGGCACGGGCCTTGGCTAACTTCGCGCTGACTCTTGTCCGCGGGCGCAACTGGGACGAGCGGCTGGGCATCCGCGAGCAGCGAGGGTGGAGCGAGCATGCGGCGTTCATGGATGGACTTGTCGAAGATGGTTTCATCCTGTTTGGGGGCCCGGTCGGCAACTATCACCGAACGCTTCACCTCGTGGAGGCCGCCAGCGAGGATGAGGTACGCCGTCGAGTCGCCGATGATCCGTGGGCACACATCGGTCTGCTCGAGGTCGGCTCGATCCAGCCATGGGAGCTGTGGCTCGATTTTCGCACGGCCGCTCGCGGGTGAACGTAACGCGAGGATCCTCCACCGAGACGGTATGGGTCATCCTGGAGGGGATGCTGTCGACGGGCGGGCGAGCTGCCCTTGACGACGTAGGCCCACCTCGCGGAGGGCCTCGATAGTGGCCGTAACAGCCGGACTGCGCTGGCCGGCAAGGTACCCGGCCTGGATTCGCCGGACGCTGGTGACACCTACCAGTGGGCGAACAGCGATCTGATCAGGACGCACTATGACGTTGAGGTCATAGGCTGCGGTAATCGCACGTCCGGCGGCCACGAGGGCCTGCGTCTCCACGGGCTCGTCGCCGTGCCCGGCCAGGATCAGATCGGGTTGCAGATGTCCCTGGACGAGGACGTGGTCCACATGCCGAGCGGCCGAGCCGTCGTGCGGCCGCACCCAAGTCTCACTAGCCAGGTCCTGCAGGTGGATCTTGCGCTGGCCAGCAAGACGGTGTCCTGCGGGCATCAACACGCGAACCGGGTTCTCGAAGATCGTTAATGTCCGGATCCCCTCCGGCACGGACGTGGGCTCGAAGTCGTGCTCGAAGACGATGGCCACCTCTAAAGCGCCACGGCCCAGCTTGGCAAAGGCCTCGTTGCGGTCGACCAGGTCGTCGACGATCACAAGCCCAGGATGTTCCTCGGCGAGCACCATTCCTACCTCAGCCGACAGGTACGCGAGCGCGGTGAAGAACGAGCCGAGGCGGATCCTGCCACCATGCAGGCTGGCCAACTGTCCGAGCTCGGCTTCGGCCAGGGCAAGGCGATCGAAGATGACCTGCGTGTGCCGGACCAGCAACTCCCCTGCCTCAGTGGCGTAGGCGCCCCGCTGGGTACGCCGGACCAGCTGCACGCCCAGCCGGCGCTCCAGGATCGACACCTGTCGGGACACCGCCGGTTGCGTGAGATACAGCGAATGAGCAGCCGCGGAGAACGACCCATGGGCGATGACCGCTTGCAGCGTGGCCAGCTTGTTGACCTCCAGCATGCCACAATCTTAGAACTGCATTTGAAGTCCTTATATGGTGTTATTTGGCGACTGGCATCAAGCAGGCTGGTCTCGTGGATTCCGGCCGTGGGGAGCGAGTCGCTGCCGGAGCTGTGTTCGTGATGACGGGGCTGGTCTCCGCCACCTGGGCCGCCGACATTCCGGCTACGCAGCAACGCTTGAGCCTCTCCACCGGTGAGCTTGGACTTCTGGTCCTCAGCATCGAGGGCGGAGCGCTGGTCGGCCTGCCCATAGGCGGCGTGCTGGTCAGTCGGTGGGGTCCCCGACTCTGCCTCATCCTCGGATTCGCTGTCTATCCAGGCCTCTTGGTGCCATTGGCTCTGGCCCCGTCGCTGGCATGGCTAGCGGCGGTGCTGGTGATTTGGGCGCTGGCCAACAGCGTCATTGACGTGGCGATGAACGCTGCCGGGGTCTATCTCGAGGCCCCGTGGCACCGTCCCACCTTGTCGCGCCTGCACGCGGGTCAGAGCTTGGGGCTGCTCCTCGGCGGCCTGGCCGCGGTGCTTGGGTCCGCCAATCACATCCGTTTGCCAGTGCACTTTGGAGTTATAGCTCTGGTTTCCGCCTGTTCCGGGCTGGCCGGTGCCGTACGGCAGCCACCGGGCGGCAGCCGTAGCGGAGCGCCGCCGCTGGCCCGACCCAATAGGCGTCTGATGCTGCTCGGGGTGGTGGCATTCTGCGCCTTCCTCATCGACGGAAGCGCTAGCAACTGGACGGCGGTCGACTTGCAGAGCACTCATCACGCAAGCGTCGGCTTCGCCGCCGCCGCCACCAGCTTTATCGCCACCGTAGCCCTTGGACGCCTATCCGGCGACTGGGCCATCGCCCACTTCGCTCGCGCCCGAGTAGTGCAGGCTTGTGGGACAACCGCAGCCGGCGGTGCGCTCCTGGTCATCCTCGCCCCCAATGCCGTCGCCGCACTGGCCGGATGGGTCGTGGTCGGCGCCGGGCTCTCCTTGCTGGCTCCCACTGTGCTCGGCGCTGCCCCCGCGCGTGGCAAAACCGTGTCCCCAGCAACCGCCATCGCCGCCGTTACCACTCTCGGATACCTCGGCTCCTTCAGCGGCGCCCCGATGATTGCCGCCCTGGCGAGTCTCAGCGGCCTCTCCAACGCTTTCGGAGTGCTCATCGTGGCCGGGTGCGCAGCAGCCCTCCTGGCCCCATTCGCATTGCGCGAGTCAACGTCCGAAGCGAGCCGCGCAATGGGCGATCACCCAAACAGCTGACTGTTAATCTCTGGGTCCGCTCGGGGAACGATGAGCGGACGCTCGTCGAGGTCCGGGAACCGTCTCAGAGGGGATCCTGCTGCGTACGGTCGTACATGATCGCGCTGGCCGCTTGAGGAAACCGGCCATCCCCTCATCTCGATTCGCCGCGCCGGCCAATTGGAATCTGCAAGACGACCATGGCGGCGAGCCCTGCAACGACGATCAGCAACGCTGCGCGAAGTCCCACCGCGTAAGCCGCGACCCCGATCAGGAGCGGCGAGATGTACTGGCCGGGCAAGTACCCCATCTCGATCATCGAGGCGGACTCGCCGGCGCTGACCTGAGTCGCCAGCCGATCCACCTGGCCCCAGACGACGGGACCGGTGCAGGCCATTCCCAACGCCAGAAGCGCGAACCCGGCGATGGAACTGGGCGGGGTCGCAATCCCGATGGCGAGCCCCATGCCGCATGCTGCGACCGCCATGGATCCCAGCATCACGGGAGTGTGGTGAAAGCGCGAGATCAGCCGGTCGGAGGCCAAGAGACCGACGGTGCTCGTGATCGTCATGGCCGTGTAGGTGGCCGCCGCCACCGCGGCGGACGCGCCCAAGGACTGGGTATACGTGGCACTCCACGCGTCGGGGGCACCGTTGACGAAAGAGGTCAAGAAGGCCAGCAGGGCGAGCAGCAGCAACGAAGTCGTGAACCGGTCCAGCAGTCTGCGGCGTGTGCCGGGTGCCCTTTCCGGGAGCGTCTCCTCGGGGAGCCAGCGCGCGCATACCAGAAGCAGGACCGCAAGAACCGCGCTCGAGAACGCGAACTGCAACCCCGGTGAGGCCCCGATCCCAGCCGCCAGCGTCCCGAGTCCCGCCCCGACGAAGCTTCCGAGGCTCCAGCAGGCGATGAAGCCACCGATCAAGGACCGGCCGTATCGGCGCTGCACCTCCAGCTGCAACGCCGCCATCGGTGTGGACAGCAGGCTGGAGCCGAAGATCCAGGCGATGAGGCCAACGGCGACCACGGCCAGCGACGGCGCGAAGGCCGCGATAGGCGCGTTGATGAGGACCAGACAGGCACCGACGAGCGCAAGGAGACGGGTGTTGACCCGACCCACGAGTACGAACACCACGAGCAGCGCAAGCACATCGCCAACGACGGGGACGGCGTTGACCGCGCCCCACGTCCGGTCGTCCGCTGCGATAGAGGCCCGGATAGCCGGCGCGCGTGCTCCCCAGGCCCCGTCATCACACCCATCGTCACCTGGAGGAGGCTCACACTGAGGCGAGCCCTGGCATCGGGCCGACCGTAGTGACGGAGACGGTGCAGTAGGCGCTCCAATACCCTCCTGGCCGACGACTTTCACCGGGTGGTACCGCGAACCCTCACGATAGCCGCCGTCCTGGCCCCCGTCCGCAAGCCGATCCTCAGCGGGCAATTCGTAGTTCATCGTAGTACCGTAGATAGGTGTCGGACGAGGTTGACTGGTCATACCGGGGTGAACACATGCAGTTGCGCCACGGGATTAGCCCCGCGATGACCAATGAAGCCCTCTCCGATCCGGATAGGGTCGTTCTCGCTCCGGACCCGGCCAGCAAGTCCGGGCGTGCGACGCGCACGATCGGCTACTCGCCAATGGCGGCGTCCTTGATCACGGTCATCTTGCTGGAAGACGGAGGCAAGACTTACGGCGTCAACGGCTGGCGCAGCAACGGCACCGACCAACGCCGCTACAAGGAAGGGACTCCATGACAGACACCGACCTACAGAAAGTGCTCCGCGAAGAGGCCGAATACTCCGAAATTCACCAGGAGGCTCCCGCCAGCCGGGAGACCACGATCTCGCGTCCCGGCCACGCTCGCTCCACGGTGTACTCGGTCCGGCTCAACCTGGACGAGATCACTGCTTTGCAGGAATACGCCGACCGAGCAGGGTTGCCCGCCTCAACCCTGGTGCGATCCTGGATCGTCGAACGTCTCCGCCAGGATGAGGTGCCCGCGGATCTCCGCCGACTCATCCACGACGAGGTGCAGATCGCCGTTCGCGAGGCCTTCCAACAAACCGCTTGATCGCGGCGCTGCTACCCGTGGCGCTGGGGGATCCCCGGACATTACGGGCGACGGCGGTGCGCGCCCATGCGCGGAGGCCTCAACCGCTCCAGGCACGGCACCTCAAGGCGAAGTTCTTGAGAGCGCCACTCTTGACCACTATCGTGTCCGGCCCCAGGACGGCGGAGTACGTGTTGAGGAGCGCGATCAGGTCCAAGAGGCTGCGGTAGCCGGAGATGCCGCTCAAGTCCAGGTAGATCTTTGTGAACGCGATCTCGAGCTGCAAGAGCGTTCGCACATCGAAGGCATCGAGGACCTCGAAGCGTATCCCGGGGTGCTTGACGCGGGCCTGATTGACCACCTCGCGGCTGACGTCGGACCCGATGACCAGGCGAGCTTGACCGGCGAGCAGCGCGGTCGTGGTACCCCACTCGCAGCCCAGCTCGAGGACGCTGTCCGATGCCCCTACCAGCTGAGGAATGGTGGCGCGATATTCCTTGACCCCACGCGTCGCCAAGTAGAGGGTCTTGGTGCGGAACTGCTGGTCGTTGGCCACCCTGGAGGTCCTCCGCTCGTGAACGCGAGAAGCCACGCGACCGGCTGCGACCGACCGCGTGACCCAGGCGCTCTCGACCTGCCGAGTCGTTGAGCTATAACCACCTCCTGGGAAGCGCAAACCAAGGTATCACGTACGCCTGCGCTGCTCTGGGCGGGGCCTGGGAACGGGACGCCGGAACGGGCCCACCGCGATACTCCGAATGGGACCCACCCCCGACGGTTCTTCACACTACGTCGTCGTCGTAAACGGGGAGGGGGTCTGGGGGAGGGGCCTAACAACCTGTGGGCTTGTGGAGAACGCCTGCGGGGTGCCTCAGGTACCGCTGTGAGCGGCCCACAGCGCGGGGGTGCCGCGGCCTTCTGAGGAGAACGGCAGCGGCTCCGGCTCCCCGTGGGCGGCTGGCACGCGAGGCGGCCCAGAGGATGCTCAGCGAGGCGATGCAACCCCCACCTATGGCGTTCACTTTCGGCGGCCAGGCTCACCCGATCACCTCCTGCCCGAGCAGTTCGGGGACGGCGACCGGCTCGCCGCAGTGGGGGCATTCGCCGCCCAGGCCGAGCCTGCGCATGAAGGTGGAGCAGTCAGGGCAGCGCTGTTCGCCCACGGCCCGCAGTCCGCAGCGGTCGCACTCGTAGACGGTGAGCGGTTTGCGTGGCCGTCTGGCGGGGACGCTGAGCGCCGGCGGTGCGGCCTGACGCCGTCGCCGGTAGGCGGCGACCCGGCAGGCGTCGGAGCAGTACTTCTGGCGTCCAGAGGGGGTGAAGGGGCGCTGGCAGAGAGGGCAGGCTACCGTAACGGCATCGTAACGCGACGGGGTGTTGGGTTCGACCCGGGGACTCATGACTTCGGGCCCCTTCCGGCCCGGCGCAGGCTCTGGCGGAGTCGCCAGGACTCGGTCCCGGTCTCGATGATGTGGGCTCCGAAGGTGAGCCGGTCGACCGCCGCCTTGCAGAGGCGGGCGTCAGCGAAGACGCGTGTCCACTCGCCGAAGGGCAGGTTGGTGGTGACGATGATGCTGGCCACCTCGTTGCGCTCGGCGAGGACCTGGAAGAGCAGCTCGGCACCCGTCTCCGAGGTCTGGACGTAGCCCAATTCGTCAAGCACCAGGAGCTCGATCCCGGCGTAGCGGCGGACGACGCGTGAGAGTTGGTGCTCGTCCTGGGCCTCCTGCAGCTCGTTGACCAGGGCGGCCACGGTGGTGAAGCGAACCCGGCGTCCCTGGTAGCAGGCGACGATGCCGAGGGCGGTCGCCAGATGGCTCTTGCCGGTGCCGCTGTCGCCGATCAGGACGACGTTCTCGCTGTGTTCGACGTACTCGCCTTTGGCCAGCTGATGCAGCTGGGCGGCGTTGACCGCCGACTCCTTGAACTGGAAGTCCTCCAGACGCTTGCGGTGAGGGAAGTGGGCATCGAGGAGCCGACGCTGGGCTCGCCGCTCGGCGCGGGCGTCGAGTTCCAGCTCCAGCAGGTGTGCCAGGTAGTCGCGGTGCGGCGTGCCATCGGCGGCCGCCTGGTCGGCGAGCTCGGCAAAACGGGTGCCGACGGTGGGCAGACGGAGTTCTTTGGTCTGTGCGGCGACGAGTGCGTCAACCGCGCCGTGGAGCTGGTTCTTCATCCTTGTCCTCCCAGGAGTTGGTCGTAGGGATCGAGGCTCGGCGCCGGACGCTGGTAGGCGTCCAGCTCGCCGAGACCGAGCACCGTCAGGTGCCGCTCGCCTTCCATGGCGCGCCGGACCAGGACCGCGACCGCCCGGCCGTCGATGGCGCCGGCGGCCAGGGCACCGCCGACCGCCTGGTGGACGACCTCGGCCGGATAGCGGCGATGAAGCAGGAGCACGTCCACCATCTGATGGGCGGCGGCCGACTCGCCAAGGCGCTCTTTCAGCGTGTCGAAGAGGGTCGTGTAGGCCCCAGGCCAGCGTCCTGACTCCTGCGCCTGGCGCAGCGGCAGGCTGCGCAGGAACGCCTGCGGCTTGTGCTTGAGCACCTCCAGGTAGTGGTCGAGGTCGAGGCGCTCGCTGCCCGCCTCCCAGCAGCGCTCCCAGCGCGCGATCTGCTCGCCGCCGCCGAAGACGAGCACGAGATGGGAGCTCAGCTCCACGCGCACCAGGCGCCCGGCGAAGCGCGAGGGCACCGAGTAGCGCACCCGTTTGACCGACACCCTTGACTTCTCGTCGACGCGGACCTGGTCCAGGTACTCCACCGTGCAGAAGGGCTCCAGCGGCAGCGGCCGCAGGATGGCCGCTTCTCGCTGCCACATCACCTGCTTGGTCTGCCTCTTGCCGACCGGGACCCGGGCGTCGTCGCGGGCGCAGGCGTCGAGTGCCAGGCTGCCCAGCTCAGCGAGGCTGGCGCAGGCCGGCACCGGCACCAAGTGGTTCCGTCGGAAGTGACCCTGTCCCCCCTCGACGCCGCCCTTCTCGTGGGCGCCCTCGATGCCCACCCGGCAGAACCGGCTCTCGAACAGGTAGTGCGAGCGCAGCCCCACGAAGCGGTCTCGCTCGATGCGGGTGCGGCCGCGCAGCACCTTCTCCACCGCCAGCGAGTGGTTGTCCATGCGCACCAGCCCGAAGACGCCTCCGAAGTGGGTCAGGGCGAGCACCATCGACTCCAGGAAGGCCTGCTGGGTCAGCCGCGCCAGCGGCCGCACGTAGACCCGGCCGGAGTAGCACGCCCGCATCTGGAAGAACGTCACCTTGGTCCGCTCTCCCTGGATGTCGACGGCCGCCTCGAAGAAGTCCACTTCCGCCTCCGCCCCGGGCTCCTTGATCTGGGGAACCGTCACCTCCTTCGCCCCGTACAGCTCGCGCTTGCGCCGGCCCACGTACTTGCGCACGGTCGACTCCGACAGCTCGATCCCCAGCTCCCCCCGCACCCGCTCCCAGATCCGGTGCGCCGTGTGCCTCTGCTTGGCCGGTACCCCGGGGGCGGCATCGGCCACCAGCACCTGTTCGATGAAGGGCTTGGCCGGACCCAGCACGGGCGCTCCGCGTACCGGCACCCGGCGCTCCGGCGGCATTGGCGAGAGCAATGCCTGGCGCACCGTCCTGCGGCTCACCCGATGCTCCCGAGCCACTCGCCTGATCGACCACCCGCGCACCACGTGGTCGCGCCGGATAGCCTCGAAGAGATCCACCTTTCGCATCTCCAACTTCCCCGAACTCCACGGCCGTCGAACAGCCCGGAGTGTCGAGGATCACGGGGGTCGGAAGGTGGGTCCCATTCAGAGGATCAAAACGCCCTCAGGTGGGTCCCGTTCAGAGTCCCGAACCTACCGCCCATTCCCGTCTGGCGTCCGCAAGGGATCCCCGGGTGAGACGTCCGGCGAAGAGCCGGTCATCGAGCAGCCCTTGCCCGCGCCGGCCACTCAGGCATTCACTTCCGCGCGACCGATGCTAGGGCCGTGACAGGTGGTGGCAGGGATGCTTTGTCACCCTGAATTCACCTGCCCCCGAGAGCCGGTGGCCGGCACGATTAGGACCGAGGCGTCATGTGGAGGGTGAGGTGTGGGTGACGGCCGCCGGCGAAGTCTGCGGAGGCTCCCAGCGAACCTTGAGCTGGTCGCGGACGCCGAGGGTTTCCAAGCGTCCGCCGAGGCCAACCTGGAGTCGCCGCAGGGCCTCCTCGTTAGCCGCTTCAACGAGCAGCGCCAGCCCGTCCTCAGTCGCCCAGAGGGTGCACTGAGCCCAGCCAAAGCTGAGCGATCCACGAGTGTCGGACCACTCGACGTGCTGCACCTCAGGGAACGCGCCAGCGCTGCCGTGAGTGCGTCGTCGCATGCCCTGGTGGCGATTCATCTGCCCGGCGTGCCGGCAGAGCTTGATGATATAGCGGCTCGGGCGCTCCGTCCGCACCAGCCCCTTTACGGTCAGCATGGCATTTGACATTTGGTCGTCCTCCGCTTTGAGCTTCCACCTGCAGTCATTGCATCGCCGCTGGTATGCCTGAGCGCATCGTCAGAGTTCCGACGAGCCCCGCGATCAGCAGGCCGGCAGCCAGGACCGCGAGGCTGACCACCGCCATGGCTGCCAGGGCGCCCGAGCTGGTCGACCGATGCACATCCGGCGGCTGGTTGTGGCCCCGGTGGCCCGCGAGCGCGGCACCGGCCAGCGCGAGCCCGGCGGCGAGCGGTGCTGGTCCGCCCTCCTTGCGTACGGTCATCATGCCGTGCTTGAGACCGTGGTCGACGAGCCACCAGTTGATCGGGTAGGCGACCGCGAAGCCGACGCAGAGCGCGATCGACATCACGAACCAGAAGTAGGCGGTGGCCGGCTCCATGGCGGCCGGTTGCCGAGCCATCCAGACCACCATCACCGCGGACATGCCGCCCATGACCCCGTTCATGGAGAGGAACTCGGGCAGGAACGTGGAGCGAAGTGCTCGCCGGTAGGAACCGCCCATCATCCCCTTCATGAAGAGCGACTGGAAGATCGTCCAGCCGAAGAGGAACCCGGCGGCGTACTCGCAGATCAGATCGAGCCAGATCGGGAAGTGGAGCGCGCTGGTGATCGCGGCTGCGGCCAGGATCCCGAGCCCATCGCCGGCTACGCAATGCATGGTGGAACCCACCACCTGACGCCACTTGACGGCTACGAAGGCCTCGTGGGTCCCCGGCATCGGGTTTCGACAGCTGATTGCGAACAGGAGGGCCCCGAAGGGACCGCTGTAGAGGGTCACGACAACGAACCCGATCTTCATCACGATCGCCTCGGGCGTGTTGCGGATGTCGATCACGACGTAGAGCGTGAAGATCACCACCAGCAGGAACCAGAGCGTTACCGCACCTTGCACCGCGGCTCCCTCAGGCTCCAAGACGTGCCCCGACGTGCTCCCGGTAGCGGCGGGGATCGGCCTCGAAGGCATCCCGGCAGCCGCTTCCACAGAAGTAGAACCGCTGGCCCTGGAAGTCAGTGGAGGTTGCAGAGTCTTGCTCCACCGTCATCCCGCAGACGGGGTCCATCGCGTTGCGGGGGTCGCCTTTGTTCCCCTCACCAGCGATCTCCTGAGATACTGTCTCCGACCGGTCCTCGGCAAATTTGGCAGGATTGGTCATGAACCGATCGTGGCAGCGATCGGAACAGAAGAAGAAGGTCGTGCCCTCGTGTGTCGTGCGCGCTGGTGCCACCGCGATCGCGACCTGCATTCCGCAGACCGGATCGTTCGCATAGCCGGCCCCTCCGCCCAGCCGCTGCCGGTTTCGGTGCAACCAGTAGAGGACGCCGAAGACGGCGAGGAACCCGATGTTGAGGAAAGTCGTGTAGTTCCAGGCAAGATGCGGCGCCACGACCTGCGCCGGATGCCCCGCTGGTACCAGCCCGAACATCGAGAAGAGACCTTCGGTGATGAGGCCAGCCGCGGCCATGACCAGCCACAGGCCAACCACGAGGCGGAGGGTGAGGCGGCCTCCGTAGAACTTTCGATAGATCAGGATCAACGGGAAGGTAATCAGGTCGGCGAAGATGAAGCTGATAACGCCGCCGAAGCTGATGCCGCCCTTCCAGAGGGCGCCGGCGAGCGGCACATTGCCGACCGAGCAGACAAAGCTGAGGATCGCGATCAACGGTCCGACCAACGCGTTCTCGATCGACGTGGCAAGGCCATGGCCCTGGAAGAAGACGAGGTTCCAAACCTGCACCGGCACCAGCACGGCGATGAAGCCGGCGACGACATAGCCGATCAGCAGCTCCCGCCGAAGCATCGTCAGGTCCGCGATCGTGTAGGACGCGGCGTCGGCCCAGCCGGCCTTGGAGCGGATCCGGTCGACCAGCCTGCCCTGCTGCTCGGTGGGTTGGCCGTGGTGCTCGTATCCAGTGGCTTCTGACCCCTTCTCAAGGCGCCGGCGAGCGATCTCGATCAGCCGGGGGCGGAAGAAGAAGCGGGAGACGAGGGCAAGCAGGGTGATCATGATGATCCCGCCCACGTATTCGGCGACCGCGAATTGCCAGCCGATCAAGATCCAGAGGACCAGTCCGAGCTCGATCACCAGGTTGGTGGAGGAAAGCATGAAAACGATCGCGGTGGTGAAGTCGGCTCCCTTTTGGAACAGCGACTTGGCCATCGCCGTCGCCGCGTAGGAGCAGGACGAGGAGGCAGCGCCGAAGATCGTGGCGAGGGCCAGGCTCTTCGGCCGATGGTTACCCATCACGCGCTGCATCTCGGAGCGAGAGGCGAAGGCCTGGACCGCCCCGGAGAGGCCAAACCCGAAGATCAACGGCCAGAGCGTGTCCCAGAACATGAAGAAGGCCATGCGCAGGCTGGCGCCGATCGCGCTCAGCACCTCAATCGCCATCTCGTCTCCCTTGGCGCAGCTCCCACTCCCATCTGCCGAAGCTCACGGAGCACGAACCGGAGCCACCCGAACGGCCCGGTGCCGCAGGTCGGTATGCCTTCGTCGATCCAGCAGAGCCCAGTCGGAGCCGCGTTGGCGTCGTTTCAGGCCCTGGCAAAACGCCCCACCGCTTTGACCAGTTCGTCGACCTTGTCCTCGTCGTCGCGCTTGGCCGCCTCGACGACACAGCTCTTGATATGGTCTTCGAGCAGGAGCAGGCCGACCTGGTCGATGGCCGCCTTGACGGCGTTGATCTGGGTCAGCACGTCGATGCAGTACTGCTCCTGGCCAACCATACGGGTTACCCCACGCACCTGCCCTTCGATCCGGGCCAGACGGGCGAGCAGGGCCTCCTTGTCCTTCCGATACCCGGGTCTCATGACGCAATAATACCGCATAGGGGTATCTGGTTTATCCCGATGCTGGCGGACAGCACCAGACCAGAGAGCTTGGTCTCCACACCCGGTGGCGATGCCCGCGCCGAAGGCCGCCGTCCTCGCGCCGTGTTCACCACCGCGGCGGGCACTCGGCGAGACCGTAGTCCGTCGCTCGCAGCCGCGGCCGGCCGGGTGCGCGAGGCGGACGCGTTCGTCGTCGCGGTCGCCCTCGTCCGGGCGTTGCGCAGCGCTTTGCGGTCCCGATCCCAGAGCTGCCACCGGGCGGCGTCCAGCAACTGCTCGCGGCCGGGGCGCGCTACACGCCCTCGGTCTCCTGGGATCTGGTCTCGGGGGATTCGACGGAGGGCACCGACGCGGGGCGAGCTGACACCGCCGATTCGCTACGTCTACCTCCGGGGTTCACCCCTCCGTCCCTTTGATGGGATGTCGAGCGGGACATTGGTCAGCGCAGCATCATCGAGTTCTCGGTCGAGAGGACCAGGTGAGCATGCACATGCAGGACCAGGCGCACCTGCGCGACTCCTCATAGTCCGACGAAGGCGCCCACGCCCACCCCGACCAAGACCAGAGCGGTCACTGTGGTTGCGTGCCGCTCCAACCATTCCCCTTTGATCTGATAGCCGACGAAAGCTCCCACCATGGTCAGCCCGACGAAGACGACCATGGTGACTCCGGTGAACACCGCGAGCACGCCTAAGACAGTCCCCGTGCCGTACCCCGCTGCCGCGAACGCGACAGGCAAGATGGTGAGGTCAGGTGATGCAGCAACGCCAAACGGGACCACGATCCCGGCCAGTCGCCTGCCGAGACCTCCGTGGCGTCCGGGCTCCCTGAGAGCTCGCTCGTCGCCCGGGATGCCCTGCCGAGGTCCCTCAGCTACCGGATGATCATGCTCGTGGTGTTCGGGGCTCACTAGCCCCCAGACCAGGAAGCCGAGGCCCGTCACGATCAGCAGACCCCCGATGATGTGGCGCTCTTCGCGATCGATGAGGGCTTGAAAGCGGAGTCCAATCACCGCAACGATGGCTGCCAGCAGCAAGGAGACGATGACGTGACCGCCGGCGGCGAGTCCGCTGATCCTGGCTATTCGCAGGGGGCCCCACCGTTGGGTTCGGCCGACTACGGCCAGGGGTACCCAATGATCAGGGAGCACCGCATGCAAGACAGCGACCGCTGCGGCTGCGAGGAGCAGGAGAAGGGCCGCCGAGCCTATTGCCACGTAGCTCGGCCGGTTGTGCCAACCCCCTCCTGAAGATAAGGCGCGAATGAAGAAATGATCATTCGTACATGAGTTTATGGGATACGCTTCCATGGATGGGCCACGGCGTTGAGGGGCGAGCGCACAAAGGAACCCTTGATCGAACTGCGGTCAAGGCGGTCGCCAGCACCATGCAAGCTCTGGCTACGCCCAGCCGTCTGCTCATCCTGGCCCGGTTGCGGGAATCGCCGGTCACCGTCGGGGAGCTTGCCCAGGCGGTCGACATGGAGCAGTCGGCGGTCTCCCACCAACTGCGCCTGCTCCGCGTGCTCGGTCTCGTCGAGGGAGACCGGCGTGGCCGTACGGTGCTCTACCGCCTTTACGACAGCCATGTCGCTCAGCTCCTCGATGAGGCCGTCTATCACGTGGAGCACCTACGCCTGGGCCAACCCGACCGCGCCGACATCGCAGGGTAGTAGCGAGAGCAGCAGCCTGATCCTCGCTCGACCCTGGGCTGCCCGCACGCTTCGCGCGCGGGTGGCTCGTTGCGACCCGTGTATCACCTCCTCGGCGACACAACTTGGAAACACGACTGCGGGATGCTCGAAAGGGATGGCACCTGGGCGACGCTTCCGACAGATGCTGGGCCTGCATCCTCTGCTCGGGTTCTTTGTAGGGGTATTTGTACTGAGCTGGACGGCAGACATCGTCACGCTAAGTACGTGGCGTCCGCCGCCGGGGTCAGTAGGCGGCGCGCTGCGAGTGGTGGTCCCGGCGGTCATTGGCGCGCCTGCGTGGATCGGGATCGCAATGACCGCGCTCCTCAAGGGTAGAGCCGGCCTTCGCCGGCTTCTCCTTCGCTGCCTTCGCTGGAAGGTAAGCCCCTGGTGGTACGGATTCGTCTTGGTCGCCGTGCCGGCCCTGATTCTTCTCTGCTTCATCGTCGTACCAGGGTCGATTGTCGGAACACGCGAACCCACGCTTGAACTTCTCGCCAGCTACGTCCCCGCGGTCATGGTCATCTTCTTCATCGGGGGACCTGTTGAGGAGGAACCGGGCTGGCGAGGGTTCGCCCTGCCAGGCCTCCAGCAGCGTTTCGGGCCCATGGTGGGAAGTCTTCTTCTGGGTGCTCTGTGGGGTCTGTGGCACCTCCCCCTCTTCCTGTTCGTGGCTGGGTACAACGGATCGAAGACGGGGATCCTTGGCACTCTTGGACCGTTCTTCGCGTTCGTGGCCGGGACGATCGCACTCACGATCGTCATGACCTGGATCTTCAATCGCACTGGTGGCAGTGTGTTTATGACCGCACTCCTACATGCTTCTACCAATACCGCGTCGGGAGCTGTGTTTCCCTCCCCGGTCGGCCTCGCCAGCCTCTATGCGCTCTACTGGGCGCTGGCGCTGGTCGCCTTGATCGCCACCCGAGGCCGGCTCGCCTATGGCCGCATTCAGCCACGATTCTGATCCCCACCCGACGTCTCACAAGCCGAACCGGTCACGGACACGCACGAGCGCGTGTACGACGAGAGTCGACGATCTGAACTCGAATTCTCAAATGGGCCGTCCCGAGCTTTTCTCGATGAGGGGGAGCTAAGCGTACGCTTCGGGAGGCATGAGAACCGTCGGTTACTCCAGGTGCAGCAAGTACCGGCCGGCTGACGCTGACGAGCAGCGGCGGGCGCTCGTCAAGCTCGGCGCGGAGCCTGAGCAGATCTACCTCGACGCCGGGTTTGTCGGAATGGCCCGGCCGCGGCCGGCGCTCGATCTGGCTCTGGCGGCATGCCGGGAAGGTGACACGCTGGTGGTGACCGGCTTGGAGCGACTCGCCCGCTCCGTGGAGGACGCCGCCGACCTGCTCAGCCGACTCGCCTCCCGTGAGGTCACCGTCAGCCTCGGCGGTCACGCGTATGAGCCGACCGCCACGGCTGGCCTGTCGCTGGGCTCTCTGGTGACCATGGTTGCGGAGTTCGAGGCTGCGCTCGCCCGCGGACGCGTGGTCGAGGGCATGTACTTGGCCCGGACGAAAGGGCGACTGAAGGGCCGAGGTACCAAGCTGAAGCCGATGCAGCAGAAGTTCGTGCTGGACAGGTTCAATTCCGGGGAGGACAGCGTCGCCGAGATCGCCGAGATCCTCGGCATCGGACGGGCGACGGTGTACCGCACCGTCGCGCGGGCCCGACGTGCGCAAGCCGAAGGCCACCAGCGCTAGAGCCGCTCGGCTTGGACTTGGCGCCGGCATTCACCCCGACCCAGGTGTGCGGGCCGACCGCCCAACCCGCCTGTCCTGTCCGCTGTCCTACCGACAGGACAGGCAAAGCGGCTAAATCGAACTCGAACGGGGGCTCCGGTGGTGTAAGGATGAGATTGATTCTGATTTTGTTGTAGTCGGTAGGACAGTTTGTCGACAGCGGCAGGAAGACCAAGAAGGGGGGAACCCGGCTTCGCATAGGGTTCCCCCCTTCCTGGACCATCCCCCTTCCAAGGCTCGGATTCTTCTGCTTCTTGGCGTGCTCTTGGAGTCCTTGCTTGGCTACCCCTGCTGGTGCTGCCGTGGGACATCCACAAGCCGAACGAGGATCTCGTTGAGCCGGTTCTCTCTCGGTCCTTGGCCCCGGCCGTCCCGGCACTCGGCGTGCGCCCCGACTTCGCCCTTCAACCCCGCGACCGAGACCTCTTCCTCTTCGTCGCCCGTCACGGCGTCTGCACACCTGAGCAGCTGCGTCGCCACTTCTGGTCCCAGGGCGACGTCAGCGCCGTCTACCGGCGCCTCCGCAAGCTGGTATCAGGGTCTCCTGCTCGATGTGTGGGTCGAATTCGATGCACCTCGATCTCTTGGGACTCCGTCGTCGAGATCGTGCAGATCCTGGTGTAGCTCGAATTCCGCCGACGAGCTCAGGGACGGTGTCCTACTGGCGGCGCGGAGGGTTCGGGAACCCGCGCCGATTCGGGTCCGCGATGGTCGTTCCGCTGATGCTGCTTGGCGTCATCGGTTCCGGCAAGACGACGGCCATCGCCCGGCTCGCCGAGGGACTCCTCCAGATGGGCTGGGCCGTGCTCTTCCTCGACTGCAGCGGAAGCGGTCTTCGCCATACCGCCAAGGAACTGACCGACAGGGTCGGGAACTGCCTACCGCTTGATCGACCCTACCCTTCCCCGACCTCACCCTTCGCTACAACCCATGCACCGGCACACCCGGCGACGTCAGCAACAAGCTGATCGGTGTGCTGTCCCTCGGCTGGGAACGACGGCGAGGTCTACAAGCAAGTCTCGCAGCTGGCCATCGGCATCGTGACCGAGGGCCAACAGGCACGTGGGCGAACGGTGAACCTCAACTCCCTGCCCTCCGGCCTCTCGCCGGAAGCCATGCGCGGCTTGGTCGGCGAGCTGGGACGAGAGGGGGCAGCAAGACCTGGCCGGGACTTGAAGGGCCTGCTGGATGCCTGCCGGGTCCCCACCGAAGTGCTGGAGCGTCGGTCGGTGCCGGCGATGCCTGATTGGTTCGCGTCTGCATGCTGCGTAGTCCGGCGCGGCTGCTGCGCAGCACGATGACCGCCTCGCACGCACCGTACGATGACGCCGTCATGGCAACCCGAGCGCTGGACGATCCGTTCCGCGATCCAAGCCTGCCTACCGACGAGGAACTCCGCGAAGTCCTCTCACGCCCGGACGTGCAGGAACAGCTCGAGCGCTACGCCGAGCAGGAGCGCAACGGCACGCTGAAGCTCCACTCCGATAACGAGGCCCGGGCGATCCTCGGCCTGCCTGCGCTTCCCGAAGACGACTGACCCCCCGGTGGAGGCACGCCGATTCCGCCTGATCTGGACCGACCTCGCGCTCGACCAGCTCGCCGGCCTCGCCGAGCGCGCGCCCAAGAAGGCAGCCCAGGTCCACGACACGCTCGTGCGTTACGCCGCTCGCGGGATGCACCCCGGCCGGGCCACGAGCGTAGCCGGTGTCTACTACCTGATCGCCCGCCCCCTTCGCCCCATCGGGGTGTTCTACAAGGTGGTCGACGACCGCGATTTTCGGGTCGTCGCGATCATCGATGCTCGCCGTTTGTCCGACCCTCCGTAGCCGGATCGGTGCGCTTTCCTGGACGTTCTTCGGGCGATCTTCCACATGGGTCGCCAGGTATTCGACCCTCCTTTGGAAACACGTGTCTGGTCCGTTGGTTCTGTAGTATCCTCTGGTCTGGTTCTGCGATCAAGTTCGAAATCGCAGGGAATATTGTCCGGATCCAGGAGAACAGACTTCGGATCTGGGTGTCGGGGGTTCGAGTCCCTCCGCCGGTACCACCTCCTCCTCACCACCCTTCTTCAGTTCAAATCGGTGACTCTCCGCCCGCCTCCGCCTCCGCGTCGCCACCTTCCGCTTGAAGCGTCTGGTTGTCTCAGACGAGCATTCCGTGCGGGAATGATCGAGACGCGGACAATGGAACTGAACCAAGGGATCGAAGACTTCCTCGTGTGGCTGCGGGTGCGCCGCCAACTCGCGCCGGGCACCGTCAAGAACTACTACGGCTACGCCCTGCGCAACGCGGTCGCCCCCTGGTGCCGCGGGCGCGGCGTCGACCAGGTCGAGCAGCTGACGGACGCCGAGGTGGATCAGTCCTCGATGCACCCTGAGGACCGGCGCAACCGCAACGACGAGCCGCTTCACCTCGCGACCCGAGCCGCCTACCTCAAGGCTCGACGCCATTTCCTCCAGTGGGCACACGATGAGGCCGGGATCGGAGTCAACGCTGAACGGATCGGAATTCCCCGCCCACGCCGCCTGGAGAAAGACGTGCTCTCCGAGCAGGAGATGCAAGACCTCGAAGACGCCGCCTCCACCGAACGCGACAAGATCCTCACCCGGCTCAAGATCGAGACAGGAGGTCGCATCGGGGAGGTCACGGACTTCCGCGTCGATGACCTGGTCGAGCGGGAGCGGCGGTATTGGTTGGTCCGGTTCAGAGGCAAGACGGGCCAACGCCTCGCGCCCATCTCCTCCGAGCTCTACCGCCGCTTGCGCGCGTACAGCCAGGGCAAGGCTGGCCGGCCACGCGTCCGGTCACCCTGGCTGTTCATGGGGGATATACGGCGGCCCGGCGGGGACTACGAGCGCCTCACCCGCGCCGGGATCTACCACGCCGTCCGTGACGCCGCCGATCGCTCCGACCTCGATCGCACACGCGTCTACCCCCACCTGCTCCGGGCGTCCGCGATCACCCGCATGTGCGCCAAGGGGATGCACCCTGCTATGGTCTCCCAGATCACCGGATTGAGCGTCCAGGTCATCGCCACGCACTACCTGTATCCGTCACAGGTGATGACCTGGGAGGCCGCCATGAAGACGCTGGAGCGCCCCTGACCGCCGAGACAGCCCGGGATCCCGGACCACCCCGGCGGTACGATGTGGCCATGGCGACGAATCGCGCCAACGACGCCGAGCCGGAGATCGTGGACCCGATCCACGAAGAGGTCCGGCGAGTCATGGCCGATCCGCGAGTCAAGGCGCGGATGGCCGCTTGCCGAGAACGGGAGGAGCGCGGCGAGTTCCCGGAGCCCGTACCCGACAACGTCGTGCGCAGGATCGTCGGTTTGCCGCCGCTACCCGACGAGGACTGACCCCCGTGCCACCTCTCGAGGTGGTCTGGACGGACGCACTCCAAGACCTGGAGGACGCTGCAGCTCAGTGGCCGGCTCGCGCCGCCGAGGTCTACCGCACCGTAGAGAACATGGCGGCACTCGGTTGGTCGCTCGGCCACCGGACTGACGAGCCCGGCGTCCTCTACTGGGCGGTACCGCCCTTCGGCGTCCTGTACAGGGTCCGAGGAAGACGGCTCTATGTGCGGCAGATCATCGACACTCGCGCACGGTGGCCGAGCCGTCCTGGTAGCCAGGACACCCCCCAGCTATGCCGCCTCGTCCCGCTTCGAGAGCAACGCCTCGACTGCCGGATTCTTCGGGTAGCTCGCCAGCGTTGTGGAAGGCGGCCACTGGACGCTTGTGGAAGAGTTCAAGTTCGCCGCGACCGACCCCGCACCTGCGCCGGCACGTCCGAGACCGTGAGGCCTTCCAGGGCTGTCGCATGAATGTTGCACGCGGCCCCAGGATCGCCCTCGCTGAAACCCACGAAATCGCGCCAGACGGACGACTCTCCATTCGGCGCCCACCACCTGAGCCCCATCGTCCCGCTCCGCTTCCGAGAACTCGAAAACCGTTGAGATCCCCGTCCCGCGATGAGTTTCGGCCAAGCCTGCCGTCCTAATAGACGACGGACCGCGTCGAAAGGAGACATTAGATGACTTGCAATGAGCATCAGAGCACCCGCATCCTGGGCACCGTGCGATCGGCGGACGGCACGGGCATCGTCCGCATGGAGGACCGCTTTGCTGCCGATATCGACGACGTGTGGTCGGCACTCACCCATCCCCGTCGTCTCGCCCGCTGGATCGGCGACGTTGAGGGCGACCTGCGCCCTGGCGGTGAGTTCCACAGACTGTTCTTTGCCAGCGGATCACAGGGCACGGGCCGTGTGGACGCATGCGACCCGCCGCGGCGGCTGCTGGTGACGATGGACCCGGGCCAGGCGGAGGAAGATGTCATCGAGGTCACACTGGCCGCCGACGGCCAGGGGACAATCCTGGTCTGGGAGGAACGGGGCATGCCTCTGGACCAGCTGCCCGGCTACGGGGCGGGAATCCAGATCCACGTCGAAGATCTCGGCGCCCACCTCGCAGGGGGCGAGCACTGCGACGCCCGCACCAGGTTTGCACAGCTCAAACCTATCTATGACGACCTGGTGGCCAAGTCGGTTGGACATGTATAGCCGCGCCAAGACTCATCGGCGCGACAGAACGACAACGACAGAACAAGCTATTCGTGAGGTCGTAAATCGAACGCGTTCGGCCGCGTGATGGGCGGGAGGTGGCCGTGGCGGCCGCGTCCTGACGGGACGTCGCCGAGGGGCTCCTAGAGCGGACACGCGCCGCGGCGCGAATGCGCACTCCAGCGCACCCTGGCGGAACTCGCGACCGGGGTCGCAGCTTCACTTCGGCTGAACTCTTAAATTAGCCTCCCCGTTTCCATCACAGCCATCGGAGTCCTTGTGCGGCCAGCCTCCAGCACCACTCAGCCCGAACCTCTTGATCCGGACCACCCGGCCGTAGCTCGACCAGGGCCTGCCAGTCGGCTGGAGTCGGACGTCCTCCGCAGACCGCCTCGGCGGGTAACCGGATAACCGGCCCTACGGGCCGGTCGTGTTACGCCGCCGTCCCCCGGCCTCGGGCGCCTCTGGCGTCACCCCCTCGCTGAAGTCCTCGACGGTGTAGAACGGCCGTACCTCGACGACACCGTTGCGGATCGGGGAGCGTCGGACCCACTGTAGCGCCTCCTCCAGCGAAGACACCTCCCAGATCTGGTAGCCGGCGACCAGCTCCTTGGTCTCGGCGAACGGCCCGTCGATCACCGACGAGCCGCCCTTGTCGTCGAAGGCCACCCGCTTGCCGAAAATGCTTGGCTTCAGGCCGTCGCCGGCCAGCACCACACCGGCCTTGGCAAGCTCCTCGTTGAAGGCTTCCATTTCCGCGAACTCCTCGGCGGTGGGCAGGACCCCGCGCTCGGTGTCCTCGGTCGCCTTCCCCAGAACCATGACTCGCATGAGGTTGCTCCTTCGTCGTCGCCCGGGCCGACCCACGTTGGCGGACCTTCTGAACCCTGACTCACCCCTCCGTCGAACGGCAAGTCCCGTTTTCGACCTCGATCTCGCCGAGCGTCGACGCGATCACCACGCGCCATCGGTACCCCTCGCGGACGATGACCTAAAAGGCGGCCATGGAGACGCTTGAGCGGCCGTCGTGTTAGGCGAAAGCTTCGGCTCTCGCGTTGAACAGCCTCCAGCGCCCCTCAGAGACCACTTCGACGCTGCCGTCGACCACCTTGATAGCCGTTTCGTCGTCGATGGCGTAGGCCGGGTTCGGGATGCCGGCCGCCCATCGTTCCGCGGCGGCCATGGTGTTGTGGGGCAGATCCGGGTTATCGAGGTGCGGGAAGATCGAGAAGTCGACGACTCCCAACGCGCCGTCGTCGCCAGTGATAGACGGCTTTGACTCGACGAAGTCCTCTCCGACTCGGGGGGTCATCACCATGCTCCCAGCGCTCAGCCCAACCCAGACCGTGTCGTTGAGCGAAGCCAGGAGGTCGGCCAGTCCGGACTGCCGCATCCAGTAGGTCAGATAGAGGGCGCCGCCGCCATTCACCAGGAGGACGTCCGCGTCACGGACCCACGGGTGCCAGCGTTCCGCGCTGACCGTCGGCAGCGCGGTGAGCTCGAGTAGACCCACGGACTTCCACCCCAGCTCGGTCATCGGACATTGCGGCTCCTGCCCGGCGACGAAGGCCCATGGACGGGTCGGCGTGACCATGGGATGCCCGTACGACGCCGTCGGTATGCAGAGGGCGTTGGAGTCGGCGATGGGCTTGCCGAGTTCGTCCACCAGTGCGTTATGGATGGTCCTGTTCTTGATGCCAGCGGAGGTGAGGAGTAGCTTCACACCAGAATCGTATCTGAATGTGGACGCGGTCCACATGTGTTGGTGGGAGCGCGCCCTCTACACGGGCTCAGCTCAGCGGGGTCGACGGTCAGGACCGGGTCGAGCGGGTGGGCACCGTCGTTGTCCAAGTGCGGCGCTCGCAGCCGTCGATCGCTGACAAGATCACGCAGCCGATCTGATCGTCACGACGCAGGATCCAGTTCGAGATCGCCAGCACCTCGCAACCGGCATAGCCGCGGACGGCAGCCACGAGCATGGATATGCCGTAGAAGGCGAGGATTGCATCGCTCGTGAACCAGAGAGCCGGCACGTACAGGCCGGTGAGGAAGGCGGCGATGCCGACCAGGCAGTTCACAGCCGTCGCCAACGGCCCGGTCGCCCTCAGCGGCGCCGGCTGCCGGCGGGAACGCTGCCACTGCCAGGCGAGCACGACGGTCGGCAACACCACCAGGCCCACGGCGAGGCCGAGGCCCGTTGGGCGCCCCGCTCGAAGCTCGCCCCAGACGCTGCCTGCCAGGAGCGTGCCCCCGAGGATCATCCGGACGATGGTGCCGCCGGGCCCGATGAGGCGGCGCTCTGGGCCGCGAATATCGGGATTGGTCGTTTCGGTCTTCCCGCTCATCTCGCAGCCGACGCTACAGCCTCACGCCGGGGTGAGAGTCAAGGGACTTTCGATCTCGGGTCCCCAGACCGGAAGTCGCTCCCATGCCTCGTGAGCTCCTGACGGTGCGCGATTTCGAACTCCTCGATCTGACTCTTCAGTTCGCTCAGCTCAGCGATGCGCCGGTCAATGCGCTCCCTGGCCAGCCGGAGCCTCTCCGCGAGCAGAGGTCCGATTGGCTGCTCGGGATGTCCGATGTACACCCGTGCCAGATCGCGTATCTCGGTCTCCGTAAGGCCCAGGCCACGCAGGCTGCGTATGACCGCCACGCACCAGAGCGCCTCCTCGTCGAAGAGTCGGTAGTTCCCGGTGCTGCGCCCGGCCGTGTAGATAAGGCCCATCTCCTCGTAATGGCGCAGCAGGCGGATCGACATTCCGCTTCTTTTCGAGAGCTCTCCGATTCGCATCATTGACAGCGCCTCGTCACCGACCGGGTGGACGCCTGGGCCGCATCGCCACTCACTCGGTGGACCTCGCGAGGGGTCCCAACCGCCTCTCGGCGCTGCATGCCTGGCGTCCGGCTAAGCGTCTCCAGTTGCGATCTCTTTGACGCCGTCGCTCCACAAACCGCGTGTCATCAGAGTAGCGGCAGCGTCCGGATTTGGTACCAGTATTGACGGCATGCCGCTCACCTTCACTGGAACCCTCGACCGCTCCGCCCTGACCGCCGCCGTCGATCAGCTCAGGGACCTGGTCGGATCCAGGGAAGTCACGGATGCCTGGGAGCGCGAGTCAGCTTTGCCGGGCATGACCGTCGGCGGGCTGGCCCGCCACTTGGTCAGCCAGCCCGAGTGTGCAGTCGAATTCCTCACCGCCCCCGTGCCCCCTGACGCGCAAGTGCTGACCTTGGTCGGACACTACGAGCGCGTGGACTGGCTATTAGCGCCGGTCGATGCCCCGGAGAACACTTCCATCCGCGACGACTTCAACCGGATGGGCTCGGCCGGGCCCACCAACTCGGTCCAGGCGCTAGCCCGGTCACGCGAGCAGCTGTCCGCGGCGCTCGCCGCTTCCGGGCCGACGACCTACGTGCCGTGGCAGGACTGTGCGCTGCCCACCGACGACTTCCTCGTGGTGCGGCTGATGGAGATCGTGGTGCACGCCGACGACCTCGCGTACAGCGTCGACCTGGCGACTCCAGCGTTCAGCCCCGACGTAGTCGAACCCGTACTTGCCCTACTTGCGGCGCTGGCCGCCCGCCGGCGTGGTCAAGACGCGGTGCTGCGCGCCCTGAGCCGGGAAGAGCGCTCAGCAGGCTCCGTCTCGGCATTCTGACCCGCTCCCGTCCACCGCAGTTGACGATCGGTCAGCGGATCACTCGCCACGCAGGACTGGAAGGACCTCCGCTGGTGACGGAACCTGGCGACGTGGCTCTCACCGGCGCCAACGTGCGTTGGTGATTGAGGTGTTTCCGACACCCGCGGCGGATGTCCAGGCGCAGGCGTGGTTGCGCAAGCGCTCCTCCCGTTAGGGTAAGGGTTGACCGCCCAGCGTCCGGTCGAGCACCCACCCCACACCCGCGAACGTCGTCAGCAGCGAGGCCCAGAAGACGTTGCTCGGCACACCCAGAATGCGCCCCACCGCGTGAGGGGGGTCGTCCAGCCCGGTGCCCCGCACGAGCGCGGCCGGCAGGAACGAACCCCAGTACGCGATCGGCACCGCGGCCGCCAAATCCCGGCTCGCCCTCCGATCGGCTAAGGGTGCCCAGAGCCGCCACAGGCCGAACGCGGCCAGCGTGGCGGCGGTGACCACTCCGACCACCCCATGAAATCGCGCATGGGACGGCCAGCGCTCATTGAAAACGTGGGACCTGGTCAGGTCAGCGCTCAGGGGGCCAACGATGGTGCCGAGTCCGGCGGCCGTGAGCAGGACCCGTCCCGCCAACCGTCCCACTTGCATGGCGGGCGCGAGTCGTCGCCCTCGCCGGATCCCGAACGTTCGCGTGGCGCGCATCGCTCTCCTCCCAACAAGCAGCGGGGTGGCGGCGGCCATGACGGCGGCCCCTATCCCCCACTCTCCCACAGTCGCTCGGCGCGGTATCGACGCTGTGACCGCAAGCGCGGCAGTGGGTCAAGCCTTCTGCCAGGTCGACACGTGCTTGGTGCTATCGGCCGTGAGGGGCGAGCGGTCCCAGTCCGCCCACCTGTGCTTCAGGCGCATGCCGGCGATGCGCGCCATCAGATCCAGCTCCGCCGGCCAGACGTAGCGGAACGGGATCCGGCGGAACCGCCCCTTTCCGTCGGCGGACACATGGACATGGTTCGACGTGAACTCCTGAGTGACGATGTCGTACTGGTCGAATCCGAGGTAGCCGCCACCGGTGCGGTCCGGCGCCACGCTGAACGGGACCGTGTCCTGCCCGGGTGGTAGACGCCGCAGACCAGGCAGGCCCACCTCGATCAGAAAGAGCCCCCCTGGGCGCAGGTGCGCGGCGGCGTTGCTGAAAACGTCAACCTGCCCGTCCTGCGTGGTCACGTTGCAGATCGTGTTGAACACCAAATAGACAAGCGTGAACTCGCCGGCGACCCGGGTCGTCGTCATGTCGCCGATCGTCACGTCGATGGCGTCGCCGCCGGGTTTCCTCGCGATGCGCGCCGCCATCGCCCGGCTCAGCTCGATGCCGCTCACTGGCACGCCTCGCGACGCCAGCGGAGCGGCGATCCGTCCGGTGCCGACCGCGAACTCGAGCACCGGGCCGCCGGCGGCCAGCTCTTCGAGCACGTCCACGGTGCGCGTCACGACCTCGGGCGCGTTGGCGCCGCCGGGACCGTCGTAGTCGGCCGCGATGCTCTCGGGGAACCAGCCGTCGGCGGGCTCGTCGCCCTGCCTGGCGCCAGGGGCCATTGCCGGCATTGTGACGCCATTCGGGACTGGCCGACGTCCGTCTGCCGGCGAACGTGTGTCTGCCGGGCGCCGGTTACGATCGACGATGTGCCTGCCTCAGTGAATCTGCAGACCGTTCGCCCCCACAGATTGGCGGCGGTGCGGCGTGACGTTGCGCAGGGCGACGTCGGCTCGGCGTGGGGTCCTGCGGTCGGCAAGGTCTGGGACTTCATCCGCAGCCAGCCAGGGCTGTGGACCGACGGCCACAACATCTTCCTTTACCACCAGCCCAGCGAGCCCAGCGGGCGGATACGGTGCGAATTCGGGGTCGAGGTCACACGCGCCTTCGAGACGGCGGGCGAGGTGTACGCGACCGAAACCCCTGGGGGCGAAGCCGCCGTCGCCGTCCACCGCGGACCGTACGACCGTCTGGACGAGGCGTACCACGCGATCGGCGAATGGATGGCGGCGAACCAAAGAGGGTCCGCCGGGCACTGGTGGGAGATCTACGGAGATCCCACGCCCGATCCGGCCGACACCGAGACAACGGTCGTGCACCTGCTGACACCGAGGTGAGGTGAACCCGCTCTTCAACGCGAACGCCCGTTTCTTGGGAACCCGGTGCTTCCGGGCTCGCGGTAGGCCCGATTTCTAGAGAAAGGGGGAGTCCAAGTAGCATCTCCACGAGGGGTGATCGAGATGGCGGACCAAAGAGCGGGTGACAGGCGGCTCTTCCTCCGCGCCGGGAAGACCAGCCGTCGTCCACCGCGAAGCGCCGGCTGAGGAGAGGTGCGGCGGGTTCGCGCGCTGTTCGCGGTGCTCCGGGGGGCGCCGAAGGCCTGTGTGGGTCTCGGGATCCTGACGCTGATTCTGCTGATCGGGGCGCTGCACGGCCCGATCCTGGCGATGATCGGGCTTGGGAACGTGGGCTCCAGCGAATTCGGGCTCCGGAGCCCCTCGCGGCCGCCGGCGTGGATCGCCTTTCTGGGTTCCGGCCGGGTGGAGCTGGCCGAACTCGTGTTGGGGCTCTGGAACTCTCTGCGCATCGGTATCGAGGCTGGGCTGCTCTCGACCGCGATCGGCGTCGCCGCCGCCTTCTACGCCAGCTACCGCGGGGGGTTCGTGGACTCGATCCTGTCCACCACCACCGACCTGTTCCTCGTCATCCCCGCGTTCCCGCTCCTGGCCGTCTTCGCCGCTTACGGGAGCGGTCCCACGATCAACGCCATCGTGGTGGCCATGGCCCTGTTCGGCTGGGCCGTGGTCGCGCGACCCATCCGCTCGCACGTCCTGAGCCTCCGCACGCGCAGCTTCGTCGACCTGGCCCGCGTCTCCAAAGAAGGCACCACGGAGATCATCTTCACCGAGCTGCTCCCCAACATGCTCCCTTTCATCGCCATGGGCTGCGCTCAGGCGATCATGACCGCCCTGCTGGCGGTGATCGGGCTTGACGTCTTCGGTCTCGGTCCGGTCGACACCCCCGACCTGGGGTCCCTCGTCTACCGGGCGATCCAGGGCGGTGCTTTGACGCTGGGCCACTGGCAGGCCGTCTTCGTGCCGATGGGGGTCATCGTCCTGCTCTTCTTTTCGCTCGGCCTGATCGCCCTGGGGCTGGAGGAGCGGTTCAATCCCAGGCTGCAGAGAGCAGTAGGCCGGTGATCGAGACACGCGGGCTCCGGCGGTGGGTAGCGGCGCACTCGACCATCAGCTACCTGGTCCGCCGCTTCCTCCAGTACCTGGTCACCATGTGGGCGGCCCTCACCGCCACCTTCTTCTTCTTCCGGCTGATCCCCGGTGACCCGCTTACCAGCTACCTCCAGAGCCTGCCGCAATTCACCCCCGCGGGCAAAGCAGTCGTCAATCACTACAGGAACGCCTTCGACCTGAACGGCAATCTGCTCCAGCAGTACGGGGTCTACATGTACCAACTCGTGGTCAGGCACAACCTCGGTCCCTCACTCCTCGCTTATCCGACGCCGGCCCTGGTGGTGGTGGCGCACGCGGTTCCGTGGACGGTGGGACTGCTGGGACTGTCAGCCCTCATCGCCTGGTTTCTGGGGGTCCTGCTGGGAGCGCTCGCAGGCTGGAGGCGCGAGTCAGCGGTCTCGACGGGTCTGACCTACTGCGCGCTCGCTCTCTCCAACATCCCGTTCTTCTTCGTGGCGGTGATCCTGGTCCTGGTGTTCGCGTTCACGCTCAATGTGATGCCCGCGACCTACCCCTACGAGCCGGGCATGGAGGTGAGCTTCAGCCTGCCGTTCATCCTCAGCGTGCTGTATCACGAGCTGATCCCCGCCTTCTCGCTGGTGCTGGTGGCCATGTTCGCCAACTTTCTGGGCATGCGCCAGCAGATGATCACAGTACTCGGCGAGGACTACATGACCTTCGCCACCGCCAAGGGGCTCCATCCGTGGCGCATCCTGCGACGCTACGGGATGCCCAACTGCTACCTCCCGCAGATCACCGGCCTGATGGTGAATCTGGGGTTCATCTTCAGCGGCAACATCATCCTGGAGCAGTTCTTCATCTATCCCGGCGTCGGTCACCTGCTGGGCGTGGCTCTCGCCCAGCGTGACTTCAACACGCTGATGGCCATCACCAACGTGATCATCTTCATCGTGCTGTCGGCCGTCTTCCTCATCGACATGGCGCTCCCCCTCCTGGATCCCAGGATCAGGTATCAGCGCTGACGCTCAACCCGCCGATCCGCGCGGAGCGCCCGCACGGAGGGCTGACAAACCGGAGCGCAATGCCTAGGTGGTGGTGACCGGACCCCGCCCTTCCGCCGCCTGCGCCTCCGGCTGCTCGTCGTACTCGGTCGTGATGTCGTGCTTGGAGCGGTCGCTGATGAGCAGCGTGGCGCCGAATCCGAGCACCGCGCACAGGAAGATGTAGGCGCCGATCAAGTAGGGGTTCAGCGTCGCTCCCCAGATCGCAGTGGCGATCAGGGGCGCCGGGCCACCCGCGATGACCGAGGCCAGCTGATACCCGAGTGAGGCGCCGCTGTAGCGGAGACGGCCGGTGAAGTTCTCGGCGATCAGCGCCGCCTGCGGTCCGTACTGCATGGAGTGCGGCACCAGCGACAAGGCGACGACCGCGAACACGATCGGGAGCACGGCGGTGGCGAAGAGTCCGAAGTAGACGAACCCCCAGATCCCCATCACACCGGCGCCGATCAGGTACATCTTCTTGCGCCCGATGCGGTCCGAGAGGCCACCGAAGAAGGGGTTTCCGCCGAGTTCCAGAATCGCTGCGACGATGACCGCGAGCAACAGGAACCCCCGGTCGATCTTGAGGTGCTCGCCGAAGACGTAGACGAAGGTGGTGAAGATGTAGAACGGCGCCTGCTCGGGGAGGCGCAGCACGGCCGAGAGGATGATCTCGCGCCAGTTCCGCTTGATCGCCTCCAGCATCGGCTGCCGCTCGATCTTCTGCCGGTCCAGCAGCTTCTGAAAGACCGGCGTCTCCAGTATCCCGAGTCGGATCCAGAGCCCCACCGCGACCAGCACGATGCTGAGCAGGAACACGACGCGCCAGCCCCACGCGTCGAAGGCGGACGCGGGCATGATCGCCTGCATCAGGGCGACCACGGCGGTGGAGAGAAGCAACCCGACCGGTACCCCGAACTGCGGCCAGGAGGTGATGAACCCGCGCCTTTCGTTGCCGGCCCACTCCATGGAGAGGATCACCGAGCCACCCCACTCCCCACCGACGCCGATGCCCTGGCAGACGCGGAGGAAGGTGAGCAGGAGCGGGGCGGCGACCCCGATCGTGGCGTGCCCCGGGAGGAGGCCCATGAGGAACGTGCCCAGGCCCATGACGAGGAGGGTCGCGATCAGCGTCGCCTTCCGGCCGATGCGGTCACCGTAGTGCCCGAAGATGAGGGCTCCGATCGGCCGCGCTATGAACCCGACGAAGAAGATCGAGAACGTGTCCAGCGTGCCGGTCAACGGCGACGCGTGCGGGAAGAAGAGCTTGGGAAAGACCAGAGCCCCGACGGTCCCGTAGGCAAAGTAGTCGTACCACTCGATCGAGGTCCCGACCGTGCTGGCTATCACCGCTCGCCTGAGCGGCCCGGCCGCTCCCGGCGCCTGCGGCGTGCCGACAGCGCTACCCACGTCCGACATGACAACGCCCCCTTTTTCCTTCACGTCGGCGCTCCCGAACAGCGCCTGCGTACGTCGAACGTGCGACATGATGCCAGAAGGACGCGATTCACGCAATCTCGCACTCTCGCGGTGTGCGGTCATGGACGTACCGCAGTCGGGGGTGCCGGGCGCAGGCCCACCCCCGCAGGTGACATCGTATCCCCATGCCTGACCCGGGTCCCCTGCCCGGGCGCCCTGCCTCGGCGCCCACGCCCTGGAGTGGCAAGCCCCGCGCCGCCGACCTGGTCTGCCTGGCTGCGATCTCTCTCTCCGGGGTCTATTACTTCGCGCTCGCCCCGCTGCGCCCGCTGCTCCTGGCGCGCCACACAACGCTGCTGGTCCTCCTCACCGGATCCTCCGAAGCCCTGATCGCCGCCGGTGCCTTCGTTCACGTGGGCCGGTTGGCGCTGCCGCCGCTGCTGCCGGCGGCGCTGGTCGGCTTGATGAAGTTCAATCCCCTCTACTGGTGGGCGGGGCGGCTCTGGGGACCGCGCGTCACCGAGTTCCTCACCGGCGGGAGCGCATCGCGAGGGCGCCGGCGGAGGTGGGTCGACTGGTGGCAACGACGGCTCAGCGGTCTGGTCTCACGCTTTACTCCCCTGGCGGTGATGGCGGCGCCGTTCCTGCCGGTTCCGAGCGCCCTTTTGTACGCCGCCGCCGGCTGGGAGGGCATGGGGTTGGGCTGGTTCCTCATCTTCGATGCGATGGGGCAACTGCTCTGGGCCGGCACGCTGATGTGGTTGGGATACGCCCTCGGTGAGCGGGCCGTGCGAGTGGTGGAGGCGATCTCCGCGTATGGCCTCTGGATCTCACTCACGATCGTCGCTCTCGTGATCGGTCGGGTGGTCTGGGTCACCGCGCGCCCGCCTCGCGAGAGACCGGGCCAAGGTGCGTGAGACCGGGCTGCACTGGTGCGGCGCGGTACGGTTCAGTCCCCGCTCGTCTCGGCGAGCCGGACCCCACTCACGAACGCGGGGTGATGCGAATCACGAAGTCCCGCCGGCCCGGAGCTCCACTCGCACATATGAGCGGGTGCGGGGACAGGCCCGTACGCTCACAGGAACGCCTCCGACGCCACCGTCGCCTCATACAGCGCGGCCAGCCGCCGCTCCAGGTTCTCGTAGACCGGGGTGGCGCGCCGGCGGGGCCGCCAGGTGTGCGCCAGCGGCAGCGGGGGCGGAGCGGGCGCCGCGAGCCGGCGCAGCGCGAGGATGGCCGCCCCGCGACTCGAGGCCTCCTCCACCCGCACCGACGAGAGCGGCTTTCCCAGCGCGTCGGCCACAATCTGGCACCATCCTGGCGAGGCGACCAGGCCGCCCCCGCTGATCACCGTCCGGCCGACCCCATGCAGGAGCGCGTCGAGCCCTCGATCGACGGGCCGGAGCAGCGCCGCCACCGACTCGGCCCCGGCGCGCGCCAACTCGAGCGCCGTGGTCGACTCTTGGAGTCCCGCCAACGCCCCCGTGGCACGGGGCGCAAACCCCGGGCTCCGCTCCCCACTCAGCAGCGGCAAGAAGGTAAGGCCCGCGCTCGCCGGGGGCAGCCGCCTCAGCTCGCGCTCCACCATCAGCTCGTCCACCCGCAGCCGGTCGACCAACCAGGCGTGGAGATTGCCTCCGTTGCTGAAGGCGCCGCCCGCCACGTAGCTCCCGTCGTCGATCACGTAGCACCAGAGCCCGTCGGGAAGCACCGCCGGTCGCTTGGAGAGTGCGGTGCGGAGAGCCGCCGAGGTGGCGATCGTCAGCGACCGCCGGGAGGGCTGGGCGCCGTCACTCCCCACGGTCGCGGTGGCACCGTCACCGGTGGCACCGAACCATCGGGCCCGGGCCAGAGGCGACAGCCCTCTGCGTGAGGCGGGGCGCAGTGCCGTGTACTCCTCCACCCGGCCCGGCAGCGTGGCCGGCGGGAGCTCCAGCCGCTCGGCCAGCTCCCGATCCCAGCAGCCATCGTCGAGGCGCCGCAGGCCGGTGCCGGACGCCATCGAGGCGCTGGTCCCCAATTCGCCGCAGAGCTCAAGGTGGAGATAGTCGGTGAAGCTCACCCAATGGCAGACCCGCTTCCACACCGCGGGCGCCTGCTCGCGGCACCAGGCGAGCTTCGCCGGCCAGTAGCTGGTGTGGACGGGGGCCCCGGTACGGGTTCGCACGGTGGCGAAGGCAGGGTCTCGCCGCAGCGCGAGCGCCTGACGCCAGCTGCGCTGGTCCGACCAGAGCCAGATCCCCGTCGCCGGTCGCTGGGCCGCGTCCAGCCCCAGCAGCCCGTGCCAGAAGCAGGAAGTCGCGACCGCCACCACCCGGTCACGCGGTCCCAGCGCGCGCACGGCGCCCGACAGCACGGAGCGGCACTGCGAGACGAGCCGGCGCGCATCCATCTCGGCGCGGCCCTCCGCGTCGACGTGAGCCTGGTACACGATCCGCGCCTCGCTGCCCGCCACCGACTCCGCCTTCAGGTCGTAGAGGGCCGCCCGCACCGAGCTGGTCCCGATATCGAGCACCGCGATCAGCTCCCGGCTCACCAACGCCACCACACGCCGACGATCATCGTCGGTCTCGCTTCCGATATCGGATCCCCGATTGCCGGCACTCGGGGCTTGCAGGGCGCACGCAGACCCCCGACTGCCGGCACTCGGGGCGTGCGTCACCCGAGCGCCGGGTTCAGCGTGGGGCGGCCACCCGGGCCGCGCGCTTCACCGCCTGCCGGTGGAGCGTGTAGGCGGCGTAGAGCGCGAGGCCGCGGGTCTGGTACCGCAACCGGTGAGCCTCGGTGGTGCCGGCCAGGATCGCGGCGCGCAGGTCGGCCTCGCCGTGACCCGGATACAGCGTGTACGCCCTGCCGATGGCGTCCAGGATGTGGGCGTCGGAGTTGCCGACCCCAGGCAGCCCGAGTTCCTCCTGCATCCGATGCGCCATCTGGTTGTAGAGGTACATGCCCGGAGTCGCGTTCTCGACCTCGATGGCGTCGAAGGGAACCCGCGCCGCGATCCAGCCCACACCGTGGATCTTGCCGTCGCCGCTGCCCGGACGCTCCACGCGCCAGCAGGGATGCGCCGCGATGGCGATCGCGCCCTGCGCATGGATCGCCGCCACCGTCACCTCGGCCGGCATCCCCGGCGGCACCCGGTTCCGAAGGAAGAGCCCGATGATGTGGCCGTCTCTCGACGACACCTCCTCACCCACGATCACGAAGGGCGCGTCATGCAGCTCCGCGGCGTATTCCCGGGCGATCAGCGCGCCTTCGATGGTGTCGTGATCCGTGATCGCGATCGTGTCCAGGTGTCCCTCCCAGCGCACCCGGTCGATCACGGCTTGGGGTGACGGCCATCCATCGCTCCGACTCGTGTGGCAATGGAGATCCGCCACGCCCATGTGCGTCATCTGCCCCCATCGTAGGCGGAACCCGGTTCCCCACCACGTGACGGATGTCACACGTACTCGCGCGGAGCCCCGCCGGACACACCACTTGCCAATCCCCCGGGAAGCGTGCAAGGTTTGCGGCGGAGGTTGCCGAACCATGCAAGGCGAGATGATGGATTTCCCGCTCACCACTCAGCACGTGATGTGGCGGGTCGACAAGTTCTTCCGGCGCAAGACGGTCGCCAGCAAGGTCGCGGAGGGCATCCACCGCTGCACATACGGTGAGGTGCTGGCCGACGCGGGGCGGCTGGCCGGCGCCCTCGATCGCCTCGGCCTCAAGAGTGGCGATCGGGTCGCCACCCTGGCCTGGAACAACCACCGGCACCTGGAGCTGTACTACGGCGCCCCCTGCTCGGGCCGCGTCCTCCACACCCTGAATCCACGCATCTTCCCCGACCAGCTGTCTTTCATCGTGGGCGAGGCCGAGGACTCGGCGCTGTTCGTCGACGCCACGCTCCTGCCCGTGCTGGCCGCGATCCACGACCGCCTGCCTTCCTCGCTGCACTCGATCGTGGTCATGAACGAGGGCGGGGGCCCGATTCCCGACCATCCGTTCGAGAACCTGATCGACTATGACGAGCTGATCCGCGACGAGCGCTCTGACTACTCCTGGCCGGCACTTGACGAGCGCCAGGCGGCGGCCATGTGCTACACGTCGGGGACGACCGGGAATCCCAAAGGCGTCGTCTACTCGCACCGCTCGCAGCTGCTGCACTCGTTCGCCTGCATCCTGGGCGAGGGGCTCGGGCTCACCGAGGAGGATTGCGTACTGGCCGTGGTCCCCATGTTCCACGCCAACGCGTGGGGGCTGCCCTACGCGTGCGGGATGGTCGGCGCCAGCCTCGCGCTGCCTGACCGTTGGGCCGGCGACCCGGCATCACTGGTCGAGATGGTGCAGGCCGAGCAGGTGACGCGGATGGCGGGCGTGCCGACCGTGTTCATCGCCCTGCTCCGGCACCTCGAGCAGACCGGCACCCGTCTCGACGGGGTGAAGTCGGCCGTGATCGGCGGTTCCACCGTTCCTCCCGCCCTCATGGACCGCATGGCGGAGGAGGGGATCACCGTTCTTCACGCCTGGGGCATGACCGAGTCCTCACCGATCGGGACCATGCGGTCGATCCGCAGCTGGCTGACCCCGGAGGAGGCGAAGAGCGCGGCCTACAGCCAGGGCGTCGCGGTAGCGGGCGTCGAGATCCGTCTGGTCGACTCGGTGAGCGGTCAGGAGGTGCCGTGGGACGGCAAGACGTGGGGTGAGATCGAGCTCCGCGGGCCCTGGATCGCCTCTCAGTACTACAAGAACACCGACCCCTCCAAGTTCACCGACGACGGCTGGCTGCACACCGGCGATGTGGCCACGATCGACGAGAACGGGTATGTGCGGATCGTCGACCGCGTCAAAGATGTGATCAAGTCCGGTGGGGAGTGGATCAGCAGCGTCGACCTGGAAGGGGAGATGATGGCTCACCCGCAGGTGCTGGAGGCGGCGGTGGTGGGGATCCCCGACCCGGTGTGGCAGGAGCGCCCCCTCGCGTTCGTGGTCCCCAAGGAGGAGTTCAAGGGCACGCTGACGGAAGATGACATCAGGAGCTTCCTCGCCGACCGGGTCCCGAAGTGGTGGCTGCCGAACAAGATCGTCTTCATCGACGAGGTGCCGAAGGGTGCCACCGGCAAGTTCGACAAGAAGGTGCTGCGGACGCTTCCGGTGGAGGCGCCGGCGTCCTGAGGGGCGGCCGGGACGGCGGTTTCCCGCTCGCTATACTCTGTGATCGCCTCGCATGCGGCGGTGGCGGAACGGCAGACGCGCTAGTTTCAGGAGCTAGTGGGGGTTACCCCGTGGAGGTTCAAATCCTCTCCGCCGCACCACTCTCACGACGGAACCCCGCCCCCCTCCCGCCCAGCAATTCCCGTTTCGCACGGAACGGGTGATAACCGGCGCCGGATGGCATCCCCTTGGTGCGAAACGGGCCCTACTCAGCGGGGCCCGCGCAACCGCTCCCGGAGGCGCTCCACCTCCGCCTCCTGACGCGCGCGCTCCACCGCCTGACCGCACCGCACGTGGTAGGGGCGATCGTCCAGCCAGAGCGTCGGGTCGTTCGCCTCGATCACACCGTCCCCCGCCGTGCACGCCTGCGGGCCGGCGGGACGGGGCGAGCGCAGGTGATCGCGACTGGGCGACGCCGGGCCGCCCAGCCCTTTGCTCAGGCGGTGCGCCAGTCGCGCATCGTCCGCCATGCCGTCGCCCATCGTCCCCACGCTACCCTTGGCGGCGATGTCAGAGACGGGGACAGCACGGGGGAGGCGGCCCGGGCCGCAGCCGCGGGATGGGCTCACCGCTCCCTATGTGACCCTGGTCGCGGTGGGCGCGGTCTCCTTCCTGATCATCCTGCTCGCGTTCGGGCAGCTGATCCAGGGGACGGCGCCCTGGCAGCGCGTCAATGTCGAGGCCCGTATCCAAGGGGTCTACAGCTACGACGCCGCCACCGGACGGGTGATCTCCGGTCCGCACACCCGCTTTAAGCGGGGGCAGATGTTCGCCGCCCGGGTCGACTGGTCCTCGCTCCCATCTCGCCTCCAGGTCGGCGCGCGCTGGTACGACGACACCGGCCAGGACTGGGGCGGCATCCAGCCGGGGACACCCGCGCAGCTGACTCACGGCGGGTTCTCCCTGGTCCCCATGGTCCGCACCGACGCCCCGCCCGGCACCTACACGCTCGACGTGATGCGCTACTCGGCCGGCCGCCCGGTGCAGATCTTGGGCCGCGTGGACGTCACGGTGCATCTATGAGCGCGGTGGCCGCGGCCAACCCGCAACGCTTTCGCCCCCGGCGATACGCGACCGCGGTCGTGATCGCCGGCTTGGTGGTGGTCGTGATCCTGGCCGGCACCATCCTTTCCCAGGTCATCCGCGGCGTCCAGGTGGCGACGCTGATCTTCGGCCTACCGGCGATCGCCTGTTTCATCGCCGGCACCGTGTTCGAGATCCGCGGCCTGGCGGAGCCGGCCGGCGAGCGGCGCCGCGACGTGGTGCGCGGCGCCATTCTCCTCGGAGTCGGCTTCGTGCTCTGGGTGCTGGTCGCCGAATCCGCCTTCCTGTTCACGGGCGATGCTCCGGCTCTGGTCCTGCTTTGCGCGGGAGCCTGCCTTCCCACCACCGCGTTCGGCCTCTGGGTCGTTCACCGCATCGACCGCCACGAGAAGGAGCCCTGGCGGGTGGTGCTGGTGGCCGCGATCTGGGGCGCCATCGTGGCCACCACCCTGGCTCTGATCGGAGAGGTGATCTGGGACCTGGTGGTCGGCAGCTCGATCCCTCCCGGTTCGGCGGCCAATGTGTCGAACGGGATCTCGGCCGGGTTCATGGAAGAGATCGCCAAAGGCCTCGCCGTGCTCCTCCTCTACCTCGTCATGCGCGACGAGTTCGACGGTCTGGTCGACGGCATCATCTACGGCGCCGTGGTCGGGCTCGGCTTCAACTTCATGGAGTCGACCATCTACATGGTCAGCAGCTTCCACCAGGTGGCGCAGATGGGCGGCCCTGGGGTGGTGGGTGCAGGCCTGCAGTGGTTCGTGCGCCAGGTCGTAGCTCTTTTCCTGGGTCACACCACCTACACCGCCTTGACCGGCGCCGGCATCGGGCTGGCGCGCCAGTACCCGAGGTTCTGGCAGAAGGTGCCCGTGATCGCCGCCGGGTGGGTGAGCGCGATCGCGGCCCACCTCATCTTCGACGCCTGGATCGCCCTGATCCCGGTCCAGAACATCTTGCTGGTGCTGCTTCGCGAAGTGGCGGGTGCGGCGCCCTGGACGGCGATCGTCCTGCTTCTGCTCGGCATGGGGCTGATCGCCGAGGGGAACGCGATGGAGCTGCACCTGCGGATCGAAGCGGCGTCCGGGCGGGGCGCGGTCCTGCCCCAGGAAGTCGGTCTGTTGCGCCATCCACTGGCGCGTCTGGGCGAGCGGACGCGCGCGCTCTTCCGCCAGGGGCCACGCGGGTGGCTGGCCGTCACCCGGCTGCGCAACGCACAGCTCGACCTGGCGCTGGAGCAGTGGCACCGGGAGCGCAAGGTGATCGAGGAGCCGCTGGAGGCGGAGGACCTGCTCCGCCGGCGCGTCATCCAGCTTCGCGGGCAGGTTCCCCCGGGCGCGCTCGCGAGGGCGTGAGCGCCGCCGCACGGGCGAGCAGGTCGACGATCGCCCGGTGGATGTGGAGCGGAATGCGATCCACGTTGGGGTCGACCGCCCCGCTCATGCCGTTGACGAGCCCGAGCTCGACCCCGAAGCGGAGCAGCCGCTCCTCGTCGTCGCCGGTGTGGATGAGGTCGTCGCGGCCGCAGCGTTGGGCAAGGAGGTCGGCGAGCGCGTACGCGGCCCAATTTGAGGTGCCACCGGTGATCAGCACGCGGGCCGCGGTGGCGGCGGCGATACCCCCACCGCAACCGCACGCGCAGCGTTCGCCGAATCGCACCGCGTGGCGGACCGCGACCGCGACCCCGCCCATACCGATCTCGTTGCCCCCGTCCCCGATACCGAGGGTGGGGATCCCGTCGCTCTCGGCCATCTCGAACAGGGCGTCGATGGCCGCCTTCCCGGTGCCCACGTCCCTTCCCGCCGCGCTGTGGAAGACGCCGCGGGGGTTGCGTCCCAGCCGTTCGATGCTGACCAGGGCACCCGGCTGTTCCTCGCGCAGCAGCTCGCGGGCTGGAGCCGCGGGGGGACCGAGCGGAAACGACCGCGCCCGCACCGGCACCCCGGCCCAGGCGGCCATCCGCAGCAGTGGCGGCAGCACCTCTTCCTCCGCGACCAGCAGCACCCGGAGACCGAGCGCCTCCACCAGCACCCGGGCAAGGACCAGGGATCCCGCCGGTCCGTCGCTCTCGATTTGCGCGGTGCTGACCCAGGGTCGTGGCGCCAGCCCGGTGGTGAGCAGGAGCGTGGTCCCCCGCGGGAGCTGTGTCAGGAGGTCCGCCCCCGCTGCCACCGGTGAACCGCCGGCGCGCGCGGCAGCCGCCTCGGCCAGTGCCCCCTCGCCCCTTCCTCCGAGATCGAGGTTCGATATCTCGTCGAGCAGGCCGGCCACCATCGCAGCCCCTCAGTCTTCCAGATCCGGGCCTCGCCAGGCTCCACCTCTGCCGTTCCCCGGGAAGGGGCCCTCGAAGCCGATGGGGCCGGGGCCGTTTGCCGGGAAGCGGCCCAGGACTGTCGGAGTTTCGAAGTATCCTTTCGCAACCATCGTGACGACCGCAACAAGCCTGCTGGTGGGCGTCGATGTGGGAGGGACCAAGGTCGCGATCCGGGCTCAGGCCTGGAATGGCGAGATGGTGACCGACCGGGTGCTGCCCGCTGCCGGCTGGCGCGTGGAACCCGCGGCGGGGGCGGCGGCATGGCTGCTGGCCCGGATCAACGAAGCGCTGCCGCCGGGATTCACGGTCGCCGCCGCCGCGATCGGGGCGCAGCGGTGCAACACCGACGATCGGGCGCGCATCCTGGAGGCCGCTCTGGGTGACCGCGGAGTCCACGCCACCGTCGTCAACGACGCGATGCTGGTGGTCCCCGCGGCGGGCGTCGACGAGGGCCTGGGCGTGATCGCGGGCACCGGATCGATCGCGGTCGGGAGGACCGCTTCCGGCCGCTTCGTCCTCGCTGGTGGCTGGGGTTGGGTGCTGGGCGACGAAGGCAGCGCGGTCGGGCTGGTGCGCGAGGCGGCGCGGGTGGCGCTGCTGGCGCACGACGAGGGACACGACGATCCCGAGCTGCTCCGGCGGCTGGAGGTGGCATTTGACGCCCCGGATCCGGACCAGCTCACGCTGGCCATCACGGAGGATGCCTCGCCCGCGCACCTGGGACCGGCGGCGCCGGCTATCTTCGCCGCCGCCGAGGCCGGCTCCCCGCTGGCGCAGCGCGTGATCGCGAGTGGAGCGGCCGCGCTGGCCACCCTGGTCGATCGTCTGCAAGCCAAGGGCGCCGCCGGCCGGGTGGTGGTCGCCGCCGGCGGGGTGATGACCGGGCAGCCCCGCCTGTTTGAGGCCTTCCGCGACCGCGTGCAGCGCGTCCACCCGGACCTGGAGGTGCGTCTGCTGGAGACGGCGCCGGTGGCGGGGGCGCTGGTGCTGGCCCGGCGCCTCGCCGAGGGCAACGGCGCCGGGTCAGCCCCCGGCGCGATTCTGTAGCGGCCGGCGTGGGCCCCGCCGGGGCCGGCGCGGGAACGGATACAGCTCGAGGATCCGCACCACCCGATAGCGATGTGGGCGCCATCGCTCGAAGAACGGTTCGATCTCCGGCTCCGCGAGCGGACGGCCGAGGAACGCATACCCGGCCAGATCCGCCAGGTGGTAGTCGCCCAGCGGCAGGGCATCAGCGTCGCCCAGCGCGCGCTCCCCCACCTGCGCTGCGGTCCAGGCGCCCACGCCGGGGATCGAGCGCAGCCGCCGGTAGACGGGCTCGGGGTCGTCCTCCGGCCCCAGGCGCGCGACCGCCCGTTCCAGGGTGGGCGCGAGCCGCACCGAAGCCAGCGCCGCCCGCATCCGATGTGCGTCGACCTTCGCGCGCAGCCACTCCCACGATGGCAGCGACGCCCACTGTTCCGCGCTCGGCGGCAGGCGCATTCCGGGCGGGGCCGGCCCTGGCGGGGGGTCGCCCAGCCGCTGCACCAGGGCGCGCCATGCGCTGCGCGCGTCGAGCCCGACCACGCGTTGTTCCAGGATCGCGGGAAAAAGCGCCTCCAGAACGCGGTTGGTGCGCGGAACGCGGAACCCACGCAGGTGCCGGTGCGCCCGGTCGAGCGCCGGGTTCTGCGGCTGGAAGGTCTCCGGGCGGTCGCTCGCGCCGAGCAGGCGCGGCAGGCCGTCCAGGAGCTCCTCGCTGCCGGGGCCCCAGGCGTCCGCGTACACCTCACCGCCGGCCTGCCAGAGCCGGTACGTCACGCCCCCGGACGGAAGCAGGCTGGTTCGCCACACCGTGCGCGCCGCATCGACGCGATGACAGGGGTCGGACCGGCCGTGTTGGAGGTCGGAAAGGGTGAGGACGACATCGAGGGGAAACGGTGGGCGCCACACCCGGCGCCTCGGGGGGGCGCCCACCGCTCCCGACTCAGCTGCCGGGCGGGGTGGCGGTGGCGGGGCTGCTTCCGCCCGTGCTTCGCCGCCCTCGACCACCGCGCCGGCGGCGGCTCGCCGGAGTCGACGACATCCCCGCCGGCCGGACGACCCCGGCGTGATGTGCCGCCGGGCGCTCGGGGACGGGCGTCTCGTGGTACGTCCATTCACCGTCCTCGAGCAGGCGCGGCAGGTCGACCTCCCGCAAATGCGGCGCCCCCTGGCGGCGGAGCTTGGACCACGCGAGGTGGTCCTCGGGGGTGACAAAGGTGAGGGCCCAGCCGCGGTCCCCCATGCGCGCGGTGCGACCGATGCGGTGGGTCAGCCACTGGGGCGTGTCCGGCAATTCGAAGTTGACGACCAGCCCGACATGGCTGACGTCGAGGCCGCGGGCGGCGACGTTGGTGGCGACCAGGACATCAACCCCGCCCTGCCGGAACGCGGCCATGGTGCGGTCTCGCGCCGTCTGCCCCAGGTTGCCCTGGAGCTGGAGGGAGGTGACGCCGCGCCGGCGCAGCTCGGTATGCAGCTTGCCCACACCGTGCTTGGTGCGGCCGAAGACGATCGCAGCCCCGTCGAACTGCCGCAGCAGCCGAACCAGCGTGTCGACCTTGTCGACGCGCTCCACGCGCGCCAGTCCGTGCTCCAGCGCCGGCTCCTCGGGCGCGGCGACGCGGATCCGCGCCGGGTCCTTCAGGTGGCGGTCGATCATGCGGCTCACCCATTCCGGCATGGTGGCCGAGGCGAGGACCGACTGCGGCTCGTAGGTCATGCCGATGATCCGCTCCACGTCGGGAGCAAACCCGACATCCAGCATCTCGTCCGCCTCGTCCAGCACCAGGTACTCGACGCGGGAGAGCGAGAGCAGCTTCCGCTGCACCATGTCCAGGATGCGGCCCGGCGTCCCGACCACGATGTCGGCGCCCCGCTTCAAGGCTTGGGTCTGGGTGGCGTACCCGACCCCGCCGTAGAGGAGCGCGCCGCGGAGCTCGGTGTCCAAGGACTGGAACACGGCGTCGATCTGGAGCGCCAGCTCACGAGTGGGGGTGACGACCAGTGCCCGCGGGCCGGCCGCGTGACTTCCCATGCGTTCCACCAGCGGAAGCAGGAAAGCGAGCGTCTTCCCGGAGCCGGTCGGTGCTTCGATGACGACGTCCCGGCCCTGCAGGAGCTCGGGGATGGCGCCCGCCTGCACGGGTACGGGTGTAACGATGCCCTGCGCGGCAAGGGCCGCCAGGGTTCGGGGGCTCAGCCCCCCTTCAGCGAATGTGTCCAAGAGGACCTCCGTGACCTCTCCCTTTCTGGATTTGTATCGCGACGACCAGGACACCGTTGTTGTGACGGGAGGAGAGGACCCGGACGGAATGCGGGCTCACGAACTCGTGAACCGCTCACGACGATACCAGGGTCGCAAGGCTCATCCTTGTCACCCCCCATGTCATCGGTCTCCGGCACCCCCCCGAGCGTCGAGGAGTCGCTGGCAGCGCTGACCCGTCGTGTCGAGGGGCTGGCGCGCCCTGGCCGGCGGATGCTCCTCGGCATCACCGGCCCGCCCGGCGCCGGCAAATCGACGGTCGCCCGGGCGCTGAGCGCGCGGCTGGGAGCGGACGCGGCGCTGGCCGGCATGGACGGGTTCCATCTCGCGCAGCGGGAGCTTGAGCGCCTGGGCCGGGCCGCCCGCAAGGGCGCGCCCGACACCTTCGACTCCTACGGCTACGCCGCCCTTCTGCACCGGCTGCGGCAGAACGCAGAGCCCGCCGTCTACGCACCCCTCTTCGACCGCTCATTGGAGGACTCGATCGCGGGCTCGGTGGCCATCGAGCAGGGCGTTCCGATCGTGATCACGGAGGGGAACTATCTGCTGCTGGGCCAGGACGGGTGGACGGCGGCGGCCGCCCTGCTGGACGCGATCTGGTACCTGGAGGTGGCCGAGGACGTGCGTCGGAAACGTCTGCTGCGCCGTCACCAGCTGTACGGTCGCAGCCCTGAGAGCGCGCGGACCTGGGCGCTGGTCAGCGACGAGAGGAACGCGGAGTTGGTCCGCTCCCGGAGGCACCTCGCCGATCTCGTGGTCCGGGTCAAGGACGCGGTGGACGATGCCGGCTGATCCGGCACCCGGCGGCATCGCGGGCGGACGGCTCCTGGGGCCCGCCTTCTTCGAGCGCAACGCGGACCGGGTCGCTCCCGACCTGCTGGGCAAGCTGCTGGTCCGCCGGCTGCCCGACGGCGAGGTTCGGTGGGGCCGGCTGGTGGAGGTCGAGGCCTACCTGGGGGAGCCCGACCAGGCCTCCCACGCCCGGCGCGGCCGTACCAAGCGGACCTCACCCATGTACGGGCCGCCCGGTCACGCCTACGTGTACTTCGTGTACGGCATGCACTGGTGCCTCAACTTCGTGTGCCGCGAGGAGGGGACGCCGCACGCGGTGCTGGTGCGGGCGCTGGCACCGGGGCCGGGAACCCCTCGCGCCTCCGGGCCGGCGCTGGTCTGCCGGGCCCTGGGCATCGATCGGAGCCTCGACGGCGCGCCGCTGGTGCCACCCGACCTGTACGTGCTCGATGATGGCACGCGTCCGGGGCCGATCGTGACCACCCCTCGGGTTGGGGTCGACTACGCCGGTGAGTGGGCCGCCAAAGCGCTCCGCTTTGCCGTCCCCTCGCCGCACCTCTCCCGCCGGCTCCGCACCTCCTGACCCCTCCGCACTGGATACCCCCTTTTCGCGCGGAACGGATGCCATGCGGCTCCCCATGACGCCGCTTTCGCGCGGAACGGGTGCCATCGCAAGCCGGCGGCGCAAGAATGGTGGGCGTGACCGAGACCAGGGACTGGGCCGGCTTCCAGAATGAGATCTACGTCACCGGCCGGTTCAGCGGTACCACGCCCGAGCTGCCCACCGACCTTTCTCGGCTGGAAGCGTTGGTCGAGGAACGGCTCGATCCCGGGGCCGCCGGCTACGTCGCGGGCTCGGCCGGCACCGGCTCCACCGCGCGGGCCAACCCCGACGCGCTGGACCGCTGGCGGATCGTCCCTCGCATGCTGCGCAACGTCGACCAGCGCGACCTGCGGGTGAAGGTGGTGGGCCGCCACCTGCCCGCTCCGATCGCGCTCGCGCCGATCGGCGTCCAGTCGATCCTCCACCCGGGCGCCGAGCCGGCGGCCGCGCGTGCCGCCGCCCGCTTCGGTGTCCCCTACATCACCTCCTCCGCCTCCAGCACCCCGATGGAGGAGATCGCGGCTGCCATGGGCGAGGCCGAGCGCTGGTTCCAGCTCTACTGGCCGCGCGACCGCGAGGTGGCCAAGAGCTTCCTGGCGCGCGCCCGATCGTGCGGGCATTCGGTCTTGGTGGTCACACTGGACACCTGGCTGCTCGCCTGGCGGCCGCGGGACCTGGACCAGGCGTATCTCCCGTTCATCCACGGCATCGGCACCGCGAACTATTTCAGCGACCCCGCGTTTCAGGCCGGGCTCGACGCGTCGGTGGAGGAGGACCCGATGGGGGCGGTGATGCACTTCGCCCGCATGTTCTCCGACGCCACCAAGACCTGGGAGGACCTCGGATTTCTGCGCGAGCACTGGGCCGGGCCGATCGTGCTGAAGGGCATTCAGCATCCGGACGACGCCCGCCGCGCGGTCGAGGCCGGCGTGGACGGCATCGTGATCTCCAACCACGGCGGCCGCCAGGTCAACGGAGCGGTGGGGTCGGCCGACATGCTGCCGCTCTGCGTGGACGCGGTGGGCGGGCGGATCGACGTCCTCTTCGACAGCGGCATCCGGACCGGCGATGACATCCTGCGCGCGCTCGCGCTGGGCGCCACCTCGACGCTGCTCGGACGGCCCTATGCCTACGGGCTGGCGCTGGGCGGCGAGGCGGGCGTCGAGCACGTGATTCGCTGCCTGCTCGCGGAGCTGGACCTCACGCTGGCGCTTTCCGGCCACACCCGCCCCGGCGACCTGACACGGGAGGACCTACGCCATGTCTGAGCAGGCTCCGCTGATCCTGGCCGTGATTCCCGAGCACATCGGCGGCCGGGGCCTTGGGAGCGGGCTCACCGTCGCCTTCGAGGGGCACGCCCGCGTCATCCTCGTGGAGCGGGCGGACGAAGACCCGGCGGCGCTGGCCGAGGCGGCGGCGATCGTCACCGGGCTCTCACCGATCACGGCGGAGCACATGGCGGCCGCCCCCCGGCTGCGGATCGTCCAGTGCGCCAGCCACGGCTCGGACTACGTCGATCTGGAGGCAGCCGGGGCGCGCGGCATCCCGGTCGCCACCATCCGCAGCACCGGGGCCGAGAAGGACGACGTCGCCGAGCACGTCTTTGCGCTCCTGCTGACGCTGGCCAAGCAGATCCTGGCCGGCCACCTGGCGCTGCGCGACGGAGATTGGGCGCTCCCCCAGCTGCAGCGCTCGATCACGGAGCTGTTCGGCAAGACCCTGGGCATCGTCGGCATGGGTCAGGTCGGCCGCGAGGTGGCACGCCGCGCGATCGCCTTCGGGATGACGGTCATCTACTACGACCGCAATCCCCCGGGCCCGGAGGGGCCGAGTTGGGAGGGCACACGCTGGGTGCCCCTCGATGACCTCCTGCGTGACTCCGACTACATCACGCTGCACCTTCCGCTCACCCCCGAGACGAGGGCTCTGATCGACGCCCGTCGCCTGGCGCTGATGAAGAACACCGCCTTTCTCATCAACACCTCGCGCGGGGCGCTGGTCGACCAGCAGTCGCTGGCGGTGGCGCTGGAGCGGGGTGTCATCGCGGGCGCCGGCATCGATGTCTTCGACCCCGAGCCTCCGCCCCGCTCCATGCGGCTCCTCCACGCGCCCAACGTGGTCCTCTCGCCTCACGCCGCCGGCGTGACCCGGGAGACGGTGCTGCGAATCGCGCAGGCAGCACTCGCGAATGTCCAGCGGTACCTGGCCACGGGAGAGCTCGCCGACGAAGTCGTCACCTAGTACCAATTTCGATGTTTAGGGTTGGCGACAGCCTGGTAGACCACCGTTGCCGCGGTCTTTCTGAGCTCCTTTTGAATGACATGAGGTGTTTGGAGATGTCGATGATGGTGACCGGTTGGGACCCGTTCGGCGACCTGACCAACATGCAGCGAACGGTCGACCGGCTCGTGAACAGCGCGTTCGGCAACAGCGAGCGCGAGCGTCGGCCGGGGGCTCTGTACCTGCCGGTGAACGTCCGAGAGACCTCCAGCGGCTACGAGGTCGAAGCCCCGGTTCCTGGCTTCAATCCCTGCGGACGTCGACGTGACCTTCTCCGACGGCGTGCTCACCATCAAGGCCGAGCACAACGAGGAGAAGCAGACCGTGGAAGAGGGCCAGCACCTGGCCCGTGAATTCATGTGGGGCACCGCGGTCCGCCGGCTCACGCTCTCCCGCGACGTGGACCCGGAGCACATCGAGGCCGACATCGAGAACGGCCTGCTCAAGGTCCATCTGCCCAAGGCGTCACGCGCCCAGCCGCGCCGGATTCCGATCGCGGAGAAAAAGCAGGAGGGTGAGCCCCAGCTGACCAGTTCGTCCTCCTGACTCATCGACCGGCGGGGGCCCGGTCGCGCTGTGATCGCGGTGCGCGACCGGGCCCCTCCTTACCACTCAAGCCGCCGTTTCTGGCTCAGCGTCGGGTGGCGAAGTCCCGGATCCGCGTCGCCAGCTTGTCCACCTGTTCCTCACTGTTGAAGAAGGCGGTGGAGGCCCGGATCCGAGAGGAGCCGGGAGGCCCGGTCGGGCGCGGGAAGAGGCCGTGCGCCAGCAGGTCGGCCTGGAGCGCCGCCTCATCACCGCCCGGCACCGCCACCGAGATCAGACCGCTCGACCGCTCCCACGCGCGCGGCGTGGCCAGCGCGACCCCGGGGGCCTCCGCGAGGGCATCCTTCAACCGGCCACTCAGCGCTTCGATACGGGCGCACACCTGGTCCCAACCCCAACCCTCCAGCCAATCGAGCGCGTCGTTGAGGCCCGCCGGGGTAGCGAATCCACGGGTCCCGAACTCGAAGCGGTGACCGTCGGGCTGGAGCGTGCGGGTGCCTCTGACCATCGACCCATCGCCGACCAGCGCCGGCTCCAGCCGCTCCATCCAGTCCCGGCGGGCGTAGAGGAACCCGGTCCCTTTGGGGCCACCGAGCCACTTGTGCCCGTTGCCGCTCAGGAACTCGCAGCCGATCTCGCGCACGTCGACCGGCATCACCGCGAACGACTGTGCCGCATCCACGAGCGCCGGCAGCCCGTGCTCGTGAGCGAGGGCGGTGATCTCTCGCACCGGCAGCCGGATGCCGTAGGGCGACGTCACGTGGCTGGTCGCGACGAGACGGGTGCGCGGCGTGATGAGAGAGCGGATGGAGCGCAGTGACTCTTCCGGATCCCAGCTCACCCGGTAGGGGCGGACGTTCACCCCCCAGCGCCGGGCCGCGTGGGCGAAGGGAACCGCCATCGCCGGATGCTCCTGATCGGAGATGATGGCCTCGTCGCCCTCCTTCCAGTGCAGGCCGGCGGCGACCAGCGCGATCCCGTCGGTGGCGTTGCCGGTGAGCGCCAGCTCGTCGGGATCGGCGCCCAGGTGTCCTGCCAGGCGCGCTCGCGCCCGTTCGATCTCCTGGTGAATATCGTCGATCCCGGCCATCCCGCGCCGCTCGAACCGGGCGAGCCGGGACAGGTACCGCTCCAGGACCGGCTCCGCCATCAGCCCGTAGGTGCCGGTGTTGAAGTACTCCAGCTCCTCCAGCACCGGGTAGGCGCGCCGGACCTCCGCCAGGTCGATAGCCCCGCTTTCACGCGGAAGGGGCCCCACCCAGGCGCTCACGATTCCCTCACGCACCTGAGTGCCGGCAATCGGGGTTCTTGCGGTGCCCGAGGATCCCTGAGTGCCGGCAATCGGGGTTCTTGCGGTGCCAACTACCGCCGCCCGCTCAGCTCGCGGTCGATGATGGTGGCGGTGCCCAGGCCGCCGCCGCAGCACATCGACTGCAGGCCCAGCCGGAGGTCGCGCCGCTCCAGCTCGTTCAGCAGGTGACACATGAGCCGGGCACCGGAGGCCCCCAGTGGATGGCCGATGGCGATCGCGCCGCCGTTCACGTTGGTCTTGTCCAGGTCACCCCCGGTCTCCTTGGCCCAGGCCAGCACCACCGAAGCGAACGCCTCGTTGATTTCGAAGAGGTCGATGTCCCGCATCGTGAGGCCGGCCTGCTCCAGCACCGCGCGGGTGCCCGGGATCGGGCCCTCCAGCATCAGGACCGGGTCGCAGCCCACCACCTTCTGGGCGGCGATGCGAGCGCGCGGGCGCAGTCCCAGCTCACGCGCCTTCTCCGGCGTCGTCAGCAGCAGCGCGGCCGCGCCGTCGGAGATCTGACTGGCGTTCCCGGCCGTGATCGTGTGGGTGGGATCGAACGCCGGGTTCAGGGCCGAGGTCGCCTCGTAGGTGGCGTTGGCCCGGACACCCTCGTCCCGCTCGAGCAGGAAAGCACCCCCGTTGTCGGGGCCCGGGACCGGGACCAACTGCGGTGCCAGATACCCCTGCTCGGTGGCGGCCGCGGCCCGGTGATGGCTCTCGACCGAGAACTCGTCCTGGGCCTGCCGCGAGATGCCGTACTTGCGGGCCACCAGCTCGGCCGAGACACCCTGCGGCACCATCTCGTAGAGCTCCATCAGCTCGGGGGGAAACGGGACCCCGGGCCCCTGCGTCATGTTGGCGCCGATCCCAACGCGGCTCATCGATTCCACGCCGCCCGCGATGGCGACGTCGGCCGTCCCGGACTGGATCAGGTTGGCGGCGAAGTGGAGCGCCTGCTGCGAAGAGCCGCACTGGCGGTCGACGGTGGTCGCCGGCACCTCCACCGGGTAGCCGGCGGCCAGCCAGGTGTTGCGGCCGACGTTGGCCGACTGCTCGCCGACCTGCCCCACGCAGCCCCACACCACGTCATCCACCTGACCGGGATCTATGCCCGTGCGCCGGACCAGCTCCTTCAGCACCGTGGTCCCGAGCAGAACCGGATGGACGTCCTTGAGCGCCCCGTTGCGCTTGCCAAACGGCGTGCGCACGGCTTCCACGATCACTCCATCTCGCATTCCAAAACCCTCCTCCAAAGGCGCCCGGCGCGCTTGTCAGCGCCGCCCGCCGGCGAAGACGTGGGCCCGGTACCACCGGAGCTCCTCGATGCTCTCCTTGATGTCGTCGAGCGCGCGGTGCGTCTCCCGCTTGGCCGGCACCTGGCCGAAGAGGTCCGGGTACCAGCGGCGGGTCAGCTCCTTGATCGTCGACACGTCAACTGAACGGTAGTGCAGATAGCGGTCGACCGCCGGAAGCTGCGCGTCCAAGAAGCGGCGGTCGGTGCCGATCGAGTTGCCGCAGAGTGGCGCTGCACCCTCCTCGATGTGCTCGCGCAGGAAGGCGAGCGTCAGCTCTCCCGCGCCCGCGAGCGTCACCCCCGAGGTCCCGATGGCAGCCAGGAGGCCGCTCTTGGCGTGCATGCGGCGGACCTTGTCGTCCATCCGGGCCAGGACCGGCGCCGGGTGGTGGATCACCAGGTCAGGACCCTCGGCGATGACGTTGAGATCGTCGTCGGTGACGATGCTCGCGATCTCCACGATGACATGCCGTGACACCTCGAGACCCGTCATCTCGAGGTCGATCCAGGCGAGCACCTGCCTCAACTTCCTCCTACCCGCCGGGGAGCCCCGAAGGTGAGGGCACCGGGGTGGGGCCTGGCGAGGCGCCGCCCGAGGAGCCTCCGCCCGACGTCGACCCTCCCTCCAGCGTCTGGATCTGCTGGAGGTCGCTGTTGACCGTCTGCATCTGCGACGCGTACCCGGACAGGTCACCCTGCTTGAGGTCGGTCTGAGCCTGCGAATACGCGGTCAGCGCCTGGCTGATCAGCTGCTGGATCTGCGTCGATACACCGGCTCCCGCGGTGGGCGGCGGTGAGGTGCCGGTGGGACTGGGAGTCGAACTCGGCGCCGCCTGACCGGTCAGGTCGGCGATCGCGTTGGCCAGTGTCGAATCGGACACCACCGGGCTGTTGGGCGTGGATCCGGTGAGGATGATGAACTTCAGTTCCGGTAGGGACTGCCCCTGACTCGACTCGATGTACCAGGGCTCGAAGTAGAGGAAGGTGCCGCCGATGGGCACCACCAAGAGATTGCCCTTCAAGACGTGCGAGTTCTGCTCATTCAGGAGCGAGTAGTCGCGGGAGAGGGTGGGGTCCTGGTTGATCCGGCTCTGCACCTGAGCGGGCCCGAAGATGACCTGGCTCTTGGGTAGCTGGTAGGAGATCACCTCGCCGTAGTTGGGCTGGTCCTGGCGCACCGCCAGCCAGGCGACCATGTTGTTTTTGTTGAACGGCGTGTAGGGGAGGATCATCAGGAACTCGGGCTTGGGCTCGCCGGGCAGGCGCATCATCACGTAGTAGGGCTGGATGCTCTCGGGCTCGGCGTACACGTTCTCGCGGTTGTAGAAGACGGAGACATCGGACACGTGGTAGGTCGCGTAGACCTGCGCCTGGAGACTGAAGTAGTTCTGCGGCACCTTGAGGTGGTCCCGCAGCGCCGAAGGCATATCTGAGAGGGGCTTGAACAGCGAGGGGAACGCCGACTCGTAGGACCGGATCAGTGGCTCGTTGGGTGTCAACACATAGAGCGTGGTCTGTCCGCTGTAGGCGTCGATCACCGCCTTGACCGAGTTGCGCATGTAGTTGTAGTTGAGGGGGTTGCCGGCGAACTGGTCTTGCGTCTCGGAGTAGGGATAGGTACCGGCCGAGGTATAGCCGTCCTCGATCCAGTAGAGGTGTCCATTGACGTCGACGATGTAGGGGTTGTTGTCGGCGGTCAGGAATGGTGCCACCTGCTGCAGACGCTGCTCCGGGTTGCGGTCGAACAGAATCCGGCTCTGCTGAGTGATCTGGTCGGAGATGAGCAGGTTCAGGTCTCCGGTGCGCATCGACCACAGGAGCCGGTTGCCGCCGGTCAGCGGTGGCGCCTCGGTCCCCGTCCAGCGGTTGCTGGCCGTACCGCCGGCACCGCCCCCGGGATAGTCGAACTCAGACTGGCGCGAGGGCGCGACCACCCAGTCGGACTCGCTCTGCCCGAAGTAGATCTGGGGCACGGTGACGTTCAGCGGACCGCTGTTGGGAATGTTCCCGGCCACGTACTGTGGCAGGCCCTGACTGTCCTGCGCCGCCACCTGGCTGGCCGCGACACCATAGCCATGCGTGTAGACCAGGCGCTGGTTCACCCAGGTCTGCGCCTGACTCGGCAGCTGCGACTGCTGCATCTCGCGCGGTGAGATCTCCACCTCCTGATAGGTGCCGTTCAGCGTGTAGCGATCGAACTGAGGCGTGTCGAATCCGTAGTAGGTGCGGATCGACTGCTGCTGGTCGTACACGTTGTTGAGCGGCGCGTTGTCCCAGAGCCGGAGATTGTTGACCGTGGTCTGGTCGTTGTTCACTTCCTGCGCCGTCACGTTGCCGGTGCCGGCGAACGACTGCGTCTCCACGTTGGTCAGGCCGTAAGCCTCGCGGGTGGACGCGATCTGGTGGGCCAGATAGGGGGTCTCCTGGCTCAACTCGGCGGGCTGGACCGACAAGCGCTGCACCCCCGCCGAATAGATGCCGAAGGCGAACACGGCCGCGATCCAGATGCCGACCGCGAACAGGACCGGGCGGATGCGGCGGAAGCGGGGCACCGAGTTGATGAAGAGACCGACCGCGAGCAGCACGCCCAGCACGACTTCGGCCGTGGCCAGCGGGATCCGGGCGTTGACGTCTGCGTATCCGGCCCCATAGACCGCACTGTCATGGCCATACAAGTAGCCGTAACGACTGAGCCAGGCCCCGAACGCCACCACCAGCCCGTAGATGCCGATCAGCACCGAAATGTGCGCCGTCCCCCGGGGCAGCAGGCGCAGGTCGATGTGGTCGTCGCGCCAGGCGTGGAGGGCGATCACCATCAAGATCGTGACCACCACCAGGCCGACCAGATTGCCCTGGACGTCGTTCCAGAACGGCAGCTGCGTCAGATAGAAGCCGGTGTCGGCGTGCAGGATCGGATCCTGGACGCCGGTTGTCTGCGGGTGCAGGAAGAGCACCAGGTCCGACCACGACCCCTCCATCGAGACCGCCACCAGCAGCGCCAGCAGAGCCGCCGCGATGAGCGACACCACGCCCAGGCGCGAGCGCAGAGTCCGGTGACGGATGCCGACCGCGCGCAAGGCGCCGCTGGTCCGCAGCCGCAGCGCGATCGCCACATTGCCGCCTGCGAACAGGAACGAGACCACGAACGTGACCAGGAACAGAATCACCTGGATCAAGAGGCGGGTTCCGTAGGCGCCCCCAAAGCCCAGGGCGGAGAACCACTCCCAGTTCGTGACCAAGTTCACGATCGGCGCCGCGATCAGGATCAGAACGAGGGCGGCGACGACGAACGCGAGGCCGATCCAGAAACGGCGCGGCGGCCGCGGGAGGTGAATCTCACCCAGTCCCTCGAAGCCGGGTGGGCGGGGCCCGAAGGGACTCCCGAACGGGTTCTGCGGTGGTCGTCGTGCCATGCGCGCTGCGAACGCTACACCGCCCGGCGCTTGGCGACCGCTCGCGAACGGGAACTCGCCCCGCGCGGGTGGCAGGCCCCCTACACGGCGACGGGCAACTTGGCGCTGGTGATGATCTCGTCGATCAGTCCGTACTCGCGCGCGGCCTCGGGCGTGAGGTAGTAGTCCCGCTCCAGGTCCCGCTCGATCCGCTCTTTGGGCTGTCCGGTGTGCTGCGCGTAGATGTCGACGAAGAGAGCGCGCTGGCGCAGGATCTCGCGGGCCGCGATATCGATGTCGGTGGCCTGACCCTGGACCCCGGGCGACCACGGCTGGTGGATCACGACCTGGGAGTGCGGAAGTGCGTACCGCCGGCCGGGGGAGCCGCCGGCCAGGATCAGGGAGGCGCCACTCGCCGCCAGGCCCGCGTTGAGGGTGCTGACAGGCGCGCTCACATGCTGCATCGCGTCATAGATCGCGAGGGCGCCGGTGACGTCGCCGCCGGGGCTGTTGACGTAGATGCTGATGTCTTTCTCGGGGTCATCCGCCTGCAGGAAGAGCAGCTGCGCGATGACCAGGTTCGTGACCGAGGCGTCGATCGGGAGTGCCCAGGAAGATGATGCGGTCTTTGAGCAGCCGGGAGTAGATGTCGTAGGCGCGCTCGCCATGGCTGGTCTGCTCCAGCACGGTGGGGATCATCGGCGTGACTCCAGAAATCCGATGCGCCGCCGCTGGGCGCCTTCGGTGGTGACCAGAAAAGAGGTGAAGCGGGCGACCGTCTGCAGGGCCTCCCGATCCAGCTCGCGGCACATCTGCTGGACCGCCGCCCGCGGGTCCGGGTCCCAGCTGGAGCGGACCATCCGCTCCTCCGCACCCAGCTCCCGCGCCAGCTCCAGGTAGAGGCCGGCGACCGTCACCTCGAGGGACCGGGCGACCGCCAGGAGCCGCTCGGTCGAGATCTCTTTGCGCCCGCGCTCCACCTCGGAGAGATGGGCGGGCGAGATGCCGGCCGGCACCGCGATGTCGGCCAGCGTGCGCTCCCGTTGCTCACGGTGGCGGCGAAGGATGGCACCGATGGTGGTGCGCACGTGCTCGGGTGTTTCGCTGTTAGCGAATGCCATCTGCTTTGAGCATACGACGTCCTCCCGGGCGGCGGGCTGGTGATGCCCGGCGGCTCGCCCGGGCGGCTCAGCGCTCGGGCGCTGACCGCCGGGCAGCCTGGTAGAGGTCGTTCAGCAGCCCTTCGAGGAGGTCGCGTCGCTCCGCGGAGAGGGGCTCGAGGAACCGCTGCTGCTGCTCGTCGAGGATTTGGATCCCGGCGTCCTTGGTGTTCCGCCCCTTTGGGGTCGGCGAGATCAAGTTGGCACGCCTGTCCCTCTGGTTGCGGCGGCGCCTGACCAGGCCCTTTCGCTCGAGATCGTCGATGAGACCGACCATGGTCGTCCGGTCGATCTGCAGCTCCGCCCCCAGGGCGACCTGCGTCATCGGTTCGCGTTCGGTGATCAGGGTCAGGATGCCCATCTGGCGGGCGCTGATGCCGACTGAGGCCAGCATGCGGTCGGCGAGGCGGTGTGAGGCCTCGGCGGTCCGGAAGAGGAGGAACGGGACGCGGTTGCGCATCGACGGCGGGAGCGCAGCGGATTCTCCTCGAAAATCGTCAGTCATGCTGATCGTCAGTTTGCTAGACTAATCTCCCCGGCAACGAGTGCGGAGGAACCAGCTTCGAGTGGCCCAGACCTTGATTCTCGTCCTGACCGCGGCGACCCTCTTCTCGTCGGGCGTCCTCTGGACCCTGCAAGTCCTCAACTATCCCCTCCTCGCACTGGTCGGCCGTGACGCGCTGCCGGCCTACGAGGCGCAGCACAGCCGGCGCTTCGGAATCGTGGTGATACCGGGCGTCGTCCTGTCGATCGGGGCCTCGGTAGGTCTCTTGATCGTCCGCACTCCGACCGTCCCGCTCTGGTTCCCGGTCCTGCAGGTCGTGCTGATGGCCGTGATCGTGATCTCGACGGCAGCGGTCCAAGCCCGGCAGCACGGACGCCTGGCCGCCGGCTGGGAGGACTCGGCTCACCGCCTGCTGGTCAGGTCCAACTGGCTGCGAGTGGCGGCCTGGTCCGCGGCCGGCCTGCTCGCTCTGTGGATGTGTCAGCGAACGTTCGGTTCTTGAGGAGGAGACCATGGCTGAGGAAGATCGGGCCCTGACCAACACCGAGGTGTTCCGCGAGTGGCAGCGCTGTCTCGCCGAAGGAGATGAGGCGGGGACGGCCAGGGTGGTCGACCTCGACGGCTACACCGAGACTGTCTCGGGTTGACGCCGTGGACGACCGGCTACGCCACGGCTGCGGCCAACTTCTACCGCAACCTGGTCGCCCCCTGGTCGGACCTGTCGTTCACCGTCGAGGACCTCCAGGAGTCGGCCGGCGGCGTGACGGTGCGGACCCGTGTCGAAGCGACGCACACCGGGGAGTTCCTGGGCGTTCCGGCCACCGGAAAGCGCGTCGCCTGGGACAACGTTGCGATCGTGAAGATCAAAGACGGCAAGGTGGTGGGCCAGTGGGCTCAACCGGACCTGTGGGGGATTCACCGCCAGCTGCAACCGGGCTGAGCTGCGCGGTACCCTCCGGCTGAGTGGGCGCCGGAGCGGAGGCCGACCGCGTGGAACGCTTGCTCGGCCAGTTCGGCCTGAGCGACGACGATCGTGCCGCGTGGCGCGCGAGCGGGCTGGGCGCCGGCCACTTCGACGACTGGCTCACCGACCGCGTGGCGCGGAGGCCGGCCGGGGTGCGGGCTCGCCAGGTCTACGGTGCCGAAACCGTCCATGACTTCGCCCGGGTGGCGATTCTCGACGCGCTGGCGCTGCAGGCCGGGGATCGTCTGCTCGAGATCGGGTGCGGGGGCGGTCACCTGCTGCGGGAAGCGCTGGGGACCGGGGCGGTCGCGACCGGCCTCGACCACAGCCCGGAGATGGTGACGCTGGCGCGGCGCACCGCGCCCGGGGCGAAACTGTTGACCGCGGACGCCGAGCAGCTTCCCTTCCGCGACGGCGCCTTCACCGCCGTTGCGATGTCGGTGGTCTTCTTCTTCTTCCCGCGTCCGCTCCCTGTTCTTCACGAATGCCGGCGCGTGTTGACAGGAGGCGGCCGGCTGGCCGTGTACACGACCGGACCGGAGCTGCGCGGGACTCCGGCCTCGCCGGAGCCGCTCGCCTCTCGCGGCCACTTCCACCAAGACGCCGAGCTGAGGGGTCTCGCCGAGGACGCCGGCTTCGTGGAGGCCCGGGTGGTCAACCAGCAGGGAGGGCAGCTCCTCACCGCCCGGCTGCCTGGCTGACCGGCGAGGGTCAGAGGTTGGCGGGGTCGAGCATGGCCTCCCGCGACCCGTCGATCTCCACCTGCGAGCGCATGATCTCGATCAGCTTCTTGCGTCCCTTGGGCGGCCCGATCATGATCGCCCCCACCAGCCGGTTGTCGAGGAAGAAGAGCTTGCGGAAGAACCCCTCCTGGTAGGAGAACGTCCGCACCGATTCCAGCTCCGGCTGCACGTCGGGCGTGACCCCCATCACCGCCAGCGTGGAACCGAACATGGTGGTGGTGTAGGTGGGGACGTCGAAGAAGTCCTCGTTCTCCCCGGCCATGTTGTGAGCGGCCGTGATCCCGTGTGCCTCGGCGTTGTCCCAGGTCCCCATCTGGTTGTGCTTGCCGACCATGGCGTCGAAGAAGACGGCGACATCGCCGGCGGCGTAGACGTCGGGAGCCGACGTGCGCAGCTTCTGGTCGGTGACGACGCCGCGCCGAATCTCGATCCCGGTGTTGCGGACCGGCTCCGTGTAGTAGTCGAGCCCGACACCGTAGGTCAGCACCTCGAACTCGCCCAGGTCGAGCCCGTTGCGGGTGCCGGCGTGGAACCCGCCGTTCTGGGGCTCGAGGCGCGTGATCTCGTCCTGGAAGATGAACTCCACCCCCGCCTTCTCGCCCAGCTGCCGGCAGAGCTCGCCGCCCTCCTCGTCCAGCACGTACCGGAGAAACCGCGGGCCCCGCATCAACCAGGTGACGCGGGCGCGCCTGCGGAACGCGATGCCCTCGGCCAGCTCGTAGGCGATGAAGCTGCCGCCCAGCACCAGCACCCGCTCCGACTGGTCGGCGCGCTCGATGATGGTGTCGGTGTCGTCGATGGTCTGGAAGCCGTAGACCTGCGCGATCCCCTCGACTCCCGGCCAGGGGGGCGGCAGCGGGCGGCCCCCGGTGGCGACCAGGAGGCCGTCGTACCGCAGCTCGTGCCCCCGGTTGGTGCGCACGACCTTGTCCCGCACGTCGACCTCGGTGGCCCAGGTCTCGAAGTGGATGTCGATGCCGCGCTCGGCGTAGGACTCCACGGTGCGCATGAAGACCTTCTCGCGGCGCACCTGACCGCGCAGGTAGCGGGGCAGGGCGACCCGGTTGTAGAGCGGGTGTCGCTCGGCGGCCACGATCGTGATCGAGCAGCCGTCGTCGTGCTTGCGCAGCTCCTCCGCGCACCTCTGGCCGGCGATCCCGTTGCCCAGGATCACGTAGCGGCGGTCACTCAAAGATCCAGCTCCATTGCGTCAAGACGGGCGGCGTCGTCGCGATGGTAGCCGGCGCCCTCCAGCACCTGCCCTCCCTCCTCGGAGGCGGCCAACCAGACCTCGACGCCGGGCAGGTCGTGGAGGTCGGCCTCGAACCGTAGCTCCTCCAGCAGCTGCGGCCAGAGGACGGGCCGTCCGGCCAGAGCGGCCACGACCAGGCGCGGCTCCTCGGCGACCACGACAGCATACGCACGCCCACCCGGGGCCAGCCGCACCGCCCCCGCCCCCACTCGCTCCCGCAGCGTCGCCTCGTCGAGGTCCCGCGCCTCGCCCGGCGCCACCAATCTGCCCCCGCCCGCGGCGGCCAGCGCCGGCAGATCGCGCTCGGTGGCCAACCGCGCCGGCTCGCCGCCCTCGACCCGCGGCGCACGCCAGAGGAAGGCGTGGGCCACGGTCCGGAACCCGCTCCGTGCGGCCAGGCCCCGCGCCGGTGTGTCCAGGGCTTCGGCACGGACCTGGCGGGCGCCCTGTGCGCGGAGTAGATCCAGCGTCGCGTCGAGCAACGCCGCACCGATGCCGCGACGCCGTTGCTCTCGGTCCACCAACACGCCGTCGAGGTGATAGGTGGCGGGCGCGATCAGGCTCACCCGGGACACGCCGACCACCCGCGCCAGCTCCTCGCCAACCCAGAACAGGCCGCCGGGGCTCTCCACCCACTCATCGAAGGGGACCGCCTCGTCAGGCCCCGCCAGCGCCGCCACCGCCGCGCGGTCCGCGGTCCGGACCGGGCGTAGTTCGAGGTCTTCGGGCTCGATCATCGCGCGAACGGTCTGGGCGCCCAGTGCAGGGCTCCGGTCAGGGTCGGAGTGCTCTCCCAGTCCAGGCCTCCTTCCGGCGCGGGGCGCAGGTTCGCCTCCAACCAGGCACGGCCCTGGGGTTCGTCCCAGCGCACGCCCAGCCACTCACGGGACTCCTCGACGGCCGCCTCCAGATCCGGCCAGTGTCGGTGCACCGGGACCGTCCACCAGGTGACCTCAGGCGCGATCCCGATTTGTCGAAGGAGGTTGAAGCAGTCCTCCAACTGCGGCATCCGGGGCCGGGGCAGGAACTGTTCAGTGACATGGGGGTTGCGGTCACCGCGCATCGCGATGAAGACGCGCTTGGTCGCCGCCCGCTCCAGTTTCTCGATGAATGGCACCGGCTCCAGCACACCGTAAAGGACGTGCGCGCACAGGACGATGCTCGCTGGTTGTACCTCCGCGTCCATCCAGTCACTGGCTACCACGGTCAGATTGGGAAGGTCCGGCACCCCCTCGCGCATCCCTTCTGACGGCTCGACCATGGTCACCCACTCCGCGTGTGCGGCCAGCGGGATCGAGTGGCGGCCGTAGCCCGCACCGACATCGAGCACGGTGGACGACCTGGTGACAAAAGGCAGCACCACATCAAAGAAAGGATCGGGCCGCTCGGATGTGTGGCGCTTGAACCGCCGCGCCCGCCGGTCCCACGCCCCCGGGGCCTGGCCTCCGACCGGCTTGCCGTCCACCACCGCGGCCGCGTTGCGCGCTTCTACCAGAGCACGCCAGTGTGCCGCCCAGTCGACATCGAGAAGGTGGTCCATGTACGGCCCATCATCGGCGCCTGACCGAAGACTATCCGGACAGTGTGCTTTTCCTGACAAAAAGCACCGCCACCGCCGTGACCGATTGCTATGATGTGATCCGTCGTAACCCGAGGTGACGCTGTCAGAGGAAGCATGTATGCCAATCACGCATCGTAAGACCGTACCCGTGGATCAGCTGCGCGAGATCCTCGGCGACGCAAAGACAGACGAGTTACTGGAGAAGATGACGCCCCCCAAGCCGACGGTGGATATCCGCGTGCAAGACTTGAGCACGGCCAGGACCCTGTATGCCAACCCGCTCACCGACAGCAAGAGCTGGCCCGACACGGTGAGCGTGGTCCGGCGTTACTTCCTGGAGCGCGGTCAGGCCCGCCGCTACTTCCTGGACTGGGTGCAGCGGACACTGGAAGCGTCGCCCGAGGACGGCACCAGTGTGCCGGCTCCCCCTCGCCGGACCCGTCGTCGCGTTACCGACCCGGCGGTCCTGAAGAAGCGGCAGGAGGCACTGGCCAAGGCGCGCGCGGTGCGCGCCGAGCGGCTCCGGGCGCAGCGGGCCGGCTGATCCGCGGCCGGCAGCGGCGAGGGAGCGGACGGGTGTGGGCCCGTCCGCTCCCTTGTCTTTTCTAGACTGTCACCCGTGAGCCAGCCGCCGCCCGAGTTCACAGCCGCGGAGCGTGCGCTCCTCCTTCGTTACCTGACCAACGTCGACCGCCGGGTCTTCGCGCTGAAAGCGTTGCCGGAAGTGGTGGCCGGCGCACTTTTCAGCCGCTACTCGCGCACCGAAAAGAGCCTGCGGCGGGTGTTGCTGGATGAGTTCCTGGGAGAGCCCGACCTTGGCATCGGTGCGCCGGAGCCGGATGCCACCGTCGACAAAGCGCGCGCCGAAGCTTTCTATGAACGCGTCCTGGTCGGCTATGGAGACGACTCGGTGGCGGAGCTGGCCTTCGCTCACGTCGCGCTGGAGAAGGTCTCACAGTTGGCGGCCAAAACCCTGGAGGACGCCCGGATCGGCATTTCGCCGCTGGAGAAGTCGACCCGCTACGTGCGCTTCGACCGGCCGGGGCCGGATGGGCGCTTCGCCTACCACCGCGGGCCGGAGCTCCGGGACCCTGGCTACGAGCTCGCCATGGACCGGCTGTTCACCGCGTTCGCCGAGCTGCTACCCGGCGTGCTGAAGGGCGTGCGGGCTCGCCATCCGCGCCGGGAGAACGAGCCCGAGGGAGCCTGGCGCACCGCCACCCGGGCGCACGCGTTCGACCTCCTGCGGGGACTGCTCCCGGCGGCGACTCTGACCAACCTCGGGCTGGCCGGGAGCGGTCGCGCCTTTGAGTACCTCCTGACGCGGATGGCCGCGGCTCCGCTGCCCGAGGTCACGGGCCTTGCCACCGAGCTGCATCAGGAGCTGCGCGAGGTCCTGCCGGCGTTTGTGCGCCGGGCCCTCGACGACCGCTACGGCGGGCCCGCGGCGAGCCGTCTACGAGCCCGCGCGGCGGCACTCTCGGCCCAAGCACCGGCCGCCCGCCCGGTCGGGGAGGAGCGCGGCGTCGTGCTTGTCGACTACGACCGCGACGCCGAGCGCCGGGTGGGCGCGGCCCTGATCTTCGCGGGCAGCGACCTGCCCCTGTCTCAGCTGGGATCCGGCGACCTGCCGCTGGGAGACCTGCTCGCCACCGTCGCCGCGGCTCGGCAGAACCGCCGCGACCGGCTGCCCCGAGCGTTCGAGCACGCGGCGTACACGTTCCAGATCACCGCCAACTTCGGCGCCTATCGGGATTTGCAGCGGCACCGGATGCTGACCCAGGAGCGGCAGCGACTGACCACCGCGCTCGGCTTCGACGTGCCCGCCGAGCTCCACGACTACGGCGTCGGAAGGCGCTTCGAGGAGGAGATGATCCGCGCCGCCGAGGCGCACGGGAGGCTGACACAGACGCTGGGGGAGGAGCTGGCCCAGTACGCCGTACCTCTCGCCTTCCGGCTCCGCTGGTACATGCGCCTCAGTCTCCGCGAGCTGTGTCACCTGGTCGAGCTCCGGACCACCGAACAGGGCCACCCCGACTATCGCGAGGTCGCCCAGCGCATGTTCGAGGAGGCGGCGGAGATTCACCCGGAGCTCTGCTCGGTCGTCAAGTTCGTCGACCTGGAGCCGGGAGCCGAGCTGGCGCGGCGGGCCAGTGAGCGGCGCTCGGCGGAGCGTCTGCGCGCGCTCGACCACGCTCCTTAGGCAGGCGCACATCGGCCATCTGTCGAGAGATGGCCACGACGCGGCGCCCAGCACGGTACATCTGTCGACAGATGGCCGGGCTACTCGAGGGGCGGTGGCTCGTGGTCCCCGTCGCGCAGGTGCTTGGCCAGGTGGTCGTAGATCCGCTTGCGGTCCCGCGATGGGATCCGAGCGCCGCCGCGTCCGCCGTTGAGCACGCCGATCCCGGAGATGCAGGCGCGCATGTTGGCGGCGCCGACCTTGCCGTCCTTGGTCACCTCGTGATGGATGAACTTGTAGCTGCCCTTGGTCTCGGCGTCGCCATCGGGGTCGACCCAGGCGAACGCCTTGCGCATGGTGGCGGCTCCGGCGTCTCCCAGCCGCGTCTCGTTGGCGCTGCCGCTCCAGGCCGCCTCTGAGGTCTTGGTGGAATGGGACCGGATCGGTCCGGCAGAAGCCATGATCATGTCCTCCCGGCGCGTCTGGCTCGTTTGGGCCTCTGCGCCCGTTGACGTAATGTCAGCTGATAGTCAGGCTATCAGGGAAGTCCAGAGCCATCAACCTGCAGGAGGCGACCATGGGATTCGACCAGTACCACGAGCCACCGGAAGAGCTGCCGGCGGAGACGCGCACGTTCGCCCGCCTCATCGCCTCGCTCACCGAGGAGGCGGAGGCGATCGGGTGGTATGAACAGCGGCTCGCGGTCGAGCCCGATGCGGTCGCGCGCGCCATCATGCGCGACGCCGTCGGGGAGGAGTTCAAGCACTTCAGCATGGATCTTGAGTTTCTGCTCCGGCGGACGCCCGTCTGGCGGGAGATCGCGCGTGGAATCCTCTTCTCGCAGGGCGACATCGTGGCCCATGGCGAGGAGGCGGAGGAAGGGGCGACGGAAGAGAGCGAGGGTGGCGCCGCCGCCGCGGGCAGCTCCGCCGTTCCCGGCTCTCTGGGCATCGGCGGCCTCCGGGGGTGGGCACGGTGAACCACCTGCTGCGCGAGCGCGCGCCGCTCACCGAAGACGGCTGGCGGCTTCTCGACGGGGAGGCCAAGGACGTGCTCCAGGCCACGCTCGGCGCCCGCAAGCTGATCGACGTCGGCGAGCCGCTGGGCTGGTCGCACTCGGCCCACAACCTGGGGCGCACCAGACCGCTCCGCGGGCGCCTGGTCGAGGGTGTCGAGGCGGCTCAGCGGCGGGTGCTGCCGCTGGTCGAGCTGCGAGCGCGATTCAGGGTGTCCCGGACGGAGCTGGACGACGCCAGCCGCGGCGCCGACGACCTCGACCTCGACGAGCTCGATGCCGCCGCGCGGCGGATCGCAGCGGCCGAGAACACCGCCGTCCTGCACGGCTGGGAGGCGGCGGGCATCGACGGGGTGACAGGAGCCTCGCCTCACCGCTCGATGGCTCTCCCGGACAACGTCTCCGACCTGCCGCACGTGATCGCGAGGGCGGTGGAGCGGCTCCGGGCGGCGGGTGTGGGCGGTCCCTACGGGCTCGCCCTTAGTCCCGAGGAGCACACCCGGGTGGTGGAGACGACGGAGCATGGGGGCTATCTGCTGCTCGACCACCTGCGCCGGATCCTGGAGGGACCGGTCGTGCGAGCGCCGGGGGTGCGGGGTGCGGTGGCCCTCAGCCTCCGCGGCGACGACTACGTCCTGGCGTTGGGCGAGGACCTGTCGCTCGGCTACCTCAGCCACGACGCCGACCGCGTGACGCTGTACCTGGAGGAGACGCTCGCCTTCCACGTGGCCAGTCCGGAGGCGGGGATCTGGCTGCCCCGGGAGGCGTCATAGTGCCTGCAGCGGAGCACCTGGCGGCGAATCACCGCGCCTTCCCATCCCACCCGTCACGCCACCATCACGGCCACCGGGGCTGCGGGCTGGTGGGCTGCGGGGGCACTGCGGCTACTGCCGCCAACTCCACGCCTCCGCCTCCTCTCTGCGCCACCATCCGGTCGAGATGCAGGTGCCGATCGGCTGCGGCGGAGTCCTGGTGGAACCCGGTGACGTGGTGGTCGGCGACCAGGACGGCGTGGTGGTGTTCCCGCTCGCGCTGGCCGACGAGGTGGCGGAGGCGGGCCACACCCAGGAGCGGCTGGAAGAATACCTGTGGCAGCGGGTCACCGCGGGCGAGAGCATCCTCGATGTCTACCCGCCCAGCGACGAGACCTTGACCGCCTGGCGGGCCGAGCAGGGCCACCAGACCTGATGCGCCGCCGGCGCCGCCTCGTAAGTGCCGCTTCTGCACACCCCGGCCCTACCCCTGGCGCCGGAACCAAGGGGTGTGCAGAAACGCGTGTTCAGGCGAGCGGAATGCGCGCCGCATGGACGGTTTCGACCAGGAGTTCCAGGTTCGACAGCGACGACTCGGGCAGGACCCCATGGCCCAGGTTGAAGATGTGCCCCGGCCGCCCACCCGCCTGCCGCAGCACCTCGACCGCCCGCTCGCGCACCAGGTCGGCGGGGCCGGTCAGCACCGCCGGCTCCAGGTTGCCCTGCACACCGCGCTCGAAGCCGACCCGCCGCCAGCCCGCGTCCAGCGGCACCCGCCAGTCGAGACCCACCACGTCGGCCCCGGAGGTCGCGATGTCGGGCAGCAGGGTGGCGGTGTCGGTCCCGAAGTGGATGCGCGGCACCCCCAGGTCTTGGAGCCCCGAGAAGATGGCACGGGTGTGCGGCAGCACCTGCTCCCGGTAGTCGCGCGGCGCCAGGGCTCCCACCCAGCTGTCGAAGAGCTGGACCGCGGCCGCGCCGGCGCCAACCTGTGCGCGCAGGTACCCGGTCATCACGCGGGCCAGTTTCCCGAGCAGCCGGGCGAACGCCGCCGGTTCCTGATACAGAAACTGCTTGGTCAACGTGAACTGGCGGCTGGGCCGGCCCTCGATCAGGTAGCTGGCGAGCGTGAACGGAGCGCCCGAGAACGCGATCGACGGCACCGGCGACTCCCCGACGACGCGGCGCACGGCGTTGACCACGATCGGGGCCGCCTCCTCCCCGTCCGGCTCCCCCAGCCGGTCGACGTCCGCGGGGGAGCGGATCGGCTGCGCGATCACCGGCCCCACGCTCTCCACCAGCTCGAAGTCGACGCCCATCCCGCGCAGCGGCAGCATGATGTCGGCGAACATCACCGCCGCGTCCACGCCCAGCCGTCGCACCGGCTGCAGCGTCACTTCGGCGCAGAGGTCGGCGTCGGCGACGATGTCAAGCAGTGAGTACCGCTCCCGCAGCTTCCGATACTCGGGCAGCGAGCGCCCCGCCTGACGCATCAACCAGATCGGAGTGGTATCGACTGGCTCCCGCCTGCACGCACGCAGGAAACGGTCGGATCGCCGGCTCCCGGAGGGGACCATCAGCGCAGTGCCTCGACCGTCCGCTCGATATCGGATTCGGTGTGAGCCAGGGAGATGAACCAGGCCTCGTAGGGAGAGGGCGGGATCAGGACACCGCCCTGACGCAGCCGGGCGTGGACGTCCCCGAACGCCCCGTCCTGCAGGAACAGCGTGAGCAGCGAGCCCACCCGGGCCACCCGCCCATACGGCTGCAGCCCCTCCTCCAAGGCCTCCCCCAGCGTCTCCAGCCGCGCGTAGGCGGCGCCGTCGAGGAGGCGGAGCGTGGCCTCACCGGCAGCCATCACCAGCGGATGACCGGAGAGGGTCCCCGCCTGGTAGACGGGGCCCGACGGGGCGACCAAGTCCATCAGGTCGGCACGACCGCCGTACGCTCCCACCGGCAGTCCGCCCCCGATGATCTTGCCCAGCACGGTCAGGTCGGGGTTCACGCCGTAGCGCTCCTGGGCACCACCGGGCGCGACCCGGAAGCCGGTGATCACCTCGTCGAAGACCAGCAGCGCGCCGATCTCCGAGCAGAGCGCGCGCAGTCCCTCCAGGAAGCCCGGCTCAGGAGGCACCACGCCCACGTTGGCGCCCACCGGCTCCACGATGATCGCCGCCACCTCGCCGGCGTGTGCCCGTGCCGCCTCCTGTGCCGCGGCCAGCGTCCGGGCCACCACCAGCGTCTGTGCCGCGATCGCGGCCGGCACCCCGGCGCTGCCTGGCAGCCCCAGCGTGGCCACCCCCGAGCCGGCGCTCGCCAGCAGGTGATCGGCGTGCCCGTGATAGCCGCCCTCGAACTTGAGGACCAGGTCGCGCTCGGTGGCGGCCCGGGCCACCCGCAGCGCCGACATCGCCGCCTCGGTGCCGCTGTTGACGAAGCGGATCCGCTCCAGCGAAGGCATGCGCGCCTGGATCCGCCGGGCCAGCCGCAGCTCAGCCTCCACCGTGGCCCCGAACGGTCCACCGAGCCGAGCCGCGTCCCCGATCGCGCGCACCACGTCGGGATGTGCGTGACCGGCGATCAGGGGCCCGTAGGCGCACACCCAGTCGACGTACTCGCGACCCTCCAGGTCCCAGACGTGCGACCCCTCCCCGCGCACCGGCACCGGGGGATCTCCTCCCACCGCCGCGTAGGCGCGGACCGGGCTTTGCACGCCACCTGGAAACCGCGCCCGTGCTTCTTCCAGAAACGCCTGTGCGTCGTGGCTCATGCGCCGAGGAGTTCGCCGATCTCGCTCGGCGTGTGGTGCACGGCGGTCAAGATGGGCGTGTCCCGGACCGTCGAGCGCCGGCTGTCGGTGCCGCGCAGGTCGCGCACCAGCTGCGAGAACGCGGGCAGGTCGTCGGTCTCGTAGGCGACCAGAAAGTCCATGTCATCGACGCCAAAAGAGGTCGCCAGCAGCTGGCGAACCTGGGGATAGCGGTGGCCGATCCGCATGTGTTCGTTCATCACGCCTTGCCGCGTCTCCCGGCCCATCAGGTACCACGAGGTGTCCTTGGTGAAGGGGTAGACGATGAGGTACTTGGAGCGTTCCCCCGCGAACATCGACTGCTCCTGAGCGGTCGGCCGCTTCACGTACTGAGAGGGGACGATCAGCCCCAAAAAGCTCTGCGAGACGGTCAGCCACCGGCCGGCGCCGCTCCGGAGCAGGCGTGCGGCCGAGCGCTCGAGTGCCTCCAGCGAGGGTGCCAGCCGCCACAGCAGCACGTCGACGCCGGGGCGCAGCCCGACCGTGGAGTAGGTGTGGGTGACCAAGGACTCGTCTGCCGCCAGGGTGGAGCTGAAGGTTTCCCACTCGGCGCTTCGCTCGGCGTCCGTCCGGCGGCGCCAGGCTGGGTCCAGCCCCAGACCGAGGGCTTGTACGAATTGGGTCGTGTACTGCGTCATGGGGCCTCCTGGAGCCAGCGCGCGGCGTCGGCCGCGAAGTACGTCATGATCTGGTGGGCGCCGGCCCGCGCGATCGCGGTCAGGGTCTCCAGCGCCGCCAGCTTGCGATCGATCCATCCGTGCTCGGCGGCAGCGGTCACCATCGCGTACTCGCCGCTCACCTGGTAGGCGGCCAGCGGCAGATCGAAGCGGTCCCGTGCCTCTCGGAGCAGGTCGAGAGAGGTCAGCGCCGGCTTCACCATCAGCAGGTCGGCGCCCTCGAGGGCATCCAGCTCCATCTCACGCATCGCCTCACGCCCGTTGGCGGGATCCATCTGATACGCCCGCCGGTCGCCGAAGGAAGGCGCCGAGGCGGCAGCCTCGCGGAACGGTCCGTAGAGCGCGGAGGCGTGCTTGCTCGCGTAGGCGAGGATCGCGGTGTCTCTCCAGCCCGATCGGTCCAGCCCGTCGCGGAGCGCCGCCACCTGGCCGTCCATCATCGCGCTCGGGGCGACGACGTCCGCCCCCGCCTCGGCGTACGCGACCGCGGCTTCGGCGAGCAGCGGCAGCGTTTTGTCGTTGTCCACCCGGTGGCCGTCGAGCACGCCGCAGTGCCCGTGAGTCGTGTACTCGCAGAGGCAGACGTCCGCGATCGTCACCAGCGGCAGGCCGGCCTCCCGGAGCAGACGCAGCGTGGCCGGCACCGGGCCCTGCGGGTCGGCGGCGCCCCGCCCCGCGTCGTCCTTCTGGTCGGGAACCCCGAAGAGGAGGAGGCCGCCGATCCCCAGACCCGCCAGCTCGCGGGCCCGCGCCAGCGCCTCATCAGGGCTCAGGCGCTCGACGCCCGGCATCGCCGCGATGGGCTCGCGACGCTCGCGGCCGGGGACCAGAAACACCGGCTCCACCAGCTGGGCGGGGTGGAGCCGGGTCTCGCGCACGAAGCGGCGCATGGAGGCGGTCGTGCGCAGGCGCCGGGGCCGCCCCGCCAGCTCGCGCAGATCGTCGCCGACCGCGGCCGGCGTCAGCGTGCTTGCCATGTCTCCTCCTTGGCCTACCCCACGAAACTCCGCAGGCTCCGTTTCGCGGGGGCCCCTAAAAGACCTTGAGTCACTTCTTGCAGCAGCCGGTCTCGCTCTGTCGGCTGCCCCGAACGGTGGAGAATCCGGCCCGGAACGCCGGCCAGCAGCCGCAGCTGTCCGTCCACCACCTGAGCGAGCGCACCCAGCGGCGAACGGCACCCGCCGCCCATCGCTTTCAGGACGCTCCGCTCGACCTCAACTTCCATGCGCACGACGGGATCGTCCAGCGCCGCGACCGCCTCGCCGGCGGCTGAATGAAGATCTCGTACTTCGACCGCCAGCGCACCCTGCGCCGGCGCCGGTGGCATCAGCTCCGGATCCAGCAAATCATCGATGCGAGAGCGCCAGCCAAGGCGGTCCAGGCCGGCCGCGGCCAGCACCAGCGCATCGGCCTCGCCCCGCTCCAGCTTCTCGACGCGGGTGGGGACGTTCCCGTGCAGCGGCACCAACCGGAGGTCCGGGCGCGCGGCGCGAAGGAAGCCGGCGCGCCGGACGCTGTCGGTCCCGACGATGGCGCCGGGGGGCAGGTCCGCCAGCGGTACGCGCGCTCGTGTGAGGAGCGCATCCCGTGGGTCGGCGCGCTCGGGGAAGGACAGCGCGGTCCCGGTCTCCGCCTCGATCGGGAGGTCCTTGGCGCTGTGGACGGCGAGGTCGATGTCCCCCGCCTCGAGCGCCTCCCGCAGCGCCCGCGTGAACCAGCCGTCCTGCGCGCTCACCCCGGGGTCCCCGCGAAACGGAGCTTGCGGAGTTTCGTGGGGTGGGATGCCGGGTGGGCGGCGGTCGCCGGTGGTGACGATGGGCACCACCTCGACCTTGAAGCCCGAGCTCTCCAGCCGTTCGGCCACGATCGCGGTCTGGATCCGCGCCAGCTGCGAGCCCCGCGTCCCGAGCCGCAATTTCGGGGGGGTCACTGCGGGGACCCTGCGACCGCGGACCCCGCGAGGCGGAGCTTGCGGAGGCTGGTGGGGTGGGCGTGATGGAGCTGGCGGAAGTTGGTGGGGTGGCTCACAGATCGAACAGCCGGCGGGCCGCCTCGGCACGGGTGCCGTCGGGATCGGCGCGGAGGGCGGCCAGCGGCTCGTGCAGCAGATCCCCTACGATGCGCCGGGTCAGCATCTGCACCCGCTCCGCGTCGCCCGGATCGAGCCCTGGATACGCCCGCAGGTAGCGGGCGACCCGCTCCCGGCGGCGCTCTTCCGCCCGCTCCCGGAGCGTCCGGACCAGGTGCGCTGAGCCGCGCGCGCCGAGCCAGTTCCGGTGCGCCTCCAAGCCTTGCTCCACCAGGTCCGCGGCCGCGGCGCGCCAGCCGGCGGCCGTGCTGGGCTCCTGTGCCACCTCGTCGATGCCCAGAAAACGGTCGCCGAGCGCCGCTCGCACCGGCTGCGGAACGGCGGCGGGCGCGGAGAGGTCGACCACGGGCGGCAGCGTGGCGTGGTCGACGGGCTGGAGGTCGCGCCAGGGGCCGCCGAGCGCAACCGCGATGGCGTTCGCGCGAGGGGCCAGCGCCGCAGCCCCGGCCAGGTCGAGCTCGCCCCTGCCCTGGCTCCGGCTCGCCACCACCACCGCTACGCCGCGCTGGTTCAGCGTTCGGGTCAAGGCCTGTCCCAGCGCGCCGGCACCCGCCACCAGGACGAAACCGCGGGAGAGCGGGACCCGCTCGGCGAGCCAGTCGACAGCAGGCTCCTCCAGGCCCCGCACCGGCGCCGGCAGCGTGGCGCGCACCCGGCGGCCGGTCGCGATCGCGTCCTCGAAGAGCCGGCGCAGCACGGGGTCGGCGTCGGCCGACGCGGTCAGGGCCTGCCGTACCTGATGCAGGACCTGGTCCTCGCCGGCGGCCATGCTTTCCAGTCCCGCCGCGACCCGGAACAGGTGGCGGGCCGCATCGTCGCCCCTCCGAGCGATGGGAAAGCCGGCGGGTGGAGTGTCACCCCATCCATAGAGCTCGACTCGGTGGCAGGTGGAGAGCAGGACACACCCGCCCCGCTCCTCGGTCAGCCGGGCCGCCAGCCGCGCTCGCTGGTCGGGCGGAGTGTGGGGCGCGGTCGCACCGGCCATCCACACATCGAACCTCACCAAATCTACCTAAACCTACCACCGCCCCGGGTGGAGTTTCCAGCCCGAGCGGCGAAACTCAGCGGGTGCCGGAGACGGCGGCTTCCCTCTCCACGACATCTGCCAGGGCGGCCAGGAAGGTCGGGCGCGTGTTCGGCAGCGCCACCCGGTGGTAGGCGAGGCCGGCTTCCTCGGCCTCTTCCCGGGCCGCCACGTCGAGGTCGTAGAGGATCTCCAGGTGGTCGGCCAGGAACTGCACCGGGACCACCAGGATGGCGGTGCGGCCGTGCTCGCGGACCGACGGCAGCAGATCCTTGAGGTCGGGGGTCAGCCACGGCTCGGGAGTGTGGCCGGCACTCTGGTAGGCGAACTGCCACTGCCCGGGCCGCAGGCCGGCGCGTTCGACCACGAGGGCGATCGTCTCCCGGATCTGGTCCATGTAGGCGGGGTCGCGGTCGAGCACCGCCTTGGGGAGGCTGTGGGTCGTGAAGAGCACCTCCGTGCGCTCCCGGTCGCCGACGGTCGCGAGGGCCTGGGCGACGCGATCGGAGAGGTCGTCCAGGAACGCCGGGACTCGGTGCCAGGGGCCGGCCACCGCCCACCGGGCCCCGGCGTCGTGCCCCTTCACGGCCGCCTCCAGCGTCCGGTCGTAGCCGCCCATGATCAAGGGCGAGTACTGCGGCGCGAGGACGATGCCCAGATAGTCCTGCGCTCCCGCCCCAGCCAGCTCCCGCACCGCCTCGTCGATGGTCGGCACGGAGTGGAGCATCCCCGCGCGGACCCGGTAAGCACCCTCGCCATGGCGCTCCGCGAGGACGCGTTCCACCCCCGCGGCCTGGTCCTCGGTGATGCGGACCAGCGGTGACCACCCGACCAGACGGTAGCGCCGCTGGAACTCGGCCACCAGCTCCGGGTCGGGCTCACCACCGTGTCGAACGCTGCGCAGGTAGGCAGGAACTTCGTCGGCCGTCTGGGCCGACCCGAAGGTCATGAGCACGATGCCATGGGGCGGGGTCATGTTTTCAAGGGTGACGCGCTCGACGGCCTGGACGCGACCCGAATTGGTCGAGGCGTCTGCCGCCGCCGGTGCTAGCAGGCTCTTAACAAACCCTGACCCCGATCCGGGCGAGGAGCGTGTACCGTGGCTTGTGGCCCACGCGGCCGGCGATCATCCGTTCGGAGGTCGCCATCCTTGCACAAGAGGGTGTCCGTCCATGACCCATATGCAGCTCGCGCCCCGCGTCGAGGAAGCAGACGAGTGGCGTACCGCCCAACGACAATTCGACACCGCCGCTGAAATCCTCCACCTCGAGCCTCAGATCCGCCGGATCCTGCGCGAAGTCAAGCGCGAGTTCACCTGCCACTTCCCGGTGGAGATGGACGACGGCTCGACCCGCATCTTCACCGGCTACCGAGTTCAGCACAACATCACCCGTGGGCCCGCCAAGGGTGGGATCCGGTACCACCCAGCCGTCTCCCTCGACGAGGTCAAGGCGCTCGCCATGTGGATGACCTGGAAGTGCGCGGTGGTCAACATCCCCTTCGGCGGCGCCAAGGGGGGCGTGATCGTCGATCCCCGCACCATGTCGGCCCGCGAGGTGGAGCGGATGACCCGACGCTTCGCCACCGAGATCTCGGTCCTGATCGGCCCCGACCGCGACATCCCGGCGCCGGACGTCAACACTGACGGCCAGATCATGGCCTGGATCATGGACACCATCTCCATGCATGAGGGCTACTCGGTGACCGCCTGTGTGACCGGAAAGCCGGTCGACGTGGGAGGGTCGCTGGGTCGGGTGGAGGCGACCGGCCGCGGCGTCATGATCTGCACCCTGGAGGCGCTGCGACACCTGGGTATGCGGGCCGAGGACATGCGCGTGTCGATCCAGGGCTTCGGCAACGTGGGCAGCGTCTCGGCCACCCTCTTGGAGCGCGCCGGGTGCAGGATCGTCGCCATCTCCGATGAGTACGGCGGCATCCACGCGCCGGGCGGCCTCAAGGTCGCGGACGTGAAGGCGTACCGGGTCGCCAACGGAACGCTGAGAGGGTTCCCGGGCACCGCTGAGATCGGAAGCGACGGGACGCTGACCATCGACTGCGACGTCCTGGTGCCGGCTGCGATCGGAAACCAGATCACCTCACACAACGCGGGCGACATTCGCGCCTCCGTGGTCGTCGAGGGTGCCAACGGCCCGACCACACCCGAGGCGGACGACATCCTGACCCGCAACGGCGTCTTCCTGGTCCCCGACATCCTCGCCAACGCGGGCGGCGTCACCGCCAGCTACTTCGAGTGGGTGCAGGACCTGCAGTCGTTCTTCTGGTCGGAGGACGAGGTCAACGAGCGGCTGCACTCGATCATGCAGCGCGCGTTCGGCGAGGTTCTGGAGACGGCCAAGGAGCAGCGACTGCCCATGCGCATGGCGGCGTACGTGGAGGCGGTGTCACGCGTCGCCGCCGCCACCCGGGATCGCGGCCTCTACCCCTGACCGTGGAACACGGCGAGGGCGGGGAGGTTTCTCCCACCGGCTCCCGAGTGGCGGATTGATGCTGTGATGACTTGATGCGCTGGTGCGCCTTCGATTACACTTGAGGTGTGCGAACTACCCTGGACATCGATGATTCGATCTTGGCGGCCGCTCGCGCCATTGCGGCCAGTCAGAGCCGCTCGGTCGGGGCGGTCGTGTCTGAACTCGCGCGTCGCGGGCTAGAGCCGGGGGCCATCGCTGACGACGACGGTTTCCCCGTGTTCGCCGTGCCCTCAGATGCCGCCCTTATCACCCCGGAGATGGTCGACCGGGCGCTCGACGAGTGACGCGGCCGCCCGCGCTCCTTGATGTCAACTTCTTGGTCGCTCTCGGCTGGCCCAACCACGTCTATCACAAGGCGGCGCGGGCGTGGTTCAGGCGACATGCCGAGTCCGGATGGGCCACCACTCCTGTGACCGAAGTCGGTTTTGTTCGGGTCTCGTCGAATCCGCGCGTCATTCCGACCGCCGTCACGCCGGCGACGGCGATGGCCGTGCTGCGTCGGATGTGTGGGCTCAGCGGACATCAGTTCTGGCCCGACTCCGCACGCCTGGTGGATGCGCCAATGGATCTTGGCCGGCTGGCCGGCTACCGCCAGGTGACCGACGCTCACCTCGTCGTCCTTGCGGCCGCTCTCGAAGGGCGGTTGGTGACCTTCGATTCGGGTGTTCCTGAACTCCTTCACAGCGACGATAGACACTTGGTGGAAGTGGTGGGATTTTCAAGCTAGAGCCCGAGACTGTCGCGTACCAACAACCCTCTTTGAGCCCGGCGAAAGGCTGTTGGTGCATGAACGCTTCCTGTTCGCCGTGGTTTGGAGCCGCAGGTGCACCAACGGGTCCGACCTGGTGAGATCATCGACGCGCTGAAGTTCCGGCATCGCTGAGGAGGTAGCGACATGAGGACACCGGTCGTTCGCTCATGGAAGCACGTGCTGGCAGCCGTTGGGGGAGGTGCTCTGGTTCTGGGCCTGCTGATGGTGGGCCCGACCAGTTCGCTGGCCCAGGGCAGCGCGAAGGCGGACCGAGGCCTGCACCCTTTCACGATCGTGAGCGACAGCTTTCGGGATGGAGACTTCCTGCCCGTCGGCACGGAGGGCGGCCCGGCCAGCCTCACCGGTTGCTCAGGACAGAACCTGGCGCCTGAGCTGAGCTGGTTCAACGTACCGGTCGGGACCCAGGGTTTCGCCTTCACCATCAACGACGTGGACGCACCGGTGGCCGGCGGTTTTCACCATTGGGTCGTCTACAACATCCCGGCGAACGTCCGCGAGCTGGAGGGCCGCGGCTCCAACCCGTTCGGCGAGGGCACCAACAGCTACGGCTTCGTGGGATACGGAGGCCCCTGCCCGCCAGCTGACGGGCAGCCGCACCACTACATCTTCACGGTCTACGCGCTGGCGCCCGCTCCCACGCTGGCCACCGGCATCACCTACGAGCAGCTGTTGGCCAGCATCGCCCCCGACGTCAAGGGGGCGACCAGCATCGTCGGCAAGTTCCGGCTGCCGTTGTCGCGCTGACCGGACCGGCTGGCAGGGCAGTCAGGCCCCGGAGGTGCACCAACGGGTCCTAACCGGCGTGGTTAGCCCCCGGAAGTGCACCAAAGGGTCTGGGCCCCGCCAGCGGAGCGTCGCCCTGCGCAGATCGTCTTCGGTCACCTCTACATGCTGCGCTCAGGAGGTGTCTGGCGCCTCCTGACGCGTGACCAGCGGCGAGGTCGCGACCAAGAACAGGCCGACCACCATCGCGATCAGGGTCAGGGCCTGGACCGTCGTCCACAGGAGGGACACGCGCAGCTGCTCGCCGAAAAGGCCGGCGCCGAGGCCGATCCCACAAAGCGGCTCCAGGATGCTTTGCCCGGGCAGCGAGGCCGCGAGTGGCCCTCGTTTGAAGGCCGCCTGCGCGATCAGGATCGCGCTCGCCGCCACCGCCACCAGGGCATAGGGAGAGAAGTCGGTGAGCAGGCGCTCCGGACCACCGGGGAGCAGCTGCAGCGCCCGCCGCGTGAGGGCATCCTGACTACCGAACAGCAGGCCGGCGGCGATGCCAAGTCCGGTCGCTCGGTGGAAGGGGAGCGGACCTTTGATCAGCAGCAGCAGCGCCGCCAGGAGGACGCCGGCCGCGATCAGCAGTCGAAGCAGGGCGACGTCTGCTGGATGACCGCCGGTAGGGCGCGCCGCGATCACGAACCCCGCGATGCCGACGACCATCGTGACCACCCCCACCCATTCCCGCGCGGACAGCGCTTGCCGGCGCCAGACCGCCGCGATGATGAGCGCGAACAGCACCATCGCCGCGTAGGCCGGCTCGATCAGGGCCAGGTCGCCGAGGCTCAGCGCCACGGCGCTCAGAAGCTGGCCCACGATCATCATCCCGATGCCGGCGAGCCACGGGGTGCCGGTCAGCAGTCGCCTCACCTCCCGGAGCCTGCGCAGGCTCACGTCGACGTCCTGCATCCCCTCGTGCTGGAGGACGTACCCGAACGCCGACGCCAGAGCGGCCAGGAGACCGACGCCGAACGCGACCAGCGCCAACCCGTGGAGCCCTCCCATCACGTCACGTCTCCGGGCTCCCCCCACCAGCCTCCTCGGGCGACTTCTCGGACTTCCCCGCCTCGCCCTGGAGGTACGGCGAACGGAGAAGCAGCACCATACCTCCCACGATCACCAACGGCCCGAGTATCTCTCCGATGATCCAGGGTCCGGTGCGGATCCGGTCGTGGAACAGGACCACGCCCCAGATCCCGGCCAGCAAGGGATCGCTGATGGTGATCCCCGGTTGCGCGGCGGCCAGGCGGCCCGCCTGCAGGGCGTTCTGGAGGAAGTACATGGCCAGGATCCCGGTGACCACCGTGGCGTAGGTCTCCCAGGCCAGAAACAGGCTGAGGATTCCCCTCGAGAGGGAGTGGGTGGCGACCTGCATGAACGCCGCCGTGAGCCCGAACGTGCAGCCGGTGGCGACGCCGAGCAGCGCGGCCCGGCGCGCGCCCTCGCTCAGGACGCCGGCCAGGAAGCAGACTCCGATCACCGCCGCGCTCGCGAATCCGCCCACCAGCCAGCCAACCAGTGACGGGATGTGACCCCCCGGCTCGGGCGCCGCCGAAACCAAGAGGATGGCAAGCCCGAGCGCCATCGCCACCGCGGCCAGCAACTCCGTCTTCCCGAGCCGGCTGTGGAGAATCGGCCAGGCCAGGACTAAGGTGACGGGTAGCTCGAATCCCAGGATGGGCTGCACGGCCACGATGCTCCCCAGGGACAGCGCGGCCGCCTGAAGCAGGAATCCCGCGATGACGGCCAGGATGCCGAGGAGCCAGACCCGGCGCTGCAGCAGGTCAAGGAACATCGAGGGCCGCAGCGACTTGAAATCGGGCTCGTTTCCGGCCGCCTTGCGTTGGAGGACTGACGCCAGAGCGTTGGCGAGGGCGCCCAGTACCGCCAGCACGAAGGTCAAGCGTCCGCCCCCCGCCCGCTCACTGTCTGAACACTCCGAGGTTTGACATCTACTGGAAGCTTAATTGATAACAGCGATGTAAGATATTCGGAAGAAGGATATGGACCCGGGGGAGCAGCGGCGGCGCGTGGTGGTGGCCGTCCACGACGTGATGTGTGGCACCTTGCCAGGCGTTCGGAAGGTGCTCTCTGACCTCGACCACATCGGTGTCACCTGCCGGACGCTCCTCGTGGTGCCGAGCGGCCCTCGTCCGCTGCACGAGGCGCCGGAGATGCTGGACCTGCTGGCCGGGGAGGCGCGGCGCGGCGCCGAGTTGGTGGCGCATGGCTGGACGCACCGTGCTCGAGGGCGCGCACGGGGGTCCTTCACCACGCGGGGCCGGTCCTTTCTGTTCGCTCACGGTGTCGCCGAGTTCGCCGCCCTCGATCGGGCCGACGCCACCCTGGCCGCCGGCCTGGCGCGGCACGAGATGATGCTGGCGGGCTTCGCGGTCGACGGCTTCTGCGCCCCCGCGTGGCTGCAGGCACCCTGGGTGAACGAGGCTCTGCGCGCGGCCGGCTACCGGTTCAACGTCGGCCTGGCGTCGCTGACGGATCTGCGGGGTGGCCGGCAGCTCCGGTTGGGCTGGCAGGGATACCTGGGAGCGGGAGCCCTCCAGGAAGTGCTGGTGGCGACGACCGCCCGAGCCCTGGCGGCGATGCCCGGCCGTCCGCGAACATCACAGGTCTTCCTGCATCCACAGGGAGACCTTCAGGGGCCGTCTTATCGCGCCGCGATCCGGCAAGTGGAACGGCTGGTCGACCAGGGCAGCCGGCCGGCTCAGTTCAGGGACTTGCTCTGACATGAGCCGCCGGCGTGTGCGCCTGAGCTTCGTGATCCCCGCTCGCAACGAGGCCGCGACCGTGGTGAAGGTGCTGGAGTCGGTGCGGCAGCAGGCAGCGCCCGGCCCGCTCGAGGCGGTGGTGGTCGTGAACGGCTCCGAGGACGCAACCGCCGACACCGTGCGATCCTTCGCGGCCGGCAGCGAGCTGCCGGTGCAGCTGCTGGTCGACCCGGTTTCGGGGGTGGCCCGGGCCCGAAATCGCGGCGCCGTCGCGGCCCAGGGCGACGTCCTGGTGTTCCTCGACGCCGACTCCTATGCAGCCCCCGACCTCACCTCCAGTGTCTTTCGCCGGGTCACCGACGGGTGGCCGGCCGGCTGCATCCGCCTGGTGCCCGAAGGGGGCGACCTGATCGATCGGGCCTACTTCGGACTGATGGAATTCGGTAAGCGCCAGTTCTCGATCCGGGCCAACATGTTTTACTGCCGCCGCGACCTCTACTTGGCTTCCGGTGGGATGGACGAGACCCTTCGGTTGGCGGAGGACCTGGAGTTTCTGTCCCGCGTGCAGGCGCTAGGGAACCCGGTCGCCTACGTGGGCGAGACCTGGATCGCCACCTCGCCGCGGCGGCTCCATACCCGGCCGCTCCGGCTCGGCATGTTTGAGATGTTCACCCGTTGGTCCCTCGCCCGCTGGGGCATCGGAAGGCGCTGGCAATACTGAGGGGTGCCGTCTTCCGTCGGCGACGACCGATTCCTTTCCCTCCGTTCCGCGGTCTCACCTGCATCGGCGCCCGACGCTTCGGCGGGCCACACGCCACTTGAGAGGAGACCAACGAATGGCGACCTACGAGAGGAATCCCGGACTCGAGGAGCTGGCCGTCCTGGTGGGGGAGTGGGAATTCCGTTTCCCGCGCTTCCCGGACGCGCGGGGCGCGGCGCCCTTCGAGTGGTTGGAGAAAGGCGCGCTTCTGAGAGAGCATCGGGACGCGCCCGGTTCGGAGGCCACGTGGGATCTTTGGCAGCGACGGACCCTCGGGGAGCCAGACGGTTCTCTACTACGACTCGCGCGGCGTCACGCGTGTCGACCACTCGACGCTGCACGACGGCACCTGGAAGGTGTGGAGAGACGCGCCTGGCTTCTCGCAACGGTTCACCGGGCGCGCCGACCTCTTCGCGTCGTTCGGCCTTCCGCCGGAGCTTTGACCGGCCCCACAGGCCCGCCGGTCAGATGGCGAAGGGACGGCGCCACTCCGACCACCGCGGCGGGTTCGGCGGCAGCCCGACGGTGATCGCCAGTCGCGTCGCGGCCAGGGCGCGGGTCACCGCGTACGCGAGAACGAATGTGACCGCGACCTGGAACAGGAACAAGAGGGCGGAGACGGCGAGCGAGGCGCGGGCGATCCCCAGGTACTGCACCGGCCCGCTGATGTAGGTCAACGCCTCGTGGACGATGTAAATCCCGAGCGAGTAGCGGCTGACCGACTGCACCGCGTGCGTGAGCTGTGGCCGGCCGCTCAACCAGCGCTCGCCCGCCAGGGCCCAGGCGACAAACGCGGCGAGCGTGACCGGGATCAGCGAGGGGAGCAGGAACGCGCCGGTCCCCTGCACGAATTGAGCGTTGGGCGCGTTGCTGCCGTCGGCGAGCACCAGGAGCACGGCACCCGCCACCATCGCGAGCGCGAACACCCCGGTCACACCCCATGTGTTCCAGGTCTCGAGGTGTTCGGAGCGCCAGCGCCCGACCGCGAGCCCGACCCCGAAGTACCCCAGCCAGAGGGGCGCCACCTGGTATCCGTGGGCAAGCAGAAAGCTGTTCACGGGTTCGTTCTCGGGCCCCAGCAGCCGGTAGCTGGAAAGCGCCACCTGGACGAGGACCGAGATCAGCGCACCCACCAGCAGACCCCGGCTCGACGTCGGCCAGACCTGGAACAGGATGTAGAGCTGCGGGATCAGCAACAGGTACCAGAGGTGCCCGCCGCCCAGCGCCCACCAGGAGGCCACCCCCGCCCACGACGCGGGAACGATCTCTTTGGTCCAGAGGAGTCCGATCAGCGTATAGACGGGCATCCAGACGATCCACGGAATGAGCGATCGCCCCAGCCGCCGCCGGAGAAACCGACTCAGCGGTAGCGCGTGCTGCTCCCCGTACGTGAGGAGGAAGCCACTCAGGATCACGAAGAGAGGCACCGATGGCCGCAAGAGCAGGTCCACCGTCGGCCAGACCCTCTGCTCCAGGCCCGACGTCTGGTAGGGCCAGTGGTCACAGTGGATGGCGATCACCAACAGCAGCGCCATCACTCTCACCACGTCGAGCCCGACCAGGTGAGGTCGCGCCGTTCGCTCAGATTTGTCGGTGCCGCCGCTCACACCTGTCTCTGGTGCCGTCCGAGGCAGCCAGAGTTCGCGCAGCAGAGACAGGTTCAGATCTCGCGAGTCCGGAAGCTCAGCACGGCCAGGACCAGCACCGCGATCACCCATACGATCGACCACACCAGCATCCCGAGCGGGATCGGTTCCGTCGCGCCGAAAGGGTCAGCGGCGATGGCGGCGCCACCCTCGCGGATCCCGGCCACCACCGCGACCGGCTCCATCGAGAAGACTGCCGAGCGCCAGAGCGCGTCGGTGGGCATGATGAGACCCATCACCAGCCCGGCGGTGCTGAGTGCGCTGTTCTGCAGCGCATGGCCGATGCCACCGGCGATGCCGCCGATCCAGGCCATGAACCAGAGCACCAGCGCGACGATACCGCCCGTCATGCCGGCCACCCGCGTCGAGAGCAGGAGGGAAAGCGTGAGCACGACCAAGCCCTCACCGGCCACGGAGACGATCAGGCCCGGTACGTTGGGAGGCGCGTAGCGGGTGGCGATCCACACGCCGAGCACCGCCAGGAGTCCGGTCCCGGCCGCGTAGGCGACCACCAGCAGTGCCATCCCGAGCCACTTCCCGAGCACGTAGTCAGACCGGCGCACCGGCCGTGCCAGCAGCGCCAGCGCCAGGTTCGACTCGACGTCCGCCGAGAGGCTGGGGGCACCGACAAAGGCGGCCGAAAGCGCGAGCACGCCACTGAAGAGGAACGCGACCAGGATCAAGAGCTGCGAGGCGAGTACCCGCAGCTCCACCTCGCCCAGCCCCCGGCCGCCGTTCAGCCCGGGGTCGCGCAGGTGGGAGAAGCCCCAGCTGGTGGCGACGATCACGATCAAGGTCAGGGCCGCGAGCGCGATCAGCAACCGGCGCCGGGAGATCTCCCACACGGTGAGGCGGGCGAAGGTGAGGAGGGGCGGCATGGTCACGCCTCCTCGGGCATCCGCAGCAGCTCCAGGAAGCGGTCCTCCAGGGAGCGGTGCCGGGGCTCCACCGCATAGAGTCGGCCCCCGTCTCTCACGATCGCCTCCACCACCTCCGGAACTCGGTCCGACTCCAGCCCGCTGATGGTGAGCCAGGTGCCGTCGTCGTTGAGTCCGCCGAACCGTCCCAGCCCGCGCCGGGCCTCGGGGGACAGTCCTCCGACACGGAACCGGCAGGAACCGCCTCCCAGGAGGTCGTCGAGGGTGCCGGTCGCGATCACGTGGCCCTGGTCGACCATCGCCACCCGGTCGCAGACCATCTCCACCTCGGTCAGCAGGTGCGAGTTCAGGAACACCGCGGTCCCGCGCGACTTGAGCGCGTGGATCAGCTCGCGCACGTCATGGCGCCCCACCGGGTCGAGCGCCGAGGTCGGCTCGTCGAGCAAGATCAGCTCGGGAGCGCCGAGCAGCGCCACCCCCAGCCCGAGCCGCTGCTGCATGCCCTTGGAATAGCCGCGCACGCGTTCGGTCTCGCGGCCGTCGAGGCCCACCAGTCGCAGCGCTTCGTCGATCTCCTCCGCCCGGCGGGAGCGAGGGAGTTGGATCAGTTCGCAGTGCAGCGCCAGCACCTCGCGGGCGGTGAGCCAGGGCTGATACCGGAACAGCTCCGGCAGATACCCCACCCGGCGGCGCGCCGCCAGCGTGCCCGCCGGCTCGCCCAGGACCCAGGCCTCGCCGGAGGTCGGAGTGGCGAGGCCCAAGAGCAGCTTGATCGCCGTCGTCTTGCCGGCGCCGTTCGGGCCCAGGAAACCGAACACCTCTCCCCGCGGCACGGTCATCGAGAGCCCGGTGAGTGCCTCGATGCGTCCGTAGTGCTTGGTCAGGTCGACGATGTGCATCGCGGGCGAGGCGGCGGCCGCGCTGGCCGCCGCCCGATGTTCTTGCAGATCGACCATGGGGTCCTAGGAGGGCAGGTTAGGAGAAGCTCTGCGCTGCCGCCAGCGCGTCCGACTCCGTGATGGTGCCGCCGACGAAGTAGACGATGCCGCCCTTGATCCAGAGCACCGCGGAACCGATCCCGGTGTTGTCACCGAAGGTCTGACCCTGGACGCCCTGCACCGTCACCGGCTGAGCGGTCGCGAGACCGGCCGGGATCGGGATGGGCAGCGCGCCGTCCGGGCTGCCGAGCTGCTGGATGAGCGCCCGCGCCTGCCCGGTGAGGCCCGGCTGGGCCAGCAGCGTCTCCTTGATCTGGTCGACGCTGGCCCCGGTCGAGGAGATGTTGGGAGCCCGCATCTCACCGGCGACCATGAAGGTGCCGGCCGCCTCGGCCGTCTGCTGGTAGGCGTCGTTTCCCGATCCCTGCGACTGCTGCAGGGCCTGCTGGATCTGCTGCTCGTTGCCGTACAGGACGCCCTCACCGGGCCCGGTCTGAACGACCAGTGAGCTGCCGTCGACCCCGGGCGGGAAGCTGGGGGCGGCGTGCCCGGCCTGCTCCGCCGCGGCGGCGGCCTTGGCGGCGCTGAACGTGAAGCTCACCGTGCCCTGCGACATCGTCTCGTAGCTCGTGGGCTGGCCCGCGACCGAACTCGGCACGTCGCCGATTTGGATCGCCGGCAGGCCGCTCGCCGAGGCCGCCGCGGAGGCCGACACGGCAGGAGACTGCGTGGACTTGACGGGGACGGTGACGTTGCCGTAGGTGTGCAGCGGCGCCAGGCTCTGCAGGTCGGCCTGCGACAGCGTGACCGGCTGCACCGAGCTGGGCACGAACAGGCCGCGCAGCGAGGCCGCGAAGGGCGTCACCGTGAACATCGCGATCACGGCCACCGCCAGCGCGGCGGCGGCGGCCGGCATCTGCCAGCGCAGCGCCGGCCAGCTCAGCGGCAGGCGGCTGGGCCGCCCCGCCTTGCCCTGGCGGTTGTGGAAGCGGGCCAGGGCGACCCGGGCGTCGACCGGCGCGGGCGCCGTCTCGAGCAGCAAGCGGGTGCGCTTGGCGTCTGCGGCCACCATGTGCAGGCGTTCCTGGCAGACCGTACAGGAGGCGAAATGCGAGCGCTCGGTGGCGACGATCGCGTCCGGATCGTCGTAGTAGCGCCGGAGTTCGCCCTCAGTCAGATGACGCATCACGCATCTCCTTCCTTAGAGCATGTTCGGCGCGCCGCAACAGCGTGCCGATCTGATTCGTCCCTACCCCCAGTGCCTGCGCGACCTCGACATAGCTGAGCCCGGAATAGCGGAGGGCGAGCACGCTCGCCGCCTTCCGGGGCAGCCGCTGCAGGGCCGCGCGGACCGCCTCCCGCTCCTGCTCGAGCTCCACGATCTGGCTCGGGTCGGCGGCAGCCGGGGTCCGATCCAGGTTGGTGAGCTCGCGCCTCTCGCGCCGCTTGCGCGACCGGACACGGTTGAGGGCAGTGTGCGCGGCCGCTTTGTAGAGCCAGGCGCGCGCGTAGGGGGCATCGGTGTGCCGGCGCCGGTGGAGGTCCCAGAACACCTCCTGCGCCACGTCCTCGGCCTCGGCCCGGTCGTCGACGACTTTCTGGGCGATCGCCACCACCCGACCGTATTCCCGCAGGAAGAGCCGGTCGAAGGGATCGGCGGGCTCCTGTCGTGGAGTGCTGGTCGTGGGGGGTGGGTCCGGGATCGAGCGCAATACCGTTGCTTTCACCTCACCTTCGCAAGCACCACGGTTCGGTGGCATGTGGCAGTTCCTTGAGGCCAACTTTGACACATCGATTCGCACCTCCAGGGCCGCGTCGAAGTTGGCTCAGTAGAAGACCGTACGCGTCCGGGGGTGGGGCGCCATCCCGGCCAGCTCCTGTGAGGCGTCCCAGAGGATCCAGTCCACCTCGACCGCGCGCAAGTGCCGGCCTCTTGCTGCCAGTGCGTCGCGGAGCCGCTCGACACAGGTGACGGTGGCGCAGCGCAGCTCCACCTCGGCCGGCTCGCCGGCGGTCAGGGGCGTGAGAGCGTCGATCCGCCGCGCGAGCTCCGGCGCGAGAAGCAGCGGCCCCCGGTGCCGCAGGATCTGCGGCAGCTTGTAGTCGGCGAAGCAGGTGAGGGCGGCGAGGTCGGGGAAGGTGCGGACACCGGCTCCGTGCAGGTCGGCGGCGACAATCTGCGCCCTCTTCAGGATCGGGACGCTGCGGCCCCGATAGACGGCGACGTCGCGATAGCTGTCCAGCCGCTCGGCCAGGGTGCGGGCGGTGGCGGCGGCAGTCGGCTGGAGCAGTCCCTCGAAACCATGCCGACCGAGCTCGCGCAGGGCGGCGGCGCGCTCCTCGAGCATGGGCAGGGGGCCGCCGAGGAGTTCCTCCAGCCGCGCGACCGTGACACAACGCAGCGCCGCGGGGGTGGCGAGGTCGTCGCCGGCCTCGAAGACCCGGCGCAGCGCGGCGGCGACTTCACGGTAGCCCCGCTTCTCGCCGGCCCAGCCCGGCGGCGTCCAGAAGGAGAAGTTGATGGTGTCGAGCACGAGCAGGTAGCGCACCGTCCGCTCCGGCGGCCCCGCATAGTGGTGGCCGGTGTCCCAGGTCGGGACCGGCACCGGCAGGATCGCCTCCAGGGTCGAGTCGAGCGAGCCGAGCCGGACCTGTTCTGACCGTTCGGTCACCCAGGCGCAGGCAGCGCGCACGCCGAGCGGGTCGTCCACCTCCAGGAGAGTAATTAGGAGGACGGCCGGGGGCGTTCGTCGGATCTCGAACGGCCATGCGGCTCATCTGCGGCGTTGCCGCTTTGCGGTGCTCAGTCACGAGTGGACGGACGCGCTCCTTCCGCTCCGCAGCGGCGCCTTGCATCTAAACCACCTGGCCGCCCGATCTCTCGCCACCCGCCCCCTGCCGTCCTCCTTAGCGCCGTATGTTCGTTTGGGTATGCCGATCGACGTCGATGCCTCGAACTTCCAGGCGGAGGTGCTGGAGCGGTCCCGCCAGACCCCCGTGGTCGTTGACTTCTGGGCCAGTTGGTGTGGACCCTGCCGCACGCTGGGGCCGGTGCTGGAGGCGGCCGTCGAGGCGCGCGACGGTGAGGTGGTGCTGGCCAAGCTCGACACCGACGCCAATCCCGCGCTCGCGCAGCGGTACCAGATCCGGGGCATCCCGGCGGTCAAGGCATTCCGCGACGGCGCGGTGGTTTCCGAGTTCGTGGGCGCGCTGCCCCGGGCTTCGGTCGAACGCTTTCTCGACGGGCTGGCGCCCTCGGAGACGGATCGTCTGGTGTCGGCCGGCGACGAGGCGTCTTTGCGACGGGCGGCCGACCTCTCACCCGACCGCGCGGACGCGGTGCTGCCCCTGGCGCGCCTGCTCCACGCCCGAGGGGAGGGCGAGGAGGCGCTGGCCCGGCTGCGGAAGGTGCCCGGCTTCGCGGCCGCGGGCCTGGCCGCCCAGATCGAGCTGGAGCGGGCGCACGTCGTGGAGCTGGAGCCGGCCTGGAAGGAGCTGGGCGCGGGACGTGAGGGTCAGGCGCTGGACCTCCTGCTGGCCGCGCTTCCCGGTGCCGGCGAACGGCGCGACCAGCTGCGCCGGGTGGTGATCGGCGTGCTGGACCGGATGCAGCCGGCGGAGGCCCTCCCCTACCGCCGCAAGCTCGCCAGCGCGCTCTACTAGTCCGCACGAGGGGGGCCGTTTCCCGGGAAGGGGCCCCCTGGGGCGTCCGCCCGCGCGACCGTTTCCCGGGAAGCGGCTAGTCGGGGACGCCGCCGAGCAGCCACTCCCGGAAGAGGCCGCTGGCGAGGGTCCAGGCCTTCTCCTCGCGGATGATCAGGTCCTCCCGTACCAGGACCTCGCCGGCTCGGGCGGCGGCGGTGTGACTGACTCCCAGCTCCAGCAGCACCGACTGATTGGTGAAGCTCTCGACGCCGCCTCGCGCGATCCGTTTCAACAGCAGCTGCTGACTCTTGGCCAGCCTCGAGAAGATCTGCTCGAACTCGTCCTTCTGATCGCCCACGGCCACCCGCAGCGCTCGATCGATGGCGGCGTCGTCGATCACCCCGCCGTCGTCCGCCTGCTCGAACGCGAAGAAGGCGACCAGCTGGACGTCGTTGGGCACGCCGGCGGCGATGGTGAAGATTCGCTCCGCCCCGGCCAGCCCGAGCGTGGCTCCGGCGGCGGTCGCGCGTGCGACCAGGTAGGCCACGAAGTCGGCCGCGTGGATCTTGCCCAGGTAGTGCTTGGCGCCGACGTTGTAGAGGGCGCCGTGGTCGGGGTCGTCGGCCATCCGCTCCATCAGGTGGCGGCGGGAGCCGGCGAAGACCAGGCTCACCTCCGACAGCTCGTCGACCATCCCCTTGAACACATCCGGCAGCCCGGGGTCGATCTCCAGCACCTTCTGGAACTCGTCCAACACGAGTGAGGCGGGGTGGTCGCGGTCGCCCGCCGCGCGGAGGGTGCGGACCACGTCCCCGATCACGTCCTGCCAGCTCGCGTCCTGCTGCAGGTTGTCCAGTCGCACGCCGCGGATCACACCGCTCTGGGTGTCGAACGTGAACTCGGGTGTGACGCGGAGGTGGCGCAGGTACCTCAAGATCTCGTGGACGCGGCCGCCGAGCGGGCCGAGCGGGCCGTGGACGACGCCACGGAGCAGCTCTTCGGCCACATCCTTGGGGGTCGCGCAGCGGATCAGATTGACCTTCCCGGTGCGGCCCCCGGCTTCGCGCACCTGGTCCACGACGCGGTTGAGCAGCGAGGTCTTACCGTAGCGGCGCGGGGCGATGACGATCGCGTTCTGCCCGTTCAACATCAGACCACGCAGCAGCCCCGCCTCCCGCTCCCGGTCCGCGAAGTGGACCGCGTCGTTCACCGGCGATCCGAAGTGGTAGGGGTTCCGCCTGAACCTGGCCGGCATGGTCAGATGGCAAGTGTATGCCGTTGCATCCACCTTGTTTGAAACAACTCTGTTTCAATCCAGGTGGTTGCATGATGCCGGTTATGCCGTGGTGGCGTGCTCCCCGCGCCGCGTCCGCGCCATCTCGCTCTCGATCAGCTTGAAATCCTTCTGGGGAAGCTGATGAACATGGCCCTGGAAGGCGAGGGCCCATTCCTCGGGCGGCCACTTGCGGACGTACTCGAGCCGGTACGCCAGCTCGCGGGCGAGGATCCAATCCGCCTCTTCCAGGGACTCGTCGGCGCGCATTCGAAACCGCCAGGGATGGCTCTCCTCGGGACGCGGTGCGCCCCAGATCGGCTCGCGGTCCTCGAGCATGCCGGAGGTCAGCGTGGCGGTGGCGGCAAAGGCACGGCGGGGCGCCACATAAAAGAGGACGCGGTCGCCCGGCCGCATCACCTCGGCGCGACGGCGGTGGCGGCTTCGCAGCCCGAGCAGGTTGAAACCCCGCTCCCGCGTGCGCCGGAAGTTCTCCAGCGAGGTCACGACCATCCAGAACTGCGGACGGTGTCGGGGCAGACGTCGACGGCGCCCGCGCTCCCCCCCGTCGTCCCCTCTTCGGTCGCGATTCACAGTCTCGATGCTACTTGGGGCCGGGCGCGCACAATGGTCCGCCGTGCAGGCCCCACCACCCCACGAAACCCCGCCGGCTCCGTTCGGCAGGGGCCCCGCACCGCGGTTCGAGATCACGGCGGAAGACGGGATGGCGCGAGCCGGGATTCTCCGCACCGCCCACGGCGACCTGCACACGCCGGCCTTCTTCGGGGTGGCGACGAAAGCGGCGTTGAAGGGGGTGGAGCCGGCGGCGGCGCGGGCCGTCGGGGTGGAGGCCGTGATCTGCAACAGCTACCACCTGGCTCTGCAGCCCGGCGCGGCCGCGGTGGCGCGGGCCGGGGGGTTGCATCGGTTCATGGGGTGGCCGGCCGTGGTGGCGACGGACTCGGGAGGATTCCAGATCTTTTCGCTGCGGTTCGGGCAGGTGGCGGACGAGATCAAGGGGCGCCGCCGCTTGCCGGCGCGGGCGCGCGGGGCCGGGCTGGCGCCGGCCGATGCGGTCCGGCTCAGCGAGGAGGGTGCGCGGTTCCGGTCCTACCTGGATGGGTCGACGCATCTCTTCACCCCCGAATCGAACATGGAGCTGCAGCAGGCGCTGGGGGGTGATCTCCTGTTCTGCCTCGACGAGTGCACGCCCCTTCACGTCCCGCGGGTGTACACGGAGCGGGCGATGGAGCGGAACCTCCGGTGGGCGCGGCGCTGCCTCGACCGGCATCGCGAGATCGGCGCGTCGGAGCACCAGGGGTTGTTCGGGATCGTCCACGGCGGGGTGTATCCCGACCTGCGGGAGCGCAGCGCGCGGGCCATCGGGGAGATGGAGTTCTTTGGGTTCGGCATCGGGGACTGCCTGGGCGAGACCAAGGAAGACTGGTACCAGGTGGTGGATCGGGTGCGGCCCTTGCTGCCCCCCGACCGACCTCGTCACCTGCTGGGGGTGGGAGAGCCGGACGACCTGGTGGAGGGAGTGCTGCGCGGCGTGGACAGCTTCGACTGCGCGATGCCGACCCGGATCGCTCGGCACGGACAGGCGCTCGTGTTCGGCCGGCCCCGCTACCGGCTGCACGTGGGGGGTTCGGCCTGCCGGTACGACGAGGCGCCGATCGAGGAGGGGTGTCCGTGCAGCGCCTGCAGCGGGTTTTCGCGCGCCTACCTCAACCACTTGATCAAGGCGCGCGAACTGCTCGGGGTGACGCTGCTGGCCGAGCACAACCTCTGCTTCACCGCCCGGCTGCTGGAGCGAGTCCGAACCGCGATCGCCTCCCACGCCCTGGCCGACCTCCGCTCCGAAGTGCTCGCCTCCCGCTGACCCCTCCCGACCTCCCACCTCCCACGCCCCCTGCCCGCCCGCCACACCCTCCCACGCGCCCTCTCCCACGCACCCCCGCCCCAAAAAACTCCCGTTTCGCACGGAAGGGTAGCTTCGGGTGGTGCCATGAGATCCGTTCCGTGCGAAACGGGGACTCGGTCTCCACGGGTTTACAGGGCGGGTAGACGGACACGTTGCGGGTCTTCAGGCTGCGCCGCATGGCACGACGTTCTTATGTCCCGGAGGCGCTTCGGTACGGCGTCTTCTCGCTTGCCGAGGCGCGGTCCGCCGGGCTCACCCGCGAAGACCTGCGCGCCTCCGCCTGGCAGCGGATCGCCCACGGCTGGTACCGCTGGCGAGGCTGCGAGCCGCGGGAGGAGCATCTCCTGATCGCGATCGCGTCCACCCTTCCCGAGGGCGCTGCGTTCTCGGGACTCACTGCGGCGCGGCGGTTGGGTATCGAGGCCCCCATACCGAAGCGACCGGAGATCGTGGTTCCCGATCTCAGCCGGGTCGCGCATCGGGCTCCGGCGACCGTGCGATGTATTCAGCTGGCGACCGACGACGTCGTCTGGCGGGACGGGTTCCCTCTCACCAGCCCCGCGCGCACGTGCTTCGACCTGGCTGCGCGGTTGTCGCTGATCGATGCGGTAGCGGCAGTCGATATGGCCCTGCACAGTCGCGTGGTCACACTTGAATACTTCCAGCAGTACGTCGCCAACCACAAGGGAATCGCGGGCGTGGTCAGGGCCCGCAAGGTCCTGGAGCATGTTGAACCGAAGTCGGAATCGCCGATGGAGTCGAGGCTGCGAATGCTCCTGGTGCAGGCAGGGCTCCCTCGACCGGACGCCCAGGTCTCGCTGAATGATGCCCGGGGAGGTTTCGTGGCGCGTGTCGACCTTTACTACTCAGAGGCCCGGCTCGCGATTGAGTATGACGGGGGCCAGCACCGAGACCAGTTGATCGAAGACAACCGCCGGCAGAACCGCCTGCTTGACATCGGCGTGACCGTGCTGCGCTACACCGCGCCAGACCTCAGAGCGGAGCCCAGCCACGTCGTTGAGCAGGTGCGCCGCGCCCTGGCGGAACGTCCGTTTCACACGAAGCGGGTGGCATGAGGCGCCGAATAGCCTCCGTTCCGTGCGAAACGGCGGCTGGGGAGCGGGTGACAGGCTGGGCAATCTCTACGCGACGGGCAGCAGCGTCACCAGCGACTGCAGCTGCGAGAGGTGGCCCAGCTCGTGGCGCACCACCGAGCTCACCGCCTCCCGCACCGTGAGCCGGCCGATGGCGGGGTCGAACACCTCCCGGTCCCAGAACTCCGTCGGCATCGCGTGCAGCACGTCCACCGTCCGGCGGCGGACGCGAGCGAAGTCGTCGAGCTGGGTCTCAAGCGACGGCAGGAGATCCGGGTCGCGATCCGCCTCCAGCGCCTCCCGCAGGCGCAGCTCGCGCGTGCCCTCGATCGCCACCGGCCTCAGCACCGCGTCGATCGCCGAGCCGGACTGGCAGAGATGGCTCACGACCTCACCCACGGTGGGAAAGCTCGGACCATGTCGGTAGGCGAGGCCAGGACCATCGAGCTCGGTCGCGATGTCCGAGGTCCGCTCGGGCACCGTCGCCAGCACCGCGCAGAGGTCATTACGGTCGGCGGGCGCCTCGCTCACGTTCGCAGGATACGGAGGCGACTGCTCTCGGGACCGCGTCCGGGCGCAGCGCCCGCGTCGCATACTGAAGCCATGGCCCAGGCCACACAGATCGAGTGCGACCGCTGCCATGCCAGGTTGCGGCCCAACGCCGCCTACTGCGAGGAGTGCGGCGAGCGCACGCGGCGGGCGCGACGTCTGATCCGCTTCGCGATCCGCATCGAGGTGCTGGCGGTGATCCTGGTCGCCATCCTGGTCCTCGGGTTCGCCTACATCTACTCGCGCTAGGGCCCACGCCCCCGGGTAGGCGCCCGAGCCGGGGGATCAGGAGCGTCGGTAGGTGGCTCGCCCTCCCTCGATCTCGTCCTTGTTGAGCCGCTTCGCCAGGTGCAGGCCTTCGACCAGGAACTCGACCACCGAGGCGCGCACCTCGGGACGGTCGGGCAGGCCCAGCCGGCGGACGGCGGCCCCCACCTCCTCACGGTTCCCGAGCGCCCGCTCGTAGGCCCCCGACGGCAGCGCCTCACCGGTCTCCACCACCGCCCCGTCATCGAAGAGGGAGATCAAGGCGTCGAACTGGCCGGTCGAGAAGTGTCTCCCGAAGGTCGCGGTCACGGCGCCCCGCCGCAGCCGGTCCAGGACCTGCTCCTCCTTGCCCTCGTCGAGCGCCTCGATCTCGACCCGGCCGGCGGTGGAGGCGACCAGGAAGTCGAGATCGGAGATGCGCGGCACCGCCAGCGCCTCGCCCAGACGCGCCGCGCGCCGGACCGCGTTCGCGGTCAGCGTCTCGAAGTTGGCGATCGACATCCGCACCGACACCCCGGACGTCTGGGAGATGTGCGGACTGCGCCGCGCCAGATGCGTGAGCTCGGCCAGGATCTCCTTCATGAAGGCCGGGATCAGCACCTCGACGTTGTCCGGTACGGGCGCCGCCTCCTGCTCCATGATCGCGATCTCCTCCGAGAGGCGGAGCGGGTAGTGCGTGCGCACCTGCGCGCCGAAGCGATCCTTGAGCGGGGTGATGATGCGGCCGCGTGAGGTGTAATCCTCGGGGTTGGCGCTCGCCACCACCATCACATCGACCGGAAGCCGGATCAGGTGCCCGCGGATCTGGACGTCCTTCTCCTCCATGATGTTGAGGAGACCGACCTGGATGCGCTCGGCGAGGTCGGGAAGCTCGTTGATCGCGAAGATGCCTCGGTTGCAGCGCGGGATCAGGCCGTAGTTGAGCGTCAGCTCATCGGAGAGGTAGCGGCCCTCCGCGACCTTGATCGGGTCCACCTCGCCGATCAGGTCGGCGATCGAGATATCCGGCGTCGCCAGCTTCTCGCCGTAGCGGCGGTCGCGGGGCAGCCAGTCGATGGGAGTGGCGTCCCCGCGCTCGGCGACCAGGTCTCGGGCTTGCTTCGAGATGGGGGCGAAGGGGCTGTCGTTGAGCTCCGAGGCGGCCACCACCGGCACCTCCTCGTCGAGCAGGTCCGGGAGCGAGCGCATCAGACGGCTCTTGGCCTGACCGCGTTCACCGAGCAGGATCAGGTCCTGATCGGCCAGGATCGCGTTGACCACCTGCGGCACCACGGTGTCGTCGTAACCGACCAGACCCGGCAGCACGGGCCGTCCGCTGCGCAGTCGCCCGATCACGTTGCGTCGCAGCTCCTGCTTGACCGACTCCGGTCGGTAACCAGTCGACCGCAGTTCCCCCAACGTCGCCGGCTTGGTCGCCGCCATGACTGTCACTCTACGAAACGGCAGGGCCCATCTACGAGGGGTGCTGTAAAGGGCCCCCTCCGGAGCCGATCCCGGGGTGGTCATAGCTGGGAGCGCGCTCCTAGACTCGCGCCACGATGACCACGCACGTGACCGTTGCCGAGCGCTACGCCGCCGCCCGGGCCGGAGGCACGCCTCTGGTCGGAGGTCACCGTGGCAACTCCGGCGAACTACCGGAGAACACGCTGCCGGCCTACGAGTCGGCCATCGAGCTCGGGTGCGACATGATCGAATGCGACCTCCACCTCACCCTCGACGGCGAGCTGATCGTGATTCACGACCACACCCTCGACCGCACCACCGACGGTCACGGGCTGGTCGCAACCCATACCTTTCAGGAGCTGCGGGCGCTCGACGCGGGCGGCGGTCAGCGTCTGCCCACGCTGGAGGAGGTGTGCGAGGTCGCCCGTGGCAGGGTCGGTCTCTGCATCGAGACCAAGCAACTGCCACTCCCCTATGACGGCCTGGAGGAGAAGCTGCTCCACGAGCTGCGGCGCCTGGACATGGTCGATCAGACCTGTGTGATCTCCTTCTCCCATCCGTCGATCCGTCGGCTCAAGGAGCTGGAGCCAAATCTGCAGGTGGGCGCCATCGGTGCCGCGCGACCGATCCGGGCCACCGACGTGCTGGACGCCGCGCTGGCCGACATCTGGGCCCCGCAGTGGGCCGCGCTCGACACCGCCCTGGTGGAGGAAGTCCACCGCGCCGGCAAGGTGGTCGGCGTGTGGACGGTCGACGACCTGGCCGGCGCCATGTGGTGTGTGCAGTGCAAGCCCGACTCCGTCTTCACCAACCGCCCGCGCGAAATCCTCCCCCTGCTGCGCCCGGGTGGGTAACGCGTGGCTCCGCACTCGCACAGCACCCTTCCCCACCGCGCTCGCGCAGCACCCGTCGCCGCCGGCGGCCCCCGGTTGAGACGCGCGTAGGAACCCGGTGGTCACGCACAAGCGGGCGCAGCTCGGGCGCCAGCCCGAAGCGAGCCACCACCCAGGCTCCCGACAGCACCCCCCACTGCGGACCCGGCAGGGAAACGCCGGCGAGTGCCGGCGGGGGGGTTTGGGGGGCGCAAGCCCGCCCAAGTAAGTCAAATCGAAGCCGCACAACCGCCACCCCCCGGTACCTACACCTCCGTGCGCGCAGCGCTCGGGAGCCAGCCCGAAGTCGTGGCGAGGTCCGGCTATACAGTGGACCTTTGTGATTGATCCCAAATCCTTGAACGACCCCCAGGGGACCGACTTCTTTGGGTTCGAGGAATATCTGGATCCGCGCGAGCGCGACACGCGGGATCGGGTGCGGGCCTTCATGAAGGAGGCGCAGCCGATCGTCAACGAGGCCTGGAACACGGCCCAGTTCCCCCACGACCTCTTCTACCGGCTCGCCGACCTGCATATCGCGGGCGGCAGCATCCAGGGCTACGGCTGCTCCGGCATGACGCCGCTGGGCGCGGGCATGGTGGCGATGGAGATGTCGCGCGGTGACGGCAGCCTGACCACCGCGTTCGGCGTCCACTCGGGCCTGGCCATGGGCTCGATCGACATCCTCGGTTCGGAGGAGCAGAAGCAGCGCTGGCTGCCGACGATGGCACGCATGGAGAAGATCGGTGCCTTTGCGCTGACCGAGCCGCGGCACGGATCGGACGCGGTGCTTCTGGACACCACCGCCCGCCGCGACGGCGGCCACTGGGTCCTGAACGGCGAGAAGCGCTGGATCGGTAATGCCTCCTTCGCCGACCTGGTGGTGGTCTGGGCCCGCGACGAGGAGGACGGCCAGGTCAAAGGCTTCGTGGTCGAGAAGGGCAGCTCCGGCTACGAGACCGAGGTGATCACCGGCAAGATCGCCAAGCGGGGCGTCTGGCAGGCCGCGATCACCCTTCGCGATGTGCGGGTGCCGGAGGCGAACCGCCTCCAGGGCGCCCGCAGCTTCCGCGACACCGCCAAGGTGCTGGTGGCCACCCGCTTCGCCGTCGCGTGGGAGGCGATCGGCCACGCCATCGCCGCCTACGAGGTCGCCGTGGCGTACGCCAAGCAGCGCGTCCAGTTCGGGTTCCCGCTCGAGTACCACCAGCTCGTCCAGAGCCGGCTGGCCTGGATGCTGACCGAGATCACCGGGATGCAGGCGATCTGCTACCGGCTCTCGCAGCTGCTGGCGGAGGGAAAGCTGACCGACGCCCAGGCCTCCATCGGCAAGATGAACAACGCCCGCAAAGCGCGCGAGATCGTCGCCGACGCCCGCGACCTGCTGGGCGGCAACGGGATCCTGCTCGAATACACGGTGGGCCGCCACATGGCCGACATGGAAGCCGTCATCACCTACGAGGGGACCGACGCCATCCAGTCGCTGATCATCGGTCGCGAGATCACGGGCACGTCGGCCTACGCGCCGTTCCGACCCAAGTGACGATCCCCTCCTAGACTCAAAAAAGATGGCAAAACGAGGTGCCCAGGCCGGGGGCCCGACAAGGCAAGGTGGAACCGTCCGACAGGTCCGCCAGGTGCGGCCGGCACCTCCCGCGCAACCGGCCCCGCAGGCGCAGAAGCAGACACCCAAGCAGCAGCGCCGCCAGCGCCAGCGGTTCGTGGAGTCCGGAGGTCTGCTCCAGGGCTACGCCCCCGAACGCGTCCTGCGGGTCGCGTACCTGGGGCTGGGCGGCGCCCTCGTCTGCGTCGCCGTCATCGTCGTGATTCTCCTGGTGCTCCCGCTGACCTTCCACCACCTGGACTGGCCGACGCGCGTCATCGCCGCGGTCGCCTGGACGCTCCCGATCGGGTTCGCGGCCAGCTTCCTCCTGCCCGGCTGGCGGCTCGCCCGCAAGGACCTGAAGGCCGAACCGACCGTGGTCCAGGGTCAGTTGATGGGAGCCAGCCCGGTCAGCACCTCGTTCGGGCTCGGGATGCTGATGGTCAAGACCCGCAACGCCGGGACTCAGCAGTTCCTGGTCCCGACCGAGAAGCTGGCGCGCGTCCCCGGCAACCAGGTGCCGGTCCTGGTCACCATGACCCCCAACCTGCATCACGTCAAGAGCGTCGGGATCGTGGGCCAGCGGCTTGCGCCCCGCCCCGAACAGCCCGTTCCGCCGGTGCTGGGCCGGCTCCGGCTGCTTCCGATCGCCACGCCCGGCGGCATCTCGCTGGGCGCCATCGTAGGGACGCTGGTGATCGCGCTCCTGCCGATCGGGAACTGGCTCTTGCACGCAATCCTGACCCTGCTGGTCGGCGCCGCGCTGGCCGCCGGGATCTACGGCCTGTCTGTGCTGGTGCAGCGCCGGCTGTACGCGGAGGTACAGGCTCTGGTCCCGGGAGGTATGTGAATGCACATGGACGAAGCGCGCAACCAGGTTCCGATCACCGAGTCCGGGCTGGCGGACGTGCGCAAGGAGCTGGCGGAGCTGATCGAGGTCCGCCGCCCCGACGTGGTCCAGAAGATCAAGGCGGCCCGGGAGCACGGCGATCTGTCGGAGAACTTCGAGTACCACGCCGCCCGCAACGAGCAGTCCTTCCTGGAAGCCCGGATCCGGGAGCTCGAGTCGATCGTGCGCAACTACGTCCTGGTCGAGAGCCAGGGTGACACCGGCCTGGTCGAGATCCTGGGCACCGTGACCGTGCAAGAGGACTCAGGGCCGGAGGAGACCTACGTCATCGTCCCGCCCACGGAGGCGGACCCGGTGTCGGGGAAGATCAGCTTTGAGTCCGCGATGGGGAAGGCGCTTCTGGGCCATCGGGAGGGCGAGGAGGTCGAGATCGAGCCGCCCACCGGCGCTCCCTACACCCTCCGCATCGTCCACATCGGGTAGTGCCCAAGCCGACGCCCCTGGGCGGATTCAACGCCTGGATGGCGCGCGAGCGCGTGGACGCCGCCTTCCTCACCTCGTCCACCACCATCGCCCACCTGACGGGGTTCCGCGCCGAGACCATGGAACGACTGATGGCCCTCGCCGTCTCGGCCGGCGAGGTGGCGGTGCTGATCGTGCCCGGCATCGAGGAGGAGCCGGCCAAGGCGGCCGCCCGCGACGTCGAGGTCCTGGTCTGGAGGGATGGCGAGGACCCCTACGCGCTGGTCGCCGAGGTGTTGGGGACACGCCCCGCCCGCCTGGCGGTGGAGACCGGTCACCTGACGCTGGCCGGACTCCGGCGACTGGAGGAGCGGGTGCGAGCAAAGGCGCTGGTCGACGCCGCTCCCCTGTTGGGCGACCTCCGGCTGCGCAAGACCCCCCACGAGGTAGCCCTCCTGGAGGAGGCGGCCCGCATCACGGATCAGGTCACCGGCTCCGTGCTCGCGCACGCACGGGCCGGCCTAACCGAGATCGAGATCGGACGTCTGATCGACGACGCCATCCAGGACGCGGGCGCGGAGCTCAGCTTCTCCTCCCTGGTCCAGGCGGGACCGGCCTCGGCCGACCCTCACCACCGTCCCACGTCGACCCGTCTGCGGCGCGGAGACCTGCTGCTGCTGGACTTCGGCGCCGCGGTCGGTGGGTACTGCGCCGACACCACTCGCACCGTCTGCTGTGGGGTCCCCAGCCCCGAGCAGCAGCGCATCTTCGATCTCGTGCTGCGGGCCCACGACCAGGCACTCAAGGCGATCCGCCCCGGGATCACCACCGGCGCCGTCGACGAGGCGGCGCGGCGCGTGATCCGTGAGGCCGGGCACGGGGAGCATTTCTTTCACCGCGTCGGCCACGGGCTCGGACTGGAGGAGCACGAGGCGCCGTCCCTGGATCCCGGCTCCACGCTCGTGGTCGAACCGGGGATGGTGTTCACGGTCGAGCCCGGCATCTATATCCCGGGTTGGGGAGGGGTCCGGATCGAGGACGACGTGGTGGTCACCGAGGGGGGTTACGGTCTTCTCACCCGGGCCGCTCGCGAGCTGGTCCCGCTGCCCGCGTAGGTCCGGTCGCGCCGGGATGGGCTGTGGTATATCTGGACCGATCGTGGGTCACATGCCCCCCTCAGCGTCCGGCGAGTCTCCGCCTGGCGACGCCAACTGGTCGGCGGGACAGCCGGAGGAGTCGTACGGCGGGCGGTACTCTCCCCCGTCGGGACGGGTATGGGATCCGGGCCCCGCTCCTGGCTACGAGTCACCCTCCTTCCAGTCCGTCACGCAGGCCCCAGGGGCCGCCTACCCACCGCCGCTCGGACTCAACCTGGTGCCGGCGGCCCCCACCAACGGCATGGCGGTGGCAAGCCTGATCTTCGGCATCCTGGGCTGGGTCATGATCCCGGTGCTGGCCCCGCTGCTGGCGATCATCTTCGGCCACATGGCGAGGGGGCAGATCCGGAATTCGGGAGAACGCGGCGGCGGCATGGCGGTCGCGGGGCTGGTGCTCGGTTACATCAACCTCATCTTTGCTCTGATCGGTCTGTTGATCATCCTTGTCATCGTCCTGATCGCCGCGACGGCCGCCAGCTCATCGGGAGGCTGAACCCCGACCCAGCCCGCGCATCCGGGCGCAACCGAACGCTGGGGCAAAAATGTGATACCGCTCATATAAAATTTTGCCTTCCTGTGATGTTCGTGTGTCACGAAGATGGGAGAACAGCCGACCATGACTGATCCACCCCCGCGCGACGAGTACCCGCCACGGGATGAGTACCCGCCTCGCACCCGAGACGGCTACGACGTCCCACCCCGGAGCGGCTACGGCCGGACCGGCTACAGGGCGCCCCCGAATGGCCCGCGCCGGCGCGCCGCCGCCTGGTACCGCGTCATCGCACTGATCTGGCTGATCGCGGCGGTGATCTGCGTCTTCATCGCGGCGCGGTTCATCCTCCTCTTGCTCGGCGCTTCGACGGCTTCCGCGTTCGTCGGCTTCGTCTACGCGGTGGCCGGCGCGCTGGTGGCGCCGTTCGAGGGCATCTTCGGCAGCCCGGCCGCAGGCGCCCATGTGTTCGAAGTGGCGGACCTGATCGCGATCGCCGTCTACCTGCTGATCGCCGCCGGCCTGGTGGCGCTGCTCCGGATCATCTCCGGGCGGCGTCAACCGGACGTCCCGTACGACGCGCCCTGACCCCGATCAGGGTGCCCCGGCGCTCCCTCAGGGAGCGGACAGCGAGGTAAGCAGGTTCTGGCCCTCCGGGGTCCCCAGGCCGCAGCACGCGTTCCACCCGGGCCCCGCCGAGTAGGCGCCGTTGGTGCCCGACGTGACCTGATGGAACGCGCTGCTGCCAAGCAAGGCGTAGAGCTGCGGGTTCAGGAAGCCGGCGTGCTTCCCCAGATGCTCGTTGAGGAGCACCGTGAGCCCCGCCCAGAGCGGTGCCACCGCGCTGGTGCCGCCCACCCCCTCCGTCTGGCCGCCGACGTAAACCGCGTAGCCCGTGGCCGGGTCGGCGTCGCCGGCCACGTCGGGCACACCACGACCCGCGGTGCCCCCGGGATTGACGGAGACGGGGACGTGGGCGGAATTCTGGTACGACGGAAGCGGGAACTGGACGCTGATCCCACCACCGGTGGCGTGACCTCCCTCGTTCCAGACCACGTCCTGCTCCCAGGTGGTGCCGCTGGCGGTGAGTTTGGTCCCGCCGCAGCCGAGGGCGTGGGGCGCCGAGGCCGGGAAGTCGACGTGGGCGAGGCCGTCGTTGACCCCGTCGGAGGAGCCTGAGTCCCCGGAGGCGGCGGTGACGGTGACGCCCACGGCGGCCGCGTCCTGGAAGGCCTGCTCCATCTGCGTCATCGCCTGCGCGGTCCAGGACGACTCCGGGCCGCCCCAACTGATGGAGATCACCGAGGGCTGGTTGGTGGTGTCGTGGACGGCGGTGGTGACCGCGTCGTAGAACCCCTGATCGGTGTTGGGCGCGAAGTACACCGCCACCTTGATTCCGGGCGCGACCGAGGCCGCCACCTCGATGTCGAGCGTGACCTCGACGTCGGCACCGGCTCCGCCCGAGGGTGCGTTGGAGGCGCCGTCGACGGACACCGCGACCAGCGTCGGCGCTGGCAGGCCGGCCTGCCGGAAGAAGGTGGTGATGTCCGACTCCGTGTAACCACCGCCCAGCTCCACTATCCCGACACACGGCGTGGTGCCGCCGGCCGGGGCCGGGAACGCGTAGATCCGACCCACCTGCGCGGGAGGCAGCGTCCCCACCGCCGGCCGTGGGCTCACGATGTGCCGGGTCTGCGCCTGAGGGCGGTCTTCCAATCCGAGCACGCCCGTGATGAGGTCGGCCAGGTCGGATGGGACCGAGTAGGCCCCCTCCAGGCCGCGGTAGGTGCCACCGCGATGGCGGTAGGTCGCGAAGGAGACCTGAAACGCCTCGGCGATCGCCGGGGCGTCGCCCCGCACCACCACGCAGCGCCGGGCGACGCTCTGCTCCACCACCTCCAGACCCTGTTCGCGGTAGAACGAGGCGACGCGTTCGAGATCGCCCGGGTCGGCGCCGTGACGCTCAGCCAACTCGGCCCGCGTCAGGTACTGGCGCTCGGCGAGCGGCGTCTGGTCCAGGGTGCGCACGGCCGCGTCGAGACCCTCTTGATCGCGCCCGCGAACGGTGACGGTGACGGTGATCTGCTGATCGGGGTCGATCTCGGCGATGCGTTCCGCGCCCGCCGGCCGTGGCGGCTCGTTTCCTCCCGGTTGAACCCAGGATGTGCTCATCGTCTCGTCTCCTCCTCCCCCTTGTGCACCGGGGAGCCGCAGCCTTCAGCGAGGTACCCGCCAACCTTACTTGCGCGGTCAGATCAAATCCGCGGTGTCGACGACCGCCCGGTAAACGCGGCGCGCCGGCCCCGACTGCTCCAACTCCCCGCCCGGCAGCCGCCGCACCATCAGCGTCCCGCCCGGCATCGCCACCGCCACCTCGTCGGCGGCGACCCCGATGCGCATCGCCGCCGCCGCCACCGCGGCGGCGCTGGTGCCAGAGGCCGGCGTGTAACCGGCCCCGCGCTCCCAGATCACCGCCGAGACGTGGGCCGGGTCGCGCACCTCGGCGAGCTGGACGTTGGTGCGGTTGGGGAACCGAGGGTGGCGTTCCAAGAGCGGTCCCAGCTCGCGCGCCCGCGCCTCCGTCACCGGCTCCCCAAAGACCACGCAGTGCGGGTTGCCGACATCGACCAGACGGGCCCGCACCGTCGCCGCCGCGGTCTCCAGCTCCACCCATTCGTCGGGCACGAAGTGCGGCTGCCCGATCTCGATCGCGCTCCAGACCTCGGGGCCGCCCACGCTCAGCACGCGCACCTCGTTGCCCCGGTCTTGCGTGTGCAGCACGAAGTGTTCAGGTGCCTCGTGCTCGAGGATGGCGTGGCAGGCGACGATGCGGAGCCCGTTGCCGCTCTTCTCCGCCTCCGACCCGTCCGGATTCAGGATGCGCACCGACATCCGCTCGTGGTCGAAGGCGAGGAGCCCGTCCGACCCCAGTCCCCGGCGGCGATCGCACAGGAGGGAGAGAAACGGCCACAGGGAGTCCAGGTCGGCCGGCAGATCGAGCACCAGATAGTCGTTGCACAGCGCCTGGTACTTGGTCAGCCGGTAGGTCGCCACGCCGGGCATTGTCCCAGGTGGGCACCCACTGGTCCATCTGTCGACAGATGTCCCCTCAAACGCCCTCCGGGAGGGCCAGGTGTCGACAGATGGCCGGTTTGGAGGTCAGGAGGAGGGCTCGCGCCCGGCTCCGCGCACCGCCACGCACTCGATCTCGATCAGGGCCTGGGGATCGAAGAGCTGTTGGATCCCGAACAAGGAGGTGGCCGGATAGTGGCGGCCGAACACACTTCGGTAGGCGGCGCCGATCTCCCTCAGGTGGGAGCGGTAGGCGGGCACGTCGGTGACGAAGTAGGTGAGCTTGATGGCGTCCTGGGGCCGGCACCCGGCCGCCCGCAGCGCGGTGGCGACGTTGGCGAGGGCGGCCGCGAACTGAGACACCAGGTCCCCCGGCGCGAGGATCCGCCCGCCGGCGTCGCAGCCGATCTGGCCGCCCGTGTAGACCAGATCCCCCACCCGCGCCGCGTGCGAGAACCCCACCGGCGGCCCCAGCTCGGGCGGATTCACCAGCTCCATCCGCACCTGCTGTTCGCCGTCCGGCCGGAAACGCGATGCCATCCGGGTCGGACCATAGCAAGTACGCTGAGGCGCGTACGGACCAGCCACGGCCGCTTCCGGGTGAGGAGTTCCAGTGAAGTTCGGGCTCGACGTGCCGATCGGTGACGACGTCGCCGATCCGGTGCGGCTTGCCGGCCTGGCAGAGGAGGCCGAGCAGGCCGGTTGGGATGGCTTCTTCCTGCAGGACGTCCTCCTCGGCGGGCCGCTGGTGGACCCCTGGATCGCGCTGGCGGCGGTGGCTATGCGCACCACCCGGATCCAGATCGGCATCTTCCTGACGCCTCTGCCCCGCCACCGCCCGTTGCAGGTCGCGCGGGAGGCGGTGACGATCGACCGCCTGTCCGGTGGGCGTCTCATCTTCGGAGCGGCGTTGGGTACAAGGCGAGCGAGTTCGAGGCGATCGGAGAGCATCCGAGGCCTCCTCCTGCCGCATAGCGCCGCAGTGTCCGCACCAGGACCTCATACCAACCGTTTTAAGGTCCTGCTGGGGACACTCGGGCGTCACCGGGTGGAGTGGAACGTAGGATGGCTCGGTGGATTTCGGTGTGTTCCTCCCCGTCTCGGGGAACGCGTCACATCGAGGTGGCCTGATCACCGCCGCCCACCGCGCGGAGGAGTGGGGGTTCACCACGGTGTGGGCGGCCGACCGGCTGGTTATCCCGTGGACAATCGAGACGCCCTACGCCTACAACTGGACGGGCTCCTTCTTCGTCCCCCCTGAGAAACCGTTCCTGGAGCCGCTCACCGCGCTCGCCTTCCTGGCCGGCGCCACCGAGAAGATCCGGCTCGGGGTGTCGGTGCTGGTCCTGCCGTACCGCAACCCGGTCTACTGGGCCAAGGTCGCGGCCAGCATCGACTGGCTCAGCGAGGGCCGCTTCATCCTCGGTGTGGGGATCGGGTGGATGCGCGAGGAGTTCGGCGCGCTGGGTGCCGACTTCTCCCACCGCGGCGAGGTCGGAGACGAGCAGCTGCGCCTAGTCCGCGCTCTCTTCTCGGAGGAGCACGTCACCTTCCACGGCGAGCGCTATCACCTCGACGACGTGGCGTTCGAACCGAAGGCGTTCGACCCCCAGCGGCCGATCCCGATCTGGGCCGGCGGCGAGGGCCTCCCCGCCCAGCGTCGCGCCGCCCGCTTCGCCGACGCCTGGTTCCCCTACTTCCCTCGCATCACCCCGGGGGAGCTGCGCCGGCGCATGGACCGGGTCCGTCGATTGGCTGCCGAGGCGGAGCGTGACCCCGACCAGTTGGGGTTCAACTGCTGCCTCGCGATCGACCTCACCCAGCGCTCACAGGGTCAGGAACCGGACCTTCTCCGGGGCAACCCGGGGCAGATCGCCGAGCGGCTGGATCTGTTCCGGCGGGAGGGCGTCGAGCACGTGGGGCTGCAGTTCCTGGTCGGCCGGTTCCCTGAGCGCCTGGAGCAGATGCAGCGGTTTTCGGAGGAGGTCCTGCCCCAGCTGCGATGACACCCCGGGTGCCGCCGCAGGGCGCTATGATCCGTCCGCATTCGCCAACGAGGTAGGGAAATGACGCTACAGCTCCATCGCTCGGCCCATGTGGACACCTTCACCCGCCGCAACCTTCCGTCCGAGGAAACCTGGCCGGAATTGATCTTCACGCTCCCTGAGATGAACTATCCGGAGCGCGTCAACTGTGCCGATCGCCTGCTCGATCGCTGGGTGCGGGAGGGACACGGTGGCAGGCGCTGCCTGATCGGCGCTCGGGAGGAGCTGAGCTACGCCGAGCTCCAGGCCCGGGCGAACCAGATCGCGCACGTGCTCCTCGAGGACCTGGGGATGGTGCCCGGCAACCGCGTGCTGCTGCGCGGCCCCAACAACCCCTGGGGAGTCGCGTGCTGGTTCGGCATCATCAAGGCGGGTGGAGTGGTGGTCGCCACCATGCCCTTGCTCCGCCGCCGTGAGCTGGCGACCATCGCGACCACCGCTGAGATCAGCCTCGCGCTGTGCGACGCCCGCTTCACCGAGGAGCTCCAGCAGGCCGGGGGGGACGGCCTGCGAGTCGTCACCTTCGAGGGCGAGGGCCCGCACGACCTGACTCTGCTCGCCGCCACCAAGCCCTCCACCTTCGAGAACGTCGAGACCGCCGGTGACGACGTCGCGCTGCTGGCCTTCACGTCCGGGACCACCGGCAAGCCGAAGGCGGCCATGCACTTCCATCGGGACATCCTGGCCACGTGCGATGCCTTCAGCCGGCGGGTTCTGCGTCCGCAGCCCGACGACGTCTTCACCGGCACGCCGCCGATGGCGTTCACCTTCGGGCTCGGCGGCGCCATCCTGTACCCGCTCGACGCCGGTGCCGCCAGCCTGCTCCTCGAGCGCAACGACCCGGAGGATGTCCTGACCCAGGCGCGTCGCCATGGGGTTACCACCATCTTCTCGGCCCCCACCTTCTATCGCATCCTCATCCCCCTGCTGGACGCGGAGCCGGTCCCGAGTCTGCGCACCGGGGTTTCGGCCGGGGAAACCTTGCCGGCCGCCACCTGGGCGGCGTTCCAGCGGGCGACCGGAGTGCGCCTCATCGACGGCCTCGGCTCCACCGAGATGCTGCACATCTTCATCGCCGAGACCCCCGAGGAGACGCGTCCGGGGGCGACCGGCCGGGCGGTGCCCGGCTACGTGGCCGAGATCCAGGACGGCGAAGGGCATGCGCTCCCGGTCGGGGAGGTGGGTCTGCTCGCGGTCAAGGGCCCCACCGGCTGCCGCTACCTGCGGGGGGATCGCCAGGGCCGCTATGTGCAGCGGGGCTGGAATCTGACCGGCGATCTCTACACCCAGGACGAGGACGGGTACTTCCACTACGTGTCCCGGGCCGACGACATGATCATCTCGGCCGGGTACAACGTCGCCGGACCGGAGGTGGAGGCAGCGCTGCTGCTGCATCCGGACGTGGACGAGGTGGCGGTGATCGGCGTCCCCGACGAGGAGCGCGGCCAGGTGGTCAAGGCGTTCGTGCGCCTGCGTCCGGGTGTGGTCGGGGATGCGGCGCTGGTGGAGGGGTTGCAAGATTTCTGCAAGCGGGAGATCGCGCCCTACAAGTACCCGCGGGCGCTGGAGTTCGTGGAGAGCCTGCCACGCACTGAGACCGGAAAGCTGCAGCGGTTCAAACTCCGCGACGCTTGATGTTTCGCCGTTTCGCACGGAAGTCCCAATGTCCCCCGCGGGGGACGCCGAGCCGGCGTGAAAATGGGACCCCAGCCTGCCCGAGACGCCGGAGTCCCTTTGGGATTGGAACCCGCACGGAAGTCTGGCGCTGGGGCCCGACCGGAATGGTCGCGCACTGTTGCTACGAGCACGCGGGGCAGAGTTTCGAGTTGCCACTGTGGTCCCCGGGCAGGCCGTCTGGAGTCGTCGGCAGAGTGAGGAGGCGTTGTGACCATGGTCGGGCGTGAGCCGGAGGAGGTGGAGGCGGAGGGGTATGAGGAGGTGCTTCAGCGGGTGGCGGCCGTCGATGTCGCGAAGGCCTCGGGGATGGTCTGCACGCGACTGCCCCATGAGTCCACAGCGGGGCGGCGCGTGACTAAGGTCTGGCAGCTGCCGTCCACAACCGGCGCCATCCTGGAGCTGGCTGAGCAACTGGCAGGTGAGCGCATCGAGCGGGTGGTGCTGGAGTCCACTTCTGACTATTGGCGACCGTTCTTCTACCTGCTGGAGGCGCGGGGGTTGACCGTCTGGCTGGTCAACGCACAACAGGTCAAGCAGGTGCCAGGCCGGCCCAAGACGGACAAGCTGGACGCGGTCTGGCTCTGCAAGCTGAACGAGCGGGGGATGCTCCGGCCCTCCTTCGTTCCTCCGGCCGAGATCCGCCGGCTGCGTGACTACACCCGACTGCGGTTGGACCTGACCCGTGACCGCACCCGTTGCATGGAGCGAGCGGAGAAGCTGCTGGAGGACGCCCTGATCAAGGTCTCCAGCGTGGCCAGCGACCTGTTCGGGGTCTCCGGCCGGGCGATGATGGAGGCGCTGATCGCGGGAGAGCGCGATCCTGAGGCACTGGCCGCACTGGCCAAGGGAAGGATGAAGGCCAAGCAGGCCGCGCTGCGTGAAGCCCTCCGTGGCCGCTTCGATGAGCACCACGCCGAACTCCTGCGCATCCTGCTCGACCAGACCGATGCCCTGACCGACAAGATCGACCAGCTCACCGCCCGCATCGAAGCACTGATCGTGGCCATCCCCGCTGCACAAGCGCCCCCGAGCGGACGGTCGGGGTTGGAGGGCTCGGAAGCCGCGCCGCCACCGCTGCCGGCGATGCAACGGTTGGATGAGATCACCGGGATCGGCATGATCGCCTCTCAGATCATCATCGCCGAGGTGGGATTGGACATGAGTCGCTTCCCCAGTGCCGGACATCTGGTCTCGTGGACCAAGCTCGCGCCCCGCACCATCCAGTCCGGCGCCAAGAACCGAGCGGTGGGTCCGGGCAAGGGCAACCCCTACCTCAAGGGCGTGCTCGGGGAAGCAGCGGCGGCGGCAGCCTCTACCAACACCTTCCTCGGCGAGCGCTATCGCCGCCTCGTCAAGCGCCGCGGGAAGGGCAAAGCTCTGGTCGCGATTGCCAAGTCCATCCTCGTCATCGTCTGGCACCTCCTGGCCAACCCCTACGCCCGCTACCGAGACCTGGGGCCGGGCTTCTACGCCACCAAGATCAATGCCGACCGCAAGGTCCGCAACCTCGTGCACCAACTGGAGGCCCTCGGTCACGTTGTCACGCTCGCTCCAGCCGCATAGTCCGCTCCGCTCCTCCAACGCAACGCCATCCGCATTTTCAGGGCAGGGACGTCATGGGCGCCCTCATGACTGCCGTTCCGTGCGAAACGGGGACGATCTCGGGCTCGCGCGGTGACCGCGGGCCCAGGTCCGCTGCGCATCGCGGTCCTCGGCGGGGGTCCGGCCGGCCTCTACTTCGCGCTCCTGGCCAAGCAGCTGAACCCGGCTCACGAGATCGAGGTCTTCGAGCGCAACCCCGAGGGCGAGACCTTCGGCTTCGGCGTCGTCTTCTCGGATGAGACGCTGGGCGGGATCGAGCACGCCGACGCCGAGGTCCATCGCCGGATGGAGCACGAGTTCGCCCGCTGGGATGACATCGACGTCCACTACCGCGGCGAGGTGGTCACCTCCGGCGGCCACGGCTTCGCCGCCCTGAGCCGCCACCGGCTGCTCGCGATCCTGCGGGAGCGCGCCATCGCGCTGGGGGTACCGGTCCGCTACGGCACCCCGGCGCCGCCGCGCGAGGAGCTGTGGGACCGGGATCTGGTGGTCGCGGCCGACGGCGTTCAGAGTCCGACCCGGGTGGCGGGCGCCCGCACCTTCGAGCCCGCGCTCGAGGCCGGCGCCTGCCGCTACATGTGGCTGGGCACGCCACGGGTCCTCGAGGCCTTCACCTTCGCGATCCTGGAGACCGAGACCGGCCCGCTCCAGATCCACGCCTACCCCTACAGCCGCGAGATGAGCACCTTCATCGTGGAGGCCACCGAGGAGTCGTGGCGGCGGGGCGGATTCGACGCCGAGGAAGGGCGTGACTGGCGACCCGGGGAGAGCGACGAGTGGAGCGTGCGGCGCCTGACCGATCTCTGCGCCGGCCTGCTGGACGGTGCGCCGCTGCTCGCCAACCAGAGCCGCTGGATCCAGTTCCTGACCGTCCGCAACCGCCGCTGGTGCGACGGCCGCACGGTTCTGATCGGCGACGCCGCCCACACCGCCCACTTCTCGATCGGGTCCGGAACCAAGCTGGCGATGGAGGATGCGCTGGCCCTCGCCGCCTGCTTGCACGAGCAGTCCAAGGTGGAAGCCGCGCTCGCCGCGTACGAGGCCGAGCGGCGCCCGGTGGTGGAATCAACCCAGCGCGCGGCCCAGGCCAGCCGGGAGTGGTTCGAGCGGCTCCCGCAGTACGTGGACCAGAGGCCGCTGGAGTTCGCGTTCAATCTGCTGACACGCAGCCGCCGCGTCACGCGGGACAACCTCGCCCTGCGCGACCCCGAGTTCCAAGACCGCGTGGATCGCGCCTTCGCCGCCACCCAGGGGCATCCGGTGCCGCCGCGGGAGCAACCGCCGCTGCCACTCCTCCAGCCCCTCCGCCTGCGCGAGCTGGAGCTCCCCAACCGGATCGTCGTCTCCTCCATGGACATGTACTCGTCGCGGGAGGGGCTGATCGGGGACTTCCACCTCGTCCACCTGGGTTCGAAGGCGCTGGGTGGTGCCGGGCTGGTGATGACGGAGATGGTGTGCGTCTCGCCGGAGGGCCGCATCAGCCCCGGGTGCGCCGGTCTCTGGAAGCACGCTCACGAGGCCGCGTTCGGACACCTGGCCGCCTTCGTTCACGAGCACACGGGGGCGCGGATCGGCCTCCAGCTGGGCCACAGTGGACGCAAGGGGTCGACGCGCCTGATGTGGGAGGGGATGGACCTCCCGCTCGCGGAGGGCAACTGGCCCCTGCTGGCCGCCTCTCCCCTCCCCTACCTCCCCGGGGTGAGCCAGGTCCCCCGCGAGATGACCGAGTCCGACCTGGACGCCGTCCTCGAGCAGTTCCGCGAGGCCACCGCGCGGGGCGCCCGGGCCGGGTTTGACCTGCTCGAGCTGCACGCCGCGCATGGGTACCTCCTGGCCGGCTTCCTCTCTCCGCTCACCAACCACCGGCGGGACCGCTGGGGGGGCTCGCTGGAGAACCGTCTGCGCTACCCGCTCCGTGTCTTCGACGCCGTCCGCGCCATCTGGCCCCCCGAGCGGCCGATGACGGTGCGGATCTCCGCCACCGACTGGGCACCCGGTGGGCTCACCCTGGAGGAGGCCGTGTGCATCGCTCGCGCTTTCGCCGACCACGGCGCCGACGCCATCGACGTCAGCACCGGCCAGACGGTGCCGGACGAAAAGCCGGCCTTCGGGCGTACCTACCAGGTGCCGTTCGCCGACGCCATCCGGCACCAGGCCCGAGTCCGCACGATCACGGTCGGCGCGATCAGCAGCGCGGACGACGTCAACAGCATCCTGCTCGCCGGGCGCGCCGACCTCTGCGCACTGGGCCGCGCCCACCTCTACGACCCGGCCTGGACACTGCACGCCGCCGCCGAGGCCGGGCATCCGGTGTCCTGGCCACGCCCCTTCGAGCGGGGCAGCCGGCGACCACCCGGCCCGCGCGCGGAGCGGGTGCGGCCACGGCTGGACCTGGTCCGGAATGCAGGGGCCACCACCGGCCATGCCCGGTGGAGGTCCGAGTGAGGGCTGATAACCGACCGCGCTATGGAATTTCGGTAGACTGTCCCCGGCTAGACGGCGCTAGCGCAGTCCAGGAAATGGGAAAAACCAAGCGTAGTGAGGGAGATTCCTCGTCAGAGGACGTCGACGCCCCGCTCGGAGATCCCGCGGAGACGCGGCTCTTCGAGCTCGACCTCCAGATGCAGCAGGTGGAGGTCGCGCTGGGGCAGCTTTTGCTCGGCGTCGGCGCATGCATCCTCATCCAGGGCTCGGCGGGGACCGGCAAGAGCAGGCTGGTCGAGCAGGCGGTGGCCTCGGCACGGGCCACCGACCTTCCCGTCTGGTACGGCTATGGCGGCCCGAGCTGGCGAGGCGAGCCTCTCCTCACGCTGCGCGAGGCCATTGGAGGGGTCGAGCCTCCCCCCTCGGTGCCTGAGGGCCACTCCGAACTGGTCAACCACATCGAGACCACGGTCGCACGGGTGCCCCACCTGCTCGCCATCGAGGATTTGCAGGCGGCCGACCTCGCCTCGCTGACCACGCTGGGGGAGCTCGCGGAGCACGTCGAGCAGTTCCCCCTGCTTCTTCTCCTCACCTACCGCCCCGATCTCTTGCGCCACCTTCCGCCGGGGTTCGAGCGCGCGACCACGATCACGCTCGGCCCGCTCACGGAGGGAGCCACGCAGGCGTATGCCCAGAGTCTGCTCGGGGCACCGGCCGGTCCTGCGCTGCGGCGAGCACTGGCGTCCACGGCGGGCAGCCCTTTGCATATCTGGCTCTGGCTGCGGCACCTCCAGGACCGAGAAGCGCTGGTGCACCAAGAGGAGGCGATCGAACTCGCCGATCCCACCGAGCGTCCGGGCAGCCTGCCGGATCTGGCGCTGGCGCGGCGGCGTCAGATGATCGGTGACGACGCGTTCGACTTGATGCGGTTCGCCGCCGTCATGGGCCGGCGGTTCCGGCTCGAGGACCTGGCGGCGATGGCTAAAGACGCGCCCGGTGTGATCGAGGAGCGCCTGCGGCCAATCTTGGACGCGAATGGTGCCAGCCGAGAGGGTCATTGGTGGTTGATTCAGTGGCGCGGCATGCTCAACACGCTCTACGCCCGGTTGGACCCGGCGGAGCGGGCCCGGCTGCACCGAGCCTACGGCCGCCTCCTGCAGGAGCGAGCCGGGTCGCCGGTGGTGGTCGCCGAGCATCTGCTGGCGGCGGCGGAGCCCCAAGATCGCGAGGCGGTCGCGGCCGCCCGCCGGGGAGCTGAGGCGGTCGAGGCCCGGGTCCCGGAGACGGCGGCCGACCTCCTGCGCCGCGCGGCGGTTTTGCTCCCGCCCGGTGATCCCGAACGCATCGAGGTGATGGTCCAGTTGATCCAGGCAGAGCTGGCGGCGGGGCACGTCGAGGCGGCGCGCGACCTCGGCGAGCGGGAGTTGTCGGAGTCGCCTCCGGGGCCGATGCGCACGCGCCTGCAGACGACCATGCTCTCCGCCTACGAATTCGACAGGGGCACGCCGCTGGAGGACCTCGCGGCGACCATGCTCGGCACCCCTGACCTGGACCCACAGGTCCGGCGGATGGTGCTGAGCCGCCGCGCCCTCGAGCGCGTGGCGACCGGCCGGCTGGACGAGGGGGTGTCCGACGCGCAGGAGGTGCTGGCCGGCTCCCCCACCCCACCGGACGAGGTGTCGTCGGTGGCGGTCACCGCGCTGGCCTGGGCGGCGACCTCGCGGGGAGACCCCGCGGAGGCGCTGCGCCTGCTCCACGCCTCGCCGGCGGTGCCGCCGGGCGCGCGTGCGGCCGGCCTGGCCAGCATTCGCGAAGGGCTCGCCCTCTGCGCCCTGAACCGGTTCGACGAAGCCCTGGAGGTGCTCAACACCAGCGCTCGCGAACTCGAGCGCTCGGGATCGCTGACTCGCCTGCAGCCCTCGCTCCTGGATGCGATCGCGTACGCCTATTACGGAGAGGGTTCCTGGGACGACGCGCTCGCGGAGCTGGACCTGATCCTCGCCTCGCCGGCGCGCGAGGTCCGCCCGGTGACCGCGCACGCCCGTTTGCTGCGAGCCGTGATCGCGTCGCATCGCGGCGACTACAGCCCCGCGCGGGACCTTCGTGAACGGCGGCGCGCCGAGACCGGGGACGCGCCTTTGCCGCGCGCCGAAGATCTCAGGCTGGAGGCGATCCTGTGCGAGGGCGACGGGGATCTGGCAGGGGCGAGCCGCGCCGCCCAGGAGGCCTGGGCCGCGCATGAAGCATCCGGCGACTACAGCCAGCTGCCGATCGCGCTGCCATGGCAGATCCGATACGCCCGCGACGCGGGCATGCAGGACGCGGAGCTGGCGCGCGTGGTCGCGCCGATGGCCGACCGGCTTTTGGGCCTGGCGCGCCAGTGGCCCGCCGACACCGTGGCGGGGGCCGCCAACCTGGCGCGCGGTGTCCGGGACCGGAATGCGGCCGCGCTGGCGCAGGCGGCACAGCGGTACCGGGAGTCGGAGCGCGCTTCCGACCGCTGTATCGGACTTGACGTGTGCGGGGAGGAGTTGCTCCGCCTCGGCCAGCGCGACCTCGGCATCGAGATGCTCCTCAGCGCGCTCGACACCTACCGGGCGCTCGGGGCTGAGCCGCGGGCGAACCGGGTGATGGCGCGGTTGCGTGAGCTGGGCGTCCGGCGTGGCCTGCGCCGGCCCCGGGTGCGTCCGGGCGTGGGTTGGGAGAGCCTCACACAGGAAGAGCTGACGGCCGCGGCCCTGGTCTCCTCCGGCCTCTCGAACCCGCAGATCGCGGAGCAGATGGACCTCCCACGCCACCGGGTCGCGACCATCATCGAACGCGTGATCGCGAAACTGGGCGTCGCCTCCCGCCTGGAGCTGGGACTGCTGGTGGCCCGGCGCGCCCGCGATCAGGAGCTGCTGCAGAAGCGGACACCCACCGACCCGCTCCAGGAGTCGGAATAACCTGGCCCCGAACCGGGGTTGACGACGCTTACGTGTGCCGCACTCATACCGTGCCGATCACACAACTCTCGACAACATCCTGGAGGAGGAAGCGATGGCAGACGGCGCCACCTACGCCAAAGAGAACGTGCTCGTCAGCACCCGCTGGCTGGCCGACCATCTGGGAGCACCCGGCTACCGGTTGCTCGAGGTCGATGTCGATCCGGCGGCGTACGAGAAGGGCCACATCCCAGGTGCGGTGGGCTGGAACTGGAAGCTCGACCTGCAGGACCCGATCGTCCGCGATCTCCCCAGCAAGGGGGCATTGGAGGAGAAACTGGGCAAGGCCGGCGTGACGCCGGACACCACGATCCTGCTCTATGGGGACAACAACAACTGGTTCGCGGCCTTCGCCTACTGGACCCTGAAGTACTTCGGGCACCGCAACGCCGCGCTGGTCGACGGAGGCCTCGTCAAATGGACGGCGGAGGGCCGGGAACTCACCACGGAGGTGCCCCAGCTGGAGCCGGCGACCTACCACTTCGAGGGTGAGCCGAACGAGAACCTGCGCGCCTATCGCGACCAGGTGGTGGCCTCGATCGGGACCGCCAAGCTCCTCGACATCCGTTCCCCGGCCGAGTACGCCGGCCAGTTGATCGCGCCCGAGAATCTGCCCCAGGAAGGTGCGCAGCGGCCCGGGCACATCCCGACCGCGGTCAACGTCCCCTGGGCCACGGCGGTGAGCCCGGATGGGACCTTCAAGACGCCCGAGGAGCTGAAGGAGATCTACGTCGAGGGCAAAGGCATCGACGGCTTGCGCCCGGTCATCGCCTACTGCCGGATCGGGGAGCGCTCGGCGCATTCCTGGTTCGTGCTCCACGAGCTGCTCGGCATCAATGACGTCCGGAACTATGACGGCTCGTGGACCGAGTACGGCAGTTCCGTGCGGGTGCCGGTCGAGCGCTGAGCTCCAGCTGAGAGGGAAGGCGCCGCCGGGCAGGGGCCCCCCGCGGCGCCTTCCGCGTGCCTGGAGGTCAGGCGAGCAGGTCGCGCCGGCGGTGGATCTCCTGGTCCAGGCGATCGGTCTCGCGCTGGAGTCCGGCGATCGCGGACTCGTGGTCGGCCAGCAGCGCCGCGTGATGGGCGATCGCGGCGTCGTGCCGGGCCACCCCCAGCGCGCGCTCCTCGGCTCGCAGGCGGCGGCGGGTCAGGAGCGTCCAGAGGAGGGCGACCAGCAGCATCGCGCCCGCGGCGGCGGCCACCGGGTACCAGAGCGGGACATGCCAGGCCCAGATCCCGAACGTCAGGTCGACGTGGCCCGGATTCTGATACGCGAGCAGCGCCAGGCCGAGCGCCACGATGACCAGCAGCAAGAGCACCATTCTTTATTGACCTCCGCCGGCGGGATGTGTCCGAAGGGACTGCGGATTGTGCGAGGCACGGCGTCTACTGATGCACTAGGCTACTGATCCCGGGTGGGAGTGGCACAAAGAAGTTGACAGCGGAGTTGTCAGAGCAAGCCGGTTCCTCTGGTTCTTCCAGTTCCAGGCCTGTCGGCGCTTCCGACAGCACTCCTACCATCCGTGAGTGGATTGGCTTCTGGTCGACGGGTCGAGCCTCATCTTCCGGGCCTTTTACGGCGTCCCCAAGACGATGCGGGCACCGGACGGCTCCCTCAACAACGCGGTCCGCGGCTTCCTCGACACGCTGACCCGGGTGGTCGGCTCCCGCCGGCCGGCCCGGCTGGCGATCGCGACCGACGAAGACTGGCGTCCTGAGTGGCGGGTACGGCTGCTGCCCACCTACAAGTCGCACCGCACCGCTGAGCCGGTCCCACCGGAGCTGATCCCCCAGCTGCCCAAGATCGAGGCCGTGATGGCGGCGCTCGGCGTCGACATGGAGGGCGCGCCCGAGTTCGAGGCGGAGGACGTGATCGCCTCCTGGGCGCGGCACATCGAGGGCTCGGTGGCGGTGCTCTCCGGTGACCGCGACCTGTTCGGGCTGATCGAGGACGGACATCTGATGGTGCTCTACCCGGAGCGTGGGGGCTTGGCCGAGGTGACGGACGGCGAGGTGCAGCGCCGGTACGGGGTCCCGGCGCGCAACTACCCAGACTTCGCGGTCCTGCGCGGAGACCCGTCGGACGGGCTGCCCGGGGTGGCCGGCATCGGCGCCAAGCGAGCGGCCGACCTGGTGCGGCGGCACGGTTCGATCGAGGGGCTGGTGGCGGCGGGGGCGCTGCGGAAGGCCGACGCCGACTACGTGACGCGCGCCATCCAGGTGGTGCGCCCCCGCGCCGACGATGTCTCACTCCCGGAGGGCCGGCGCGACGTCTACCCGGCGCACCCGGATGCCCTGGCGACGCTGGTCCGGGAGTTCGGGCTCGGAGGCTCCGCCGAGCGCTTCTTGGAGACGCTGCGCACCGTCCTCGCCCCGGCGTAAGGCCGCCCTAAGTCCGCTTCACGTGAGTCACTGCAGCGCACCGATGATGGACCGCTTCCCGGGCAATGGCCCTCCTCGCCGCCTTAGGAGGGGCCGCTTCCCGGGAAACGGCTGGTTGCGGGCGCGCTGGGCCGCGCTAGGCCGAGGGAGCGACCTCGGCCAGGACCGCCTCCGGGTGACCGTCCGGCCGCACGTTGTACCAGGCGCGCTCGATCCGGCCCTCGGGGTCGATCAAGAAGGTGGACCGCTTGACGCCCTGCGTGGTCCGCCCATACATGGTCTTCTCGCCGTACGCGGCGTAGGTCTGGGCCACGGCGGCGTCGAGGTCACAGAGAAGGGGGAATCCGAGGCCGTACTTGGCCCGGAACCGCTGGTGCGAGCGGGCGTCGTCGGCGGACACCCCGAGCACCACGATCCCCTCGCTCTCGAACCGCTGGTGCAGCCGGTTGAACTGCTGTGCCTCGAGCGTGCAGCCGTGGGTGTCGTCCTTGGGATAGAAGTAGAGCAGGACCTTTTGACCGCGCAGTTCCTCCAGCGCGTGCGTTTCGCCGTCCTGATCCTGAAGACGGAAGGTGGGAGCCTGCTCCCCAGCCGTCAGTGCCATCGCCGTCGATCCTCCTCCATTGCCCCGCAACTCAATTCGGGGTGCCCAAGTATGGCACCCCAGGCCGGCTCAGCGCTTGAGGCGCGGATCCAGCACGTCGCGGAGGCCGTCGCCGAGCAGGTTGAACGCGAGCACCGCCGCCACGATGCAGAGGCCGGGATAGGTGATCAGGGCCGAGTCGCTGAAGATGTACTGCTGGGCCTGGCCGATCATGCCGCCCCACTCGGGCGTCGGCTGCTGCACGCCCACGCCCAGGAAACCGAGGCCGGCGGCGCTCAGGATGGCACCACCAAGCAGCAGCGTCGCCATCACGATGACCGGGGCCAGCGAGTTCGGGATCACGTGCCGGAACATGATCGAGGTGCGACGGACTCCCAGGGCGCGCGCCGCCTCCACATACGGCTGCTCGCGCACCGACAGAGCGGACGCCCGGATCATCCGCGCGATGTTGGGAAACGCGGTGACGGCGACCGCGACGATCACGTTGCGAAGCCCGGTCCCGAGCACCGCCACCAGCGAGAGCGCCAGCAGGAAGGTCGGGAACGCGAGGATGATGTCGACCAGCCGCTGGACCAGGATGTCGAACCAACCCCCGAGGTAGGCCGACACCGCGCCCAGTGGGATCCCGGCCGCCACCGCCAGTCCAACCGAGGCGAGCGCGATCAGCAGCGTGTAGCGGGTCCCGTAGAGGAGCCGGACCAGTACGTCGCGTCCCAGCTGGTCGGTGCCCAGCAGGTGGTCCAGCGAGGGGCGGGCGAAGGAATTGTTGAGGTTCTGGTAGTTCCAGTTGTTGGAGGGGTTGTCGTGCAGCAGCAGCGGTCCCACGAAGGTGCCGACCAGGAAGATGAGCAAGATCACCAGCCCGATCTGGGCTGAGCGGTGCCGGACCAGCGCCACCCAAGCGTTCTGGGCGCGTGCCTCCGGGACCGCCTCGGTGCCGACGGTCGGTCCGGTCGCGAGCACTCGCGCCGCGTCATCAGTCATAGCGAATCCTGGGATCGATGTAGGCGTAGATCAAATCGGTGAACAGGTTAACCAGGATCACTCCCAGCGCGAAGAGAAACACGGTCCCCTGCACGGCCACGTAGTCGCGCGAGTTGATCGAGTTGACGATGTACTGCCCCATCCCCGGCCAGGAATAGATGGTCTCGGTGAGCACGGCGCCGCCCAGCAGCTGACCGAACTGGAGGCCGGCCGCGGTGACGATCGGGAGCAGCGCGTTGCGTAGCCCGTGGCGGATCAGGACCGAGAAGCGGGAGGCGCCCTTGGCCCGCGCCGTGCGGACATAGTCCAGGCTCAGGACGTCGAGCATGGCGCCCCGCGTCTGCCGGGCGATGAAGCCGGCCGAGAAGAACGCGAGGGTGAGCGTGGGCAGGATGTAGCTCTGCGGTGACTCAGCGCCCGCGGCCGGCAGCAGGTGCAGGTTGACGGCGAACAGGATGATCAACAGCAGACCGGTCCAGAACACGGGGACCGAGACGCCGAACACCGCCACCGCGGAGATGAGCAGGTCGAGTACCGAGTTCCGCCTGAGTGCCGCCAACAGGCCGAGGACGGTACCGACCACGATGGCGACGCACATCGAGAGCACCGCCAGCTCGAGCGTGAACGGGAAGCGGGAACTGATCTGATCCATCACCGGGCCGCCGGTGACGAAGGAGGTGCCCAGGTTCCCGTGGGCCAGTCCCCACAGGAAGTTCAGGTACTGCTGCCAGATCGGAAGGTTCAGGCCCAGCTGCACGCGGAGGTGGTTGACGTCGGCCTGGGTCGCTTGGGGCCCGGCGATCACCCGCGCCGGGTCGCCGGGGATGAGGTGGAGGAGAAGGAAGATGATCGTGGCCACCCCGATCAGGGTCGGGATCGCGATCAAGAGCCTTCGAACGATGTAGCTGACCAAAGACCTTCCTTCGAGGAAAAGAGGGGTTCGGAGTGGCGGGGCCTCCCTCGCGGAGGCCCCGCCTGATGTCGTCTACGCGCCGGCCGGTTCCGCGAACGTGGTCACGACCTGCTCGTTAGGAAGACCATAAATGTTCTTGACGTTGGTGGTCGTGATGATCGGGTTCTCGGGGTTGTAGAGCCAGAGCCAGGGAGATGCGTTCCAGATCTGCTTTGCCGCCTGGCAGTAGTCGGACTGCGCGGTGGTTTTGCTGGTCGTGGTCTGCGCCTCGTTGATCAGGCTGTCCGTCTGGGGCGTGGACCAGTACGACGTGTTGAGGCCGTTGGGCGGGATCTGCGAGCTCTCGAAGATCTGGTAGGCCTGGGAGGCGTCGAGGTAGCCCGGCGCCCATCCCAGCAGCGAGAGGTCCGCGGTCGCCTTGGAGGCCGGGACGTTGATCTCGCCGACGTAGCTGGGCCAGGTAGGCGGGTTGGGGATGGTGACCTTGATGCCGATCGCCTCCAGGTCGGCGGCCACCGCCTGTACGTCCTCGTAGTCGTTCGCGTAGTGGCCGTTGGGGGCGAAGAAGGTGAGGGTCATGTTGGTGGCGCCCGCCTGCTGCAGCAGCTGCTTCGCCTTCTGGACGTTGTAGTTGTAGTCGTTGGTGCCGGTGCTGTCGCAGTAGCCGAACACCGTGGAGGCCAGCGGCGCGGTGAGGGGTTTGGCGGCCCCGAACTGGACCCGCTGGATGAGCGCGTTCTTGTTGATCGCGTAATCCAGCGCCTGGCGCACCAGCGGGTTGGCCAGCTGCGGCACCCTCGGGTCCTGGGTGTTGACGACGACACCGATCATGCGGTCGTCGGGTCCCAGGATCACATGGACCCCGGAGCCGCTCTTCTCGAGCGCCGGCAGGTCATTGGGCGAGGGGGTCATGATCGCCTGGGCCTGGCCCGACTTGACCAGCGCCTCCCGGGAGGCGGCGTCGGGTACCACCTTGTAGACCTGCTTGGCATACCCGGGCTTGGTCCCCCAGTAGCTCGGGTTGCGGCTGAAGTTCAGCTCCTCCCCGAGAATGCGGCCGGTGTAGGTGTAAGGCCCGGTGCCGATCGGCCACACCACCTTGGCCAGCGTGTTCCCGTGCTCGGTGAACGAGTTCGGCGCCAGGATCCCCGCTGTCACCTGTGTCATCGCTTCGACGAACGGGGAGAACGGGGTCTTGAGGTGGACCTGCACCTTGGAGTCATTGACCGCGGTCACGTCCTTGATGACCTTCAGCGTGCCCGGCTGGGCCGAGAAGGTCTCCGGGCTGTTGAGGCGACTGACGCTCTTCACAACGGCGGCCGCGTTCAGGGGCTCGCCGTCCGAGAACTTGACGTTCTGACGCAGGTTGAAGGTGTAGGTCAGGCCGTCAGAGGACATCGACCAGCTGGTCGCGAGGTCGGGGACCGTCTTGCCCTGCTTGTTGAGCTGGACCAGGGGCTCCACGACCATGTTGAGCATCCCACCCACGATGGTGGTGGTCTGGGCAGCGGGATCCAGCGTGTCGGCGTCGGTGCCGGTGCCGGCGGTAAGTGTGCCACCTTGCTTGGCACTGCCGCCCGACGTCGAGCTGCCGCACGCCACGATGAAAAGGGCGGCGAGAGCGCAAAGCGCAAGCACCCGTTTCATCGTGTGCACGTCCTGTCGGTAGTCACTCTCTCAGTCCTCCTCCTGTACACGTCTGCCTGCCGGTTATGAGGGTGTCGCCCGGCACCACCGACGTCGTCGGTACCCGTGCTCTGGCCGATCAGTCTGACGCAATCCTGACGGCGTGTCGAGCGCTCGACTGCTTCGTTTCTCGAAGCCCCTCCCGTCTATCAGGAGATCACGGTCCGCGCCGGCTGGCAAGTTTCCCTATCCACGGGCCTAGGAGCCCGTGCGAGACGCATGAGCGAGGCCGAGGTGGGCTTACCGGAGCACCTGCGCCAGGTGGTCGCAGATCGCCTCCAGGGCCGCCTTCCCGATCACCGGGCTCGACCCCACCGGGTCCCCGATGATGCCGTTTTCGGAGAAGTCGCGAAAGCTGCCGCCGACCAGGTCCTCGAACCGTGCCTCGCCCACAAAGCCAGGCGCCGCCCGCTCCATGTCGACCAGGTTCGGGTGCAGGTACAGCATCATCGAGGTCTCGATCACGTCCGCGTGCGGGCCCGCGTGGTCGGTGCGGCCGAAGGGCCGGATGGCCTCGAACGCGACGTTGAAGATCCCCGGGCTGGTCAGCACCTGGACGTCTGGGTGGGGACGCTCCGCCGCCCACCGCCCGAGTGGTGGGTAGTTGCCGCCGTGACTGGAGAACACGTTGAACTGGGTGAAGCCGTGGCGCCGCAGGGACGCCAGATCCTGGTCCAGGAGGTCCATCAGGAGTTCGGCGGGGATGGTCAGGCTCCCTGGGAAGGCCATGTGGTGCTCCGAGCATCCGGGGCGGATGAGCGGGGCGACGAGCGCGTTCCCAAGTCGCTCGGCGAGGCCGCGCGCATAGGCCTCGCCCAGCAGCTCGTCGGTGGCGAGGGGCAGATGCGGGCCATGCTGCTCGGTCGAAGCGGCACAGACCACGGCCGTGGTGGCGCCGTAGGAGACTGCGGCCTCGATCTGAGGCCAGGACATGCGCTGCATGAAGAGCTCTGCCATGAGGACGGATTGTGGCAGGGCTTGCCGGCCCCCCTGCGACGTGTTACGATATGTCGCGATAGACCAACGAGCGTGCGAGACACGCTCTCCAAGGAGAAGATCATGTACGGAGCACATTTCAAGGGTGAGTGGGCTGGGCCCCCACCTTCTTTCAAGGGTGAGTGGGCTGGACCCCCGCCATTCGAGCACGGACGGCCATTCCCCCCGCACGTGCGGATGAAGATGCGCGGGTTCGGCGGTCGCGGAGGCCCCTGGGGCCGGTTCCCGGGCGGTCCCCGGGCGCGCCGCGGTGACGTCCGCGCGGCGATCCTGACGCTGCTGCTCGAGAAGCCGATGCACGGCTACGAGATGATCCGCGAGCTGGAGTCGCGTTCGGGTGGCTTCTGGCGCCCCTCGGCGGGGTCAATCTACCCCACGCTGCAGCTGCTCGAGGACGAGGGCCTGCTGCGCAGTGAGGAGAGCGAGGGCAAGCGGCTCTACACGCTCACCGACGCCGGCAAGGAGGAGGCACAGCGGCTGCAGCAGGCGACCCCGCCCTGGCAGGGCGTGGCTGACGAGGTCTCCCCGCCCGCCTTCCAGCTTCGCGATGCGGCCATGCAGCTCGCCGCCGCCGTCCTCCAGGTAGGCCACGCGGGGACCGACGACCAGGTGAAGCGAGCGCTTCAGATCCTCAACGAGGCGCGTCGTTCGATCTACTCGATCCTCGGCGAGACCACCGAAGAGGCGTAATCCGGATACTCCCAACCCCACCACCCCGTCCGGCTCCGGCGCTCCACGGCGCCGGGGTCGGCACTCTCCACTTGGCCCAGGTCGGTGGTCAGTCCAGGGTGCGGATGTCGGGCAGCTCCCGATAGCGGCCGGCGTAGTCGAGGCCATACCCGATCACGAAGCGGTCCGGGATCGTGAAGCCGGTGAAGTCGATGTCGATCTGCACCGCACGGCGGGCGGGCCGGTCGAGGAGCGTCACCAGGTGCAGCGAGGCGGGGTGGGATCGGTGCAGGCGTTTGAGGATCAACTCCAGCGTCCGTCCGGAGTCGACGATGTCCTCCACCACCAGGACGTTGCGGCCGGTCAGCGGGCCCTCCACCAGATGGGAGAACGCGACCTGGCCTGCGCTCGCGGTGCCGTTGCCGTAGCTGGAGGCGCGGACAAACTCCACCTCCGCGGGGATCGTGAGCGAGCGCATGAGGTCGGCGGCGAAGACGATGCCGCCCTTCAGGACGATGACCAGCACCAGCGGCTGCTCGAGGTCGTTGAACCGTTCCGAGATCTCGGCTCCCAGCTCACGCACCCGGCGCGCGATACGCCGGGCCGACAGCAGGACGTGACCCTGTCCTGCCGACCCGCGCCGGTCGGCAACTGCCTGGTGCATGCGGGAGTTGAGTCTACGTCCAGGGCATGCTATGGCGGCAGCGGTGCGATGCTGGCTTCCGCCGGCCCTCGCCCTTGCCAGCGGCCGCGCCGGGCCAGCCCCCCATCGATGTTGATCGCGCGCCCGCCCGCGTAGACGCGAGGCGCACGATCGCGGTGCGGCGTGTGCCCGTGCACGACCCGGCGCGCCCCGGTCCGCTCCAGCCAGTGCGCGAGGCGCAGTGGCTGCTGCTCGAAGACGTGCTGGGGAGAGAGGAGATCCCAGAGGGTCTGGTGGTCGTGGGCGGCGAGCGCCACTCGCGCAGCCGCGTTGATGGCATCGACGGGATCGGCCTGATGGTGGTCGATGAGACGGCCCAGGCCGTCGTTGTCGCAGTGCTGGACCAGCGTCCGGTCGGGCAGCAGCGTCAGCATCGGCCGCTCGCGTAGCCACACCTGCAGCGGCTCATCGCCCGCCAGCTCCTGCAGGTCATGCAGCTGCCCGCCGATCCCCATCCAGCGCAGGAAGGCTTCCCCTCGGGTCCTGCGCTCGTCAAGCGCGGCCAGCATGGCCACCTCGTGATTGCCCAGGAGGACCGTCGAGTTGGGCCGGTCGCGGGCGAAGCGTAGGGCGCCGACGCCGAACTCGCGACCGTCCACCAGGTCGCCGACGAAGACGGTGTGCCAGCGCTGCGGGTCGTACTTGACGATGGCCGGGAACAGACGCTGCAGGTCGCCGTGGACATCGCCCACGAGCAGGACCGGCAGGTCGTGGGTCGTGGGTTCAGGCACCTCTGGTGCGATGGTAGGAGGCGATGCTGGTCGTCATCGGAGGCGGCGAGATCGGGTGCTACCACGCGCGCCGGCTGCGGCGGGGGGTCGAACGGGGAGAGGTGAAGGGACCGATCGTGATCGTGGACCGCTCGCCGCAGGCGCGCTGCGTGGCCGAGTTCAGCCGCGATCCAGTGGTGCGGGTGGCGACCGCGGAGTGGTCGGCGTTCCTGGACCGGTGGCTGGGGGTTGCCGGCGGTATGGACTTCCTGGTACCGGCACCGTTTCAGCCGCATCTGCTCTGGACCTGGCTCGGCTCCGAACTGGGCGCGGTGCCGGCGCCGGCGCCCGCCGGGTGGGCACTCCCCTACGAGGTGACGGGGGCGGACGGCATCCGGTTTCTCTCGGCGGCGGCCTGGCGCTGTCCGGCCACCTGCATCGAGCCTGCGCACTGCCCGGTCCTGCACGGGCCCCGCGACTGGGACTTGGGGGATCGTTTGGTCCAGGGAGCGCTCGCGCGGGGCTATGAACCGGCGGTGTTCCGGTGCCTCCACCTGGCCCAGGGGATTGGCGCCATCCCGGTGCGGGAGATCCTGGAGGCCCAGGCGCGGTGCCGGGTCACGGCCGGTCCCATCCTGGTCGCGACCACCTCACGCTGCCACGCCGCGATCGGCGCACTGACTCGGGGCGTTGAGTAAGATGGGGGACCGGACTTACGGGCGTAGCTCAACTGGCAGAGCATCGGTCTCCAAAACCGAGGGCTGAGGGTTCGAGTCCTTCCGCCCGTGCCACCCTGGTCCGATCCCCCCGGGGCCGCTAGCTCATCAGGCAGAGCGCCGTGCTGATAACGCGGAGGTACGTGGTTCGAGTCCACGGCGGCCCACCACGGCGCTTCGAGTTCAATCGGACCCGATGACCCTCCGCCTGATCGGTATCACGGGCCCGGTCCGTCCGGGACCGACACGACACGGGAACTGCGCAGTCGACATCCCGCCCATCCTTCGGCGTATACCCATATTTCTCCAGCAAGGTATACTCTCGATGTGAAAACAACCATAGAGGTTGATCCCGCCAAGCGGGATGCGGTTGCGGCGGTGCTCGGGACGAAGGGGCTCAAGGCCACTGTGGATGCCGCCTTTGACGCCGTCCTCCAGCACCAGGCAGGACGCGAGTTGGTCCGCTTGGCCGCCGACGGCGGCATCGACCTCACGAACGAAGAAGTCGAAAGCCAGGCGTGGCGCGACTGACTCACCTCTTGGACAACAGCGTCCACGCCCGGCTCGCCGATCAGGTCGTCGCGCAGCGCTTCGTGGAACTCCAGCACGAAGGCAGGCTCGGGCTCTGCGGGATGTTCCACCTCGAAGCCCTCTTCAGCGCTCGGGACCCGCGCAGAGTGCATGAGCTGCTCATTCGGGCGCTTCCCGCCGTCGCGACACACCAAGCGGACTTCGATCGGGCAGCCGAGGTGATGCTGCTCCTGGCAGACCGCCGCCGTCATCGCGCGGTGGGTGCCGCCGATCTGGTGCTGGCGGCAGTCGCCGAGCGCGCCCAGCTGACGGTCCTCCACTACGACCGCGACTTCGAACACATCGCCGCAGTCACGGGCCAACCAGTCGAAGCGGTGGCGCCCCTGGGCTCGCTGTAGGTCACATGCCCCGGGTGGCCTGCGCGCTTCCGCCCGCCGCCGCCCCTCCACCCGCCTGCCAGGTCGGCCGGGACTGAGGGAGCGTGACCAATGCCTCGAGCCAGTGGATTCCGCCCTCAAACCGACCAAATAAACTCCGGCAATGTCGATGCCGCTCCCGAACTCGGCGCCCTACTGGTGAGCCCGGTCTACCGCGGAGGTACGTGGTTCGAGTCCACGGCGGCCCACCACCCCCGAGCAGTGGTTGGGTAGATCAGGGTTGGCGTGCGGCCGCGGGGCTTCGTGCCCCGGGCCCGTGGGTTGGACCGGGCCGCTCGGGATTCTCGCGAGGTCCGACTCTCCGGCTTCGGGACGTAGCCCGGGCACGTCGGGCGTCTCCTCGATACCCCAACTGCCGCGGTGGCTGGCCGGTCATGGCACCATCATCTGGCCCGGCGGCGACGGGCGTCCCACTCCTCCCGCGACGCGCTTGGATCCCTCCACTTGGCAAGCTCGGGCAGGATCTCGGGCCGCTCCCAGCAGTCCGGCACCAGCATGTTCTGGAAGTTCAAGAAGAAGGCGCAGCGCGGGTCGTCGTCGCTGTGGTCGATCGCGTAGAGAGCGGTTGCGATCGCGTTGCGGATGATCGGGTTCAGTTCGGCCATCTGCTCGTCGCTCAAGTGCTCGAGGTGGAAGTCCTCCATCGCGTTGCGCACCGTCATCGCGATCGTCATGGTGAGGTCCGCGGTAGCGTCATCCAGCGTCATCGTGGGGCCTCTCCGCCTGCTCATGCCGGCGCTCCCTGCCGCGCGCTCGCTGCGCGCTCACGTCGGGTCACCCACGCCCTTTGGGCGGCGGCGGATCGTGCCTGGCGCTGCGCCTGCTCCTGAGCCTCGCGCACACGCCGGGTCTGCCACGCCTTGTGGGCCGCCTCCGGACCCGCGGGCTTTCCCTTCGGCCAGCCACCCTTGCGTGGCTGGGCGGCGAAGGCTTCTAGGTCCTCCGGCCGGATCACCCACTGCCGACCCAGGCGCTCCGCCGGGAGCTGGCCTTGGCGGACTAGGGCCGCGACGCGGTTGGTGCTGACGGCAAGTATCTGGGCCGCCTCGTTGATCGTGTGAAGCCGAATCATGATGTGTCTAGTTCCCCTGGCGTATGGGAATCTAAACGCCGAGGCTTAGAAGGCGGTCACCGAGGCCACGAGGGTGATGCGGACGAGGAGTCGCGGCGAGCACTGACGGCCCCGTGCGAGCCGCCTGGTGGCTCCTCGGAGCGGCTCAGGAGCGACTGGGTCATTTCGATCACAGCGCCTCAGCCTCTTGAGTCGGAATGCGTATACCCCGGGGCAAACGTCCAATTGCCGATCGGGATGGGCACCTGCGCACGACCTTGTCCTCGGTCCTGGGGCAGCGTACTGGAGTGCCGATCCCTGCCGAGGCTGACTCAGGTCTTGCAACACGGACAAAAGCAGGTCGGTTAACGGCTTGACAAAGACAGCGAACAGATGTACTATGGATGGGTGGAAGCGAGGCTCGCCGTCGACGACCGGTCGATCTCCATCGGGGAGCTCGAAGACGATCTGCGCCGCCTTGCGCAGCTCTGTGATCGGGGTGAGCGGCTGGCCGGGCTCCACCGCTTTCAGAACCGCCTCTCCGCCCTGATCTCACAGGAGATCCTGCACCTCGATCGCGAGGAGGGGTACCGCGCGAGCGGCTGCCTCACCATGACCTCTTGGCTGCGCTGGGAATGCCACCTGTCTCCTCGCACCGCCAGCAACGAGCTGCGCACCGCGCGCCGCCTGCAAGAGCTGCCGGTGGCTCGTGAAGCCTTCGAGCAAGGGGACTTCAGCCTCAGCCACGCCTCCATCCTCGCCCGCACCGTCGAGGAGGTGGGCAACCAGCCCAACCCCGACTACAAGGGAGAGCCGGGCGAAGCCCGCAACGTGGAGGAGACGCTTGTCGAGAGCGCGACCAAGCTCAACCCTTACGAGCTGTGGACGGTCTGCAAGCACCTGAAGCTGTGCCTCGACCCTGACGGCTCGCTGCGAGACTGGGAGCGGCAGGAGCGGCAGCAGTACCTGGAAGCCTCCAGGACCTTGGACGGGATGCTGCACCTGCAGGGGCTGCTGGCTCCGGAAGGTGCCGCGGTGGTGAGCGCGGCGCTGGACGCGGCGATGGGACCACCGGCGCGGGGCGACCTGCGGGGAGCGCCGGAGCGGCGGGCGGAGGCGCTGGTGGACCTGGCGCAGAAGGTGCTGGACCAGGGGCAGCTGCCGACCCATGACGGCGAGCGCCCGCACCTGGAGCTGCTGGTCGACTACGCGAGCCTGCGGGGAGAGCCGGGGAACGCGGCCATCCTGGGCCAGAACGGAGAGCCGGTGCCGGGCAAGACGGCGGAGCGGATCGCCTGCGACTGCGTGTTGACCCCGATCGTGATGGGTGAGCAGGGGGACGTGCTGCGGGTGGGGCGCAAGCAGCGGCTGTTCACCCCCCGGCAGTCGCTGGCGATGGCGATCCGAGACCGCCACTGCGCGTTCCCGGGCTGTGATCGTGACCTCCGCTGGTGCGGCAACCATCACCTGAAGCACTGGCTGCACGGGGGCACGACCGACGTCGAGAACGGAGGCAAACTCTGCCGCCGTCACCACACCATGTGCCACGAGGGTGGCTGGACCTTGTGGCGCGACGAGCACGGTGAGTACCACGCCGACCCGCCCTGAGGTCGAAAGCCAGCCTCGCCGGCTCAGCCTCCGGATGGAATGAGCGAGCCTCTTAACACGTGTATGCATCCTTCCCAAGCGGCGCGTGGGCGTGCGCTGCCGTGCGAAAAGACGTCCCTACTCGGGGAGCGGGAGACTAAAGGACGTGCCCTCCACCATGCGGGCGGCGGTCCTCGACCACCCCGGCGAGCCACTGCGTCTGGCCGAGCTGCCGGTGCCCGAGCCGGGTCGGGGACAGGTGCTCCTCCGGGTGCATGCCTGTGGGGTCTGTCGGACCGATCTCCACATCGTCGACGGAGAACTGCCGCCGCAGCGGGCGCCACTGGTTCCCGGCCATCAGATCGTGGCGACGGTGGTCGGGAGAGGGCCGGCCGGCTCCCGCTTCGCCGACGGCGCGCGGGTCGGGGTGGCGTGGTTGGGCTGGGCCTGTGGGGAGTGCCGCTTCTGCCGGGCCGGGCAGGAGAACCTCTGCGAACGCGCCACCTTCACCGGCTACACGCGGGACGGGGGCTTCGCGGAGTACGCGGTCGCCGACGAGGCCTTCTGCTTCCCGATCCCCGACGGCTATCTCGACCTCCAGGCGGCGCCGCTTCTGTGTGCCGGCCTGATTGGTTACCGCTGCCTGCGCCTGGCGGGCGACGGAGAACGGCTGGGCCTGTACGGGTTCGGGGCCGCTGCCCATCTGGCGGTACAGGTCGCCCGGCACCGCGGTCAGCGCGTGTTCGCATTCGTGCGCGGCGGCGACGAGGCGGGCGCCCGCTTCGCCCTGGAGATGGGATGTGAGTGGGCGGGCGATTCCCTGCTTCCGGCCCCGGAGCCCCTCGACGCCGCGATCATCTTCGCGCCCGTCGGGGAGCTGGTCCCGGCGGCGCTGCGCGCGGTGCGTCCGGGAGGCACCGTCGTGTGCGGCGGGATTCACATGTCGGACATCCCGTCCTTCCCTTATGCGCTGCTGTGGGAGGAGCGAGTGCTGCGTTCGGTCGCCAACCTGACGCGCCAGGACGGGGAGGAGTTCCTGGCCCTCGCACCCCAGGTCCCGCTGCGCACCGAGGTGGAGTCGCACCCGCTGGCGGAAGTCAACCTGGCGCTGACGCGGCTCCGCCAGGGCCAGGTGCACGGAGCCGCCGCGGTCATCCCCTGACCGCGCGGACGCCGTGCACCGGACCGGCTCAGAAGTGGTAGGGCGCGAGGTCGCCGACAGCCGCCACTGCGATGCCTCCAACTTGACCGGAATCGTGGACCGGCTGGAGGCGCGGGGGCTGGTGGTGCGGCGCACGCCCGCCTCCGACCCGGCGGGTGAAGGAGCTGGTGCTCACCAAGGCAGGACGCCACATCACGACCACCTGGCCGGGCTGGCGGAGACCTTTCCCGGCTTCCGCGCCCTCGACCCCCGTGAGCGCGCGGACCTGGAGCGGCTGGAGCACACCCACCGCGAGTCCGCTGAGTCGCATCGTCGTGATCTCTCCTTCGTTCAGCCTAGATCTCCCGCTCGACCTCGACCGTGTACCAGCATTCGAGGGTCTCCCCAGGGTCGAACCGCAGGGCGCTGCCGTTATCCACTGCCTCCGCCAGCCCGTTCGTCGGCCAGCTCGAGTTGGGCTCCAGCCCGATCGCGACCAGCGTGCCGTACCAGGGGGGCCCGGTCGTCCCGCCCAGCTCGTACCAAAGCCAGAGGTAGGGCAGCGTGGCGGCGCGCCACTCAACGCGGAGCCGCCAGCCGTCCGGTCTGGTCACCTCGTACCAGGCCGGGTCAGCGAAGGGTCCCGCGTAAAGGATGTCGCTGGCGGCGCCCGACCCGGGCAGCTCCCGCAGATCGACCTCCCCACCGGCCGGGCCCGCAAGAAGGGGATAACGGCCCCGGTTCGGCCCGACCAGGCGATGAGGCGGATTGATCGCTTCCGGATGCGGCCGCACGGGAACGTCTTGCGGAAGGGCGAGCCGGGTGCCCGGGACCAGGAACGGTGGGCCATAGGCGAGGTGCTGGCCCCACATCGCCCGGCAGGGCCGCTCGCCGGTCGCGGTGGCCGTCTCCCGCACCTCGAGCCGGGCCGCCCCGGAAACGAGCCGGATCTCCTTTCGCAGTCGGAACGGGAGCAGCCGCGTCTCGACCGACAGCACCGTCTGTTCTTGGCTGCCGCGCTCAACGGTCCAGGGCAGCCGCCACACCTCGTCGTGCTGGCCGAAGCGGATCCCATCCCAGGTGGAGGGGGCGCCGCCGTTGGGAAACACCTCCTGCCACCCGCCGTGATAGGCGTCGATAAAGGCGAGGTCGGGGTCGCCGGACGGCGTCCGCTGCCCGCGGGGTCCCGCGGCGACCACGTCGAGGCCGAGGGGCAGCACCACGAAGTGGGAGACCTCCGCCCCCCGGGCCACGTCGATCGTGACCTCCGCGCTTCCACTTCGCAGGACCACTGGGGTCAGCCCCGCACCGCCCACGCCGTCAGGCTAGCCCGTCGGATACCCACCTTGGAAGCGCATGGAAGCGGGTACGGATCCGCCGGGCCCGGACGCCGGCCGAGTACCGAACTTGACACCCGAGTCGTCTAGTGACTTAATCACCAGGTCAGTGGAGCTGGAGGCACTCGGGAGGCGTACCCGTTCCTCGGGGTCCGACGTGCTGACCGAGCGGGTCGTCGACCTGGTCCGGACCCAGGAGTTGGCACCGGGCGACCGCCTGCCATCGGTGCAGGCACTCGCCACCCGCTTCGGTGTCGCCGCCCCCACCATGAGGGAGGTTCTGCGCCGGCTGGAGGCGGTGGGCATGGTCGAGATCCGTCACGGATCGGGGGTCTATGTACGGCGGCCGACGACGCCGCTGGTCCTGCCCAACCCGCATCCAGGGCGCCTCGATCGTCAGGTGATCCTGGATCTGCTCCACGCGCGCAAGCTGATCGAGCCGACGCTGGCCGGGCTGGCCGCCGAGCACGCGACGGACGCCGGCATCCGGGAGTTGGAGCGGACCCTGGAGCGCGCGAAGGCCAACCTGGAGGCGGCGGACCGCGTGCTGGGGCGTCTGAACATGGACTTCCACCGCAGCGTGGCACGCGCGTCGCAGAACCTGGTCTTGGGCCCGGTCATCGACTCCCTGTGCTCGATCTACGAGGACGAGCAGCTGGTCGTCCTCCGGCTCTACAACAACCGGGCGCGCGACCACCAGGAGCACGTCGGAATCATGGAGGCGATCCGCCGCCGCGATCCCAATCTAGCTCGACGGCGCATGGACCGTCATTTGCGAGACGTGCTCGAGGTGTTCCTCCAGCGCGAGAGCGAGGTCGAGCAAGAGGCGCGGCCACAGTCAGGAGAGAGGTGAAGAGATGACGACGATGGATCGGCGGCAGTTCCTGAAGGTAGGCGGAAGCGTGGGTCTGGGAGCGTCGGCTCTGACGCTCATGGCTGCCGGGGGATCGAGCACCGCCTCGACCACTCTCCAGTTGAGCAACGACAAAGCGAGCTGGAAGCCGTTCTTCCAGGCCGAGGCCAACGCTCAGCAGAAGGCCATCGGCATCAACTGGAAGATGAACGAGTATGCGACCACTGACACCTATCAAGCGGCGATCCGCACTTCGGGCGCAAGCTCAAAGGTGCCCGATCTGTACACGTGGTGGTCGGGCTATCTGATGAAAGACATCGTGCAGGCGGGTTACGCAGCTGATGTGAGCTCGCTCTGGGACGAGAACAAGAGCGCCTATGATTCGAACCTTCGGAAGGCGTTCACCTTCAATGGGAAGACCTACGGCGCCCCCCTGTACTTCGGGTACTGGGCGACCCTCTACAGCATCCCGACCTTCAAGAAGTACAGCCTCAACCCACCTACCACCTGGAACGACCTCGTCAGCATCTGCGACACCTTGAAGAAGAACGGGGTCACGCCGTTCGCAGCCACCATCCAGGGCGTCTGGCCGGGCTTCATCTACTGGCAAGAGCTCATGATCCGGACGAATCCCGAGCTCTATCTGGCGGTTTGCTCAGGCAAGGCTAAGTACACGGACACGGGTGTCCTCAACGTCATGAACATGTGGGGCGACTGGATCAACAGCGGGTACTTCTCGGATCCGGCGGCGACGAACCTCGGTACCGGCAGCGACAACGTCATCCCGCAGCTGAGGCAGGGAAAGATCGGCATGGTGCAGATCGGTACCTGGTACGAGGCCACCATGGTCGCCGACGGCATGAAGCCGGGTACCGACTACGGAGGGTTCGTCTGGCCCAACCAGAAGTCGGGCATCGGCAACCATGTGATCTTCGAGTCGGGTCCCATGGTCGTCGGGGCCCACGGCTCTCACAAGAGTGACGCGACGAAGTCGCTGAAGTGGTTCATGTCCAAGCAAGGGCAGCAGCACTGGAACAAGGTGACCGGGTTCACGTCGGCCCGCAAGGACGTTCCCTCGAGCTCGTCCGTCGACGCGGGGCTGGCTAAGACGGTCAAAGAGGGCCACTACCAGCAGCTGAATCGGTACTGGGAAGGAACGCCGAACCAGATCGCCAACGCCGCCTGCAACCAGTTCGACAAGTTCATGCTTCATCCGCAGGGAGCCAGCGACATCCTGTCCGGGATCCAGAGTCAAGCCGCCTCTATCTGGGCACAGCAGTAGCCCGCTCGATGAAGGAGATCACGGCCGCCGGCGGAGTGCGCGAGCGCTCCGCCCGGCGCCTACGCCTGAGCGCGGCAACTCCGTACCTGTATCTGATCCCGATGGTGGTGATGGTGGGAGCCTTCCTGCTCTATCCAGCTCTGGACACCATCTGGATCAGCTTCACCAACTGGAACGGGCTCAATCCAGCCGGTTTCGTGGGGCTGCTGAACTACCGCAACCTGCCCACCGACCCCGCCTTTCTGGGCTCAGCGCTGAACACCCTGTACTGGGTGCTCGGCACCCTCGTCCTGCAGGTGGGCCTGGGGCTGCTGCTCGCGGTCGGATTGAACGCGACCATCCTGCCGGAGCTGTTCAAGCGCATCCTCTACGTCCCGGCGACCATCTCTGGTTCCGCGACCGCGGTCATCTGGTACTTCGTCTTCACGCCCCAACAGGGCCTCCTCAACTCCTTCCTGCGGGCCGTCCATCTCGGTGTCCTGGCCAAGGAGTGGCTCACAACTCCACCACTCACCACCTTCGCGATGATCGTCGCCGCCACCTGGCAGGGGCTGGGCCCGGCGATGATCCTCTTCCTGGTCGGACTCCAGAACATCCCCCGGGATCCGATCGAGGCCGCGATGGTGGACGGCGCCCGGGCCTTCCGGCTGTTCCGTCACGTGACCTTGCCTCTGCTGCGCCCGATGACGGTGGTCGTCGTGGGCATCTCGCTCATCAACAGCTTCAAGGTCTTCGACATCGTCTGGGTCATGACGCAGGGCGGGCCTTACCGGTCGTCCGAGACCCTCGCCGTCACCATGTACGTGAATTCCTTCGTCGACTTCCGGCTGGGGTACGGAGCGAGCGTGGCCGTGATCCTGACGCTGATCGTCTACGTGGTCTCGGTCCCGTACATCCGCGCCATGCTGGCGCGCTCGGAGGTGAGCTGACGTGGCGACGACCGCTTTCTTGGGACGCGCACCGTCGATGTCGCGGCTCGGCCTGACCACGGTGATGGTGCTCATCTGCGCGGCCTGGCTGGTGCCGCTCTGGATGCTCGTCATCACCGCCATGAAGTCGGTCCGCGAGTACTCCAGCGAGCTCAGCGCGTGGACGCTCCCGGAGCACCCGCTGCAACTGTTCGCGAACGTCGCCACCGCCTGGCAGACTGCCGGGATCGGGCCTGGCTTCCTCGCCAGCCTGCTCTACGGCGTCCTCGGCGCCAGCATCGCGATCCTGTTCGCGTCGATGGGTGCCTATGCCCTGACGCGGCTCAACGTGCGGGGCAAGTTCCTCTGGTTCGTGCTCGTCTTCTCCGGCACCCTGTTCCCGTTTCAGATGTATCTGATCCCGCTCTTCAAGCTCTATCAGAGCACGGGTCTCTACGACACCCGGTTCGGGATGATCTGCTTCTATGTCGCAATCTGCATCCCGTTCTGCCTCTTCGTGATGCAGAGTTTCTTTCTCACCGTTCCCCGCGAGATCCAGGAGGCCGGCCGCCTGGATGGGTGCAGCGACTTGGGCATTCTGTGGCGGCTCTTCCTGCCGCTGGCGCGAGGTCCGATCGCGGTCCTCTTCCTCTTTCAGTTCACGTGGGTCTGGAACGACCTCACGTTCGGCCTGGTGCTCTCGACGTCCGACGGGATCCGCCCCATCATGCCGAGCCTGGCGGCGCTCCAGGGGACGTTCGCGACCACCGGTCCCCCGATCTCGATGGCGGCCGCCATTGTGGCATCGATCCCCACCCTGCTCGTCTTTCTGCTCCTTGGCCGCTACTTCGTCCAGGGGCTCTCTCTCACCGCCGGCGCGGGGAGGCGGGCATGACGCGGCCGCTCACGTTCCCTCAGGATCGGACCGCCCTCGCCCGGGCGGCCCTGGCCGCCAATGTCCCGGCGCAGCAGGCCGCTCTGGGCGGCAGCGAGGTCTTGGTGCGTGAGCTGCCGCTCCTCAAGCGGGAGGGAGCGCAGCTGCTGCAGGCGGTCGAGGTCTCAATCCTGCGGGGGCCCGGGCTCAACGTGGCCCTCGATTGCCAGGGTCGCGAATGGTCGTCCTGCCAGCTGAGGCCTGGAGAAGATGCGCGACTGCTCCTGGGCCCGGCGGTGGATCATCCCACGCCGGCGCGCCTCGTCTGCGGCGAGGCGCAGGCGCCGGTGTTGCTCCACCCGCAGCGCCGATGGCGGCTCTTCCTGATCCACCAATCCCACCTGGACATCGGCTACACCGACCCGCAGCTGGTGGTCCTCGAGAACCAGTGCGCGTACCTGGACGCCGCTCTCGAGCTGGCATCGCGTGCCGCCGACTGGCCCGAGCCCGCGCGGTGGCGCTGGAACGTGGAGACGACGCTGCCGCTCCAGCGCTGGCTGCACACCCGCCCGCGCCGGCAGCGCGAAGCCTTCCTCGCCCTCGCCCGCAGCGGGGTGATCGAGGTCTGCGCCCTCTCCTGCAACATGCACACTGAGGCCTTCAGCATCGACGAGCTGGCGCGTCAGCTTGCCTTCGCCACGGAGCTTCGCGACCGCTTCGAGATCCCCGTCGTGACCGCGATGCAGACCGACGTGCCCGGCGCCACATTCGCCCTTCCCGAGCTCTTGAGCGGCGCCGGTATCTCGAACCTCGCGGTGGCCAACAACTACGCCGGGCGGTCGGTGCCCTATCGCCATTGCGGCCAGCGCCTGCCCCGGGCGTTTCGCTGGCGTGGCGGCGGCGGGCGCGACGTCTGGGTCTGGCGCACCGACAGCATGCAGGGGTCGGCCTACATGGAGGGCAACATGGTGGGCCTCGCCACCAGCTACGACGAGGTGCTCACCACCCTCCCGCGTTATCTGGGCGCGCTGCAGGCGACCGCGCATCCCTACCAGGGCGCCGCCGGCCACTGGCTCGGGCTGCCCGCCGACGTCCCGAACGTCGCAGCGCCGTATCCCTTCGACATCCTGTACCTGCGCGTTCAGGGTGAGTTCGCGGACAACGCTCCACCCAGCCTGGTGCCGGCTGAGATCGCCAGGCGATGGAACGACGAGTGGGTATACCCGCAGCTGCGGATGGCGACCAACCACGAGTTCTTCGACGCCCTGCGCGAGGAGGCGGGCGATCGACTTCAAGTGTTCGAGGGCGATTGGACGGACTGGTGGGCGGACGGAATCGGGTCGGCCGCGCGGGAGGTAGCGATGGGTCGGGAGGGCCAGCGGTCGGTCGCCGTGGGCCAGGCACTCCACACGCTCGCCGACCTGCTCGGCGATCCCGACCACGATGAGTGGACAGACGATGTCGACCGCTGCTACGAGCGGCTGACGCTGTTCGACGAGCACACGTGGGGCGCCGCCGATCCCTGGCGGGACGATCTGGAGGGTCGCACTTCCGGCCGCCTGCAGTGGCAGACGAAGGGGTCCTTCGCGCTCGAAGCGCACGATCGGGCGCTGATGCTCCGCGACCACGGGGTCCGGCGCCTGGGCGCGGCGCTGCACGACGATGGCGGACGGGCCCGCGAACCGGTTCTCACCGTCCTCAACCTTTCCGCTCGCGAGGCCGGCGGCGTGGTGTCCGTCTTTGTGCCTCAAGAGATGGGTATGGAGGGGGGCGTCGAGGCCGTCGACCTGACCACCGGAGAGCCGGCGCCCTGTGAGGTGCGTTCCCAGCCGAACCAGAGGTTCCGGGCGCGCGGATGGTGGCTGCGGCTCCTCGCGCGCGGCGTACCTCCTCTCGGCTTCAAGACCTGGACGCTGCGCCCGCGGGCCGGCGGTGGGACCGTGGAGTCCGTGTCCGGGCCCGTTGAGCGAGGCCGCTACCGGCTGCGGGTCGACGCCGCGTCGGGCACGCTGACCAGCCTGCTCGATCGCGACGCTGAGCGCGAGCTGGTGGAGTCCGGCAGCCCCTTCGGGTTCAACCAGTACGTCTACGACCGCTACGCGACGGCGCCGCGCGTGAACCACCTGTCCGGGCGGGTCGGCGAGGAAGGCGGGGAATGGCTGCTGGCAAGCCGCACGGTGGCGGGCGACGGCGCCGTGGTCCGGCAGGAGCGAAGCTCCCTCGCCGACCGGCTGGTGGTGCGCCTGCGCGCGCCCGGAGCCGAGCGCCTGGAGACCACCTACGAGGTGGTGGAGGGCGGAGCCGCGCTTCGCATCGAGAACCGCGTCTGGAAGCTGCCGGTAGAGGAGAAAGAAAGCATCTACTTCGCCTTTCCGTTCGCGGTCTTGAGCCCCCGCCTGGCTTGGGAGGTGACAGGAGGGGTCGACCGTGCCGGTGCGCCTCGCGTCCCAGGGTCCGCGTCTCACATGCGCGCGATCCGGCATTGGGTGGCGCTTCAGGGGGACGACGCCGGCGTGGGCTGGGCCACGCTCGATGCCCCGCTGATCGAGACCGGGATGCTGCACCTCCCCTACGCGCCGTTCCCTCCCACCTTCGAAGCCCAGCCTGCCGACACCGCCACCGTCTTTTCGTGGGCGGCGAACAATCTCTGGGACACCAACTTCCCGGGGCATCAGGGCGGCGAGGCGCGGTTCCGGTACCGGGTCGCCTCGGGGCTCGGAGGCTCGCCGTGGGAACTGGGCGCTGAGGCCGCGGAGTGCGCGGTCCGGCCCTTGGTCGGCATGTTGGGGACCTCCGGCATAGACCAGGGTCGACTGCTGGAATTGGAGGGCGACGTAGACCTGGTCACCGCCACGCCGGCCCCGCACGGTGTTGCCCTGCACCTGCGCGCGCCCGGGCCGGACCCGGCGGAAGTCCTGGTCCGCAGCGGCTCCCTGCACGTCCGCGCGGCACGGGTGGGAGACGTCACCGGGCGGGCGCGGACCGATCTTCGGGTGAAGGACGGAGAGCTCACCTTGCGGCTCCAGCCCGGGTCCTACCAAGCGTTGGAACTGGAGATCGAGGGATGAGGATCGCCAGACTCCGGGCCACCTCGGTGACGCTTCCCCTCGACGCTCCCCTCCGCCACAGCAACGGCGCCCATTGGGGCCGGTTCGTGCGCACGATCGTGGAGGTCGAGGCCGACAACGGCCTGGTGGGGCTCGGTGAGCTCGGCGGGGGCGGTGAGACGGCGGAGGCCGCGGTGACGGCGCTGAAGCCGTACCTGGTCGGCCACGACCCCTACGACTTGGGCGCGCTCTGGTTCAAGCTCTGCAATCCCACTGCGAGCCTCTACAACAACCGCCTCCAGCTGCACGCGGCGATCGAATTCGCGTGTCTCGACCTGATCGGTCAGGAGCTGGGGCAGCCGGTCCACCGGCTGCTGGGCGGGGCGCTCCGGGACCGGGTGCCGTTCGCGAGCTACCTGTTTTTCCGCTACCCCGATCCCAAGACCGGCTCGGGCGAAGTCCGCACCGCGGAGCAGCTGGTGGCTCATGCGCTCGACCTCCGGCGCCGTCATGGCTTTCGCGCCCACAAGCTGAAAGGAGGGGTGTTTCCGCCCGACTACGAGCTCGAGTGCTACCGGGCCCTCGCCACGGAGGTCCCGCAGGACTCCGTTCGCTATGACCCCAACGGTGTGTTCAGCCCGGAGGAGGCGATCCGCTTCGGCCGGGCGATCGAGGACTTACGCAACGACTACTACGAGGACCCGACTTGGGGACTGGCCGGCATGCGGCGCGTTCGCGAGGCGGTGCGGATCCCGCTCGCGACCAACACCGTGGTGGTCAACTTCGAGCAGCTGGCGACGACGATCCTGCAACCGGCCGTGGACGTGGTCTTGTTGGACACCACCTTCTGGGGCGGGATCCGGCCCTGCATCCGCGCCGCCGGTGTCTGTGAGACCTTCCAGCTCGGCATCGCTGTCCACTCCTCGGGGGAGCTCGGGATCCAGCTCGCCACCATGCTGCATTTGGGCGCCGTGCTGCCCAACCTGACCTTCGCCGCCGACGCGCACTACCACCACCTGCGAGACGACGTCATCGAGGGAGGAAAGCTTCCGTATCAGGACGGTGCCATCGCCGTCCCCACCGGTCCCGGGCTCGGCGTGCGTCTGGATCGCGATCGGCTGGCGCGCTATGCCGAGCTCTATCGCAAGTTGGGCGGCTATCCCTACGACCGCGATCCGGGACGGCCCGGCTGGTTCGCGCTGGTCCCCAACCAGGCCTGGGCTGACCCGGCACAGGCCGCCAGCCCGAGCCTGGAGCCACCGCACCCGGCCCCCGATCGGGATGTGGCCTCGTGATCCCAACCGAGCTGCGAACGCAGGCACGCTGGTGCGGCGGCCAGGCCCAGGAGTGGTGACGAATGGCGCGAATCGAGACCCTCTACATCGCCAACCACAGCCACACCGACATCGGCTTCACCGACTATCAGGACCTCGCGTTCCGCCAGCACTGCGAGTTCATCGACGGGGCCCTGGACCTTTGCGAGGAGACTGCCGGCTATCCCGAGGAGGCGCGCTATCACTGGGTGTGCGAGGTGACGGGCATCACCGAGCGCTACCTGCGCCAGGCGACCGCCGACCGGCGTGAGCAGTTCCTGCGCTGGCACCGTGCCGGCTCGATCGATGTCGCCGGCATGCGGTACAACCTCACGCCGGGACTCGACGTCGAGCAGCTTCACCGCAGCCTGTTCGGGGTCCGCCGCCTTCGCGACGACTACGGCCTGCGCATCGAGACGGCGATGCAGTGCGACGTGGACGGGGTGAGCTGGCTTTTCGCCGACCTCCTGCCGCAGTCGGGCATCGGTTTTCTGACGATGGCGGTCAACCCGATTCGGGGTGGGGTCCCCAAGCCACGTCCCTCCGCCTTCTGGTGGGAGGGGCCGGGGGGAGGACGGGTGCTGGTTTGGAACGGCTACCACTACCTGTTTGGGCGCAGCACCGCAAGGCTCGCCGACCCGGGGTTCGTCGACCGCTTCCTGCCGCCATGGCTGCGACGCCTGGAGGAGGACCCCGAGTATCCCTTCGACTTCCTCTACTGCCAGGCCACCCATCCGGTGCGGGTCGACAACGGCCCTCCGCAGCGTCAGATGGCCGATTTTGTCCGCGACTGGAACCAGCAGGGGAAGACACCGCGCTTGGTGCTGACCACCCCCACCGCCTTCGGAGCCATGCTGGCGGAGCGTCACGGCGCCACCCTGGCTCATCACCGCGGGGACTGGACGGACTGGTGGGCCGACGGGGTCGCCTCATCGGCGTTCGAGACTGGACTCAACCGCCACACCCACGGGCTCCTGAGGGCCGCGGGCACCATGGAGGCTTGGCTGAGGCTGGAAGGCCGGAAGGCGTTCCCAGCCGCCCGCCTGGACGCCGCCTACGAGGAGGCGACCCTCTATGACGAGCACACGTGGGGCGCGTTCGCCAGCATCGATGCGCCGGCGTCAGCCTGGACCCGGGCGCAGTGGAATCGGAAGGCCGGGTTCGCCTACCGCGCCTGGGCGGAGGCGAACGACATGCTGGCGCGCGGCGCACGGGAGCTGGCCAGAGGCGTGGCCGACCCTGCTCCTGAGGGCAGGTTCAACCTTGGGGACCTGACGCCCGAGGAGGCATATCCGCCAAACGGGATCGACGAGCTGCTCGTGATCAACACGCTCCCCTGGGAGCGGGAGGTCGTCGTCCAAGAGCCGGAGCGGCGCGGCGGGGCGGCGCCGGTGGGGATGCTCGAGATGTTCGTTCCCCGCGGTGTCCCGTGGGGTGGAGAGAAACCTGACTCCGGAGTTCACCATGTCGCCGGCCGGGTCCCGGCCCTGGGCGCGGCCTTCCTCTCCCTCCAGGCTGCCCCGACGCAGGACGACCTGCGGGCCGGGGACGAGACGATCGAGAACGAGTACTACCGGCTCCGTGTGGATCTCGCGACGGGTGGACTGTCTGAGTGGTACGACAAGCGGCTGCAGTGGGATTTCGCGGCCACCCACGAGGGATTCGGCGTCGGGGAGTACGTCTACGAGACCCTTGAGGGAGGCCGGGGCCGGGATGCCATCTTCGCGGGCGACTTCTCCGATCCCGACTTCGGCCGTTGGGTGACTGACGCCCCCTTCCGGCGCCGGGGCCCCTGTCGCGTGTCGGCCGGCCCGGCGACGGTAGAGCATGGGCAGGCGGGCATCACGGTGGATATCGCCGCCGATGGAATCGTGGGAGCCCGCTGCAGGTTCGCGCTCCCCAGCCACCGGCGCGAGCTTCATGTCGACTGGATCCTCGACAAGACCGAGGTGACGGACCCGGAGGCGGTCTTCATCGCCTTCCCCTTCGCCCTCGCCTCACCTGCCTTCACCGCCGACCTGAACGGGGTTGCCTGCCGGCCCGACCAAGATCAGCTGGAGGGTTCGGTCCGGGACTGGTTTCCGCTTCAGGAGTGGGTTGACGTAAGCGACGACCGGCGCGGGGTGACGATCGCACCGCTCGACGCGCCGCTCGTCCAGCTGGGCGGTTTCACCACCGCGCGCGACCTGCGGCGGCTCCATCCGGAGGCTCCGGCCATCTTCTCCTGGGCGCTGCAAAACCACTGGATGGTGAACTTCAAGGCGAGCCAGGGTGGCGAGATCCCGCTCCGCTACCGTCTGACGACCCACGAGGGCCCCATCGACGCAGGGATGGCCGCCCGGTTCGGAGCGGAGCAGAGCACGCCGCCGCTCGTGGTGCGGGACTTCCGGCGGCGCGACGGCATGGCGCGCACCTGGAGCGCCGTCGAGCCACACCTTGCGGGTGCCGCGACCGTTCAGTTCGAGCCGGCGGCCTTCGGCGACGGCGTCGTGGCCCGGCTACGCAACCGAGGCGGCGCGCCGGCCACGGTCACGCTCCGATTCCTGTCGAGCTCCCCGCGGCTGGTCCGGAAGACATCGCCCATCCAGAGCGACGAAGAGGAGTTGGTGTTGACGGACGGCCGCCTCACGGTCGAGCTGAAGCCGTTCGAGGTGGCGTCGATCCGGCTCCTGTGAGGGTCACGCCCGAGCCCGGCACTGACCCGCTGGTGCACCTCCGGGGGCCAAACGCGTGGGGTTAGGACCCGCTGGTGCACCTCCGGGGGTCTCAGCCGGCGACGTGATGCCCGGCCAGCGCCGCCGCCCCCGCGAACCGCGAGCGCCCGCCCAGCTCGGCCTCGATCCGCAGCAGCCGGTTCCACTTCGCCGTGCGCTCCGAGCGGGTGGTCGAGCCGACCTTGATCTGTCCGGCGCGCCGGCCCACGGCGAGGTCGGCGAGCCAGGAGTCTTCGGTGTCGCCCGAGCGGGCGGAGACGACGGTGGCGAACCCAGCGGCGCCGGCCCGCCGGACCACGCGCGACGCCGCGGACAGGGTGCCGGCCTGATTCGGCTTCACCAGCACCGCGTTGGCAACCCCCTCGCGGATCCCCCGCTCGAGCCGGTCGAGATCGGTGACGAACAGGTCGTCGCCCAGGAGCTGGATCCCGCCCAGTTCCGCGGTTGCCTGACGCCACCCATCCCAGTCGTCCTCGGCAAGCGGGTCTTCGATCGACACGATGGGGTGGGTGCGGCACCATCCGCCGAGCTCCGCCACCAGCTCGTCCGCGCCCAGCGTGCGGTCCTCCCGGGCCAGGCGGTAACCACCCTCGCGGGCGAGCTGGGTGGCGGCCACGTCCACCGCGATCGCCGCCTCCTCGAGGGGTCGCAGCCCGGCCCGCTCGATGCCCAGCGCGAGCAGGTCGAGCGCCTCACGGTTGGACGCGAGCGGGGGACCGAGTCCGCCCTCGTCCGCGACCAGCGTCGCCGGGAGGCCGCGTTCGGCGATCAAGGAGGCCGTCTCCCGGCGGACGCGCCAGGCCCACTCCATGGCCTGCGCGAACGACTCCGCTCCGCGAGGCACAACCAGGAAGTCCTGGAGGTCGACCGCCCCCCCGGCGTGGGCACCGCCCGAGATCACGTTCACCATCGGCAGCGGCAAAAGGGGCTCCGAGTCATCGCCCTGCAGGTAGCGGTAGAGAGGGAGTTGGTGCGCAGCAGCCGCGGCCAGCGCCGCCGCGATCGAGATCGCGAGCGTGGCGTTGGCACCCAGCCGGCCGAGGTTTGCAGTTCCGTCCGCGCTCCGGAGTGCCCGGTCGACCGTGTCCTGGTCCTGTGCGTCGAGACCGCGAACGGCGTCTGCCAGCTCTCCCGCGGCGTTTCCCACCGCCCGGCGCACTCCCTGCCCGCCATAGCGGGAGCCGCCGTCGCGGAGCTCGTGCGCCTCGTGGCTGCCGGTGGAGGCGCCGGAGGGGGCCGTCGCCGCGCCCCGCGCTCCGCCCTCCAGCCGGACCTCGCACGCGACCGTGGGGTTGCCCCGGGAGTCGAGCGCCTCCCAGGCGAACACCCCGGCGATCGAGGTGCCGCTCATCCGACCACCTCCTCCAACGCATCCCACGCCGGCTCGAGCGTGTCCGGAGGCGCTGACAGCAGGCGGCGGCCGAGACGGTCGGCCAGCGCACGCCCGCGCGAGTCCAGGTATTCGACCGGAGACTTTCCGTGGACGCGGCTCAGCATCAGGCAAGCCAGGTGACCCAGGGTGTCCGCGCTCCCCGCCCCGTCTCCATGCTGCCCGTACGCGTGCCAGAACGACAGCGCACAGGTTCGGTAGGAGGCCCGGGCGGACGGACGGTTGATGGCCTTCAGCATCAGGTGGTTGAGCATGAAGCCGGTGTCAAAGGCGGGGTCGCCGAAGTGCGCCACCTCGGCGTCGACCACCCAGAGCGCGCCTCCCTGCCCGCTGCCGAGCAGCACGTTCTTGGGCGAGAAGTCACCGTGCACGAGGCAGCGGCGGGACGCCCGCATGCGCTCGATCCGCGCCCGGACCGGCGTCGCCAGCTCCGGACAACGCTGGGCGAGCGTGCGGTAGTAGGGGTCCACCCGCAGCTGCTCGAAAGCCTCCCAATCGGCGAAGTCACGCGCCACCTGCCGGCGGTCGCGCGTCGCGTGGTGCCACACGCCGAGGACGCGACCCAGCTCGGCCGCCACCTCGGGGTCGGCCTCCCCGCGCAGCAGGCGTCCCTTCCAGTCCGACCACCCGTCGTGAGCGTGCGCGATCGTGAGGACGAACCGGTCGGGGTCGAGGTCGAGCACCTCGGGGACGCGTCCGGGGGTCAGCCTGGCCTGCAGTTGAAGCGCCCGCGCCTCCGTCAGCACCCGCTCGCGCTTGGCGGTCCACTCATCCTGGACGCGCAGCCGGGCCAGCGACTGCTTGACGACCAGCGCTCGGTCCCCCACCCCGGCCGCCAGGACCAGGTTGGACACGCCCCCACCCAGCGACCGGCACCACCGGACGCCGCCACGGGCCAGGCCCCGGCTCTGAAGGTAGGAGCCGACGTTGTCGGTGGTGAGGAGATCCGGTTCGATGCCGGCGTCCATGCGTCGCTACTGCGGGAGCGCGACCGGGAGTCCGGCCAGGAGCCCACCGTCGACCACGTATTCGGTGCCGGTGACGAAGCTGGAACGCCGCGAGGCCAGGAACGCGACCACCTCGGCCACCTCCTCGGGGCGGGCGACGCGGCCCAGCGGGTGCGAGCGACCCCACTCCGCCACCACCTCTTCCTGGCTGCGGGCGCCCCTAAACCGATCTGCCGCCCAGCGCAGCATGGGCGTGTCCACCGAGCCCGGGCAGACGGCGTTGCAGCGGATGCCCTCGTGGGCGTGGTCGAGGGCGATCGCGCGTGTCATGGCCAGGATCGCACCCTTGCTGGCGGCGTAGGCGACGACCGAGGTCTGGGTGGCGATGCCCTGCACCGACGAGACCAGGACGATGGCGCCGCCGCCACGCTTTCGCATCTGCGGGATCGCGTGCTTGGCGGCCAGGAACATGCCCTTGGCGTTGACGTCCAGGGTGCGGTCCCAGGTCTCCTCCGGGGTGTCGGGCGCGGTGCCGTAGGTCTGGATCCCGGCGGCGCAGCAGAGGGCATCCACCCCTCCCGCTTCGCCGGCCCACGCACACAGCGCCGCCATGTCGGCCTCCACGGAGACGTCGGCATGACGGCCCTGTACCTCGAGACCCCGGGCGCGCAGCGCGGCCACGGCTTCGTCCAAGCGGGGGGAGGCGTCGCCCAGGAACACACGCGCGCCGCCCTCGGCCAACCTCGCCGCGGCGGCGTTCCCGATCCCGGTCGCCCCCCCGGTCACGATCGCGACCTGCCCCTCGAAGTCGTCGTTCTCCACGCGCGCACGGTAGACCATCTGTCGAGAGATGGCCCGAATCCGGGGCTCTGGGCGTGACATCTCTCGACAGATGGCCGTTTTCGGGGGGGTGGACGGGCAGGGCTCTTAGGCTGGGCCGGGATGACCGAGACCGCCCCCCGAGCCGAGTTCAAGCGTTCCCCCAACCGCTTCACGGATCGCATCACCGCCGACGGCCGCGACGGCTGGCCAGTGGAGCCCGGCCGGTACCGGCTGGTCGTCTCCCGGGCCTGTCCCTGGGCAAGCCGCGCGGTCACGGTGCGGCGGCTGCTGGGGCTGGAGCGGGCGATCTCGCTCGCCGTCACCGATCCCATCCAGGACGAGCGGTCGTGGCGCTTCACCCTGGATCCGGGCGATGTCGACCCCGTGCTCGGGATCCACTTCCTGGGCGAGGCCTACGCCGCCCGGGAGCCCGGGTACACCGGTGGCATCAGCGTCCCCGGCATCGTCGACGTCCCGTCCGGAAAACTGGTCACCAACGACTACCCCCAGATCACGATCGACCTGGAGACCCAGTGGAGCGCCCACGTCCGCCCGGGCGCGCCCGACCTCTATCCGGCGCCGCTACGGGACGAGATCGACGAGGTGAGCGAGGGCGTCTTCGAGGACGTCAACAACGGCGTCTACCGGGCCGGCTTCGCCCACACGCAGGACGCCTACCAAGACGCGTACGAGCGCCTCTTCCGCCGTCTCGATGGGCTCTCATCACGGCTCCAGCGGCGGCGCTACCTGGTCGGCGACACCATCACCGAGGCTGACATCCGCCTCTTCATGACCCTGGTCCGCTTCGACGCCGTCTATCACGGGCATAGTGGTAGGAAGTTAACGTCATGGCGTCGGAGTTGCACCCGTTGGCTTGCGCTCACGCCGCCTGTCGCCGGTTGACCTCCTGAACGATCTCCGACAGCCGCCTCAGAATATCCGGGTCCGTCACCGTCTCACCCTTCCCCTGAGCCACGGCCTGCGCGACCAGCATGCTCGCTGCGTCCTCCACTGGACCCTCGGTCAACGTGGGCGGTTGCGCGACGCCCAACTGAGATTCCCGGACTTGGCCGCCTGTCCCATCCGAGAGAAGCTCCGTGCGTAACTGGATCACGTCCACGTCCATCACCCCCCTCGATCACGCCACATCCTCGACGGCGGCGTCGAGCACCGTCACGCCGATGCGCCGCGCCGCCTTCCCGCGCGCCATCGCAGAGAACGAGCGCCCGCGCTCCTCGAACTGAGCGGCCACCAAGGGCCGCGCCCGGTCCCACGCGTCACCAAAGGCCCACCAGCCAATGCAGCGCCCCCAGCGACGTGAGGCAACCTTGCATGAGCCGCAGCGTCCGTTCCTCGCTAAGCTCCTTCTCCCGTTGTCGCACCAGGCCGGTCATGGTCGGCACAATCTCGATCAACCGCACTTGCTCCCAGATCGGATCCACGGGCCAGCGGCGCTCTCGCGCGTCCGCCGTAGGCGTCCGGTAGCTCAGCCAGGTCGAAGTCGCATAGTGCCAGAGGTCCTGTAAGCCCCAGCACCTCGTTCGCGTTCGCGAACTGGAAGCGCTTGATCGCCTCACGCTTGAATTCGAACTCCAACCGCCAGACCGGCCGGTCCGGGTCGGCCGCGTCCCCCCAGATGTCCCAGACCCATCGCTTTCCGCTCTTGGTGAGCTCCAGCGTCTTGTCGTAGACACGCGCCACCACCTCGGACTTGCCGAACTGGAAACCGCTCAGGCGCCGACCCTGGTGCACGTCCGACTCGTAGTGCCCCTTGCGAAAGGTAGCTGGCGTGATGAACCGCCGCATGTCGCCCGGTCCCAGGTCCCAGCCCTGGAGGTCCGCGTACAGGTCCACGCGGGACGCCAGCAGCTCCGGCTCCCTCACGAAGAAGTCCTTCGTCAGAATCTCCACCACCCGCGCGACCGCCGGCCCCGGAGTCATCGAGTGCAGGAAGGACGAGCGCAGCTCGACCCGCAACGGCGGGAAGTCCTTCCCGCTGCACGCCGTCACGTCCATGTCGTCCGACGTGAGCACGTAGCTGTACCCACGCGCTCCGTGATCCTTCGCGAGAAAGGGTGTCCCACTCCGTGGCAGGGTTACCCGCGCCAGGCGGCCGTCCTCGACCTTCGCCTGATCACGCCAGCGCTCCAGCTCGCCCACCACATCCGCCCGCAGCTCCCCGAGCGCCGAGAACACCAGCGTGTCCAGCCCCATCGAGAGCACCCGCAGCGTCTGAGCCTCATCCGTCATGACCACTCACCCCCCGAAACGCGGACGCTCCTGGACACAGAGGGCACGGTGATACACGCCCCGTGCCCAACCCCCAGGCCAAGATTCACCTGTGGACCGTCGGGTCCATCCGGCCCGGCGGCCCAGGGGATCAGGCTGGGAGCGAGCTGCACCGGGCGGTCAAGGGTCCCCTTCGGCGCTTCGCGCCCTTGACCGCCCTCGCCTGGCAATCTGCCTGCACGCCGGCGATGGCTGTTACGCAGCATCGGCCTGCTCCTCCACGCTGGCGTCCCGACCATTCGAGGCCGCCAGCAGAGCCCGCGCCACCGCCTTCTCCAGCAGTGGCAGCTGCACCTCGACCTGCCGGTCCCACTGCCAGATCGCCCGCCCAGGTCGCGGTGGCAGATCGGCGGCCGCAGCACTGTCCAGCAGCACCCGCGAGTTCGTGTCCGTCACGCAGTGCAGAGCCAGCGTCGCCGGGAGCTGCGCCCGCAGCTGAGGCGTCACCGTGTCCGCATCCGGCCGCTGAGTGCACACGATCAGGTGCACGCCCACCGCCCGGCCGATGCGACCCGCTCGCGATATCAGAGCGTGTACGGCGTCCCGCCTCCCACGCTCTACGCTCTGGCGGGGGGCATCAGCGGCCCTGAGCTCGCCGAACTCATCCACCACGACGACCACCCAGGGCAGCTCCCCACCAGGGTGGTTCGCATTCCACTCCGACAGGCTCTCCACGCCCGCCGCCTCGAACATCCGTTGCCGCCGATCCATCTCCTGGCCCACGAGCCCGAACGCGATCTCGCGGTCCTCCAGCTCGCTCACCACCGGGTACAGCAGGTGCGGCAGGTCACGGAACGCGTTGAACTCCATCCCGCGCTGTCGCAGCGCACCAGCATGGGGTCATCGCGCACCCACTCCGGGAGCTGCCGGCAGGCCAGCTCGAAGACCTCGATGTGGTCCTTGACGGTGTTGGAGCCGGCGCTGCCCGGACGCAGGATGGCGGCCATCGCCTCGCCGGTGGCTTCCAGCCAACCGGTCAAGGGGTGGAAGCCGAAGCCGTGCTTGTAGTTGCCCGAGGCGCGCTCCTTGTCGGAATGCGCGGTGACCAGAGTGGCGTCGATGTCGAGGACCAGGAGTTCGGGGCTGCCGGCGCTCTGCCAGGCTCGCTGGCGGAGGTGTCGTCGCGCCTCGCGGAGGCGGTCTAGGTCGGACTCTTGGAGGCGTTCGATGAGGCGCCAGGCGGTGGGGATGGAGGCGACGTGGCCGAACAGATCGGGCTGATCGCGGAGAGCGGAGAGATCGCTCAGGCAGTCGCCGCCGTCGGCGATGCTGACGACGAGATCGGTGAGCACGGCGCCGGGATGGTGGATGGCGCGAGGCGCACGCCGTGGATCGAGGCCGTCGCAAAGGGCCTGGGTGTAGCCGAGCCGATCGGCAAGCTCGCGGAGTGCGGCGGCACCGGCGTGATTGACGAGGCCGTGGCCGTCGGTGGTGACTGCGAAAGAGGGGCGACGAGTGCTGCTACGCTTCACCTGAAAGGTGCCTCCTCGGCTGCACGAATCGGCCTTCAGCAACCGCATTCTCCCAGTTCGGGCCAGGTACCTTTCCTTCCCCTACGCCCCCTCCCTCAGCGCCCCCCGTGAAATTTCTGGGTTAGGTTGCACCGGACGACACTGTTTGAGTGTGCGCTAACCTTCCAGGCGGCTGAATCACCCCTCGCCTGCGACTTGTTGGGCGGACCCCGCTGCCGGAACGTTCCATGTTCCCACGACAGCGCAAGGAGGCGCTCATGCGCACCGAACTCTCGACATCCACATGCGCTTGCGGCGACGAGCGCTGGCGACGTCGTATCCCACCCGCAGGTCCCCGATGTGGGAGGCCTTTCGACCCTTACACCGATCGAGGGGCTGAGGGAGATTCAAGAGACGGTGAAGTCGACGTTTCTTTCCTATGGGTCACGCCGTCTCGGAATCTGCGACCTAAAGCGATTGCAACTCACGGTCGGTTACCGTGGGGCCATTTCGATTGCGAATCCATCGCGCTTCCCTCGCTCTCGATCGGCAACGCCGCGAGGGAGTGCACGCGAACGAGGGCTCAAGAAATCGACGGGAACGTGCGCTAGGCCGGAAGTCACTCCTCGGACGGGCCTGCGGTCGGCTCAACGAGCCTGATTCCACTCACGAACACCGGCTCGATAAAGAGAACGTCGTCCCTCCGGCCGGGGGCCCAGCTCGACAGCCGGTCCCTGTAACGGGCCGCCTCGTCCGCGTCGGAAACGGCCTGGAGCTGACCCCGCACGATGACGCTCCAGCCGAGGTGGAGCTCGGTGTCGATGTAGTCCGCCTCGTAGGCGACGGTGGCACCGCCTCCGCTTGCAACCGCCACCAGATCCGACCACTCACGGGTCCGGATGATGACCCTCTCGCCTTCCATCAGGTGATTGACGGGACGGATGGCCTGCATGCCTCGTACGGTGAACCCGACGCGCCCGAAAGAGACGGTGCCGAGGAGCCGGAGCGATTCGGCTCTGGAGAGCTCCTCCATTTGGCGCGGTTCGCTGCTCATCGTCTGGTCACGCTCAGCCCCACTATATGAGGCACCGCGCCTACCCGCCCGTTCGCGGTTCGAATCCATGCTCCGAGGGCCAGGTTCGCAATCGGATCCCACAAGACTCACCAAGGCGCCGCTTGACTGCCGAGTCGTACCAATGGTCGATTCCGTCGAGCGCCTCGTCGGCACCCTTCACTCAGGCGCAGCCGAGGCGGTGGGATGAAAACGAAGGCGCCAGCCGAACCCGTCACGGCACAGGATCGTAAAGTAAACCCTTCGAGGCGGCTTCCCGCCCTGCAAGGTCGTGGCCTCGACCGGTGACAGGAGGGCCAGGGTGACACGCGGTCCGCCTAGCCTAGGGACCAGTGCTCTCTTGACGGCTGTTCAGCAATCACCGTCCCTCGTACCTCCCGAGCCGGGCGCCGCCACCGTATCGGAACAGCCCGCTCGGCATGGACCTGGGGCCCGGGCCAACGATCCGGCTGCAGTCACTCTTCCCCGCCGCGAGATCCTACCCCTAACGCTAGTGAGCGATTCAGGGGCTGGCTGCCTGTCGGGGTTGCGACTGGAACATGGCTCCCTGCTTCCACGGCATGCCGAGCGCCGGCAGCAGCCAGCGGTCGCCACCGATCCAGCCGCAGACACGCCAGGAGAGAACGAGGAAGAGTCCGAACGCGCCCACAATCGGGTTGATGCTGACTGTGCCGGCGAGCAGGTAGTTGAGATTCATGAGCACCCCGAAGGCGGCGGCGATGGCGGTCAACACACCGAACAGGACCCCCAAACCGACCAGGAACTCACCCCAAGTGATAACGAAGGAGAACAAGCCAGGGGCGTTCAGGACGACGTGCTGAAGGAACCACGCGTACCAACCTTGAACGCCCGGGTTGGCCCCTGAGCTCTGCTTCAGCGCCGCCCCCACGAAACCCTTCATGGCCGTGCCGCTGGTGCCCCAGAGAGGAGACCTGATCTTCTCCAGCCCAGCCGACAGCCAGGTGGCGCCGACGTCCATGCGGAGGACGAACCACATCGGCGCGGACGAGCCGGATCCGAGGAAGAAGCGCGAGATCGACGGTTCGGGAAACGCTTCGTCCGTGCGAGGTGCCAAGCCGGCCCGCTCTCCCGCATAGCGGACAAAGGCCAGAATGAGCGCGATCACGAACAGCGCCAGCAGGGCCCAGCCCCAGCCGTCATCAGAGACGGGGTGAGCCTCGCCCAGGATGATGTGGACGAGCGTGTACGCACCCGCGATTACGACGACAAACAGCTCAAGACACCCCATCACCGTCTTGGGCATCAGCTCACCTCCTCCGTCGCCAGACCACTCCGAAGCTTCCGACATCACACACGATACGGCGGCGAGCTGCGGATTCCAGCGACGCCCAAACCCGGCACTCCTGTCATATGCGTGGGCGAGCAGACGTTCGACGTCGAATTCGGATCGGCCCACGCTCGGACTGGGCGCGGCCCTTCGGGTGTCCGCCACCGGTAATCCGAACCCGACGCGGGTTCCGGACCCTCCGCGCCGCACTCGGAACACCACGTGGGAAAGGCGTTGGCTGTGCTCTTTCCCGCACCACCCGGGCCGACAATGACGATCCGCCGCACCTCAACCAATGATCGAACGCCGCTAGAGCCAACACCGTCGCGCACAGATGCCCTGCAATTCGTCATGCTGCGTAATGCGCGGCCTCTGGCGTGTCTGGTGATTGGAGCGAATTCAAAGACGCCGATTCCATCGGTCCACCAGACTTCGGATCTGGCCCTTCGAGGTCGAGTCCCTCCACCCTCGCCCGCGCGGGCTCACAACGGGCTCACAAACGACACGCAATCCAGTCCGTTCCCACGACCCGAAACGACACCCGCTTCATGGCCTGCAAGTTCAGAACGACACTCGCCAACACGCACCAGCACCGCGCAGGTCGGCGTCTTCGCGGCTCCGGACCGCAAGGCCGGGCAGCGGGCAACGCCAGCAGCGTTACGATGACTCAGCTTGCTCGAATTGCCTCTCGCGATACCAGCTGAGGACGCGCTATCCAAGTGCCAGAGCCACGGGCTCATCCTCGTGAGCCACCGCGAACTCGCGGGTCGCCCTGGAAGCCACCACTGGCATCTCCACATGCCCGGATGTGCCGGCACTCTCGAACTTAGCGAATCGGAAGGTCACGCTTGGGTAAAGGTCCACCCCCTCCGCGAAGGGACCTGGGCCGTCGAGTTCGCGCACGACCTCGCAAGCACCACAAGCCAAGGCTTCGGCTGACAACAGAACCAGCGCCCCGTCCATCGCGCTTGCGCAGTCCGGCGCACCCTGGCGGAATTCGCGACCAGGGCACGACGTTCGCTTGAGCTGAACTCTTAATCCCAAGGTTTACGGTTCGACTCCGTACCCGACCACCACAGCATGTAGTGTCGAGATAAGCCGCTACCCCCGTCTGTAGGCCCAGCAACGGTTGCGACGCCCGAGTCGCATGGGCTGACAAAAGAACGGCGTCATGCCGCTCAGCCCTTGGCAGCCTCAGACCCGCCCCGCCATCAACCGGAGAAACACGTCCATCTGGTCCGCGGCATTCCGACAAGAGCGTGCACCCGCTCACCCGCTGAAGAGGCCGGCGCACAGGCGGGATGTCAGTTCAGCCACCTCCCAATCCCACCCTCTTCGCCACCCTCCCCGACGCCTCAGCTCTCGATTAGGCCAAGCTCCTCCGCCCGGACGACGGCTTCCATCCTCGAATGCGCGTTGAGCTTCGAGATCAGGTTGCGGACATGGCTCCGAACGGTGCCGTAGCGAATGCCGAGCCGCTCTGCCACCTGGCTGTTGTCGAGGCCCTGTGCCATCAGCTTGAGCACCTCCCTTTCCCTCGCGCTCAGCGAACCCAGCAGCACGGCTTGTTGGCCACGCTGCGCCAGCAATTCGGCAAGCACCGATGACGGTATGAGCATCTCTCCCCTAGCGGCTCTGCGAACCGCGTCCAGCACCTCGGGCGCCGTGCGTGACTTGAGCAGGTAGCCTTTGGCGCCGGCCTCGACTGCAGCGAGAAGCGCGGCAACCGTGTCGACAGCAGAGAGCAGAACCACGGACGGCCGCGGCCGCCGGTGACGGACGGCGGCAGCGATATCGGCGCCGGTCCCGTCGGGCAGCCTGAAGTCGGCCAGGATGACGTCCGGGCAAGCATCGCTGACGAGGTGGAGCGCATCCCGGAGGGTGACGGCCATGGCAACCACCTCCACGTCCACCTCGCGCTGGAGGAGGGCGCTCAGTGCCTCCGCCATGACCGGATGGTCCTCCACGATGAGAACCCGGATGGGGCGGCCACTGCCTGCCGCGGGCGCCGTCATCGGGTCATCCTAACCCGCGACATACGCCCCCTCGTCCGCCGCACCTCGATCCCGGTTCTGGACAGCCATCCCCGCCATTCGTATGGTCAATCAGTGGCCCCTTCCAGCCAACGGATGCTTGCCGGCCTGGTTGCCTTCTCGCTCGACTTGGCCCGCCTGCGCAGCGTCGAAGGGGTGATGCGGCGAGCCCTCGCCGGTTGCCTGGACTTGACTGGCTCGGAGACGGGCTTTCTGGACCTGATCGACGAGGAAGGGTCGTTCCCGCCCAGGAGCATGGTCGCGGGTGACGTCGATGCCAACCTGGTCGCCCGCCATCGCGCGAGGCTTCTCGGGCAGGGCAAGGGCGAGACGGCGGTCATCGAGGAGAGGACATACCTCCTGGCTCGGCTCGAGGTACGGGGCACCCGGATCGGGACGGTCGCCGTCGCGGCGCCGGTGAGCAGACGTCGCGTCGCCGACCGGCGCCTGCTGCGCAGCCTCGCCAACCAGACCGCAGCGATCCTGGACGGCATCGATCTGCGTCGGCGGCAGCCCTCTCGGGCAAAGGGCTTCCACACCGGCGAACGCCCGCGTCGAGGGCAGGCTGAAGACGCCCACCGGCGCGTGCTGGGTCAACTCGTCGCCGCCCACGAAGAGGAGCGGCGCCGCATCGCCGACGACATCCACGCCGACTCGCTGCAGGTCCTCGACGCCGCCATATTGCGTCTGGATATGCTTTCGCGGGACACCGATGAGGTAGCCCGGGGGGACCAGCTGGCTGAGGTCAAGGCCGCGGTGGCCGCGGCCGAGCACCGCCTCCGCATCCTGCTGTTCGATCTCCGTCCCGCCGCCATCGAGGCCGAGGACGGCCTCCGCTGGGCCATGCAGGAGCAGCTGGAACGGATGAAGCAGACGACGGGGGTCACGTGGGGACTCGAGGTTCGCCTGGGAATTGAGCTCGGGATGGAGGCCCGCCTGGCCGTCTTCCGCATCGCTCAGGAGGCTCTGCGAAATGTGGCGAGGCACGCGCATGCATCGTCTGTCCGAGTCCGCTTCGAGGATCAAGGCGGCGGGGTGCTAGCCTCGATCGGCGATGACGGCCGCGGGTTTGTAACAACCGACTCGCTGTCACCGGCCGGGCACTTCGGGCTGACCGAGATGGCGGGCAGGGCCGAGCTCGCTGGCGGATGGATTCACATCGCCAGCAAGCCCGGCCAAGGCACCCTGGTCGAGTACTGGCTGCCAGCCTGAGAGTAGCCCGCCCCCACGCCGAAGAAGCGGTAACCACCGCGTTTGTGGCAGACCAGCCTATGACGCCGGTACGACGTGCGCCAGTCCCCTGGGCGGGACGATAGTGATGTTCCCATCGGTCCCGCGCAAGGAGAAAAAGCCCGTGCAGTCCAAGAGGATCCGCGTCGCGGTCGTCGACGATGAGCCGACCATGCGGGCTGCTCTCGAGGACCTCGTCTCCGGGCACGCCACCCTGGAGCTCGTCGGTTCGGGGTCGTCGGCGCAGGAAGCGATGGACCTGGCGGGTACCATGCACCCGGACGTGATCCTGCTCGACGTCCTGCTGCCGGGCGGTGGCCCGGCCGCGGCTGGTGGCATCCTCCAGTCGTCACCCCACACGGCGGTGGTCGCCATCTCTGCCTACACCGACGGGGGCACGGTCAGCCGCATGATGGCAGCCGGCGCCGTCGCCTACCTGGCCAAGGGCAAGTCCACGATGGTGGAGATCGTCTCCGCCATTGAAAAGGCCGCCAACGTCCAATAAGCGCGCATGTGGCACTGCCCCATCTGAGGAGATGTACTGCATCGGGCAGTACGGTGGCAAGGGCTCCCGCCCAGAGGGCATCCTTGGCGCGAATCGGGAAAGACAGGAGGCCGCGCAACACAACACCGATCCCTCGCCTTACGCCCCGGCTGGCGTAGGGCTCCCGGCGCTCCGTCCCCCATGGCGGGCGTGACTGCGAGCGAACGAAGCCTCGCATCGGCCGAACACTAGGTCGATCGAGGCACTGGCGCCTATCACCAAGGAGGGGCGACACCGGCCAGAGGACAGGTGATGCTGAGGTAGGCGTCATGCTCTTGATCTGGATCGTCGTCGCGCTGATCTTCGCAGTGGCCGAAGTGGCTACCACCGCATTCTTCGCGGCATTCCTCGCCGCAGGAGCGATCGCCGCGGCCGCAGTCGCCTTCGCCGGCCAGGGAACGCTCACGCAGGCCCTCGCCTTCGCGGCCGTCTCGCTGCTCGGCATCGTCGTCGCCCGTCCCTGGCTGCGCCGCCGGTTCAATGGCCTGCGTCGCGCAGAGACCCTGTCTGGAGCGATCAGCATGACCGGTGAGGTCGCGACTGTGGTGGAGACAGTCGTCGGCCGGCAACCTACCGGCCTGCGCCGCAAAGGCCACGTTCGCATCCTGGGCGAAGACTGGCCCGCGGCCTCCAGTGATGACTCGGTCCTGTCCCCAGGAACCCTGGTCCAAATCGTCGGCATCGAAAGGTCGACGCTCGTCGTCGAGCGCACACTGCGAATCGGCGGCGTTGGCACACCGCCGTCACTTTTGTAGCACAGACCAAAGCACAAGGAGTCCAGAACAAATGCAAATCGCAATCCTCGTGATCGCCGCGATCATCGTTTTGTTGGTCTTGATCACTGTAGCTCGTACGGTTCGGGTCGTGAATCAGGGATTCGTCGGCGTGGTCAAACGGCTGGGAGAGTTCCAGTCCGTGCGCAATCCCGGCCTGACCATACTCGTTCCCTTCATCGACCGGATGGTTCAGGTCGACATGCGGGAGACGCCTCGCACGGGGGATCGCCAGGACGTCATCACCAAGGACAACGTGTCGATCGCCGTGAACGCCACCATCTTCAGTCAGGTCGTAGATGCTCAGCCCGCCCTGTTCGCCGTCAGTAACTACTTTGTGGCGGTCGACCAGATCGCACGCACCTCGCTGCGATCGGTGATGGGCGCCATGACCCTCGACGAGTGCCTGAGCCAGCGCGACTCCATCAACACCCAGCTCCAAGTCCAGATGGAGACGGTTAGCGACAAGTGGGGTATTCGGATCAATCGGGTGGAGATCGTCGACATCCTGCCGCCACAGCAGATTCTGCAGGCGATGGCACTGCAGAAGCAGGCGGACCAGGAAAAGCGTGCGCACATCTTGCAGTCGGAAGGCACCCAAACCTCGGCCATTAACGTGGCTGAGGGCCAGAGGCAAGCCGTGATCAAGCAGGCCGAGGGCGAGAAGCAGGCTCAGATCCTGCGCGCCGAAGCCAAGCAGCAGGCGCTGGTGCTGGAGGCCCAAGGTGGGCGGCAGGCGCAAATCCTGGACGCTGACGGGCGCTCGCAGGCTATCGCCAGCGTCTACAACGCCATCACCGCGGCCCATCCCACGCCGGCGCTGCTCGCAGTGCTCCAGCTCGACACGCTGGGCAAGGTGGCGACAAGCCCAAACGCCAAGGTCGTGGTTCCGGTCGAGGCCAGCGGTCTCATGGGAGCGGCTCAGGCCCTCAAGTCGATGATCGACGGCGTCCCGGTTGCCACTAACGGTGTTGGTATCAAGTAGCCCCCCGAGGCTTGGTTCGAGCCCATCGCCCAGGCTCAAGGGGGGCCTTCGCGATGGCGCTCGCGCGTCCGCCGCGCAACCACCTGGTTAGCGTGAGCCGGCCGCCCTGCGCTGGCGTTGCGCTAGAGCAGATGCCGGATGCCGGCGCACAGACGCAGCGGGGGGTCACGACGGCCATCGAGGCCGAGACGCACCAAGCCAGACAGCAGACCCACTGCGCGAACTCGTCACCTCAGGACCAAACATGACCTCGATACCCCAACAGCAGCCAGGAGAGAATGCGATCCCCTCCGACTATGCGGTCCTCAAGGCTCGCATCCAGGACGCCGGACTGCTCGAGAAGCAGCGGGGCTTCTACCTCGGGTCGATCGCCTGCAAGATGACGTTGCTGGCCGGGTCACTGACGTTCTTCGTCCTGCTGCGTGGACAAGCGTGGGCCATGATCGCGGACGCGGTCGCGCTTGCCGTCATCCTCGGCCAGCTCGGCTTCCAGATGCATGACGCCGGGCACCGACAGATGTTCGACAGCGGGAGATGGAACGTGGTCGTCGGTCTTCTCACCGCCGACCTCCTCCTCGGCCTCAGCTATGGCTGGTGGGTCGACAAGCACAATCGGCACCACGCGAATCCGAACGACATCCACATGGACCCGGACATCGGACCCGGCATGATCTCTTACTCCGAGGAGCAGGCCTTCACCTCCAGAGGCGTACGGCGCCTGGTTGCCAAGCACCAGGCGGCGCTCTTCTTTCCCCTTCTCTGCGGCCTGGGCTGGGCGACGCAGCTGACGGGCATCGCCTTCCTGTTGAAGGGCCCCTCGCCTCGTCGATGGCTCGAGGTGGCACTGCTTTCCCTCCATGCGCTGCTCACGGTCGCCTTCTTCACCCTGTTGCTGGGGCCCGCGTGGGGCGTGGCAGTCATCGTCATCGTGGAGTGCTGCGCCGGCTTCTACATGGGGCTGGTCTTCGCCCCCAACCACAAGGGCATGCCCCAGGTGGACGGGAAGGTCGACTTCCTACGCCGCCAGGTGCTGACCGCCCGGAACGTGCGTCCGCACCCGTTGACCGACGTCTGGTACGGCGCTCTCAACTACCAGATCGAGCACCATCTGTTCCCGCCCATGGCGCGAAACCGCATCCCGCGCGCGCACGTCATCGTGCTGGAATTTTGCGCGGAGCGCGGGATCAGCTACTCCGAGACATCGATCCTGCAGTCGTACCGAGAGATCCTCCACTTCCTGCACGAAGTCGGAGCGCCGCTGCGGGAGGGCATCGGAGCACACGCCGTCGCGTCGACGCGACCGCGCACCGTCGAGCTGCTGGGCCCGCTGCGCGCACAGGTCACCACGGACATGGACCCCGCCCAAGCGCGAGGCACACAATAGTCGGGTCGAAGAGCATTCGGGCACGGCCGATGATCATCGGCCGCGTGCAGCGCCGCGTTCTCTGCCTGACCACTGGCACGGAACTTTACCCCGCCTGCGCAGAGCTGCCCCCGTGAGCGTTTACGATCGCTGGTGGTTCCTGAGCCATTGTGACCCCCGCGGGGTGTCCGCGCGGTCCCACCAGCGTCGCCCTCGGGATCGCTGGTAATAGCTCCGAACAGCGGCGCATCCCGGGCCTCGACCTCCGATCGAGCGCGGTCAAAGTCCGTGACGCGGCCGATAGCACGAACAAGCTGAAGCGGACCGCCGGCGAGCCGACGGTCCACGGGGGTAGGGGAAGGTTTCACTGCCGACCTCAGCCGCGCACGTTCACCCTTTCAGATTCGAGCCAGTGTGCGGCCCCCCGCGCGACCCCGGCGTGACGACGGCGTGACCGGCAGAATGCCAGGTCGTGGTCGTTGACGGCGGCCAGCACCGCACCGCCGCGCGCTCCCGCGATGAGCCAGATTGGCCCGACAGCTGCTCAGGCGGCCCGACCGTTGCGCTAGCGAGTCTTGCACGGGGTCCTCCTCCATGGGATTGGTGATGCCTCCCCGAGCGTCTCATTTGCGACGCTCCAGGGGAGGACCCCTTCCTCAAATCCCACGGAAGTCGGGACACCTCCCAGATGACCGAACAGGGTTTGCATTCACGACAAGGAGGGTAAGTACCTAGAACGGTGATCGCACCGCATTCCAATCCAGTCCACATCGCACACAATGAGGTGATCACCATGACCACGAACACCGCGCTGCGTTGGATCGGCCCACGATCCGATCTAGTAACTGTACCCAACTCGCTGGAGCGCCTGTACGACCAGTTCTTCGGCTATCCAACGGTCAGTGGAGGAGACGGCACGCCGACTTATACGCTGCCGGTCGACATCCTAGAGACAGAGGATGCGTACGAGCTCTACGCGTCGGCGGCCGGCGTGCCGGAGGATGCTGTCGAGGTCACGTTCGACAACGGCATGCTCAGCGTGATGCTGAAGGCCGTGCCACTTGAGAGCAAGGGCAGGTTCATTCGGCAGGAGCGCCCCTGGGGCAACTGGAGCCGCAAGTTAGAGCTGCCCAAGGAGGTGGACCCAGCGAACATCGTCGCCGAGTTCGCGAACGGCAGTGTGATGGTTCGCATCCCGAAGGCGGCCAAGTCCGAGCCCCAGCGGATCGCAATCGGTGCGGTGGCCACGGCCGGGGCAAGCGAAGGGTAGGGGTTCCCGGGGCCGGACAATGGCCCGGCCTCATTCATCCGCAGGCGGCGGGCAGCGTCGCGCCGAGAGTGCCGTTTGCTCCTCCAACACGAGACAGTTCACAGGGGTCACCCTTCAATTCCCTCTGAAAGCCGAAGGGGACTTACGCCATGAAAATCAACGCCGTCTTGACCAGCGTTGTGGCCGCGGGCCTCGTCGCCGGAGTGATCTACTGCATCATTGCCTTCGCGACCAGAACGTCGGTGGTCGGGTCGATCATCGGCGGAATCCTGGTGGCCGCCATTGCGATGGCCATCGGGTTCATTTTCCGTGCTGTTTACAGGACCAGGGCCTTGGAATCTCACCAGTAAGGGTTGTCGCGACGTTGACCTTGCCACGAAAGAGGTTCCAGCGCCTCCTCCCTCGCAGTCGGGAAGGAAGGAAGCCCTCATCGGGGACCAGCACCGGGAGCTCACGGAGGCCGCCAGTGCTGGTCGACGCTCAGCCTTGGCGATTGCCCCGCAGCAGCGCTCACATGAACTCAGGTGGGCCAGGTCTCAAGACCTGCCCACCGTTGTTCTCGTCTCGGCGGTCCCTCGGAACCGGGCAGCAGTGACAGCTCTCATGGGCTTTAGGAAGCCCGTATCTTCACCCTTGGCCTCTCGGCACTTATTAACGGTGCTGCGTGAGCCTCAGCTATCCCAGTCTCGACCGCGAAACTCGTCCGGCGGATCCGCCATGTAGGCACCTCCCCTGACTTATGTCCGGTCCGACGCTGGAAACCAATCCACTCAATCCGGTCCCAGTTATCGGTGTCGCTATCGGGTGCACCAACCGGTGCCCTCGACTTTTCGAGTCTAACACGTCGACCCATATAATTGCAACTCATCCCGGCGACCAAATCGTAGAACTCTAATTCGACGAGCGAGAGGCTAAAAAGGCCCTCCTCGACTAAGGCCTAGACCCTGCGTCGCGAGGACGCCGTTTTCGAGGCCATTGTTGCCAAGGTTCTGGAAGCTCATAGATCCGAAGTGGAGAGGCCAGTTCGGGTGCGATGAACAGATGGATGTCCTTGTCTATGAGCCACCTTACTCACTGCTCTTATGTAGATGGCAAGCTGTCCCATTGGGACAGGAGGACATCGATATTCTCTACGGACGAGTAACGCGGCATCCAGCACCAACTAGCGGACTGTATGTTTCGATGTCCGGATTCTCTGCGCCGGCGAGGCGCACTGCATCAACGCGCAATCGGGCGCTGTAGCTCATGACGGCCTGGAGTTGAGTGAGCTTATAAACGGCCGCATGCACTTTAGGAGATTCTGGAGTACCAAGGTGAGCGCCTACGGCAAGCTTGATGAGGACCGGATCACGGTGTGCCATTCGTGTGCCGGCCGCCACATCACAAGGCCAACCTGGACCGGGCACCACGGACGCCGACCAACCCGCTCTATCTCCAGGCCACCCGCAGCCGGTTGACATCGAAGTCGCGGCCACCGTGCACCCGGCTGTGCGGCGCCTTCGGGTCGTAGGGCCTCACCCCCACCACCTCAATCAATGCCTCCAGCACCGCGCGCCGCTGATCGATCGTCATCGTCGGCCACAAGCTGCGCACCTGCCCTGCCTCCTCGAACGGCAACCGCGGTCGCCGAGGACGAAGTAACTTCATCGCTCGCTCTCGGCGTTCCTCCAGCGGTGCGATGAAGCGGGCGAATGCGGCTGCGCCCATCACGCCCCCCGCCACCAACGCTTGTGCCTCCCTCCACTCCGCCTCGATCGCCTGTAGCTCCATCATTACGGCCTCGTCGCCGGGATTGTCCGACTGGACTGAGAGCTTGGCATCGTCCAGCCGTCGCAACGCCGCCTCCACCAAAGTGGCCTCAACTGCCGCTCCGTCGATCTGCACCCGACCGCATGGCTTCGGCCGACCGTCAACGCTGTAGGGAGGGCACCGCCACGCCGAGCGCGGACCACTCCGAGTCCGGATCATCGTCGCTCCACACGTTCCGCAGCGGAGCAGTCCGCTCAGCAGCGCATGACCTTTCGGTATACCCCGCTGCTGCGCGCCACGGGCCGCCAGGATCGCTTGCACCCGATCCCAGCGATCCCGGTCGATCAGAGCAGGCCAACTAGCCACCACCCCGGCAAGAACGACCGGCTTCATGTCCCACGGGCCAGTGCGCGTGGGCCTCGGACGATGGGACATGAGCCCAGCGTTGCGCGGGTTCGTCAGCACCACCCGGACCGCCGTGACATTCCAGTCCGTCTTCCCAGACTGCGGTCTGCGGGCACCCGCGCGCTCCCATCTCCGGGCTACGTCGAGCAAGCTTCCGCCGGCGAGCACGTGATCCACTGCCTCCAGGATCATCTGGGATTCTTCGGGGTCCGGCGTCATCCGGTTCCGCCAGCCGAAAGCTCGCGGAGCTCCCTGCGGCCTGCCTCGCTCTCGATCCTGCGCCCGCTGCGCCGCCACCCGTCGAGATTTGTGATCCGACTCGTGCGCGGCCATCGCCACACCCATTCTCGCCTTCCAGATGCCGTCCGGCGAGTCGAAATCGACGATCCCGGCTTCGTGGGTTACGACGTCCAGCCACCCAGCGCCGTGCTGGTCGAGTATCCGGAAGATGTCCTCCAGCTCCCTCGGCTGGCGGTAGAGGCGGTCCTCGTGCCACGCGATCACCCGCCCGACGCGGCCCGCCTCGATCTCTTCCAACATCCGCCCGTACTCAGGCCTTGCCTTCCGGCTGAACCTGGATGCACTGATCGAGTTGTCTATGAACTCCTGCGCGACGTCCCACCCCCGATCCCGTGCCAGCTTCCGACATCCCTCCAACTGCCGCTCCACTCCAGCCCCGTCGTGCCGGTCCAAGCTGATCCGCGCGTAGATCACCGTCACCCCGGCGCCCATGACGTCAAATCTATCACGGCACTTCAAGTGCAACCGGCAGAAGCTGAGCGAGATGCCCGTCCTGTGGGCCTACGCGCGCGATCTCTTTCAGACGCCCGGCTTCGGCGACACGGTCAACTTCGACCACATCAAGCGGCACTACTACGGAGTGCACCGCGACATCAACCCGACCGGCATCGTCCCGCTCGGCCCCGACCTGCGCGGCTGGTTGACTCCGCACGGACGCGAGACCTTGGGCGGGCGCCCCTTCGGCAACGGCACCCCGCCGGGCCCGGTGGTGGCCGGCGAAGAAGTGCCGCCCATCGCCTGACCGTCTGGAGTGCGGGCGGACCTTTCCTGCGCCGCCAAAGGCCCGCATGGGCCCGAATCAGGCGGGAGGCCGGGCGATCGCGCGACCGGCGGGCTGAGGCTGCAGCCACTCGGTCCAGGGGACGTCACGATGCGCGTCGATCCATGCCTGCGTGGCGTCAGGGTCGCAGGGGTCGACCCCCTCCTAGGTCAGGCCAGACAGCCTATATCGTATGCATGGCCAGAGGCAACCCCAAGATGATGGAGGCCTACAGATGGCGCAGCTCCCCAAGGGCCGGCCTGACCAAGGGCACTTGGTGCACGTGCACCAACACCCCGGAGTCGGGGGTCAGAGTGGCCAACCGGTGCACCAACGGCGTGCACCAACGGGGGGTCAGCCCGTGCGGCACCATTAAGGGGTGGCGCAGCACTTCGACCTGGTGATCGTCGGGACCGGCTCCGGCAACTCGATCCTCGACGAGCGGTTCGACGATCAGGCGGTGGCGATCGTGGAGCGGGGCACGTTCGGCGGGACCTGTCTCAACGTCGGCTGTATCCCGACCAAGATGTTCGTCCACACCGCGGACATCGCGAACGCGCCGCGCGATGGTCGGCGCCTGGGGGTGCACGAGACCCTGGACGCCGTCGACTGGCCGGCCGTTCGCGACCGGATCTTCGGCCGGATCGACCCCATCGCCGCCGGCGGCCGGCGCTACCGGATCGAGGACTGCCCCAACGTCACCGTCTACGAGGGGACCGCGCGCTTTGTCGGCGAGCGCCGTTTGGACGTCGACCTCAACCAGGGCGGCGACCCGGTGACCATCGCCAGCGACCAGGTCGTGCTCGCCACCGGCGGCCGCCCCGTGATCCCCGACGTGCCCGGCATCCATGGCGTCCCCTACCTGACCAGCGACACCGTGATGCGCCTGGACACCCTGCCCCGCCGGCTCGCCATCTGGGGCGCGGGGTACATCTGCTCCGAGTTCGCGCACGTCTTCAGTGCCTTCGGGGTCGAGGTGACGGTGATCTCGCGCTCCCCCCGGCTGCTCCGCCACGAGGACGACGACATCTCCGAGCGCTTCACCGACCTCGCCCACAAGCGCTGGGACGTGCGCCTCCGGCGGCATGTCCGCCGTGTCGGTCAGGCGGCGTCCGGGATCCGGCTCGACCTCCAGGCCGGGGACCGCGAAGAGCAGGTGGAGGTGGACGCGCTGCTGGTCGCCACCGGCCGCCGCCCCAACGGCGACCTGCTCAACCTACCCGCGGCGGGCGTGGACGCCGCCGCCGACGGGCGGATCCTCGTTGACTGCCACCAGCGCACTTCCGCGCCCGGGGTCTGGGCGCTCGGGGACGCCAGCTCTCCCTACCTGCTCAAGCACGTCGCCAACCACGAGGAACGGGTGGTCCAGCACAACCTGCTGCACCCCCACGACCTGCGCGAGACCGACCATCGGTTCGTCCCGCACGCCGTCTTCTCCTCTCCCCAAGTGGCCTCCGTCGGTCTCACCGAGCGGGAGGCGAAGGCGCGGGACCTGCGCTACGTGACCAGCCATCAGGACTACGCGGGCATCGCCTACGGATGGGCGTTGGAAGACACCTCAGGCTTCTGCAAGCTGGTCGCCGATCCTGCCACCGGCCTCATTCTGGGGGCGCACATCATCGGGTACGACGCCGCCTCGTTGCTGCAGCCGCTGATCCAGGCGATGCACTTCGCCCTCCCGGCGCACCGGATGGCGCGCGGCCAGTACTGGATCCACCCCTCCCTGCCCGAGCTGGTCGAGAACGCGCTCCTCGGCCTGCACCTCCAGCTGCCCTCGTAGCCGGGATGAACGGGACGCGGCGGCGGAACCGGTGGAGTCTTCTGCGGAGCGGGCGGGATGCCTTTCGGGGCCTCGGGTACGCCTTCAGGCACACCCGCTCGCTTCAGCTGGGCGTGGCCGTCATCGTGGTGGCGCTGCTGGTCGGCTGGGCGCTGCGACTCTCAGCGCTGGAGCTGGTCGTGATCGTCGTCGGCGGCACCCTGGTGCTCGCGGTCGAGACGCTCAACACTGCGGTCGAGATGCTCTGCAACTACGTGCACTCCGGCACCGACCCCCGGATTGGGCTGGTCAAGGACGTCGCGGCCGGAGCCACCGCCTGGACCGAGCTGGGCGGGATGGTGGGACTGGGGGTGCTCTACGCGGTACAGATCGCGCGCCTGCTCGGCCACTGACCGAGTCCGACAGGGCGTAGCCTCAGATGGCTGTTCGACCTTGAATTGAGGGGGACCTCTGTGACCGACACGCTCACCTATCTGGGCCGGCCCCGGCCGCTCATCGACGGACCGGACAAGGTCTCGGGGGCGGCGCGCTACGCTGCCGATGTCGACCTGCCGCGGATGACCCACGCACGCCCGGTGCTGAGTCCGCACGCGCACGCCCGCATCGTCTCCATCGACGCCGACGACGCCCGCCGGATGCCGGGAGTGGTGGCCGTGCTCACCGAGGCCGACCTCGCCACGCACGGAAAGCCGATCAACTCGCGTCCGTCGGCCGTGCTGGCCCGCGACACCGTGGTCTTCACCGGCCAGCCGGTGGCGGTGGTGGTGGCGGAGACGGAGGAGCAGGCACAGGACGCCGCGGAGGCGGTGTTCGTCGAGTATGAGCCCCTGCCACCGGTGCTCGACCCCGAGGAGGCGATGCGCGAGGACGCGCCGCTGGTGCACGCCGAGGGCCTGGTCCAGGATGACGAGGGGGTGCAGCACGCCGCCGTCGAAACCCAGGAGGAGGAGACCACCACTCCGGCCAACGTGCATGATCACGCCCATTTCCATCGCGGCGATGCCGAGGCGGGCCTGCGCGAGGCGGACGTGGTCGTGCGCCGTCGCTACCGGACCTCGACCGTCCACCAGTCTTACCTGGAGCCCCATGCCTCGGTCGCCAGCTACGACCCGGTGCGCAAAGAGATGCGGATCTTCACCTCCACCCAGGGTCAGTACGCGGTGCGCGATCTGGTGGCCAGGCTCGTCGGCCTGCAGCCGAGCCGGGTGCGGGTGACGCCGATGACGGTGGGCGGCGGATTCGGTGCCAAGTACGGGATCATCGACCCGCTTGCCGCCGCCGCTTCGATGGCGGTCCGCCGGCCGGTGAAGCTGGTGCTCAGCCGGACCGAGGACTTCCTGTCCACCACCCCCTCCCCGGCGACCATCATCGATCTCGAGCTGGGCGTGTCACGGGAGCGTGGGCTCACCGGGCTGCGGGCTCGGGCGGTGGTCGACGACGGCGCCTATCCGATGGCCGAGGGCGGGATTCTCTCGATCCTGCTCGGCGGCTACTACCGCTGTGACAACGTCGACATCGAGGCCTTCGACGTTCTCACCACCAAACAGCCGGCAGGTGCCTACCGTGCCCCGGGCGCGCCGCCGGCCACGTTCGCGCTCGAGCAGGCGGTCGACGAGGCGCTCCGGCGGCTGGAACTGGATCCGCTCGAGTGGCGGCTCAAGCACGTGGCCGGGGACGGCGACGCCATGGGCAGCGGGCAGCCGTGGCCCAGCCTGGGCCTCCGCCAGTGCCTGGAGCGGCTGCGCGAACTCCCTCTGTGGCAGGAGCGCGACTCGCTGCAGCCGGGCGAAGGCCTGGGCCTTGCGATCGGCGCCTGGCCGGGTGCGGCCAACCCCGCGGCCGCGCTGGTCTGCATGGGAGGAGACGGGTCGGTGCAGGTCCACGTCGGTTCGGTGGACATCTCGGGCGTCAACTCCTCGCTGATTCTGGTCGCGGCCGAGGTCCTGCAGCTGGACCCGACCCGGATCGAGCTGGTGCAGGACGACACCCAGAGCGGGCTCTACGCAGGCCCCAGCGGGGGCTCCCAGACCACCTACAGCGTCTCGGGTGCGGTGCGCCGGGCGGCCGAGGAGGTGAGAAGGCAGCTGCTCGACCTGGCCACCCAACGGCTGGAGGCTGCGGCCGAGGACCTGGAGCTGCGCGACGGCTCGGTCCAGGTGAAGGGTGTGCCCAGCCGCGCGGTGCCGGCCGCCGAGCTGGCTCTGATGGCGCAGTCACAGGGTGGAGGCGCCGGCCCCATCACCGGTCAGGGTCGGGCCGCGATCGAGGCCAACGCGCCCGGCGCCGCCGCGCACCTGGTGAAGGTCAGTGTCGATCGCGACACCGGGTCGATCGACACCCTCGCGTACGCCGCCGTCCAGGACGTCGGCTTCGCGCTCAACCCGCTGCTGGTCGAGGGCCAGATCGAAGGTGGATCCGTGCAAGGTCTGGGCTGGGCCCTGAGTGAGGCCATGCGCACCGACGGCGACGGTCACCTGACCACGGCCTCCTTCATCGACTACGTGATCCCGAGCGTCGATACCGCACCGCCGGTCGAGGTGGCCCTGGTCGAGAATCCCTCCCAGTACGGGCTCCACGGCGCCCGCGTGGTCGGGGAGCCTCCGATCGTGCCCGGTGGGGCGGCGGTGGCGAACGCGGTGGCGGGGGCGGCGGGCGTCCGCATCACCGAACTGCCGCTGACCTCGCTCCGGGTCTGGGACGCGCTGCGCGACTGATCGGTCGTGGAGACGGACGCCGAGCCGCTGGACTTCCGAGGACGGCGCCTCGAGGGCGCCAACTTCTCGGGCGCCCGGTTCCACCGGGCGGACTTCGAGGACGCGCGGATCACCAACTCGGACCTGCACAACCTGGACATCACGGCCGCCATCCCGGAGTGGATCGAGGGGCTCCGCGTGAACGGCGTCGAGGTGGCGCCGCTGGTCGAGGCCGAGCTTGACCGCCGCCACCCCGAGCACGCCAAGCTGCGGGCGACGGACCCGGACCTGCTGCGGCAAGCGTGGGCGGCCGTCGAGGACAGTTGGGCGGCGACCACCGCCCGCGCCCGGACGTTGCCCGAGCCGCTCCTCCACCGGCAGGTCGACGGCGACTGGAGCTTCGTCGAGACGTTGCGGCATCTCATCTTCGCCACCGACTGCTGGCTCTTCCGCGCCGTCCGCCAGGAGCCTCACCCCTACCATCCCTGGGGCATCGCCGGCCCCTGGCTGCTGGACCCGGAAGCCTTGGGCCTGGATCCCACCGCCGACCCCCGGCTTGGGGAGGTGCTGGAGGTCCGCCAGGGCCGGCTGGCGGCGGTCCGCGAAACCTTTGCCGCCCTGACCAGCGAGGAGCTGGACCGGGTCACGACCCCGCCCCCGACCCCCGGGCATCCGCCCAGCATCCCGCACGTGGTGGCGCAGTGCCTACACGAGATCCTGAACGAGGAGTGGTGGCACCACCGCTACGCCGAGCGCGACCTGGACGCGCTGGCGGGGTTACGCGAGCAGACTCAGTAGGCCATCCGGGGGTCGTGGTACCACTTGAACTCCAGCAGGTTGTTGGAGGGATCCTTGAAGACGATCGTCAGGTGTTCCTCCACCTCTCCCACGAAGCGTGACGACAGCGGGTGATAGACCTCCACGCCCCGCACGTCCGCCAGGTGGATCAGACGCTCCAGGTCCTCCTTGTGCCTGAAGGTGACGCCGAAATGCCGTGGATAGAGATCGGAGGCGTCGCGGTCCCAATTGTCCGATAGATGGAGGACGACCTGATCTCCGAAGAAGTCGAGGGTGATCCGGTCGTTGCGGCGGCGGGCCAGCTTACACCCGAGCTTTGAAACGTAGAAGTCGTACGCCTCGTCCAGATCCCGGGTGGGGATGGCAAGGTGGAAGACATCGTCCTGTGTGCGCATGGGGGCAGTGTTGCAGAGCGGCGGTAACAGAATCGCTAGTGCGGTCGGGATGAGGGAGGACGGCCGCGGGCCACACGCAGCGGCATCCGACCCGGGGGCGACCCTCCCAGGAACGGTATCTTGGCAGCGCCATGGCGGATCCACATGACCCCGGCTTCGAGGCCGCCGGGGAGTTGGCGGCGGCGGTGCAGGGCGCGGCGACACATCCGATCCGGGTCCGGGGCGGCGGCGAGGTTCGCGCCGGGACCGCCTCCTGGACCGACCCCACCATGACGGCGAAGGGCGTCTTCTACCCGAACGGCGCCACCTCGGCCGAGGATCGCCTCCGCTATTACGCCGAGCAGTTCAGTGTCGTCGAGGTGGACGCCACTTACTATGCTCTGCCGCAAGCTCGCCAGGCTGAGCTGTGGGCGGAGCGGACGCCGGACGGTTTCGTCTTCGACGTCAAGGCGCACGCGCTCCTGACCGGCCAGCCGTCGGAGGTGAAGCGGCTTCCCAAGGACTTGAGGGAGACACTCCCCAAGGCGCTCGCGGGCAAGGCACGCGTGTACGGCAAAGACTTCCCACCCAAGCTCATGGACGCGATCTGGGACCGCTTTTTGGAAGGTGTCGAGCCGCTGCGCGCGGCGGGAAAGCTGGGGGCGGTGTTCCTGCAGTTCCCGCGCTGGGTCTTCCCCTCGCACGAGGCCCGGGAGGTGATCCGGCGGGCGCGGGACCGGCTGGGCGACCGGGGCCTGACGGTGGAGTTCCGGCACGCGTCGTGGTTCAACGAGAAGAACGCCGAGCGCACGCTCCGCTTCCTCCAAGACGAGAAGGTCCCGTACGTGATCGTGGATGAGCCGCAGGGGTTCAAGAGTTCGGTGCCGCCGGTGGCGGTCGTGACCAGTCCGGACCTGGCCGTCTTCCGCTTCCACGGCCAGAACGCCGGCACCTGGGAGAAGCCCGGGATCCCGCCCAACGAGCGCTTCCGCTACCTCTACGACGAGGACCAGCTGGCGGACTGGGCAGGGCGGGTCGCCGAGGTGGCGCGGTCGTCCCGCCAGACGCACGTCCTGATGAACAACTGCTCGGGCAACTACGGCACCACCAACGCGATGCAGCTTGCCGACCTGCTGCGCCAGTACGCCGAGCGGAACTAGCAGCCCCCGCAGCCCCAAAGGCCCGAAGCCCCAGGTAGGGAGCGTTGATCATGAACGACAAGCTCGACCGGACGTTCACCGCCACCCTGCAGACGTCGTCCGCCAAGGGTGGGTGGACCTACGTGGTCATGCCCGGCTCGGCGGAGTATTTCGGCACTCGGGGGCTGGTCAAGATCCGTGGGACGATCGACGGCCATCCCTTCCGGAGCTCTTTCATGGCGCTCGGCGACGGGACCCACAAGCTTGCCGTGAAGGCTGAGACCCGCCGGCTGCTCGGGAAGGGCACCGGGGATGAGGTCACAATCCATCTCGAGGAGCGCACTCGGCCCTGAGAGCCGCCGAGCTGAGCTAGGCCAGGGCCCCCACGAGGTGGCGCTGCAGCCGGTCACGGTCGACCGCGGTCACGAAGCGGTGCACCACCTCCCCTGGTTCCGGCCGGCGGCCCCAGATCGCGGGCCGGCCCTTCGCCGCACCGCCCAGGTACGGCGTCGCTTCGACCTGGTGGAGGATCGCGTCCGGGTCCACCGCGACCATGGCCGCGATCGAGTCGTGGGCGGTGAAGACGCGCTCCGCGCTGGCCGCGCGCTCGGTGACGACGTCGCTGTAGGCACGGTGGGTGGCGCGGACGAAGAGCGCCTTGCGGCCACCTCCCTCTGCCGCCCGCTCGAGCAGCGACTCGGGGAGCAGGATCGGACCGGTCACGTTCATCCCCACCCAGGTCACGGCGGCACGACAGGCGGCGACCGCGGCCGCCGCCCCCGGGTTGTGACGGGTGTTGGGGTCCCCGATCTCCAGCCAGGCCGGGTGTCGCTCGGAAACCGAGGCAGCAAGCCAGTCCGGGCCCATCCCGCCCATCACGGTGACCGAGCGGAAGCGGGTCAGGACGTCGCGATCCTGGCCCAGCGCGGCGGCGAGATTGGTCAGGGGGCCGAGCGCGATCAGGTGGATGTCGGCGCCGGGGGTGCGCGACCACCGCAGGAGCTGCTCGACCGCGCCTTCGCGGCTGATGGTCAGCCGGACCGGCCGGAACCCGGTGCCGCCCAGGCCATCACTCCCGTGGACGGGGGCGGCGAACGCGATCAGGGGCTCCGCACCGGCCGGCTCCGGGAGGCCTTCCGCGACCGGGACCTGGTTGACGCCCGCCACCTCCAGGGCGCAGAGCGCGTTGCGGGCGGCCTGGCGGGTGCGGCAGTTGCCGTAGGTCGAACCGATACCGAGCAGCTCGACTCCGGGGGTCGCCAGCACGAGCAGGATGGCCAGCGAGTCGTCGACCCCGGTGTCGCTGTCGAGAGCGACCCGCCGCGGCGCCGCCACGCGTTGGACCTCAGCCCGCCCGCTGGGCCGCCGCGCGGACCCGGGCCGCCAGCGCTTGCGACCGGTGGCCCTTGAGCGCAACCAGCTCCAGGCGGTCGGGCGGGATGTCAGAGAGGAACCGGCTCGGGGAGAGGCGAAGCGTCCGGTTGAAGATCGTGCGCTCGCTTGCCGAGGTCAGGTAGAGCCGCTTTTGGGCGCGCGTCATGCCCACATAACAGAGCCGCCTTTCCTCCTCCAGCCCGCCGGGCTCCTCGAGCGCGCGCTCGTGCGGCAGCACTTTGTCCTCGAGGCCGGTCAGAAAGACGACCGGGTATTCGAGGCCCTTCGCCATGTGGAGCGTGATCAGTGTCACCTCGTCCCGGGTGCCACCGGCGTCGTCGGCGTCGGAGATCAGCGCGATGTCGGTAAGCATCCGCTCCAGCCCGTTGGGGGCAGGCAGGCGGTCGTAGTCGCCGGCGAGGTCGCGGAGCTCGGCCAGATTGTCGAGCCGGGCACCAGCCCCGGGCGAGCCGTCCTCGTAGTAGTCGGCCAGGTTGGCGTAGCGGATCACCAGCTGGACCAGCTCACCCGGCCGCCGGCTCCGGGTCTCGTGCACGATCGGCGCCACGGTGGCGGCGAATCCCGCCAGCGCCTGCTGGGCGGGGGCGCGCACCGACACCTGCTCCGGCCGCCGGCACACCTCAAGGATCGACTCTCCCCCCTCGCCGGCGGCCTGGATCGCCGCCTGGGCGGTCCGCTCAGAGATGCCCCGACGGGGCACGTTGGCGATCCGATCGAAGGCGACGGCGTCACGGGGATTGCACGCGAACCGCAGATACGCGACGGTGTCTTTGATCTCCCGGCGGTCCCAGAACTTGAGGCCCCCGACCAGGTGGTAAGGGATCCGCCGCTCCACCAGCGCGCGCTCATAGGGGCGGGACTGGGCGTTGGTGCGGAACAGGACAGCCTGGTCGGAGAGCGACCAGCCTGCCTCGTCGCGCAGCCGCAGGATCTCGGTCGCCAGGTAGGCGGCCTCGGTCTGGTCGTCGGGCGCCAGCAGCAGGCGAGGAAGGTACCCGTCCCCCCGATCGGACCAGAGCCGCTTGGGCATCCGCTCGGAATTCTGTGAGATCACCCCGTGGGCGACGTCGAGGATGGCCTGCGTCGATCGGTAGTTCTGCTCCAGCTTCACGATGCGGGCGCCGGGATGGTCCCGCCGGAAGTCGAGCAGGTTGCGCACGTCCGCCCCGCGGAACCCGTACACGCTCTGGTCGTCGTCGCCCACCACAGTGAGGTTGCCGTGCCGGCGGGTGAGGAGGCGGAGCAGCTCGTACTGGGCCCGGTTGGTGTCCTGATATTCGTCGACCAGCACGTGGGTGAAGCGCTCCCCCCACCGCTCCGCCACCTCACCGTCCTCCCGCAGCAGCCGCGCCAGGCCGGTCAGAAGGCCGTCGAAGTCGATCCCGTTGGACTCGCGCGCCAGGGCCTGGTACCGCTCGTGGACCAGTCCCAGACCACCGTCAGGCGCCCGCGCCTCCGCCTGTGCGAGTGAGATCTCAGCGGCGAGCGCCGGCGGCTGGTGCTCTTTGGGATCCAGCTCCAGATCGGCCAGCGTGCGCTTTAGGAGAGCGCGGGAGTCGGCCTCGTCGAAGATGACGAAGCCAGGCCGGATGCCGAGCACGCGCTCGGTCGCCGCGGGCTCGGCGCGCAGGATCCGGGTCGCGATGGCATGGAAGGTGCCGGCCCAGAGTCCCTGCGGGCCGCTTCCCAGCAGATCTCGGATCCGGCTCCGCATCTCACGCGCCGCCTTGTTGGTGAAGGTGAGGGCGAGGATGCGATCGGGAGGCACCTGCTCTTCGAGGATGAGGCGGGCGATGCGCAGCGTGAGGACCCGCGTCTTGCCGCTGCCGGCTCCCGCCAGGAGGAGCAGCGGGCCGCCGGGATGGGTCACGCCCTCACGCTGGGGGCCGTTCAGCGAAGCCAGGTCCACGAACCGGAAAGCGTAGTGGAGCCGGCAAGCCGGCCGGGCCCCTACGCGTGCGGCGCCGCCGGCTGGGCGCCCAACCCCCCGAGCCAGGCGATCAGGTTCTGCCGGCGGGTGCTCTCGCTGCGGGCGGCGTCCAAAGGGGTCCCCCGCGCGTACGGGGGCTCCCATTTGAGGTCCGCCCCACTGTTCAGCAGGCGTTCCGCGGCCCGCCGCTGCGCTGCCGCACAGGCGTGCCAGAACGCCTGCGAGATCTCATCCGGGCCGGGCTCCGGCTTCCGGGTCAGCAACTCGTCCACACGCTCCAGCATCCCCATCGCGGCGGCGTGCCAAAGCTTGTCCACCCGCGCGCCCCGGGCGACCAAGAGCCGGGCGACATGCCAGCAGCCATATCCGATCGCGTTGTCGAGCGGCGTACCGATCGAACCGTCGGGCGCCTCGATGTCCGCGCCGGCGTCGATCAGAACCTCCGCGACGTCGGCGTCGTCGCTGCTGGCGGCGTAGTGGAGCGGAGTCTCCGTCCCGGGTCCATCGGTCTTCCCTCGTCCGGCGGTGCGAGCGTCGACCTCGGCTCCCGCTTCGAGCAGCCGGCGAGCGACGGCGGGTCCGTTCGGGAAGTACCCGGGCCAGTCGGTGACGACATGGAGTGGGGTGCCACCGCTTCCGTCGGCGGCGACCAGCCGGGCCGAGGCGAGCGCGGGATCCTCCTCGAGTAGCCGGCTCAGGTGTTCGACGTCACCCGCGTGCACCGCCTGGCGCAGCTGGACCGCGACCCTGTCGGTTGCGGAGATCTCTTTCGGTCCCCGCGCGGCGCACACGGTCGGCCGCCGTTAGTTGGGGGCCAGGGCAACGGCGAAGCGCGCCTTGGCCGCCGCGACGATGACCTCGACCACGGTGTCCAGCGAGATGGAGGTGCTGTCCACGACCAGGTGGTAGTGGCGAGGGTCGTTCCAGTCGTCGCCGGGGTAGAAGTGCTCGATGTAGGCGCGGCGTGCGCGGTCCCCGTCCTTCATCTCCTTCACCGCCTGTTCGTGGGTGGTGTTGGTGATCGACATCGCCTGCCGGCAGCGGGCTTCCTCGGGACCGTCCATCCGTACGTGAAGCGTGTCGGCGCGGCCGGCGAGCACGAACACTCCGGCTCGACCCAGGATCACCGCACCGCCGGAATCCGCGGCTTGCCGCAGGGCTTTCTCGGTCTCCATGATCCGCTGGTCGTACCCGATGTCCTCCGGAGGCAGCGGCATCCCCGCCCAAAGGCCGGACACCGACATGGCACGCGAGAGGATCGAGGTCAGTCGGCTCTCGTGGAGCTCATCGCTCTCCAGATACTTCTCGGCGTCCGCCAGTGGTTGGGCGGCGGCGGCGGCCTGGTTGCGCCCCATGGCACGATCGATCATCCGCAGCCCGAGCAGGTCGGCGACGCGGGGAGCGACCACGCTGCCTCCCGCTCCGTAGGTCGCGGCGATCGTCACGGTCCCCACGGCGCGATGCTAACACCGAGCGAGCGAGTTGACCATTTCCGTCGCGTCGGTGCCGCCGAGGTGGCCCTTCGAGCCTCGGTGGCGGCGCGCTCGAGCAGCGGAGCGGTGGCGGCGGGACGGTTCGGTATCATGGCGCGGTTCGACCACGTGCTGGTCGATGACGAGGGCCCGTGGCGCAGTTGGGAGCGCGTCTGACTGGCAGTCAGAAGGTCAGGGGTTCGAATCCCCTCGGGTCCACCACACCAATTTGTAAGGCTGTGTTCGGCTGACTATCATAAAATCCTGCGGATTGGGGTCTGAGAGCCTGTTTTGGCCCTCCATCAGAGCCGTCAGAATCTGATTATCAGCCGGAAGTAAACGAAGCGCTCCCGGCCCGATGTCGGTCGGGCGGTGGCCAGCTTTGGCATGGACGAGACGCTCGTTCTCAGTGACGCGTCCCAGGAGGACGCCGTCAACGAACTACCTGGGCAGGTCACCTCCGCGGCGTCGAGACGCGGGTCGAGATCACCCTTGACTCCCTCGGTCAGCAGCTTGCGGTCGACCTGTCGGTGAAACCAGCGAGACACTGTCGACCCCGGTCAGGATCATCCAAGTGTCCTTGAAGGCCGAGCTCGCGCTTGACGCACCGACCTCAACCGACCTTGAGCACGCCGGCCTGTCGAAGCGGAGCACCTGAGCAGGCCGGACTCGGCACCTCGACGGTCTCGCCGAAGTCCCGGTCGGTCAGACGGTCCGAATGACCGATTTGTCGTAAGACCGGTGAATCGCATCGCCTACCCGCGACGGACGCGGGTACACTACACTTATTTCTTTGATCGGAAATTATTGCGGTTGGAGATCCGGGCCAGACTCGCGCATTGATGATGTTCAGGTGTGCGATCTCGCGTTGGAACCTCGCTCTACGGACGACGTGAGGTGACGCTCGGCTTTCGTGGAGAAGCGCTTGCAGGTGTTGGCACTGCTCGATGCCGAGCGGACGAGCGGCGCGGTGGTGGTCCCTGCAAGGAACTGTTCACGACAACGGAGGCGGCCACGATGCTTGGCCTTTTCGAGCCACGTCATGAAGCAATCGTCGGCGGGTCGACATTGAGCATGTCGTGAAAGGACTCATCAACAGATGCCACAGCTCAGAGCGATCCTGATGTTCGCAGCGCGCACGTCGAATGCGACGTAGATGAGCAGGTAGGCATTGTCAGAATTCTCGAACGAGCGCGGCTGGGTCAATTGACTATCTCGGTCGTGGACGATGCCGCATCAGCGTCCATCTTGTCCGGACCCTGGGCGTCTACTCCCTGAACGACGGCGACCGCTGCCGCTTCCTCGCCTGCGACTTCGACCAACACTCGTGACCACTGGGCTTGCACTGGCGACCGCGGTCCGGACCATCCAGGCGTCACTGAAGTCCGACCTCGCACTTGATGCGCCCACCTCGACCGAGTGCGGGCGGGCCAGCCTCTCCAAGCGGGGCCTGCACCGACAGCCCAAGACGGCGGGTCCTTGATGGGCGTCTTACCGAAACGTCAAAAGACCCGATCCGTCTGACCGTCCGAATGACCGTCTGACGAGACAAACCGGCGTCCTTGTCAGAGGCGGTCAGACGCTCTCCTGGACACGGATTCTGGCGAATCGTTCTCTCTCAGGCGCTCGGCCTGTGACCCATGTGACCGGGCAACCCGCAGGCGGCCCGGCACCGCCGCATCAGGCCAGTAGACTCGCAGCACGCTATGCCCGAGGAGCGAGTTCTCTGTGGGGAGGATCAAGGGTGAGATGTGTACGTGATAACCGCGCGCAGGGTTCTGAGGGGGTACGGGGCGGGCTCGCCGGGTGGGCATCGCACCCTTGACAGCGATGGATGGAGAGATGCTGCTGGCCGCCCTACTCGCGGACGAGCGGTACCGACCGCATCCGGCTCTGACCGAGGCGCTATTGGAGAAGCGGAGTGCGCCCGAACCATCGCCGGTCCGGGAGGCGGCGGACCGCTTGCTGCGTGCACACGCTCCCTGGGCCCTGGACCTGGAAAGGGCCGCCGCTCGGGTGATCGCCCGCGCCGGCAATGAGCGCAGCCGTCGGTTGTTCTGGGCATGGTCGTTGCGGCCCGACGGGCGGTCTCAGGCCCGCCTGGCCGCGGAAGAGGGGGTGTCACCTGAACGGGTCAGGCAGATCCTCCAATCGGTGGGGCGTCGGGTTCGGGAGCCGCTGACCGAGGCCCGGGGTCCGCTGCCGTGGACTGTCCGTGCTCTGCGCGATCGGCTCGGCCCCCTCACGACCGAAGCTGCGATGGCCGAGACGCTGAGGGACCTCGGCGCGAGCGGGGAGCACGCGGCCCCGCTGCTGCGCTGGCTCGCCGGTCCGTATTCGCCGGTGCCCCGACGACCGGGGTGGCTGGCCGTCGAGCCGCGTCGCATGGCTGCTCGCACAGCAAGCTGCCTGGCCGCCGACGGCGGGGTCCGACGGCTCGTCGACGTCAAGTCGGATCTCGAAGACCTGTTCATCTCTCCCGGCGTGCTGACAGGGTGGCTGGCCGCGAACGGGGCGGCCGTGATCCACGACCTCGTGGTCGTGGTTGAGGGTCCGCTGCCTGACGCGCTGGAGCGGATCCTGGACGCGCACGGCGCACCCCGGACCGTCGATCAGATGGTCGCCGATCTGACCGTAGGCGGACGAGTTGTGGACGACGGGCTGTTGACCACAGCACTCCGAGGCCGGCGTTTCGCCCGCGCCGCGAAGGGGGCGGTGCGCCTGGCTGCCTGGGGGCCCGAAGAAGGGCAAGGCGGGCGCCCGGCGAAGGCGCGGGACGGCCTGCCGCGCTCGCATGCCGACGCCACGCCGGCCCCTCCTCCGCCGGCCTCAGACCGGCTGTGGCTCCGGGTCAGCGTCGACGAGGAGACGTTGCGGGGAGCGGAGGCGGACGTGCCGGTCGAGCTGGTCGAGGGGCTCGGCCTCGAGCCGCCCACCCGGCGGACGTTCTCAAGCCGGTGGGGTCCGGTCACCCTGGCCTACGACGGGACGGCGCCCACGAGAGGGTCGGTGCGTGCGGTGGCCCTCGCCGCCGGGGCACGTCTCGAAGACACGCTGCTGATTGGGTTCTCCGTCCGTGGAGACGTCTGGGTCGAGGTGAGGCCCGCGGCCCTCGCAGCGGACGGCCGGGGCGAGACCCCCAGGCCTGGCTCTTTCCCTACGATTGCATCCCGGAAGTGAGCTTGACACCCAGAACCCACAGCTTGGAACAGGCGCTTGCGGCTGTCGAACGCGACGCTGACGCGGCCGTCAAGTCCCTCGGCGCGTGCCTCAAGGCCGCCAAGAAAGCCAAGGCCGCGGCCGCCTCCGGGCAGATGCGCGATCTCGAGCAGGCGCTGGAGTCCGCTGCGTCGCTGGCGCACGAGGCGTCGGTCGCGGTCGAGGACCTGAAGGGTGGCTGGCGGTTCGACGTCGGCGAGTGGTTCGCCTCGGGCGCCTACGCGACGGAGCTTCTGGCGACGGCGGCCGAGGAAGGCGTGAGCGCGTTCACGTCCGACGATCGAATCCTGTGCTACCCGGTGATCGTGCAGTTCTCGGCGTCCGATGCAACGGTCGTGGTGGACAAGAAGAAGGATCGGCGGGTCAGGCCGTCGGTGGTCGTGCGCCACCTCGAAGCCCTGCAGCAGCGGCCTCCGAAGTTCAAGCCGGAGGCGTTCATCGAAAGCCTCGCGGCCGCCTACGACTATGTCGTGGGCGCCAAGGGTCTGCGGCCCGGCTCCCCAGCGAGGCTGATGGACGTTCACCGGGTGCTGACGGTGCTGCCCGGCGCCGCCCGTGACTACACCCGCCAGGAGTTCGCCCGGGACCTGTACCTGCTCGACCAGAGCGGCGTCGTGGCCTGCAAGGACGGCCGGCGCATGACGCTGCCGGCAAGTGCGCTGACTCGGGGCACGGGTGTGCTGACGACGGTGACCAGCGCGGGCCAGACGAAGGTCTATGCCGGGCTGGCGTTCACGGAGGTGGCGCCGTGATCCCGGTCGACCGGTACGTGTCCTTCCTGGACGGCGAGTACCTGCGAGGGTACGTGGACGGTGGGGGCGCGGCCGTGAAGTTCGTCGTGCCCGAAGACGACGAGTCGGCCCGGGCGTTCCTGGAGGGGTTCGCCCGCGCGGCCCGGTCCGCCGGGTACGTGGCGGCGTGCGTTGACGCGGCCGAGACCCGGGTTCACCTGCTGGAGCAGGTCTTCTTCGCGGTCGCCCGCCAGGTCGACTGGGACGAGCTGGCCCTGACCGCGACCCGCACTGCGGTGGAGGCCGCCGGTTACCCGGCGCCGGCGGGAGGGGCGGTGACACTCGACCGGCTCGCCGCCCACCATCGCGTCGACGCCCGGGAGCTCAAACGCGACGTGGACCGCCAGCTGCAGCAGCAGGTCCAGCGGGACTACGCCATGGTGCAGGAGTTCCGGACAGCCATGCTGCGCCTGTGCCAGGCCCAGATGCACAGCGGACAGGTGGTTGACGCCGAGCACTCCGCCATCCTCGACTGGTTGCGCGGCGACCTGCGCCAGATCTCGGTCCTGAAGTCGGCGCTCATCTTCCGGCGGATAGGCCGCCACAACGCCCGGCACCTGCTGTTCTCCCTCGCCCACTGGCTGGCCGTGAACGGCAGGGCCGGCCTGGCGCTCAGCCTCGACATCCGCCGGCTGGGCGTCTCCCGCCGGCCCAGCCCGCACGAGCGCCACGGCCACTACTACACCAAGGCCACGCTCCTGGACGCCTACGAGGTGCTGCGCCAGCTGGTGGACAACACCGACGAGATGGGCCACCTGATCGTGACGGTCGTGGCGTCGCCCGCGTTCCTCTCCGATGCGGCGCGCGGACTCGACGCCTATCAGGCGCTGAAGCTGCGGATCTTCGACGAGGTGAGGGACGTCCACCGAGACAACCCTCTGTCGTCGCTGATCCGGCTGGCGGCGGCATGAACGGGGAAGCGCGGGAGGCCACGGTCGAGCGCCGGCGGGCACTGGAGGCGCTCCGGGCCGGCGTGCCCAACCGGGACGCGGTCATGGTGCTGGGGTCGATGCAGCAGGGAGTGGAGGATCGCTTCAGCCAGCTGCTCGAAGCGGTGCGGGCGCTGCCCGGGGGGACCGCCCCGGGGGGCATGCTGATCGGCGGCGGGTTCGGGACGGGCAAGAGTCACGAGCTGGAGCACCTCTCCCACCTGGCGCTCTCGGAGGGTTTCGTCGTGTCGGGCGTGGTGATCTCGAAGGAGACGCCGATGCACGACCCGGCCCGGGTGTACCGGTCGGCAATCGAGAGCGCCAAGGTCCCGGGGCGTCCGGGATCGGCCATCGACGAGATCGCCGCCGGCCTGCGCTTCGACTCGGACCCCTACGCCGACCTGTACCGGTGGGCCCACCGGGAGGACAGCCCGGTGGACAGCCGGTTCGCCGCGACCTTGTTCCTCTATGAGCACGCGCGCGGCGACGAGGAGTTCACCGACCGGATCGTGCGGTTCTGGGCGGGTGACCCGCTGCCGGTCGCGGACCTACGGCGCCGCCTCAGGGAGGCGGGCGCGGCCGCGACGTACCGGTTGATGGCGATAAAGGAGCGGGATCTGTCGCGCCAGCGGTTCCGTTTCGTCTCCCGCCTGATCCAGGCGGCCGGCTATGGCGGCTGGATCGTCATGCTCGACGAGGTGGAGTTGATAGGCCGCTACACCTCGACGCAGAGAGCGAGGTCGTACGCCGAGATCGCCCGGTGGGTCCGCGGTGATCGTGACGACCCCGCAGCCCCGATCGCCGCCGTGCTGACGACCGTCGACGACTTCGAGACCCAGGTGCTGGTGGGCAAGAACGACAACGAGCTCATCCCGAAGAAGCTGCGGGCCAAGGGCACAGTGGAGGATGAGCTGCTGGCCGGGCAGGCGGAGGCGGGCATGCGGGTCATCGAACGGGAGCAGATCCCACTGCAACCCCCCGGCCGCGACGAGCTGGACCGCACGTACTCGCAGCTCAAGCAGATCCACGGCGAGGCGTACGGCTGGGACCCCCCGGAGGTGGCGGGCCTGGAGCGGCTGCCGTCGAATCGGATGCGCCAATACGTCCGGGCCTGGATCAACGAGTGGGATCTGCTCCGTCTCGATCCCGGCTACCAACCCCAGGTCAGCGTGGCGGGACTGGACGTGAACCTCAGCGACGACAGCGAGATCGAGGGGCGCGACGAGGAGGGCTGAGCCACGCTGACGGACCGGATAGCGGCCGCCATCACCGGTGAGGGTGCGACCGCCGCCGAGCTGGCGGAGAGATTGGGCGCACCCGAGCGGGCGGTGACGGTCGCCCTCTTCGCCGGCCACGGGCGGTTCCGGAGCGACCGCGGGTCCCCGGCGCGGTGGTGGCTGGCATCCGATTCCGGGGGAAGAAGACCGGCCCGGACCGCCCCGGCGCTGGCGTCCTCCATCCCACCTGTCGATTCTCTCGGGTTGTACCCGTGGCAGCTGGACGCGCTTGACGCGTGGAGACGCCGAGGTTGCCGGGGCGTGGTGGAGGCGGTCACCGGCACGGGCAAGACGAGGGTGGGCGTGGCCGCCGCGCTGGACGAGCTCGGCCGGCGCGGACAGGTGCTGGTCCTGGTGCCCACCGTCGAGTTGCAGCACCAGTGGGTGGGCGAGCTGCGGGCCAGGTTGCCAGCCGCCCGCCAGGTGGGGCGGATGGGGTCCGGCGCTGGCGACACGCTCGTGACCAGCGACGTCTTGGTCGCCGTGGTCAACAGCGCCCGGACGCTCGACGTGCGGCCGATCCGCGCCGGGGGCCTGCTCGTCGCGGACGAGTGCCATCGCTACGGCAGCGCGATGAACCAGCTGGCCCTCGATGGCCGGTTCCGGCGCCGGCTCGGGCTCAGTGCCACCTACGCCCGTGACGACGACGGCAACCTGGCGTGGCTGGACCCGTACTTCGGTGGCACGTGTTTCCGCCTGGGATACCGCCGTGCCGTCGCCGAGGGGATCATCGCCCGCTTCACCGTGACCATGGTCGGTGTGGCGTTCCTGCCTTCCGAGCAAGACCGGTACGACGAGCTGACCGACATCATCCGGCGCCTGCAGGCCCGGCTGATCGAGCGGTTCGAGGTCCCGGTGGCGCCGTTCGACGCGTTCCTGCGCGGGGTGATGCTGCTGGCCCGAGGCGACGGCGAGGGCAGCCGCGCGGCACGTGCCTACCGGCAGGCGCTGCTCGAGCGGCGCCGACTGTTGGCCGAGACACCGGCCAAGGACACGGCACTGGCCCTGGTGGCGCCGGCAATGGCGGTGGCCGACCGCACGCTCGTGTTCACGCAGAGCATCGCGGCCAGCGAGCGGGCCGGTCAGGTGCTGGCCGGATGCGGGCTGCGGGCCGGCGTCATGCACTCGATGCTGGCCCCCGCAGAGCGGCGTGAGGCGATCCGGCGCTTCGCGGACGGTGAGATCGACGTGCTAACCGCGCCGCGCGTTCTGGATGAGGGGATCGATGTTCCCGCCGCCGACCTGGCTGTCATCGCCGCCGCCAGCCGGTCCCGTCGCCAGATGATCCAGCGGATGGGCCGGGTCCTGCGCAGGAAGTCCGACGGACACCGGGCCCGCTTCGGCGTGCTTTTTGTGGAAGGGACCGTCGAGGACCCCCACCTGGGCGCCCATGAAGCGTTCCTCGACGAGATCGTGGGCACCGCCGATCGGGTGTTGTGCTTCCCAGCTGCCGAAGCAGCTGAGCGGCCCGACGTCGTCATCGAGTCCCTGAGCCGGTGAGCGAGATGAACTCGAGTGTGTGCGGCGCTCCTGGAGGGACGTCAGTTCGGGTCGGGAATGAGTTCGTGTAGGTAGCGTGACGCCAGCGGCGTCGCTGCGCCCGGCGCATCGCCTCCACCCGTGAGGCGAACTCAGAGGGCCGCAGGACCGGTGTTTCCCGCCGGGGCGACATCACAGTGAGGTCCGCATCGTGAGAGACGATCAGCAACGGTCGCCGCGCTCCAGGAGCGCCGCGCCGCGCTCATCGCCGGCCTGGGAGACGACGCGCGCGGTGATGGGCCCGGCGGTGAGGACCGGGGGCGCGTCTCCGGCGGTCGCGCCTGAGGGTTACCCACCGGTGGGGTGAGCAGATTCTCCAGCAAACTCGACCTCACCCGCTCATCGCAGACCGCCGGGCCCGCCTCCCGCATGGTGGGTCCCAGCACAGGGTCCCAGGGGACGTCGGGGACCCTCAGGTAACGGTCTGTGGGCCTGGCCAGATGGGGTCACCGACGTTGATGTCGACGTGGAAGGCCAGCCGTGCCGTTGCGAGGTGGGCGATGAGACCCACCCGGACGCCGGAATACTCGTCCTCCTCTCGAATCACGTCGGCCGTCGTATGGCCGTTGTCGAAGATGAGACCGTCAGGGGTCGGCGGTCGCATCGCCGTAATCGCTACCACCATTTCCTTCAGGATCTCGACGCCATTGCCCAGAGCGATCGCCGCAAGGTCGACGTCCGCGGTGGGCCGGCGGACCTTATACGCGATCAGGAGAGCGCCACCCTTGAGAACGAGGTCGTGGCGCCGTGGCGACGCCGCCAGTCGCGCCAGAAAGCCCTCCAGCGCGTAGAGCCGCAGGTATTCGTCGGTCGCCCGGCCAGCCGCCCGGGCCAAGGATCGCAAATCGAGGTAGGCCCGTCCGGCGACGGTGCCGTGCGTGGGCCGTCCAGTCACAGCAGGATCTCCAGGGTGGCGACTATCGCTGGGCGTGCCGTCGGAAAAGCGCGGGCGGTGTGGAGAAGGGCCGCCGGCTGCCCGCCTTTCCTCAGCCAACGTCTCAGAGCCTCATGCGCGGTGTCGACGCCGACAGAGGCACGGAGGCGGTAGGCGTCAACGATTGTTCGTGGGGCGTCATAGAGGCCGATCATGGTCTGATCGTCGACAGGCGTCGTCGTCCGACCGATGTCGAAAGTCGGCGGGTCGAAGCTGTGCCAGCGGACTGCCGCTCCCGTGTGCGGGTGCCAGACTCCGCGTGGAAGGGCGAGGTCGTGCTGCGCTGGGATCGCGTCGGTGAGGTCGTGGCGTGCGAGCGCTGAGAGCAGGCATATCGTGGCCTCGGGAGCACGACGGGCGGCTTCGAGCAGATCGAAGTCGGTCAGCTCGGCGCCGACCTTGCGGTAGAGTCCGCGACCGATCTGTTCCAGTTCCCCGCTGTCGCGCAACGCATAGAGTCGGTGATGGTTCATCCCGGCTGCTAGGGCCTGCCCGTAGGTGAACGTATCGGGCAGAGCCTCGATTCCAATCCTGGACACGGAGATACTCTACACAGACCCTGCCCATATGTCATGGTTTTCTCCGAACTCAGCTCGGCCACCGAGAACCCCCTGATGCGCTCGGGCTGCACGATCGGAAGGGATTCTCGGATCCCGACGGACGCCGTCTGACTGGACGGTCTGACTCCCAAAACACGGTGAGCCGATCTGGATGGGCCGAAGGCGGCTCCGGTGCCTGGGTCGAGGTCCATCCGCGCAGGCCGCCGATAGGATCACCCCTGGCGATCCGCGAGAAGGTCATCAGGATCATCAACAGCATGTCCGAGGCCGAACTCGAAGTGGAATACGAGCACTTGGCCCAAGCCACGGGTCGGTCTGCTGCCCCACGCGTATGCGTCAGGAGCGCAGAGCGCGATCCGATGAATCGAAGCATCTTCGCCTTGCGGTTGGATCGTCCATCTGCGCCGCGATGCTGGCGAAGACTTCTACCCAACCTGCTATCGGCGAGAGCGCCGACCCGTGCGTTGATGCACGACACTGAGCAGACATGGATGATCTGGAGCAGGAGTGGCGGCGCAAGGGCGGGACTCTGAGCGACAAGAGCGTTCGCAAGGAGTTCGGGCTCACGCAAGACGAGATCATCGATGCGATCAACGCCGGCAAGCTCCACTACCGCCTGACCTCGATGTACGGCAATCCATGACTACGACTGCTTCGCCGCGAGGTCGAGGAGCTGGTGGCAGACAAATTCGGGGACCGGCATCTGCGGGAACTGAAGGCGAGGGCCGAGCTGCCGCGGGTCGAAAGCGAGCTGCAGCGGCTCCGCTCGGAGCTCGCCGAGTTGGAGGAGCGGCGGACTACGCTCATCGCCGACCTGGGCGGGGCAAGCCTCGGTGGAACCAGGCGTCCTCGATCTCGTGGGGCGGGTTCCTCATGAGCACGAGCAGGGTGCACCGGGCACCAGTACGCCCTATTGCGGACAGACCCTCACCCTCCTTACTGCTCGCGTCCACCCGGCGTGAGGACGGTGAGGTGGGGGCGAGCGACCGGCTGCGGCGGGGCGACGTCCGCCTCGTCGACGATCAGGTAGCGATAGCCCTGCTCGGTCAGGAAGAGCTGTCGGTGCGCGTACTCCTGGTCGTTGGTCTCCCGGCTGACCAGCGCGTAGAAGCTCGCCTGACCCCCGTCGGACTTGGGCCTCAGGATGCGCCCCAGGCGCTGGGCCTCCTCCTGGCGGGACCGGAACGTCCCCGACACCTGAATCGCCACGTTGGCCTCGGGCAGATCGATCGCGAAGTTGGCGACCTTGGACACGACCAGCAGCCTGAGGTCGCCATCGCGAAAGCGCCCGTAGAGCCTCTCGCGCTCGCGGGTCGCGGGAACGCCTGGGCGAGGTCATCCTCGGGGATCCCCCGCCGGCGATGGGTCAGCACCTGATAGGTCGCGATGGTGACCGGGCGCACCGACGTGCGCTCGCCCGAGTACTCGCCCACCTCGGAGGAATCGAGGTCGGTGCGCGTCAGCAGCTCCTGCCGCCACTGCCGGCTCGCGACGATGCTGGTGGTCAGGATCAGCGTGTGCGTCGAAACCCGGCGGAGCGCCTCGATGCCGATCAGGGTCTTGCCCGCGCCGCAGGGCAGCACCAGAACCCCGCTGCCACCCCCGACCCCGCCCGCGACCCAAAAGGGGTCCGCCGCCGCCACCTGGTAGTCGCGCAGCTGAACGGGCCTCCGCCGGGCGTCGACCGGCGCAGCCCGATCCTGAGGGGAGCGCCCTCCGCGTAGCCGGCAAGATCCTCCACCGGCCAGCCGACGGCGATCAGAGCCCGCTTCAACCGGCCCCGCTCCATCGGATGCACCTGGAACTCGGTGGGGCCTAGCCGCCCAAGCAGCGAGCCCACCTGACGGGACCGTGCGGTCCGACTGGACCATCAGCGGCCGGCCCCTGGGATCGCTCATCGAGACATCCTCAACGCTTCCACCACGGCCGCCCCCGCCCCAGGCGCCCGCCCCAGGCGCCGGCCCCGCACCTGCACGTGATGCAGATGAAGATGGCGGCTCCCCTCCGGGCCCTCGACCAGCAGCTCCACCGGCACCCCCCGGCGGGAGGCATCCGCGGCGAGGCGAGCAACCTCCGGCTCAGACATGGATCTGTCCCCGGTCGGTGATTGGCGCAGGGTCGCCACCAGCCCGTGACGCCGGGCCACATCCTCGATCAGCGTGACCACGTTCGGTGGCATGCCACCGCGGGCGCGCGAGGAGAGAGCGTCCAGGATCTCATCCGCGGTGACGCCATCATTCAAGCCCCGCGCCAGCGAGGCCTGAGTGAGCCGGTACACGCGGGCGGGCTGGACCGACTCCACCTCAGCCGCCCGCGTGAGCAGGGCGCCCAACGACGGATCCGGCGTTCCGGTGACCACGACCCGGTGGTCTGCCGTGATCGTGCACTCGGACACGCTCGGCGGAAACTCCCCTTCCAGGTCGACCATCGCGAGGTCGGGACGCTGCGCCAGCCGGCCGGCACCGGACAGCCCCACCACGGGCACCCTGCCCCCGGCCCCCAGCAGGCGCAGCCCAGCCGCCACCTCCTCCACCAGGTGGCGCCCCTCCTCGGGTTCGCGGAACAGTGAAGGCAGCGCCAAGCCAGGGCCCGGGCCAGGTCCTCGGGCAGGGCGCCGGTCTCGGCGGGGAGCTCCTTCAGCACCTCCAACAGCGTGCGCCGGCCCAGCCATCGCCACCGACCTGCCCGCGCTGTGGAGGGCGCTTCGGCGGCCCCCATAGGGGACGTCCCATGCCCCAGGGGGAAGTCCTCAGCGCGCGGCGCCGCGACGCTCCGCAAGCCCGCGAACCGCCGCGATCCCCTCACCGAGCGCCTGCTGGTAGATCCAGAGGTCGCCGCTGTAGGCGATCGCCCGGTAGCCCTTGCTCAGCACCAGCTCCGCGTCCTTGGGGCTCGTGACCATGAAACCGGCCGCCTTGCCGTGCCGGCGCGCCTGCTCGACGACCCGGTCCAGGGCCGACAGGTACATGGGGTGATCGAACTGTCCGGCAATGCCGAGCGAGGAGGTGAGGTCGAACTGTCCCACCCAGAGCACGTCGATCCCGGGCACCGCGGCGATCGCGTCCACATTCTCGAGGCCGGACGCGGTCTCGATCTGCGCCGCGAGCAGCACCTCGCGGTTCGCGCTCGCCATCTTCTCGTGGACGTCGCCGCCGGCGTAGTCATCGTGGGCGATCCCGAACGCCGTCCCCCGGCGCCCCTCCGGCGGGTACTTGGCGAACCGCACGATCCGCTCCGCCTGCTCCCGGCTCTCGACCATGGGCACGATGAGGCCCATCGCGCCGACGTCGAGCGGCTGCGACAGCAGGTGGTACTGGGTGGCGGCCGGTCGCACCAGCGGCGCCATCCCCGCGGTGTGGGCAGCCGTCACCAACACCCGCACCACGTCGGTGCTCCACCCGGTGTGCTCGGTGTCGAGGAACGCGAACTCGGCGCCGGCGGCCGCGGCGACCCGTGGCGCACCCGGCGTGCAGAACTCGAAGAACGCGGTCCCGACCACCAGTTCCCCGCGGGCCAGGGCCCGCTTCACCTGGTTCTCTCTCATCGGATCCCTGCCTTTTGTGCGTAGTGCTCCAAGCGGGAGCGAAACCGTTCACTGTCCACCACCATGGGGTCGACGAGCGGTCCCGGGACGGCGCCCCGCGCCACGTCGACGATCGCCTGGCAAGCCTGCCGGCCGTTGCCGGAGAAGCACTGGTCGGTCCAGCACAGCGCGTGCGGCGAGAGGATGACGTTGTCGAGGTGGAGCAGCGGGTCCTGGGGGTCGGGAGGCTCCTGCTCGAAGACATCGAGGCCGGCCCCCTGGAGGCGGCCCCTATGCAGTGCCTCGGCCAGGGCGACGCCGTCTACGACCGGACCTCTGGCGACGTTGATCAAGAACGCGGTCGGCTTCATCATCGCCAGGCGCTCGGCATCCAGGAGGTGGCGGGTTTCGTGGGTCAGCGCACAGCAGACACTCACGAAGTCCGACTGCCGGAGGAGCGCCTCCAGGCCGACCAACGGCACTCCCAGACGGGCCGCCGCCTCGGGGGACCCGAACGGGTCGGAGGCGAGGACCCGCAGGCCGAGGCCGACCGCCAGTCGGCAGAGGTCCTGGCCGATGTTGCCGAATCCGACCACGCCCAGGGTCCGGCCGGTGACACCGATCCCCATGTGCGCCACCCGATCACCCCAGCGCCCCTCGCGCACCAAGCGGTCCTTCGCCGGGAGACGATGGGCGAGAGCCAGAAGCAGCGTGATCGCGGCCATCGAGACGGGTCGGCGGACCCCGTCAGGCGTGATCGTGACGGCGATCCCATGCTCGGTGCAGGCGCCGACGTCGACCGAGTCGTAGCCGACCCCGAAACGTGCCACCAGCGTCAGGCGGTCCGCTCCCTCCAACGTGCGCCGTGAGATCCTGGGGCCGAGCACGAGCACTGCGTCGTAGTCCGCGACCTGGTCGGCCCGCAGCTCGGGCGTGGCCTCGGCCAGGAATTCGTGCCGGAGGCCGGCTGCGTCCAGCAGCCCGAGGCCGATGTCGAGGTCCCCGTCGCCAGGCTTCCCCTCCGGGTTCAGGAAGTCGCGCGTGATTCCGACCGTGAAGACCGTCATCTCTCCCCGCCCAGGGTAGCCACGAGCAGTCGCCCTGCGGGTCGGATGGGCCCGTCTCTGCACACCCCGTGCCTACGCTTGGCGTTGTAGCCACGGGGTGTGCAGAAACGGCAGTCTTCCGTGACGGGCCGCGCGGTTCAGGTGGGAGCGTCGCGGCCCAGCAGCGCGCGGGCGATGATCAGCCGCTGCACATGCGAGGTGCCCTCGTAGATCTGCATCCCCTTGGCGTCGCGCCAGTAGCGCTCCACCGGGTAGCCGTTGGCATATCCACGCGCGCCGTGGAGCAGGATCGCCTCGTCCGCCGCGCGGAGCGCCGCCTCGGTGCAGAACAGCTTGGCGATGGCGACCGCCTCCGCGTTGTCGCGGCCGGCATCCCGGAGCCAGGCCGCCTCGCGCACCAACAACCGCCCCGCCGCGGCCGCGGTCGCCATGTCGGCCACCGACGCCTGCACCATCTCGAAGTCGGCGATGCGGTGGCCGAACTGGCGGCGGTCCCGGACGAACTGGACCGAGGCGTCGAGCGACGCCCGCAGCACGCCCAGCGCGCCCGCCGCCACCCCCAGCCGGCCGTGCCCCAGCGCCCACAGCGCCACACGATGTCCCCGGCCGACCTCCCCCACCACCGCCGCCGCCGGCACCTCGACGTCCTCCAGCACCAGGCGCGCGTGGTCAGAGGCGCGATGGCCGAGCTCCACCTCGGGCATCCGCTCGCGATGGAACCCCCGAACGTCGGTCGTCACCCAGAACGCCGTCAACCCCTCGGGCGCGACGGCGAAGTAGAGAGCTCCATCGGCGACTCCGCCGTTGGTGATCCAGTGCTTCTCGCCCGAGATCCGGTAGCCGCCCGCGGCGGGTTCGGCCCGCGAAGCGATGGAGCGGACGTCCGACCCCGCCCCCGGCTCTGTGAGCGCGTAGCAGCCGATGGCGTCGCCGGAGCGGAGCCGGGGCAGCCAGGAGCGCACCGAGTCGTCGCTCGCGAACTCACGCAGGCAGCGTGCGACCAGCCCGGACTGCACCGTGACGAAGCCGCGCGCCGAAGAGTCGACGCGACCCAGCTCCTCGGCGATGAGTGCCATCTGCATCGACGACAGTCGCTCATCGAGCAGTCCGCGCGCGCCCAGCTCGAAGACCGTCTCGCGTTGAAAGCGGCGTTCCGCGTCCACCTCCCGCGCGGCGGGCGCCAGCACCTCGCGTGCCGCCCGCTCGGCCGCCGCGCGGATCCGCCCGTCCTCCGCGGTGAGCTCTAAGTCCACCTCAGCGTCCTCCAGATGAGTTATTCCAAATTGCCGACATCGGCAACTGGAGTTCGGCGGTGGGAGGCCTGGGCTTGGATCATCGTCAGCACGGAGTCAACTCCCAGGGGGGACCACTGGTGGTTTGGAATAACTCATCCAGGCTCCGGCCGCGGACGGCCCGTGAAGCCGGCGTGGTAGGCGCGGAAATCCTGAGCCGACATGAGCAGCGTCTGAGTCCAGGCTTCCATCTCCACGGCGGAGGCGAAGTCCGCCGAGGCGCCACGCGTCAGCACCTCCTTGGTCATGGCCAGGCCCCAACGGCCGCGCTCGAGCAGCGCCGCGGTGAGCTGCCGCACCGCCGGGTCCAGGTCCGCGTCCGCCACCACGCGCGAGGCGAGGCCGTAGTCGCGGGCCGTCTGGGCGTCGATGCGGTCGCCCAGCAGCAGCAGCTCGGTCGCCCGCCCCAGCCCGATCAGCCGGGGCAGCAGCCAGCCGATCCCCATGTCGCCGCCCGAGATCCCGATCTTGGTGAAGAGGAACTCGAAGGTCGCCGAGGCGGCGAGCACCCGGAGATCGGCCGCCGCCGCCAGCACCGCCCCGGCCCCGGCCGCCACCCCGTTGACGGCCGCCACCACCGGCTGGGGCATCTCACGCAGGTTGCGCACGCAGGCGCCGGTCATGCGGGCGAAGTCGTACACGTCCGCTACCGGCATCGCGACGAGCCTGCCGATGATGTCCTCCACGTCGCCGCCGGAACAGAACCCGCGACCGCTGCCACGCAGCACCAGGACGCGCACGTCGCGCGGCTCCTCGCGCAGACCGGCCGCCAGGTCCCGCAGGTCGGCATAGATCTCGAACGTGAGCGCGTTGAGGCGTTCGGGCCGGGTGAAAGTGACAGTGGCCACACCACCCTCCTCGCGGTAGTCGAAGTGCTTCCACTCTTTCATCGAGCGGACCCTGGCGCTGTTGCGCACGGGACTCTACGCATCACGCCCGAAGCCTTCCGTGGAGATCGAAGACCGCCGCTCCGGAGAGCAGGGTGAACTCTGGCTGCAGACCCGGGAGGTCATCGATCGGACACGTCAGCGGATCGTCTGGGAAGGCGACCAGGTCAGCCAGGTTGGAGATGGACAGCTCGCCACGCGCCCCCTCGCCAAAGAGCCGGCCGCCGCCCACGGTGTAGAGCCAGAACGCCGTCTTTTGGTCGATCGCGTGCTCCGGTCCCGGACGGCCGGCGACACGGGTTCCCCGCGTGACCATCCCCCAGATGGAGAGAAGCGGGTCCCAAGGGGCCGGGCCCGAGTCGGTGCCGGCTGCGATCAGCGCGCCTTCCTGAACCCATTCCCGCAACGGGAAGACCTCCGCGGTGCGGGCCTCGCCCCAGTAGATCACCATGTTGCCGCCCAGGGCGTAGAGGAGCGGGTGCTGCACGGTGATGGAGACGCCGAGATCGATCGCGCGGCGACGCTGCGTGGCATCGGCGAAGAAAGCGTGTTCGATGGTCAGCCATCCGGGCGGCAGCGTTGGGAACCGGGCCTTCACCCGCTCGTAGGCGTCGAGCACCACCCGCACGGCGACGTCGCCGACCGCGTGGGTGCCGACCTTCCAGCCCCGAGCCACCGCGGCCGCGGTCACCTCCGAAAGCTCGTCCACGCTCGTCATCAGATGGCCGCGGTAGCCGGCGTTGTTGGCGTACGGCTCCGAGAGGGCACCTCCCTCCACGCCTCCGTCGGCGACCATCTTGATGCCGTCGATGCGGAGCAGGTCATCGCCGAATCCTGTCCGTACTCCCCAGGAGGCCAGCTCGGAGAGCTTTTGAGCGCGGTCCATGGTGGGGGGAAGACGAACCATGAGGTGGCTGCGGGTCGTGAGTCGGCCCTGGTCACGGAGTGCCTGATAGATCAGAAGCTCATCCCGGCCCAGGCCCGGATCCCGAACGGCCACCAGCCCTCTTTCGTTGTAGCGGCGGCAGACGCGGCCCAGGGACGCCACGTCCGCCTCGAAGGAGGGGGTCGGAACCAGGCGGTCCAGCGGCTCGAACGCCGCGAACTCGATCAGCTGTCCATTCGGGGACCCGTCCGGGTTCCGCACGATGGTGCCGCCGGGCGGGTCCGGCGTGGATGCCGTGATTCCCGCCCGGCGCAGCGCCTCGCCGTTGGCGACGCGGACGTGGCCCCCGCGGTGCACGCAGACCGGGTGTGAGGAGGTCGCGCGGTCGAGCTCATCCGCGGTCGGCAGCCGGCCCTCGCGCAGGTTCGTCTCGTGCCAGGTGCTGGAGGTGACGATCCACTCCCCCGCCGGTGTCTGCCGCGCCCGCTCCGCCACCAGGTCGAGGAGGTCCGCGATCTGGGTGGCGCCGTCGAGGTCCACCGCGTCCAGGTTGCGTGCCGTGTGCAGCTGATGGTTGTGGCTGTCGAAGAAACCGGGCGTCAGCACCAGGTCGCGAGCATCCGCCACACGGGTGGCGTCGCCAATCAGCGAAGAGAGGTCGTCCCTCGAGCTGCCCAGAGCCAGCACCCGCCCGTCTCTCACCGCCAGCGCTCGATGGGTGGAGTGATCCTCATCAAAGGTGTAGATGCGTCGCGCCTCGATGATCAGGTCTGCCACCGTCGCATTGGTCGCCGCGCGCATGGGTCAGCTACTTCGCCGGCGCACAGTCCCTGAGGTCGAAGGACGCGATCGAGAGTCCGCTCGACCGAACCGCCGCGGCGAGCTCCTCATCCGTGGGCCGGCGATCCACGTTGATCCGTATGCCCAGCCGGCGCTGCGCGTCTCTGTTCCCCAATCTGTCGATGAGTGCGCCATACACACCGGCCACCCGTTCGGGGTCCTCGATCAGGTCTGCGTGAGCGTGGTGCTCGACACCGCCCAGGACCACCTCGCAGTCCCGGCCGCCGCGGAAGTTCAACCGCCAGATGCTGTTGGTGAACGTCGCCGGGCGGCCATCCAGCTCATGGCGGCCGGCGACGATCTCCAGCCGACGCCCCGATCGCCGTCCGACGACGCGGATCAGCAGGAGGTTGTCGCCCATCCTTCCGCCGCGGCGCAGCCGGCGTCGCATGAGCGGATTCACGATCCGCATCAACCAATCCGGTGGGTGCCGGCGTTCGACAGCCGGCCGGCCGTCAACCGGTGTGCTCATCGCAGCGAATAGTAGTGGCGGATGGGAGGCCGCTACTGCGTGATCTCCGCCAGCCTCATGCCCAGGCCGGAGTCCCCGCTGACGCGCATCTTGCCGGACATGAAGGCCTCGGCTCCGTCCAGCTTTCCGGTCGCCATGTCCACGTAGTCGGCGGCATGCATCAAGACCGTGACCTCGGGGTGGGGGACCTCGCCCTCATGCACCTCGGGCTTGCCGTCCACGACCCTCAGGTACCAGGTGCCACCTTGGTCGCCGCTGAGCCGGAATTGGAACGTGGCCGTCAGCCCGGCCACCCTTTCGGGATGCTCGCGGAGCCTTTGGTCCAGCTGATCGAAGGATTCGGCGGGGGTCATCGCAACCTCATCATTTGGAATGTCGAGCTTGCCCTCAGCGCGGAGCGGGCTCGCCCTCCAGCAACCCGCGGAGGCGCGCCAGGCTCTCGGCGAACCCGGACGCGGTCTGACGCTGGACACCGCGCTCGAGCACCGGCGGCAAGCCGGTGAGCTGGAGGCGGACGCGCACGCGGCAGCCGGCGGCAGTCGGTTCCACCCTATAGTCGACGGTCGACCGCACCGGCAACGCCACCCCTTCGGTCCGGAAGTGGCGCGGCGGTTCCCACAAGGTCATCTCCGACTCGATCTCGATCTGCTGGGCACCGAAGCGCCTCACCTCGCGGGCTCGGGCACCGACGGCGTTGGGGCCCTCGAGCCGGGCCTCGACCAGGTCGGGCTGCCATTCCGGCGTCCGTGCGAAATCGACGATCCGGTCCCAGACCGTCTGCACCGGCCGGGCGATCTCAATCTCCTCCTCGACGGTGACCACGGCGGCAAGCGTAGCTGCGCACGCCCGGGGAGCCCGCCGTGGCGCCGGACTCGATCAGGGGACCAGGACGACCCTGCCCAGGTTGTCGCTCCCCTCCACGTGGCGGTGCGCGGCAGCCGCCTCGGAGAGGGGGAAAGAACGGTCCAGCACCGGCCGGACGCCGGGCCCGATGCGGGACCAGAAGGCGGCGACCCCACGCCGGGTGGCCGTCCGGACCCCGATGATCCGCTGGCTGTGCTGGTAGAGCGAGCGCAGGTCGAGCGGGAGCGTCTCACCCAGAAACGCGCCCGACGAGATGATGGTGCCGCGCCGCGCCAGCACCGCCTGCAGGTGCGGCCAGCTCCTGGCGGCGCCGATGTCGTCGACGATGATCCGCACTCCCTCCGGCTCGGTCAGCTCACGTACCCGGTCCTCGAACCCATCGGCGGTGGCGTCGAGGGCCGCCTCCAGCCCCAGCTGGAGCAGCGCCTCCCGCTTCCAGGCCTGCCGGGAGGTACCGACCACGCGGGCGCCCAGGTGCCTCGCCACCATGGCGGTCGTGGAACCCAGCGCCGAGCCCGCGCCGTTGACCAGCACCCAGTCGCCGGGGCGGAGGCCGGCCATCTCCATCTGCGTCCAGGCCAGGGGACCGGCGAGGGCGAGCCCGGCCGCCTCCACGAAGGGCAGGTCGTCGGGGATCCGCGTCGCGTTCGCGGCCGGCACCAGGCACAGGTCCGCGTACGCCCCCTGCCGGTGCACACCGATGAGCTCGGCGGTGGGGCAGGTCTCGTCCGCGCCGGCCAGACAGATCGGGCACCTACCGCACGGGACGTGGGTGTTGACCGCCACGCGGTCGCCGGGCGCGAGGCCCTCGACGTCAGGCCCGACCGCCGCCACCTCGCCGGCGTGCTCACTGCCCAGGATGTGGGGCAGCGTGCCCCGGAAGTAGGCGTTGGTTCCGGCCCGCGTGCCGACGTCCAGCAGCCGCCCCACGCTGACCGCCCTCACCCTGACCAGCACCTCGCCCGGACCGGGCGGCGGGGGATCCGGCCAGTCCTGGTAACGGAGGACCTCAGGTGGTCCGAACTCGTGGAAGACGGAGGCCTTCACCCGCCCACCTCGGGCGGAGAGGCATGAGGAAGGCCGTCCTCGATGAAATCGCGCGAGAAGCTGGCGCCCCACAGGTTGGCGGCCCTCCTATCCGCGAGGGCCCAGTGGCGCGGTCGCGGGGCGTCGTCGTAGATCCTCTCCATGTCCGCGTAGTACTCGACGATCGCACCCGCCGGGTCGTGGTGGTAGGTGAAGATGTTGTCACCGGCGCCGTGCCGCCCCGGCCCCCAGAGGAAATAACGGCCTTGCTGGTCGAGCAGGTCTCCCAGCCGGCCCAGCTCGGGCAGGCCCTCCACCTCCCAGGCGTAGTGATGGAGACCGTCCGCGCCGGCGGCGATGGCCACCCCGTGGTGGTCGGGGTTGCAGCGCAGGAACACCAGCATCCCGTCGCCGATGTCGTCCGAGATCTTGAAGCCAAGGACCGACTCCAGGAACCCCTGGAGCTCCCGAACGTTCGAGCTCTTCAGCGTCACATGGCCGAACTTGCGTGGACGCACCCCGCTGGGCACGTATCCCGGCTGGCCCTGCTCCATCCCGGCATAGACCTCGATCACAGTTCCCGAGGGCCCGAGGAAGCGCAGGGCTTGCTCGAGCCCCGGCTCCTGCGGCGACTCCGAGACCACCCGCGCGCCGGCCCGGTCGAGGGCGTCCCGAAGTCGGTCCAGCCCATCTCTCCCCTCTGCCTCCAGCGCGAAGTGGTCGAGGGCGGCGGCGTGGCCTTGGATGAGCTGGAGGGAATGATGCATCGTCCCCTGGGTCAGGAACGCGGTTCCATTCCGCCGCTCCACCTGCCGCAGGCCCATCACCCCGACCGCGTAGTCCACCGACGCATCGAGGTCCGGCACCTGGAGCGCGACGTGACCGATTGCCTTGATCATTGGTTTGCCTCCGTGCGCAAATGCCCGTGCGCTTCCCCACTCTCGGGTGTGCGCCGGGTAAGGCCCCCACACCTCCCACCTTGACCGGCTCGGCCGGTCCATCACAGCACGGTCCTGGACTCACGGCCGTCGTCCCCTCCCGCCCCCAGCAGGTCCGCACCCTGTCCCGCCAGGCCCCGTTCACGCAGCGCGTCGACCATGGTCCGCATCCCCGCCACCGAGCGCAGCTCCTGCGGGTAGTCGGTGCCGAGCAGGATGCGATCCCGCGGGATGTGCGTGAGCGCGATGTCGACCGCGGTCCCAGCGCGAAGAAGCCGCCGGTGTCGAAGTAGATCCGGCTCAGATAGGTCTCGAACGGCCGCGCCGAGGTGCGTCCGTGCACGGGATCCTCGGCCACCCCCCAGAACGCTTTCTCCTGGTAGCTGAGCACCCGCGGCAGCAAGGCCGAGATGCCCCCGCCCAGGTGGGAGGCGATGACGGTCAGATCCGGATGCCGGTCGAGCACGCCACCCAGCACCAGCCGCAGCACGCCGAGACTGAGCGCGAACTCCCGCCCCACCGTCCGGTAGAGGTCGTAGGCCGCGAAGGTTTCCGCCTCCACCGCGCTCGGTACCAGAGGCGGATGGATCCAGAGGAACCTGCCCCGGCGCTCGAGCAGCGTGTACAGCGGGTCGAGGGCCGCATCGTCGAGCTGGATGGTCCCGAACGCGGCGGGAATGGCGGCGCCGGGGCAGCGACTGAGCCAGCGGCCGCCCTCCTCCAGCCAGCCCGGCTCGGCCGGCGACGGCACGTGAGCCAGAAAGCGCAGCTGCCGTGGATGCTGCCCGGAAATGAGCGCCAGGCCCTCGTTGGCTTGCCGGGCGCCTTCCATCGTGCCCCGCAAGCCCCGGCCGCTGCTGAGCACGGCGACGTCGATCCCCGCCCCCTCGAGCGCGCGCAGCAACGAGGAGACGTCCCCGAGCCGGCCGTGCTCGGTCGCCACCGGCACCCCGTGCTGATACCGCGTCCGGGGTTCCGCCCCCATCCCCTCCATCCCAGGGGCGAGGTGGATGTGGAAGTCGACGATCATGCGACCTCTGCCGGGTCAGGTGGTCCCGCTCGGCGCCGCCCGCGTCGGCTGCACCAGCGAGTCGGTGGCCGCCGCCGCGCAGCGCCGGATGGCGGCGGCGACGCGTGGGATCGATTCCTCGGTGAGCCGGAAGCTGGGACCGGCGACCGTGAATGCACCCAGCGCCCGCCCCCGCCGGTCGCGCACCACCGCCGAGACCGCGTTCAGCTGCGCCTCGCTCTCTTCCAGGTTGATCGCGTACCCGCGGCGGCGCGTCTCCGCGATCTCCCTCAGCAGCTGCGAGCGGCTGTGCAGGCTCCGCGGGGTGAGGCGTGGCAGCCTGGGCTGGGGGTAGAGCCGCCGGATCGAGTCGTCGTCGAGCTCGGCCAGGAGCGCCCGTCCCCCGGCGGTGCAGTGGCAGGGCAGCAGGTCGCCGGTCCGCGAGCCCGCCCGCAGAGCCTTGTCGCACTCGACACAGTGGAGGTAGACGATGCTGGTTCCACGGCGGACGACGAAGTGGGTCGTCTCTCCCACCTCGCTCACCAGCGAGTCGAGGTACGGCTGCACCTGGGTGCTGATGTCGACCTCGCGCAGGGCGGCCAGGCCCAGCTTGACCAGTGCGGGACCGGGGAGATAGCTCTTCAGGGTCGCGTCCTGCTGCACCAGGTCGTGGTCCTTGAGCATCGCGAGCAGGCGGTGCGCGGTGGACCGGGCGACGTCCAGGTACTCGGCGGCGGACGCGACCGTGACCGAGCTGCTGTCGCTGACCAGGCGCAGGAGCGTGAGCGCGTTGTCAACCGATTCGATCGGGTAGCGCGGTCCCGCCGCCTCCGCCCGCGGTGCTCGGGGGCCCCCTGGGGACGACGGATTGCTCTCCCGGGTCGCCATGCGCCCCAAGTCTAAGTGAGGGTGCACGGTCCGCCCATCACTCGGTGCGGCGTGTTGCCATCGGAACTGCTACAGAATAAGATTCCGTCATACAGAACGGCGAGACTCGCACCACCTGAGGGTTCTCGGGAGCGGCCGGAGGAAGAAGTCGTGGGAGCTGGAGAGTCGACGGCTGGGGCATCCCCGCTGGAGGAGACGGCGCGCGCCGACCTGCTCGTCGCCCAAATGGAGGCGATCCGCTTCCAACCGTGGCACGCCCGCATCGCGGCGATGCTGGGCACGGGCACCTTCTTCAACACGTTCGACGGCGTCTCGCTGGGCGTTGCCCTGAGCGTCATCATCGTCGCCTTCCACACCTCGTTCGTGAACACCGGCCTCCTGCTGGCGGCGACCGGGATCGGGCAGCTGGTGGGGGCGGTCGTCTTCGGCATCGTCGCCGAACGCTGGGGACGCAAGGCGGCGTTCGTCTACTCGATGGCTCTGTTCGGCGGGCTGAGCCTGGTCTCGGCCTTTTCCTGGAACCTCCAGAGCCTGGGCGTGATCCGGACCGTGCAGGGCCTCGGTCTCGGGGGCCTGTCGCCGGTCGCGAGCGGCATCTTCAACGAGTTCGTGCGCGGCCGGGCTTGTTCTGGCTGATCCTGGTCATCGCCGCCGCCGGCCTGGCCGTCACGCTCGGGTTGGGCATCGAGACCAAGCGGCGCGCCCTGGAGGAGATCTCCCAATGAGGAGGCACGGCTGAGGCATGGACAGCAGTCCCACGATCGAGCGTTCGGTGACCCTGAGCCTGATGGGTGACTGGGGGTACGCGAACCTGCACCGCGTGTGCGGGTGGATCGCGTCCCAGGTCGTACCTCGCTGCGGTCCCGGAAGCGCCGCCGCGATCTGGACCGGCGACGGGTGGATGCAGAACCTGCGCGCCCTGTCCGAGCACCGGGTCGACGTGGCCATGGTCACCCCCGCCTCCCTGGCCGCGATGGCGGTGGCCGGCAAGGGTCCCTGCGCGGGTGAGGCTCAGCCCGACCTGCGGGCGCTGGGAGTGGTCCCCCAGTTCGACCGGTTGGTGCTCGGCATCCGGCCCGACTTCGGGGTCTCCTCCTTTCCCGACCTGCGCCGGGTGCGCCCCCCGCTCCGCATCTCGACCGCCGACGGCGGGGCCAACCTGGTCGGGTGGGCGGCGCGCCTAATGATGGAGGCCTCCGGTGTCAGCGAAGCGGAGCTCACCTCCTGGGGCGGCCGCTACGTGAGCTTCGACGACGAGCCGCGCTGGTCCAACGCCCACACCTCGCCCTTCGGCTTCGTCGAGAAGGTAGGGCGCGGCGAGGCGGACGCCGTCATCTTCGAGGCGATCATGCTGCCGGTCTGGCAGCAGGTGGCCAAGGACCCCGGGCTCCGGATCATCCCGGTCGAGGAGGAAGTGCTGACACGGCTCGAGGCGGAGGCGGGCTGGCCGCGCGCGACCGTGCCGGCCGGCTACTTCCCGGGCCAGGAGGAGCCGGTGGAGACGCTCGACTTCGCCGACTTCCTGGCCGTCTGCCGGGAGGACATGCCGGAAGACCTGGCGCATGTGATCGCCTACTGCATGGGCGAGACCAAGGGCCTCCTGGAACGGCAGTACCGGCACATCCCGCCCGAGCGCAGCCCGGTCACCTATCCCCTGGACGCGCACCAGATGGGCAAGACTCCGATCGCGCCGCACCCGGGTGCGGCACGCTACTACGAAGGGCTTCGCGCATGAACGGCAGCACCGGCCGCATCCTGACCACGCACACCGGGAGCCTGCCCCGGCCCCCCGACCTCTTGCGCCTGCTCACCGACCAGGGCTTCGGGAGCCCCTACGACGAGCGGGAGCTCGCCGCTCGGGTCAAGGAGGCCGTGGTCGAAGCGGTCAAGGCGCAGGTCGACGCCGGGATCGACATCGTCAGCGACGGCGAGATGAGCAAACCGAGCTTCTTCGGGTACGTCGCCGAGCGGTTGACCGGGTTCGGCGGCCAGGCGGGAGGCTTCGCGCTGCGGGACGTGGTCGAGTACCCGGGATCCTTCGGCGGCCGCCCCAGGACCGGCGAGGAGACCCCGGCCATGCTGCGGCCCGGGAATGACGGCCCCGTCAGCTACGTGGGCCGGCCCCAGCTGGAGACGGATCTGGCCAACCTGCGCGAGGCTGCCGGCGCCGCGGGCGCGACCGCTACCTTCATGCCCGCGGTGGCGCCGGGAACGGTGGTTCAGAACATGCCCTCGACGCACTACCCCTCACGCTCCGCCTACCTCTACGCGCTCGCCGACGCGCTGGCCGAGGAGTACCGGGCGATCGCGGAGGCCGGCGTCACCCTGCAGGTCGACTGCCCGGACCTGGCCATGGATCGCCACGTCGAGTTCTGGGACTCGAGCGTCGACGAGTTTCGTACCCACATTCAAGAGCACGTGGAGGTCTTGAACCACGCGCTGCAGGGGATCTCCGAGGACCGGGTACGGGTCCACGTCTGCTGGGGCAACTATCCCGGCCCCCACCACCTTGACGTGCCGCTCCGCGACATCCTCGACATCGTGTACGAGATCAAGGCGGGAGCGATCTCGATCGAGGGTGCCAACCCCCGGCACGAACACGAGTGGCGGGTCTTCGAGGAGTTCCCGCTCCCCGACGGAAAGAAGCTCATCCCCGGGGTCATCGACGACAACTCGCCCTACGTCGAGCATCCCGAGGTCGTCGCTCAGAGGCTGCTGCGCTACGCCCGGGTCGCGGGCGGGGAGAACCTGATCGCCGGCACCGACTGCGGCTTCGGCACCATGGGGACGGGGTCGGTCGTCCCGGGTGTGGTCTACGCCAAGCTGCGCAGCCTGGCGGAGGGGGCGCGGCTGGCATCGAAGGAGCTCTTCAGCGGCACCGAGGTGACGGCGCCGTGAGGGGGACGATGCGAGCGGCTCGCGCCTATCCCGAAGCGACCACGCTCCGGCTCGAGGAGGTAGCGATCCCGACCCTTGGCCCGGGCGAGGTCTTGGTGCGTGTCGCCGCCACTGGCCTGGGGCCGGGTCCGATCGTCTGGTGGCAGAACGGGATGACCCGACCGCTCCCAGTGACGCCCGGCCACGAGATCGCGGGCTGGGTGGCGGAGGTGGCCGAGGGTGTCGAGGGCGTGCGGGAGGGCGCCCGGGTGCGGGTCCATGCCAACCTCACCTGCCGCGACTGCGTGCTCTGCCGCACCGACCGCGAGTCCTACTGCCAGCGGGCCTCCATCATCGGCGGCCTGGTCTTCGACCCGGAGGGCGTCGAGCTCAACGCCCCCTACCACGACGGCGGCCTCGCCGAGTACGTCAAGGTCCCGGCCTGGCTGCTGGACCCGGTCCCCGGCAACGTCCCGCTGGAGGTCGCGGCTCGCACGCACGACCTGGGCGTGGCCGCGCGGGCGCTCAAGCTGGCGGAGATGGAGCCGGGCGCCACGCTGGTCGTCCTCGCCGCCACCGGCGCCATGGGCGTGGGCACCGTGCGGCTGGCACCGCTCTATGGGGTGGGAAGGGTGGTCGCCGTCGGCCGCTCTCGGGAGCGGCTGGAGCGGGTCAAGGCGCTCGCCCCCTCGCTGGTCGAGGTGGTCGCGCTCGAGCAGTTGGGCGAGGACGGCGTGCGCGACGGTGGGCTCACGCGGGCCATCCGCGCCCAGGCGCCGGGGGGCGCGGCCGGGATCATCGACTACCTCGGCCACGCGGACGTGGCGGCCGCGGCCGCGGCGCGGCGCGCAACGCGGCCACCATGGTCGTCATCGGGGCGGGGCGCCAGCCCCTCCCCCTGCCCACGGGGATGCTCATGAAGTCGGGATTGCGGGTGATGGGCAGCCGCAACTGCTCCCAGGACGCGGGGCAAAGCTGGGAGCGGGTGCCGGTGCGCTGGCGAGGCGCGGTCCGGGTCAATGTCGCCGCCGGCGCGGCGGCCTGAAGGAGCGGGCGATGGCGACGACAGCATCGAATGTCGAGGTGATGCGGCTGCGCCGGGCCATGATGAGCCTCGGCGGACCGCCGCAGGCCCAGCGGCACCACGCTCGCATGGGGCTGCTGGCCCAGGCCTGCCAGACGGTCGAGGAGATGGGTCCGCGTCTGACGGACCTGCAGCGCTCCGGCGCCCTCACCGAGGTGCAGGCGACGTCGCTGGAGGCCGTGGCCGAGGCGCTTGCGGCCGTGCGGCCGGGTTGGCGGGAGCGGTTGCCCGAGCCCGGGGCTGGGTTCGACTACCTCTGGAGCGACGCCTTCGAAGACCCCGGGTGGGACGCGATGCGGCGTGCGGCCCGCCGGGCCTTCACCGCTCTGCGCCCGCCCGAGGGCGCGGTGCCACGCTGACCGGCCGGGCGATGCTGGCGGCGCTCGCCCATCCCGAACAGACCAGTTCGCCCTCGCGGACCTCCCGGTCCCGGAGCTCGGCGACGGCGACGTCCTGGTGCGCGTGCACGTGGCGGGGCTGACCCACGGCCTCCTTCGGGTCTGGCAGCGGGGCCGGATCCCGCTGCTCCCTGCGGTGCTGAGCCAGGAGATCGCCGGGGTGGTGGCGGAAACCGGGCCCGGCGTGGACGCCGCGATCACAGCCCTTCGCAAGGGGGGCCAGGCGGTCCTGGTGGGAGGCAACTGGGGGGAGCTTTCGCTGCCGTATGGGCTCATCATGACCAACGGTTGGGGGATCAGAGGTTGCCAGGGCGGCTCCCGTCAGGACGCGCTCGGCGTCCTCGGGCTGCTCGAGCAGGGCCGGCTCCAGGTAGGCGATCTGATCTCGCACCGATACCCGTTGGAACAGGTGAACGAGGCCGTCGAGACGATCGAGAGCCGCAGCGCCGCTCCGCTGCTGGTCGTGGTCGACGTGGCCGGTGAGGAGACTGAATGATGACGGCGATGCTGCTGATGCCGATGAGGGACGGCATGGTCGTGGCCCGGCGCGCCGGAGAGGTCTGGCAAGCTGAGCACTCGCTCGAGGGGCAGGATTGCTGGGCCTGCGCGATCGACCCGGCGGACCCGGCGACCATCTACGCGGCGTCACACACCGGGCTCTTCAAGACCACGGATGCCGGGCGCACCTGGCGCCGCATCGCAGACGACCTGAAGAGCCAGGTCTTCTGGTCGGTCGCCGTCAGCGCCGGCGAGCGCGGAGCGGGCGGGAAAGGGGTCGTATACGCCGGCACCGAGCCGAGCATGCTGTTTCGCTCCGAGGACGGTGGCCAGACCTGGGAGGACAGCCCGACGCTTCTCGAGCTCCCCTCCCGGCCGACCTGGAAGTATCCGCCCAAACCCAGCACCAACCACCTGCGCTGCATCTACCTGGACCCGGACCAGCCGGGCGTCGTGCTGCTCGGCATCGAGCAGGGCGGCATCATGCGCAGCACCGACTCCGGCCGCACCTGGCGCGACCGGCAGCCGGACGCCAAGATGGACGCGCACACGATCATCGGGCACCCCGGGGTGCCGGGGCGGGTCTACGTGGCCGCAGGCGACGGCTACAGCGAGAGCCTCGACCACGGAGACACCTGGAAGTCACTCGAAGACGGGCTCCCCCATCCGTACCTGATGAGCGTGGCGGTCGACCCCGCCGACCCGGACACGATGGTGACCACCAATTCGAAGAACTGGTTCCGCGCCCACTTTCCGCCCTTCCCGTCCAACACCGTGTACCGCCGGGACAAGGAGGAGGGATGGAAGGAGGTCGCGGAGGGTCTGCCGCGGCCGTTCGGAAAGATGAACACCGGGCGGGTCGCCACCAACGCGGCCGAGCCCCACACGTTCTACTTCGCGACCGGGCAGGCTGAGGTCTTTCGCTCGACCGATGGCGGGCGCATTTGGCAGCGACAGGAGATCGCGTGGCCGGCCGGGTACCAGGGGAAGGAGTGCCACTTCCTCGCGGTCCAGGAGCTGGAGTAGGGCGGCAGGTACGCAATTAGGGCGCGAGTGTCCGCAGTCGGACGCTTCACCGCCGGTTTTAAGGTCTCACTGTGGACAGTCGGCCCCTAAAGGGCGCGGTCCTGGTCGGGAGCGCGGAGGCCAAGACCGGGATCGCGAAGGCGATGGCGGTGTTGCGGGCCGGTGGCGAGCCGATCGACGCCGTCATCGCCGGCATCCGCGAGGTGGAGGCGGACCCCGACGAGCATTCCGTCGGGCGTTCGGGGCTGGCGAACTGGCTGGGCCAGGTGGAGCTCGATGTATGGTTGGGACACGCTCCGGGCGGGCGCGGTCGGCGCCCTGCACGAGCATCCGGACGCGGTCGAGCTGGCCCGCCAGGTGATGGAGAGGCTCCCGCACGTGCTGGTGGTGGGGACGGTGCTGACCGGCTGGCCGAGGACGTGGGTCTGCCCCGGGTGGAACTTTCCACGCCCGAGTCCCGACAGATCTGGAGGGAGTTGGTCGCAGGGACCGGTGAGGATCACCTCGACGAGCACTACCTGGAAGAGATTCGCCGGATCGCGCAGGCGATGACACCCAGACCCGGGCAACCCGACCCTCGCCACGGCACCGTCAACCTGATCGCACGCGGGCGTGACGGCCGGATCGTCTGCGGCGTCAGCACCTCGGGCTACCCGCTCAAGCATCCCGGGCGCCTGGGTGACTCGCCGATCATCGGCGCGGGCAACTACGCCGACGACCGGTGGGGAGCCGCCGCCTGCACCGGCCTGGGAGAGCTGTCCCTGCGCTGCTGCACCGCTCACAGCGTCGTCATGTCCATGCGCCTCGGCATGCCGCTGGAGGACGCGCTAGAGCAGGCTTTGCGGGACCTCCAGCACCTGGACACGGTCGGGGAGATGAACGTCGTGGGGCTCGACCGGGATGGACGCCCGGGCGGGGTTTCCAACCTGCCCGGTCACACGTATCTCTACATGACCGAGGACATGGACGAGTACGTCGAGGCTCGGTGCATCCACGTAGCCGTCGGGGGTAGCTGATCGCGAGCGTAACCCCACAGTGTCCGCAGTCTGGCGCTACAACGCGCGCGGTAGGGCCATAGTGCGGACACTCCGGCGCTATCCGACGGGCCCGAAGGTTGGACACTTCGACGTTTTGCCGGCCGGCTGTGCATGCAGATTGGCGGCATCGCAGCTAGAATGCAGGTATGAGCGTGGCGATCACCATTCGCGAGGTCCCCGATTCAGTCCGCGACGAGCTGGCTGCGCGGGCGGCCCGCGCCGGCAAGTCTCTCCAGGAGTATCTGCGGGGCCTGCTCATCGACACCGCGACGCGCCCCACCGTGGAGGACGTGATCGCGCGCGCTCGCGCCCGCGTGGAGGCGACCAAGGTGCACGTCAGCGCGGAGTCGATCCTGGCTGCCAGAGATGCCGACCGGCGGTGAACCCACGGGTGGTGTGCGATGCCTCAAGCGTGGTCGCGCTGCTGCTCGACAGCGGTAGCGATGGTCAGTGGGCAACACGACACCTCGCCGGATCCGACTTGGCGGCGCCAGGCCTCGTCGTCTACGAGGCGGCGAACATCATCCGCCGCCATGCGCTGGCGAATCTGGTGACGAACGACCAGGCCGCACAGGCGCACACCGACCTCCGGGACCTGGCTATTGAACTGTGGCCCTACGAGGCGATCGCGGCCCGGTGCTGGCATCTGCGCGCCAACCTCTCCATCTACGACGCCAGCTACGTCGCCCTCGCCGAGCTCATCGGCGCGACGCTCGTCACGCTCGACCGTCGATTGAGCGGCGCCCCCGGTGTGCGGTGCTCGATCGCGACACCGTAGCGCCGCACGGCCAGGCGAGCGGGCGGGGGAGGGCGGCTGGATGAGGACGGAGTGTCCGCACTCGGACCCTAGAACCGCCGTCGTAGCGTCCTGCTGCGGACACTGTGTCACCGCGGTGGGATCAGATCTCGTCGCGATACCCGTAGAACTCGTGGTCCTCGTTGTAGCCGCCATGGCCGCCCCCGCGCTCGGAGAAGTGGCGGACGAACTCGATCTCCCGTATCCACTTCACCTGCTTGAAGCCGAGCTGGTTTTCGACGCGCAGGCGGAGCGGCGCGCCGTGCACCTCGGCTAGCGGTTGCCCGTTCATCTCGGAAGCGAGCAGGCTCTGGGGAAACGCAAGGTCGTGGAGCGAGTGGGAGTCGTAGTAAGGGCCGCCCTCGCCGCCCTCGGCGTAGGAGTAGAACATCGCCCACTCGGCCTCGGACAGCGGCTTCACCCGCTCCATCAGCAGTCGAAACGGCGTTCCCCCCCACTTCGCGATCCCAGACCATCCCTGGATGCAGTTGTGCAGGGTGATGTGCTCCTCGTGCCCCAACTCGCGCAGATCGCCCAAGGAGAGCTCGACCGGGTGCTCGACCAGCCCGCTCACCCGCAGGCGGTAGTCCCGGTAACCGCGGTCGCGAAGCCGGCACCACTCCTCCGAGGTGGGCACCTTGCCGTTGGGCCAGAAGTAGGGGCTGATCTGCTCCTCGGAGTACTCGGCGCGCGGAGCCGAGCGATCGAAGAGGAGGTCCATGAGGCGGCCCACGGTGAGGTTGGACAGCACCTGCAGCCAGCGGGTGCGCCGCCAGCTGACCCAAAGGGCGCCCGCGTTGATCATGACCACCAGCAGCAGGACGAACAGGAAGATGGCGAGGCCGTCGAAGTTGTCGACGTTGACGCCCAGGGTGATGTGGTTCAGGTTGAGCGTGAAGCTGGGCTCCACCATCACCATCAGCATGTGGACGGCGTAGAACGCGACGAACCCCAGCATCAACAAGAAGTGGATCGAGCGTGCCGCCTGCCGGTTGAGGAAGAGGCGCTGATACCACTGGTGCTGGTTGTCGAGAGCCGGCGACTGCGCGAGCCCGGTCAGGATGGCCAGGGGCGCCATGACGTAGACGACCGCGAAGTAGGAGAGCTGCTGCAGGGCGTTGAGGTGGAAGAACGCGTTGGGGCCGGCGACGTGATGCAGCGACGCATAGGTGATGAGGCAGGAGAGCGCCCCCGGGAAGATCGACCAGCTGGTCGGAACCAACCAGCGCCAGTAGCCGTCGGCAAACGAAATTCCGAGAAAGACGGCGCCGTTGACCATAAAGAGGATGTCGGCCAGGAAGTGCCAGTGGCGCGCGATCCCAATCGTGTGTCGCCCCCCGGGTAGGCCGACCAGGCCGGTCACCGGGATCGCGTCCTCCTTCGAGGTCCACTGCCCCGACGCGGGGTGGGAGCCGCGACGATCGCGCGGCACCGGGCCGCGGAAGCGCAACCACTCGCTGTCCGGGGTGCAGTGGCTGTTGAAGTACAACCTGGGGTGGTCGGCGACGATCTGAATCCCCGAGCGGACGATCATCGCCATCAGCACGAAGTTGAAGAGGTGCGTCCAGCGCATGAAGCCCGGCATCCCGGGGGCGAGCTTGGGCTGGCGCGGCACGCTGGGCCAGGCGTGAACAAATGACTGCACCGCGGCCGTGGGATAGATCAGGCTGGCCACCGCGATGGCCACCGCCGCCATCGCGACCAGGACCGGGATCGCCCACCAGACCGAGACGAAGCGATGGCCGATGCGGACCTGCGCGGCCAGGAGCCCCTTCCCCGATACCGCCTCCAACTGAGCTTTCCCGAACTCGTCTCCCAGTTGACGCCCGATGACGGTGTCCGGCTCCCGTTCGCCCTCCAGGCTCACCAGCGTCGCGGAGCGCCAGCGCCCAGGTCCCTTTTTCTCACCATCACATTGAAGGCCATTCGCCCAGCAATGGTGGTTAGTTTGCGAACCACGGCTCGAGCTGGCGCCGACGCCCGGACCGCGTGACGGGCCGCCATGTGGACGCTGTGTTAGCCGCCCCACTACATCGAGGAATCTCGGTCGTGCACTATTGGATGAGCGCTTTGTGCCCGATTCAAGATTCAGATATTCTCCATGAAGAGGTACCACTATGGCCGACACTGCTGCTGACAATCTTTGCGACCGCCTGATCGAATGGGGTGTCGGCACCATCTATGGGTTTCCCGGGGACGGCATCAACGGCATCCTGGGCGCGCTGCGCCGGCGCCAAGACCGGTTGCGGTTCGTGCAGGTCCGTCACGAGGAACAGGCCGCCTTCATGGCATGTGGCCACGCCAAGTTCACCGGCGAAGTGGGGGTCTGCATGGCCACGTCCGGCCCGGGGGCCATTCACCTCCTGAATGGGCTCTACGACGCCAAGCTCGACCACCAGCCGGTGCTGGCCATCGTCGGCCAGACCTTCGTCAAGGCGATGGGCGGCGACATGCAGCAGGAGGTCGACCTCCTGAGCCTGTACAAGGACGTGGCCGGTGCCTACGTCCAGCAGGCCAACGAGCCCTCCACGATCCGCCACTGCCTGGACCGGGCGCTCCGCATCGCGCAAGCCGAGCGCACGGTCACCGCGGTGATCGTGCCGGCAGACGTGCAGGACATGGACGCGGTACCCGAGCAGCAGCCGGGGCTGAAGGCGATCCATACCGGCATCGGCTTCGCTCGCGCCCGCATCGTGCCCGAACCGTCCGACCTGGCCGCGGCGGCCAAGGTGCTCAACGACGGGCAGCGGGTCGCCATGCTGGTCGGCGCCGGTGCCCTCGACGCCACCGAGCAGGTGCTGGCCGTGTCGGACAAGCTGGGCGCTGGCATCGCGAAGGCCCTGCTCGGCAAAGCGGTGGTGCCGGACGACCTCCCCAACGTGACGGGGCCGATCGGCCTCCTCGGCAGCAAGCCGAGCTGGGACTTGATGCAGGAGGCCGACACGCTGCTGATGGTCGGCTCCAGCTTTCCCTACAGCAACTTCCTGCCCCCGGTGGGGAAGGCGCGTGGCGTGCAGGTCGACATCTCCCCGCGCATGGTCAGCCTCCGCTACCCGATGGAGGTCAACCTGGTCGGGGATGCCCGCGCCACGCTGGAGGAGTTGCTGCCGCTGCTGGAGCGCAAGTCCGACCGCTCCTTCGAGGAGAAGGTTCAGAAGGGCGTGCGCGAGTGGTGGCAGCTGATGGACGAGCGGAGCCGGCCGGAAGACCGCAACGGTCGGATCCGACCGCAGGGCGTCTTCGCGGCCATCTCGCGTCATCTACCGGACAACGCCATCCTCTCCAGCGACTCCGGGTCGGCGGCCAACTGGTATGCGCGGCAGGTCAAGGTGAGGCGAGGGATGATGGCATCCCTCTCGGGGAACCTGGCCACCATGTTGCCCGGGGTCCCCTACGCGATCGCCGCCAAGTTCGCCCATCCGGACCGGGTGGCTGTCGCCATGGTGGGCGACGGCGCGATGCAGATGGGCGGAATGGCGGAGCTGCTCACGGCCGCCAAGTACTACAAGACCTGGAAGGATCCGCGCCTGGTGTTCCTGGTGCTCAACAACGAGGACCTCAATCAGGTCACCTGGGAGCAGCGGGTGATGGAGGGCGATCCCCGCTTCGAGGCCTCGCAGGAGATTCCCTACGTGCCCTACCACCGGTTCGCCGAGATGATCGGGCTCACGGGCATCAAGCTGACCAAGGCGAGCGAGATCGAGGACGCGGTCGAGCGCGCCTTTGCCGCCGACCGTCCGGCCGTGATCGACGCGTTCACCGACCCTGAGGAGCCGCCGCTGCCGCCGCACATCTCGTTCGACGAGGCGATCGGGTTCACCAAGTCGTTCCTCAAGGCGCCGGGCGCGGGCAAGGCCGGCGTGGTGGAGGCCCTGCGGGAGACCGTGGAGGAGCTGCGCCCCGGAGGACGGAGCTGATGGCTCGGGTGCGCGGCAGGCGCCGGCGCGGGCGCCGCGCCGAGCACCTGATCGACCGGCTCTTCGAGAACGTCGAGACCGGGCACTTCGAGCGGTCACTCTCCGGGGTGACCGCAGCGGCGGCCGTGATCACGAGCGCGGAGATCTACCTTGAGCACTACCGCGCGAGCTTCGGCAACAAGCTGATGTGGAGTCCGATCCTGGTCACGCCGCCGGTGGCTCTGGCCGGTGTCATGGGCATCTTCAGCCGGCGCTGGGCCAAGACCTGGCTTCCCCTGGCCTCCGCGGTCTACACCGGCAACGGGCTGCTCGGCCTCTTCCTCCACTTGCGCGGAGTGGGCCGCCGGCCAGGCGGGTTCAGCGAGCCGACCGTCACCTACAACCTCGCCATGGGGCCGCCGGTGATCGCCCCCGGCCTGATGACCATCGTGGGAGCGCTGGGCCTGCTCGCCGCCGTGCTGCGCCGGGAGGGCCGGTAAGTGCCCGACCTGACACAGCCTCACCATCTGCCCAACCTGCGACCCCAGGGGGAGCCGCCGTCCAAACGCTGGCTTCCGCGTCAGCGGCGCGGCACGACGCCGCAGATGATCGGGCGTTATCCCGACTTCGACGTCTTCGACGCCTCGGGTACCTGGGATGCGGCCACCCACCGGGTGGTCGAGGACCGGATGCGGCTGGGCGGGCGTGCCTTCGAGTTCTTCCTCCCTCAGGAGGTGCCCACGCTGCGTGCGTTCAGCGACGTGGTGCTGGCGCAGGACGAGGATCCGCGGGTGCCGGTCGGCGAGATGGTGGATGAGAAGCTGGCGGCAGGACGGCTCGACGGCTACCAGTACGCCGACATGCCCGACGACCGCGACACCTGGCACCTGGTGCTGAGCGGCCTGGACGAATCCTCCCGCGACGAGCGCGGCCACCGGTTCGTGGAGCTCTCGCCGTCCGAGCAGGAGGCGCTGGTCGGCCGGTTCGCAGAGGGCAAACTCTCCGGTGACAGCTGGCAGCAGCTCAATCAGAAGCGCGCCTGGTCGGTCTGCCTGCGGATGCTGTTGAGCGCCTTCTATTCGCACCCCTGGGCCTGGAACGAGATCGGCTTCGGCGGCCCCGCCTATCCGCGCGGCTTCATGCGCTTGGGTCCGGTGGGGACTCGAGAACCCTTCGAGCGTCCGGGCGCGACCGACGAGGACCCGGTCCAGGTGGCCGAGATCGTGGAGCGCGAACGAGCATGAGGTTCAGCATTGTGAAGGGGTCGCGCGGACCTCGGGCCAACGACTCCCGCTTCCTGCTCGACGTCCACCGCCGGGACCTGCCGGGCGAACGCACGATGCGTCGCTATCGCGACGACGACGAGGTCGACCTGCTGATCGTGGGGGCCGGTGCGGGCGGTTCGGTGCTCGCGCAGCGGCTGGCCCGCCACGGCTGGCGCGTGGTGATCCTGGAAGCCGGGCCGTTCTGGCATCCGGACGAGGACTGGGTGTCCGACGAAGCCGGCTCCCACCAGCTCTACTGGACGCAGAAACGGATCATCGGCGGCAGCGATCCGATCGAGATGGGCAAGAACAACTCGGGTCGCGGCGTAGGCGGGTCGATGGTTCACTATGCCGGCTACACGCCGCGCTTCCACCCCTCCGACTTCCGCATCCAGAGCGAGGACGGGGTGGGCGCCGACTGGCCGATCTCCTACCGCGAGCTGCGGCCACACTATGAAGAGATCGAGCGCGAGCTTCCAGTGGCCGGGCAGAACTGGCCGTGGGGCGACCCGCACGCCTACCCCTTCTCTCCCCACCCGGTGAGCGGGGCAGCGCAGACGATCTGGCAGGGCGCCCGCAAGCTGGACATCGAGATGCGGGTAGGCCCGGTCGGGATCGTGAACGGCACCTTTGGCAACCGTCCCCACTGCATCTATCGCGGGTACTGCCTGCAAGGGTGCAAGGTCAACGCCAAGGCCAGTCCCTACGTGACCCATCTGCCGGACGCGTTGGCCCATGGCGTCGAGGTACGCGCCGGCTGCATGGCGCTGCAGGTAGAGCTCGACGAGCGGGGGCGGGCGACCGGCGTCGTCTACCAGCAGGAGTCTTCCGGTGAGCGGCGGCGGCAGCGTGCCCGGGTGGTGGCGGTCGCCTGCTACTCGATCGAAACGCCTCGCCTGCTCCTCAACTCGCGTTCTGGGCGGTTCCCCGACGGACTCTGCAACGAGTTCGACCAGGTCGGCCGCTACGTAATGGTGCAGGGGGCGGCGCAGACCGCGGGGCGCTTCCCCACCGAGCAGCGCATGTACAAAGCGCCCCCACCGGAGGTGTCCTCGGAGCAGTTCTACGAGACCGACGAGCGGCGCGGGTTCGCTCGCGGCTTCTCGATCCAGACCGTCTCGCCGCTGCCCATCGGATGGTCGGAGCACGTGCTGGCCGACGGCCACTGGGGTCGGGCCCTGCGCGAGTACATGCGCGACTACAACCACTGGGCCACCGTGGGGGTGCTCAACGAGCTGCTTCCCCACCCCGACAACCGGGTCACGCTGGCCGAAGAGAAGGACCAGTACGGGATGCCGGTCGCTCGCTTCGACCACTCGCTTTCGGAGAACGACCGCCGCAACATGGCCTACTCCACCGGAGTCATCACCGACATCCTGAAGGCGGCCGGGGCGCAGGACGTTCTCACCATCCACCGCTACGCGCACCTGATCGGGGGCGCGCGCATGGGGACCGACCCGGAGCACAGCGTCGTCGACAAAAACCAGCGGACCTGGGCGGTGCCCAACCTCTACCTCGCCGACGGCAGCGTCTGCCCCACCCAGGGCAGCGCCAATCCCGCACTCACCATCATGGCCCTGGCCTCGCGGCTGGCCGACCACCTCCGGAGCAGCGCCGCATGAGGCGTTTGCCGGCCGGCCGCCGGTGGGTCCGAGGCGTGAGGCGGGGGCTGGTGGCAGGCACGGCCGGCACGGCGGCGGAGATGGTTGCGACCACGGTCGAGGATCGCCTCCGCGGCGGGCCGGCGGTGTTCGACCCCGGCGTGATGGCGGGGAGACTGGCGCACAGCTGGCTGCACCGGCGCTTCTCGGCCGAGCAGAAGCGGCTGCTGGGAACCGCGATGCGCTGGGCCTACGGGCCGGGCTGGGGCGTTCTGTTCGGGGTGGGACGGCCGGCGCTGCGCCGCCGCGCGCCCGATCTCGCCTGGCCTCTGCTCGGGCTCGCCCTGGGCGGGGCGGTGTTCGGCTTTGAGCTGATGGCGCTTCCGCTCAGCCGCGCCACCCCAGCACTGAACGCCTGGGGCCGCCGGCAGGTTCTCCAGGACGCGCTGAACACGGCCGTCTACGGGCTGGTGGTGGCACTCGCCTACCACCTGCTGAGCAATGAGGAGGTGCAGCGATGAGTGGCGAGGACGCGGTCGAGCAGCTGGAGGTGAGCGCGTACACGGTCCCCACCGACCTTCCCGAGGCAGACGGCACGCTGGCGTGGGACTCCACGACCCTGGTGCTGTGCCAGGTGCGTTCGCGGTCGGGAATCCGCGGCGTCGGCTACACCTACTGCTCGGCCGCGGCGGCGACGGTGGCGCACAGCCTCCAGGAGCTGGTGGTCGGCATCCCGGTCGACCATCCCGGGAAGGCCTGGGACCAGATGCTCCGCAAGATCCGCAACCAGGGCCGCCCGGGCGTGGTGGCCTGCGCGATCTCAGCCATCGACGTCGCGCTGTGGGATCTCCGTGCTCGCGTGGCCGGTCTGCCGCTCTTTCGGTTGCTGGGCGCGCACCGCGACTCGGTCCCGATCTACGGCAGCGGCGGGTTCACCTCCTACACCGATCAGCAGCTGACGGCCCAGTTGGAGAGCTGGGCCCAACAAGGGATCCCCCGGGTCAAGATCAAGATCGCCACCGACTGGGGATCACGTCCCGAGCTGGACCTGCACCGGATTGGGGTGGCTCGTGAGGCGATCGGGCCAGAGACGGAGCTGTACGTGGACGCCAATGGCGCCTACGCGCCCAAGCGGGCGATCCGCCTCGGCCGCCGCTTCGCCGAGGACTTCGACGTCTCCTACTTCGAGGAGCCGGTGTCCTCGGACCACCTGACCGAGCTGGCCGGCATCCGGCGCGCAATCGCCCCGGACGTCGCCGCCGGCGAGTACGGCTACGACCCCTGGTACTTCCGGGACCTGCTACGCAGCGAGGCCGTCGACGTGATGCAGGCCGACGCCAGCCGCTGCCTCGGGGTCAGCGGATGGCTGGAGGCGGCAGCTCTCGCGCATTCCTTCGGGATCCCGTTCTCGGGACACTGCATGCCCTCCGTGCACGCACAGTTGGGCTGCGTGGCACCGGAGATCGCCCATATCGAGTACTTCCACACGCACGCGCGCATCGAAGGGATGCTCTTCGACGGCACGCTCGATCCCGCGGGCGGCGCCCTGACCCCGGACCCCAGCCGGCCGGGGTTGGGCCTGGAGCTCAAGCCGTCCGAGCTGGAGCGGCACAGTGTGGCCTGAGGAGGACCGTCAATCATGAGTCACAAACCAGGCGAAGTCGTCGTCGTCACCGGTGCCTCGGGGGGCGTCGGTCGCGCGATCGCGCACGCCTTTGCCAAGCGGGGCGCCAAGCTGGCACTGCTGGCGCGCGGTCAGCCGGGTCTCGACGGTGCCCGAGAAGAGTGCGAATCGCTGGGCGGCCAGGCGATCGTGATCCCCACCGACGTGGCCGACGCCGGCCAGGTGGAGGCCGCCGCGGCGCGGGCGGAGGACGAGCTGGGCCCGATCGACGTCTGGGTCAACGACGCGATGTCGACCATCTTCGCGCCCTTCACCGAGATCTCGGCCGAGGAGTACAAGCGGGCCACCGAGGTGACGTACCTGGGCGCCGTCTACGGGACCATGTCGGCGTTGCACCGAATGCTGCCCCGCGATACCGGTACGGTGGTCCAGGTCGGCTCGGCACTGGCCTACCGTGCCATCCCCCTGCAGGCCGCCTACTGCGGCGCCAAGTTCGCCATCCGCGGATTCACCGACAGTGTGCGCACGGAGCTCATGCACCAGAAGAGCCACGTCTGGATCACCATGGTTCACCTGCCGGGCGTCAACACCCCCCAGTTCAACTGGTGCCGGTCCAAGCTGCCGCTGCACCCGATGCCGGTCCCGCCCATCTTTCAGCCGGAGGTGCCGGCCGAGACCGTCTACTACGCTGCCCATCACCACCGCCGCGAGATCTACTGCGGCGGCAGCTCGGCGACGGTCATCCTGGCCAACAAGCTGGCTCCCGCCGTGGCCGACCGCTATCTGGCCAAGACCGGGTTCTCCTCCCAGCAGATGAGCGGGCACCCGGTGCCGCCGGATCGGCCCGACAACCTCTTCCATCCGGTCCCGGACCGGGCGGCGACCCACGGCATCTTCGACGATCAGGCCAAGGACCGCAGCTATCAGGCGTGGGCGACCGAGCACCGCGGCCTGGTCGGGGGCGCGGCCGCCGCTCTCGGCGCGCTGCTCGCGGTCGCCGGCCTCTCGCTGGCCAGTCGCGGCTCCCTGAGGTGACCTCCCGCGAGCCTGGACCGGCGACCGCGAGGCAGCCCCATGCGCTCCGCGAGTACGCGCTGCTGGCCGATGGTGAGCGGGGCATCCTGGTGGGGCCGGAAGGCGATTTCGCGTTCATGTGCTTTCCGCGCTGGCACGACCCGGCCCTCTTCGCCTCGCTGATCGGCGGCCGCGGCACCTACGCGATCACGCCGGAGGATCGCTTCACCTGGGGCGGCTACTACGAACGCGGCTCGCTGATCTGGCACAGCCGCTGGATCGCCGGGCATACGGTCGTGGAGTGTCGGGAGGCACTGGCGCTTCCCACCCGCCCCGGTCGCGCCGTGGTGCTGCGGCGGCTGGAGACGCAGCGGGGGGCCGCCAGGATGAAGGTGCTGCTGGACCTGCGATCCGACTTCGGGCGCCGGGCGCCCCGGTCCCTTCACCAGGAGGAGGACGGGCGCTGGTCGATCGACCTCGGCCACCGCGTCCATGCCACCTGGACCGGCGGCGAGCGGGCCAGGTTGGTGTCGAACGGGGACGGTGGGCACTTCCTCGGTTTTGAGCTGACGGTGGAAGCCGGAAAGCCCCACGATTTCGTCCTCACGCTGACCCAGGGCGGCGCGGAGGAGCCGCTGCCTGACCCGAGCGTGCTCTGGAGCGGCACCGAATCGAGGTGGCGCGAGGTGGTCCCTGACCTGCGAACCACCGTCGGACGACGCGACGCCGAGCAAGCCTACGCGGTGCTGACCGGGCTCACCAGCCTGGGCGGCGGGATGGTCGCCTCGGCCACCACCTCACTGCCCGAGCGCGCCGAGCAGGGTCGCAACTACGACTACCGCTACGTCTGGATTCGCGATCAGTGCTATGCCGGGCAGGCGGCGGCGCTGGCCGGCCCCTGCGACCTGCTGACCGACGCGGTTCGCTTCGTCCAGGAACGGCTCCTCGAGGACGGACCGGACCTGAAGCCGGCCTACACGATCGACGGGGAGCGCGTGCCGGATGAAACCACGCTCCGCCTTCCCGGCTACCCCGGCGGAACCGACATCGTCGGCAACTGGGTGAACCAGCAGTTCCAGCTCGACGCGCTGGGTGAGTGCCTGCTTCTTTTCACCGCAGCCGACCGCCTGGAGCTGCTGGACGCGGACGGCTGGCGCGCGGTCGAGGCCGCCGTGAGCGCCATCGAAAAGCGCTGGCAGGGCAAGGACGCCGGCATCTGGGAGCTGCAGCCGCGACGGTGGACTCACAGCCGGCTCTCGTGCGTAGCCGGCCTGCGTGCGATCGGCGAACGCGAGCGGGCCGGTCAGCTGGGGGCCCGCTGGGCAGCGCTGGCTGATCAGCTGCTCGCGGACGCGGGTCTGCGCGGGGTACACAGCTCGGGTCGCTGGCAGCGGGCGGATGACGACGAACGGGTGGACGCCTCCCTGCTGATGGCGCAGATCCGAGGGGCGGTTCCGGCCGACGACCCGCGCAGCGTGCGGACCCTGCAGGCGGTGCTCGACGACCTGTGCGAGGAGGGGTACTGCTACCGCTATCGGCCTGACGAGCGACCGCTTGGTGAGGCCGAGGGTGCCTTCCTCCTCTGCGGATTCATGGTCTCCCTGGCGCACTGGCAGCGGGGTGAGCGGACCCAGGGTGCCCGCTGGTTCGAGCGGACGCGCGCCGCTTGCGGGCCGCCCGGGCTCTTCTCTGAGGAGTACGACGTGTCCCAGCGCCAGCTGCGGGGAAACCTGCCGCAGGCCTTCGTCCACGCGCTCCTCCTGGAGACCGCGCTCCGGCAGGGTCAGGAGGAGCTCCCCGCGGAAGAGAAGTTCAGGGCCACTTGACCCGGTTGCGACGCCCCTTCAGACTGTCTCGACATTCGCGCCTGCGCTCCGCCTCGACTCGATGTCTGGCGGCCCAACTTTGGCGGTCGGTTGGCGAACACCTGAAAGGCGTGGCGCCATGCCGGCCGGCGCCGTGTCGACGCCCGCCGCCGCTCAGGAGACCCGGAAACGATCATGACCCTGACAGCAGACTCGAGGTTGCTCGACCACCCGGTGTTCGACGGCGTCGAGGGCGATCGCCTCGCCTCACTCCTCGCCACCATCCGCCCGCACCGGGTGGATGCGGGGACCATCGTCGAGCGTCCCGACAGCCACTGCTGCACCCTGCTCTTGGAGGGTCGGCTGCACACCTATGTCATCGTCCCGGACGGCCGGCGCTTGCTCCTCGAGATCGTTGAGTCAGGTGGCATCGAAGGGATGCTCGACGTCATCGCGGGGCAGGAGGGCCACTTCGTAGAGGCGGTCAAGCCCTCGATCGTCGCCGTCCTCCGTCGCGATGACATACGACAGCTTGTCAACGGTGAGCCCAGGGTCGCCGTCAACCTCCTACACCTGAGCCTCGAGCGCCTGGACCGCCGCGAGCGCCACCTGGAGGCGGCCACGCATCACGAGGCGACCCGCCGCGTCGCCGCCATCCTGCTCCAGTTGACGCGCTATCTCGTGCCCTGGGCGCAGCGCCGCACCCGCTTCGTCGAGCTGCGCCCGCGGCCGTCGCACGTTGTGCTCGCGGACATGCTGGGGCTGCGTCGGGAGACGGTCACCCTGCGGCTGGCGTGGCTGCGCCAGGTTGGCGCCGTGCAGTCGCGGCGCGACCATCTGGTCCTGGACCAGGTGCTGCTGCGAGCCGTGCTTGAAGGGGAGGCGCCCCGCCGGATGCTGCCCGGTGGTGCTCCCCGGGATGGCGAGGCAGCAGCGCGGTCAGAGCCGTTGGTGCACCAACAGCCCGCTCCGACCGCGTGATGTGGGCGTTGCTGCACGGTGCACCAACAGCGGGGGGTATCTCGCCGGGTTAGGCCCCGGAGGTGCACCAGCGGGGGGTATCTCTGTGCGCCAACAGCCCAAGCTACCCCGGGGGGAGGCGGCGCGTGTGGTACTCGAAGATGGCGTCCAGCCGGCCGGCTCTCCAGGCTGTGCCGCGCTTGCGGAGGGCTTCGTGCTCCGGTGTGTGCCGGACCGGACCCCGGGCCGCCCCCTCCGCCACCAGCTGCACCTGGGCCGCTCGCTCCAGGATGATCGCTGCCTCACACGCTTCGGACGGTCGGGAGCCGGTGACGACGATCCCGTGGTTGAGCAGGAACAGCGCCGGCCGGTCGCCGAGCCGGGAGGCCACGGCGCGTCCCTGCTCGGCGGTGCGGACTAAGTCGGTGAACTCGTCGAAGACCGGGACCGCGGGCGGCCAGAAGTAGCTTCCCTCGTGGCTGATCGGGCGCAGGTCGCTGCCGCGCGCGGCCAGTGCGATGCTGTGGAGCGGGTGCGTGTGGACGACCGCGAGCACGTCGGGGCGGGCTCGCATCACCTCCGCGTGGATCGGGAACTCCTCGTGCCGGGGACGGTCCCCCGCCAGCATCTGTCCGTCCAGGTCGAGAAGGAGCAGGGAGTCCGCGGTCACCTCCTCGAGCCCGACGCGCGACGGCTTCATCCAGAAGCGGTCCCAGCCCGGCAGGCGGCCACTGACGTGACCGAAGATGGTGTCGGCCTGCCCGTTCGCCGCCAGCACGCGGCACGCACGCGCGATCTCTTCCTTGAGCTCGGTCTCCTCCGCCGCCGCGGTCTGACTCATGCGATCACCCCCTCCGTCCGCAGACGGTCGATCTCGGACTCCCCATACCCCGCCTCTCGCAGCACCGCGTCGGTGTGCTCGCCGAGAGCCGGGATTCGGCGCGGCCGGCCGGCGTCCGCCAGCGGGAACCGCACCACCGGCAGCTCGCCCACCCCAGATGTGGCTTCGACCACCATCCGCCGCGCCTCCACCTCTGGATGCTCGAGCACCTCGGCGATCCCGCGGACACGGCCGAAGGCAAGACCGGCCGCCGCCAGCCGGCCTTCCCAGACCTCCGACGGCTCGGCGGCGATCAACTCCTCGACCAGCCGGTCCAGCTCCTCCCGATGCTGGGTCCGGGCCGCGGTGGTCGCGTAGCGAGGGTCGGACTCCAGGTCCGGGCGTCGCACCACCTCCCGGCAGAACACCATCCAGTCCTGGTCTCCGGCCACGACCAGGATCACGTCCCGACCATCCCCCGCCCGAAACGGTCCGTAGGGGCAGAGGTATTGGTGCCGCATCCCGGTCCGCGCCGGTTCGCCCCCGCCGTGCCAGTAGTGCTGCGGGTAGTACCCGAGCCAGCTGAGCACGCCGTCGAACATGGAGACGTCGAGGACCGCCCCCTCACCGGTGCGGTCCCGCTCCCGAAGGGCGAGCGCGACGGCGAGGGCTGCGTTGGTGCCCGCGATCAGGTCGGCGACCGGGACGCCGACCTTGGCCGGCTCCTGGGGCGAGCCGGTGGTCGCGATCAGACCCGCCTCCCCCTGGATCAGGAGGTCGTAGGCCTTCCGGTCGCGGTAGGGTCCCGACTGGCCGTACCCGGACAAACTGCAGTACACGAGGCGCGGATTGGCCTCGCCCAGGCGGTCCGACCCCAGGCCCAGGCGGGCGGCGACGCCGGGCGCGAAGTTCTCGCAGAACACGTCGGCCCGCTCGGCCAGGCGCCGCGCCACCTCCTGTCCCTCGTCGCCACCGAGATCGATCGCGATGTCGCGCTTGCCGGCGTTGACCCACACGAACCCCGTCGACAGGCCGTGGACGGCGCTGTCCCAGCCGCGCACGACGTCACCCCGGCCGGGCCGCTCGATCTTGACCACGTCGGCCCCCATCTCGGCCAGGATGAACGTGCAGTACGGCATCGCGATCGCCTGCTCCAGGGCGACCACGCGCACGCCGGTCAGCGGGGCGCTCACGCTACGGGTCGGAGCGGGCCGGGAAGATGTCCAGGCGGGGTGCGTGCGCCCGCTTCCAGACCATCACCGAGCGCTTGTACTCCATCACGATGTCGCCCTTCTGGTTCAGGCCTCGCGTCAGCACCTTGACGATGCCCACCTCCGGCCGCGACCGGCTTTCGCGCACCTCCAGCACCTCGCTCTCCGTGTAGAGCGTGTCGCCGGCGAAGAGCGGATTCGGCATCCGGACCTCGTCCCAGCCCAGGGCGAAGCCGTTCTCGCTGATGTCGGCGACGCCCATGCCGGCCACGATGGCGAGCGTGAGGGCGCTGTTGATCAGGCACTGCCCCCACTCGGTGCGGGCGCCGTATTCACGATTGAAGTGGATCTGGTTGGTGTTGTTGGTGAGCAGCGTGAACTGGATGTTGTCCGCCTCGGTGACCGTGCGGCCATACCGGCAGCGGTAGATGTCCCCGACCTCGAAGTCCTCCAGGTAGCGGCCTTCCCAGCCCGGCTTGACCTGACCCATCACACACCTCTTGCGCCCGATTCGCCGACCAGCTGGAGCAGGCGCCGCGCGCGAAGGACGATCGGCTGGTCGACCAGCTGCCCGCCCACCGCGACCGAGCCGTCGCCGCGGGCCTGGGCCTCTTCGAATGCCTCCACCACTCGCCGCGCGTACGCGATCTCATCCTCCGCGGGCAGGAAGGTGCGGTTGATCACCTCCACCTGGCGCGGGTTGAACGTGGACTTGGCGCTGAACCCCAGCCTCCTGGCCTTCACCGTCTCACGCAGCAGCCCCTCGGGATCGTCGAGGTCCGGGAAGACGCCGTCGATGGAGAGCACGTGGGCCGCCGCGGCCCCGACGACGAGCGCGGAACGTGCGTACAGCAGCTCGCGGGCCTCCTCCTCGCGGCGCGTTCCCAGGCCCAGGTCGAGCGCGAAGTCCTCCGCCCCCATCATCAGCGCGATCACCCGGGGGTGCGCGGCGGCGATGCGGGGCGCCTCCAGCAGGCCGCGGGCGCTTTCGATGGCGGCTACGATGCGCACTGCCCCCTCGGGGTCGAACGCGTCCAGCCGCCGGGCCGCGGTGTGGACCTCCTCCGGCGCCTCCACCTTGGGCAGGCAGAGGCCCTCCAGGCCGGGCACCAAGAGGTGCTCCATGTCGTCCTCGAACCAGGGCGACGAGGCGGCGTTGACGCGCACGTAACGCGCCGGCCCTCCCGCCGGCCGCCCCAGCGCCTCCCGGACCAACTCGCGCGCCCCCGCCTTCTCCGCCGAAGGCACGCCGTCCTCCGGGTCGAGGAACATGGCGTCGACGTCGAGCGCGAGTCCCTTCTCGATGAAGCGGCTGCGATTGCCGGGCACGAACATCCAAGACCGCAGCGGCCGGACGGGGGCGGGAGAGATCAACTCAGTACGACCTGGGCATGCTGAGAACTCGCTGTCCGAGGTAAGCGAGGACCAGGTTGTTGCTGACCGGTGCGATCTCGAACAGCTTCGTCTCCCGGAACTTGCGCTCGACGTCGTACTCGCGCGCGAACGCGTAACCTCCGTGCGCGGTGACGCAGGCGTTGCCGGCCGCCCAGGAAGCTTGCGAGGAGAGCAGCTTGGCCATGTTCGCCTGCGGGCCGCACGGCTGTCCGGTGTCGAAGAGGGAGGCCGCCTGGTAGCGGATCAAGCTCGCCGCCTCCAATTGAGCGTGAGCCTGCGCGATCGGGAACTGCACACCCTGGTTGCTGCCGATCTTGCGTCCGAACACCTCCCGCTGCGTGGCATAGGCGGCGGCACGGTCCACGAACCACCGCCCGTCGCCGATCGCCTCCGAGGCGATCAGGATGCGCTCGGCGTTCCAGCCGTCGATGATGTACCGGAACCCCAGCCCCTCCTCGCCGACCAGGTTCTCCGCCGGCACCTCCAGGTCGGAGAGGAAGACCGAGTAGGTGTGGTGGTTGAACATCATGTCCATGCGCTGGAACTCGAGCCGCTCCCGCGCCTGCCGGAGGTCGACGATGAAGGTGGAGAGGCCGCGCGTGCGGTCGGACTCGGTGCCGGGGGCAGAGGTGCGGGCCAGCAGCAGCATCAGGTCCGAGTGCTCGACGCGGGAGGTGAACACCTTCTGGCCGTTGACCAGGTAGCGGTCACCCTCGCGCACGGCCAGGGTCCGGATCTGCGTCGTGTCCGACCCCGCGTCGGGCTCCGTCACGCCGAACGCCTGCAGACGCAGCTCGCCACTCGCGATGCCGGGCATCCAGCGCCGCTTCTGCTCCTCGCTCCCGTGGCGGAGCAGCGTCCCCATCGTGTACATCTGCGCGTGACAGACGGTGCCGTTGGCGCCCGAGCGGTTGATCTCCTCGAGCACGATCGCGGCCTCGGTCATGCCCAGGCCGGCGCCGCCGTACTCCTCGGGGATGAGCACGCCCAGCCACCCCTGGTCGGTCAGCGCGGCGACGAACTCCTCGGGATAGGCGGTCTCGGCGTCGACGCGTCGCCAGTATTCGTCCGGGAAGCGCCGGCAGAGCTCACGGACGCTGCGCTGGATGTCGAGCTGGGATTCCGTCAGCGAGAAATCGATCCCGCCCTCCCCGGCCCCCTCACGAGGCCACCCGCTCCCCCTCGGTGCCGAGCTGCCAGCACTCGACGAAGCGGCGAATCTCACCCCACGTGTCCTCGGTGGAGGGCACGTAGGCGACGTCACAGCGCGTCGCGCCGGCCGCCTCGAAGTCGCCCAGCCGCCGCTTGACCTCCTCGATGCTGGTCGCCGGGACCATCGGCACGCCGTCCAGCATCTCGTCCGGGATCTGTCGCCGGGCCGCCCGGAACCCGCCTTCGCGGTAGCCCTCCTGGACGGCCTCCACCACCCCGCCCCACCCCATGCGGGTCAGCATATCGCGGTACCCATAGGCCAGCGAGTAGAAGGTGGCCACCTTCTTCAAGGCCTGCTTGGCAAGCTCGCGGTCCTCGTTGATCGAGACCCGGATCTTCGCCACCACCTCCAGCTTCGAGGGGTCGCGTTCTGCCTTTTGGGCACCCTCGTGGAACCATCCCACGATCTCCTCGATCATGTGCGGATTGGCCATGTTAATGAGGATGCCGTCGGAGACGCGACCGGCGAGGCGGGACATCTGCGGACCGAGAGCGGCGAGCCAGATCCGCAGCTCATAAGGCGGCGGCTCGAACGCGAGCTTGAACCCGCTCACCCGCTCGTAGTCGCCCTGGTAGTCGACCCGCCCGCCGGCGTAGGTCAGACGCACGACGTCGATGTACTCGCGCAGGCGGCGCAGCGGGCGGTCGAACTCCGAGCCATGCCACCCGGCGATGACGGGGTTCGCCACCCCGAGGCCAAGGACCAGCCGCCCGCCGGAGAGCTCGTTCAGCGTCGCCGCCTGGATGCCGAGGGTGACCGGGCTGCGGCCGAACAGGTGGTAGACGGCGGTCCCCAGCAGCACCCGCTGTGTGTGAGCCGCCATCGCGGTCAGGACGATCATCGGGTCGCGGCTGTTCGATTCTCCCTTCCAGACGCAGCCGAATCCCCTTTGCTCGGCCAGGACGGCCCCTTCCACGCACTCCTTGACCGGCACCTGAGCCGCCGAGTTGAACTCGGTATCGATGACCATCGAGGACTGCATTCTAGCTGATAGAACCCCGTTCTGGGGCGGTGCACCCCCACTGCTCAACCCGCCCGGGTAAGCCCCGTTGGTGCACCTCCGGGGCTCTACGCGCCGGGGTAAGCTCCACTGGTGGGGAGGGCGCCGTTCTTCACCGGCGTCACCCCGCCCGCAGCCGCTCGGTCAGCTCCTGCTTCGAGACCTTGCCGACCCGGGTGAGCGGAAACTCCTCCATCAGCTCCAGCCGCTCCGGCAGCTTGAACCTGGCTATGCCCTTGGTGGTCAGGAACGCGACCAGCTCCTCGAGGCTCAGCGTCGCGCCCGGCCTCGGGACCACGCAGGCGCACATCCGCTCTCCCAGCACCGGGTCGGGGATGGGCACGCAGGCGACGTTGAGCACCGCCGGATGGCCGAGGATCAGGTTCTCGGCCTCCTCGGCGCTGATCTTCTCCCCCGCCCGGTTGATCAGGTCCTTCTTCCGGCCCGCCACCACCACGCTCCCCGACTCGTGGATCCGGACCAGGTCCCCGGTCCGGTAGAAGCCGTCGGGCGTGAAGGCGACCGCGTTGTGCTCGGGGGCCCGGAAGTAACCGCGAATCGTGTACGGACCACGGGTCAGAAGCTCCCCCACGCCGCCGGGCGGCACCGGGTTGTCGTCCTCGTCGACCACGCGCACCTCGTCACTCTCGCTGACCGGCCGGCCGGCGGTTTCGTGGCGGACCTCGGGGGGGTCGTCCAGCCGCACGTAGCAGAGAAGACCCTCCGCCATGCCGAAGACTTCCTGCACCGTGCACTGGGGAAGGAGCTCCTCGCACCGGCGCTTCACCTCGGGCTGAAGCCGTTGACCGCCGGTGTTAACGACGCGGATCGAGGAGAGGTCATAGTTCCCGATCGCGGGCTCACTGAGCCAGCGGATCAGGAGCGCCGGCACCAACTCCAGGTGCGTGACGCGCTCGCGCTCGATCAGCTCGAAGTTCGGCTCCCCCTGCGTGGTGGTGCTGAGCACGACCGAGCCGCCCTGCTGGAAGAAGCCCTGCAGGCCAGGGCAGGCGAGCGGGAAGTTGTGTCCCAGGGGAAGCACTGCCAGCAGCCGGGAATCGGGGCCGATGCCGTTGACCGCCCCTGAGGCGCGGCTGTTGTACCAGTAGTCGTCGTGCGTGCGGGGAATCAGCTTGGGCAGCCCGGTGGTGCCTCCGGAAAGCAGGAAGAGGGCGGGTTGCTGAGGATCCACATCCAGCGGCGGCAGGGTCGCGGCGTCGCCCCGCAGCGAGCGCAGGTCGTCCAGCAGCACCACACGGCGCAGGTCGGGGTGGTTCCGTTGCACGATCTCCGCCAGCCCCTGGTCGGCGCAGATATAGGCGGCAGCTTCGGCGAGCCGGATGAAGTGGCCGATCTCGGTTTCCCGGTGGGCGGGCAGCGACATGATCGGGAGCGCGCCCAGGCGCTGCAGCGCGAGATGGAGCGTCACGAACTCGGGGACGTTGGGAAGCTGGACCACGACGCGGTCGAGACGGGCGGCCCCGAGCCGCGCCAGGCCCGCCGCCAGCGCCTCTGCGCCTGCCAGGAGCTCGCCGTAGGTGATGCGGCGCTCGCCGGCGATGAGCGCCACTCGCGCCTTCCCGGCTCGCAGTCGCTCCGCGAAGCAGTCCCAGAGCGAGCGGCCTTCCCAGTAGCCGGCCTTCCGGTAGCGCTCGACGAACTCCTGCGGGTAGGCGACGAAGCCGTCCAGCGCGGGACCCTCAATCGACATCGCGCCGGATTCCCATCGGTTGCATTGGCCGGCCAGGATTGTCTCCCAACGCCTCCACCGCCGCCGCCAGCCTCTCGACCTGGGTCAGCTCGGGCACGGTGGGGAACAGGACCAGCTCGTCGCATCCCGCCTCCGCATACTCCTGCGCGAGGTCGCGCACTTGCTCCGGCGTGGTGAGCAGGCCGCTTGCGATGCGGGCGGCGTACCCGCCCGTGAAGGCGTAGTACGCGCGCATTTCGTCGGTCCCGCGCTCCGCCGCCCCCGGCCCGAGCCCGAAGTAGGCGAGTCCCAACAGCTCGGGGCTTCCCGGGCGGCCGGCCTCGCTCCAGGCGATCAGAGCGCGGGTCGCCGCACTTCGGAAGGCGCCCGCCGGACCTCCGCCGTGGACGTATCCGGTGCCATAGCGGGCCATTCGCTGCAGGGCCCGCTCCGAGAGGCCCCCGAGCACGAGGCGCGGGGCATCCTGGTCCCGGATCGATCCCAGGTGCAGCAACTGCTCATCGAAGATGCGGCCGCGGGACGCGTAGGGGACGCCCGCCAGCCGGTAGTCGTCGCGCCGCGGGCCGGTCCCCAGTCCGAGCAGCAGCCGGCCCCCCGAGGCGCGGTGAACGGTGGCCGCCTGCTGGGCGAGCAGGGCGACCGGACGGAGGGGCGCTATCAGCACCAGCGTCGCGAGCCGCATTCTCTCCGTCACCGCCGCCGCGATGGCGAGCGAGCTGAGCGGGTCGAGCCCGTCCCAGGCCGGCCGGTCGTGAACGGCGACGGTCGCGAACGGGCCTGCCTCCGCGGCTCGCGCCCAGGGGCCCAACAAGCTCGCCGGGGCACCAGCGATCGTGCTCGGCAGCCCGATCCCAATCCGCATCTAGGTCACCACCGGCCAGTGCGGCCATTGGTGCACCAACAGCCCATCGATGCTCCGGGGTGAGGACAACTCAGGTGATCTCCAGGGGCCGCAGGCGGGTGCTGTCGAGGCGGACGTAGTCGGCCCGGCCCGAGTAGAGCACGGTTCTCACGTCGTCGAGGTCGGTGATGCCGCCCGTCGCCATCACCCTGACGCCGGCCTCATTTCGGATTCTTCCCGCACCCAGCATGGCGAAGCAGCGTCCGACGGGGACCGAGGACCGCCAGACGGACTGCCCCGAGAGCGCGGTCACGCAGTCTGCGCCGGCATCACGCAGCCGGCGCGCGATGGTGAGGGCTTCGTCCACCGTGGTACCGCCCGGCAGGCGATCGTCGACCGAGATCGCGGCCGCGAGGAGGTGGCCGCGCGGCCACGCCCCCCGCACCGCGCCCATCACCCGCAGCGGGAAGCGGAGCCGGTTCTCGAGCGAGCCGCCGTATCGGTCAGAGCGTCGATTGCTGAGGGGCGAGATGAAGGAGCCGAGCAGGTACCCGTGGCCGAACTGGAGCTCGAGCCAGTCGAAGCCGGTCTCGGCGGCGGTGGCGGCGGCCGCGGCGAAGTCGGCGGCGACCCGCTCCATCCCCGCCTCGTCCAGCTCCGCCGGGACCCGCCCGCCGGGCGCGTAGGCGACCTCGGAGGCGGCCACCAGGTCCCACGCCCCGCGCTCGGGCAGGGGTAGGTCGACGCCCCGGTCGCGCGGCCGGCAAGCACCCCGGGGCCCGGCATGACGGAGTTGGAGGCCCACCTTGGCGTCGCTCTCGCGCCGAGCCCGGGCCAGGACCGGCTCCCAGTCGCGGACCTGGAGGTCGTCCGGGCTCACCCGACCCTCCTCGGAGACCGCGGCGGTCCCCAGCAGCAACAGCGACGCACCCCTTTCGGGCTCGCCGGTCCCGGCCACCCTTGCAGGGAGATCGACCCCGGCCTCCGCCTCCACCGCGGCGAGGAAGGCGGGATCGCGGTCCTTCAGCGTGTCGTAGCGGAACAGACTGCGGGTGAGCAGGTGGAAGGCGAAGACGCGAGGCGTCCAGTCGAGATAGTGGCGGAAGCCGGCCCACCACTGGAAGCTCGAAGCCGCCATCCGCTGGATGTGCTCGACGCGGGGCCGGCGTTCCTCCTCGAAGGCGGTCAGGGCGCCCTCGATGTCGCCTGACAACCTCTCCAGCTGCTGGCTCAGCGAGAGGGCGTCCTCCATCGCCATCTTGGTCCCCGACCCCACCGAGAAGTGCGCGGTGTGCGCCGCGTCGCCGATCAGCACCCGCTTGCCGAGGTGCCAGCGGCGGTTGTGGACCGTCTTGAACCGGGTCCAGAGCGAGCGGTTGGAGAGCAGCCGGTGGCCCTCCAGGTGTCGCTCGAAGAGCCGCTCGCAGTAGCCGATCGTCTGCTCCTCGGTGAAGGAGTCCATGCCCGCCCGCCGCCAGCTCTCCTCGTCGGTCTCCACGATGAAGGTGCTGCGGTCCTGCGTGTAGGGGTAGATGTGGACCCCGAAGGCGCCGTCCTGGTTGCGCTCGAAGAGGAACGTGAGCGAGTCCCACGCCTTGGTGCAGCCCAGCCAGGCGAAGCGGGTGGGTCCGAGCGCGACCGAGGTGCCGAACTCCCTCTCGTGCCGGGAGCGCTGCCCGCTGTTGACCCCGTCCGCCACCACCACCAGATCCGACTCCGGTGCCCTGGCGTCCGGCTCCACCTCCGCCTGAAAGCGCAGCTCGACGCCGAGATCGGCGGCCTGTCGCTGGAGGATGTGCAGCAGGCTCTTGCGCTCGATGGCCGAGAACCCGACACCGCCGCACCGGACGATCTCGCCGCCGTGGATCACCGTCAGAGGGTCCCAGCGGCGGCTGGCAGCGATGATCTCGGGGTAGTTCTTTCGGTCCTGCTCGGAGATGAAGCCCATCGTGTTCTCCGAGAAGACGACCCCGAAGCCGAAGGTGTCGTCCGGCCGGTTGCGCTCGAACACTGTGATCCGGTGGGACGGATTCGATTGCTTCGCCAGCACCGCGAAGTAAAGGCCGGCCGGCCCGCCCCCCACAACGGTGATCTTCAGGCCCTTCTTCATCCCCCTCGCCATCCCTTCACACGCCCCGAGTGCCGGCAGTGGGGGATCTTCCGGCGCCCCCCATGCCCTGAGTCACCCCACGCCGTAAGGATGTCAAGTCCTTCTGCGAAATAGATCGCATGTTCGGGGAACGGATGTTCGAGGACGGGTGAGGTGTTATGCGCAGGCGGACTCGCTGCCTCATGCCGCCGCCTCCCGTGCTGGCCAGGCGATCTCCTCGCGGTACAGCTGGCGGTGGCGCAGGCAGCCGTGGAGGATGCCGATCAGACGGTTGGCCAGGATCCGCAGCGCTTCCTCATGCCCCTTGTGGTTGGCACGCTGTGCGTCGTAATAGCGGCGGGCGCCAGGCGAGGCGGTGAGCGCCGCGAAGGCCCAGAGTTGACAGGCGTCGGCCAGCCGATCGTTGCGAATGAAGCGAGCCGAGATCACCTTGCTCCGGCCCGAGGCCCTGGTGATGGGCGAGGTGCCGGCGTAGTTCTTGCGCGCCCTGCCATCATGGAACTCGTTCGGGTCATCTCCGAACTCCGCGAGTACCCGGGCGCTGAGGACGATTCCGAGTCCAGGCTGACTGAGGTAGATCTCGGCGTCCGGGTGCATTTGCAGCGAGCGCCCGAGCTCCTGCTCTTGGTGCTGGATGTTGGCGACCACTCCTTGGAGCACGTCGGCCAGCGAGGCCACGGTCACGCCGTAGGCCTGCGCTACCAAAGCCGACTGCTCCAGCCGGGGCGCACGCAAGGCCTGCTGGATGCCGGCTGCCCGTCGCTCGACGTTGCGTCGCCCCGCCTTTCGGAGGGCGGAAGAGATCGTGGCCAGCGAGAGGCGGCGTCCCTGCTCTGGAGTTGGTGCCTGCTTGAGCAGAGAGAGCGCATCCAGCCCGCAGAGGTCATCCGCGAAGGCCTCCAGCGCCCCCGGGTAGAACCCGAGCAGGGCGCTCCGAAGCTGGTTGCTCAGCTGCTGGCGGGTCCAGATCAGGCTCTTGTGGGAGCGGGCCAGGACCTTGATCGACTCGGCCCGTTCGGAGTCCCGGGGGAGTTGCCGGTGCCGATGGCGATCGGTACGCACCAGGTCTGCCAGCATCAGGGCGTCGGCTCCATCCGACTTCCCGCGAGAAGGGGTGTGGCGGTCGCGATAGCGACTCGCCGACAAGGGGTTGACGGCGTAGATGACGTAGTCGGCGGCCCGCAGGGCGTGCACCAGCAGCCCCTGTGCCTTCTCGATGCAGATCACCACCTGGGCCGGATCCCCGGCCTGCTCGGCGATCAGCGTCTGCAGCTGCGTCAGCCCAGCCAGGGAGTCCTCGATCCGCCGCCGCGCCAGGACCGCGCCGTCCTCGTCCATCAGGCAGACGTCGTGCCACTTCTCCGACCAGTCGATCCCGACAAAGACCATGGTCACCTCCTCGCTCACCAATCACCCCAAGACCGAGCCGAGAGGAGAACTGCGCACGCCCTAATAGATCGGTGCTCAAGGCACGACATCCCACCAGTCATCGCGTCTCCTCGCCAGCCGATGGCGGTCCGGTCTCAGGGTTGGGCTCGTGCCCTGTGCCGGCATCGGGACTCGACCATCGTCCGGCTCGGGGGGAGTGGGGACAACCTTTCCACAAACACCCAGGTTGTTCAACCCCCTCCCCCGAACCCCCTCCCCCACCACGGCGGCGACGGGTTGTTCCAAAACAGGCTCGACCCTGCCCCTCTCCGACCTCACCCCCCTATTAGTGCCGGCAGTCGGGGATCATCTGTGGCCACTCACCGTGTGTACCAGCCGTGCGGGTCCAGCTCGGTCCGGAGGAGCGTCAGCTCGTGCTCGGTGGGCGGCGCCGAGACCGCCGGGCCCCCGGGCGGGAGCGCGAGCGGGATCGGCGTCTCGGCCCGGACCCGCGCTGCCTCCTCGCCGGGGTGCACCGCGGAAAGCAGCACACCGTCGTCGGTCACCTCGAGCACGGCCCGGTCGGTGACGATGCAAGCAGTGCCCTCCCCCGGCAGTCCCAACCGGCCCCGTGGGGTGCCGCGCACGCGGCGCCCCGGGCTGGTCACGAAGTCGACCGTCTCCCGGAACTTGCGAGACTGGTGCTCGAGCACGACGAGCACGCGGCCCGCCAGCGAGGCGATGTCGTTCCCCCCTCCAGACCCCGCGAACCGTCGGGGCGGCCCGTCGCGCGGCACCACCAGGCTGGAGTTGATGGACCCGTCGAGGTCGACCTGCAGCGCCCCCAGAATGCCCAGGGTGACGCGGCCTCCGTGCAGCATCAGGCCGAGCACCCCGAGCATCCCCGTGTAGGCGGTGGCACCCTCCCACATGCGCGGGTCGGCGATGCCCATCGTCGCCCCGTGGACCTCGGGCCGGTGCACGCCGATCTCGAGCAGCAGGCGCACGTCGGGGGCGTGCGTCTGCTGGGCCAGCAGCGCCACCATCTGCGGGAGGCCGAGCCCGACCACCACCACGTCGTCCGGGCGGAGCAGTCGGGACGCCGCCACCACCAGCATCTCGCGCCCCGCCCACGGGACCGGCCCAGCTGCGCGCGCTGGGTCCCTCACGCCATCGCTCCCGCCGCCAGCCGCAGGTACTCGTCGTGCCCTCGCACGCCGTACACGTACCGCTCCAGGTAGCGCTCCACTCCCTCCGGGCCCCGGCTGACGAGACCGACGTACTCCTCCAGGTGGCCGCGGTCGAAGTCGTACCGACCCCAGACCGCGGTCGGGTGGGCGCCTCTGGCCAGCGGTACCACCGCGGTCACCACCTCCCCCGGGATGGCGACTCGATCGGGCGGGGTCGACCGCTCTTCCACCAGGGTCTCGGCCAGCAGCACCACCGTGCGGGACGCGAAGGCGACCTCCCGCACCGTCCAGTCGGGTCCGCCCAGCGTGCTGTTCCCGTCCGGGTCGGCCTCGTCGACATGCAGGATGGCGACGTCGGGACGCAGCGCCGGCAGCAGCACGCAGGGCCCAGATCCGAAGGGGTCCTCGCCCAGCTTGGCCTGCCCGTCCGCGACCAGCCGGTCCAGCAGGTCGGAGCCCAGCAGCGCGCGGCAGGCGACGAAGGGCTGCCCCATGGCCCCGGCCTGGAGGCGCAGCCCGAGGCTCAGGTTCGAGTATTCGACCGCCTCCAGGGCCCCTTCCGCGACCGCCCGGTTGACCGCGTGGAGGACGCCGAAGCGGTCGAGCGACCCGCCCGAGTAGAGGAGCCGGCGCACGCAGCCGGCACCGGCCAGGAGATCGGTGTCCATGCCCCCGGTCACCTGCACCACGGTGAGGTCGCGCCGGCGGGCACGCACGACCTCGTGCACCAGCGCGATCACGTTGCGGGTGATCGCGAACCCACCCAGCGCCAGCGTGCAGCCGTCCGGCAGCAGGGACACCGCCCCGGCTGCCGTCATCACCTTGCCGGCCATGACCGGCGGCTCAGTCGAGCCCCATCAGCCGGGCCGGGTTGTCGGCGACGATCTTGCGCACCTGATCAGGGGGAATGCCGAAGCCGAGCAGGGCGCGGATGAAGATCCGGAAGCCCTCGACGCTGTTGACGTGGAGCACCTGTCCGAAGTCGCTCCCCGCCACGCAGCGGTCGGCGCCGACGGCCCGGATCGCGTCCACCGTCTCGAACGGATCCTGCACCGGCTGGTAGAGCGAGGGGATCATGGGCTGGCAGTAGGTGCCAACATAGGTCCCGAGGTCCGCCAGCTGCTTCATCTCGTCGACCAACAGCTTGTTGAGTTCGAGCAAGGGGTGGTCGAGGAGGGTCCGCGCCCCGATCTCGCGCGCCGCCTGGCAGAGCGGAAGCAGCTCCTCGAAGTCGGTGTGGCCGAGGCTGATGACGACCCCGGCGTCCGCGGCCAACCTCATCACCTCCCGCACCTCGGGCAGCACCTCTCCCGAGGGCGAGACCAGGCGCACGTAGCCCTCGCGGTCCTCCACGCCGGCGAACCGCGCCCAGCCGTAGGACTTGAAGGTCGGGAACCAGATCATCTTGAAGTTGGGGTACTGCAGGCCCATGCGGACCGCCTCCGGGTTGATCCCGAGGTTCATCCCCAGACCCCCGTAAACCTCCACTCGGTGCTCCAGCCGCCCGTCCTTGACCATCTCGTCGATCGATCGCTGGACCAGGTACGCGGCGCCCGGGGGATCAGCCCGAGTGCCGGCAATCGGGTGCCTGGGAGGTGCCAAGGAGGCCCGAGCGCCGGCAATCGGGGGGCTGCGGGGAGGTTCAGGGAAGCAGGCCCGCCTCCCGGTAGTACGCCTCGGCGCCGGGGTGCAGCGGCACCGGCTCGGTGCGTCCCACCCGCTGGGGGTCGATCGGGACCCGGAGCGGGCTCTCCTTGGGGGGCCGGTCCGCGTAGCGATACTCGAAGCTCTGCCGGTTCTCGACCAGGACCTTCGCCATCAGGTACGCGATCTCCTCGGGCAGGTCACGGCGCACCGCGAGCAGCCAGTCGCTGAAATCGATGGAGGTGATCGGCTCTTCCTGGCCCTTGAAGTAGCCGGCCTCGATCGTGTAGGGCTTGAGCCCGTACCCCTGCCCCAGCGCCTCCACCACCGCGGGGTGGAGGCCGAAGAAGCGCAGGGGGCGCCGCTCGTGGAGGCGGTGCCAGGTCATGATCGCCTCGAAGCAGAGGCCGTCGGCCTCCCGCGTGCCGACCTTCATGAGGCCCGTGATCGGCTGCTCGTTCCAGATCCAGGACCGCCCCAGGCGGGGATCGAATCCCACTCGAACCCGTACTTCTCGAAGACCCGCTCGGTGGTCCAGCTGATCAGGTTGACTCCGTTGCGCTCGGCTCCCACCAGGTTGAGCTTGGGCCGGCGCTGGGGGAAGTCCTCGAGGCTCCGCAGGCCCTCGCGCTCCGCCACGTCCTCCGCGATGGCGATCAGATACGCGTCCGGGTGGGGGTAGACACCGACCGCGCACAGTTCGGGGTGGGGCTGGCCCTGGAAGGTGCCGACGCCCCGGATCGCCATGTCCACGGTCGCGGTCGGCGAGCTGATGCAGGCGTCCGCGCTGTGGTCGAAGAGGCGCTGCAGCGTGTCCTTGTAGGGGCCGAAGGTCTGGATCGTGAACGTCGAGTCGCTGGAGGTGGCCCAGCGCAGGTTGGCCGCCATCCACCCCATCAGCTGGTGCCAGTTGGCGACTCCCCAGTCCCCCATCAGGCTGAGGTGGACCTCTCGCGGTGTCTCCATACGACCTCCTCCCAAGCACGTCCGCCGGCGTCGT
>CAWBPD010000001.1:0-380590 GCA_963790575.1 Candidatus Dormiibacterota bacterium | reverse complement strand
GCCCGCGTGATGGCGGACCCCGACGTGCAGGCGAGCATCTCTCGATGGAAAGACCGCAAGCGACGCGGCGACTTCGCCCGCACGTCGCACAACGAAGCTCGGAAGATCGTGGGCCTCCCGCCACTGCCGGAATACGACTAGCACGTGCCCGGCCCGTTCAGGGTCGATTGGGAGGATGCGCTTTCCCAACTCGCCGCCGCGGCTGAGTGGTCTCCTGCGGAAGCTCGCCGGGTCGTCGACCAGGTTGAGCGCTTTGCGGCGCTCGGGTGGTCGCCAGGGCGGCCAACGGGCGAGCCCGGCGTGAGGTATCTCGCCGTCCCGCCCCTGGGCGTCCTCTACGAGGTTCACCAGCGGTACCTCCACGTGATCCGGGTGGTTGATCCCCGCCGGCTGCGCGAACTTCCTCGCTGAACCTGATTGTCCTTCCATTGCCCGAAAATTCGAGCACCTTCGACTGTTCTGGGACAGTTACTACCAGGCGCTGCACGGGACCACCGAATCACAGCCAGTCGCTGCTGCTGAACTCCGAATTAGTTCGACTTGATCGAAATTTGAGAGCGCCTGGCTTACACCCAGGAGGTCGCAGGTTCGATCCCCGCACCGCCCACCATTCGCTTCGATTTGAGGCCCTGGGCGACGCAGCAAAGCCTGCGCGAGCCCAGCCAGCTCAACTCACGGGTGCTCGACCGTTTCTCGACCCATCTCCTCGAGCACGGGGGGCAAGCGCGGGCCGCTCTCCCGCCACTCGATCGCCTCCTTCGTGGAGTCGGTCAACTGGTGACTCCGCTGGCTTGACCGCGAGGGCGAGCTCAAGAAGCCCGCCGAGGCTTCCGTGCCCAAGCGGCCCACCCGGGTCATCGACGTTCTCCCCCTCGAGGAGATTCAGTCGCCAACAGATATGGGCGCGGGAACCGAAGCCGGGGCGGTTCCCCCTGCACCCCCTCGCCCCATTCCTGGGGGGCCGTAAGGTCGCGATGCCGGTGCCCGGTATCATCGATTGCACCGTGGCCACGAACCGCGCTGGCGCAAACCGACCGGAGGAACTCGATCAGGAGATCGCCCGCGTGATGGCGGATCCCGGCGTGCAGGCACGCATCGCGCGGTGGGAAGACCGCAAACGAAGTGGCGACTTCGCGCACACGTCACACAACGAGGCGAGGAAGATCGTAGGTCTCCCGCCGCTGCCCGAATACGACTGACCTGGCGTGCTCGGCCCTCTACGGGTCGACTGGGAAGACGCGCTCCCCGACCTCGAAGCTGCTGCCGCGTGGTCCCAACCCGATGCTCGCCGCGTGGTGGAGTACGTCGAACGGTTTGCCGCTCTCGGATGGTCACCGGGTCGAGCAACCGACAGACCCGGAGTCATGTATCTGCCCATACCGCCGCTTGGCGTCCTGTACGAGCTGCGCTCCGGCGCCGACCTCCACGTCATCGCCATCCTCAACCCTCGCCGGCTCGACCAGCTCCCTCCGCTGACTTGATTGACCGTTTTACGCCCATGCCTTCGAGCACTTTCGACTGTTCTGGGACCCTTGCTACCAGGCGCTGCAAAGAACCACCGATTCGTACCCAGTCGCTGCTGCCAAATTCAAAAGTAGTTCGATGGAGCCGAAATTTGAGAGCGCCTGGCTGACATACGCGCGTCCGGCGAGGCGTGACGCCGGTCGTCTTCGACGCCTCCGCCGGCGTCGAGAGCCTGGCAGACACCCGGGAGGTCGCAGGTTCGATCCCCACACCGCCCACCACTTCGCCAGAGGTTCGGCAGGCTCGAGCCGGCCGGGCGCACGCACCAGAGCCCGGGAGTACGGTGCTGACATGCTCTTTCCCACCTCCTTGGTCGGGAGCTACCCCCAGCCGGACTGGCTGATCGACCGCGCCCAGCTGGCCGGCCGGCTTCCGCCCCGGGTGCGGGCCCAGGAGCTCTGGCGGGTCGACCTGGCCTTTCTGGAGCAGGCGCAGCGCGACGCCACCCTGCTGGCCATCCGGGCGCAGGAGCGGGCGGGCCTCGACATCCTCACCGACGGCGAGATGTGCCGGGAGAGCTATTCGAACCGCTTCGTGACCGCGCTCGAGGGCGTGGACATCGACCATCCGGGAACCGCCCTAGGCCGGAGTGGTCAGCCGAATCTGGTGCCTCGCGTGGTTGGTCCGATCCGGCGGCGGCACCCGGTGGAAGTCGAGGATTTGAAGTTCCTGCGCGCCAACACCGAACGCACCGTCAAGATCACCATGCCGGGACCGTTCACTCTGGCCCAGCTCTCACAGGACGACCACTACGGGAGCACCGAGGCCCTTGCCCTGGCGTATGCCGAGGCGGTCGGCGAGGAGATCCGTGATCTGTACGCGGCGGGTGCAGACATCGTCCAGCTCGACGAGCCCTACCTGGAGGCCCGTCCCGAGCCGGCGCGCCAGTACGGCGTGAAGGCCATCAACCGGGCACTGGAAGGCGCGCCCGGGACGACCGCGGTCCACCTCTGCTTCGGCTACGCCGCCATGGTCCACGACCGCCCCGCGACCTACTCGTTCCTGCCTGAGCTCGCGGACTGCAGCTGCGACCAGGTGTCGATCGAGACCGCGCAGCCGGGCCTGGATTGCTCGGTGCTCGGCTCGCTCGACGGCAAGACCATCATCCTGGGCGTGCTCAACCTGGGCGATCTGTCGGTGGAGTCGCCCGAGACCGTGATCGAGCGCGTCCGGCGGGCGCTGGCGTGCGTGCCGGCCGACCGCCTGGTGCTCGCGCCCGACTGCGGGATGAAGTACCTGCCCCGTGAGGTCGCCGATGACAAGCTGGCCGCGATGACAACGGCGGCCGCCCGCCTCCGCGCCGAGTGGGGTCACATCGCCAGTCACATCGCCGGCAGTGCAACGCCACCCGGCGCCGGATGACGTGCGATCGCCGGCGACGTTCCCCTTCCGTCAGCGGGCCGCCCCTCCCCGCTACGCGACCACCGTTTCCACCGTGTTGATCGGCTCCAGCTGAGCGATCTCGCCGCGGCGGTTCTCCCAGTGCGGTGGGATGCACATGTGGGTCCCCAACTCGTCCTCGGCCTCATCGATCGTGAATCCCTGCGCGTGCGAGTACGCCAGCTCGATCAAGGCGCCACCCGGGCTGCGCATGTACACCGAGTAGAAGTAGCCACGGTCCTTGACGTCGGAGACGTCGGTGAACCCGAGTCCCACGATCCAGTCCTTGACCGTGGCCTGGTTCTCGGCCGACACCGCATCCAACGCGTGGTGGTGGACCGTGCCCTCGCCGAAGTGCCATGTCCCCTGTGGCAGATCACGCTCGATCTGGACTTCCAGCATGCGGCCGTGGCCCTGCTCGTCCCCGATCTGGAACTGCAGGTGCTTGTCCTCTTCGTGGACCAGCTTGCCGCCGAGGCCCTGCGTCAGGAAGAACGCGTGCTCTTCCGGATCCCGCACGAACGTGGTGGTGCCATAGGCTCCTCGGATCGCGTGCTCGGCGGGGACCCCGGCGGCCTCATAGGGCTCCCGTGAGTCGGGCTCAGGGTCTCCGACCAGCGCGTAGTCGATCCCGCATGGGTGGTTGAAGAACAGTCGCTCGGTCCCCAGCCGCTCACCATGGCGCACCTCAACGCCGGCGTGGGCGAGCCGGTCGGCCCAGAAGGAGATGGAGCCGGCGGGAATCGACAGGTTGAGGATGCGCATCTGGTTGGTGCCGCGCTTGCCCATCCAGCCGGCCTGCCGGTAGGGGAATGCGGTCAGCAGGGTGCTGAGATCGCCGACCCGGTTGCCGTAGTAGAGGTGGTAGATCGGTATCTCGCCGTCGAACAAGACCGTCTTCTTAACGCTCTTGAGTCCGAGCAAGCGCACGTGGAAGTCGTAGTCCTCCTGCGCGCCCCCCACGCAGAAGGTCAGGTGGTGAGTGCCCCGGATGAAACCCCGATTCGGCATGTTCACACTCCTCTCGCTGGTAGGTGCAACCGCGCGAGTCTAGCTCTCCCCAGACTAAAAGGGGTTCCCTACCCTCAAGGCGTCACGAACTAAGGGATGGTGCGCGCCGGCATCGTGGTCGACGACCTCACGCCTGTCACCGCACCCGCCCCTCGGTCCAGGCACGGCTCAGAATCGTGGCCACCGTTTCCTCCGGGGTCTGATCGGTGGTGTCGAGCCAGAGACCGATGCGTTGCATCTCGACGAGTTAGCCCTGGAACTCGGCGACTGCCGCCTCCAGGCCGGCGTCAGCCATCCACCCGCGATAAGCGTCGCCGCTGCGGCTCACCTCCCGTTCGATGACGGCGCGTGTCTGAGGCACCAGCATGACGACGATGACGGGTCGTGCCTGCAGCTGTTCGATGAACCCGACCAGCTCGTCCTCGCCATAGATGTTGTCGGCCACGACCGCGGTGAAGCCACCGCTCCAGAACGTGTCGGCCAGCAGCGCTGCCTGCCGGTAGCGAAGTAACAGCTGGCGCACCGCTTCCCCCGAAGCCTGCCTCGACATCGGTTCGTGGCTGGTGACCACCATCCGGGCCAGGACATCGCCGTCGACGAACGCCGATCGCGACAGCCGCTGTGCCAGCATCCTGCCGACGGTCGTCTTGCCCGCGGCCTGGATCCCGCTCACCACCACCACCGCCGGCTCGTTCCAGGTCGCGCTCACGGAGCGACGATCGTAGCCGCCTTCGATGGCCCGCTCACGCGCGGGCCATCCCCACGTAATCGATCCGCCCCGCCCGAATCGAGCCCTTCTCGATGGCCGCGCGCTCGTCTGCCTCGCTCACGTCCGCCAGGTGGGGGAAGTAGTAGGCGCCGGTCTGGAAGCCCCGGCGGTCGAAGTGGTCATCCAGCGCGCGCAGAAGCGTCGGGGGCGTGTGCAAGCCCTCCTCCCCGGCCCAAGACCGGACGTACTCGGCCCACGGTTGTGTCGACGCCATCCAGCGCTCCCGGTGATGACCGAGCCAGCCGTCCTCCGCCGACGGGTCCAGGCGTTCGAAGCACCAGCGAGCGGTGGCCTCGTCGAAGTGCTCCCAGTCCCACTCGATGACGATCATGGATCCGCCCGGAGCCAACTGAGTGGCGACCTCGCTCAGCACGCGACCCGGGTCGTGCACGTGGTGCAGTGAGGTCGAAGCCACCACCGCCTGCGGGCGGTGCGGGAGCCGGCACTCCTCGAAGGGAGCCTGGAGGTAGTCCGGCCCCTCGGGTGCCTTGGGGTCGATCCCCAGCGCGTCGTAACCGCGCGCGCGCAGCATCGGCACGAACCCTCCCAGCGGCCCGCATCCGAGATCGACCACCGCTGCCGGAGGTTCCGGCAGATGCCCCTCCACGGTGGGCCAGATGGCGGCCAGCCAGCGCTCATTCGGAGTCATGTCCCTGTGCCTCATGGAAACGTAGGTCCTGCCTGCCGGCTGATACTGCCAGGCTCCCGCCAGACCTGCAGCGCATAACGGTGGACGGCGTGGCCACCGCAGGCTACTATCCGATCACCGCTTGCAGCGCAGAGTTCGCAGCTGTCGCCGGACGGTTCAACGAGCAGGGGGAGTCGAACGTGGTCCGAAGACTCATCGCCGGCATCTTCGGAATCGGCGCGCTGATCGTGATGGTCTGCGTGCCGGCGACCGCCTTCGCCGCGCCAACCCCCATGCTCGCGGTGGCGCCGGCCGTCACCCCCAGCACGACCCCGATCCCCACCGACACCACCCCTTCCTCACCGCCCTGGCAGCGGGAGCAGGTCACCAACGCCTTCTACGAGTCGATCCTGAACGCGGTCAACACGGGTCAGAAGTTGAACCTCCACGAGACGGACGTGCTCGACTACGGTGTCGACGCCCTCTGGAAGCAGGGCATCGACGGTGCCGGGACCACCGTCGCCATCCTGCTGTCCAGCCCCGACCCCCAACTGCCGGCCATACTGTCTGCGTACAGCACCTCGCTTGGTCTGCCGCAGGCGCAGATCACGATGACCCAGTTCCCGGCGTCCAACCCACCGGCCACCTCCTGCTCGTTCCAACAGGCCTGCGGGCCCGGCGAGGACCGGCTCGACGCCGAGTCCATCCACACCATGGCGCCCTACGCCAAACTGCTGTTCGTCTACACCCCGGTGCCGGAAACGCTCGGCATCCAGGGTTGGCCGGAGCTCGGCCAGGCGATCGAATACGTCTCCAGCAACCACCTGGCCGATGTCATCACGATCAGCGAAGGTGACGCGGAGGCCAGCTTCAACCCCGATCCCTCCGATCCCGGGGCGGCCCAGGGGGCGGAGGTGCACTCGCTCGACCCCGCCCTGCTGACCGCCGCCGCCAACAACGTCCCGCTGCTCTTCGCCTCCGGGGACTGCGGGACCACACAGGTGACGCTGCTCAACGAGCAGACCCAGTGCTGGCCGAACACGCCCCAGTCCGCCGGTCACCCGGTCGACAGCCCATGGGTAACCTCAGTCGGCGGCACCATCCCCAACCCGGGGATCGCGACACCGGCCGGGCGGACCGCCCCCGACACCCTCTGGAACACCGGTGACCACGGCGGCCACATCTGGGATGCCAGCGGTGCCGGTGTCTCGGCCCTCTACCCCAAGCCCTACTACCAGCAGCCCGTCTCTTCGCTCGCCGGCGTGGCCGGACGTTCCGAGCCCGACATCACGCTGGACGGCAAGAGCGGTACGTCGCAGGCGTCCCCCACCCTGGCCGGCATCCTGGCGCTCGCGACCCAGTACCACCACGGGACCCTCGGGACCATCAACCCCGCGCTCTACAAGCTGGGCCCGGAAGGCGCCGCGGCAGGGATCATCCCGCTGCAGCCGGGCGGTAACAACGGCATCGACGGTCTCGCCGGCTTCACGGTCGGCACCGGCGCCTTCAACATCGCCGATGGTTGGGGCACGATCTGGGCGCCCACCTTCGTCCCGGCGCTCGCGCGAACGGTCGACCGGCAGCCGGCGTTTCTGGCCCGTTTGGAGCTCGATCGCCTCCAATGGAACACCCAGACGGCACCGGCCACCGCCGGCACCGTCGCCGTCTCGGGTCATGGGTTCGTCCCCGGGCGCATGCCCAACGGCTCGAGCATGAAGATCGGGTTCGGGTTCTATCCGACGCTGCCCGGCGATCCTCTCATCGGACCCGGCGTGGCGGTGCTCACCGGCACCGAGACGACACCGGGCCAGCCGTGGGACACGGTCGCGGCCGCGCTCTCCAGGCCGGGCGGACATCCGGTCCCCGCCCAGCTCACCGTGACCGCCCCCGACGCCGACGGCAACGTGGCGGCGACGATCGCCACCAGCGGCCTCGCGCCGGGCGCCTACTCCTTGCAGATCCAGGGCGACGACCTGACCCAGTACGCATGGATCCTCGTGCGCGGGGACCGGGGAGGGCGCTGAACAGCGCCCTCCGCGCCGCTGTCGGTCAGCCGGTCCCCCGGCCCGGCCGGCACCCTCACACCTTGAAGCGGCGGAAGAGGACGGCCGCCTCACAACCGGCGGCGATGCCGGCGTACTGCGCCATCTCGCGGAGGAAGCGATCGGGGTCGAAGTCGGTCCCCAGCCCGTCCAGGTAGCGGCGATGCTGGAGCAGGGAAGCGACGCCGCGACCAAGCGTGGCGCCGACGTCGACGAAATGGGTCGGATCCTCCACTCCGACCACGTACACCGACCCGATGCCCGCCCACCGAGGTCCCAGCTCCGGCCAGACCCAGCTGTTGGCCGCGTCCCGGCAGGCGTCGAGCGTTGCCTCTCCCACCGCCCTGTGATCGGCGTGGTTGACGCTCCCGCTCTCCCCCCAGGTGAGGGCGAAGTTCTGGGTGATCACAACCTCCGGTCGGAGCTCGCGAAAGGCCCCCGCGATCGCTCGGCGGAGGGCGAGGCCGGGCTCGAGAAGACCGTCGGAAAGCCCCAGGAAGCGGACCGTGCTCACGCCCACCTGCGCGGCGCTGGCCCGCTCCTCCTCCTCCCGCAGCGGGCCCACCTGGGCGGGCTCCAGCCCTTCGATCCCGGCCTCGCCGGAGGTGACCATCACGTAGGCGACGTCCTTTCCCTGGTCGGTCCAGTGCGCCACCGCGCTGGCGGCGCCGTACTCCAGGTCATCCGGGTGCGCCACCACGCACGCCGCTCGCTGCCAGTCATCCGGGAAGGGTTGGAGGGCCATCGCCGAACCCTACCTCTCCGGCGGCACACTCAGCGGGCAGCGGCGACCGGGATGATCAGGCAGCTGCCGCTGCCAGAGGCGACCAGCCGGCCCTGGCCGTCCCGAACCTCTCCGGCCGCGAAGGCGACGCGGCGGCCGGGCTTGGTGACGCGGCCGGTCGCCACCAGCGGCCCGGAAGCGGCGGCGACGCTCCGCAGGTAGGAGACCTGCAGGTCGATCGAGGTGTAGCTCACACCGGCTTCGAGCGTCGTGTGCACGGCGCACCCGATGACCGAGTCGATGAGAGCGCAGACCACCCCTCCGTGGACGGCGCCCAGCGGGTTGTACATGCTCTCGTCAGGCGTGCAGGTGAACTCCACCTTCCCATCGCCTACCCCCGTGAGCCGGAAACGGAGCAGCTCGGCCATCGGCGGCGCCGGCAGTTCTCCCTGCCGTACCGCCTCGAGCACCTCCCGGCCGGCCCGTTCCTGGGCCACCGCCGCCAGGCCCAGCGGGTCCTGCCAGCGCACCGTGCGCTCGCGGTACTCCTCGGCCGTCTCCTCCACCTCGCGCATCGTACCCGTGGCCCGCACATCCCGCCCGCGCTCCGAAGCCGCGGCCACGGCGGCCTCTAGAATGAGTGGTCCGCGCGCCGAGGTAGCTCAGTAGGTAGAGCACACGACTGAAAATCGTGGTGTCGTCAGTTCGATTCTGACCCTCGGCACCACCCCCTCCTTGCCATCAGGCAACGCGCGAATCGCCGATGCAACGAGTTGGCGGTCTTCCCGGCTTAACCCGTCGAGCTGGTCCCGAGCCGCAACATCGAACTCAATGCGCCAACGTGGGCTCAGCGGCGACTACCAGCGAGCTCGGGAACGACGTGCTCGAAGGGCACGGTGTGCCCGGCCCTGGCGCGCGCTCTCCCACCTTGCACCGCCTCAACATCCTCTTCGGTCAGGGGGCTCGTCATCAGGCGGCGCAGCAGCCAACTTGGCCAAGTCCGGGTCGTGACTCCACAACCACGGCATGGCGCGCAGCGCCAGGCCAAAGGCGACGCCGGTCGCGATCCCGATAACCAGGACCTCCGGCCTCCGCTCGGCGTCCATGACTTCAAGTATGCCTCTATTCGACTCCCGTGCCGCGGAAGCTCGCGCGCGGCGCCCGGCGGCGCCTCCAATTCGCCTGGTCACTTAGCTGGCGCGAGCCGACCATGAGTTACCGGCCTCCACCAGGTCGATCAGTTCGGGTACCGCTGCGTGACGCCGAAACGCCTGGAAAAAACTGTCAACTGGATTGCACTGCACCGGGCCGTCAAGGGTCCCCTTCGGCGCTTCGCGCCCTTGACCGCCCTCGCCTGACAATCTGCCTGGACCGTGCCCTCTGATTTGCTGCTGGCCTACCGGATGGTCGGTTGCTTCCACTGGCTCAGCAGCGGCGACTGGGAGCGGTGGGACGCGGTCGCGACCATGGCAACATCGGCAAGGCGACGCTTGCGCCACTGGCACGACCGTCTCGTCAAGTGGGCGGAGGGGACCGTCGATTCGATGACCCTCCGCTTCTGGCCGGGCCCTGGGCCGCCTCCATCCACTCGGTGAATTCGCGATCGGGCGGCTTGCGCTCGGGCGTGGTCGACTCCCGGATCGCTCCGGACGCAGTGAGCTCCCGAAGCTTCGTCCACGCCTCATCCACCGTGACCCCCAGTTCTGCCATCGCCCGTGCTCCGCTCGACGTCTCCAGCCGGAGCACGCCGAGCAGGAGGTGACCGGTCCCGACGGTGCCATCGCCGACCAACCGGGCCTCGGCGAAGGCCAGCTCGATGGCCCGCTTCACCGCCTCGCTGGGGACCAAGCCCTCGGACTCCGCGACTGGGCCTTCATCCGGTAGCCGCTCGAAAGCTTCGCGGAATCGCGCCTTGTCGTGGAGCAGCCCACGGAGCATGTTGGGCGCAAGCCTGCCGAGCATGCCCACGGCCATGGTGTTCCTGTCGTGAAACAGCCCAAGGAGCAAATGGGTGGTCGCGATGGAGTGGCTGTTGCCGGCCTCCGCCTCAACCTGAGCGCGCGTCAACGCTCGCTTGCCTGATCCGTGAACCTCTCGAATGGGTACATGGCGTCCTCTCCCGAACCGTCGGAGGACCCTTGACCTTCATGTCCCCGTCGCAGGTGCGCACGGGCTGCCGCATATGACTCACCGATCTTGCGCCCCGCCGAGATGGCATCTATAGGCCGGCGGCGCCGACGGAATGCTATTGAGGCACGACGGTGACCGCGCAGGGGATGCCGGGCGCATGAGCGAGGCGAGCATCGGCGGTGAGTAGGTTACAGCCGAGGGCCTCCGCGAGCGCGACGTAGGAGGCGTCAGAGGCGGACACGTTCTCACGAAGCTCCCACACCCGCGCCAGGAGTGCCGTCACGGGGTACCTCGTCATGGCGAGCCGTTGCCACACGCGCAGGACGTGCGAGCCGGCATCGGCATCGAGCTGTCGTGCGGCCAGCAGGCGCCGCAAGCCGCTGGCGACCTCGGAATCGACCAGGTGGGGCACATGCAGCTGTTGTGCCGCCAGTTCGCCGCGGGCCTCAGCGCCGCGCAGCAGTGCAGAGATCGCGGCCGAGGCGTCAACCACAATCACCGGCCGGCTCGTTCTGCATCTAGGCTCTTCAGGATGGTTGTGGTGTCCACATCGAGGTCGGGGAGCTCTCCGAGTAGGGCAGGATTGTCGGCCCGACGCGAGGCCTCAGCAAGCTCGCGTACCGCGACCGCCCTGACCGAGATGGCGTCGCGGGCAGCGAGGCGCTCCAGCCGCTCCACCACATCGTCCGGCACATTCCGCAGGTACAGGGTCCTCATGTCGCATAATGCTAGCTCGCTTATCGCTGGATGCGACGGAATGTCCGTAGAGAGATCGGCTTGCGGGACTGGGTTGTCATAGCGCCGACCGACATCGGGCCGGGCAATGATGCTGCCGACGGCAGAAGCGATTACGATCAGGATGTCCCCGCACCGGCAGCGGCTCCCTCCTCGCGGCTAGACCTGGGAGTATGCGCATGCCTGCCGTTGTTCGCCGCTTCGAGCGGCGGGATCGTGACCAGCTCACCGAGTTGATCAATCTTCATGTCGCCGCGGTGATCCCTGGTGTGGTGCTCTCGGTGAACACGGTGCTTTCGCAGCTGGAGCGAGAGCCCGGCGAGAGCATCGTCGACCCCTGGGTCGCTGAGCGCTGCTGCCTGGTCGTCGAGGTCGAGCATCGCATCGTCGCCGCAGCGCTGCTCCACCGATTCCGGACCGACGGCGACGTCGGGGACAGCTATCGCGGCGTCGGGGACATGCGCTGGATAGTGAGCCAGGTCGACGCGATTCCCGCCGGGCAGGCTCTGCTTGCGGCGGTGATGGAACAGATGCGCCGCTGGGGTGTGACCGCGGTCGGCGCCGATTGCGCCCTGCCGGCGCCAGGTTGCTACGGCATCCCGGACACGATGCCGCATCTGCATGCGCTGCTCGCCGAGGCGGGCTTTGGTGAGCCGACCCGCCGCGAGCTCGTCCTGGCCGCACGCTGCGATGACTTGCTCGGCGCCGACCTCGCCGGCGCCACCACCCTCCGCACCGTCGGCACGCTCGGCACCCGGTTCACCCTCTCCGTCGATGACGACCTGCGCGGCTACATCGAGGTCTGCCAGCCCAGCGCCGACCTAGCCCGCAGCTGGGTCGCCACCAATTGGGCGGATGTCGGCAACCTGATCGTCGGCGCCGGAGCCGACGCGGCAGCGGTCATCCCTGCCCTGCTGTCCACGGCCGCGCGATGGCTGCTGCTCGGCGGGATCACTAGACTGATCGACTACTGGGCCGCCGACGTCGACCCACCCGAATACCTGACCTCGCTGCAGCGAGCCGGGTTTCAGACCCTCGTCTGCAACGACCGAGGCTTCCAGCGAATCCCGGCGGCCTCGCCATAAGCGGATCCCTCAGCGGACAGCCCAAAGGTACGTAGTAGCCATCCTCCACTGACCGCGACCTTGTTCGACAAGGGGCCGCAGCTGAGCAATGACCCGATCAGAGTCGGTCGGTGTTAGCGCTTCCCGCATCACCTCGGCCAGGGTGGGGATGCGGGGGTTGCCGGAACTGTTGACGAAGGTGGCCCACGGGCCCGGCTCTGCGGGCTTGATCTCGACTCGGAGCCGCATATGCACCTGCTCGAAGCCCGCCTCCTCGCTCAGGCGAAGTAGGTCGCGCTCGTCAAAGTCGAGCATGGGGTCCACTCCCGGAGGCTGAATCGCCTCGAAGACCGCCCTGACCTTGGCCATCGGCTCGGCTACCTCCTCAACGGTGTAGCCCATGAATCGCCCCGGAGGCTCCGGGAACGCGAAGCGATTGATCGGCTCAAAGAGGGACAGTCGTCCTCCCGGGCGCAGCACTCGATGGAACTCGGCAAGAGCTGCCAAGTTCTCGGTCTCGTAGATCAGCACCGAGCGCAGCGTCACCGCATCGACACTCGCGTCCGTGATGGCAGACAGGTCCCGGGCCGGGGCATTGACGAATCGACACCGCTCCAAGATGCCCGCTTCCTGCGCTAGATGTCGCCTGCCACATTCATGGGACCACCGGGTTGCCAGAAACTAGGGACCACCCGGAGGCCGTCAGAGCGTGGTCATCGAGCAGGATACCCCGGAGGCCGTCGGAGCCGGGCTCACCCGATGAACTCCTGGCCGAGCAGCTCGGGAACGGCGACAGGCTCGGCGCAGTGAGGGCATTCGCCGCCGAGGCCGAGCTTGCGCATGAAGGTAGAGCAATCGGGGCAGCGCTGTTCGCCCACGGCGCGCTGTCCGCAGCGGTCGCACTCGTAGACGGTGAGCGGTTTGCGTGGCCGGCCAGCGGGGAGGCTGAGCGCTGGCGGAGCGGCCTGTTGCCGTCGCCGGTAGGCGGCGACCCGGCAGGCGTCGGAGCAGTACTTCTGGCGGCCGGAGGGCGTGAATCGGCGCTGACAGAGAGGGCAGGCTATCGTAACGGCATCGTAACGAGACGGGGTGTTGGGTTCGATCCGCATGTGGTCTGGGTTCACGACGGCCGCCGGGGCTTCTGCCGGGAGCGGTAGGACTCGCCCTCGAGGACCAGCTCGTAGGCGGAGTTGAGGATGCGGTCGACGGCCGACTGGGCGAGCATGGGGTCGGCCATCATTGCCAGCCACTCCTGAGGCTCGCGGTTGGAGGTGACGACGGTGGAGGCGCGGCGGTGCCGCTCCACGACCACCTGGTAGAAGTCGTGGGTCTCGGTGCCGTCGAGCCCTTCCAGCACGAAGTCGTCGATGATGAGGAGGTCGACGCGGAGCAGGCGTCGCAGCTCCTGCTCGTAGGTGGCGTCGAGTCGGGCGGCCTTGAGGCTGCGCCAGAGCTGGTCCGAGCGGGTGAAGTGGACCGAGCGCCGGCGTCGGCAGGCGATGTGCCCGAGACAGTTGGCGAGCATGGTCTTGCCGACGCCGACCGGGCCGAGGATCAGGACGCCGGCGGGCTCGTCGAGGAAGCGGAGGCTGCAGAGGTCGTTCCAGAGCTGATGGTCGAAGGTGACGCCGGTGGTCTCGTCCCAGAGATCCAGACGCATCTGGGGATCGAGATGTGCGGCGCGGGCGCGGAGGTCGGCGCCGACGCGGTCGCGACGGGCGACCTCATCCGCGAGCGCGAGCTCCAGGAAGTCCTGGTGGGGAAGCTTCTGCTGGCGGGCCAGCTGCAGGCGCTCGGGCAGGCTCTCCAGGATGGGCGAGAGCTTGAGGCGGCGCAGCACCTGTCGGAGCTCTGGGGAGATGGTCTCAGGCATGATCGTTCTCTCCTCTGGCGAACTCTGAGGGGTCGCGGGCGAAGCGGGGGCGGAGGATGGGCGCCATCTCAAGCCGGCCCGGGGGCTGCGCCTGCGTGAGCTCCAGCGCGCGCTCCAGCATCCGCTGGACACGGATCACGTCGACCACGTCGAGCTCCAGAGTGAGATCGCAGGCGCGCTCCACACGCGCGGCGCCGAAGCGCTTGACCAAGCTCAGCAGGCGGTAGACCTTGCGCATGCGGGTCCAGGGCAGAGGGTCATCGAGGAGGCGGGCAGCGTAGGTCCCGATGTGCTCTCCATGGCCGGCCGCCTGGCGCTTGAGGTACTCGATGTCGCGCATGGCGTAGGCACGCTTGTGTTGAGGCAGATCCTCCGGGAAGGTGCTGCGGCCGCCGGGCGGCTGTCGCGGGTGTTCGCGGAGCAGCTGGCCGTGCTGAGAGATCCTGACCAGCCGGCCGTCCGAGCGCACGTCCACCCACTGACCGATGCGGTCGCCGGGGACCGAGTAGAGCGCGTTCTGGACCTGCACGTGGTGATCCCGGGCGACCTTCGCCTTGACCAGCAGTGGAACGTCGAATCTGGTCTCAGGCGCAGGCAGCAGGCACGCCTGCTCGACCTCCAGGAAGTGCTCCAGCGGCCGTCGCCGGGTGGTCCCGTGGATCCGCATCCCCGCCTCCTCCAGGCACCAGGCGCGCATCCCTCGGCGCGCGGACAGCAGATCCAGGAACTCCTCGCCGGCGAAGCCCGAGTCGCGGCAATAGGGCACCGCCCGCTCCACCCTCGGCTTCTGAGTCGGCGACTTGATCATGCAGGGGTCGACCACGAAGCCGCGAGCCTGCGCGTACTCCAGAAAGCCAGGGTTGAAGCGAGGGTCGATCGAGTCGGCGTGGTTGTCGACGATCGACTTCAGATTGTCCGGAATCAGGACGCGGAATATGCCCCCAAAAAACTCCCAGCTCTCCTCCAGGCCCTCGATCACCTCCGCCAGGCTTTCGCCGTAGGTCGGCCAGCAGAACTGGTGCCGGCTCACGCAGGCGGTCATGATCAGGCCCTTGACCACCCGACGCTGTCCCGATGCCAGGCCCACCTTGCCCAGCCGACCGAAGTCGATCTGCAACTCGCTCCCCGGCTCCCCATCGTCCACCCGCACCGTCTCCCGCTGACCGCCGACCTGCTCCGGGAACGCACTCGCGCAGTAGCGGTGCAGCGTCCGGTACGGCACCTCGACGCCATGCCGCCGCAGCAGCGTGTGGATCTTCGTCAGCCTGAGGCGATCGTCCACCACCCCTTTCTTCAGGAACGCGTGCTGCGCCTCCAGTGCCTGCCAACTCTCGCCGTGGCCCACGCCCCCCGGCCGCCCCGGGCGGAGCTCGGCCGCCACCGTGCTCACCACCTCCTCGGAGATCTCGCTGGCCTCTGAATCGAAGCCCGCTGACTCCGCCGCCTCCAAGTAGCGACGCACTGTCTTGCGGTCGAGCTGACTCAGCCGCGCGATCTCGCGCAGGGGACGCCCCTGCTGCCGCAGCCGCAGCACCTCTCGAACTTCCACCGTGGGCACCTCTCGGAACATCTGCACCTCCCCGCGTGATATCGCGAGAAGCGTGCACGGGCTGATGCTCCGCAGCCCCCAGGTGGTCCCTAGTTTGTGGCTAGAGCGCGGTCCCTAGTTCCTGGCCAAATCGGCCTTCGGTGGTCCCTAGTTTGTGGCGAGCGACATCCGGACTCAGCGCTCCGCAGGCTGAGAGACTCTCCGCGCTAATTCGAGTTGAGTTTGAGCGGCTTACTTCATTGTCCGCTTTAAAGGCAGCGCTTGCTATTTTCGTTGTTACAACAACAAGTATCGGGAGTTAGAACGCTTTCCTTGGACGCAAGCGCTGGGTCCATCGAGGAACCTGCCGGGGTCCGCTCGGAGCGCCCCTCGCCCGGGGACACGTGACCCAGCCAGCGTCCGAACCCTTACGAGGTTCCCCCCCAGCGGACGGCCGTCCGAGGGGCTGGTCATCTCGTGACACTTTGCGCGCCACGCGATCTGGATACACCCGCTCCACCGGGTGTCCCTGCCCGAGCTGCTCGCCGGGCGGTGGCCCCGCGACCCCCTACCATTGTCGAGCCGATGCCGCGAATCAGCGCGTTCTATGGGATCGTCATCACGATGTACTGGGAAGTCGGTGGTCGCCACCAGACATCGCATTTTCATGCCCGTTACGGTGACGACGAGGCATCGATCGCGATCGAGCCGCTGGCCGTCATGGCCGGCCAACTCCCACCGAAGGCCCTGGGCCTCGTCTTCGAGTGGGCCGCCCAGCATTCGACGGAGTTGCAACACAACTGGCAGCGCGCCCTCCGCCACGAGCCACTCCCGCCGATTCCCCCGCTCGTCTAGCATGAGGAGCATGCTCGTCCATGTCACCAGTGTCCGGGCCCTCGGCGGCTACCGGTTACGCCTCGCATTCACGGACGGCACTGTCGGCGACATCGACCTTGCCGACGAATTGTGGGGAGTGGTCTTCGAACCGCTACGCGACCCGGCGCTCTTTCGGCGGGTGGACGTCGATCCGCAGCTCGGTACGGTGGTCTGGCCCAACGGCGCCGACCTCGATCCAGAGAGCCTGCGGGGCGCGGTGCGCCCAGTCGAGCGGACGGCGAGCTGAGGCTACCCTCTCGCGACTCAGAGGGAATCCTGTGTCGCGCCCGCGGTGTCCAATCATCGTCCGGCCGGCGCTGTACCCACACCCCCCGCTCGGTTGCTTTCCTCTCTGTCGACGTAGGCACGGCAGCTCCGTGATCGCCGCGTGCCGCCCACCATGCTCTCCTTACCAAGGACGCTTTATGTTTTCGGACAATATTTTTCAATTTTGAATTGAACAGCACCTCTTCCTTACGGATGCGCCTCCTCATGGACCACTTTTCCATCGCACCGAACAAAGGGTCGAAATAGCTCGTAGAAGAGAACTCTTCCTTACACTGCGATCGAGGGTCCACGCGGCCTTGCCGAGCGCCTGTAACGTCGCGACCCGGTCGGCTCGGTCGTGTCGGCCATGCACGTTCATCGTCGACCATGCAACCTCGGAGCCCCACGATCCCCGTCGGATTCGCGTCAGGGTAGCGCGTGCCAACACGACCCCTGCTCGGGCAGACCCCCTCCATGCAGCGGTCAGGTACTTCGGTACCTCTATACTCGGGCATTGAGGTACGCCATGAGCCAGGCACCCATCAAGGTCGATGAGGGAACGAAGGAACGCATCCGTTACCTCGCGGCGCTCATGGGCACCACTCAGGCCGATGTCGTGCATCGGCCTGTGCGTGAGTACGCCGTCCGGCACGCCGACGCCGTCGAGAAGAGCATCGGCCGTGCCCGATCCGTCCTCGCGTCCGGCGATACTGCAATCGCGGCTCATCTCCTCAACGTCCCCGTCGAGGCGGTCGAGCGGGTGGCGGGTCGGCATCGCAGTGGTCGCGAATCTCCAACCTGAGGGGCCTCATACCAACGGACGTTCGCGGCAGCCCAAGCGGCCGAGATCCTCGCGGAGATTCGGGCCGAGGATGAGTCTGAGTGACGTCAGTCGTCCTCGACTCGTCTGCCGGTGCCGAGATGGTGCTGGAGACGGCGCGCGGGCAACAACTACGGAAGATCATCCCTCAGGGATCGGAAATCTGGGTGCCAGAGCTCTTCTTCGTAGAGTGTGCTCGGATCCTGCGCCGGTACGAACTTCGTCGCGACATGCCGCAGGAGCGTGTCCGGCGGGGGCTGGAGGACCTACTCGCATGGCCGGTGGGCGTAGCCGGCCTACATGGGTTGCTTCGCGACGCTTGGAACCTTCGCGCGAATCTAAGCGCCCTCGGACAAGTAAGCCCTACGAGTTCAGCCGACCAAGAGGGGCCGCGGAGCGATCGTGTAGTTCCACTCACCATGGAATTCGTGTGGCCTCAAATCCACCGCGGCCAGCTACCGGTCCGAGACCGAGGTGTTAAGCGGGTAGCGGCCGAGGTCTCGTTGGGCGTGGACCCGTAGCCCTTGCCTGGTGGTGGTCGCGGCGATCAGGTTGACGACTACCTCGTGGCTGACCAGCGGTCGCCCCGCCAGTTCATGCCAAGACAATGACCGCTCCGCCACTCCTCGGCCGCCGCCAGCAGGGTGGCGACCGGTGGCCCGGGATTACCGGGGCTCCCCCTACAGCGGCGAGCGCGTGCGGACATCGCGCAAGGCGACGCATCACTCCGGCTCAAACCCACTGTCCCGCATGCCCAGCGCGTCTGTGTTCTCGCGGACCAGCTTTTGAATGTCCTCGGGGAACCCCGCCTGGTTGGTCGCGCGAATGTCGATATTCACCTCGACCATGGTTCCGTCGAGCGCGTTGAGGTTGGCCACCACCTCCCCCGCCAGGTCGCGGGCCTGCGTGCTCATGCGGTTCGGATCGAGCCGCATGTGACCGTAGAAGCGCCGGGTGACGGACGCCGTCTCAGCAACGCCGCCCGACTGCGGCGATTGACCAGCCGGCCCCGTCGATCGCTCGCCGTCTCCTTCCGGCACCCGCTCTGTGATCTCAGCCACCTGGGCCATCGCCAGGTCGGGCCGCACCACCAGCGTTGTCTCGCGGACCGAAGGCGCGATCGTGCCGGGCCTGGCGAGTCCCGTGAACCGTCCCGATTGCCGGGGATCGACCGCCTCGGCGACCGCGAACCCCTCGTCCGCCCAGAGGGTGGAGCTAGGCCCTCGCGAGACGCAGTCGAGGAGGACGCCGGCGTCGCGCAGCCGGTGCAGGTAGAGGTAGCGGCTGTAGGCATCCCAGATACGAGCCGCTTCGACGAACCCGTCCTCCCACAGGCTCGCCAGCCCGCCGTCGGGGTTCAGGGTGAGGCGCAGGAGCACGGGCGGATAGGTGGTGTAGACGCGCCCCGCCCGAACCAACCGCTCACTGGCCCGCTCCACCAGAGACCCGCCGCCCTCCAGCTTGAGATCCGCCCACGTGATCTGCTCGGTCGGCCGTTCCTGCTGGGGCACCAGGAGCCACTGATACGCATCTTCCAGGCGCACCGTGGCGACCTTTTCCGCGTCGTCCACGCGGGCCAGCGCCTGCTGGATCTGGCTCGCGGGGAGGTCGAGCTCGGCGGTGTCGTTGATCAGCGAGTTCCACGCGCGGTCGTCGGCGACGGCCTGGTACAGGTCCTCCACCTGGCGCTCATCGGCGGCGAGAAACACGAGCATGTTGCGGTGCTCGCGCTGCCCTCCGGCACGCTGATCCAGGATCTGCTGCGCGACCTGGAGGGCCGGGGAGCTCTCGGACCTCCCTCGGTGCGGGGTGTCCGGCGCCAGCACGACCAGCCGCGCCGTCGGCTCGTCACGCACATCCGCGGGGCCGGAGGGCGCGGCGTGGACGGCGGTAAACGGGCCCCCGCGCACGACCCCCAGGTTGCGCAGCCGGCCGGCGACGTCAGCGTGCAGCTCGTGCCGGTCGCCCGAGAGGAGCCGTTCGGCCCGGTCCCGAGCCAGTCGCGACAGCCCGGGCTGGGTGCCGTACCAGTACCGCCCGCCCTGGGCGTAGAAGTAGGCGGCGCGGTCGGCGAGACGGCTCAGGGCGTCGCCGTAGGCGGCCACGTTCTCGCCCGGCAGCGCACACCCGAGCCGGACCCGGGGCGCTTCGATGCCCTGGTTCGGGGAGCCGGCGCGAGGCGCCGAGCCGAGGAACACGGTGCGGGCAGCCCGGGTGGCGGCGCCGTAGCGGCCCAGGTTCTTGTACTGGTCGTCGATCGCGCGGGGAAGCGAACCGGCCCCGTCCACCTCCGCCTCGAGGATCGGCTTCCAGTTGTCCTCCAGGTTCCGCGTCAGCTCCTGTGCGACCTTGACGTCCGCCAGCGGCACCCCTCCGGGGAGGATCACCGGCGAGCGGTCCTGGCCCGACCAGAGCGCGTAGACCACGCTCGCCAGCAACCGCAACACGCCCCGCGTCCGCTGGAACCGCTCCAGTGCCGACCAGTCCTCGTAGAGGCGGGCGAACAGCTCGGGATGGAAGGGATAGGCGCGCCGGACCCGCTCCTCGTAGGCCGGCTCCCGGCACTCGACCGGGAACTCCGCCGCCTGGCGCCGGTACAGCTCGCCCAGCGCTCGCGCGGTGGCGTCCCGGTCCGCCAGGAGCTCGCCGTCGATCGGCTGGAACAGCCGCCGCCGGACGATCTCGAAGCTCTCCTCGGCCGTCGCGGGGCGCCAGGACGACTCCAGCCGGCCGATCACACTCCGAAGGCGGCGCAGCGCCTCGCGGCCACCTGTCCCGCCGACCTCGATCAGCGACCCGCTGCCCGGCCGTTCCATGTCCGAGGAGGCGGGGATCGAGACCACGAGCAGCGCGCGGTCGGTCTGCCGCACGATCTCAGTCAGCAGCTGGGCGAAGCTGAAGTGGGTATCGAACGTGCCTCCACAGAGCGTGTCGTCCGCGTAGAGCTGGCGGGCGTAGGCAACCCACTCGTCGACCAGGATCAGGCAGGGCGCCGCGCGCCGCAGGACGCCGCGGAGGGCGTCCCCCGGGCTGGTGCCGGCCCGGTCCGACGCCGCCACCTCCGCGTATCCGGCCGCCCCGCCCAGCTGCCAGGCAAGGTTGCCCCACAGTGTGCGGACCTCGGTGCCGTCCATCACCGACGGCTGCCCGGGTGGGATCCGGTGTCCCGCCAGCACCGCCCGCCGCACGGTGGGCAGCTCGCTGATCCCCTGCTCCCGGACCAGGTCCTGAACCTCGCTCGGGAACCGCTCCAGCGGTGTCTCCGAGAAGAGGTGGTAGAGGGCGATCATGGAGTGGGTCTTGCCGCCCCCGAAGGTGGTCTGCAGGTCGACCACCGGGGAGGAGGCGCCGTCTCCGGCCAGCCGCTCCACAGCACCCGACAGAAGCTGCCGCAGCCCCGCGGTGAGGAACGTCCGCCGGAAGAACTGAACCGGGTCCGAGTACTCGTCGCGCCCCTCGCCGAGCGACACCTGGTAGAGGTCGGCCGCGAACTCGGCGAGGCTGAAGCGCCCGCGAGCCACGTCGTCGTGCGGCTGCACCACCTCGCGCCACGGCCTGAGGCTCCCCGCCTGGCCGGAGCGGGCCGCCGCGGTGGCCGCCGGCTCCGCGGCGTGCGGAGTGAGCTGACGCGCCACCTCGTCCTTGACCTGCCCCACCTGGGCCGCCTGGTGGGCATCGATCGACGTCAGCAGCTGCTCGATGGAGTCGAGGGCCCGATAGGTGTCGCGGACCGTGAACTGCTGGTTGTGGGCCCAGCGGTTGCGCACGTCGCGAAGCTCGAACACGAAGTTGCGGTCGGTTCGCGACAGCTCGGACGTGAACGCGCGGTCCCAGCAGTCCACCATCACACGGAGCAGGAAGGCGGGGTCTTCCAGCGAGGCATCCCCTCGGTACTGCACCGCCGAGGCGTATTCCGGCATCCAGTTCCGGCCCGCGCGGCTGGCCATCCGCATCCGGCGATCCACGTAGGGAGCCAGCCCGGCCGCCAGCTGCTCGAACGCGCGCCCGACCCGGTCCCGGTTGCTCACCGCCACGACACCACGCCTCCTTCCAGCCGGTTGCGGGGGCGCCCTCCCGTCCACTCCTCGTCGCCCAGTCGCCGAAACCCCGGCCGCAGCAGCTTGGCCAGTCTTGGCTCTCCGGCGCCGACCCGGCGCAGGACCACGCCCTCGGCCCCCTCACGCCCCCACGCCGACCGCCCCAGCAGCCGTTCGATTCTCTCGCTGGACCGGGGAACGCCCCGCCAGAGCTGCGGCGGCTGGACAAGGCCGGCCTCCTCGCAGGCGGCATCCCGGTCTCCGACGGTCGCGAACCCGCGGTTCCGGTCCCAGAGGTCGAGGACGACCAGGTACGAGGGCAGCTGATCGTACGCGATGGTGTGCATGAGCAGCATCCACTCGGCGTAGACCACGGGCCAGGCCGCCAGCACCGGGCGCAGGCGGTCGTCGTTCGCCGTCAGCCAGCCCCGGAGCGGACCCAGCTGTCCGGCGCGGTCGCGGGCTCCCGGCCCTCCGCGTGAGGCGCAGGAAGGCCGGCCGTCGTCATCCACCCAGAGCGACACATTCGCCCCGTCGAGCTTCTCTTCCACCACCACCTCGGCGTCGAGAAGGCGGCCGGCGGACGTGGAGGCCAGCACCTGGTCGTCCTTCGTCCCCCGTCCCGGGACCAGGTGCGGAATCCGGGGATAGGGTGGAGGGATCACGGCGCCACCGCCGCCTTGGCGTGAAGCCCAGCGTCCAGGGTCCAGACCTGGACCTGCGCCGAGGACCGGCGCTTCAGGTGGTCGCGCTCCACGAGCACTGCCACGTCGCCGGCACCGATCTTCTCCGCCGCCAGCTGGGCCAGGTCCTGACCGGTGGAATCGCCGTCGCAGAGGGAGCGGAGAAACTCAGCGTCGAACGGCGTCTCGAGCACGCGCCAGGGCGACTCCTCGCTCGCTGCGGTCTGCAGGAGCTTGATCAGGCCTCTGGCCAGCCCGTACCGCTGGCCCGAGCACTGGGCGATGTGGTTGCCGGTCTCGATGATCGTCGTGATCGGGATCACCAGCCGCTCGCCGGCCGCGACGCGGCGGTCCATCTCCGAGCGCAGTTCCCGGCTGCGCATCACGTCACTCTTGCCCGGGACTCGGAGGAGCTCGCAGAGTACCGAGGTGTCGATCAGCGTGATCGAGGTCACCCGCCGTCCTCCAGGATCTCGGCCAGCAGGTCGGAAGGGCGGCGCTGCCGAACGTCGCGGACGCGTAGGCGGTCCTCCTCCGCCGCGTGCCCCAGGCTGCCGCCGACCACCACGTCGGCGTAGTTGGGGAGGTCGGTCAGCCGGCGCAAGCTGCTGATCCCCTGATGGTCTCGCTGACAGACGACCACGCTCGCATGGTCCTGCCCGGAGAGCGCGTCCAGGAGTGCCGGGCTGTGGGCGGTGGCCAGCACCCTGACCCGCCGCTTCCTCACCTCCTCCCGGATCAGGCGCAGGAGCAGCTTCGATTGAGAGGCGTGGAGGCCGTTTTCCAGTTCCTCGATGACGAGGGTGGTCTGCCCCAACGCGTCCTCGGAAGCGAGCGGCTCCGGCACCGCGTCCAGCGTCGGCGCCTGCAGCAGCGCGACCAGGATCGCGAGGAAGCGCAGCGTGCCATCGCTCATGATGCGGGCCGGGACCTGGTAGCGCCGGCCGGCGAACCGCTCGTCCAGCGTCAGCATGACGTCGTCGAGCTCGGAGCGGATGGTGGTCACGTCGACCACCTCCTGCTCGTTCAGCTCGCTGAGCGCCTGGACCAGCGTGGGGCGCGTGGCGGGGTCCTCGATCAGCGCCCCCACGGCCGCCGAAAGGTTGTCCGCGTCGCGGCGCAGCACCACGTCGCGCCTTGGGACGTAATGCCGCATCAGGTGGGGGACCGGATCGAGGACGAAGACCGTCCGCAGCGCCGCCAGGACCCGGGCCGCCGCCAGGTGGATTCTCTGGCCGGCCGACGTCGCCGGCACCCGAGCCAGCACCTGGGTCGCCAGCAGGCGGCCGGCCCGGAAGGGCAATTTCGGGCCGGGTCCCGGTCCGCCGTCGTTCCAGGCGGCGACGATGTCGCCCGAGTCGGGCGGTGGAGGGTCGGTCTCGATCAGCGCGACGCCGTCTTGGGAGAGCATCTCGGCCACGATCTGCGCCGACGGTTCGACGCGGACCCGAACGTCGAGGCGGGTCCGCGTCCCGCCCGTGCGGACCGTGCACCCGAGGGCGAAGAACGAGGAGCCGAGCGGCGCGCACCCGGTGACGCCGCCCCGCACGGCGGGCCCCTCGCGGCCGCCCTCCAGCGCGTCGCGGACCTCCTCGCCTTGGGCGAGCCGCGACAGCGCCCACAGCCCGTCCAGGGCGTTGGACTTGCCGCTGCCGTTGCGCCCCACGAGCAGCGTGAGCTCGTCGATCGGCAGGACGGCGCCGGCGAAGCTCTTGAAGGCGGTCAGCCGAAGCTCCTCGAGGTAGGAAACCTCCATCCCGGCCACCCTACGGAATGCCCTGCAGGCGGCCCTGCTCGGACGCCGGCGCCGAGGCCACCCGGCGCAGCTCCGAGGCCTTTTTCTGAAGGTCGCTCCACACCGTCACCAGCGCGTCCAGTGGCAGCGCTTCCGAAGGGCGGCTTGCCAGCGCGGTCGCCGCCAGCCACTGGACCAGGTCACGTGCCTGGTCGGCCCAGCGGCCGCAGTGGCTCAGCAGCTCGGCGGCGGCGTCCTCCCCCTCCTCGTCCAGGCGCTTGACCAGGTGCTGCGCGACCTCCCACACGGTTACCCGTCGGTCGTGCTGCGGGGACCAGCCAGGCGCAAGGTCGGTGCGCGGGATCAGCCACACGCTACCCTCCGCCCCCCTGGCGACGCCGGCCCGCTGGACCCCGTCGAGGGAGGTGTTGGCCCCTGTGAAAAGCGTCTCGGCCTGGCCGAAGCGCCCCGGCTGGAACCCGTGCTCCTTGAACCAGGTCATCGCCCAGCGGGTCTCATTGTCGAGGGAGCCGACGAACTCGTCGAGCACCTCGCCCGTCACCTGGCTGATCAGCCGCAGCGCCTGGCCCACGGTCATGGACTCGCCGCTGGGCTCGATGACCCGGGAGTAGCGCGAGAACACCTCCATCCCGGGTCCGATCGCAGCCGGTCCCAGGTCGATGGTGGAGATGTCGGCCTGCTGCATCTGCCGGATCGCCCGCGGCAGCGCAGCGTGAAGCGCGGCGACGAAGCCCTGGCGATCGGTCGGCTTGGCGGTCGCCTCCCGCGGCCGGCAGACCAGCAGCATGTAGTTGGCGAGGGCGTTCGTGCCCTGGCCGATCTGCTTGTTGGTGCTCGAGCCCCAGATCGGCCAGGTTCGCACGATGCGCAAGCCGGCGGCCAGCATCGCCGCCAGCATCGCCGCCCAGGCCGTCGAGGTGAGACCTCCGTCACCGTCCGACTCCGACTGGCGGTGTGCGTAGACGACGATCAGCGGGAGTCCGGGTGCGCTGGCGGAGAGCAGGTGGTGGAAGGTGTCGGTGAACCCCTCGACGAAGAACTTTGTGGCGGCCTCCTTACTGCCATGGTGGCGATAGGGGGCGGCGATCAGCTCATCGGCCTTCGGTGTGGCGACGGTCCGGAACAGGTCGGGGTGGACCTCGCGCAATGCTCGCCGGAGCCAGACATAGAAGTAATCAGAGAGGTCTGCGTAGCCGATCTGGGCGAAGTATGGCGGGTCGGTGGCGATCAGCGCCTTCGTGTCGAGGTTCTTCGCAGCGACGCGTGCGTCGGCCTGAAAGGTGCGGGCCGATCGTGACGGAAGCGGCAGGGTGCGGAGGCCGGTAACGACTGAATCGAGCATTCCCGTCCAGTTCGCCGCCCGCTCAGCGAATGGATTCAGCTCAACGAAGTCCCAAACCATCGGCAGCGCGTGGCGGCCAAAGGCGGCCTGAACGCGCGTAGATCCGGTATCCGTCCCTATGTACCACCGTGCCTGCGTCGACAAGCTCATCGCGAGCTTGCTCACGCACAATCCCAGCACCGAGGCGATTGCCTTGGCGTAGAGCTCATCGCCACCATCGGCTCTCACCCGCTGGGGCACCTGCCTCACTGTGTCGGCGAAGGCGCCCAGCGCCACCAGTTGCCGGTTGGTGAACACGTCGGCATAGGTGGTGACGCCGTACTGGCTACACCAGAGGTCGTGCGACTCCGGGCTCAGCCGGACCTCGGGAGCATCCTCGGCGCGCTCGATTGTGGGCGGCTCCAACTCCGGGGTGGGGGCCAGGTATCGCCTTCCGCCCGGGGTGTCAACGGCGAGCGCCATGAGCTGTGTCCCGAGACGACCTGCCATCCCTTCGGTCTGGATGTGTGACTTCTGCATCGCTTCACCGCATACGAGGCACCGAAATCGGGCCTGCCCCACCTTCGGGGCTGGCGGCGGTCCCGTCTGGCCGGTCCTCACCTCGAACCGCACCGGTTTCCCTGGCTGAAGGTCCGTCGGCTCCACCCAGGTGAGGGCCCCCTTGCGCTTGGAGAGCCAGAACGAGCTGACCAGGGGCGCCACCGCCCGGCAGGCCGGGTTCGGGCACCTCACCGTCCGCGCCCAGAGCCACGCGATGACCGTGCCACCGCCGGGCGGCGCCGGGTAGAGGTGCCCGATCTGACCCCAGACCAGTTCCCGAACCCGCTCGGCGTAGTGCCGGCAGTCGGCGAGAAACCCTCCCAGCGGTTCGTCGCCGTACAAACCGAGCCCATCGCCACGGGCCCCCAGCGGCGGCCGGCACGCCACCTGCGGCAGCAGCTCGCAGAGCGTCCGGGTGATCAGCACCGGTACCGGGTTCAGATCGCTTCCCGCCGCCGGCAGCCCCAGCCGCTGCGCCTCGACCAGCGTCGATCCCCCGCCGCAGAAGGGGTCGAAAACGACCGGCGGGTTGCCATCCGTCGCCACTTGGAGGAGCTCGCGCGCGCGAGCCAGGGCAGACGCCTTGGGTGCGCCCCCGTCCGGGGGCACCAGCTCGCGGATCAGCTCCAGCAGCTCCTCCCGCTCGTCGGCGCCGCCCGGGTCGTCGACCAGGGCGGCGAAGAGGAGCGCACGCCAGGCCGGCGTCGGCATGGGGGCGAACCACTTGTGGACGTTCTTGATGGTGCCGGTCTTGCGGTCCTTGTCGGCCTTGCAGGCGGCGCTGATCTCGGGCAGCGGCAGGCTTACCTCTACCAGCTTGCTCATCCCGCCATCCATTCCTCGCCCCGCACCCAGTACTCCGGCCACGAGAGTACGGCGGCGGTGGTGTCGAAGGGCAGGTGGACGGTGTCGCCGAAGGGGCGGCTCAGGTAGCGGACGCGGTCCTGGGCGGGCCCGGCAGGGTTCACCTCCACCAGCGCCAGCAGCCAGGCGTCCGGCACGTTGAGGGCGTGCAGAATCTCGTTGCGGGTCACCATGAACGCCTCGGCTCCGGCGGTGCGCCCCTTCACCTCCACGAAGCGAACCGACCCGTCCGGCCGCTCGCTTCGAATGTCGAACCCCGGGTTGGCGGGCGGCATCACGGTCGGCTCCCAGCCGGCGGCCCGCTCGGCGCCGCACACCGCGTCGACCGCTCGGCGTTCGGTCTCTGCCCGATCGCCGGTGTCGAGAGCAGGGACCAGGAGGCCCCCGGGAACCACCAGGGCCGCGCCCACCACCTGTGGGCGGAGGGCCGAGAGCTGCTCCTCCCGCGCCAGCTCGCCCATCCGCGCCTGCAGCCGGACCGAGAGCTCTTCCGCACGGGCGCGGGCACGCTCGGGGTTCATGCGCGGCTGCCGGCCTCGGTCCGCCTGCTCCCACAGCTCGGCCGCGCGGGCGTCCCAGTAGGTGATCTGGCGGGTCAGCCGGTCGCGCACCGCCGCCCGCACCTTGGCCACCCGCTCGGCGGTCCGCGCCCGCACCTCGGCCAGGTGCGCGGGCACCGCTTCGTCGACCGCCCACTTGAACGCCCGCCCTTGCAGCTCCTCTTGGAGCCACGGCGCCTCCAGCACCCGTCCGAAGGCAGCTCGTTCGGTGCCGGTTGCAGGCCGGTAGTCCAGGTAGGGCGCGTACCCGACGCCGGCGGCGCGGCCGTCGGGGTACAGGGCGACGAACTGGAAGCGCCGCGACACGACCTGCCGCACACCCCGAATGACACGGCCGTCTGCGATCGCATGCTCCAGCGCGACGACCACGCGCGGCTCGGTGCCGGCGTCGCCCTCGTCCACCAGCACCGCCCCTCGCCCCAACAGCGGCTCCAGCTGCTCCAGGGTCAGCGACAAGACGGCCTCCACCAGCGGATGGCCGGGGGTGAGCAGCTCCGCGCGCGCGACATCTTCCAGCTGCGCTCGCTCCTTGTCGAAGGTGACCCGCTCGTACCGCTCCAGCACGGGTGCGCCGGACAGCGTGGTGCCTGGCGATGCATGACGCACCACCGCCGGCACTCGGGTGACCGCGTAGCGACCCGACTCCCGCTCAGCGATCCTCCCGCCCAGCCGGCCGAAGGCGTCGCTGAACCAGGCCCGCACGTAGTGCGGCTGCAGGCGTCTCGCCTCGGCTTCCAGCAGGTCGCGCCTGATCCTCTCGACGTCGGCGAGGCCGAGGATGTCTCCTGCCAGAGCATGCTGTTCGACCAGCTCGGACAGCCCCTCCCCCACCCTCTCGTCGACGACAGCGTCCAACCGCGCGCGGACCGCCGGGTCGTCGCCGTAGCGGATGGCCTCGATCAGGAGCTCTCGCAGTGCCCTCCCCGGAAGCGCCGTGCCCAGCACGTCCCACACCTGGCCTCCCAGTGCCTTGCGCTGCTCCTCCAGCTTGGTCAGGAGACGCTCGTAGACCTGTCCCTCGCGCGTGTTCGCGGCGACCAGGTTCCACATGTGGCAGACCTGGTGCTGGCCGATGCGGTGCACGCGGCCGAAGCGCTGCTCGATGCGGTTGGGGTTCCAGGGCAGGTCGTAGTTGACCAGCAGGTGTGCCCGCTGCAGGTTGACGCCCTCGCCCGCGGCGTCGGTCGCGACCAGGACGAGACAGCCGGGGTCGTGCGTGAACACCTCCTGGAGCCGGCGCCGTTCGCGTCGATTGACGCCGCCATGGATCGCGACGACGGCGTCGCGGTGACCAAACCAGGTTCGGAGCCGGTCCAGGAGCTGGTTCAGGGTGTCGCGGTGCTCGGTGAACACGATCAGCTTGCGCGACCGCCGGTTCTCCTCCTGGAGCGCGGGGCTCTCCAGCAATCCCACCAGCTCGTTCCATTTCCGGTCGGTCCCGGACCCGCGGACCCGGTCCGCGAGCGCCACCAAGCCCTCCAGCGTCGCCACCTCGGCACGCAGCTCGTCGAGGTCGAGGGCGGCGCTGGCGCCTTTCACCGCCTCCTCTTCCAGCTGTTCGAGCTCGTCGGCGTCGAGCTCGTCCAAATCCTCTTCGTCGATCTCGGGGCCGGAGTCGAAGGCCGCCATCGCGGCTTGCGCCAGCCGTTCATTGAGACGCTCGCGGCGCCGGACCAGCGACTGGTAGATCGCTTCGGGCGAGGAGGCCAGCCGGCGCTGCAGCACGGTGGCCGCGAAGCCCACGCGGTTTCCGCGCCTACCCTGGCCGGACCTCGAGAGCCACTCGGCCCGGTTCATCTCGTCGCGCACGTAGGCGCTGACCGCCTCGTAGAGCTGCGACTCCAGGGGTGAGAGTGGGTAGGTCACGGTGGTCGCCCGCCGCTCGGGGAACAGCGGACGCCCGTCCATGCGCAGCAGCTTCTCCTTGATCATCCGCCGCATGAGGTCGGAGAGGTCCGGCCGGGTGACCGCGGGGCCCGTGCTCGGGCCCTCGAACCGATCCGGGTCCAGGAGCGCCAGGAAGAGCTGGAAATCCTCCTCCTTCCCCTGGTGCGGGGTGGCGGTCATGAGCAGGAAGTGGCGGGATACCTGCCCCAAGACCTTGCCCAGCCGGTAGCGGCGCGTCTCCCTCACCTCGGCGCCGAACCGGTGTGCCGACATCCGGTGCGCCTCGTCGACCACAGTCAGGTCCCACTCCGTGCCGGCCAGCCGGTCCACCAGCTCGTCGTTCCGAGAGAGGTGGTCGAGCCTCGCGATCAGAAGATCCTTGCCCAGGAAGGGATCCACCGCCGCCGCCGCCTCGATCATCTCCCGGGTCAGGATCTCGAAGACGAGGCCGAAGCGCTCCCTCAGCTCGTCCTGCCACTGGGTCACCAGCCCGCCGGGAGCCACCACCAGGCACCGGCGCAGGTCCCCCCGCAGCAGGAGCTCCTTGACGTAGAGGCCGGCCATGATGGTCTTGCCCGCGCCGGGATCGTCGCAGAGTGCGAACCGCAGCGGATGCCGGGGCAGCATGGCGCCGTAGACGGCCTGGATCTGGTGGGGGAGCGGCTCCAGCGCGCTCAGATGGACGGCCAGGCGCGGATCGAAGAGGTAGGCGAGTCGGATATGCTTGGCCTCAGCCACCAGGCGGAACAGCTCCCCGTCGGCGTCGAAGGTCCACCCGGCAGCGCGCGCTGCCTCAACCTGGAGCTCCCGCTCTCGGTCTCGGTGCAGCACCTCTTCGCCAAGCACCCCGCCCGGCGTCCGGTAGGTGAGCGTGAGAGCTTGGGGCCCGTGCCACTCCGCCTGGACGACCGTCACCGGTCCGTCGGCCACGACGCCCCGCACTACGGTGCCGGGTTTGAGGTCCTCGAGGCGCGCCGGCATCGCTGTCACCGTAGCGGTCGCGTGTCCCGCCTGAGGGGTGGGGTAGCCTGTGGTGCAAGGTCGCTTCCTCGACTTCGTCGGGTGACCCGCGCAGGGATCCTTGCCAATCTGTCGAGCAGGGCCGATCCTGGTACGCGTTGATCGGCGAAGCGCCGGACCTCCGGCGGTCACGTTCCGAAAGGAGGGCTTCACGTGGCGACACTGTCGGTGCTGCTCGACCAGATCGATTCGGGCACCATCCTCTTGCCGGAGTTCCAGCGCGGGTACGTCTGGAACCGCGACCAGGTGCGTGGACTGATGCGATCGCTCTACCTGGGATACCCGGTCGGCGCGCTGCTGACCTGGGAGACGGGCGCCGATGCCACCTCTCTTTCGCGGGGCGCCCGGTGGAGGTGCCGGTGTCAAGCAACTGCTGCTGGACGGCCAGCAGCGACTCACCTCGCTGTACGGCGTGATCAGGGGCCGCGCGCCCGACTTCTTCGAGGGTGACGCACGAGCGTTCACGGACATGCGCTTCAACGTCCGAGACGAGATCTTCGAGGTCTACGCCCCCATGAGGATGCGCGACGACCCTCTCTGGGTCGATGTCTCAGATCTGTTCCGCCATGGGCTCGACATGCACATGGCAAGGCTGCAGCATCTCTTTCCCGAGCAGCTTGTCACCTACCTCAGGCGGCTCAACAAGCTCTACGAGATCATGAATCGCGGATTCCACACCGAGATCATCACGGGAACCGACAAGACAGTAGAGGTTGTGGTGGACATCTTCAATCGCGTCAACAGTGGCGGGACCAAACTGTCGAAGGGCGACCTGGCGCTGGCGAAGATCTGCGCTCGCTGGCCCGACGCCCGCGCCGAACTGAGGTCGGCACTGGCGAAGTGGAAGGACGGCGGCTATGAATTCTCGTTGGAATGGCTGCTGCGCAACGTCACCGCCGTCGCCACCGGCCGCGCGCTGTTCAGCGCCCTGGACGAGATCTCAACTGCTGCGTTTCGTGATGCACTTGCCGGGACGCTCAGGTACATCGGGCGCACCCTCGACACGATCGCCGGGCGTCTGGGGCTGGATCACGATCGGGTGCTCATGGGCCGCTACGCGCTGCCCGTCATCTCCCGTTATCTCCACCTCAACGGCGGGACGTTCCCGAGTGCGGCGGAGCGTGACCGCATGCTGTACTGGTACACCCATGCGGCGCTCTGGGGCCGGTTCTCTGGTTCCACCGAGACGGTTCTCGCTCAGGATTTCGAGACGGTGGCGAGGGACGGCGTCCCCGGGCTGATCGAGACGCTCGCGCGGAGTCGAGGTGGCAGCCTCGAGGTCGCGCCGCACGAGTTCGAGGGCTTCTCGTTGGGATCGCGCGTGTACCCCATCCTGTATCTCTTGACCCGCGTCGGCGGCGCTCTCGACCTGGGGCTGGGCGATCCGCTGAACGCACATCTGCTCGGCCATCTGTCGAGGCTCCAGGTGCACCATATCTTTCCGAAAGCGCTGCTTTACGAAAGAGGGTACGGTCGCGGCGAAGTCAATGCCGTTGCAAATTTCTGCCTGTTGACTCAGGACACGAATCTCGAGATCGGGAAGAGATATCCCGAGGAGTACCTGGCTGAGGTCGAGAGCAATCATCCCGGAGTGCTGGCGTCACAGTGGATACCGGAAGATCCGACCCTGTGGCACATCGACCGATACCGGGATTTCCTGGCGGTGCGCCGGGAGATGCTCGCGACGGCCGCCAACGCGTTCCTGGGTCAGCTTGCGTCGGGAACCGCGGCACCCGCCGAGGACGTGCCGAGAGTGGTGATGGTCTCTGAGGAAGAACCGGACGAGCCCGAGGAGGTCGTTCGGGAACTCGCGCGCGAGCTGGAGGAGGCAGGGTACGCTGCCCCCTTGCTCAACGTCGAAGTGGTGGATCCGGACCGGGGATCTGTCCTTACGGTTGCGGAGGCGTACTGGCCTGAAGGGCTGCAGTCTGGCCAGGGCGCTCCGGTCGTACTCGAGCTCGACCCTGCTGAGGCCGACCTCGCCCGCCTCGAGGAACTCGGGTACGAGATCTTCACATCGGTGCAAGCGCTGCGTCACGCGGTCGCGCGTCGAGGCGAGATGGCCGCTGGCCTGCTGGCTGCAGGATGAACACCCTCACCTCGTCGGTCCTTCGGACCGAGCGGGGGAACCGACGCCGGGGCGGTTCCCCCTGCACTCCTTCGCCCCATTCAGGACAGGCCGTGCGACCGGCATTGCGATCAACCGCCCGCAGCGATGGAGGGCGACATCATTCGTCCTCGATGTTGAAAGTCTTGACGAGCGCGTTGTAGGCGTCGCTCTGCACCAAATGACTGTAGACGCGTGCGATCATCGTCGTATCCGCGTGCCCGACGATTTGCGTGAGCTGCACCGGGTTCATTCCGCGCCGGAGCTGCTCGGTGATGAAGGAGTGGCGGAAGAGGTGCACATTGACCGGACGGTCCGGATTCTGGACCCCGGTGTCGATGGCAATGTTGGGCACCAGTTGAAGCACGCCGGACGGCGTCATCGGCGCGTAGTAACCACCCTCGCTCGCCGGCCTTCGGTGCTGCCCGAGGAACAGGTGATCCTCGTCGCGGTCGACGTCCGCCGGCGGGCCCCGCTCCGCGAAGCGCCGCAATCGCAGGTGCAAACGCGGAATCGGCACCATCCGCCCCTTGCCGCCCTTGCGCCGACGCACGTGCAGGTAGTGCTCGCGACCCTGGTTGACAACGTCCCGGACCCGCAGGTTGCACAGCTCGGAGGCTCGGATGCCGGTATCCGCGAGGGTACGGATGATGAGCTTGGACCGCTCGGTCGCGCAGGCGTCCTCCATGCGCTGGATCTCGTCCCGGCTCAGCGTTTCTACCAGGCGTCGCTCGAGCGTCGGCAGCTTTGCCCGTGCGTTGACGGTGGACCCCTGCTCCCGGCTCCACTTCAGGAACTGATTGACCGGGCGCAGGTACGCGTGGATGGACGCCTCCGATAGGGGCCCTTTGGGTCCCCCGTTGTCGCGGGCAGCAGTACCCAGATCCGCCGCAGCGGTCTAGGCCCGGCCTCGGCGCCGCGCCGCCAGCTGGCTCAGGCGGAGGGAACAGGGATGAGCTCCGCCACGTCTGGGGCTGTCACTGCAAGCCCCTGGTCAAGGGTCGCGAGGCGGCCCCGATGGGCCCTGGCCAGACCCGCAAGGTAGGCGTCGGTCACCTGCCGGTGGCCAAGTACGCGCGAGAGGTCGACCTCCAGATAGGTCAGGTCATCGAACCATTGCTCGTGGCGGGCATGGCCGGTCAGAATCGACAGCGCTTCGCGCGCTTCGCTAATGCTCGTGCCCTGGCGGATGAGCAGCCTGAGCAAGGTGCCCTGGACAGTGGGGCAGGTCGCAAATCGACCGGCCTGGCGGAACCACGCCCTGGCTGTCGCATGGGGCACGTGCTCCGCCACCACCAGTGCGACCAGCACGTTGCCGTCCAGCAGGCACCCGCCGCGGCTGCGCTCAGGCATCTTCGTCTGTCGCGGCCACGTCCTCGGCCGTGATCCGCCGTCCGACCCGTACCGTCGGCAGACCACTATCGGGATCGATCTCGATCGTGGTGTGGTCGTCGTGAGCCAGGGCGGCGCGCATTAGGCTTTCCACGGTCCGGCTCAGGGTCTGGTGCCGGTCACGGGCGATCAGCGTGGCCGCCCGATGGAGATCGTCGGGCAGGTCGATCGTGGTCCGCATCACCGCATCATACGTCGCATCAAGCGCTGGGGTGAGCGGCATGCACAGACGTCCCATCAGGCGTCGCCTCCTTACAAGGACGCTCTATGATACCGAACGTCTGTTCAGAACATCTCGCATTGGAAAAGCCCTCTTCCTTATTCCGACAATCGCTCAACAGGCCGTTTCTCCATCGCACTCCGACAAGGCTCGAATTCTCTCGCTTAGACCTCTTCCTTGCAAATCGGACCCCTTTTGCCTGCGCACAAAACAGTTGAAGAACCGGTGATTTGTTTGGGATCCTTTTGCGTACACGGCTGTGCGTAGTTTGGTACTGGCGTCCGCTCGTAGATCCCCGGCTCACGCGCCGTCTCGACGTCTTGACGGTACTCTTTAGGCGTGAAGCGACGAAAGACCACCATCTACCTTGATCCAGACGTCTTGGCGGCGACCAAAGTGATCGCAGCCACGCGAGACCGCAGCGAGAGCCAGGTCGTGGAGGAGGCGCTACGGCTCTATCTCCGCAGTGCCGCCTCCGAGGCTGCCCGAGAGGATCTTCGGACCCTAATGAAGCGATTGGCAGACCGGGCCGAGCTTACCGACGCGGACGCCTTGGCAATGGCGGTGCAGGAGTCTCGCTCAGCTCGTATCGCTCGCCGTTCGCGCCAGTCACGCTAGCTTGCCGATCCCTCGGGCGGTCGCTGACACCAACGTCTGGGTGGCGGCGGCAATTGCCCCGCGCGGAGTCTGCGGCCGGCTGCTTCAAGCAGTCCTCGACCGTCGCTGGCAACCCGTTCTCTCCCCAGCACTGATCGACGAGCTGCGGGATGTGCTGGGGAGGCCGAAGTTCCGTCGTTGGATTAGCGAGGAGGAAAGGCAACGCTTCGTGGCCGACCTTCGTTTTCTGGGCGACGAGGTGGCCGATCCTCCGGGCGGCGGACTTCCTCGAACCCGCGACCCTGACGACGAGTTCCTGGTCGCATTGGTCGACATCAGCGAAGTCGAGGCGCTCATCTCCGGCGATCCGCACGTGCTCGACTCTCAAACCATCGATGTCCCAGTGGTCACACCGGCGGCATTCTTGGACCGGCTATTGTCCGAACGGTGAGCCCACCCCGCGTGCCGTCGTCGGGCGATCATATAGCTGTGCCACGACCTGAGGAAGTATGGGCGCAGATCTGCATTCAGCGGGAATTCCCGGATGCGCAGGTAACGGATTACGACGATGGCTCGACGTCGAGCATGTACGACATCCAGATGGTCCACCCTGACGGGACGGTCGGCGCCGTCGAGGTCACCACTGCCTCTGACCGAGAGCGAATAGGGCTCTGGAAGTTCATCAACGACCGGGGTGACCGATGGATCGAACCAAACTTGGATGGCGGGTGGGCCGTAAGGGTGCAGCCGCGAAGCGCGCCCAGGGACTTCCGCGCTCAACTCGTCGCTCTACTCCGACAAGCCGAGCAGACCGGCATTCGAGTCATTGAGTGCGAGAGATCCTCGGCCGATCATCTGGCCGTCCTCGGCCGTCAGCTCGGCCTGCTTGAGACTCGGCAGGGGGCGACTTCGTTCCCGGGCAGCATCTATGTGATGCCCCCAGAGTTGCCAGATCAGACTGCAGGATTCGTCCCCCCCACCGGAGACACTCTCGCCGAATGGATCAGCAACTGGATTGTCGAATCTGTGAGAGCCGATAACCTCCTCAAGCTCACGCGCTCTGGCGCGTCCGAGCGCCATCTGTTTGTCTTCGTGCACCCCTTCAACCTCGCGCCATTCGCCGTTAACTATCTGCTCATGGCCACGGATCCGCCCGCGCCCATTCTTCCCCCCAACCTACCCGACGCCGTCACTCATGTCTGGATCATGAGCACGTGGAGTGCGGGCCATGGCTTCAGGTGGTCACCTGACCATGGCTGGACAAAGTTCCCGAAAGTGCCTCCGAAGCCCACCGGATGAGCGCTCCACCGGCACCTCGCGACAACGGCATGGCATCCGGGAGGCCGCTCGCCACGGAGGCCGGCTCCCCCGTTTGCTCCCCTGTCTCCTCGGCCCTCTGCTTCAGCGCGACGCTGGACTTCACGATCAGCGTTGAATCCGTGATCGCCATGCCGCGCTGAAAAAGTGGTGGGCGGCGCTGGTCTCGAACCAGCGACCTCTTGCGTGTGAAGCAAGCGCTCTCCCCCTGAGCTAGCCGCCCGGAGCGATCGACGGAGCGCCATTGTACCCGTCGTGGCCGGGGCGCCCATCCCCTCCGGCGCCCCGGCGGATACTGGAGCCATGAGCGAGGAACCAGAAGAGCTCAGCCAGCGCCACTGCGTCCCCTGCGAGGGGGGCACGCCGGCCCTGGGCGCGGAGGACATCGCCGCGCTGCTGCCGCGAGTCCCGCGGTGGACGATGCGACAGGGCCCCCAGGGCGACGAGCTGACCCGGACCGTGAAGACGAAGGACTTCTTGAGCGCGGTGCAGCTGCTCGATCGCATGACTCCGATCGCGGAGAGCGAGGGTCACCACCCGGACCTCGAGGTGGGCTGGGGGCGCCTCGCCATCCGCCTCACCACGCACGCGGCCCAGGGGCTCACCCCCAACGACTTCATCCTGGCGGCCAAATTCGACCAGCTGCTCGACGCCGTTCAATAAGGCGTTCCAGCGGGGGCGCTCGGTACGGTGAGGGGCCTCCGATGCCTCGACTGAAGCCCTTCTTCTGCTGGCTCTTCCACCAAAACTCTCGCGAGGTGCTTCTCCGCGGGGGCCACCCCCTCGGTCTGGGCGACGTCGTCTTCTGCACGCGGTGCGACCGCGCCCGCGGACGCGGCGTGGGCGTGCTGCGCCTCGCACCGGCCATGAACCCCGCCAGCTGACCTCGAGCCTACCCGGACGGTCTCCCATCGGGCCGTCTCCCGGCACCCTGGCGCTAAAACGCGCGCGGTAGGCCCGGGTTGCCGGGAAACGGTTACGTTGTGGTCGGCGCCCCGACACGCCGGCGTAGCTCAATCGGCAGAGCAGCCGCCTTGTAAGCGGCAGGTCATGGGTTCGATTCCCGTCGCCGGCTCCAAATCCGTCGCCGCCCCCAACCGCTCCAGCAGCCGCGGATCAACCGCCTTCGCGCACTTCGTAGATGCGATCGGCGACCAGGCCATGTGCCTCCCGGTGGACCCGCGCCGCCGTCTCCGCGTCAGGAGCGTCGACCAGGCAGAAGACCTTGCCCTCCTTGTCGTCGACCCAATAGCGCAGATACTTGACGCCGTATTCGCCCTGCTTGGCAAGGTCGGCCTCGTGCGCCCTCTCAACGTCGTCAATGCTCGCCCCCTCGGGCAAGGACTCGTGGACATCCATGTACAGGGGCACTGTCACGCCCTCCTCTGATCTGGCTGGTGACGGCTCGCCGGCTCTCCCCATTGTGTTGCGCGCCGCAGGACCCGGACACGGGACATTCGTCCCACCCCGTCCAGCACCCCCACCCGGGCCGAGCCGATCGGCTAGATTGCGACCATGCCTCAGCGCCTCGACCACATCGCGGTGATCGTCGACAGTGTGGACCAGATGGGGGCCTTCCTCCGCGATGTCCTGCACATGGAGCTCGCGACCGCCCGCGAGTTCCCGGACATGCGCACGCACTTCTACAGCTACGGCGACGCGCAGATCGAGCTGATCGAGCCGCTCACTAAGGAGGGGCGAGCCGCCCGCTTGGGAGATGCCCAGGCGCGCCTGGAACACATCGCGATCCAGGTCGACGACCTCCAGGAGACGATCGCCGAGCTGACCCCCAAGGGCGTTCGCGCCAACAGCGAGCCGCGCACGATCGGCCCCAACGTCAACATCTGGACCGTCCCCGAGACCTCAGGCGGCGTGCAATTCCAGTTCATCCAGAAGGACGCGGTCAAGCCGGAGGCGAAGACCGGCTAGGCGAGGCGCCGGTCGACCTCTCGCAGCGCCGCCAGCAGCGCCCGGGCGCCGAGCGCGCAGTCCTCGGGGGACGTGTGCTCCCCGGGGGCGTGGCTGATACCGCGTTCGCTGGGCACGAACAGCATCGCCACCGGGCAGATCGTCGCCATCGACATCGCGTCGTGCCCGGCACCGCTGGGCAGGCGCCGGACCCCGACGCCGAAGCCTCGGGCCACTTCGTCAAGCGCAGCCAGCAGGGTCGGGTCGCAGCGCACCGGCTCCTTGGCGCCCGACCGCGTGAGCGTCCCGCCCTCTCTTCTCGTCCGCTCCGTCAGCATGTCTTCGGCCTCGTCCAACCGGGCCTCCTCCAGGCTCCGCAGCTCGCACTCCAAGACCACGCGTCCCGGAACCACGTTGGACGCCCCGGGTTCCACGCGCAGGGTCCCGACCGTGCCCACGATGCCGCAGGCGAGGGAGATCTCCCGGACCGCACCCACCAGCGGCGCCGCCATCACGAGCGCGTCGCGACGATCCTCCATCGCCGTCGTCCCCGCGTGGTTGGCTTCGCCCGTGAACTCGACTTGGTAGCGCCGGATGCCGACGATGCCTTCGACCACGCCGAGCCGGACCCCCGATCGCCACAGCGTGGCGCCCTGCTCGATGTGGAGCTCGAGGTACGCGGCCAGGTCTCCGCGGGGGCGCCGGGCCTCGCCGATGCGCGCCACGTCGACCCCCGCCGCTCGCAGGTGGTCTCGCACCGGCCGCCCGTCCCAGGCCCAGGCGTCCAGGACCCGGTCGACATCCTGCACCATGGCGGAGCTGCCCAGGCACCCGGCACCCATCGTCGCCTCCTCGGAGACGAAGTTCAGAACCTCGAGCGGGTGTTGAAGGGGCATCCGGTCCTGGACTACAGCCCGCGCGCAGGCGATGGCGGCCACCACCCCCAGCGCGCCGTCGTAGCGCCCTCCATCCGGCACCGTGTCGGTATGGGAACCGACGCCGACCGGCGCCAACCCGGGATCCGCGCCCGGCAGGCGGGCGATCGTGGAACCGAGCGCGTCCCGCCGCACGTCCAGCCCAAGGTCTCGCAGCCGTCCATCCACGTACTCGCGGCCCGCCGCGTCGGAGGCCGAGAAGGCGACCCGGTTGATGCCGGGTCCCTGACCGGTTCCAAAGGAGTTCAAAGTCTCCAGGTCCGCCAGCAGCGCGGGTCCGTCGATGTCCGCGGCCATTGCTTCTCCTCGTGCTCTCCTCCCAGCCGGGTTACCACCTTCTGGCCCGCCCGGCGATCCCGTGCTCGCATGCTGACACTACCCGGAGCCGGAAGCCCCCCAGGTCCGGGCGGCTGAACGGCCTCGGACGAGGCGGTCCCCGCCGGCCGGGACGGCCCGGCCGGCAGATCGGCCGTAAACGGGTGCGCGTCGGAGTTCGCGGGCGTGGCATGCTCACTCTGGTCGGTATCCGCGCGTCGGTGTCCACCGCGGGGCCCCGGCTCGCCTCAGCCAATTCAGGAGGACGACCGACATGACGGAATCCGCAGCCACCGCGTCGATCGACCAGAGCGTCGAGTGGAAGGCGCTCGCCGCACATCGCCACCAGGTTGGTGACCGGCCTCTCCGCCAGCTCTTCGCGGACGACCCGTCCCGGGCCGACAAGCTGACGTTCCAGGCCGGCGACATCGTCGTCGACCTCTCCAAGCACCGCCTGCTGCCTGAGACGCTGGACCTCCTGGCGAGGCTCGCCGAGCGGGCCGGGGTCGCCGAGCGCGCCCAGGCCATGTTCCGGGGCGAGAAGATCAACGTCACCGAGCGGAGGGCCGTCCTCCATGTCGCGCTGCGCGCCCCCGAGACCGAGCGGATCCTGGTCGACGGCCAGGATGTGATCCCAGAGGTCTTCCAGGTCCGGCGCCGGATGGCCGCCTTCGCGAACCGGATCCGCTCCGGCGAGTGGAAGGGTTACACGGGCGAGCGGATCAAGAACGTCGTCAACATCGGGATTGGCGGCTCCGACCTCGGACCCCACATGGCGACGGTCGCGTTGAAGGACTTCAGCGACCGCTCGATGAGCTTCCACTTCGTCTCCAACGTGGACCCGACCCAGATGTGGGAGACGCTGCAGGGTCTGGACCCGGCGGAGACGCTCTTCATCGTCTGCTCCAAGACCTTCACCACGCTGGAGACGCTGGCCAACGCCGGCGCCGCCCGGTCCTGGGTTCTCGACGCGCTGCATGACGAAGCCGCCGTAGAGCGCCACTTCGCGGCCGTCTCCACCAACGCCTCCGGGGTGCGGAAGTTCGGGATCGACCCCGCGAACATGTTCGAGATGTGGGATTGGGTCGGAGGCCGCTACTCGTACGATTCGGCGATCGGGCTCTCGCTCATGATCGCGATCGGCCCCGAGGGCTTCGACGACATGCTGGCCGGCTTCCGCACCATCGACGACCACTTCCTCCACACGCCGCTGCGCCAGAACGTGCCGGTGCTGTTGGGGCTGGTGGGCATCTGGTACAACAACTTCTTCGGCGCTGAAACGCTGGCCGTCCTCCCCTACAGCCAGTACCTGTCGGAACTCCCCGCCTATCTGCAGCAGCTGGACATGGAGAGCGACGGCAAGTCGGTGACGCTGCAGGGGGAGCCGGTCGACTACCAGACCGGCCCCATCCTCTGGGGCCAGCCCGGGACCAACGGTCAGCACGCGTACTACCAGCTGATCCACCAGGGGACGCGGCTCATTCCCGCCGACTTCATCGGGATCGCCCGGCCCGCCCACGACCTCGACAACCAGCACGACCTGCTGTTCGCCAACTTCGTCGCCCAGACCGAGGCGCTGGCCTTCGGCAAGACGCTCGAGGAGGTCCAGGCGGAGGGCGTCCCCGACTACCAACAGAAGGCGCGGGTCTTTCGGGGCAACCACCCCACCACCTCAATGCTGCTGCCTCGCCTGACGCCGAACACGCTGGGGCAGCTGATCGCCCTCTACGAGCACAAAGTGTTCACGCAGGGCACGATCTGGGACATCGACTCGTTCGACCAGTGGGGCGTCGAGCTGGGCAAGGCCCTGGCCGAGAACGTGATTCCGGAGCTCGAGAGTGAGACCCCTCCCGCCCTCCGCCACGACGGCTCGACGAACGCGATGATCCGCCGCTATCGGGCCGAGCGCGGCCGCGCGGTCTGACCGCACCGATCACATATCTGAGGAGGAAACTCAATGCAACTGGGCATGATCGGCCTGGGCCGCATGGGGGCGAACATCGTCCGCCGGCTGATGCGGGGCGGGCACTCCTGCGTCGTCTACGACGTCAACGCGGGTGCCATCGACGCCCTGGCCGGTGAGGGCGCGATTGCGGCGCACACGCTGGACGAGTTCGCCGCCAAGCTGGAGGCACCCCGGGCCGCCTGGGTGATGGTGCCGGCCGGCGTGACCGAGCAGACGATCGACGCGCTGACCCAGCACCTGGAGCCGGGCGACATCATCATCGACGGCGGGAACTCCTACTACCGCGACGACGTCGACCGGGCCGCCGCGCTCAAGGCGAAGGGGTTCCACTTCGTCGACTGTGGGACCTCGGGCGGCGTCTGGGGCCTGGACCGCGGTTACTGCCTGATGATCGGCGGCGAAGACGACGTGGTCCAACACCTGGACCCGATCTGGAAGACGATCGCCCCCGGTGTGGACACGGCCGCTCGGACGCCGGGGCGAACCGGCGAGCCCTCGGCACCTGAGCAGGGCTACCTGCACTGCGGGCCGAATGGAGCCGGCCACTTCGTGAAGATGGTGCACAACGGCATCGAGTACGGGTTGATGGCCGCCTACAGCGAGGGCCTCAACATCATCAACCACGCCGACATCGGCAAGCACCAGGACGAGATCGACGCCGAGACCACTCCTCTGCGCGACCCGCGGTACTACGAGTACGACATCGACATCGCGTCCGTGGCCGAGGTCTGGCGGCGCGGATCGGTGGTCGCCTCCTGGCTGCTCGATCTGACCGCGGCGGCGCTCGTCGAGGACCCCTCACTCGAGAAGTTCGCCGGGCGCGTCTCGGACTCCGGCGAGGGCCGCTGGACCGCGCTGGCCGCGATCGACGAGGCGGTTCCCGCCCCGGTCATCTCCGCCGCCCTCTTCGCTCGCTTCGCGTCGCGCGGCGAGGCGCTGTTCGCGGACAAGCTGCTGTCGGCGATGCGCAAGCAGTTCGGGGGGCACCAGGAGAAGCCGGGGGCGGGACAGTGATGGCAACCGGAGAGCACGCCGACGCGCTCTGCTTTTTCGGAGCCACCGGCGACCTTGCCTACAAACAGATCTTCCCGGCCTTCTACGCGATGGCCAAACGAGGCCGCCTCACCTATCCGGTGATCGGCGTGGCGCTCGACCAATGGACGGTGGACCAGCTGCGCGACCGCGCCACCAAATCGATCGAGGAGCACGGGGGCATCGACGATCGCGCCGCCTACGGCCACCTGATGCAAAGCCTCTCCTACGTGAGCGGCAGCTACACCGACCAGAGCACGTTCACCTCCCTGCGGAAGACGCTGGGCAATGCGACCGCACCGGCTCACTACCTGGCCATCCCGCCCCCACTCTTCGGCACCGTGGTGGAGAGCCTGCACAACAGCGATTGCGCCCACCACGCGCGCGTGATCGTCGAGAAGCCGTTCGGAGAGGACCTGGCATCGGCGCGCAAGCTCAACAAGGTCGTGAGCTCAGCCTTCCCGGAGTCGTCCATCTACCGGATCGACCACTTCCTGGGTAAGGAGACGATCGAGAACATCATCTATTTCCGCTTCGCCAACTCGTTCCTGGAGCCGATCTGGAACCGCAACTTCATCTCCTCGATCCAGATCACGTTGGCGGAGAACTTCGGCGTCCAGGGTCGGGGCAAGTTCTATGACGTTACCGGGGCGCTGCGGGACGTGATCCAGAACCACCTCTTCCAGATCGTGGCGCTGCTGGCGGTCGAGCCACCGGTGGGCAAGGGCATCGAGCCGGCACGGGACGAGAAGGCGAAGGTGTTCCGGGGCATGGTGCCGCTGCGCAGGCAGGACCTGGTCCGGGGTCAGTTCCAGGGCTATCGGGAAGAGCCGGGCGTGGACCCGCACTCGGACACCGAGACGTTTGCCGCGGTCCGGCTCAAGATCGACAGCTGGCGCTGGCAGGGCGTTCCCTGGTACCTGCGCGCGGGCAAGAACCTCGCAGTCACGGCGACCGAGGTGGTCGTGAGCCTGAAATCGCCGCCCGCGCACATCTTCCGGGATGACCGGGACACCGGGCTCAGTGAGCGCAACCACATCCGCTTCCGCCTCAGCCCCGACGCGGTGATCGCGCTCGCGGCCCGGGTCAAACGACCGGGCGAGAAGTTCATCGGTGACCAGCAGGAGCTGGCCCTGCACGAGAACCCGTCACCGGGTGAGGAGCAGCCCTACGAGCGGCTGCTGGGCGACGCGATGGCCGGCAGTCAGGAGCTGTTCACCCGCTGGGACGCGATCGAGGCCGCGTGGGAGGTGGTCGACGCCGTGCTGCGCGACCACGACCCGGCGGTCTCGTACCAGACCGGAACCTGGGGTCCGGTCCAGGCCCGCGGGCTGCTCGACTCGGAGTCGGTGTGGATCGATCCTCGAACGGAGGGTTGAGTGGACGTCATCGAGGCGATCCGCACCCGCCGGACCCACAAGCTCTACGAACCCATCCCCTTGACCCGGTCCGAGATCGACGGCCTGCTCGAGATCGCGCGCTGGGCGCCCAATCACCACCTGACGAACCCCTGGCGGTTCCGCGTCCTGGGACCGGCATCCTTGGAGCGGTTGAAGGCGGCGGCTGAGGAGTTGAAGGCGGGCAGCTCACGGAAGCTGGAGCGGGCGCCGACCCGGATCGTGGTGAGTGCCACGCAGGCCGGCGATGAGCGTCAGGCGGAGGAGGACCGCCTCGCCACCGCGGCCGCGATCTACGCGGTCCTGCTGGCCGCGCACGCTCGGCGCTTGGCCGGCTTCTGGTCGACGCCCGCGGTCATCCACACGCCGGAAGGGCGGGCGGCGATCAACCTGCCCGCCGACGAAGAGGCGGTGGGATTGCTCCACCTCGGGCATCCCGTCCACGAGGTGGCGCCCCGCGATCGCACGCCCCTCGCGGACGTGGTGACCTACCTCGACTGAGTACGCGTTACGCCACGGTGCGGCGCCCGATCACGTCGCACTCCGGCGTATCGGCGATGAACATGTGGCCGGGGGCGTGGGTGATGGCGAGCGGGAGCTTGACCTCCATCAGCACGGCCTGCGGGGTTACGCCGCAGGCCCAGAAGACCGGCACCTCGTCTTCCTCCGGCACCACCGCGTCGCCGAAGTCGGGGTGGGCCAGGTCCCGGATGCCGAGCCGCTCGGGCTCCCCGACGTTGACCGGAGCGCCGTGAGCCAGCGGAAGCTCGGCCGTCACGTCCGCCGCCAGCTCCACCTGGTCCCGGCGGATCGGCCGCATCGAGACCACCATCGGCCCATGGAATCGACCCGCCGGCGTGCACTGGACCGAGGTCAGGAACATGGGGACGTTGCGCCCCGCTTCCAGGTGGCGCAGCCGGACGCCCGCCTCCAGCAGTCGGTTCTCGGCCGAGAAGCTGCAGCCGAGGAGGAACCCGACGAAGTCGTCCTGCCACAGATCCCGGATGTCGGTGAGCTCGCCGGCCACCTCGCCCCGGCGGTAGACCCGGTAACGGGGAAGGTCGGTGCGGAGATCGGCGCCCGGCGCCACGTGCGCCGGCTCCGGATCGCCGGGCGCGGTCACGTCCACCAGCGGCATCGGCCGGCTGTTGGCCTCGCAGAAGGCGCGGAACTCGTCCGCCGCCTCGGCGGGAAGGATGGCGAGGTTTGCCTGCAGATGACCGAGGCAGAGGCCGCTGGTGGGACCGGTGTAGCCGCGCTCTCGGATCAGCGAGCGGACCGCGACCGGGCTCGCGTGGGTCAGGTCGAGGTCCGCGCCCGTCATGCCTCCACCCTACCGCGGGGGACCCGGCGCCTTGGACGGCGCCAGCCGATCGATGTCCTCCAGCTCCTCCTCGGTCGGTTCCCACTCGCCGGCCTGGGCGTTGGCTTGGACCTGCTCGGGCGAGGTCGCACCCGCGATCACCGAGCCCACCGCTGGCTGCGCGGCGAGGCCACCGATCGCGATCTCGAGCAGCGAGCGACCGTGCTCCTGGCCCCACGCCTGCAGAGCCTCCACGCGGTCGAACTTGGACTCGGACAAATAGGAGTCGCGACCGTGGAGGCGGGTGCCCTCCGGCGCTCCCCCGTCGCGCGTCACCTTGCCGGTGAGCAGCCCCATCGCGAGCGGGAAGAAGGGGAGCATGCCGAGGCCGTAGTTGTCGCAGGCGGGGATCACCTCGCGCTCGACGTCCCGCTCCAGGAGCGAGTAGTGGTTCTGGGCCGAGATGAACGGCGTCCACCCGCCCGCCTCGGCCACGTGCGCCGCCTGCGCGATCTGCCAGCCGGCGAAGTTGGAGTGGCCGAGGTAGCGGACCTTCCCCTCCTTGACGAGCTCGTCCCCCGCCGCCAGCGTCTCCTCGATCGGGGTCAGCGGGTCAGGGGTGTGCAGCTGGTAGAGGTCGATGTAGTCGGTCCGAAGCCGCCGCAGGGATGCCTCCACCGCCCGCCGCATGTAGGCGCGGCCGCCCTTCAGTCCCGCCGCCGGCCCGTAGCCCATGTCGCTCTTCTGGTGGCCCCACTTGGTCGCCAGCACCACGTCGTAACGGTGACCCTCCAGCACGCGGCCGAGCAGCTCCTCAGACCCACCCCCGCCGCCATAGGTGTCGGAGGTGTCGATCAGCGTGATGCCGGCGTCGAGGGCGGCGTCGACCACCGCCCGCGTTCCACCCAGGTCGAGGCGGCCCCCGAACTGGTTGGATCCGAGTCCGACGACGGAGACGAGCAGGCCTGACTGGCCGAGAGGGCGATAGCGCATCCCGCGATCCTATAGGGACACGACTCCGAAGCCCGAATGCTGGCCGTGGAGACCCCGAATGCCGGCACTCGTGGCCGGGGCGCCCATCCCCTCCGGCGCCCCGGCGGATACTGGAGCCATGAGCGAGGAACCAGAAGAGCTCAGCCAGCGCCACTGCGTCCCCTGCGAGGGGGGCACGCCGGCCCTGGGCGCGGAGGACATCGCCGCGCTGCTGCCGCGAGTCCCGCGGTGGACGATGCGACACGGCCCCCAGGGCGACGAGCTGACCCGGACCGTGAAGACGAAGGACTTCTTGAGCGCGGTGCAGCTGCTCGATCGCATGACTCCGATCGCGGAGAGCGAGGGTCACCACCCGGACCTCGAGGTGGGCTGGGGGCGCCTCGCCATCCGCCTCACCACGCACGCGGCCCAGGGGCTCACCCCCAACGACTTCATCCTGGCGGCCAAATTCGACCAGCTGCTCGACGCCGTTCAATAAGGCGTTCCAGCGGGGGCGCTCGGTAGGGTGAGGGGTCTCCGATGCCTCGACTGAAGCCCTTCTTCTGCTGGCTCTTCCACCAAAACTCTCGCGAGGTGCTTCTCCGCGGGGGCCACCCCCTCGGTCTGGACGACGTCGTCTTCTGCACGCGGTGCGACCGCGCCCGCGGACGCGGCGTGGGCGTGCTGCGCCTCGCACCGGCCATGAACCCCGCCAGCTGACCTCGAGCCTACCCGGACGGTCTCCCATCGGGCCGTCTCCCGGCACCCTGGCGCTAAAACGCGCGCGGTAGGCCCGGGTTGCCGGGAAACGGTTACGTTGTGGTCGGCGCCCCGACACGCCGGCGTAGCTCAATCGGCAGAGCAGCCGCCTTGTAAGCGGCAGGTCATGGGTTCGATTCCCGTCGCCGGCTCCAAATCCGTCGCCGCCCCCAACCGCTCCAGCAGCCGCGGATCAACCGCCTTCGCGCACTTCGTAGATGCGATCGGCGACCAGGCCATGTGCCTCCCGGTGGACCCGCGCCGCCGTCTCCGCGTCAGGAGCGTCGACCAGGCAGAAGACCTTGCCCTCCTTGTCGTCGACCCAATAGCGCAGATACTTGACGCCGTATTCGCCCTGCTTGGCAAGGTCGGCCTCGTGCGCCCTCTCAACGTCGTCAATGCTCGCCCCCTCGGGCAAGGACTCGTGGACATCCATGTACAGGGGCACTGTCACGCCCTCCTCTGATCTGGCTGCTGACGGCTCGCCGGCTCTCCCCATTGTGTTGCGCGCCGCAGGACCCGGACACGGGACATTCGTCCCACCCCGTCCAGCACCCCCAGCCGGGCCGAGCCGATCGGCTAGATTGCGACCATGCCTCAGCGCCTCGACCACATCGCGGTGATCGTCGACAGTGTGGACCAGATGGGGGCCTTCCTCCGCGATGTCCTGCACATGGAGCTCGCGACCGCCCGCGAGTTCCCGGACATGCGCACGCACTTCTACAGCTACGGCGACGCGCAGATCGAGCTGATCGAGCCGCTCACTAAGGAGGGGCGAGCCGCCCGCTTGGGAGATGCCCAGGCGCGCCTGGAACACATCGCGATCCAGGTCGACGACCTCCAGGAGACGATCGCCGAGCTGACCCCCAACGGCGTTCGCGCCAACAGCGAGCCGCGCACGATCGGCCCCAACGTCAACATCTGGACCGTCCCCGAGACCTCAGGCGGCGTGCAATTCCAGTTCATCCAGAAGGACGCGGTCAAGCCGGAGGCGAAGACCGGCTAGGCGAGGCGCCGGTCGACCTCTCGCAGCGCCGCCAGCAGCGCCCGGGCGCCGAGCACGCAGTCCTCGGGGGACGTGTGCTCCCCGGGGGCGTGGCTGATACCGCGTTCGCTGGGCACGAACAGCATCGCCACCGCGCAGATCGTCGCCATCGACATCGCGTCGTGCCCGGCACCGCTGGGCAGGCGCCGGACCCCGACGCCGAAGCCTCGGGCCACTTCGTCAAGCGCAGCCAGCAGGGTCGGGTCGCAGCGCACCGGCTCCTTGGCGCCCGACCGCAGGAGCGTCCCACCGTCTCTTCTCGTCCGCTCCGCCAGCATGTCCTCGGCCTCGTCCATCCGCGCCTCCTCCAGGCTCCGCAGCTCGCACTCCAAGACCACGCGTCCCGGAACCACGTTGGACGCCCCGGGTTCCACGCGCAGGCTCCCGACGGTGCCCACGATGCCGCAGGCGAGGGAGATCTCCCGGATCGCACCCACCAGCGGCGCCGCCATCACGAGCGCGTCGTGCCGATCCTCCATCGCCGTCGTCCCCGCGTGGTTGGCTTCGCCCGTGAACTCGACTTGGTAGCGCCGGATGCCGACGATGCCTTCGACCACGCCGAGCCGGTCCCCCGATCGCCACAGCACGGCGCCCTGCTCGATGTGGAGCTCGAGGTACGCGACCAGGTCTCCGCGGGAGCGCCGGGCCTCGCCGATGCGCGCCACGTCGACTCCCGCCGCTCGCAGGTGGTCTCGCACCGGCCGCCCGTCCCAGGCCCAGGCGTCCAGGACCCGGTCGACATCCTGCACCATGGCGGAGCTGCCCAGGCACCCGGCACCCATCGTCGCCTCTTCGGAGACGAAGTTCAGAACCTCGAGCGGGTGTTGGAGGGGCATCCCGTCCTGGACCACAGCCCGCGCGCAGGCGATGGCGGCCACCACCCCCAGCGCGCCGTCGTAGCGCCCTCCATCCGGCACCGTGTCGGTATGGGAACCGACGCCGACCGGCGCCAACCCGGGATCCGCGCCCGGCAGGCGGGCGATCGTGGAACCGAGCGCGTCCCGCCGCACGTCCAGCCCAAGGTCTCGCAGCCGTCCATCCACGTACTCGCGGCCCGCCGCGTCGGAGGCCGAGAAGGCGACCCGGTTGATGCCGGGTCCCTGACCGGTTCCAAAGGAGTTCAAAGTCTCCAGGTCCGCCAGCAGCGCGGGTCCGTCGATGTCCGCGGCCATTGCTTCTCCTCGTGCTCTCCTCCCAGCCGGGTTACCACCTTCTGGCCCGCCCGGCGATCCCGTGCTCGCATGCTGACACTACCCGGAGCCGGAAGCCCCCCAGGTCCGGGCGGCTGAACGGCCTCGGACGAGGCGGTCCCCGCCGGCCGGGACGGCCCGGCCGGCAGATCGGCCGTAAACGGGTGCGCGTCGGAGTTCGCGGGCGTGGCATGCTCACTCTGGTCGGTATCCGCGTGTCGGTGTCCACCGCGGGGCCCCGGCTCGCCTCAGCCAATTCAGGAGGACGACCGACATGACGGAATCCGCAGCCACCGCGTCGATCGACCAGAGCGCCGAGTGGAAGGCGCTCGCCGCACATCGCCACCAGGTTGGTGACCGGCCTCTCCGCCAGCTCTTCGCGGACGACCCGTCCCGGGCCGACAAGCTGACGTTCCAGGCCGGCGACGTCGTCGTCGACCTCTCCAAGCACCGCCTGCTGCCTGAGACGCTGGACCTCCTGGCGAGGCTCGCCGAGCGGGCCGGGGTCGCCGAGCGCGCTCAGGCCATGTTCCGGGGCGAGAAGATCAACGTCACCGAGCGGAGGGCCGTCCTCCATGTCGCGCTGCGCGCCCCCGAGACCGAGCGGATCCTGGTCGACGGCCAGGATGTGATCCCAGAGGTCTTCCAGGTCCGGCGCCGGATGGCCGCCTTCGCGAACCGGATCCGCTCCGGCGAGTGGAAGGGTTACACGGGCGAGCGGATCAAGAACGTCGTCAACATCGGGATTGGCGGCTCCGACCTCGGACCCCACATGGCGACGGTCGCGTTGAAGGACTTCAGCGACCGCTCGATGAGCTTCCACTTCGTCTCCAACGTGGACCCGACCCAGATGTGGGAGACGCTGCAGGGTCTGGACCCGGCGGAGACGCTCTTCATCGTCTGCTCCAAGACCTTCACCACGCTGGAGACGCTGGCCAACGCCGGCGCCGCCCGGTCCTGGGTTCTCGACGCGCTGCATGACGAAGCCGCCGTAGAGCGCCACTTCGCGGCCGTCTCCACCAACGCCTCCGGGGTGCGGAAGTTCGGGATCGACCCCGCGAACATGTTCGAGATGTGGGATTGGGTCGGAGGCCGCTACTCGTACGATTCGGCGATCGGGCTCTCGCTCATGATCGCGATCGGCCCCGAGGGCTTCGACGACATGCTGGCCGGCTTCCGCACCATCGACGACCACTTCCTCCACACGCCGCTGCGCCAGAACGTGCCGGTGCTGTTGGGGCTGGTGGGCATCTGGTACAACAACTTCTTCGGCGCTGAAACGCTGGCCGTCCTCCCCTACAGCCAGTACCTGTCGGAACTCCCCGCCTATCTGCAGCAGCTGGACATGGAGAGCGACGGCAAGTCGGTGACGCTGCAGGGGGAGCCGGTCGACTACCAGACCGGCCCCATCCTCTGGGGCCAGCCCGGGACCAACGGTCAGCACGCGTACTACCAGCTGATCCACCAGGGGACGCGGCTCATTCCCGCCGACTTCATCGGGATCGCCCGGCCCGCCCACGACCTCGACAACCAGCACGACCTGCTGTTCGCCAACTTCGTCGCCCAGACCGAGGCGCTGGCCTTCGGCAAGACGCTCGAGGAGGTCCAGGCGGAGGGCGTCCCCGACTACCAACAGAAGGCGCGGGTCTTTCGGGGCAACCACCCCACCACCTCAATGCTGCTGCCTCGCCTGACGCCGAACACGCTGGGGCAGCTGATCGCCCTCTACGAGCACAAAGTGTTCACGCAGGGCACGATCTGGGACATCGACTCGTTCGACCAGTGGGGCGTCGAGCTGGGCAAGGCCCTGGCCGAGAACGTGATTCCGGAGCTCGAGAGTGAGACCCCTCCCGCCCTCCGCCACGACGGCTCGACGAACGCGATGATCCGCCGCTATCGGGCCGAGCGCGGCCGCGCGGTCTGACCGCACCGATCACATATCTGAGGAGGAAACTCAATGCAACTGGGCATGATCGGCCTGGGCCGCATGGGGGCGAACATCGTCCGCCGGCTGATGCGGGGCGGGCACTCCTGCGTCGTCTACGACGTCAACGCGGGTGCCATCGACGCCCTGGCCGGTGAGGGCGCGATTGCGGCGCACACGCTGGACGAGTTCGCCGCCAAGCTGGAGGCACCCCGGGCCGCCTGGGTGATGGTGCCGGCCGGCGTGACCGAGCAGACGATCGACGCGCTGACCCAGCACCTGGAGCCGGGCGACATCATCATCGACGGCGGGAACTCCTACTACCGCGACGACGTCGACCGGGCCGCCGCGCTCAAGGCGAAGGGGTTCCACTTCGTCGACTGTGGGACCTCGGGCGGCGTCTGGGGCCTGGACCGCGGTTACTGCCTGATGATCGGCGGCGAAGACGACGTGGTCCAACACCTGGACCCGATCTGGAAGACGATCGCCCCCGGTGTGGACACGGCCGCTCGGACGCCGGGGCGAACCGGCGAGCCCTCGGCACCTGAGCAGGGCTACCTGCACTGCGGGCCGAATGGAGCCGGCCACTTCGTGAAGATGGTGCACAACGGCATCGAGTACGGGTTGATGGCCGCCTACAGCGAGGGCCTCAACATCATCAACCACGCCGACATCGGCAAGCACCAGGACGAGATCGACGCCGAGACCACTCCTCTGCGCGACCCGCGGTACTACGAGTACGACATCGACATCGCGTCCGTGGCCGAGGTCTGGCGGCGCGGATCGGTGGTCGCCTCCTGGCTGCTCGATCTGACCGCGGCGGCGCTCGTCGAGGACCCCTCACTCGAGAAGTTCGCCGGGCGCGTCTCGGACTCCGGCGAGGGCCGCTGGACCGCGCTGGCCGCGATCGACGAGGCGGTTCCCGCCCCGGTCATCTCCGCCGCCCTCTTCGCTCGCTTCGCGTCGCGCGGCGAGGCGCTGTTCGCGGACAAGCTGCTGTCGGCGATGCGCAAGCAGTTCGGGGGGCACCAGGAGAAGCCGGGGGCGGGACAGTGATGGCAACCGGAGAGCACGCCGACGCGCTCTGCTTTTTCGGAGCCACCGGCGACCTTGCCTACAAACAGATCTTCCCGGCCTTCTACGCGATGGCCAAACGAGGCCGCCTCACCTATCCGGTGATCGGCGTGGCGCTCGACCAATGGACGGTGGACCAGCTGCGCGACCGCGCCACCAAATCGATCGAGGAGCACGGGGGCATCGACGATCGCGCCGCCTACGGCCACCTGATGCAAAGCCTCTCCTACGTGAGCGGCAGCTACACCGACCAGAGCACGTTCACCTCCCTGCGGAAGACGCTGGGCAATGCGACCGCACCGGCTCACTACCTGGCCATCCCGCCCCCACTCTTCGGCACCGTGGTGGAGAGCCTGCACAACAGCGATTGCGCCCACCACGCGCGCGTGATCGTCGAGAAGCCGTTCGGAGAGGACCTGGCATCGGCGCGCAAGCTCAACAAGGTCGTGAGCTCAGCCTTCCCGGAGTCGTCCATCTACCGGATCGACCACTTCCTGGGTAAGGAGACGATCGAGAACATCATCTATTTCCGCTTCGCCAACTCGTTCCTGGAGCCGATCTGGAACCGCAACTTCATCTCCTCGATCCAGATCACGTTGGCGGAGAACTTCGGCGTCCAGGGTCGGGGCAAGTTCTATGACGTTACCGGGGCGCTGCGGGACGTGATCCAGAACCACCTCTTCCAGATCGTGGCGCTGCTGGCGGTCGAGCCACCGGTGGGCAAGGGCATCGAGCCGGCACGGGACGAGAAGGCGAAGGTGTTCCGGGGCATGGTGCCGCTGCGCAGGCAGGACCTGGTCCGGGGTCAGTTCCAGGGCTATCGGGGAGAGCCGGGCGTGGACCCGCACTCGGACACCGAGACGTTTGCCGCGGTCCGGCTCAAGATCGACAGCTGGCGCTGGCAGGGCGTTCCCTGGTACCTGCGCGCAGGCAAGAACCTGGCAGTCACGGCGACCGAGGTGGTCGTGAGCCTGAAATCGCCGCCCGCGCACATCTTCCGGGATGACCGGGACACCGGGCTCAGTGAGCGCAACCACATCCGCTTCCGCCTCAGCCCCGACGCGGTGATCGCGCTCGCGGCCCGGGTCAAACGACCGGGCGAGAAGTTCATCGGTGACCAGCAGGAGCTGGCCCTGCACGAGAACCCGTCACCGGGTGAGGAGCAGCCCTACGAGCGGCTGCTGGGCGACGCGATGGCCGGCAGTCAGGAGCTGTTCACCCGCTGGGACGCGATCGAGGCCGCGTGGGAGGTGGTCGACGCCGTGCTGCGCGACCACGACCCGGCGGTCTCGTACCAGACCGGAACCTGGGGTCCGGTCCAGGCCCGCGGGCTGCTCGACTCGGAGTCGGTGTGGATCGATCCTCGAACGGAGGGTTGAGTGGACGTCATCGAGGCGATCCGCACCCGCCGGACCCACAAGCTCTACGAACCCATCCCCTTGACCCGGTCCGAGATCGACGGCCTGCTCGAGATCGCGCGCTGGGCGCCCAATCACCACCTGACGAACCCCTGGCGGTTCCGCGTCCTGGGACCGGCATCCTTGGAGCGGTTGAAGGCGGCGGCTGAGGAGTTGAAGGCGGGCAGCTCACGGAAGCTGGAGCGGGCGCCGACCCGGATCGTGGTGAGTGCCACGCAGGCCGGCGATGAGCGTCAGGCGGAGGAGGACCGCCTCGCCACCGCGGCCGCGATCTACGCGGTCCTGCTGGCCGCGCACGCTCGGCGCTTGGCCGGCTTCTGGTCGACGCCCGCGGTCATCCACACGCCGGAAGGGCGGGCGGCGATCAACCTGCCCGCCGACGAAGAGGCGGTGGGATTGCTCCACCTCGGGCATCCCGTCCACGAGGTGGCGCCCCGCGATCGCACGCCCCTCGCGGACGTGGTGACCTACCTCGACTGAGTACGCGTTACGCCACGGTGCGGCGCCCGATCACGTCGCACTCCGGCGTATCGGCGATGAACATGTGGCCGGGGGCGTGGGTGATGGCGAGCGGGAGCTTGACCTCCATCAGCACGGCCTGCGGGGTTACGCCGCAGGCCCAGAAGACCGGCACCTCGTCTTCCTCCGGCACCACCGCGTCGCCGAAGTCGGGGTGGGCCAGGTCCCGGATGCCGAGCCGCTCGGGCTCCCCGACGTTGACCGGAGCGCCGTGAGCCAGCGGAAGCTCGGCCGTCACGTCCGCCGCCAGCTCCACCTGATCCCGGCGGATCGGCCGCATCGAGACCACCATCGGCCCGTGGAAGCGGCCTACGGGAGTGCACTGGATCGACGTCACGAACATGGGGACGTTGCGTCCCGCCTCGAGGTGGCGGAGCCGGACGTCAGCCTCCAGCAGCCGGTTCTCGGCCGAGAAGCTGCAGCCGAGGAGGAACCCGACGAAGTCGTCCTGCCACAGATCCCGGATGTCGGTGACCTCGCCGGCCACCTCGCCCCGGCGGTAGACCCGGTAGCGCGGAAGGTCGGTGCGGAGATCGGCGCCCGGCGCCACCTGCGCCGGCTCCGGATCGCCGGGCGCGGTCACGTCCACCAGCGGCATCGGCTGGCTGTTGGCCTCGCAGAAGGCGCGGAACTCGTCCGCCGCCTCGGCGGGAAGGATGGCGAGGTTTGCCTGCAGGTGACCGAGGCAGAGGCCGCTGGTGGGACCGGTGTAGCCGCGCGCTCGGATCAGCGAGCGGACCGCGACCGGGCTCGCGTGGGTCAGGTCGAGGTCCGCGCCCGTCATGCCTCCACCCTACCGCGGGGGACCCGGCGCCTTGGACGGCGCCAGCCGATCGATGTCCTCCAGCTCCTCCTCGGTCGGTTCCCACTCGCCGGCCTGGGCGTTGGCTTGGACCTGCTCGGGCGAGGTCGCACCCGCGATCACCGAGCCCACCGCTGGCTGCGCGGCGAGGCCACCGATCGCGATCTCGAGCAGCGAGCGACCGTGCTCCTGGCCCCACGCCTGCAGAGCCTCCACGCGGTCGAACTTGGACTCGGACAAATAGGAGTCGCGACCGTGGAGGCGGGTGCCCTCCGGCGCTCCCCCGTCGCGCGTCACCTTGCCGGTGAGCAGCCCCATCGCGAGCGGGAAGAAGGGGAGCATGCCGAGGCCGTAGTTGTCGCAGGCGGGGATCACCTCGCGCTCGACGTCCCGCTCCAGGAGCGAGTAGTGGTTCTGGGCCGAGATGAACGGCGTCCACCCGCCCGCCTCGGCCACGTGCGCCGCCTGCGCGATCTGCCAGCCGGCGAAGTTGGAGTGGCCGAGGTAGCGGACCTTCCCCTCCTTGACGAGCTCGTCCCCCGCCGCCAGGGTCTCCTCGATCGGGGTCAGCGGGTCAGGGGTGTGCAGCTGGTAGAGGTCGATGTAGTCGGTCCGAAGCCGCCGCAGGGATGCCTCCACCGCCCGCCGCATGTAGGCGCGGCCGCCCTTCAGTCCCGCCGCCGGCCCGTAGCCCATGTCGCTCTTCTGGTGGCCCCACTTGGTCGCCAGCACCACGTCGTAACGGTGACCCTCCAGCACGCGGCCGAGCAGCTCCTCAGACCCACCCCCGCCGCCATACGTGTCGGAGGTGTCGATCAGCGTGATGCCGGCGTCGAGGGCGGCGTCGACCACCGCCCGCGTTCCACCCAGGTCGAGGCGGCCCCCGAACTGGTTGGATCCGAGTCCGACGACGGAGACGAGCAGGCCTGACTGGCCGAGAGGGCGATAGCGCATCCCGCGATCCTATAGGGACACGACTCCGAAGCCCGAATGCTGGCCGTGGAGACCCCGAATGCCGGCACTCGTTGCGACGCGAACCTCGGAGGTTGATCTGATGTAGGAGGACGACCCGAGAGGGTGCTGCGTTGGCGATGGGGGTAGGCCCCCCGGAGCCGCCCATGCAGGGGGAGGCTCCAAACCACCGCAAGCTGCGCCGGCACAACGGCCGGGGTGGTGAGCGTTGCGGAAAAGGCGCCCGGAAGAGGGTGTCAGGTGTGAACCGGGAAGGCGAACGAAAGTGAACCGTCCGATGACGCGTCGAGAGGCATTACCGATGTCGAAACCGAGGATGCGAGTGGCCTCGGGACGAGCCTGGGGGAGACCTGTCGTGCTGCCCAGGCGGCATCCGGCGTACAGGCGGCGCGAGCCCGGTTCAGGCGCCAACGTGGAACGCGTGAAGCTGCGCACCGATAGGGCGGGAGTGGTCGTCGCGGTCGAAGTCGATGGCTAACCCGCGAGAGGGAGAACCCACAAGCGGCCAATCCGCAAGGGGGAGAGTACCGAGGCGGCGCGCAGTGTCGGACCGTCCCATAGGAGCTGAGAAGCCTGGTAACTCGGGTGGAGCAAAGGGGGCGGGTCACCCGGGCTTGGTGGACGGGCAACTGCCGGAGCAGGAGGAGCCGACGGTCAAGCCGAAACCGTTTGCGATCTCGAAAAGGATCGTGATGGATGCATACCGGCACGTACGTGCCAACAAAGGGGCCCCAGGCGTCGACGGGGAATCGCTGGCCGAGTTCGAAAGGGACCTCAAGGGGAACCTCTACAAGCTCTGGAACCGGATGTCCTCGGGGAGCTACTTTCCGCCGCCGGTGCGGGCGGTAGAGATACCGAAAGCGAACGGTGGCATGCGGGTGCTGGGAGTGCCCACGGTGGCCGACCGGATAGCCCAAACCGTGGCCTGCATGTACCTGGAGCCGGAGGTGGAGCCAATCTTCCACCCCGACTCCTACGGGTACCGGCCAGGGCGATCTGCGAAGCAGGCCGTGGGGCGCTGCCGGGAGCGGTGCTGGAAGACGGACTGGGTCATCGACCTGGACATCAAAGCGTTCTTCGACACCATCCCCCACCACCTGATCTTGAAGGCGGTGGACAAGCACACCCACCTGAAATGGCTTCTCCTCTACGTGGAACGGTGGCTGAAAGCGCCGTTGCAACGTGGGGACGGCAGCCTGGCAGCGCGAGATCGGGGAAGCCCGCAGGGGTCAGCCATCTCGCCGCTGCTGGCCAACCTGTTCATGCACTACTGCTTCGATGCCTGGATGGCGCGGACGTTCCCGGCCATCGGGTTCGAGAGGTACGCGGATGACGTCGTGGTGCACTGCGTCAGCCAAACGCAAGCGGAATACGTCAAGGAGCGGATTGACCGACGGCTGGAGGAGTGCGGCCTGGAGCTGAACCGGGAGAAGACGCGGATCGTGTACTGCAAGGATGGAAATCGGACCGAGGAGCACCCGTGCACGAAGTTCGAGTTCCTGTCCTACGAGTTCCGAGTGCGTCGAGTCCGGACCAGGAAGGGCACGTTCTTCGACGGGTTCAACCCCGCCGTCAGCCCGAAGGTGATGAAGCGACTCCGAGGCGAAGTCCGTAGTTGGCGGCTCTCGCGGTGGACCAGCACGAGCCTGTCCCATCTGGCCCGGTGGGTGAACCCCCGGGTACGAGGCTGGCTCAACTATTACGGCGCGTACACCAGGTCGGCTATGCATACCCTGCTCTGGACCCTCAACCAGCACCTCGCGGGTTGGGTGAGACGCAAGTACAAGCGGCTGCGTGAAGGGTGGGCAGCGGCCTACCGCTTCCTGCGCCGGGTGGCCCGGGGTTCGCCCGGGCTGTTCCTCCATTGGCGTTTGGGATCGCAGCCGTGAGGTTGGGTGGCACGAGCCGGATGAGTCGAGAGGCTCACGTCCGGTTCTGTGAGGGCCGGGGGGTGAAACTCCCCCCGGCTACTCGGCGGCGTTTTGCGGGCCATTGGAGACCCTGAATGCCGGCACTCGGGAACGGGGGGTCAGCGCGTGGCGGGGGTGGCGGACGTCCAGAGGATCTGATCCCAGGGGGACGGGACCTCGCCCTGCGGGACCACGATCAGCGCCGGCTCCGTCGCGCCCCGCCGCTCGCGCAGGAGCCGCGACAGCCGGTCCGGGTCGCCGACGGCCCAGGCCCGGACGCCGAACGACTGGGCCAGATCCACGAAATCCGGGTTCACCAGTGTCGTGCCCAGGTAGCGTCCCCCGAAGTCCTCCTTCTGCGTGCGCCGCACGTTGCCCCACCAGCCGTCGACGAAGAGCAGCACCGTCACCCCGATGTGGTTCGCGCGCGCCGTCGAGAGCTCCTGCAGCGCGTAGCCGAAGCCGCCGTCCCCCGCCAGCACACAGACATCCCGGTCCGGCGCGCCCACCTTGAAGCCGAGCGCGGTCGGAAACCCGAAGCCGAGCGTGCCCTGGTAGCCGGCGGTGACGAACGAGAACCGGTCCCGCACCTCGAAGCCGAGCTCGGCGACGAACCCGACCTGGGTCAGGTCGTTGACGACCACGCCGGTATCCGCCAGCCCGGCTCGCACCGCGCTCACCCATGACATCTGTGGCTCCAGCGCCTCCAGGTCGTCGGCCGCCGCCGCCTTGGTCTCGGCCACCAGCTGCCGTCCGGCGCCGCCCGTGCCGCGGGGTCCCAGCCGACGCACCGCCTCCTCCACCTGGCGGGTCCCCAGCTCGGCGTCTCCGATCAGAGCCACATCGTAGGTGCGCGCGCCGATGGTGTCGCCGTCGTCGATGTTGAGAGCGATCTGTTTTGTCCCCTCGGGCACCGGCATCGGGGTTCCGCGGCGGTTGACAAAGCGCGTCCCGATCGCGAACACGACGTCCGCCCGCTCCAGGACCCGCGGCGTCTGCTGCGTCGGCGCCACCAGCGGATGCGCGTCGGGCGCCGCGGAGTGGCCGAAGGAGCTGCGAAGGACCGGGGCCCCCAGCAGCTCGGCGAGGGAGAGCACCGCCTGGGTGGCGCCGGAGACGATGACCCCGCCTCCCACCGCGATGACCGGGAAGCTGCGCGGCCGCCAGCAGCCTGGCCGCCTCCTCGACCAGCACCGGGTCGGGGGCGAGCGGCGGCTCCGGCGTGGCCGGCGGCACCACTTCACACTCCCCCACGCGCTGGAGGACGTCAGGCGGCAGCTCCACCGCGACCGGTCTCGGGCGTCCGGTCCCGAGCTGCCGGAACGCCTCCCGAAGCAATCCCGGCACCTCTGCCGGCGTCTCCGCGCGCCCCGTCCACTTGGTCAGCGTGCGCAGGATCGCGGTCTGGTCAGGGATCTCGTGAAGGACCCCGCGGCCCTGCCCGATGAGGCGGCTGGCCACCTGTCCCGCGATCAGCAGCACTCGCGAGTTGCAGGCGTAGGCGGTGGCGAGTCCGGCCAGCGAGTTCAGCACCCCGGGCCCGGGGACCACCATCGCCACCCCGACCTTCCCCGACGCGCGTGAATAGCCGTCCGCCATGTAGGTGGTCGCCTGCTCGTGCCGGGTGGTGATGAAACGAATGGAGTCCCCATCCCGGGCCAGTCCATCGACTCCCCAGTCCAGCTGCACGCCGGGGAGCCCGAAGATGACCTCGACCCCTTCCGCGACCAATTGCCGCGCCATTGCCTGACCGCCGGTGATCTGCACCGTGCACCTCCCTCTGGAATTCTGTCCCCGCCTCTACGACGGCAGGATCTCGACCGACCGCTCCCGGACCGGCGGCTCGGCGACGGGGACCGGGTGTCCGTCCAGGTCCGCTACCAGCGACGACTCCCGGTACCAGCGCTCGGGCACCTCGTGCCCCCAGAAGCTGCGCCTCTGGTCATCGTTCACGCTCCACCGGATGGGCACGAAGTCGGGATCACCAGTCCAGTAGTCGGCCGAGTAGAGCTCGATCCGGTGTCCGTCGGGGTCGCGCAGGTAGAGGTAAAACGCGTTGCTCACACCGTGCCGGCCAGGCCCGCGCTCGATCAGGTGGTGGACGTGCGCGCCGCCCAGCTGGTCGCAGAGCTGGGTGATCGCCATCGAGTCCGGTGTCCAGAAGGCGACGTGGTGCAGTCGGGGTCCGGCTCCGGCGGTCAGCGCGAGGTCGTGCACCGTCGGTTTGCGGTAGAGCCAGGCCGCGTAGAGCGTGGTGTCACCGGGCGGGTCCCCCTCGATGTACTCGGAGCAGCGAAAGCCGAGGTCACCGAAGTAGTGGTCGAACCCGGCCTGCACGTCGGGGACATGCAGATTCAGGTGGTCGAGGCGCTGGATCCGGCCGCCCCGCTGGAGGTCGTAGCGCTGCGTCAGGCGGTCGACGCGCTCCATGTTCGCGTAGTACTCGAACGGGAACCCGAGCGGGTCCTGGACGCGCAGCGCCCTCCCCTGCCCGCGCTCCTCCCCCGGCCCCAGGTGGCGGACGGGACACCCAAGGCTGGTGTAGAAGCGGGCCGCCCGATCGACGTCCTCGTCGGAGGCGACCAGGAACGCCAGGTGGTCCACCAGCGGGCGCGGACCGCGGCGCACGACCAGGCAGTGGTGGTGGCGGTCTTCGTACCCGCGCAGGAACAGGGCATCCGGCGTCTCCTCGGTGACGACGAAGCCCAGACGGTCGACGTAGAACTCCCGGGAGCGGCCGACGTCGGTCACCACCAGCTCGGCGTGCGCGGCGCGGACGGTGTCGAACGGCGCCACCACCCGGCCGCCCGCCATTGGCTGCCGGTCGCCCGGGTGCGCCATCAGTCGCCGGCCCCAAAGCGCGGCACCGGGACGTCGCCGAGCGCCACGTGGACCGTCTGCTGCTCGCAGTAGAACTCGAAGCTGTGCTCCCCGCCCTCGCGGCCGATGCCGGAGGCCTTGCTGCCGCCGAAGGGGGTGCGCAGGTCGCGGACGTTCTGGGAATTGAGCCACACCATCCCACTCTCGATCCCCTGCGCCACCCGCTGGCCGCGCTGCGCATCGCGCGTCCATACGTAGGCGGCGAGGCCGTAGCGCACGTCGTTGGCCAGGCGCAGGGCCTCCTCCTCGCCATCGAACGGCGTCGCGACCACCACCGGCCCGAAGATCTCCTCCTGGAAGACGCGCGCTGAGGAGGGGACGTCACTGAACACGGTCGCCGCCACGTAGTTCCCCTGGTCGAGCCCTGGGGGCCGCCCGCCCCCCGCCATCAGGCGCCCCTCGCCCTTGCCGATCTCCAGGTAGCGCGACACCCGCGCGTGGTGCTCGGGATGGATCAGCGGGCCGAGCTCGGTGGGCGCTTCGAAGGGGTCCCCCACCCGGACCTTCCGTGCCCGCTCGGCGACCCGGCCCACGAACTCGTCGTAGATGGGGCGCTCGACCAGCAGCCGGGTGCCCGCGGTGCAGCGCTCGCCGTTGAGCGAGAACACCCCGAACACGGCCGCGTCCACCGCGCGGTCGAGGTCACAGTCGGCGAAGACGACCACGGGCGACTTACCGCCCAGCTCCATCGAGTAGCGCTTGAGGGTGGCGGCGCCGTTGGCGATGATCGCGCTCCCGGTAGTGGTCTCCCCGGTGAAGGAGATCAGCTGCACCCCGGGATGCGCGACCAGGGGGGCACCCGCCGTCTCGCCGAAGCCGTGGACCACGTTGGCGACGCCGTCGGGTAAGCCGGCCTCCTGCAGGGCGTGCGCGAGCACATCGGCGGAGAGCGGCGACCACTCCGCCGGCTTCAGCACTAAGGTGTCGCCGGCGGCCAGGCAGGGCGCCACTTTCCAGGTCTCGAGCATGAAGGGGGTGTTCCAGGGCGTGATCAGGCCCGCGACGCCGGCCGGCCTGCGGATCGCGTAGTTGAGGAACTGAGGCGTGGTGAAGGACTCGCCCGCCATCACCTCGATCTGGGCCGCGAAGAAGCGGAAGTTCTGCGCCGCCCGCTGCGCCTGGCCCCGCGCCTGCGTGATGGGGAGCCCGGTGTCCAGGGTCTCCACCTCGGCGATCTCCTGGTCGGCGGCCTCGATCAGCTCCGCGATGCGGCGCAGAAGCTTGGCGCGTGGGCCGGCGCCCAGCCGCGGCCACGGCCCCTCGTCGAAGGCGCGACGGGCGGCGTGGACGGCCCGGTCGACGTCCTCCTCGTCCCCGTCGGCGACGGTCGTGATCGGCTGATTGGTGGTCGGGTCCAGCGTCTCGAACGTCCCACCTTCGGCGGCGGCGACGAAACGGCCGTCGATCAGGTGCTGGACCGGGCGCACGCGCGACCGCGCCGACTCCTTGGCCGCGGTCGCGCTCGGCGCCTGCGTTCGGCTCATCGCGCCACGCCCTCCGGGATCACGGTGTTCTCGAGTGCCCCCAGCCCCTCCACCTCCATGCGCATCTGGTCGCCGGGATGGATGTGGGAGACGCCTCTCGGGGTGCCGGTCAAGATCAGGTCCCCCGGCTCCAGCGTCATGAAGAAGGAGACGTACTCGATCAGCTCCGCGACCGAGCGCACCATGTCGCGGGTCGACCCCTCCTGCCGCAGCTCACCGTTGACGTAGGCGCGCAGGCCCAGAGCCTGCGGGTCCTCGATCTCCTCGCTCACCAGATACGGCCCGAGCGGACAGAAGGTGTCCCAGCACTTGCCTCGCAGCGGCGGGCGGAAGGTGTTGGTCACGAAGTCGCGGATCACCAGATCGTTGGCGATCGTGTAGCCGCCCACCCGCTCCAGCGCGTGCTCGGCCGGCACCCGCCGGCACTGCTCGCCGATGGCGACCGCCAGCTCCACCTCGTAGTGCATGTACTGGATCCCATCGGGATGGATGACGGCGCCGCGGTGCCCGACCCATGTGTTGGGAGACTTGAAGAAGAGGGCCGGCTCCTCCGGCTCCGCCAGTTCCAGCTCGGCGGCGTGGGAGGCGTAGTTGAGGGCCAGGGCCACCACCTTGGTCGGTTGGGTCGGAGGCAGGAAGGTGACCTCGTCCTCGCTGAACGCGCGCCCGGCGCCGGTGCGCAGGAGTCCCGGCTCGCTGAGGGTCGCGGTCTCCAGCCGGCCGCCGGCCACGAAGCGGGCGCGCTTCACCGCCCGGCCCCCACCGCGCGCGGCAGGTCGTACCGGGCCATCACCTGGCGCAGCTTCTCCTGCGTCGCCGGCCCCGGTTCACAGAGCGGCAGCCGCCAGACCGGCTGGATCAGGCCCAGTTCGGCCAGCATCCACTTGAGCGGGATCGGGTTGGTCTCGAAGAAGATCGCCTCGTTGAGCGGCAGCAGCCGGTAGTGGAGGTCGAGGGCGTCTGAGTGGCGGCCTTGCTGGACCAGGTCGTAGATCGCTGCCACCTCGCGTGGGAGCAGGTTGCCGGTGGCGGAGACGTGTCCGGCGCCGCCGATCGCCAGCATCGGGTAGCAGAGCAGCTCGATCCCGGAGAGGACCAGGAAGTCGCGCCCGCACTGGTTGAGAATCCGGCTCGGCTGCTCGAAGTCCTTGTTCGACTCCTTGACCCCGACCAGGTGCGGGTAGTCGCGGTGGAGGCGCGCCAGCGTCTCGGGCAGCATGTTGGTGGCGGTGCGACCGGGGATGTTGTAGACCAGGATCGGCAGGTCGGTCGCCTCCAGCACGGTCGCGAAGTGGCGGTAGAGGCCTTCCTGGGAGGGGCGGTTGTAGTAGGGGACGATGACGAGCGCCGCGTCGACGCCCTGGCGCTCGGCGAAGCGTGTGAGGCGAAGGGTCTCGTCGATGTTGTTGGTGCCGGTGCCGGGGGCGAAGACGATGCGTCCCGCCACCTGTTCGGCGCCCAACGCGATCAGCCGCTCGCGCTCGTCAAGGGTGAGGGCTGAGGGCTCGCCGGTGGTGCCGGTGACGGAGACGCCGTGGCTGCCGTTCGCGACCTGGAAGTCGACCAGGCGGCGGAGGGCCGGCTCGTCGAGGGCTCCGTCCGCCGCAAACGGCGTGACCAGAGGGACGATGGAACCTCGCGGGATCTTTCGATCGGGCATCAACTCGTCTCCTTGGTGGCGCTTTGCGCGACCCGCGCTTGCAGCCGGCGCATGCCGCGCAGCCAGCGATCGTAGTCGCCGGCGCGTCGTTGGAAGTATTCCTGGACCTCGGGATGGGGCAGGACCAGAAACCGCTCGGACTCGATTCCCGCCAGGGCCGCCTTGGCCACCTCTTCCGCGGTCAGCGCACCCTCAGCGAGGAAGTTGTCGTCCTTCAGCATGGCGGTGCGCACACCCTGCGGGCAGAGCGCCGAGCAGCGGATGCCACGGTCGCCATACGTGATCGACAGCCACTCCAGGACTGACAGCCCGGCGCTCTTGGTGGCGGCGTAGGGCACCGAGTCGATCTCGTTCAGCAAGGCCGCCGCCGAGATGGTGCCCAGCAGGTAGCCGCGTCCGCGCTCCAGCCAGGCGGGGAGCAGCGCGCGGGCGGCGTAGACGTGGGCAAGGACGTGCACCTGCCAGTGCTGCTCCCAGACCGGGTCCGGTAGCTCGACGCCGCCGGGGGTGATGATGCCCGCGTTGGAGCAGTAGAGGTCGACGGTGCCGTGGTGCGAGTGGGTCTCCTCGATCACCGTCCGCACCTCCTCCTCGTCGCGTACGTCGAGGTGGCGGGCTGAGATCTGCGGGCCGCCGATCAGGTGTGCGGTCTCCTCGGCGGCCACCGCGTCCAGATCGGCGGCCACGATGTGCCCGGCGCCGGCGATCGCCAGTCGCTCACACAGAGCGCGGCCGATCCCGCTGCCGGCACCGGTGACCACCACCACCGCACCAGCGACCTCCACAGCCGCATCCTAGGCCCGGCGCCTCTCCCCCGGGGTCCCCCGGGTCCCCACGAAACGGAGCTTGCGGAGGTTCGCGGGGTAAGAGCGCGGATACTGTTGGGCGGGAACGCCGGTGACGAGCCGGGGCCGATGCCGTATCGCAATCGAGGAGCGACTGCATGATCCTGCTGCACTACCAGACCGACGAAGGCCCGCGTCTCGCGGTGAAGACCAAAGACGGCGTGTTCGACGCCCGCGGCTGCTCGCTCGACCAGGTCTTTCTCGGCGCCACCCCCAGCCCGGGGGACGAGCTCGACGAGTCGCGCCTGGTCTACGCGCCCAGCGTGCCCAACGCCGGCAAGTTGCTCTGCATCGGCCTCAACTACCGCAAGCACGCCGAGGAGACGGGAGCGCAGCTGCCCAAGACGCCGATCCTGTTCGCCAAGTTCGGCAACGCCCTCGCCGCCTGTGGGCAGAACGTGCGAATCCCCAAGACGACGCAGCAGGTGGACTACGAGGCGGAACTGGTGGCCGTGATCGGCAAACAGACGCGGAACGTGAGCGTGGAGGAGGCCCCCAAGCACGTGTGGGGGTACACCAACGGCAACGACGTCTCGGCCCGGGATCTCCAGCACGCCACACCGCAGTGGACGCTGGGGAAGACGCCGGACGGCTTCGGGCCCATCGGTCCCTACCTGGTGAGCAGCGACGAGCTGGGCGACCTGGGACCGCGCTCCATCACCTGCACCGTCAACGGCGAGGTGCGGCAGCGCTCGAACCTGGGAGACCTGATCTTCAGCGTGCCGGAGATCGTCTCCTACCTGAGCCGGTACTTCACGCTCTCGCCCGGCGACGTCATCTTCACCGGGACCCCCAACGGCGTCGCGGCGGGCTACCCTGACCCCAAGCCCTGGCTCCACGCGGGAGACGAGATGGTGGTCGAGATCGAGGGCCTGGGCAAGCTCACCAACCGGCTCGTGGACGGGGTCTGAAGTCACCGTCTGCATTCGACCCGCTGGTGCACCGTCGGGGGCCAAGCGCGAGGAATAGGGCCCGCTGGTGCACCAACGGGGCCTTGGGAGGTTGAACCGTGCGGTATCTGGAGGCGGCGGTCGCGACCTACGAGGGGGCGAATCCAGGCTCCCGGACCCTCCATGAGCGGGCTCGGCGGAGCTTGCCCGGCGGCAACACCCGGACCACGGTCGCCTTCGACCCCTTCCCGGTCGCGATGGACCGTGGCGAGGGGCCACGGATCTGGGACGTCGATGGCAACGAGCGCCTGGACTTCATCCAGAACTACACGGCGCTGATTCTGGGCCACGCGCATCCGGCGGTGCTGGATGCGATCTCCCGACGGGCGGCTCGCGGCACCGCCTTCGCGGCCACCAATCAGGAGGAGGTCGCGCTGGCCGAGGAACTGTGCCGGCGGGTCCCCTCGGTGGAGCGCGTGCGGTTCCTCAACAGCGGGACCGAGGCGACGATGTTCGCGATGCGGGCCGCCCGGGCCTTCACCGGGCGCCAGGCGATCGCCCGCATCGAGGGTGGGTACCACGGCACGCATGACTTTGCCGAGGTGTCGACCCACCCGCCGGTCGACGAGGCGGGACCTGCGGTCGCTCCGCGAGCGGTGGCCGATTCGGCGGGGACGCCGCCCTGGGCGGTCGAGAACACGGTCGTCCTGCCCTTCAACAACGCGGATGCCGCAGAGGCTATCCTCCGCCGCGAGGGGTCGCGCCTGGCCGGCGTGATCGTGGAGCCGGTGCTGGGCGCGGGCGGCATGATCCCCCCGCTCCCCGGGTTCCTGGAACGGCTGCGCTCGGTGACTTCGGAACTCGGTCTGCTGTTGATCTTCGACGAGGTCATCTCGCTGCGGGTCGCGACCGGAGGTGCGCAGGAGCGCTTCGGTGTGATCCCGGACCTGACCACGATGGGCAAGATCATCGGGGGCGGCCTGCCCGTCTCGGCGTTCGGCGGGCGGGAGGACGTGATGGCGTTGTTCGACTCGGGCCGGCCGGGCAGCTTGGCGCAGGGAGGCACCTACAACGGCAACCCGCTCGGGATGGCCGCTGGGCTGGCGGCGCTGCAGGTCCTGACGCCGGACGAGTACGCGCGCCTGGACCGGCTGGGGCAGGCGCTCCGGGAAGGGCTACAGGCGACGTTCGACCGGCACGACGTGGCCGCGCAGGTGACGGGCGTCGCCTCGCTGTTCCAGGTGCACCTGGTCAGTCATCCAGTCGTGGACTACCGCTCCGGACTCGGCGACGAGGGGACGCTGCGGGCGTTCTTCCTCGGGATGCTCAACGAGGGGATCCTGCTCGCGCCGCGTGGGGCGGGCGCGATCTCAACCCCGATGGGAGACGCGGAGGTGGAGACGTTTCTCGCCGCGGCGGACCGCGTGGTGGCGGGGATTACGGCTTCGGGGTAGGTCTCTTACGAGTTCGGTCGGGCAGCGTCCGGCGGGCGCCCAGGTTGACGCCGCGGAGCAAGCACACCCAGGTGGACACCGGGGCAGCTTACTGGGGCGCCGACTCCGCCGGCGATGATTCAGGTCTTGCGACGCGGACAAAGGTAGGTCGGTTAACGGCTTGACAAAGGCCGCGAACAGATGTATGGGGTATCCATTTGAGTGCAGCGCCCCCAAGATCTAGTAATCGCTCCGGGGCGCGATGAGCTCGTAGTACGGATGAGGATCGGTGGCAACGGCCTGCTCCACGAGCCGGTACCAGAGCAGCCCGCGAGCCTTGGAGGCTCGACGGTTGAAGCGGAACGTGTACTCGTCGAGGTAGTACCCGAGCTGACGGGCGTCCAGGCCGTTCTGGATGGTTCCGGCGAGCCAGCGTTTGAGCAGCGACGCGACTCGGTGGACACCCGGCAGCAGTTCGTGCGCCAACGAGCCGGAGTGCTCGATGGTCCGCTGATCGACGGTCACTCCGACCTTCTCGCCGAAGTCCTGGTAAAGGGGGTCGCCATCCGTCTGCAGGATCGATCCCGGGGCCACGTTCGTTTTCGCGAAGCTCACCAGGTCGAGCTTTCGACGCGTCCGGTCGATGACCGACATCCGAATGCGACCCAGCCCTCGCATCTGAGCCGCGGCATGCTCGACCGCGATCACGACCTCGGCCTTGTTGTAGTACCGCGGCGTATTCATTCCGGGCGTCCGGCCACCGATGAAGGTGCAGTCCATCTCGACCACTCGGCCTGGACCTCCGAGCTTCTCGCGGTCCGGACGCACCATGGCGCGGCGCAGTTTGTGCATCCAGGCCCAGGCGGTCTGGTACGAGCCGAACCCGAGGACGCGCTGCAGACCCAGGGCCGAGACGCCGTTCTTCTGGGCGCAGATGAACCACATAGCCGCGAACCAGGTCGGGAGCGGCAGGTGCGAACGGTGGAAGATCGTGCCCGCGGTTGCCGACGTCTTGCGCCCACAGCGCCGGCACATCCATCGGGGCCCGGCCACTTTCCAGGCGTCCCCGTGCCCACATGCCGGACACACGAAGCCAGCCTTCCACCGCACACGGGCCAGGAACTCGACGCAACTGCCCTCGTCCGGAAACCATCGCTCGAATGCCTGCCAGCCTCCGGGGTAGTCGCGACCGGCTTGAGGGTGATCTTCATCTGCCACGAGCACAAGATACTGGGGCTACTGCATTCAAGCAGATACCCCATACAGATGTACGATGGATGAGTGGAAGCGAGGCTCGCCGTCGACGACCGGTCGATCTCGTTACGGGATCTCGACCAAGCGTGGGGCGAACTCCACGCGATCGATGACTCCGGGGATGGCGGCGCGCTGATCGTCGGGCTCCACCGCTTCCAGAACCGCCTCTCCGCGCTGATCTCAGAGAAGATCGCGCATCTGGATCGCGAGGAGGGCTATCGCGCCAGCGGCTGCCTCACCATGACCTCCTGGCTGCGCTGGGAATGCCACCTGTCTCCTCGCACCGCCAGCAACGAGCTGCGCACCGCGCGCCGCCTGCAGGAGCTGCCGGTGGCTCGTGAAGCCTTCGAGCAGGGCGACTTCAGCCTCAGCCACGCCTCCATCCTCGCCCGCACCGTGGACGAGGTGGGCAACCAGCCCAACCCCGACTACAAGGGAGAGCCGGGCGAAGCGCGGAACGTGGAGGAGACGCTTGGTCGAGAGCGCGACCAAGCTCAACCCTTACGAGCTGTGGACGGTCTGCAAGCACTTGAAGCTGTGTCTGGACCCGGACGGCTCGCTGCGGGACTGGGAGCGGCAGGAGCGGCAGCAGTACCTGGAAGCCTCCAGGACCCTGGACGGGATGCTGCACCTGCAGGGGCTGCTGGCTCCGGAAGGTGCGGCGGTGGTGAGCGCGGCGCTCGACGCGGCGATGGGACCACCTGCGCGGGACGACCTGCGGGGTGCGCCGGAGCGGCGAGCGGAGGCGCTGGTGGACCTGGCGCAGAAGGTGCTGGACCAGGGGCAGCTGCCGACCCATGACGGCGAGCGCCCGCACCTGGAGCTGCTGGTCGACTACGCGAGCCTGCGGGGAGAGCCGGGGAACGCGGCCATCCTGGGCCAGAACGGAGAGCCGGTGCCGGGCAAGACGGCGGAGCGGATCGCCTGCGACTGTGTGCTGACCCCGATCGTGATGGGTGAGCAGGGGGACGTGCTGCGGGTGGGACGCAAGCAGCGTCTGTTCACCCCCCGGCAGTCGCTGGCGATGGCGATCCGAGACCGGCACTGCGCGTTCCCGGGCTGCGACCGCGACCTCCGCTGGTGCGGCAACCATCATTTAAAGCACTGGCTGCACGGGGGCACTACCGACGTCGAGAACGGAGGCAAGCTCTGCCGCCGTCACCACACTATGTGTCACGAGGGTGGGTGGACCTTGTGGCGCGACGAGCATGGTGAATATCACGCCGACCCGCCCTGAGGTCAGCCTCGGGTGTAGTACTGAGGTGCGGTGCTGACACCGATCCTGGCGACCGACGATACCTACCGGCTGCCACGGCCTTAATCAACGCGGGCGCGCCACCCAGCCATGGGGAGAGCGATTCCACGCCGTCCTGCTTGGTCACAAATTACTGATCGCGGCCGACTCAGAGGAGCAGGCTCACACGCTGCGAGCTGCGGCAAAGCTACCCGTTCACGAACCGCCGAACGCCCAGGCCGCGTATTCCCGGAACATCTCCTCGACCTCGTCGAGCGGAATCCAGACGTCCTCGATGTCGCCCCACTGCTCGTCGTACAGCGGATAGAGGTGGATGCGGTCACCGACGAAGTGAACCGAGCAGTTGTCTCCGACCAGCGCGTCCTCAGGGTCGTCCTTGTACTTGTGTTCACGCCAGATTTCCAGATAGTCCGCCATCCCTTGGCGCGTGTTCGTGAGCTCAGCAAGCAGATCCATGAAAGGCTTCTGCAGCTGTGCGGGGAGCGGAGGCTCACGGCAGACAGCGATCAGGCCCTGTCCCTGAAAATGCCAACGGCGGTGGGCTCTCATCGCTCGGCGTCCGGATAGAAGGTCGTTGGTACGCGCCGGCGGCTTTGGAAGCCGCGGATAGGCGGGTGGACCTCAGCGTTCCGCCACCGATCCAGCGTTTCTTCGGTCCGCTTCCGGTGAGCTTGCATTCCCGCATCGAACACCCGTTCCGATGACCAGTCGTCGGGGAACATCGTGTGAAGTTTGTCCTTCTTCACCCAACCCCGCTCGGGATGCAAGAACGAAACCTCCGCCCGGTAGGAGCCGTCCGGAAACCGCTCCAGCACCTTATCGATGCGGCGGCCCGGTGGGCACCTGCCGCCAGGCGCGTGGTGGAACCCAACGGGATCCCCCCGCTCGTTGAACTTCCCCAGCAGCACGTGGCGCGCCAGCTCACGGAACTCCTTCGGCAGCGCTGCGATGGCGCGTTCCTGCTCGACCGCGGTCGCGGACTCGCCCACCCGGCGACCATAAGCTCACAATCCGGACAGCGAACAGACAATGGGCCAAAGCGGGAACAATGCCGGCAACGCAACCCTAACCGGCGCCTGTTGGGTTGCGATGCCGGCAATGCAACCTCAACCTCACCCGGCGCCCGCCCGCACCGCCGCACCAACCACCGGTACCGCCAGCCCCTCGGCGCCGATCTCCGACATCCGGTACTCGCGCCCCGACCGCTGCAGCAGGTCCAACCCCAGCCGCGCCCGCCGTACCCGCTCGCGCGACAGTGCCACCGCGGTCGCCTGCAAGTGGGTGCCGGAGGGGTAGAGGTCGGGCGCGTTGCGGAGGCCGAACTTGAGGTACACGGGCGCGGCGATCTCGATCAGGCGCGGGATCTCGTGGTGACGCACAAAGCCTCCCACGTTGTCAGGGGCCTCGATGTAGATGTCCAGGGGTACGTCGACTGCCGCCCTGATGGCCGCGATCTGGTGGAGGGTGAGGTCGGTCGGGAGGTTGAGCGTGCTGCCACCCAGCCCCACCACCACCTGGGCCGCGGCCGGGTTCGCGACCGGCAGCATGACCGAGATCTTGGCCTGCATGTCGGCCGGCAGGACCCCCGTCCGCTTCAGCTCCGTGAACGTGCGCAGGACGCCGATGTCGGTGATGAGGACGGAGCGGAAGCCGTGGTCGGCCGCCCGGATCGCGTCCTGGAGACAGGCGACGAGCTGGTCCTGGCCACGCGCGCTGGCCGCGAGCACGCCACCGGCGGGGGCGGCCACCATCGCTGAGGGACCCCAACCTGCCACCGGCCGCGCGAACAGGCTGACCTCCCTCCGCGCCCCGGCCGCGGTCCGCGCCATCTCGTCGAGCTCGGCATCGGTCTGGAGGAAGACGCCGGTGCCCTGAGAGACCCGGTGGATCGGAACCTCGAGGCGCTCGGCCTCCTCCAGCACCGCGCTCAGGCAGGCCGGTCCCTCGGTGCTCGGTATCTCGACGCGGTACTGTGCCCCGTCCGGAAATCGCTTCGCGGAGGGCGCAAGCGACTCTGGGTCCTGTTCGGGAAGGCCAAGCCCACGCAGCGTGTCAGCAATGCTCATCGCTTACCTCAGATACCGTAGAAGGCGGCCGCGGTGGTCTGATAGATGGCCTCTCGAACGCCCTCGTCCACGCCGACCAGCGCATCCAGGTTCTCGTCCAGGGCGCCGGTGACCTGCTCGTAGGTGGCGGCAAGCGTGCAGACCGGCCAGTCGCTGCCGAACATCAGCCGTCCGGGGCCGAACGCTTCCAGCACCACCTCGATGTAGGGTCGCAGGTCAGCCGGCGTCCATCGCCGGTGATCGGCTTCGGTGACCATCCCCGAAACCTTGCAGTACACGTTGGGGTTCTCGGCCGCGCGCCGGATGCCGGCCTGCCAGGGGTCGAGCACCCCGCTCGCGATCGGCGGCTTGGCCAGGTGGTCGATCACCAGGCGGAGGTCGGGGAGCCGCTCCGACAGCAGGGGGACCACATCGAGCTGGGAGGGCACCAGCAGCAGGTCGTAGGGAAGCTTGAGCGCCGCCACCACCCCGAGGCCCCGCACCACCTCCGCACGGAGCAACCAGCGCGGGTCCCGTTCGAACTGCACCAGGTGTCGCACGCCGACCAAACCCGCTCCTCGGAACGCTGCCAGCCGTTCGTGGATCACCTCGACGGGGGCGGTGAGATCAGTCCATCCCACCACTCCGGCGATGGTCGGAGTGTCCCCAGCCACCTCCAGCAGCCACTCCGTCTCACCCTCGCTGTGGATCGCCTGGACCACGATCGTGCGGGAGCTGCCGGCCCTCACCAGCAAAGGTGCGAGCTCCGACGGCGGGAAGTCCCGGTCGAGCGCAGGGAGACCGGCCTCGGTCCACCCGTATCCCACCGAGCCCAGCAGCCAGTCGCCGCCCAGAGGAAATCGCCGCCGGGACTCCCAGAGGTGGTGGTGCGCGTCAACCCTCACGCCTCAAGCCCCAATACCCGCATGGCGTTGCCCCGCAGCACCTTGTCCACCACCGCGGGCGGCATGTCGAACGCCTCGAACTCTCGCAGCCAGCGCTCGGCCCGGATGAAGGGGTAGTCGGTCCCGAAGAGCGCCTTGTCCTGCAGCCGCCCTCGGACCTCGCGCACCAGCTGGGGCGGGAAGTACTTCGGCGCCCAGCCCGACAGGTCCATGTACACGTTCGCCTTGTGCTGGCAGATGGCGATCATCTCGTCCTGCCAGGGGAAGGCGGGGTGCGCGCAGACGATGGTCAGGCGGGGAAACCGTGCCGCCACACGGTCGAGGTGGATCGGGCGCACGTAGTCGAGCTCGATCGAGCTCCCGCCCGGGGTACCGGCGCCCAGCCCGGTGGTCCCGACGTGGAAGAGACAGGGCTTCCCCAGCGACTCCAGCTCCTCCCAGAGCGGAAAGAAGCGCTCATCTGAAGGTCGGAAGGCCATCGCCGCCTGCTGGAACTTGAACCCCACCATGCCCAGATCCCGCACCGCGCGGCGCGCCTCCTGGATCGCCCACTCCCCCTTCCAAGGGTCGACCGAGGCGAATGGGAAGAAACGATCGGGGTAGCGGCGACACACGTCCGCCACCCAGTCGTTGGTGACGCGCGGGCGACCGGTCGCCGTCTCGGCGTCCCAGGCCAGCAGCACCGCCTGCATCCCCTCGTAGTCCGCCGCCATCTCCTCCACCGTGCGCACCGGGATATCGAGGTGGAAGTGGTTGCAGAGCGCGTCGCGGTAGGGTCCCAGCGCGCCCTCCAGGTACTCCGCGGTCGACGGATGCACGTGAAAGTCGATGGGGACCATATGGGCCACGGTAAGCCCCCGAACGGAAGTCATCGCCGGTGCCGCCGGTTGCAGTGACATGGACTACTGGGACGCTATCCGCGCGCGGCGCAACGTACGCTCGTACACCGACCAGCCGATCCGGCCTGAGGATCTGGACCGGATCCTGGACGCCGGTCGCCGTGCCCCCTCGGCCGGCAACCGCCAGCACTGGGACTTCGTGGTCACCACCGACCGCGACCAGCTGGAGCGGCTGAGCCACGTCTGGCGTGGAGCCGGCCACCTCGCCGGCGCCGCCGCGGGCATCGTCCTCGTCGTCCCCCATCCGGAGTCGGAGCGCGACGGCCGGCTCGACCTCTATGACCTGGGGCAGGCCACCTACGCGATCATGGTCGCCGCGGCCGGACTCGGCGTCGGCAGCGGCCATGCATCGATCGAGGACCGGGACGAGACCCGCCGCATCTTCGGGATCCCCGAGGACCAGGACCCCATGTATCTGATCGGGCTCGGCTATCCCGCCGACCGTCCGCTCCGGCCGACCGACCGTCTCAAGCGCCGGCCGCTGGAGGAGGTCGTGCACCGCGGGAACTGGTAGACGGTCCGTCCGCGCCGGGTACGGGTAGGCTCCGCCTGATGCGCATCGCGGCCTCAGACCTCCGCGCGCGGCTGAAGGAGGCGCTGGAGCGAGAGGGGGTGCCAACCGGGGACGCCGCCCTCACCGCCGAGACCCTGGTCGACGCCGAGCTCGAAGGGCAGAGTTCGCAGGGGCTGAGCCGGCTCCCCATGATGCTGGAGCGTCTGCACACGGGCGGGATCAACGCGCGGCCCGAGATGACGGCCCGCGGGGAAGGCGCCGTCCGGCGACTGGACGCGGGGAACGGGTTGGGGCAGGTGGCCGGGGCCAGGGCGCTCGACCTCGCCATCGACCTGGCGCGCTCCTACGGCACCGGTCTGGTGGCGGTCCGCGCAAGCAACCACCTGGGCGCGCTCGACTTTCACGTACGGCGCGCCGCCGTACGCGGGCTGATCGCGCTCGCCGTGAGCAACACACCTCCTGCGATGGCTCCGCCCGGCACCGCCACCCGGTACCTCGGGACCAACCCGATCGCGGCCGCGTTTCCGACCGAGGGCGAACCCATCGTGGTCGACATGGGGACCTCGCAGGTCGCGCGCGGACGGGTGGTCGAGGCGCGGCAGGCCGGGCAACCGATCCCCGAAGGGTGGGCGGTGGATGCCGAGGGACATCCCACCACCGACCCCACGGCCGCGCTCGGCGGAGCCATGGTGCCGATGGGTGGCGACAAGGGTTTCGCGCTCGCGCTCCTGGTCGAGATGCTGGCCGCCGTCCTCTCCGGCGCCGCCATCGGCCCCCAGGTAGGCGACCGCTTCCAAGCACCCACCAACTTCGGCCATGCGTTCTGGGTCATCGATCCGGATGCGGTCGCGGGCGGCTTCGGGGTCCGCGCGCAGGGCGTGGTCGACGACCTCCACCGTCTGGGAGCGCGCGTGCCGGGCGATCGCCGGCGCGCCGAGCGGGCGCAACGGGAGCGGGACGGGATCGAGGTACCGGACCATCTCCGCGCCGAACTGGAGCGGGCGCTTGGCCATCCGCTGGAGGAGGTACGGCCTTGACAGCGTCCGGGCCGCCCTATGGGCCAGGCTCCGTCCTCTGGCTGGTCAACAAGGAGGTGGTGATCCTGCTCTCAGGAGGTCGGGCGCTGCTCCTTCAGCTGGCCCATCCCGGTATCGCGGCAGGCGTGGACGAGCACTCGGACTTCCGCCGCCATCCCGTCCGCCGGCTCTGGCGGACACTCGACCGCATGCTGCGCCTCGCGTTCGCGGATCCCGCCGACCTGCGGCGGGCCGCACGCCAGATCAACCAGGCGCATCAAGGCATCAAGGGTCCTGGCTACCGTGCGGGCGACCCGGCGCTGCTGCTCTGGGTCCAGGCCACGCTGATCCACTCAGGCCTGCAGGCGTATGAGCGATGGTTCCGGCCACTCACGCCGGCCGAGCGGGAAGCCTATTACCGCGAGTGGAAGCGAATGGGCGCCTTCCTCGGACTTCCCGAAACCGCCCAGCCCCAGACCTACGACGACTTCGCAGCTTACTGGTCGAGCATGGTCGACGGTGACGAGCTCCGCGTCGATGAGCGGGCGCGCGAGCTTGCCGCCGCCGTCCTCCGCCCCCCTCTCCGGCTGCTCCCCGATCTGACCTGGATGCCACTTGTCATCATCACCGCCGGTCTGCTTCCGGAGCGGCTGCGGGAGGCCTACGGCCTCCCCTGGCGGCGGCGGGAGCAGCGGGCCTTCCGGGTGCTGGAGGCAGCAATCCGGACCTCGCGCAACCTGCCCGCGCCTCTGCGAGAGATGCCAATCGCGCGCCGGCAGCGCCGCCTGCGGCGTCAGGCGCCGACCAGCGCTACCCAGTTGCCGTCCGGATCCGACACGTAGGCGCGGCGGTGACCCGCGACGTGGTCGTAGGGCTCCATCACGATCGGTGACCCCGCCTCGCGGAGCTTGTCCACCGCGGCGCCGACGTCGTCGCACCAGATCACCAGTTCATGCGGGTGGCCAGGCGTGGGAGCCGGGAGCCCGGTCTCGACGAGGGCGGCGTGGTCACTGAGCGCGAGGCGCGACGAGCCCAGCCGCAGCTCCACGTGGCGCGGGTCTCCCTGGGCCGGGAACTGGAAGGTACTCTTGTCAAGTGGTGTATGCGACGCGCCGCATCATCCACGCGTCAATCAACTCCTGCTGTGATCACCTCCTCGATCAGAGTCCGGATTCCGCAGCCCCGGTCGCGGTCGAGATGCGGAGCTCATGACTGCCCCTCCTGGCCGAGCAGCTCGGTGACGGCGACAGGTTCGTCGCAATGAGGGCATACCCCGCCCAGGCCAACCTTGCGCATGAAGGTGGAGCAGTCGGCGCAGCGCTGTTCGCCCACGGCCCGCTGCCCACAGAGGTCGCACTCGTAGACGGTGAGCGGTTTGCGTGGGCGATCGGCGGGGACGCTGACCGGCGGCGGTGCCGTCTGACGCCGTCTGCGGTAGGCGGCGACTCGGCATGCGTCGGAGCAGTATTTCTGGCGGCCGACAGGCGTGAAGGGGCGCCGGCAGAGAGGGCAGGCTATCGCAACGACGTCGTAACGCGACGGGGGTGTGGGGGCGACCCCGGTCACCGGCGCCACCTCCTCGAGGGCCTCGGTCGTAACGGCGTCGTAACGCGACGAGGATGTGGCAGGCGATGCCTGGCTCGGGCCTCCCTCGCCGCCGGCTCGAAGCCAGATCGCGCGGCTCATCACCCGGCAGCCTCCAGCACCTCTGAGGTCTGCTGCGCCAGGCTGAGCGATTCCACGCTCAGGTAGCGACGCGCCACCGCCCACTCGTCGTTCTGCTCCGCCAGCATCGCCCCCACCAGACGGGTGATGGCTGACCGATTGGGGAAGATCCCGACCACGTCGGTGCGGCGGCGAACCTCCCGGTTCAGGCGCTCCTGCGGGTTGTTGGACCAGATCTGACGCCAGTGTTCCTTGGGAAAGTCGGCATAGGCCAGAATGTCCTCGGCCGCGTCCGCCACCATCTCCGCCGCCTGGGGCGCCGGCCGCATCAGCTGCTCGACCACGCGCGCCTGCTGCTCCCACGCCGTCTGCCGGTCGGGCTGGCTGAAGATGGAGCGGATCAGCGTCGCCACCATCGGTTGCTGCGACTTCGGCACCCGCACCATGACATTTCGGATGAAGTGCACTCGACAGCGCTGCCAGCCGGCTCCCACCAGCACCCCGGCGATCGCCTGCTTGAGGCCCTCGTGGCTGTCCGAGATGACCAGCCGCACTCCCTTCAGCCCGCGCGCCACCAGGCCCCGCAGGAAGCTCGTCCAGGACGCCCCGTCCTCGCCCGTCACCACGTCCAGGCCCACCACTTCGCGGTGGCCATCGGCGTTGACCGCCACCGCGATCAGGGTGGCCGCGTTCACGATCCGACCTCCCTCGCGGACCCGGTGGTAGAGCGCGTCGACCCAGAGGTAGGTGTAGTGCTCGCTATCCAGCGGCCGGTTGCGGAACTCGGACACCGTCTGGTCCAGGCTCTTGGCCAGCTCGGAGACCTGCGAGCGCGAGATCCCGTTGATCCCCATCGCCTGCACCAGGCCCTCAACCCGGCGCGTGCTCACCCCCAGCAGGTAGGCCTCGGCGACCACCGCCACCATGGCTCGCTCCGCCCGTCGGCGCGACTCCAGCAGCCAGGCCGGGTAGTAGCTGTCGTGGCGCAGCTTGGGGATCGCCAGCTCGATGCTCCCGGCGCGTGTGTCCCACTCCCGGGTGCGATACCCGTTGCGCTGGTTGACCCGCTCTGGGCTGCACTCGCCGTAGGGCGCGCCACAGATCGCGTCCGCTTCGGCGCCCATCAGCTTTTCCGCCATCACCTTGACCATGGCCCTGAGCTGGTCGGGGTGGGCGCGCTCGATCATCTCGCGCACGACGCTGACGGTGTCCATACTGGTGTTGGCCATCGTTGTTCCTCCTCCGGTTGGGTGAGATCTCCGAAGGATGACACGGTGGCCGTCGTCGTCTGCCGGGGGGCGTCGCCGGGACCGAGGTCGTTATCCACAACGCACTGGTTTTCCAACCCCTCCCCCCGGACCCCCCTCCCCGGGACTACGACGACGGCGGATTGTCTCTCATACACCACTCCTCGGGACGCTAACCTGGAAAGGTCGGCTGGAACCCGATCTGGTCGCGGTAGAAGCCCACCGCTCGCGGCAGGTCCTGCGAGTAGAGGTTGAGCATCGACTCGGTGAACATGAGTGTCTCCTTCGACTCAGGACTGGTCTGATGCCGCCATCGCATCCGCGTACGCCGCGAGGGAGCCGGCGGCACCACCCGGTGCGCTCACCCCCCGCCGCATCCGCTCCGCCGCATCCCCGTACCGCTCGAGATGCCGGTGGGAATACTCGACCAGCGTCTCGTCAGGCCCGGTCGGGGTGAACCGCACCTCGATCTCGGACGCCCGCGTGGGGTCGGGCTCGTAGGTCCAGTCGGCGCTCACCTGCCAGCTGAGCAGGACGCGATGCGGGGGCTCCCAGGCCAGGACCGTGCCCCAGTCCTGCTCCCACCCGCCGGCGCCGCGCTCGTACCAGCGGCCGCCCACGAACGGCTCCAGCACCGCCTCGTCGCCAGCCGGTTCGGCGAGATGGTGGGTCTTGACCGGCCACCAGCGGAGCCCGACGAAGACTCGAAACGCCACCGCGAGCGGGGCCTTCACGGTCACCGTGTTCGTGGTCTTGACCTCCTGTTCCTGGTCCAGTCCGGTCAATTTGCTTCCCTCCTCCTCGGCGGCATCCTTGAACGCCGCCATCGCCTGTTGCCAGTACCACTCGAAGTGCTCCTGCAACTCCCGCATCGCGTCCGGGTTGAGCCGGTAGAGCCTCCGGTTCCCCGACCGCCGGGCGGTGACCACCCCGGCCGCCAGCAGGAGCCGCAGATGCATCGAGATCGCGGGCCGCCCCACCGGCATCCGCTCGGCGATCTGCCCCACGGCGAGCGGCCCCTCCGCCAGCCGATCCACGATCCGGCGACGGACAGGGTCCCCCACCGCGTCCAGCATTCGCGATACGTCAGTCACCGTTGACGGTCAATATAACCTGACCATGGGGCGGATGTCAACCCCGACCCGAAAGCAGGCGTCTTCAGCGGCGGAGGGCGGCGGGTTCCCGAGATCCTGCCACCGCCACCGCGTCCAGCCACTGTCGCGCGGTGTCCCGCCAGGTGTGCCGGAGGGCGACCGCCCGGCCCCCGGCGCCCAGCCGTCGCGCCGTCTCGGGGTCGTCGAGCAGCCGCTCCATCGCCTGCCCGAAGCCGTCCCGCTCCACCAGCAGCGCGCTCACACCGTCCTGGAGGATGGAGGCGACCCCGGCGGCACGCGTCGTGACCAGCGGCGTCTCGCAGGCCAGTGCCTCCAGCGCGACCAGCCCGAACGTCTCGCTGTACGAGGGCAGCAGACAGGCGGTGGCGAGCCGGTAGAGCCGGACCAGGGCATCGCGATCAAGCGATCCCAGAAAGTCCACGCGATCGGCGATGCCCAGCCGACGAGCGACCTCCCGGAGCCGTTCTCGCTCCCCTCGCTCCCCGCCGTCGTCGCCGACCACCGCCAGCCGTGCCGTCGCATGCGAGAGCCCGGCCAGAGCCACCAGTGCGCTCTCCACTCCCTTCAGGCGCTCCAGCCGGCCGGCGACCAGAAACGACGGCGGCTCGGCACGGTGGCCGTCGCCCGGCGTGAACACGTCCGCATCGACGCCGGGGACCACGACCGCGCAGCGAGAGCCGGCGCCGTAGAGGGCGTCGAGCAGGTTCCGCTCGGGCGGCAGTCGCGACCAGGATCCGGTCCGCGCCGCGCACCACCGCCGCCTCCGCCCGCTCCCTCCACGCCGGTTCGGGCTCCGCGCCCGGCGCCAGGGACTGGTTCTTCTGGGCGGCCCAGGTGTGCGCCGTGTGCACCAGGGGGACGCCGAGCCGACCGGACAGAGCTAGACCGACCAGCCCCGACATCCAGTGGTGGGACCAGACGACGTCGTAGCGATGGCCCGATCGTCAGCGCGGTCGGTGGCGGCGCCGGCCTTCAGTTCCTCCACCAGGTCCCGCTCCTCGAGCGGGGTGAGGTCGCGGTCCGGGCCCGCCGGGACCGGGATCAGCAGACCGCCACCGGCAGCGGGCTGCGCGCCGGCGGTACTGCCGGCGGGCGCCCGCACCAGGACGTCACACACGACTCCCTCCGCCCGCAGGGCGCGGGTCAGTTCGCGCACGTAGACGTTGAGCCCGCCGCTCGCACCTCGTCCGGGTGCTGTGGCGGGAGAGGTGTGTAACGACAGCACCGCCACGCGGCACACCGAACCAGGGACCATACCCTCGCGCTCTCAACCCCGCCAGAACGGGCCCCTATTCCCCGCACAATGGCCGTGATGCCGATCGAGGCGGTCGTATTCGACGTCGGTGAGACGCTGGTCGACGAGACCCGCATCTGGGGCGACTGGGCGGACGCGGTCGGCGTGCCCCGGCTCACCTTCTTCGCCGCCCTCGGCGCCATCGTGCAGCGGGGTGTGCCCCATGACCGGGGCCTCTTCGACCTGGTCCGTCCCGGGCTTACGTTCGAAGCGGCGGTGGCCCTCCGGGGAGTGCGCCGAGCCCGGCTTCGGGTCCCGAGGACCTCTACCCGGATGCGAGACCGGCGCTCCAGGCGCTTCGCCAGAGCCGGTCTCCAGGTCGGGCTGGCGGCCAATCAGCCGCCCTCGGCGGCGCTCTCGCTCGAGCGCTGTGACCTTGAGTATGACTGGCTCCTGATCTCGGGCCTGGAGCGCGTCGCCAAGCCGGACCCCCGGTTCTTCGCACTCCTGGTCCGCCGTGCCGGCGTGCCCCCAGAGCGCATCGCCTACGTGGGAGACCGGGTCGACAACGACGTCCTGCCCGCGGCCGCCGCCGGTCTGCGCCCGGTCCACCTTCGCCGCGGGCCCTGGGGCGTGATCCATGCATGCGACCAGGGTGTTGGCCAGGCCGAACTGCGCACCGAACGGCTGGACGCCGTCGTGGAGTGGGCTGGTCGCGCATCCTGAGGGGCATGGAATTCGGCGTTGCACTGTTCCCCACCAACCAGGCGATCCGCATCGACGAACTGGCTCGCGAAGTGGAGTCACGCGGCTTCGAGTCGCTCTGGGTCGCCGAGCACAGCCACATCCCGGTCGGGCGCCGGACTCCGTACCCAGGTGGCGGCGAGCTGCCGGAGATGTACAAGCAGACCTGGGACCCGTTCGTCGCCCTCACCCTGGCGGCGGCCGTCACCACCCGGCTCAAGGTCGGCACCGGTGTCTGTCTGCTCATCCAGCGCGACACCATCCACACGGCCAAGGAAGTGGCGAGCCTTGATGTGGCGTCCAACGGGCGGTTTCTGTTCGGCATCGGTGGTGGGTGGAACCAGGACGAGATGGAGGACCACGGGACCGACTTCAAGACCCGGTGGAAGCGGCTCCGGGAACAGGTCGAGGCCATGAAGGCGCTCTGGACCGAGGATGAGGCCTCGTATCACGGCGATCTCGTCCACTTCGACGCCACCTGGGCCTGGCCCAAGCCGGTGCAGAAGCCGTACCCGCCGGTGCTCCTCGGTGGCAACGGACCGCGGACCCTCCAGCGCGTGGTGCGCTACGCCGACGCCTGGCTCCCGAATGGCCGTGGCTACCTGGAGCGGATCCCCGAGCTGCAGCGGCTGGCGGCCGAGGCGGGCCGGGCCGCGATTCCGGTCAGCGCGTACCCGCCCGGAGCCACGCCGGAGGAGGTGGAGAAGCACCGCCGGGCAGGGGTCGAACGGCTCATCTGGTACGTGCCGCAGGGAGGCCGCGACGCCGCGCTCTCCCGGCTGGAGGTGCTGAGCCGCCTGATCGAGCAGGTCCGGTAGCACAAAGTGGACGTAGGCTGAGCGCGAGATGGCGAAAGTCCTCGTCGTCGACGACGACCCCAAGATCCGTTCGTCCTTGCGCAGGACACTGGCCTTCGACGGCTACACGGTGCGGGAGGCGGGCGACGGGCGCGAGGCCCTGACGGCGATGCTCGACGAGCTGCCCGACCTGGTCCTGCTCGACCTCATGCTGCCCGGCACCGACGGCCTCGAGGTGTGCCGCCGGTTCCGCGAGATGTCCGACGTTCCGATCGTGATGCTGACCGCGCGCGACAGCACGGCGGACCAGGTGACCGGCCTCGACGCGGGCGCCGACGACTATCTGGTCAAGCCGTTCATCAAGGACGAGCTGCTGGCCAGGATCCGGGCGGTCCTGCGGCGGCGAACACCAGGACAGGGCCCCAAGACCCATCAGGTCGCCGACCTGGTGCTGGACGAGCGGGCGCATCGCGTGACGAGAGGAGAGCGTGAGCTCGATCTCACGCCGCGGGAGTACGAACTGCTGCTGTTCTTCCTGCGCCATCCGGGCGAGGTGCTGGCACAGGATCGGATCCTGGCCGCGATCTGGGGGTATACGGGCAGCAAGGTGCTCGATGTCTATGTCGGCTACCTCCGCACCAAGATGGAGGCCGGGGGCGAGCCGCGCCTGATCCAGACCGTGCGCGGCGTCGGGTACGTCCTCCGTCCGGGCTGAGGCCCCTAGAGCCATGTCCCTTCGACTGCGGATGGCGCTGCTCTCGGGCGTCGCCGTCGCCGTCATCATCGTCGTCTTCGGGTTGACCGTCTTCGGGATCACCGTCGCCGAGTTCTACGCCAGTGCCAACGGAGAGCTCCAAGCCGAGCAGGCCCGGATCATGGTGCGATTCCAGCGCACGCTGCCGGAGCCGCTGCCCAACGAGGTCGGGAACGTCATCATCAACGGGTACACGCCGGCGGGCGAGCGCATCCGCCAGGCGCCGGGGGTCGTGGCCCACAGGCTGCCCATCACGCAGGGGGAGCTGAACCAGGCCCTCAACGCTCCCCAGAACTCACGCAGGACGGTGTTCCGGCGGCCCTATCTCATGAACATCGTGACGACGAGTGCGACCGTCACGCTCCCTGGCACCGGACCCGTCTCCGGTCCGGTTGAGGTGGCGGTGCTGGTCTTGGGGCAGGACGTCACCAGCGCCTACAACGCTGTCGCCGACCTGGGGATCGTGCTCTCGCTGGTCGGCCTGGTCGTGCTCGCCATTTCGGTCGGTGTGTTCTGGCTGGTGACGGGCCGCGCCCTGCAGCCGGTCACCGATCTGACCCGGGCGGCCGAGGGGCTGGGCGCCGACGGGAACCTGGGCCGGCGGCTTCCGCTTCCACCCACCAACGACGAGATACGGCGGCTGTCGCTCACGTTCAACGGGTCACTGGACCGCCTGGAGGCCGCCTACCGCGCGCTGGCCGACGCCCTCGAGCGCCAGCGTCGTTTCGTGGCCGACGCGTCGCACGAGCTGCGCACGCCCCTCACCGTGATCCTGAGCAACGCCGAGAACATGCGCGACGTGCCGGACCTGCCGGTCAGCGAGCGGGTCGAGTGGCTGGACGAGATGATCGAGGAGGCGAAACGGATGGCCAGCCTCTCGTCCGATCTTTTGCTCCTGGCTCGCGCCGACACGGATGAGCCGCTGCGCCTGGGCGAGGTCCGGTGGAGTGAGTTCTTCGAGGACCTGCGACGCGACGCGGTGCGCCTCTGCGAGCCGCGTCCGGTGCACGCGTCCGCGCCCCCCGAGTTGGGCAGCGGCTTCGCCGACCGCTCCTCGTTGGTCCGTGTCTTCCGCGTGCTCTTCGAGAACATCGCCCGGCACACCCCGGAGACGGCCGAGGTTCTGCTGGGAGCGCGGCGCGAGGCCCAGACCATCGTGTTCGCGGTCCAGGACACCGGGCCCGGCGTCCCCGCCGACCAGCTCCCCCATATCTTCGACCGCTTCTTCCGGGCCGAAGTGTCTCGGCACGGACGGGGCAGCGGGCTGGGGCTGGCGATCGCGCACCAGCTGGTGAGCCGTCACCGCGGCGTGATCGCCGCCCGCAACCGTCCGCAGGGCGGGCTCGAGTTCCGGATCTCGATCCCGGTCACGCTCGAGAGACCGGCCGGCGCCGCCGCCGCCGGGTAGCTCGCCCGCCCAACTCCCGCTTTCACGTGAAAGGGGTGCTATGGCCGGACCCATAGCACCACTTTCACGTGAAAGCGGACCTTTTGTTTGGTGAGCGGGATTACGCGATTCTTACTGACCTTTGGAGCGCCCCAAAACGCTGAATTGGTTACATAGAGAGCGTGAGAATGACCGTCGCCGAACTCATCGACAATCAGGCAGCACTCGGTGACCACCTCGCGTACGCGCTGGGCGGTGCCTCCGCCGGGGGCTACGGCTCGCCCGAACGGCCGGGCACCACACTCAGTTACGCCCAGCTGGCCGAGGTCACGCGACCCTGGCGACAGGCGGCCGCGGAGCACCTCCCAAGCCACCGCGCCGTGCTTCAGATCGCCGATCCACTGCGGTTCGCGGTCGCCTTCCTGGGCCTGATGGCCGGGGGTGCGACGGTGGTGCCGCTCGACCCCAACGCGCCCGAGCAGGAGCGCCGCCACCTGGTCGACCTCCTCGGGGGCGATGTCCTGGTCACCGATCAACCGGCCGAGGACGCCGTCCCGGTGTGGTCGATCGGCGAGGGCGGTGTGGCACCCGTGGATCTCCCGCCCGTGCCCGCGAGCGCGCGCCGCACCCCCCTCTCCCCGCATCCGGCCTTGATCCTGAGCAGCTCTGGCACCACTGGAACGCCCAAGGTGATCCCGCTCGCGGAGCGCCAGCTGCTCTACGTGGCGGGCAAGGTGGCCGAGCATCACCGCTTGAACGGCGATGAGCGCGGGTACAACCCACTTCCGCTGTTTCACGTCAACGCCGAAGTCGTGGGGCTCCTTTCGACGCTGGTCGCCGGCTCCAGCCTGGTGCTGGACCCGAAATTCCGGCGCACGGGTTTCTGGGACTTGGTTGACCACTGGGACGTGACCTGGATCAACGCCGTCCCCGCGATCCTCGCGATCCTGGCCCGTTCGGACCCGCCTTCGCCCGAGGTCGCGCGCCGGATCCGCTTCGCCCGCAGCGCGTCGGCTCCGCTGCCCATCCCCGTGTTGGAGGCGTTCGAGTCCCGCACCGGCATTCCCATCGTGGAGACCTACGGGATGACCGAGGCGGCGGCGCAGATCACCGCCAACCCGATCCCGCCTCAGCCGCATCGCCCCGGCTCCCCCGGGCTCCCGGTCGGCGTCGAGGTCCGGGTCGTGGACACCCAGGGCAAGGTTTGCCCCCCGGCCGTCGTGGGCTCGGTGGAGATCAAGGGCAAGAGCGTGATCGAGCACTACCTCAACCCCGGCCGGCACGAGAGGCTGCGGCCCGCCCGGGAGCGCTCGGGATGGCTGCGCACCGGGGACATCGGTCACCTCGACACCGACGGGTATCTGTTCCTGGCGGGACGGGCGGACGACGTCATCAACCGCGGCGGCGAGAAGGTCTACCCCCGTCCCATCGAGGACGTCCTCCGGCTCAGTTCCGACGTGGCCGAGGTCGCGGTCGTCGGGCAACCGGACTCTATCCTGGGTCAGTGCCCGGTGGCTTACGTCATCCCGAGCAGGGCAGCGAATCCAGAGCGGTTGGAGACGGACCTTCGGCAGCTGGCAGGATCGCGTCTGGCCCCGCCGCACCGGCCGGTGGCCTATCACTTGCGGCAGACCCTGCCCGCGGGCCCGACCGGGAAGGTCAGCCGCAGGAAGCTGAGGGACCTGGTCGAACAAGAGGCTCGCGCCTGACCCTGGGCGCGCCGCGGGGCCACCTCAAACAGGTGGACCTGCTCCGGATCGCCCCCATGGCGGGCGTGGTGGTGACGCACGCCATCATCGCGACCCAGCCGCCGGACAGCCCGGGCGCGAACGGCGCGCTGATGATCCTGCACACCAACCGCGAGCTGTTCTTCTTCGTCAGTGCCTTCGTGCTCGCGCTGTCGACGCGGTTCTGGGAGCGAGACATCGTGGTGTGGCCATTCTGGCGGCGGCGCTTCCCGCCGGTCCTGTTCCCGTACCTGCTCTGGAACTTCGTCTACTGGGGGACGGACCTGCTGCGGTTCCGTCCCTCTCCCGACCTGGCGTTCTGGTGGATCGTGGGCGACCTGGCCCACGGCTGGTCGGACCTCTACTTCCTGCTCGTGACCATGCAGCTGTACGTGTTGATGCCATTGCTCGCCTGGCTGGTCATGAAGACACGGGGCTACCACTGGTGGCTGCTGGCGGTGAGCGCCGTCCTGTCTCTGGGCGGAATGTGGATCCTGCAGTACTTCTGGACCGATTTCCCCAACCTCGTGCAGTGGTATTGGTTCGGAAACGCGCAGGCCGAGTTCACCAGCTACCAGTTCTTCTTCGTCCTGGGTGCCCTCTGCGCCTGCCACTTCGACGAGATCCGGGCCTGGCTGCACGCGCACCGGCCGCTGGCGCTCTGGGCGGCGCTGGCGGGCGGCCTCGCCGGGCAGGGCTGGTACTTCCTAAACCTCTTCTGGCTGGGCGAGCCCTCCAGCCAGGCGGCGAACGTGCTCCAGCCGGCGGTGATGCTGCTGGTGCCGGCGACGCTGGTCGCGCTCTGGATGCTCGGCGAGTGGGCGGTCGCGTCGTATCGCCACGATGGGCGCCTGTGGAGGTCGATCGACTTCGGGGCCGACGCCTCCTTCGGCGTGTTCCTGTTCCACATGCTGCCCATCACGGCCCTCGTCTACACGCCGCTCTGGGGCTGGCTCGGTCTCGACCTGCTCCCCTCGCCGGTCGCGACCTTGATCACGATGGTGGTGGCACTGGGGGTGACGGTGCCGTGCGTGGCCGTGCTGCGGCGCCTGCCCTTCAGCGTCTGGACCACCGGCCGCCCGCGCAAGCGCGTGGACCGGCGTGCTCAGGCGCTGGCCGGCACCCGGGGATAACGCCCGTTTCGCACGGAAGGGACCTCACCGGCACCCCCATGAGTGCCGTTCCGCGCGAAACGGCAGTTCAGAAGGTCGAGTACGTGATTTCTTGGGCGGTGATGAACTCGAGCAAGGCCGGGGTGCCTTCGCGGGTCTTCTCGATGCCGCGCTGGATGGCAGGAACGATCTCGTCGGGGGTGGTGACCCGCTCCCCGTAGCCGCCGAACGCCTGCGCCATCAGGGCGTAGTTCCCGCTGATGTCGGTGCTCCGGTACTTCTCGGTCGCGACCCGCATCACCGGCAGCTCCATCGCCATCGAGGAGTTGTTGAGCAGGATGGAGAGGATGGGCAGGTGCTCGCGGACCGCGGTCTCGAAGTCCATGCCGGTGAAGCCGATGGCGGCGTCGCCCCACACGTTGACGCAGAGGTGGTCCGGGCGCACCAGCTTGGCCCCCATGGCGAGGCCGAGCCCGTACCCCAGCTGGGTCGTCTTCCCCCACCCGAGGTAGCTGAGGGGCGCCTCGCTGACCCAGAACGGGACCAGCTGGTCGCGCGGACTTCCCGCGTCGTGGGTGATGATCGTGTTGCCGACGTCCACCGTGTGCAGGAGGTCCCAGATCACCCGGTACGGCGAGAGCGGCACCTCACACGACGTGAGCCTGGGGTCCCACTTCGCGAGCCACTCCTCACGGAGCCGGGCGATCTCGCCTTCGAGGGCCGCCCGCCGGCCGCGCGACTTCCCGCCCAGGCGCTCGGACACCGCGCAGCTGACGGCTTCGAGGACCAGCGCGGCGTCACCCAGCAAGGCGTGCTGCACGGGGACGTCCTTGTTCACGTCCGCCGGGTCGAGCGTCGCCTGCACCAGGACCTTCCCCGCCGGCATGGCCATCCCGAAATTGGTGCGCGCGAATGAGCAGCCGATCCCGAAGATCACGTCCGCCCGCCCCACGAACTCCTGCACCGGCAGTGGTCGTGACCGGCCTGCGCAGCCGAGCGAGAGTCCATGCGACTCCGGGAACGCGCTCTTGCCGTTGATGGTCGTGGTCACCGGCGCCTCGAGCAGCTCGGCGAGCTCCCGCAGCGGTGCCCAGGCCCCTGCGTAGTGGACGCCCTGACCGGCGTAGATGACGGGACGGTCCGCGGCCACCAGCACCTGGGCCACCTCGTCGACCGCGACCGGGTCCGGCCCGCTCCGCAGACGCCTCGACGGCCGGTAGTCGAGCGGCTCCGGGATGTCTTCGGCAAAGAGGTCGGTCGGGATCTCGACCAGCGCCGGCCGCGGCCTCCCGTTACGAGCGGCGTTGAAGGCGCGCCGGATCGCGTCCGGCGCCACGTCCGCCCGGGTCACCTGCTCGGCGGTCTTGGTCACCGGGCGGAAGGTGAGCGCGGCGTTGAAGTTGGGGGCGATGTTGCCCAGGTGCCGGGGATACCCGCTGGGCAGCACCACCATCGGGGCCGACTCCCCGTACGCCTGGGCCACGCCGCCGAACGCGTTCTCGACGCCGGGGCCATGTTGCATCGCGAAGACGCCGATGGTCCCCCCCGAGGTGAGCCGGCTGACCGCGTCCGCCATGTGGAGGCCGGTCCGCTCCTGCCGCACGATGATGGTGCGGATGTCCGCCTGGGCCGCGGCCTCGATGATCGGATTGACGGGATACCCGAGGAGAAACTCGGTTCCCTCGCGCTTCAGGCTGGCGGCGACCGCGGCGGCGACTTTCATGCCTCTCCTCCGAGGTTCAATGGGGTGCGTAGCGGGCGGCGACGTCCTCGCGCAGATCGTGGCCCAGGCCCGGGCGGTCGGGCACGACCAGGTAGCCGTCGGACCACTCCAAGGGCGGGTCGATCAGCTCGGCGTAGAAGCCGTCGCAGCGCTCGATCGACTCCATGATCAGGAAGTTCGGACAGCAGGCCCCCAGCTGCACCGAGGCGGCGGCGATCAGCGGACCGCCGTACACGTGCGGCGTGATCTGCAGGTAGTGGGCCTCTGCCAGCACCGCGACCTTCTTGGCCTCCAGAATGCCGCCGACCTGGCCGATGTCGAGGTTGAAGATGGCCGCCGCCTCGGCCGCGATCAGGCGCGCGAAGTCGTACTTGGTGGTGAGCCGCTCGCCGGTGGTGACGGGGATGCTGGTGCCGCGCGCGACCTTCGCCATCTCGGCCACGTTCTCGGGCGGGACCGGCTCCTCGAACCAGAGCGGGTCGAACGGCTCCAGCCGCTTGGCGAGCCGGATGGCGGCGGCCGCCGTCATCTGCCCGTGCGTCCCGATCAGGATGTCGCAGCGACTCCCGACCGCCTCCCGGATCAGGCGCACCGTGGTCTCGGCAGTGTCCAGCGCTTCCAGTGAGTACTGCAGCGGGATCACCTGCCCGAAGTTCGCGCCGGAGGCGGCCCGCGCCTCGCCCATCGGGTCCAGCTTCAGCGCGTTGAAGCCCTGGTCGGCATACACACGAGCGCGTTCGGCGACCTCCTGAGGACGGAGCCAGAACTCACCGTTGGGACGGCTGCCGTCGGAATCTTCGTAGATGTAGGTGTAGGTGCGGACGCGGTCGCGCACCGTGCCTCCGAGCAGCCGGTGGACGGGGCGCCCGAGGTCCTTCCCGACGATGTCCCAGCACGCGATGTCGAGCCCACTCAGGATGGCGAGCTTGGTCTGCTCCGGATAGTGGCTGTAGCCGGCCTGCGCGTAGATCCGCTCGAACAGCAGCTCCGAGTCGTAGGGATCGTGCCCGATCAGGTGCCGGCCCACCAGGTCCTCGATGAGCGCCGCCTCGACGGCTAGGCTGAGCCCGCTGGCCAGCAGCATCACCTCCCCGTACCCCGAGATCCCGGCGTCGGTGTCGAGGCGCAGGAACATCCATCGGAAGCCGCCGTGGTGAGGCGGCGGGGTCTCGACCGGGAACGTGCGGACGCCGGTGATCTTCATGCCTTCCTCCCGCTCGGTGCCTCCCGCGTCAGCTATAGGGAGAGGCGCTCTTCTCGCCCGCGTCGGCGGCGCCGCGGAGTTCCCGCACTGCGGCCGACGCCCCGCCACGCAGAAAGGCGGCGTCGGACGCGATCGTGAGCATCTGGAAGCCGGCCTGCATCCAGCGTTTGGCGTTCTCCACCCCCGAAGTGTGGATGCCCGGGATCACCTCGTGCCGGCGGCAGCCGTCCAGCACCCGCAGGATCAGCTCCTCGTGCTCGGAGCCCGGCGCCATGTCCAGGCCCGGCGTGTGACCGTGGCTGAGCCCGAGGTCGGCCGGCCCTACGTAGACGGCGTCCACGCCCGGCACGTCGAGGATCTGATCCAGGTTCTGCACCCCATCCGGGGTCTCGATCATGATCGCCACCATGGTGCGGCGGTTGGCGGTCTCGGCGGTGTAGTCGGGGACGTCGAAGGCGGCGCGCACCGGCCCCCAGCTGCGGTGCCCGAAGGGCGGGTACTTGACCGAGTCCACCGCCTGGGCGGCCTCGGCGGCGGTCCCCACCATGGGCACGATCACCCCCTCGGCGCCGGCGTCCAGGGCCTTCATGATGTGGTCCGGCTGGTTCCACGGCACCCGCACCCAGGCCGGGGTCCGGGTGATGGAGAGCGCCTGGAGCATCGGCACCATCGCGTCGTAGCCGACCAGGCCATGCTGGGAGTCGATGCAGACCCAGTCGAAGCCGGATCGTCCGATCAGCTCGGCGGTCACCGGGCTCGGGATCCCGCACCAGCCTCCGAACGTGTGCGCCTTCTTCGAAAACACCTCGCGCAGACTCATGGCACTCCCTCCCGGAACTTGAACCTCGGCAATCGGTTGCGACCGTGTCCGGATTGTATCTGTGCCGTCACGTCAACGAACGGGACGCGGAGACAGCCCCACCCGCGCGCGGTGCGGGCCTGCTGTCCGCAGTGGGACCTAAAAACTTCCGGGATAAGGTCCCACTGCGGACACCGGGCCCCTATGCCAGGCTCTAGTCCGATCGCAGCGAGGCGCGTGCGAGCCTCACCCTGGCGGTCCCGCGCACGAACGAGGCGGCCGCCAGCCCCGCGCGGACGGGGGCGAACACCGCGCCCGCGAGCAAGCCCAGTGGGAGCAGGACCACGATCAGGAACCCCCGGGCGGTCCTGCTGGCCTGGCGGCGGGCGTCCCGGGGGAGGGACCGCAGCAGCCTCAACAGCAGATCCACCCCGCCCACCGTGCCGGCCCCGATGATGTAGGTGACCAGCAGCGTCGGCCAGATCGGAGGCCTCCAGTCGAGCGGGACCGCGAACAGGACCTGCCAGCCGCCGCCGAACGCGATCAGCACCAACGTCAGCCAGGCCGCCGCCGCCGCCAGCGGCCACACGATCCAGGCCTGTTGCCGGTGGCCCTGGACGAGCGCGCACCGGTCGCAATGCGGGGGCTGCCACCGAGCCGCGCACTCGCCGCAGAGTGGGCTTCGGCATGACGTGCAGTGCGCGACCGCCCACCCCGGGTGCCGCCAGCACTTGAGGGCCGGCGCCGCCGCCCAGACGTCATTGCCACGCACGCCACCCGTCGAGGGCCGCCCATCGGACGGAACCGACCGCGCTCCGGTCTGCGGTCGCCGGCGGTCGTACTCGGCCCGCTGCACCGGGTCCTTCAGGATCTGGTGGGCCCGGTTGACGGCCGCCATCCGTTCCGCGTCCGGTCGCAGCCCTCCGTCCGGGTGGTAGATCTGCGCCAGCCGCCGCCAGGCCGCATCGATCACCTCCGGCTCGGCGCCGGGATCCACCTGCAGCGTCTGGTAGAGGTCTTCCATCTGGGACGCCCTGCCGACAATCGTGCCATCCACGGGTCAGGCGATGAACCCTTCCACCGCCGGATCCGGCCAGGGAGCCTCGCGATCGTCGACCACTCCCACGCCGAGGTAGTTCATCTCGCTGACCAGGAACCCACCCTGGTTGACAGCCACGACCAGCGCGACATGGCCGAAGGGCGAGTATCCGTCTCCGGGTCCGTAGACGACGATCTCGCCCGCGGACGGGGAGGAGCGGTGCTGGGAGGCGGGCGAGTTCTGCCACCACTGCCAGGCGTTACCCGACCAGCTGACGGGATGGTTCAGCGCCACCCACCAGGTGCACTGGCCAAAGGGGAACCCCCCGGTCGGATAGGGCGCCCCCGCTGTGATCGGAGTCTCGGGCTCCACCACAATGTTCTTCCCGTTCGGCGCGCCCACTGCCGCCTGGAGAATGGAGACCGCCGCCACCGCGCCCGAGGCCGCGTACTTGCCGGCCCAGGAGAGCACGTCGTCGACGTAGCTCTGCAGGTGGTTGTAGGCGAAGATCGCCTGTGAGAGGGTGGCCGCGTTGCCGCCGCCGTTGGCGCAGAGGTAGTGAGCAGCCGCGTCGGCGGCATCCTGGATGTTGTTGATGTCGTCCTCCCCCGGCAGGTGATAGGCCGCGAACGACGATGGCATGAACTGCATCGGCCCCTCCGCTCCCGCCGGCGAGACCTCGGCTGGGTGCTTTCCGTCACCGCCCTGCCCGGTCTCGATCTGGCCGATGCCTGCCAGGACCGTCCAGCTGAGTCCGGGGCAGAGCGCGGCGGCGTGCTGGTAGGCGGCAAGGTAAGAGGCGGGGATGGACTGCTGCGCCAGTTGGCTGGCCGCCACCTGCCCGTTCTGCGCGCCGGTGGCCGAGCTCGCTCCCGCGGCGCTCAGCATGAACATCGCCTGCAGCCCCACCAGCGCCAGGCCCGGGAGCCCGACCAACAAGAGCAGCTTGCGCTTCACGTCCGCACCTGGTCCACTTTCCAGGTTCCGGCCGCCGCCACCACAAAGACCTCGGCGGCCGCGGTCTGGGTCTGACTGCCGGTGGTCGAGGTGGTCACCACCTGCGCGTCGAGAAAGAATCCCAGCTGGGCGCCCGGCGCCGCGCCCTCGTCGGTCGCCGAGCAGGCGGTCACCTGGGCGGTCTCATGTGCGCTCACCTCGACCGGGGTCAGCTGGGCCCGCCAGCCGGCCAGCGCCCGCCCCGTCAGGTACGGCGCGACCCGGGCTTGCTCCTGGGCCGCCGATTCCTGCCACGAGGAGGCGAAGTACTGCCGGCAGAAGGCGAGCGCGGTGGCCTCCGCGCCCGCCGGGTCGGCGGTAGGCGCAGTGCTGCCCTGGGCCGGAGCTGGACTCGCCGGTGGAGTCCGGGGAATCGCCGCGGCGGGAGACCACGCCGCGCTGGGGGAGTGGGCGCCCCGTCGTCCCTCGGTCCCGACGAACAGCAGGATGAGGACCGCCGGCACCAGCACGACCAGAACCGCCGGACGGCGGTGCTCGCCGAGCAGGTGCAGCAGGTTCACGACCTGAGCGTCCTCACCCGCCGCCGCCTTGCTTTCTGCGACGGCCCGGCCGGGCGGTGTGCCGCGCTCTGCGATCCATGGGCCCCGTCACCGGCCGGGTGGCTTCCGGCGGGTGGATCGACGCGCGTACCCCGAAAGGAGCGAACCCCGCTCTGGCTCACGCGCCCGGGTAACGGGAGCTGCTGCGGACGCCCGTTGTGATGCTCCGGCGACCGGGGCGGCGGCAGGGCCGGCACTGTGTTCTCGACCACGCCCTGGACCCGGCGGCGGGCGCCGTCGTGGACGTGCCCGACCCGCTGGCCGGCCCTGACCGCGGCGATGGCGAGCAGGGCGGTGCCCGCGGTGGCGGCGGAGACGGTGGTGCCGGCGGCGGTGCTCATGGTGGTCGTGCTGCCGCCCGCCGCGCCCGCCCTCGCCGCGGTGGTGCCGGCACCGGCCGCCGGCACCCGGCCCCCGGCACCTCTCGCCCACCGGGCCGTGCGCGCACTGGGGGCCGCCACCCGCTGCCGGTCGTGATCGGTGTGGCGGCTCACGACCACGCCCGCCGAGACGCTGCGGCCGTCGCGTGCGGGCGCTACCAGCGGGCGGCCCGCCACCGCGTTCACCGGCAGCCGGACGACATGCTTGCCAAGGCGGAAGAAGCTCTTGCGCATCCAGAGGGCGACCACGATCAGCCCCACGTCGAGCACGCCGACCGTGATCAGCCCGACCGAGCCCTCCAGCTGCTGGACCGCTCCCAGCAAGACCAGCACCAGCACCAGGTAGAGGGCGCCCGCCGTGCTCACGGCCAGCCCGGCGACGATGCCCCCGAACCACGACACGACGAGGCGCTGACCGAAGCCGGGAATCGGTGCCAGCAGCCACACGGGCACGGTGAGACAGCCGAGCACGATCGCGGTCAAGGTGCCCACGATCACGGTGAGCGCGATCAGAAGCGTGAAGACGAGCAGGATTCCGCCCAGCGCCACCAGGAAGAGCCCGAACATCGCCCGCGGCACACCCCAATTCCCCTGGGCCCACTGCTGGATCCACTGGGGCGCGGCCTGGATGTCCTGGTCATAGCTGTTGGACAGGCCGTCGTTCTTCCTCAGCAGCTGGATGCCGAGGTGGTCGCCGTTTTTCACGGTCGGGTCGACGGTGCCGAACTCGATCATGGTCCACGGGTCGTAGACGGAAACCATCCAGAGCCGGTTGGCGAGCAGGCGCACCTCGTAGTTGGCGTCCCCGCCGGCCTGTTCATAGGAGCCCGGCGGCGCGCCCGGATCTTCCTGGGCGACGCCGACCACGACCGCATTGGTGGCACCGGTGGCGAACTGGTCGGCGGCGGCCAGGAGGGACGCGGGCGAGACGAACAGCTGGGCCGCCAGCGTGATCGTCAGGGCAGCCCAGAGGATGCCGACCACTCCGCCCAGGAACTTGCGCATCACGAGCAGCGTCCAGCCGACCACGATGGCCGCCAGCACCAGGAGGAGGGGATGGTAGCTCCCGTAGAGGCCGTTCTCCAACCCCACCGAGAACTGGTTGATGGTCGGACCCAGGTCCGAGACCAGGTTGAGGCTGAAGCACCACTCGACGATCCGGGCCGAGACGATGCCGAGCAGATACATCCCGGTCGCCTCCGCCATCGCCTCGCCGTTGCCCTCGTCGTTGATGACGTTGAGGTCGCCGACCCCGACCGAAGTGGTGAGCCCGGAGTAGTCGAGCGGGCCGTACTGCTCGAAGAGGAGCGGCTGGCTCTGCCCCTGGATGGGCGGGGGCTGGACCAGGGTGTCGACACCGCCCTGGGCGTTGGCGGGGGCGTTGGCGGGCATGGATGCCGGCGGTGCCGGCGTGGGCGTGGCCTGCCCGGGCGGCGGCGTGGGGGCCGGGGCCGCGAGCGCGACCTGGGCTCCGAAGCTGAGCACCAGGAAGCCGAGGACCGCCAGGAGCTGGCGCAGCCGCACCGGGACACCGGGGTGAGTCACACGGCCTCCTGCTCCGTCTCCGGCAGAAAACGCGCCCCCGGGGTGGTGTTGAAGGCACGGATGATCTCGAGCCGCTCGAGGTCGATCTGCACCCGGCCCACGTTGCCGTCCAGGTCGCGGAGCAGGCACTCGGAGTAGGGCGGCGGCTCGCCGGGATGGACCTCGGGGCCCAACGTCTGGATGAGGCGGATGTTCTCGTCGGTGGGGGCGATGCGGAGCACGCGGCAGGCGGCCCTCGCCTCCGCCTCGTCCGGGAGGCGGAAGACCATCGCGATCGCCATGTTGCTGAGCAGCGTGTTCTGCTCTGAGGGCGCGTCGCTCAACAGGTGGGTGACGTTCTGCGAGGCGATGATCGGGGTCTCGTGCTTCTTGCGGCCCCGCAGCACCATGGCGTCGATGGTGGTGCGGCCGTCTGGGTTCGCGAGCACCACGTGGGCGTCGTCGTAGAAGCTGAGCTTGGGGTGCTCGGGCCCCCCCACATCGCTGATGCAGGAGGCGATCGCCACCATCCCGTGCATCGCCGCCGTCGCGATCCGGTGCTGCTCGGTCCAACGCTCCGGCGAGACCTCGCGCTTGGGCAGCCGGAGCCCGCGGAACTGGAGCACGGTAAGCGCGTTGGCGAGGTCCAGGTGCTGATCGGAGGGGCGGAACAGCATCCTCGCCACCGGCCAGCGGGACATGAACTCGAGCACATCCGCGGCCGCTCGCGCCCCGGGCGTGCTGCCGTGCTCGCTGCGCAGAAGATGGACCGCTCCCAGCAAGCTCGCGCGCTCCCCGTGCACCGCCGCCTCCTGGCTCACCGCGGCCAGGATCGCGGTCTTCACCTCGGCCGGCTGGCCCCACGGCAGCAGGGTCTGCAGCATGGTGCCCGCGAGCTGCGCGCCCTCGAAAGGATCGGTCAGGATCCGGAAGGGATCGAGCGAGACGTTGCCGCTCTGCTGGTCGTCGTCCAGCCAGATCTCGTTCACGCGGCCCGCCCGGCGGCACAGCTCGAGGAAGCCACGCGGGCAGCCTTCGGGGGCGACCATCGCCGCCGACGCCCCGCGCAACCGGTCCCACCAGACCGTCTTCATCGCGCAGACCGACTTTCCGTGGCCGAGCACGCCGAAGATTCCGATCAGCGTCGGCTCGTTGCGGCGGCTGGCGAGGTGGGGATCCAGGTGGACCGGGGTCCCGTCTTCCGCCTTGACGCCCAGGTAGGGTCCGGCGTCGTCCCCCAGCGAGGTCGCGACCAGGGCCCCGGAGGCGGCCAGCGTGTCGAGTGGCATCTCCTGCGCGTAGAGGTCGGAGAGCGCGAACGGCATGCCCGGGATGCACTCCAGGAAGAGCGCGCGCTGGTCGCCCGAGGGCACGTCGAGGCGGATCTGGAGTTCGTCGCTGAAGTGGTCGATCGCGGTCTGTACGCGGTCCCGCAGCTCTTCCTCGCTGAGAGCGCTGATGATCAGCCGGGGCCAGACCCGGACCAGCGAGCGACGCAGCACCTTCACCGAATGCTCGATGTCGTCGGTCTCCTGCATCTGCTCCTGCAGCGCCCGAGGGACGCTGAGGTCGGGGACCTCGCGGATGTGGTCGAACTGATCGCGCACGCGGGCGGTGACGGTCTCGACCGCCTTCACCGCCTCCTCGCGGGCCAGCACCCGGTAGCGAGCCTGGAACTCGATCGGGAAGTCGAGTTCCTCATGCAGGTTCAGCCAGCAGGCGGCGTCCTCCATGCGATCGGGCAGATAGGAGTAGCCAAGCACCGAGACCCAGAACTCCCCGCCGTCGCGGCGCACCACGTGGAGCTGGTGGTAGCCGTTCTCGACATGAGCCCCAGTGAGCAGCTCGTGCGCCTCGCCGCCCCAGGCCGGCCGGTTGGGTTCGCCGAGGGGCATGGAAAGAGAGCGCCAGTAGGTCCGCCGCAACAGCCAGCGGATCTCGGCCCCCGACGCCGGGCGTGCCCCCAGCCCGCCCACCGAGACCCGGCGATACGCGCGGTCGGCGAGCCGGCGGACCTCGGCCAGGGCCCCGGGGTCCGGTCGCGGATCCTCGAGACCCAGCCAGCGGTCGCTGGTGTGGATGAACGAGCGCAGCCCCTGCCACCGCGACCTGGTCTTCTCGGCAGCCAGGCGAACGCCGAGGTACACCTCCTTCCCGCTGTCGCTGCCGGCGATGCGGTCTCCGGTCGACTCGAGCTCCTCGAAGAAGCCGGGGTTGGGCCGCGGCGTCTCGGCCAGCAGCCGCAGCTTCCAGTCGTCGGCCCCGTAGGCACGGTGGACGCCGATCAGCTGGCAGTCCATGCCGGCGAGCGCCGCCAGTCGCTGCACCTCCCGGTCGACCTGGACGGACCACTCCTCGCGGCTCAACAACTCTTGCCGGTGCATCGTGAGCCGGAACCACGCCGAGGGTCCGCCTCGGTCGTGGATCAGCAGCCCGTCGTCGATGTAGAACATCAGCGGTCTCCCGGTGACCAGCAGGACAGCGCATCCCGCCACCGCCTGGGCTCGTGCGTGGGTTCCAGCTCGCCCAGCATCAGCCGCGGCTCGAGGAGCCAAAAGCGCACCTGTGCGCGCAGCCAGACGTGAAGCGGCCGCCCCTCGATCATGGGCTGGTCGAGCAGCTTGTAGACCGCCACCGCGATCCCCACCAGCATCGCCAGGTTGAGCGGGAAGGGCAGGAACTGGGTCCACAGCCGCAGCAGGCCGAACTGCAGCTGGATGAAAAGGGCGGCCACCGCTCCCACCCCGGGCCAGATCGGGATCGGCCAGGGCGACACCCACTCCCAGATGTGCCAGATCTGGCGCTGCACCCGAAAGCGGCTGGTGTAGACCTCCAGCATCAGGCCTTCTCTACAGCCCGAATTGTGTGAACCAGCCGCTGACGTCCGGGATCAGCCTGCCGGTGATCGCGAGGTAGACGAGCGCCGCGCCCGCGATCGTGATCACGATGCCCAGGATCTTGTGACGCGCCATGTGGGCGATCGCCACCAGCCCCGCGACGAGCACGACGGCGAGCGCGGCCACCGTCTCCAGGTTGCCGATGATGGTCTGCGGAGTCGACATCAGGAACCTCCTGCCGGTGCCAGACTCGACACCAGCCATTTGCCTCCCTGCTGCGCCAACGTCAGCCGGTAGGACTCCTGCAACGAGGCGCCCGGCTCGCCCTGGGGCTGCCAGGTGACCTCGGCTGTGGCCGTGCGCTGGGCCCCGCCCTGCTCAACCAGCAGCTGGTCGAGGCGCACGAAGGTGACCGCTCCGCCGAGACTGCCGACGCTGGAGCCCGGAGTCGTGTAGTACCCGAGCTGAGCCTGCTGGCCCGCGGCGTAGGCGGTGAAGAAGGCCGCCAGGTCGCCCTGCAACTGTGCCGACAGCTGCGAGTCGCTGCCGGCCGGCGTCGGCGGCGACCAGGAAGCCTGGGCGGGGGCAGGCAGCAGCGCCGGCGCGGCGACGACCACGAACCGGCCGCTGTCCGCGTGCACCGGGACGCCCAGGTAGAGCCACGATCCGCCTTGGGTCAGGACCGCCACCGTTACCCGGTCCACCCCACCTCCCAGTCGCGCCGTGGACGCGGGCAGCGCTTCGGCGACCTGTTGGGTACCCTCGCCGTTCCACAGCGATCTGGCGTCGACGCCCGGGGCGAGGTACGGCTGGACCTGCGAGAGGTACTGCGCGGAGTTCGACTCGGTGTATGTCAGGTAGGCGGTCGCGAAGCGGGCGGCGAACGCCCCCTCGGCGGCCGTCCCGGCGGGCGCCGCCGTGGTGGTGGTGGCACCCGCTCCGCGACCCGCTATCTGCTCCCCGCGGTGGAGGCCGACCAGGTACCCCATCCCGACCAGGACCAGGGGGATCCCGAGGAAGACCAGCAGGCGCGACGCCCACTTCGCCCACCGCTCGGGCGGGTTGAGATTGCCGCGGAGGAGGGTGCTGTTCGAGGACATCAAGCAAACCTCCCGTCGTCAGTTGGGTGGGGACCATGTGGGCGGGTCATGGACACCGGCCGGCGGACGTTCGCGTTCGTGGGGCGCAGAGCGCGCCTCGGGGCGGTTGAGGAAGCGGTCGATCCAGGCCGCGACGGTGCCGAGGATCTCGCCTCGGTCGGCGACGCGGTATTCGTCGTGGCTCTCCTCGTGGGCGTCATCGAACCAGGCCCAGTCGGTCTTCATGAGGCCGGGAGGGTCGAAGGTCTCTCGCCAGACGCGGACGGTGATCACAGCCGCGCGCGCTCTCGCAAACAGCCGTGGGGGCTGATCCTCCATAACCGTGTTAGGTAGCACCGCCGGTGCCCTGCCGGCACACCACAAGCGGTTTCGCAGCGCTCTGGAAACGACTCAGAATCGAACGGAAAACGGCAGCGCCTGCAGGTCGCAACAGTGAGAGCGCGTTGATGCACCAACAGCCCACTCCGGGCAGGCAAACCAGGCGATTGGTGCACGTGCACCAACGATCCACCTCAGCGATGAGGCTGGAACCGAACGCCGGGACCGACCTACCGGAGCGGTAAGCGCTCCCAGCGGTTCGCCGCCTGGAAGGCCGTATCCGCCAGGCTTGTCCGCCCCACCCGCTGGCGATATGCCTCCCGGGTCGCGGCCGCCGTGATCGGGTCGCCCGCCGCGAGGTAGGCTTCGGCGAGCATGGCGGCAGCCCGCTCGCGGAACGGTTCCGCCGTCACCGCGGCCTCGGCGGCGGCGGCCGCCTCGCCCTGGCGACCAAGACGGCGCAACAGATCACTCAGGACCTCGAGCGCCTCCACCCGCCGTTCATGCCAGCGCCGGCGCTCGGTCCGAACCCAGGGATCCTCCCAACCCGGCAGGATCTCCTCGCTCAGCAGCTCCACGTCATCGGTGCCCGGGGGGCCGCCGGCGATGAGACGCCGCACCGCCTCCTCGGCTCGCAGCAGGTCGACCTGGGCCTCGGGCACCAGTCTCACCGCACGGCGGCTCCACTCCACCAGCTCCTGTGCCTCGTGCCGCGTCTGGAAGAGCGTGTTGCGCAGGTTTGACGCGGCCTGGTCGCGGCTCCGGTAGGGCCAGAGAGCGGCCGCCACGTCCTCGCGCTGGTGCGGCCTGGGCTTGATCGCGAGGTAGGCGACCAAACGCTGCACCGACAGGCGCGGAGTCGCGAGTGATTCGACGCCGAATCCCCCCAGTAGCTGGACCTGCATGCGTTCCCCCGCCGCGGGCGTGAAGCGTTCCCCGAACCGGCCCCAAGTTTATTCCTGTCGCTCCGAGTTGGCAAGGCTCCGGGTCTGGTGCACCAGGGATATCAGGGGCCGGCCGCCGTCCCGTCGCGCAGCCACACGCTGTCCACGCCCGAGCGGAACACGCGGTGGTAGTGCCGGCGGAGCAAGGGGTTGATTTCGGGGAACTCGATGACGGCGTAGCCGGAGGTGATGATCATCTCGGGCTGGAGCTCGGCCACCCGCTCCGCCACCGGGCCGTTCTGCCCGTACAGGACCTCGTCGTTGTAGATGGGCGCGGTCGGAAGCACCAGCTGCAGGTCGGCGGTGAGATAGGGCCACGCGTCCGCCGACCAGACGACGGCACGCGTCCCCTCCAGGTGGTGGGCGCGGACCCAGGCCGTCACCGATTCGGTAGCAGCCACCCTTTGATCGAACGTTTGCTGCCAGGCGGACAGCGACTCCCGACCCGTCACCACACCTGCGAATCCGCGGTAATACGGCGTCAGCCAGAATTGCTGCAGCATCCAGTCGCCGCGGACCACACTGGCCAGCGAGGAGGTGGCCGCCACCGCGACCAGAATCGCGGCGACACCCGCCACCGAGCGCATCCGCGGCGCCCGGACCGACGGCAGCGGAAGCGCCGCCAGCGCCAGCGCGAAGGGCACGATGGCGGGGACCAGGTAGTGCCCGTAGGGCTGGTGGGCGGCTCCCGCGACGAGGCCGGTGGCGATCGCCCAGAACCAGCTCGCCCAGACGACGACGCGCTGACGCCGAAGGAGATACGCCCCCAGGAGCGCCAGGGCGGTGGCCACCACCAACAGCGCGGCGTCACGCAGCAGACCGCCGTGGCCCTGGGGCAGCACCGAGGCGGTGAACGGGATGTAGAAACCGATCAGCGCGAACGCGATTCGCGAAGGTCCCCCCACCACCACCGACGGCACCAGCCAGAGCGCCGTCAGCACAACCACGGTCGCCAGGTAGATCGCCAACGGCCGCCCGGGACGGCGGGCGGCGAACAGGATGACGACGGCGAACGCGGCCGCGTCGGCCACCGCCGTCTGCTGGTAGGCGATGGCGGTGGCCGCGAGCGCACCGACCGCGACCGGCCACCATCGCCCCCCATCCTGGACGCGGGTCAACAGAAGCGCGCCTGCCCACGCGGTGGGGGCGATCAGAAGGTTCTCGGGGACCGAGAGCTCGGTGGCCAGCAGCGGAGCTCCCAGCAGGACCGCCCCGACCAGCACCGCGACCACCGACCGGACAGGCGAGAGCAGCCGGGTGGCCACGTAGGCGAGCGCCGCCAGGGCGAGCAGCCCGGACAGGTAGGTGAGGATGTGCAGGCCCCACTCCTTGGGACCCACCAACGCCAGGACGACCGCCACCGTCCAGGGCTGCAACGGCGGCTTGTTAGTCCAGATCTGGGCGTAGAGCGCCTCGCCCTGGAGCAGCGCTCTCGCGGTGGTGGCGTAACCGGCCTCGTCCGAATACCAGCCGGTCTCGAAGAAGGAGGGGACCCTCAGCACCGTGAAGATCAGAGCTCCTGGCAGCAGCGTCCGCCAGTACCTGCCGGACCCTCCTGACTCGGCCCGGAATTTGCGCGCCCGGTCCATCAGCGGAACGCCAGCCGGACCCGGAACCAGAGCAGCTCCTTGATGGCACGGGCAATCGCCCTCGGCCGCGCCCCGCTCCGTCGCCCGGCACGGCGGGCGTAGTGCGGAATCGGCACCTGCGCCACCCGCCAGCCCCCCATGCGCGCCTTGAGGTAGAGCTCCGCATTGAGCAGAGCACTCCGGTTCTCGAGCTCGATCGAACGCAGGAACTCGCCCCGCATCAGCTTGAGCGCACAGTCGACGTCCCGGACGCGGAGGCCGTAAAGCAGAAACAGGAGGACGTTGAAGGTGCCGCTCACCACTGAGCGCATCCACGCGTCCTGCCGTTCGATGCGCCAGCCTCCGATCAGGTCCGCGCGGTCGCTCAGGGCGGCCAGCTTCGCCAGGTCCGCGATGTCGAACTGACCGTCCGCGTCGGTGAAGGCGACCCACGGCATGCGCGCGACCCGAAGCCCGTCTCCCACCGTGACGCCGTAGCCGCTTTTCACCCGATGGCTGATGAGACGGAGCTCGAGACCCAGGTCCGCGGCCCCGGTGACGGCCACCTCGGCGCTGCCGTCGGTGCTGCCGTCATCCACGATCACAAGCTCCACCTGCTCAGCGAGCCGGGGCAGTGCCTCGGCTGCCCGCTCCAGGATCCAGGGCAGGTTGATCGCCTCGTTGTGGACGGGAAGGACCAGGGAGAGCCCCTCCAGACGAGGCGCCGGCGTCGTGCTCACGCGGGCCGCTCCCGGGACTCCGCCGGCGCGCCGAGAAAGCTGTCCAACGTCTCCCGCACGCCCTCACGGAGCCCGGTGCTCGCGCGCCAGCCGAGCAGCTGTTCGGCGCGCTCGGTGGCGAGGCAGCTTCGCCTCACCTCCCCCTCCCGTGCCGGAGACCGCTGGATCGCGACACCGCCGCCATGGAGCGCCACCAACTCCTCCACCACCTCCCTCACCGCCGTCTCCCGTCCGGTCCCGACGTTGATGGCCCCCTCCGCCGCCTCCCCGCCAAGCGCGGCCAGGCAGGCCTCCGCCACGTCCCGCACGAACACGAAGTCGCGGGTCTGGGCGCCATCTCCGTAGAGGACCGGCCGGAGGCCGGCGCTCAGCCGGCGGCAGGTGATGGCGACCACGCCGGCCTCGCCGTCCCCGTCCTGCCGCGGGCCGTAGACATTGCCGAAGCGAAGCGCGACCGTCCGGACGCCGGACGTGAACCGGAACGCGGTGAGGTAGGCCTCCTCGGCCGCCTTGCTGGCTCCGTACGGAGACCGAGGCCGGGCCGGCAGCGCCTCGTCGGCCGGGAGGCGGGACGCATCGCCGTACAGCGCGCCGCCCGAGGATGCGGTGACCACGACCCCGGCGCCGGCCCGGACCGCTGCCGCGTAGGCGCCCACCGTGCTGCCGAGGACGGCGCCCGCGTGCCCACCGGGATCTCGCAACGCGGCCTTGACCCCGCCGCGGGCGGCCAGGTGGAGCAAGGCGTCGGGGCGGAAGCGCGTCAGCGCTCGGGCCGCCTCGGGCGATCCTTCGTCCGCGGCGCACAGGCATACCGGCTCGGGAACCGGTGCCCCGGTGGCGTGGCTGAGGTCGTCGATGACCAGCACCTCGCAGCCGCCTTCGATGAGCGCGGCGACGACATGGGAGCCGATGAAGCCGGCGCCACCGGTGACCGCGACCCGGCGCGGCAGCGTCATCGACCGCCCACCGGGCCCAGGGTTCGCCGGGCCGGCAACGTGAGCGCCCAGGCGATCGCCGCGGCCAGCGCGATCGGCAGCGTGGTCGTGACGCGAAGGAGGATCGCCGCCGCCGCCCCCACATGCGCGGCCAGCCCCACCTGTGCCAGCACCAGGACCAGCAGCGCATCACCTGCCGCCAGCCCGAAAGGCAGGTTGGAGATGGCGCCGCCCACCTGTGAGAGGCAGTAGCCGGCGACCGCGCCCAGATACGGCACCGAGCCACCAAGGCCCACCACCAGCAGCCAGACCTGGGCGCCGCTGACGGCGAAGATCAGCGCCGACAGGGCGCAGAAACCCAGCTGGAGCAGGATGTCCTCCCCCATCAGCGCCACCTCGTCAGCGCTCCGCTCAAGCCGGGTCGCCCAGCGCCGGACGAGGGGCAGGCGCGTCACCTGGGACAGGGCCCAGGAACCGAGGCCGAGCCGGCTCGCCAGCCAGGGGAGTCCGAGGCAGACCCACGACAGCGCGGCCACCACGCGCAGCTCCCAGCCGTTCAGCTCCAGCGCCAGCGTCGACAGCCCCAGGATCGCCATCAGAGCCAGGCTGCCCACGCGCTCTACGATCACGACCAGGGCGCCGCTATGGACCGGTACCCCGTCGTCCCGGCGCCAGAGGTAGGCGCGCACCAGGTCACCCCCGGCGGCGGGCGTGATCCCGCTCAACGTGAGGCCGACCACCCCGCTGGTGACGAGCCGCCACACGGAGACCCGGGCATCGAGCCGGCGCAGCAAGACGTGAGATCGGCAGGTGCGCAGGAGGATGACCGGGACATTGAGGGCGAGCGCGGCGGCCAGCCAGAGCGGGTTCGTACGCTCCAGGCTTGCCCCCACGCGACTCGGGCCGATTCGCCACACGAGCACCGCGGTCAGTGCCAGGCCGATCGTGACGGCAAACGTCCGCGAGCGGAGCACAGAACGCAGGGCCCGCGTCGCCATCTTTCCGGAGTGTAAACGCCAATTGGGCGGGTACCCCGCCCTCTAGGCAGATACTTACCGATGCCTTACGTTCGGCGCACTCCCGGACCAACCCGTCATCGGGCAGCAACCCGATACCCCTAGCCCGTATCCTGCAATCCATGAAGCCCGGGTACCGCAAGGACAAGGAGGCGGTTCTGGCCCGCCTCGGCCGCATCGAGGGTCAGGTCCGAGGGGTCACGCGGATGGTGTCGGGTGACGAGTACTGCATCGACGTCCTGACGCAGATCAACGCCATCAAGCGCGCGATCGACCAAGTGGGTCTGCTGCTCCTCGAAGACCACGTCAAGAACTGCGTCGTCGACGCCGCCAAGCGGGACCAGGGAGAAAAGCTCGACGAACTGGTGAAGGCCGTCGAGCGCTTCGCCAAGGCATGATCTCGCCGTTCGGCGGCGTCCGCGGCTGATCGCGATGGCCGTGTTGCAGGCGCTCGCAAGCGCGCTCCTGCTCGCTTTCTCGATGTTTTGGGAGGTGCTCTGGCCGCTCGCCCTGGGCTTCCTGCTGTCCGCCGCCGTCCAGGCGCTGGTTCCCAAGCAAGCGGTGGCGCGCACCCTGGGTCGGGGGGGCGTGGCGGGAGTGGCGTTCGCCTGCGGCTTCGGCGCCGCCTCCTCGTCCTGTTCCTACGCGGCGGTCGCGCTCGCGCGCGCACTCTTCCGCAAGGGGGCCCGGTTCGGCAACGCGATCCTGTTCGAGTTCGCTTCCACCAACCTGGTGTTCGAACTGGGCTTGGTGCTGCTGACGCTGCTGGGATGGCAGTTCCTGACCGCCCAGGTGGCGGGTGGCCTGCTGATGATCGCGCTGCTGGCGGTCACCTTCAAGTACACGTTGCGCCGGCGGCTCCTGGAGGGCGCCCGGGCACAGGCGGAGAAAGGCGTTCGGGGACGCATGGAAGGTCACGCGGAGATGGACATGTCGATCGGCGCCGGGCCTTCTCTCTCGCGTCTCTACTCACCGCGGGCGTTCACGGCGGTGGCGCACTACTTCTGGATGGACCTGGCGAGCCTCTGGCAGGATCTCGGCCTCGGCTTTCTGATCGCAGGAGCGCTGGGGGCCTGGGTTCCCGCTCACTTCTGGCAGTCCTTCTTCCTGGTCCAGGACCCGGTGCTGGCGCGCTTCTGGGGTCCCGTGATCGGCCCTCTCATCTCCATGCTCAGCTTCGTCTGCTCGGTCGGCAACGTGCCCCTGGCGGCGGTGCTCTGGAACGGAGGCATCAGCTTCGGCGGCGTGATCGCTTTCATCTTCGCGGACCTGATCATCCTGCCCATCGTCAACATTCACCGGAAGTACTACGGGGGGCGCATGAGCCTCTATCTGCTCGGCGTCTCGTACCTGGCGATGGCGGTGGCCGGTTTTCTGATCGAAACACTGTTCCGAGCCCTGGGCATCGTCCCCCACCACTTTCAGGTCGCGGTCCTCACGTCGCATCCGGGCTGGAACGCGACCACGATCCTGAACCTGGTGGCGCTCGTCGTCGTGGGCATCCTCGGCTGGCGGTTCCTGACCACCGGCGGACGCGAGATGCTGCGCATGATGAGTTCGCCCCAGGCCGGCGCCGGATCGGACCCTCACTCGCACGTGCATCATCACGAGTGAGGAGGTGTCACCCGGTCACCCGCGCGTGACCGCTGGCCTGCACCAGGGGACGACCGTGCAGGCGAGGAGGAGTGAGAGATGACCGACGCGGGGACGAGCGGGCTGACCACATCTGAGGAGGCGCTGCTCGGCCGGCTCTCGAAGGACCGGCTCTGGAAGCACGCGGAGACGCTCGCGCAGTGGGAGAAGGTCTCGGGGACGCCGGGCGAAGAGGCGGCGGTGGAATACCTGAAGAGCGCATTGGAGGGGTTCGGGCTGACCGTCACCGAGCACCGGTTCGAGAGCCTGCTTGGCTGGCCTGAATCGGCGTCGTTGGAGACGCTCAGTCCCAGGCCGGCGACCCTGGAAGCGCTCACCAACGGCTTCACCCCCTCCACCCCACCCGAGGGCGTCGAGGGCGAGGTGGTGTACGCCGGGCAGGGCACCGCGCAGGAGCTGAGCGGCGTGAGCGGCAAGCTCGCGATCCTGGAGGGAATGGCGTCGCCGCTCAAGGTCCTGAACGGAGACCGGGCGGGCGCCATCGGACTGATCTTCATCCAGGAGGAGCACCTCCATAACATGTGCGTCTCGCCCGTCTGGGGGACGCCGACCACGAAGACGGCGGGGCTCCTGGCCAGGACCCCGACCGTATCCGTGCGACGGGCCGACGGGGAGTCGCTGAAGGCACAGGCGCTGGCGGGCGGCCTCCGGGCGAGGCTGGTCGCGAAGACGTTCTGGGGCTGGCGCACGACCCCTCTGCTGACCGCGCAGATCGATGCCCCGGTGAACGCCGAGAAGTTCGTGCTGCTCAGCGGCCACCACTGCTCCTGGCACTTCGGCGCGATGGACAACGGCACCGCCGACGCGACCATCCTGGAGGTCGCGCGCGTGCTCAGCGAACACTCAGACCAGCTCCGGCGCAGCGTGCGCGTCGCGTTCTGGCCCGGCCACACGCAGGGGCGTTATTCGGGGTCCACCTGGTACTTCGATCATCACTGGGAGGACCTGCGTGACAACTGCGTCCTCCATGTCAACTGCGACTCCACCGGAGCGCGGGGCGCGGTCCACTACCAGGCCACGGGGATGCCGGAGACGTACGCCTTCGCTGTCTCCGCGATCCATGACGCGATCGGTGCCGAGGCGGAGCCAGAGCGGCAGTCGCGCGCGGGCGACCAGTCGTTCTGGAGCAGCGGCGTCCCCTCCATCTTCATGAGCCTGTCGCTGGTCCCGGGTGAGCAGGCGGCGTCACGCCCCGCGGGGATGCTGTCCACCGCCCCCGAGACCGCCGAGCTGCGTCCCGGTCTCCCCTGGTGGTGGCACACGCCGGAAGACACGATCGACAAGATCGACCCCGACGTGCTGCTCCGGGACACCCGGGTCTACCTGCTGGCGACGCTGCGGGCGGCGGCGCCCACCGTCCTCCCCTTCCGGTACGGGCCCGCAGCGCGGGACATCCGGACCCACGTCGAGCGTTACCAGGAGCTGGCGGCCGGGCGCGTGGACCTGGGCCCGGTGGTCACGCGAGCGCGCGTGGTGGAAACGCTGGCCGGCCAGGTCGACGCGGGGCTCGAGGCCCTCGATGGAGACTCGTTGGACCCGGCCCGGGGGCGGGCTCTCAACGAGGAACTGCAGGCCCTCGACCGGGAGCTGGTCCTGGTCAACTTCACCGCCAGCGGCCCCTTCGACCAGGACCTGGCTCTGCCCGTTCCGCCGGTCCCGCTGCTGGCCCCGGTGGAGCGGCTCGCCGCCCTCGACCCCACCTCCGACGAGTCCCACTTCCTGGCCACCGAACTCGTGCGGAACCGCAATCAGGCTGCGTTCCACCTACGCCTGGGTGAGGCGGCGGCGGCGCGCGCGGTCTCGCTCCTCCGGTGAGGGTGCATTGCCGGCGATGCAACCCTATCCCGCCCCCGATGAGGTTGCGTCGCCGGCAAACGCACGCTAAGCCACCCGCACCTCCACCGTCTCGACCCCCAGCAGGTCCCCCAGCGCCCGCAGCTCGGCCAGGCGGTGGCCGGTGCCGAGCGCCCAGTGGTGATTCACGCCTGAGGCGCTCCAGGCATCGACCCACTCCCCGGGGTCGCCACCGAACCGCACCCGAGAGGTGGTGTTGCCGATCCGGAGCAGCGGCCCCGCGACCGTCTGCCCCTCGCTGACCACGAAGCGGAACCGCGCGGCCGCGTCCTGACCGATCCCGAACGCGGTCACCGGTCCGTGCCGGACGTCGAACTCCACCGAGACGCCCCACCCGCGCTTACCGTGGTAGAGGCCGAGGCCGCGCAGCACCGGCTTGCGGTCGCTGATGGCGATGTGCGCGGGGCCGTCGTGACCCATCTCGATCACCGCGTCCTCGAAGTTGAGCGCCTGGATCTCGCAGAAGGACCCACCGGCACCGAGCCGGTCCATGATCAGCATCGCCAGCGAGTTGCGAAGCTCGTACTCGCCGGCGCAGGGCACACCCCGCGCGGTGAGCAAAGAGGCGCCCAGGATCAGGCCCGCGCCGAGCCGCTCCTGCAGCTCGCCCCCGAGGCCGCGGTGGTAGTAGGCGAGGCTGTCCAGGTCGAAGTCCTCCACCAGCCGGTCCAGGCCAACGGAGACCCGCGCCGCCCAGGCCAGGTCCTCGTCGACCACCGAAGGGTCGACCTCGAACACCTCCCGGGCCAGCGCGATCCGCGCCTGCACGCCGGCCTCGTCGACCGCCGCGACCCGCTCTCGGAGGTCGTCGATCTCCAGCACCTCGACGTGCCCGCCGAAGTGGGCCGGGACCAGCGTGAGATCGGTGGCCACGTCGAGCATGCCGGGATAGAGGTGGCCCAGCAAGCCGTGGCGCCCGTCGCCGAGCGCGCCCCGCACGCCCGCGGCCGTGACCCAGCGGGCGATCCTGGCCCACGCGTGGTCGTCCTCGAGGTGGCCGGAGACCGAACGGAAGGGCACGCCGCAGCGGCGGAACGCGTTGGCCATCTCAGGCAGGGGGCAGGCGCCCACGTACGCCAGCCACCGGCCGGTGTCGAACGTCGCGTGGTCCATCGCCGGGGCCGGCTGCAGGTCGACGAGCAGCATCGGGGCGCCGGCTCTCTGCGCGACCGGCACCAGCATGCTGGACGTCATGTAGGTGGCGAGGTGACCCACGACCAGGTCACACCGCCCAGCCCGCAGGCGCTCTCCCACCTCCCGGCCCTCATGCTCGTCCGAGATGAACCCACCGTCGATCACCTCACAGCCGAGGCCGCTCAGCCGGTCCTGGACCCGGCGCGCGGCCCGGCGCAGCTCGGGCTGGAGCTCCGGGAACTGGGGCCAGTAGGCGGCGAGACCTCCCGAGACCAGGCCGACCCGGGTCGCCCGTCCCGGTCTGCGCGCGAGCGGTTCTGTCAACGGACCGCCATTATGTTCACCCCATGCCCGCTGGGGAACGAGTCTGCTTCCTGCTTCATGTCCGTCCCGATCGCCTGGAGGAATACCGGGCGCGGCACCGGACCGTGTGGCCGGAGATGCTGGCGGCGCTCCGAGAGACCGGCTGGAGGAACTACTCGTTGTTCCTGCGGGATGACGGCCTGCTCGTGGGCTACGTCGAGACCGAGGATCTGCGCGCCGCGCTGGACGGCATGGAGGCGCGAGAGGTAAATGCCCGCTGGCAGGCCGAGATGGCGCCCTTCTTCGAACTCCCCGGCAGCGAGCGCCCCGACACCGCGTTCGAGCGGCTGGCGGAGATCTTCCATCTTCCCTGAACGCTCGCCGGCGGCGCTCCCGCACGGACGTGGCCTGACCCGCACCCTGGTCACCGCAGGTCGAGCCGGGCCAGGACCTCCGGGTTCCAGACCGCCCGCGGCCGGTGTCCGTTCAGCACCGCCGCCACCTCCTCGGCGGGTCGTAGGTGCCGCATGCGGTCCGTCCACGCACTGCGGGAGGCACTGTGCGGGGTGAGTACTACGTTGTCGAGCCGGCACAGAGGATGCTCGGCGGAGATCGGCTCCTCCTCCATCACGTCCAGCCCCGCCCCGGCCAGCCGGCCCGAGCGGAGCGCTTCTGCGAGCGCGATCTCGTCCACCACCGGCCCCCGGCTGGTGTTGACCAGGATCGCGGACCGCTGCATGAGCCTCAGCTCGGGCGCGCCGATCAGGTGCCGGGTCCCGGGCTCCAGCGGGACGTGGAGGGTGACGTAGTCGCTTTCCTGGAGCACCTCGGCCAGAGTCGTCCGCCGTACCCCCAGTGCCCGGAAGGTCACATCGTCCACGACCGGGTCCACGCCCAGCAGCCGCATCTCGAAGCCCCGCGCGCGCCGGGCCACCGCCTGCCCGATCCGGCCCACCCCCACGATCCCGAGCGTGGCCCGGAACACTCGCGGGGCGCCGGCGGTGCCCATGTCGTCCCGCCGCTCCCAGCCGCCGTCCCGCACCGCGCGGTCCTGGAGATTGAGACGCCGCGCACACGCGAGCAGGAGTGCCAGCGTGTGGTCCGCGACCTCCTCCTCGATCACGCCGGGCATGTTGCAGAGGACGATCCCCTTCTCGGTGGCCAGGTCGATCCCCTCGACGTTGTCCATGCCGATCGAGGAGCGGGCGATGACCCGGCATCGGGTCAGGCTCTCGATGAGCCGGCGTGAGATCGGCCCGGTGAAGACGATCCCGTCCACGTCGCGGGCGGCGGCGATCACCTGGTCCTCGTGACGCTCGTGGCTGACACTGACCCGGCACCCGGAGCTCTCCAACAACGCCACCACTTCGGGCGCCGCGGCCCCGCCCATGGTGTCCACGATCAGGACCTCAGGTCCCGCGGGGTGATCGACGCTGTCCTGCCCTGGCATCCGCTGGTACCTCCTCATCAAAAACGGCTGACGCCCAGCCGCTCGCGCAAAAAGCCCGCGTTGCGCCGCAACTTCTCCTCGACCGAGCCCTCTCCGGCGCGCGGAGGATCGAGGTCGAGCGTGATCCAGTAGCGGTACCCCCGCTCCCCGAGCAGGCTCCAGACCCGCCCCAGGTCGACCCCGCCCGCGCCCAGGTCTTTGTACAGGCATTCCCGCTGGTGCTCCTCGCGGGTCGGGGTGGCGCCGGTCCAGCCCCGGTACCCGGGCGCGGCGTCTTTCCAGTGGAGCGCCGCGATCCGGTCCCAGTGTGCTTCCAGCATCGCGGCCGGATCACCTCCCCCGAGGAGCACGTGCGCGGTATCCAGCGTCAGCCAGACGTAGGCGGGGTCGGTCAGCTCGAGCAGGCGCACGATCTCGTGGGGACGCTCCACCGGCCCCCAGATGTGGGGATGCGGCGCGAGGCGGATGCCGAGCTGCGCCACCTCGCGGCCCAGGCTGTTGAGCGTTCCCGCGATGGCCTGCAACTGGGCCTCTGTGGTCCCGCCGGGGGGCCGGCTCCCGAGATTGATCTTGAAGTGCCCGCAGCCGAATTCGGACAGGAACCGCCGGGCGAAGTCGAGATGGTCGGTGATGGTGGCGCTCCGGAGCTCAGGGTCGATGAAGTCGGTCGACTGTCCGGGACCGCCGTTGGAGCAGGTGATCATCGCGACACCGCTCCGCTCCAGCAACCGGCGGAACTCGGCCGGGCGGTCGAGGTATCGCGTCAGCCACTGCCGGTACGGCTCGATGCCCGGGAATCCGAACGCGGCCAGCAGCTCGACGTCATCCGGTCCTAGATCGCCGAACAGCGCGGTCCCGACGCCGAAGCGAGGCCCTCCCGGCAGCGCCAGTCCCATCCGCTCCCTCCTCCGCACACACCTCGCCTGGGTCGAGCGTTAGCCTAACTCGGCGCGGCGCTCCGGCGGCCAGAGGCGGCCACGGGGTCGAGAACTTGCTCTCACGTCAACCATCGTCCCCGGCGGCCGACACTGGAAGCGGAGGGGTGCCGGGTCGTTCGGACGCCACCGGCGCGCGTCGATTGCCCTCTGTGTGCCTACGCGATGGACGAAAGATCGCATCGTGGAAATGGCGGGAGCCCGTGACGTTGCATTGCCGGCGATGTGACCCCATCCCGCGCCCCGTGACGTTGCACTGCCGGCGATGTGACCCCATCCCGCGCCCCGTGACGTTGCATTGCCGGCAATATTGTATTTTGTGGACTGGTATAGTTCTGTTCCGCATCCGTTATTGATTTGGTAATTGGCTGTGACCCACCCCAGCTTTCCGGCACCAGGCTTTTTGCTTCAATATCGCGGCACCGATGAAACCAAAGTGCCTGCGATCAGAACAGCTGTCAATTGCTGGCGACCATAGAAAACGACGGCGGCGCGACGCCCCAGGGGACCAGCACAGTAAAAGTCAGCGCGTACGCGCTCCTCGACCCCAGCGGCCCCTCCGCCAGCTGCACCGTGAATATCCCGGCGATCGCACCAAAGCCCAGGTGGGTTCAGGTGGAACTCCGTGGAAACCGACGCGACGACCATCCTGGGCGAGCCGACGAACGTCATTGCTCTCCAAGTACAGGCGCAGATCACCAACCCTCCCTACGGCACGTCAACGGGCCCGTGAACGCGAGCCGCCGCATAGGCGCGGTCCGCTCACTGATCGCGGGCGCAAGCGAGCGGCCACAGGCTCGAGGAGGCACAAGCGCCCCACATAGTCCCCCTCGAGCCTCGGGAACTGATGCTGCAACCGGCGGGTGCCGTCAGCTTCCGCTGGTTGTGATCGACACGTCAGGCTGTTGGAGGAACTCGGCTCGGAGCGCGGTGCCCAACCCGGGGCCCGCGGGCGGACGCACGGCGCCGCCCTCGACCACCGGAAGTTCGGTCACGATCTCCTGGTACCAGCCCTGGTAGTAGGCACGAACGCCCTCCTGGATCAATGCGTTGGGCATCGACAGGCAGAGATGGGTGCCGGAGGTGTAGACGATGGGGCCGGTGCAGTCATGGGGCGCGACCGCCCGGTGGTAGGTCGCCGCCAGCTCCGAGACACGACGCGACTCGGTGATGCCGCCCACCCAGCCGGGATCCAGCATCACGATCCCGATCGCCGACCTGTCGAGCATCCGCCGGAAGGCGCCGCTGCCGACCATGGTCTCGGAGGCGGTGGTCGGCACCCGCGTCGAGCGGGCGAAGACGGTCAGCACGTCGGGGTCGTCCATCACGATCGGATCCTCGAACCAGAGCGGGCGGATCTCTTCCAGCGCGTGCGCGATCGTGATCGCCGATGCCAGGTTCCACCGCGAGTGCAGCTCGACCGCGATCTCCATGCGCATCCCGACCGCGTCGCGGATGTCCCGGAACGGCCGCAGCGCCTGATCCAGCTGCCAGGGGCTGATGTGCTGACCGCCGGTCTCGTCGGCGAACCGGTCGAAGGGCCAGATCTTCATCGCGGTGATGCCCGACTCGAGGAGAGACTTCGCGAGCTCCCCGGCTCGCTCTTCGAGCTGCCACATGCGGAGGTCTTCTAGGTGCCCCGAGGGGCGGTCGAGACCCCAGGCGGTGGCGAACGACTCTCCCGGTACGGCCGCCTTGCCTGAGTTGTACCCGGGGCCGGCACACGTGTTGTAGATCCGGATGGTGTCGCGAACCGGCCCCCCGAGCACCTGGTAGAGAGGGAGGCCCGCACGCTGGCCGAACAGGTCCCAGAGCGCGATGTCGATGGCGGAGAGCGCTCGCATCTCGGAGCCGAGCGCACGTGTCGCCATGGTCCCCCCGAGCGCCGCGAAGTGACGCTGAATCGCAAGGGGATCCTGGCCGAGCAGATACGGGCTCACGGTGTGATGGATGTAGGCCGCCACCGAGCTCGCGTCGCGGAAGGTCTCGCCCAGTCCCACCAGTCCGTCGTCGGTGTGGACCTGCACCCACAGCAGGTTGTCGTGGCGCTCCGCCTGGATCGTGTCGATCCGGGTGATCTTCATGGTCCCTCCCGCTGCTCGGATGCCGTGCCGTGAGGCGTCATCGTAACGAAGCCTCCGCCGCCGGACCGGGGCTGTGGGAGGCCCGAGTGCCGGCAATCGGGGGTCTGCCTGCGCTCTGCGACGCCCGAGTGCCAGCAGTCGGGGGTCTGTGGGAGTCAGAGGGTCACGTCGTACCCCGAGGAGAAGTACTCCGTGATGCCGAGGTCGGGGTCCCAGTTGAGGGTGAGCCGCCCAGCGGTGCTGGCCGGTTTGAAGCAGACCACCTTGGGCCCGAGCGAGGTGCGATCGGGGATCTGCGTCCGGGACCACTCCCCGCACCCGGCGGCGGCGTCGAAGTAGGGATGGTAGCTGCGCCCCCTCTGCTTGAGGCTGAAGTCCATCGGGTCCGCGTGCATGTTGCTGCGCCCGTCGACACGGAACGACACTTGCAGGCGGACGATCCCGTCGCCACGCTGCACGCTGGTCACGTGCATTCGATACCCACCCGCGTCCGCGCAGGGCTGCGGCGAGCACGAGGCCGCGTTGCTCTGGCCCGGCGGAGCCATCTGGCTGCGGATGGCAAAGACCGCGACGGCGACAACGATGACGACCGTGGCGAGTGCCCCCATCAGGATCCAGAACCAGCGCACGCCAGACCAGCACCGCGGGCGGCGGGATTTGTGGCCGGTCGCGACTCGGGGGGAGTTGAGCCCGTACCTGGCGTGCTTCCGGATCAGTCTCAGGGGCTCCACCCCGCCGCCGACGAGGGGTCCCGACATGACGGCACGGTACCGCGGCGCCCGGGTCGCGGGGATGCGCGGCGCGGGGGCCTACGACTGGTCGATCAGCGGGTCCTCGTCGCTCGCCGAATAGCGCCCTCTGATCTCGGCCCCGGCGGTCTCGGAGTCGCCGAGGTCTTCGTCCGAATCTTCTTCGACCAGCTCCCCGTTCCGTTGGGCCTCCTGGAGCAGGTCCCGGTAGGCGCGCTGGGCCTCGTCCAGGTCCGAGTATTCCCAGAACTCGGTCCCCTCCGGGACCTGCGCCCCCTCGGTCTCGTCGACGCCGTGCTGGAAGACGTACGCGCGCCCGTTGTCTTCGTCGTTGATGAGGGAGAGGAAGCGCTCCCCGATCAGCTCGGCCCGCTGCTCGGCCAGGCCCTCGTTCTCGAGATCGAAGAGTCGGTCGATGAGCTGCTCCTCACTCATTTCGCTCATGCCCGGCCAGAATACGTCCGGGCAGCGATGAACTTCGTGAGCCACTGGCCGGTGCTGGAGACGTACGCCATCACCGAGGACGATCTCGACGCGTGCGGCGGCGTTCGAGACGACGTGGTGGAGCGCTGGGTCGCGGACGCGGTCTCGGCGTACCTCGCCCTCTGCTCCTCACTGTCACCCCAATTGAAGCGCCGCACCCGTCGCCTGCCGCGAGGCCAGAAGCTGGGCCATCCCGAGCGCGTCGTCGTGTCCGCCGGCGCCAAGGAGATCAGACCGGACTCGTTCGTGGTCGGGATCCGCCTGCGTTCCATCGGCGGTGACCCCATCGCGCTCGACACGGGGTGCGAGATCGAACTCCCAACCGGCGTTACGAAGGAGGCCGGCGAGGAGCTGATCGCCCTCGAGCACGCCGCCCACCACCTCGACCGACTGATGTCTTTCACTCGCAGCGCCGCTTTCGCGGTGATCGAGTCTGACGGCGCGGTTCTCCTGCTCGAGCATTGCTACGTCACCCCGCGGCTGTGGGGCTTTCCGGGCGGCATGGTCGAGCCAGGCGAAAGCTTGCGCGCGGCCGCCTGTCGTGAGTCCCTGGAAGAGACAGGGCTGGTCGTCGAGATCGCCGACCTCGTGTATTCCTTTCGCCGCGACGACCTGGCGCTGCACTTCTTCGCCGCGCGGGCGGTCGGCGGAGGCTTGCGGTTGCAGGCGGAGGAGATCTCCGACGCCCGCTGGTTGCGCCGCGATCAGGTGGAGGCACTCGGCGTTCGTTTGGGTCCTCGCGTGCTGGACATCCTCGATGCGGCGGAACATCCCGGTCCTCGCGGGCGGTAGGACGATCCTGCAGCGCCCCTGTAGCATTCTTCAGCCATGGCACTGACTCCGGCGACCGGAGGATTGCGTACGCGTTTGGTGGGGCGCCAAGAGTCAGAGCGGGAGGGGCGCATGCTGGAGGACGGCCGCGCGGAACTGGTTGAGCGTCTGGGGCAAGCCATCCGCGTCGACGGGACGATCGATCCGATGCCGGGGCTGCGCCTGCGCCGGGCGTCCTCGCCTACGGACCTGGGGCCGAGCGCGTCCTCTCCGTCCCTGTGCGTGGTCGCTCAGGGCAGCAAGGAGATCCTGTTGGGTGGGCGTCCCTACCGGCACGACCCCGCGCATTACCTCATCGCCACCATTGAGCTTCCGATCGCGTCGCGGATCATCCAGGCGTCGGTGGGGCGGCCATACCTGGGCATCATCCTCGAGCTCGACCCTGCCGTCGTCACGTCGGTCCTGGTCGAGGCGGGTCACCCCGCACCGCGGAACCCGTCCGCGGTGGCCGCGATCGCCGTCAGCCGGCTGGATGCCGGCCTGCTGGATGCGGTGGTGCGGCTGATCCGGCTCCTCGACACTCCCGAAGAGGCTCGGTTTCTCGCCCCCCTAACGAGGCGAGAGATCGTCTACCGGCTGCTGACCGGCGAGCAGGGCGACAGGCTCGGTCACATCGCTGTCCTCGGTGGTGCTACCCACCCCATCGCCGAGGCTGTCCAGCGCCTGCGCCGGGACTACCGGCAGTCGCTGCGCATCGAAGCCGTCGCGCGCGATGTCGGAATGAGTGTCTCGGGCTTCCATCACCACTTCAAGGCGGTCACCGGCATGAGTCCGTTGCAGTTCCAGAAGCAGCTGCGGCTGCAGGAGGCGCGCCGTCTCATGCTCAGCGATCATCTGGACGCCGCGACCGCCGGGTTCCGGGTGGGCTACGACGACGCCTCACACTTCAACCGCGAGTACAAGCGGCTCTTTGGCGCGCCGCCGGTGCGGCATGTCGAGCGCCTACGTGAGGCCCCGACGGTAAGCCCGGGTCTGTGAGCGGGCGGCCGCTGGCCGGCCGCCTCCATGGCCCAGACTGGCCGCAGAATAGTACAAGCATCCTGGACGATCGGCCAATCACGGTTCCAAAGAGAGCGCTTACTCTCTCTCAAGCGGACGGGCGTCGCCCGTGCTCGCAGATGAAGGCCTCCGGACTTCTGTTCAAGCCATCGGCATCCGGCGGGCAGGGCCCCCGAGGCAAGGAGGAGTACCGACCATGCGCGGAGCAATCATGTATGCCCCCGGCGACGTTCGCGTCGAGGAGCGTGTGGACCCGACGATCCTGGCGCCGACCGACGCGGTCATCCGCCTCGCCGCGACTTGCATCTGCGGATCCGACCTGTGGCCGTTCCGTGGGATCGACCCAATCGATGGCCCCTCGCCCATGGGGCACGAGTACGCCGGCGTCGTAGAACTGGTCGGCGGCGAGGTGAGGAACGTCAAGGTGGGCGACTTCGTGATCGGCTCCTTCTTCGCCTCGGACAACACCTGCGAGATCTGCCGGGCCGGCTACCAGACCTCGTGCATCCACCGCGAGTCCGTAGGTCCCAACGGCGCTCAGGCGGAATGGCTGCGCGTCCCCCTGGCGGACGGGACCTTGGTGGCCACCCCCCGCGTCCCGTCCGACGATCTCGTCCCGAGCTTGCTCGCGGCCTCCGACGTCCTGGGAACGGGCTGGTTCGGCGCCGTGGCGGCCGACGCCGGGCCTGGCAAGACGGTCGTCGTGGTCGGCGACGGGGCGGTCGGACTGCTCGCCGTGCTGGCCGCCAGGCAGCTGGGGGCGGAGCGGATCATCGCCATGAGCCGGCACCGAACCCGACAGGAGCTCGCCCTCGAGTTCGGGGCCACCGACATCGTCACCGAGCGTGGCGACGACGGCGTGGCGAAGGTCAAACAGCTCACAGGAGGGCTCGGGGCACACTCGGTCGTCGAGGCGGTGGGCAACCAGGAGTCGATGATGCAGGCCATCCGCTCGACTCGACCGGGTGGACACGTCGGCTACGTCGGCGTCGCGCACGGTGTGGAGTTGCCCGGCGACGAGCTGTTCTTCTCGCACGCGCACCTGCACGGTGGCCCGGCCCCGGTGCGCCGCTTCCTGCCCCAGCTGATCGACCTGATCTGGAACCGGCGGATCGACCCCGGCAAGGTCTTCGACCTCGAGTTGCCGCTCGACCAGGCACTCGAGGGCTACCGAGCGATGGACGAACGGCGCGCCATCAAAGTCCTGTTGCGCCCGTAGGCATCGTCCGCACCATCGGGCCGCGGGACGAGTGCCAGTTGGGGCGGCGCCGGCCAGGGTCTAAGGAGAGACAAAGTGGAGATCACCAAGAACGGCGTCGACACCATGCGAGGCCCCAGCAACTGGTTCACCGGCGCCGTGTACGTCGATTCAGTAGCGAGTCCGCGGAACGGCTCGCAGGCGAGCGCGAGCAGCGTTCACTTCACGCCGGGCGCGCGCAGGGCGTGGCACGTCCATCCGAACGGCCAAACCATCTATGTCACCGGTGGGGTCGGCGGGCCCAGCGTCGCGGGGGTCCGATCGAGGTGGTCCGTCCCGGTGACCGGGTGTTCTTCGAGCCGGGTGAGGAACACTGGCACGGTGCCGCCCCCAACCGGTTCATGACCCATGCCCGCCGCTGGCTGATGCTGCTGGTGTCGCTGATCCTGGTCGGGTTCTCCTTCGGCGGCACCGCGAAAGGGTCAGCCCGACCTTCACCGGCTCGCCCGAGGACACCGAATCGGCGATGGGGACCGGCCTGATCGACCGGGAGCTGCCCACAACCAGCGCCCCTCGTTCGAGCTCCTCTACCAGAGCCAAACGCTGCGAGTCACCGACCCCGCCTTCAAGGCGGCCATGCTGGGATCGCTGCGGCGATTGCGCGACGACCGGCGTCTCAAGAGCCCCGAGACCCTCTACGACACCAGCGCGCAGGTGGCCGCGGCGCTGAAGCCTGGGGATGGCCGTGAGGCCCTCGCCGTGGTGCAGTTGAACGGTGACGGCAAAAGCGCGCAGAACGCGTACCCCACTCTGCGCGGAGAGGTCGGCCGGAGCGCGCCCCTCACCGTCCACGCGACCGGCGACCTGGCCGTCACCGCCGACGGCAACCAGGCTCTGGGGAACGACCTCATGCGCGCGGGCCTGTTGGCAGTCGTCGCCACCGCGATCCTGCTGCTGGTGGTGCTGGGCACGGTCGTCGGCGCCGCCCTTCCGCTCGGCGTGGGCACGCTGAAGGTCGTCGGCGGAGTCAGCGCCGCGTTCGTTCTCGGCCGATTCATCGACATCAGCCAGTACGCCACCGCCATCATCGCCCTCATCGGGCTCGGCGTCGGCGTCGATTATTCGCTCTTCATCATCAGCCGCTACCGGGAGCAGCTGCGGACCGGCTCCGACCCCCAGCAGAGCCTCGCGGTCGCCATGTCCACGGCGGGACGGCCGGTCATCTTTTCCGGCCTGGCGGTCGCCGTCGGTCTCTCGAGCCTGCTCTTCTTCCAGGGCTCGTACCTGGCCACGATGGGGCTGGCAGCAGGACTGGCGGTGGGCGCGGCCGTCCTCTACGCGTTCACCTCCTGCCCGCACTGCTCTCGATCCTGGGCCCCAGAGTCAGCCGCACCCGGCTCCCGATCGTCGGACGCAATTCCGGGAGGTCAGGGTTCTGGCATCCGATCGCCCGGAACGTCATGCAGCACCCGGTGCCGGCCCTGTTGCCCGCCCTGGCCCTGCTCGGGCTGCTCGCGTGGCCGGTGCTCGGCATCCAGCTCGGCAGTGGCGGGATCAAGGAGCTGCCGCCGCGCGCGGAGAGCCGCTCTGCGTATAACCAGATCGCAGCCAACTTTCCGCAGCAGGATCAGGAGACGATCCCGGTCGTGCTCGACTACCGGTCAGGAGGACCCTTGAGCGCGGACCGCGGCGGCTATGCAAGAAGGCTGGCGGCAACCCTAGCCGGGCTGCCCGGCGTTCTCTCCATCGATGACCCGGCGGCCTCACCTGGATCCCCGAGCAAGCAGGCCGATGTAGGCCCTCACATCCTGGTCCTTCAGGTGCACAGCAGCTACCAGCCGAACAGCCCGCAGGCGAGATCGCTCCTGACCGAGGTCCGCTCGGCCCCGCAACCCACGGGGGGCCGCAAGCTGGCGACCGGCACCACCGCCTCGGTGTAGGACGACAACGCCTGGATCCTGGGGCGGGCGCCGCTGGCCGCGGGTGCGGTGATCCTGGCCACCTACCTCGTTCTCTTCCTACTCCTCGGCGCGGTGCTGCTGCCGCTCAAGGCGGTGGTCATGAACGTCCTCTCCGCGGGCGCAGCGTTCGGCGTCATCGTGTGGGGCATCCAGGAGGGCCATCTTGCGGGCCTGCTGGGGTTCACGCCGCAGACGATCGACCCCGGCATCGCGGTCCTGATCTTCGCGATCCTGTTCGGCCTCTCGATGGACTACGAGGTCCTGATGCTGACCCGGATTCAGGAGGAACACCGCCGCACCGGCGACACGCGCAACGGTCGGCTGATCTCGGGCGCGGCGGCCATCATGGTCGCGGTCTTCGCCTGCTTCGGCTTCGGCGCCGACGTGGTCCTCCTCAAGACGCTGGGACTCGGGCTCGCGGTGGCCGTGACCGTCGACGCGACGGTCGTGCGAAGCCTGGTGGTGCCAGCCCTCAGGTGCCTTCTGGGCGACCTCAACTGGTGGGCGCCGGCGCCGCTGGCCCGGCTCCACCGGTGGCTGCGGCTGAACGTCGAACCAGCCGCGCCCGGCACCGACCCGCTCACGACGGCAGCCCCGGGGCAGCGGAAGGCGGGTGATGATCCGGCGTTAGCCTGGGTCGAGCCCGCCGCCGGGGCAGCATGACGCTAACCTCAGGGGGAGCAGACGGGCACCTATGCCCAGGGACTGAAGGAGGGACCGACATTGCCACGACCTATGACGCGCGAGGAGCGGGAGCGCTTCCTGACCGACCTCCACGTGGGGGTCCTGAGCGTGACCGACGAGGACGGCCGAGCCCCACACACTCTGCCTGTGTGGTACGCGTATGAGCCAGGCGGCGAGATCCGATTCGTAACCGGGCGACCCACGCGCAAAGCCCGCCTGATCGAGCGGGCGGGGCGAGTCAGCCTCTGCGTCCAGAGCGAGCAGCCGCCCTACAAGTACGTGAGCGTAGAGGGACCGGTGGTGGGTTCTCATCACTCGAAAGAGGAGGAGCGGCGGGAGATAGCCACCCGCTATTTGGGTCCGCAGGGGGCCGAGGCGTATATCCGGGGCACGCCTGAGCTGGCCGAGATCGAGTCCACCTACCGCGTGCGTCCCGAGCACTGGCTGACGCAGGACTTCTCGGACATGGGCTGAGGTCCCCGCGACCTATCGGCGGCTTTGGTCGTTCAGGCGGCGGACCGACACCCGCTCCAGCGGGCCACGCCAGCCTGGTGAGGTGAGCACTCTTGTCGCTAGGTCAGGCCGTCACCTCGTTCCGGCAGGATGATCTCGATGCGCAGGCTCGCCAGTGAAGGACGCGGTCGGGGGGAGATGGGCATGGTTGACGATTCCTATGGCGACCGGGTCGAGGCCCTCGGCAGCACGTAGCAGGCCTGGGGCAAGATCGGGGCTTCCTTGACCGAATCGCAGTGGTCGACCCACGGCTACTCCGCATCCTGATCCACCCGCGTGGCCGCGAGCCGTTCCCCGTCGCCCAGGTCAGAACGGCCGCGGCCGCCGGAACCGCGCCAGCTATGCTCCCCTCGCTGAGGTCCGCATTGAACCAGCAGTGATCCGAGTCTTCGCGGCGACGAGCTCCTGGATCGCCTCGTGTCAGCTCATGCCGCGGCCGGGTTAGGTTTTCGCCGGTGGGCTGGTTACCGCTGATCCGACGAGCACAGTGTTGCGGAGGCCCAATTGACGCCGCCAGAAGGCTAGCACCGTCGGCTTCGTAGTACCTCGTGCTGGAGGGTTGGGCGTAAAAGCGAACGGCTTGCGCCCCTTGATCGCCATGTGTCGCCTCTCCGTTTCCTGCTACCGCCAGCACCACCCAGCCCAGCTGGTCTTCGACGGCCGGTGGAAGTCTGTGGCAGGCCCTAGCTCGACCTGGAGCGCCTTGGCGTCACGGCCGCCCAGAGCGAGACGATGATCGAGACAGCGCCGGCTAGCACCAGGATCGCCGCGCCAGCCGTATGGACTGCGGAAGTTGGACGCAGCAGTTCCGGAATCTGGTGCGGGCCATCCGCGGCCAGCGTGCCGACCGAGTAGGCGACCGCGACCCACGCGGCCCATCCACGACGCGCCCACCGGGCGACAACGGCAACCACGACGCCGATCGCGAAAAGAACGATCAGCGGAACGTTGAGAACCCCGTCCTCGAAGAAGATGATGATTACCAGTAGGCCGATCAGCAGGGCATAGGCGCCCACAACAGCCGCACAGATCCGGAGCGGCTCGGTGCTCCTCCTCTCCCGCAGGTCGCTTTTCCCGATCTCCGTCCACATAGCAATCTTCTCCGTTTTGCTCACCGAATTTCCTTTCACTTTCTATGAAGCGAATTAGGCTAGACTACGCGGCGGAATGGCGGAAGTCAAGCGACGCCCCTACCGGTCGAAGACGCGTGCCGACCGCTCCCGCGCGACGCGGCGAAGGATCCTTGCCGCCGCCTCGCGACTGTTCGTGGAGCGGGGTTATGCGGCGACCGCGATCAGCGACGTGGCCGCCGCCGCCGGCGTCACCAGCCGGACAATCTACTTCGACTTCCCGAACAAGCGGGCACTGCTGGACCAGGCCATCGGCGTCGCACTCGGCGGCGACGACGCGTCGGTGGTGGTTCGCGACCGCGACTGGTTCCGGCAGACGGTCGAGGCGTCAGGCAGCGAAATCCCGGCCTTGTTCGCCCGGTTCACGACCACGCTCAATGAACGCAGCGCCGCGCTCCTCGAGGCCGCCGAGGCGGGAGCTTCCGCCGACACACAACTGGCCGTCCGGCGCGATCGGGCCCGTCAGAATCGCCGGGCAGACATGCGGCAGGTGGCGGCGGCGTTGGCGGCAAAGGTCGGGGTCGACATCGACTACGCAACCGACATGCTGTACACGCTCGGTTCCTCTTCGGTGTACGCGCTGCTCGTCTTCCAGTGCGGCTGGTCAGCGGCGCGATACGAGGACTGGCTGACAGCAGCGTTGGAGGGGGCGCTGCTCGAGCGAGTGGGGGGAAAGCATGATTAGTTGGACTGACGACGGCAGTTGGAGGTGATGGCCCAACCCTTCGAGTGGGGGTTCAGGCGCGCCGACCTCCGACGGCCCCTCAGCCGCCTGGCCGAGCAGCCCGCTGGTCTGGCCGCGTGAATAGATCATCGAAATTCCGACTCAGAGCACCCGCGTGCGTCCGTTGACAACTCGTACCGGCGCGCGATCTCCAGAAGGCAAGCCGAAATGTCGAGTCCAATTGCTGTCAAAACCGCGAATTGCAGGAGTTCGCGCGGCCCAAATTCGGACAATCACTGAACTCAAAATCTGGCGGAGAGGGTGGGATTCGAACCCACGATAGAGTTGCCCCTATAACGGTTTTCGAGACCGTCGCCTTCAACCGGACTCGGCCACCTCTCCGGTGCGCGCCGCGGACGGGCGCGAGATGGCGGTCCCGACCGGATTCGAACCGGCGTTCTCAGCCTTGACAGGGCTGCGTGTTTGGCCAGGCTACACCACGGGACCGCGCCGGGCCATGAGTTTAGCAGTCCCCGTGCGACCCGGCCGCTCTCGTAACCTGGCCGGCTCCGCATCCGTTCAAATCGTCGGGCGCGTAACTCGCCGCCGGGCGGCACGTACCGCCCTCACGTATAAGAAATGCGCTTGCTGAACACCTCGCGATCCCACCTGAGGAGCGCGTCGTGAGCGGCGTTGGGCCGGCCGGCGACCCCGGCACCCCCTCCCGCCCCCGACCGCTGCGCGCCTCCAGGTTCCGCACCCCGACGCCGCCCGGCGGCCCGGGAGGCTACCGTAATCGCAACCACCCGACGCCGAAGCGCCCGGGTCGTCTTGGCGCGCCCGGCCCCGTCCGCGGCAACCGTGCCCGCTTCTGGCGACGCGCGGTTGGCGGCACCCTGCTGGCGGTCGTCATCGTGGTCGCCGCCATCTTCGGGTACACACTCTTCAGCCTCCGGGACATCCCCAACCCCGGCGACGCCCCCGCCTTCGCCTCCCCCATCCGGGTGCTCGACCGCAACGGGCAACTGGTCGGGACCATCGACCAAGGCGGCGCGGTCGACTATCAGGCGCTGTCGCTGCAGCAGATGGGCAAGCTGCCGCCGGCGGCCACGATCGCCGCGGAGGACCGCAATTTCTATCATGAAGGCGCCTTCGATTACGGCGCCATCGCCCGCGCCGCCTGGCACGACCTTACCAACCGCAGCTACCTCGAGGGAGGCAGCACCATCACCCAGCAGTTGGTCACGATCTCGGTCCTGAACAAGGCCAACCGGACTCCGACCCGGAAGCTGCAGGAGGCCATCCTGGCCCAGGGCATGGTGCAGAAGTACTCCAAGGACCAGATCCTCGAGATGTACATGAACCGCGTCTTCTACGGCCACAACGCCTACGGCATCGGGGCCGCTTCACAGATCTTCTTCGGCGTGCAGCCGGATCAGCTCACGATCGCGCAGTCGGCACTGCTGGCAGCGGTCATCAACGGTCCCGCCGAGTACGACCCGGCAATCAACTGGCCGGGCGCAAGGGCGCGCCAACTCTATGTGCTCAAGGGGATGGTGATCACGGGCGTCATCACGCCTGCGCAGGAACAGCAGGCCGCCGCGGAGAACGTGCAGGCGGAGCTCAAGCTGAACCAGGCCGTGGCCCAGAACACCGGGCCCGCACCCCTCTTCATGAACTACGTCTACAGCCAGCTGGAGAAGGAGTTCGGCGCCAACTTCGTGCAGCAGGGCGGCCTCTCGGTCACGACCACCCTCGACCTCAACCTTCAGAACCTGGCCAACCAAGCGGTGGCGCGCGGCGTCCCCGCGCTCCACGGCTTCAACGTCAACAACGGGGCCCTGGTGGCCGCCGATCCCAAGACCGGTCAGATCCTCGCCTATACGGGTTCCTACAGCTACACCGACGCCGCAATCTCGGGCCAGTTCGACCTGGTCAGCCAGGCCTACCAGCAGCCCGGCTCGTCGTTCAAGCTCTACGTGTACGAAGCCGCCCTCAAAGACCACAAGGTCACGCTCGCCTCGCAGATCGCGGACAAGCCCTACAGCTACCCCGGCGGCGGTGCCCTGTACGACTGGGACGACCGATACGAGGGGGACATCACGATCCGGCAGGCGCTGGTTCGATCCCGCAACATCCCCGCCGTCGAGGTGGGCCAGTTGGAGGGGATGCAGAACGTGATCAACCTCGCGGCTCAGATGGGCGTCACCCAGACGATGGTGAACGGCAAGGCCAGCCCCCTCCAAGCCAACCCGGCCGCGGCGATCGGCACCAACTCGATCACCATGCTGGAGAACCTGCAGGGTTACCAGACGATCGCCAATCAGGGGACCAAGGTGCCCCTCTCCGCGATCGTAAAGGTGCAGACCGCCGATGGTGCGACGTACACCCCTCCGAGTCAGGGGTCGACACAGGTCGTGACCCCGGCCGAGGCGTACCTGATCAGCTCGATCCTCAAGAACTACGACGCGACCTGGGGCCTGGGTTGGAATCGCACCATGGCCGGCAAGTCGGGCACTCCGGCTCTCTCCTCCACGAACGGCGCGGTCTCCCAGTTCCCCAACGGCTGGATGATGGCCTACAACTCGGACATCGTCATCGCCTCCATGGGGCTGAACACCACCGCCAATCCCTCCGCGCCCCAATACACGACGGCGTACGGGACCGACATCGGGCAGACGATCACCAAGGACTTCATCAACAGCCTGCCTGGTAGCTACGACGGCTGGTACGACCAGCCTTCAGGAGTCACCACGGGCGGGAACTGCCCGGGCGTGGCGCCCGACGTGACGCTTCCGGGCGTCTCCCCCAGCGGATGCGTCCGGAGCAGCGCGCCGGCCCCCGACACAACTCCGGCGCCGACCCCGCCTCCCACCCCGCAACCAACCCAGCCGCCCGCGGTGACGCAGCCCACTTCGACACCCACACCAGCGCCAGCCCCGCCGCCCCCGCCAACACCCACCCCGACGGGTCTTCAAGCTACGCCCGCCCCCACCACCAAACCAGGTGGATGACGAGGCCCGTGGTAGCATGCGAGGTGAGCACGGTTGTTCGGGCGGTCTGTATCCGCTCAATCCGCGAGAGGTGACGTCCAGCACAATGATCGAACAAGCAGTCGTAACCATCACCGACGAGGCGCTCGGCCAGTTGCAGACCCTTCTCGAGCAAGAAGGGAACCCAGAGCTCGGCCTCCGGCTGTTCGTGAGTGGCGGTGGCTGCTCCGGCCTGCAGTACGGGATGGCGTTCGACGACGAGATCCGCGAGGGGGACGAGGTCGTCCAGCAGGGCGGCGTCAAAATCATCGTGGACGACTTCAGCGCCCCACACGTGCGGGGCTCGGAGATCGACTACGTGGACGGACTGATGGGTGCCGGGTTCACAGTCCACAACCCGAACGCGGTCCATTCCTGCTCCTGCGGCCACTCGTTCGACACCGGCGACGACGCGGGGTCCGCCCAGGCCTGCGGCTGCGGCCACTGACCGAAGCTGCGGCCATGCGGCGCGAGGAGGGGCGGTCCCGCGGGACCGCCCCTCCTCAGTTCTGGCCAGGTGACTGAACGGTGAAGGAGCAACCTCCCGAACAGACGCGATGGCGGCGGCTGGGCAACATCGCGGTCCTGGTGGTGGGCCTGATCGCTCCCCTGGGCGTACTGGCTGTGAACGGGGCTGTCTTCTTGATGCAGCACGTGTCCACGTTCCGGCTCCTCATCGCCGTGCTGACTGCCGTCTCGGGCGTCGTCCTCAACTCGCTGGTAGCCCGGCAGGCTCTGCGCTTCGCCCACGCCAACCTGCCTCTGATCTATCGGGAGTACCGCCGGTGGATCATCGTGCTGGCCGTGATCGGCGTCCTGGTGAGCGTGCTCTTGGGGACGTTTCTCACCTACCAGGGCATGGCCAACGTACGGCAGTTGCCCAGCGCGGCCGCCGTGCTGGGCTCGCTGGTCGCCCTGATCATGCCCTTCGCGCTCACCTTCGGCGAGCGAATGGTTCTGCGTCCCATCATGGAGGTCAGGGCCCGCCGGAACGCCCGCCGGCAGGGGCCGACCCAGCCGCCCGCGGCGCGCCCCTCGTAGGCCTGTCTGTCCCAGCCGCCGGGACCCTCGGAACCCGCCTCAGCCGGCCTTCTTACCTCCCTCGACGAACCGGACGCAGCCGGCGGTGGGCGTGATCGTGCTCTCATGACCATCGGTCCAGCGCACGCGGTAGCGAACGATGTCACCCACCGGACGGACCTCCAGGATCTCCCCTTCTCGTTCCGGCTGACCCACGCGCTCGGACTCCAGGATCAACCGATCGCCGACGCTGCCTTCCATCGGTGCTCCTCCATTGCCCGGCCGCCTCCGGCCGGCCCTGCTTCGATTTTGCGCCTCGATCGGCAACCGCGGCAACGCCCGGCGGCAGCCCCGGTCGAGTGCCGGGACGCGCTAGACCGGCAGCGCGAGCAGCTCGCGGACGCAGCGGAGCTCCCAGTTCGGATCCCCCATGCCGGTCTCGCGCGCCCAGGCCGCATTGATGGCGGCACGCAGCACGCCCCAGGCGCGCACTCGGGCCGAGTCAAGCTCGAGCCCCTCGCTCAGTCGTGGAACTATGCGCGCGGCGTGCTCCAGACCACACGTTCGCAGCAGTTCGCGCACCAGGTGTCCGCAGTCGAAGGCGGGCTCGCCGACCAGCGGCTTGGGATCGATGACCAGCCAGGGAACGCGCTGAGCCGAGAGCACGTTGCCGGAGTGGAAGTCGCGGTTGACGACCACCGGATGGCCCACCGGACGCAGGTCCGGCTCGCGCAGAACGTCGGCGGCCTCTCTGACGTGTCGGGCAGCAGAGTCCAACTCGCGACTGGCCGCCTCCCGCTGCAGTGTGGATAGCCAGCGCTCGAGGGAGTGCGCCACCTTCGTCAACCCCTGGTGGGTAGGGCCCGGACGCCTCCACAGTCGGGGCAGCACGTCGGTGATCACCGCCAGCTGCTCCTCCAGCGGCCGCATGCCCAGCGGCTCGCCCGGTTCCAAACGCTCCAGGAGCAGCGCCCCCAACTCGGGAGCTTCGTCGAGGACCTCCACCGCCACTTCCGGGCCCCAGTGTCGAAGAGCGGCTCCTTCGTAGCGCGTCTCCTCGGTCACAAGCTGGACCTTCACGACCACCGCCCTGCCATCGCGCAGCTCGCCGGGCGCGACATAGGCCACGTTGCCCCCGGGGAACGGCGGCCCGAGCCTCACCCCCCACCGCGCGCTGACCACGCCCACCAGCCGGGGCAGCGCCTCCAGCCACGCCCTCCCCTCCTCCCCCTCGCTGGCCAGCAGCATCGCCCGCGCCGGCTCCGGCACCACGACCTCCCCCTCCATGCCCCCGGAGCATAAACGCCCCGCCCCAGCCGCCCACTGATCGCCGGCAGTCGGGCTCCCAAACCGTGCGCAGACCCCCGATTGCCGGCACTAGGGCTCCCACGGCGCGCGCAAACCCCTGATCGCCGGCATTCGGGGCTCTCCCCTCACCAACGCGCCCCCACTGCTGGCCCGGCAGGGCACGGCGGCAAGTGCCGCCGCGGGGGTTTGGGGGCGGCAGCCACCCAAGAAAAACAAATCGAAACCACACAACCGGCACCACCCCGTGCTCCACCGTCGTGCGCGCAGCGCTCGCGCGCAAGCGGGAAGTCGCTCGGAGACACCAGAAACGATGAGCCCCACGGGCGCGGCAGCCACCCAAGAGAAACAATGGAAGCCACACAGCCGCACCACCCGGTGCTTCACCGTCGCGCGCCCAGTACTCGCGCGCCAGCGCGAAGTCGTCCAAGTCCCCCAAGAACCCACGAGACCCCCGGGCCGCAGCCCGGGGGTCTCGCGATGCATCGCGACGCCGGTCGCGAACTACATCATGTCGGGCGGCATGCCTCCACCCGGCATCGCTTCCTTCTTCTCCGGGATCTCAGTCACGACCGCCTCGGTGGTCAGCACCATGGCCGCGATCGAGGCCGCGTTCTGCAGCGCCGAGCGCGTCACCTTGGCTGGGTCCACCACACCGGCCTTCGCCATGTCGGCCGGCTTCCCGTTGAGCGCGTCCCAGCCCTTGCCGGCCTCCGACTTCCGGACCAGGTCGACGATGACCGAGCCCTCGGCGCCCGCGTTGGCCGCGATCTGACGGACCGGCTCCTCGAGCGCGCGGCGGACGATGGCGACGCCGGTCGCCTGGTCGCCGGTCAGGCCGAGGCCTTTGTCCAGGATCTTCTGCGCCTGCAGCAGCACGGTGCCGCCGCCGGCCACGATCCCTTCCTCGACACCGGCCTTGGTCGCCGAGAGGGCGTCCTCGATCCGGTGCTTCTTCTCCTTCTGCTCCACCTCGGTGGCGGCGCCGACCTTGATCACGGCGACTCCACCGGCCAGCTTCGCCAGCCGCTCCTGGAGCTTCTCGCGGTCGAAGTCGGAGGTCGTCTCCTCGATCTGGGCCTTGATCGACTTGATGCGACCCTGGATGTCGGAGGCACTGCCGGCACCTTCGACGATGGTGGTGTCGTCCTTGGTGATGGTCACCCGGCGGGCGCGACCCAGTTGGTCGAGCTGCGTCTGGTCGAGTTTGAGCCCGAGGTCCTCGGAGATGACCTGGCCACCGGTCAGGATCGCCATGTCCTCCAGCATCGCCTTGCGGCGGTCACCGAAGCCCGGCGCCTTGACGGCGACGACCTGGAACGTGCCGCGCAGCTTGTTCAGGATTAGAGTCGCCTGCGCCTCGCCCTCCACGTCCTCGGCCACGATCAGAAGGGGCTTGCCGACCTGGATCACCTTCTCCAGGATCGGCAGGAGGTCCTGCACCGAGGAGACCTTCCGGTCCGTGATCAGCACGTAGGGCTCGTCGAGCACGGCCTCCATGCGGTCGGTGTTGGACACGAAGTACGGCGAGGTGTAGCCGCGATCGAACTGCATGCCCTCGACCGTGTCCAGCTCGGTGGCCAGACCCTGACCGTCCTCGACCGTGATCACGCCATCCTTGCCGACCTTGTCCATGGCGTCGGCGATCAGCTCGCCGATCTCATCGGACTGGGAGCTGACGGCCGCGATGTGGGCGACGTCCTCGTGACCCTTGACCGGGACCGAGATGCGGGCGATCTCATCGACCACCGCCTTCACCGCGGACTCGATGCCGACCTTGAGCTGCATCGGGTTGGCGCCCGCGGCGACGTTGCGGAAGCCTTCCGAGATCATGGTCTGGGCGAGGATGGTCGCGGTCGTGGTGCCGTCGCCGGCGACGTCGTTGGTCTTGGTCGCGACCTCGCGCAGCAGCTGCGCGCCGGTGTTCTCGTTGGGGTCCTTGAGCTCGATCTCGCGGACGATGGTGACGCCGTCGTTGGTCACCGTCGGGGCGCCGAACTTCTTCTCCAGGACCACGTTGCGGCCTTTCGGCCCGAGCGTGATGCGGACCGACTGCGCGACTACGTCGATGCCGCGCTTGAGGGCCTGTCGCGCATCCGTGTCGAATGCAACAGCTTTAGCCATCGGGTTCTCGAAACCTCCTTTTGCTGAGCTACTTCTTGCCGTCGAGGACCGCGAGGACGTCCTTCTCGGAAACGATCAGATACTCGACCTCGTCGATCTTGAACTCGTTGCCGGCGTACTTCGCGTACAGCACCCGGTCTCCCTTCTTGAGCTCGAGCGGCACGGTGGTGCCGTTGTCGAGCAGCCGCCCCGAGCCGACCTCCTCGACGATCCCCTCCTGCGGCTTCTCCTTCGCGGTGTCGGGAAGCACGATGCCGCTCTTGGTCCGCTCCTCTCGCTCGACGGGTTTCAGGACGACCCGATCCCCGAGTGGACGAATTGCCATGTTCGACCTCCGGTCCTTTAGAGTGGTGATACCGACCTGGTCGGACCCTTTAGCACTCAGGCCCGCCGAGTGCTAAGTGTAGCGCGTGGACGTGTTCGCGTGCACGGTTCGCCGGCCGGTGGTGGCCGGTCTGCCCCTGTCTCACCATCCTGGAGGCACGCAGATCAGCCTCCCTCGCCCTGGCCCGCGTCCTCTAAGTCCTCCGTCACCGCCGTCTCGGCGAGCACGGCGCGCGCCGCCGCTTCGTCCTCCTCGGGCACGAAGAGTCGCGTCCGCGAGATGCCGGGCAGCGAAAAACCCTCGTCTCCCCCGCGGCGCTGCACCACCAGTCCGCGCGTCTCCAGGACGGCCTGGAGCACGTCGGCCTCGAAGACCATGCCGTCGAAGACGAGCGCCCAACCCAGGTGGCGTTGCTCCGGAGAGCGGCGGCTCATCCCGGGGTCCTCTTGACCGGGGCCTCCGCGAGGCGGAGCTTGCGGAGCCTCGTGGGGTGGGCGTAACGGACCCGGGGTCCCCGCGAAGCCGAGCTCGCGAGGCTTCGTGGGGTGGGGGGCCTGCGGAGTTTCGTGGAGTGAATCACCACTCGAGGCTCGGATCGACCGCGCGCCGCCCGGTGGGCGTGTGCTGTGCCGCGGCGCCGATCATGGCGGCGTTGTCGGTGCAGAGGACGAGCGGCGGCAGAGTGATCCTCGCTTCCCTGGAGGCGGCCACGCGTGCGGTGGCTTCGCGCAGGCGGCCGTTCGCCGCCACGCCCCCGCACACCACCACCTCTGCGACCCGGTGGGTGCGGAGAGCCAGATCCAGCTTCTCTGCCAGGACACCCACCACCGCACCCTGGAAGGCGGCCGCGAGATCGGCGCGGACCTGGTCGGTGGTCGCCGCGCCAAGATCGCGGAGCCGGTACCGAAGTGCGGTCTTGAGCCCTGAGAATGAGAACTCGAGTCCCGGCAGCCGCGGCCGCGGCAGGGGGTGGCGCCCGGGATCCCCCGCTCCCGCCGCGCGCTCCAGCGCGGGACCGCCGGGATAGCCGAGGCCCAGCATCCGGGCCGCCTTGTCGAAAGCCTCACCGGCGGCGTCGTCGCGGGTGCGGCCGAGAGCGACGAAGTCTCCATGTCCCCGCATCAGGACCAGGTCCGTGTGCGCGCCGCTCACGACCAGGGCAAGCAGCGGCGGCTCCAGGCCGGGCTGGGTGAGGAACGCCGCATACACGTGACCCCAAAGATGGTTGACGCCCCGGAACTCCACGTCCCAGGCGGCCGCCAACCCCTCCCCCAGCCCCACCCCGCAGAGCAGGCAGCCGGCCAGCCCAGGACCGCGTGTGGCCGCGACCAGCCCGATCTCCCCGGGAGTCACACCGGCCTCTTCCAACGCCGTCTCGACCAACCCTGGTAGTCGCTCCAGGTGGTCACGCGCGGCGAGCTCCGGCAGCACCCCGCCGTGCGGCGCGTGCAGGCGAGTCTGCGAGTGGATCACGTTCGACCGGATGTCCCGATCCCCCTCGAGGATGGCAACCGAGCTCTCGTCGCAGCTGGACTCGATGGCCAGCGTGAAGCTGTGGCTCAGCCTGTCGGGTCCTGTGGAGGTTGAGGAACCGGCGGCGGCTCCCGTCGCAACCCGCGGACGTCGTAGTCGACCCTGGCCAGGTTCTCCTCGAAGGCAGCCCTGAAGCGCGGCGAGTAGATCGAGTCCGACCACATCACCAGCGCGTCCTCGCCGTTGTCGGTGTAGTAGCCCTTGCGGCGCCCGATGACCTTGAAACCGAACCCCTCGTACATCTTCTGCGCGTTGTCGTTGCTCGCCCTCACCTCCAGGGTGACCCATCTCGCGCCCATCTCGTAGGCGGCCTGGAGGAGACCCGCGAACAGCACGCGGCCGTAGCCATGGTGGTGCAGGTCGTGGCGCACCCCGATGGTGGTCACGTGCGCCTCTTCGTGCATGCGCCACATGCCCGCGTACCCCACCGTTTCGTGATCTCCCGCCTCGTGGTAGCGACGGAGCACCACGTAGTACGAATTGTTGCGGGAGCTGAGCTCGCGGTAGTAGGCGTTGCGGGGCCAAGGGGAGGAGAACACGAACCGCTCGATCTCCTGGACGACCGGCACGTCGCCCTCCCGCATGGGTTCGATCGCCAGTCGCTGCCTGACCTGCACCATCAGTCCCGAACCGATCCCACCGATGTGATGTACGAAAGCTTGACCGTACCATAGGGCAGCGGAAGCGCCCGGTCGAGCACCGAAAGCGCGGCCCTCCCGAAGCCCCGCCGAGCGGTCTCCGGCACCAGCGCCAGCCCCACCGCGTGCGCGGCCTCGATGATCCGCTCGCTGAGGAATCCCACGATGGGAAGGTCGCCGGGAACCGCGTCCACGGCGGCGACCGCCGCCCCTCCATCGGACGTCTGGAGGTACAGCCGTCCGCGACCTGCCTCCACCACCGGCCTCGCCGGCACCATGCTCAGCGCCCGGACCAGGTCGAACGTGTCCAGCCCCAGCAGCTGGATGCCGAGTCCCTGCGCGAGCCCGATGCCGTAGCTGGCGCCGGCGCGCAGGCCCGTGAAAGACCCGGGGCCGGTGGTGATCGCGACCCGGCCCACACGCCGCACCTCGCCGACCAGGCGGGCCACCGCGTCCGGCAGCGCCTCGACGCCCAGGCGCTCTCCCACTCGCTCCACCACCACTTCGCCTGCGTCCAAAACCGCGAGGGCGGTCTGAGGGCTGGAGGTGTCGATCACCAGGTCCACGACGCCGGCGCCTCCAGCAGACGGAGCCGGCGCCGGTCCTCGGCCTCCTCCTCGAGGCGGATCCGCGCCGCGCCGGGCCAGAGCAGGCGGTCTCCCCACTCGATGACCACAATGCCCCGGTCCAGCAGGTCCTCCAGGCCCAGGTCCGGCAGCGCCGCCGCCGGGTCTTCGAGGCGGTAGAGATCGGCGTGGGCGAGCGGCACCGCGCCCTCGTAGACGCGGACCAGCTGAAAGGTCGGGCTCGCCACATACCCGGCGACGCCCAGGCCACGCGCGAGACCGCGGACCAAGGTTGTCTTCCCCGACCCCAGCGCCCCCTCCAGCAGGAGGACGTCACCCGCCGCCAGCCGCCGCGCCAGTCGCTCGCCGGCGGCCTCGGTCTCCGCCGCGGACACCGTGATGACCTCGCGGAGGGCAACCTCGGAACGGGCGGTCACTCCTGGCTGCCCTGGTGGGAAGGTTCGAAATGGTCCCAGCCGCGCCGCGGGGGCTCCACTTCCGCACCCTTCGAGTCCACCACCACCACCCGGCCCCCCGCCTCGAGGACGCCCACCCGGTGGACCTCGTCGGACAGACGCGGTCCCACGCAGACCAGCTCCACCTCCTCCCCGCTCGCGATGGCGTCGAGCGCGCTCACCCCGCGGACCCTCGGCACTTGGTCCAGCTCCAGTCGCGCCCCCACCCCGGAGGTGGCCGCGAACTTGTCCAGCTCGCGCAGGAGACCGTCGGAGATGTCGCCGCAGCACAGACCTTGCGCGCAGAGCTCGACACCCAGCTCGAGGCGCGGCTGGGGCCGGGCCCAGGTCAGCTTGGACCCGCCTAGGGGGCCGGTGACGCCGATCGCCCAGCCGGCTCTTGCGGAGGAGCGTGGGATCGGCCGGGACGACGCCACGCCGAGCAGCGCGATCGTGAGCACCGCGTCGTTCGGCGCGCGCGAGGTGTCGCCGCCCACCAGCCGGCAGCCCACCCGCTGCGCCAGCTCGGCAAGACCGTGGTACACGCCCTCGATCTGCTCCACCCCCCACCGTTCGGGCACCGAGATCGCCACCATGCCGTAGGTGGGTCGCGCGCCCTTGGCCGCGAGGTCACCGAGGGCGAAGGCGAGGGCGCGCCACCCCACGTCCTCGGGCCGCTGCCGCCGGAGGTCGAAATGGATACCCTCGACGGCGGTGTCGCAGGTCGCGACGGTGTAGTAGCCGTCCGGCTCGCGCCAGGCCGCGGAGTCGTCCTCGCCGGCTCCGATCAGTAGGTCCCCGCCGCGACGGCTCAGGTGAGGCAGCAGATGCTGGAGCAGCTCGAGCTCGTTCATCCCTGGGGACCGAGCCGGAAACCCGGCGAGAGATTGGGCGCCCCACCCGGGGTCCCCGCGGAACGGAGCTTGCGGAGGTTCGTGGGGTGGGAGGTGGTGTGGCCGCAAGGCGCCGGCGAAGCGCGCAGGAAGTGCGGTCGTCCCCTCATGACCGAGCACTGGAGCCGGCAACGCCCTGGAAGCGCAGCATCGGCGTTCAAAGTCCGTCGGGCCTTTTCGGCCCGGTCCCCGAGCCCAGCAGCATCCGCAGGCGCCGGGCTTCCGCGGCCGGGTCGGCCACGTCGGAGAGCGCGCGGATGACGCACACGCGGTCGATGCCGTGCGCCCTGAGCTCTTCCACGTTGGCAGGGCCGACACCCCCGATCGCGAACACCGGGATGCATACGGCGTCCTGGATCTGGCGCACCCCGTCCGGGCCCATGGCTGCCTTTTCGGCTTTGATCGGGGTCGCGTACGCGGGTCCGGCACCCAGGTAGTCGGCTCCGGCCCGCTCGGCGGCGCGGGCCACCTCGGTGCGGGACGCCGAAGCACCGACGATGATGCGGCGTGACCCCGCGTTCTGGAGCGCCTTCTCCGCGTCGGCGAGCGAGAGGTCGTCCTCACCCAGATGGACACCGTCGGCCCCGCTCAGCAGCGCGATGTCGAGGTGGTCGTTGACGATGAACAGGACGTCCTGGCGCCGGCAGATATCCCTCAGCCGCTCGGCCAGCCGCAGCAGCGCTCCTCGGCCCAGTGTCTTGTGGCGGAGCTGGAGGATATCAACGCCGGCTCCGCACCAAGCCTCGGCCAACTCCAGGATGCGCTCGGGTTCGGCATCCGGCGTCAGAGCGTAGAGTCGCGCCTCCCGCAGCCGCAGGCTTGTCGTCGGGACGCCGGTCACCCATCTATCTTCGGCGATCCGGCTCGGCGGAGAGATGGCGGGCCAGATCGAGGTAGGCGGCATCGGGGGTGTCGCCGGTGCCATAAGGGCCCGGATAGGCGTCCAGAATGCCGGCCGTCAGGTGCGCGGGGGGCAGGTCCTGTGGTCGCAATGGAAACGCCACCCAGCGTTCGAGGCGGACGATGGTGACCGGCGAAAGGTCCGGCCAGTCCCCGGCCCAGGGGATGCGGGCCTGGGGAGAGAGGTTGGTCCCGCCACGGCGTCGCGCCGGGTCGGGCACGGTATCAGGCGAGGAGGTGCTGGAGCCGCTGCCGGAGCTGCGGGCTGGCACCCGGCTCCTCCTCAAGGCACACCTTGACCAGGCGCTTTAAGTCGTTGCGGAGCTCGACCTGGTGGCCGCAGGGCGGGCACTCGGCCAGGTGCATCCGCACCTCGTCGATCTCCGCGTCCGTCAACTCACGGTCGACGTACGGATCCAGTCGCTCGATACAGTCGTCACAATTCATGCTGACTCCCCTTGGATGATCCCGGACTCGCGTGCGTAGGGAGCCAGCGCCTTTTGCAGCTGGGAGCGTGCGCGGTGGAGCCGTGACATCACGGTGCCGATCGGAACGCCGAGGATCTCAGCCGTCTCTTTGTACGGGAAGCCTTCCACGTCGACCAGGAGCACCACTTCGCGGTGGATCTCGGGCAACGACTCCACCGCCTGGACCACCTCGTCGCGGGCGATCTGGTCCAGCGCTACGGTCTCGGGTCCCTCCCCGGCGTCCTCGACCAACTCGTAAAGGGCGTGCTCACCGTCGCCGTCCAGCGAAAGGCTCTCCGGACGACCGCCCTTGAACCGGTCCCAGAAGAGGTTGCGCATGATGGCGAAGAGCCAGGCCTTCATGTTCGTCCCCGGCCGGTAACTCTCCTGGTACCGGAGGGCACGGACATACGTGTCCTGCACCAGGTCCTCGGCCTTGGCGGGGTCTCGCGTCAGGCGCAGCGCACCCCGGTAGAGGACATCGAGATGAGTGATGGCCTCCTCGGCGAACGCGGCCTGCCCCGGCTTCTCTGCCACGGCGACCAGTGTAGACATGCACCCAGGTGAATCCCGGGCGCACACTCCCCTATTCCCCGGCGTAGCTGGACATTGCCGGCACTGCAACGGCATCCGACCCCGCATGACGTCGCAAACGCCGGCAATGTCCCCCTATCTCACCCCACTTCACCCGCACGCAGCACCCGTCGCCTCACGCGGCCCACAGTTGAGCTCTCGTAGGAACCGTGTGGACACGCACAAGCGGGCGCAGCTCGGGCGCCAGCCCGAAGCGAGCCCCAGTACAACTCCACAAGAGGACCCCCACTGCGGGCCCGGCAGGGAAACGCCGGCTAGCGCCGGCAGGGGGGCTTTGGGGGGCGCAGCGCACCCAAGAAAAACAAGTCGCAACCACACAACCGGCACCATCCGGTGCTCGGCCGTTGGTCGCGCGTCAGCGCGAAGTCGTGGGGAGTCCCAGCGTGGCGAGGCCCAACTACCCCACCTCCGATTCCTTGTACACCCTCTTCACCCGTGCACCGATGGCGAGCAAGACCTCGTAGGAGGAGGTGCCGGACCACTGGGCGACCTCCTCCGCGGTGATGCCCTGGCCGATCAGGGTAGCGATGTCACCCGGTACCACCCCCTCGATGTCCGTCACGTCCAGCGCCAGCATGTCCATGCTCACGCGTCCCACGAAGGGTGCCCGCTCCCCACGCACCACCGCCGCCCCTCGCGACGAGCGGGCCCGCAGGATGCCGTCCGCGTACCCGATCGAGACCGTCGCCACCCGGCTCGGGCGCGGCGCCGTCCAGATCCCGTTGTAGCCCACGCGGCCCCCCGGGATCACATCGAGCACGTGCGTGACCAGCGCATGGAGGCTGAGCACGGGGCCCAACTCGGACCACTCGCACCCGTACATCCCGATCCCGAAGCGGACGGCGTCGAGGGCCAGCTCGGGGTAGCGCAGCGCGGCCTGCGTGTTCGCGACGTGCCGCAACCCCGGAGGCACCTCGAACTTGTCCAGCGCGACCCTGAACCGCCGGAACTGCTCCCGGGTCATGCTCTCGGACGCCTCGGAGCTGGCGAAGTGCGTCATGGTCCCGGCCAGGCGGAGCCGGTCGGAGGCCGCGATGTGCGCGGCCAGCGCGGGGGCGTCGCGGGGATGACACCCCAGTCGGTGCATGCCGGTGTCGATCTTCAGGTGGACGTCACGCCGCTCCCCGGCCGGAACCGCCGCCGCGATCGCGTCCGCCAGCTCGATGGACGAGCAAACCAGGGCACATCCGGCGTCGACCGCCTCTTGAACCACCTGCGGCGCCAGGCCGCCGAGCGCCAGGATCTGGCCCGGAGGGCAGATCCCGCACAACTCGACCGCCTCCGCCGGGGTCGAGACCGCCAGCATGGTGGCGCCCGCCTCCAACGCGGCCCTCGACACCTCACGCGCCCCGTGCGAATACGCGTTGGCTTTCACCACCGCGATCACCTGGGTCCGCCCTGGAAGCCGGTCCCGCAGGTGCTGGATGTTGGACTTCAGCAGCCCCAGGTCGATTTCCGCCCACCGGGCCGGGTGCAAGGTCACGAGAGCGTCCGGTCGCGCAGCAGGTGGGCCACGATCGGCGCCTCACCCAGCAGGTCGGAGGCGAGCAGCGTGCCCTGCCGGGCGGCCAGCCGGCGTCCTGCCGCCGCATGCACGTACACACCAGACACGGCCGCCTCGAACGACGGGGCTCCCTGACTCTGCAGCCCGGCGACCAGGCCCCCAAGCACGTCGCCGCTCCCTCCGGTACCCAGAGCGGATACCGCGTGGGGGTCGACCGAGACCCGCCCGTCGGGCGCCGCCACCACCGTGTGAGCGCCTTTCAGCACCACCACGCAGCCCCAGGACCCGGCCGCGCGGCGGGCGGTCTCGACACGGTCGCGTTGGACTTCGGAGATCGGCTGGTCCAGGAGCCGTCCCATTTCCCCTGGATGCGGGGTGATGACGTGCTCCTCCCGCAGGTGCCGGAGACGGGACCGATCGGCAGCCAGGGCGTTGAGGCCGTCGGCATCGATGACCGCCGCACGAACCGCTGCCTCCACCAGGTGCTCCACCAGCACCTGGGTACGAGGGTCCTGGCCCAGGCCCGGGCCGATCAGCGCGACCTTGGCCTGGGCGATCAGCTCGATGAGCTCCTGCGTCGCCGCCTGCCCGCCCAGCACCCCGGGCGCCGCCTCGTCGATCGGCGCCGCCATCACCTCGGTGCACTTGACGGCCAGGATCGGGTACACGGTCCGGGCCACATTGAGGCGGACCGTCCCGGCGCCGATCCTGGCCGCGGCGGTGGCGCACAGATAGGCGGCGCCCGTGAAGCCATAGCTTCCGGCGACGACCGTGACCAGGCCGAAGGTGCCCTTGTGGCCGTCCTCGGGGCGCGCCGGGAGCGCGAAGCCCGCGGGCCGCTCCAGGAAGCGAGGTGCCGCGGGGCCGACCAGGATCGCCGAGCCGATCGCGAGCCCGGCGTCGTGGGTGATCGTGACCTCGACCTGCCAGGGTGCGCCCTCGCCGGCCAGCCGGACCACGGGCGCTCCCTGCGGGTTGGGAAGGATCTCGATCTCACGCTTGGCCAGACTGGCCACGTTGCCGTCGAGGCACTTGAGCACGGCCTCTTTCGCCGCCCAGCGTCCCGCCAGGCGCTCGGGGCGACCCGCGCAGTACTCGAGCTCGGCGGCCGTGTAGATCTTTTCCAGAAGGCGGTCTCCGCCCCGTTCCACGGCCTGGGCGATACGCTCCACCGGACACACGTCGACCCCGATGCGCAGCGGGACGGCGACGGCCTCCATCAGGCCAGAGCCTCCCCCGGGCCTGACCTCCTTACGCGTTCACCACGGTGGTGCCGAGGATCAGATCGTGGAGCGCCTGGTGCTTCTCGGTGGCCGCCATCATGACCAGGCTCACGATCGCGGGCAGCAAGCAGATGGCGAAGGAAAAGTTGATGAGCAGGCCGCGCAGAAACGCGTAGCCGTATCCGAGCGGCTCCCCGGCAAGCGTGACGGCACGGATCCGCATCACGCGGTACCCCGGCGTCTGGCCGGTCGACCCCCAGAAGTAGGTCCAGTAGGCGAGCGAGACGGCCGCGCTCAGAAGCCACCCGAAGCCGGTCACGTGAAGAAGCCCGAACACGAATGAGATCACGGCGATCGCGACCGTCTGGATCAGCCAGTCGATGACGAAGGCCACGATCCGGGCCACGACCGACGCGGACTGTCCGGTCCCGGCCATCCCAAAGCGGAAGGGGCCCTGCGTGGGGGGCGCGTCCCAAGTTCCCATGTCGGTATTGATACCGGGTGCGCTCGCCGTCGGGGACGCTCACTTGTCCCGGTTACTCGACGGTGACGCTCTTGGCGAGGTTCCGCGGGCGATCCACGTCCCGGTCCAGCAGCACCGCCAAGTGGTAGGCGAACAGCTGCAGGGCCACGCTGGCGAGCACCGCACTCCCCAGGTCGCCGCTTCGGGGCAGCGTCAGCAGGTCCTCGGCGACTCCCGCCAGGCTCTGGTCACCCTCGCTGACCAGGGCCAGGACGGGGGCCTCACGAGCCGCCACCTCCTGCACGTTGCTCGCCATCTTCTCGACGGTCGGGCTCCGCGTGCAGATGGCGACCACCGGGAAGGTCCGGTCGAGGAGCGCGATCGGTCCGTGTTTGAGATCCCCTCCGGAGACCCCTTCAGCGTGCACGTAGCTGATCTCCTTCAGCTTGAGCGCGCCCTCCAGGGCGACCGCGTGGCCCAGCCCGCGACCGAAGTACAGGAAGTTCCGGTACTCCGCGTACTTTCCGGCCAGGCCGGCAATCTGAGGTTCCAGGTCCAGCACCTGGTGCGCCTGCGCCGGCAGCTCGCGGAGCTCCGCCGAGACTTCCTCCCGCCGTTCGGGATCGAGCCGTCCCTGGACGGCGGCCAGACGCAACGCGAGGAGCGAGAGGCTGACCACGTGCGCCACAAAGGTCTTGGTGGAGCAGACGCCGATCTCGGGGCCCGCGTTGAGGTAGATCGCCCCCTCGGCCTCGCGGGCCGCCGTCGAGCCGACCACGTTCGTGATGGCCACCGTGGCCGCCCCGAGAGCCGCCGCCTGGCGCATCCCGGCGATGGTGTCGGCGGTCTCGCCCGACTGCGTGATGACGACCGCGAGGCCGCGTGCGTCGAGGGTCGGGCGCCGGTAGCGGAACTCGGAGGAGTCGTCGGCGCGGGCCGGGATGCCGGCCCAGTCCTCGATCAGCCGCTCTCCGATCATAGCCGCGTGGAGCGACGTCCCCATGCCCAGCAGCCGCACGTCACGGACCTCGCAGAGCCGTTCGTCGGCAAGCTCCCAGTCGGTGAAGTGCACGACGCCCTGCCGGTCCAAGCGACCCCGCTGGGCGTTTGCGATCGCGTCCGGGGCTTCGGCGATCTCCTTGCGCATGAAGTGGGCGTACCCGCCCTTCTCGGCCTGGGTGACGTCCCAATCGACATGAACCAGGCGGCGGTCCACCGGATGGCCGTCGAACGTGGTCACCGTCGCCCCCAGCGGCGTCAGCGCCGCCATCTCGCCCTCGCCCAGGACCAGCATGCGGCGGGTGTATGGCACCAGCGCCGTGATGTCGGAGGCGACGAACTGCTCGCCCTCGCCGAGTCCCACCACCAGGGGCGCGTTTCGACGCGCGCCGAGCAGGAGCTCCGGGTCGTCGGTGGAGAACAACACCAGGGCGAACGCACCCTCCAGGCGGAGCAGGGCACGGCGCACGGCGCGGACCAGGTCGCCCCGGTAGTACTGCTCGACCAGGTGCGGCACCACCTCGGTGTCGGTGCCCGACCGGAACCGGTGCCCGGCGGCGACCAGCTCCGACTTGAGCTCGGCGAAGTTCTCGATGATGCCGTTGTGCACCACCGCGACCCGGCCGCTGCAGTCGACGTGGGGGTGGGCGTTCACGAGCGTGGGGCGGCCGTGGGTGGCCCACCGCGTGTGACCCACACCGAGATGACCGGTCGGCATCGGCCGGCCGACCTTGGCGATCAGCTGCTCGACCCGGGCGTCGGTTTTGGTGACGGTGGTGGTGTCGCGGCGCTCGTCGAGCACCGCCACCCCGGCGGAGTCGTAGCCGCGATACTCCAAACGCTGGAGGCTCTCGAGCAGGATCGGCGCGGCGTCGCGCTCACCGAGGTAACCGATGATCCCGCACATGGCACCTCCTTCGACCGAACTGGGGGAACGGTAGCTAGAACGTTGGGATCCCCTCGAAAGGTTACCCGCCGGTCGGGCTCGCTGTAGGCGACGGCGATGGACTCTGGGCGGGCGTGGGCTGTGGACTGGGCTGTGGTGTACCACCGTTGCCGGTGGCCGGCGTGCAGGCGAATGCCTGTCCGATCGTCACGCTCACCGTGACCTGCGTCGGTGTGCCGGAGGCGGCCTGCACACCGGAGGGAAGCCCCAGCGATCGCGTCACGGTCTCGCCGCCGCTGAGCCCGGACACGTCGACGGACGAGAGCTGGATCTGCTGCAGGCCGGCCAGCGTCTGCGTGGGGCCGGTCACCGTTACCGTCGACGGCGAGTAGGAAAGGCTCTCAACCTGGTAGCCGCAGGCAGGGGTCCCGGTGGTCCTGGCGAAGACCGCAAACGTGCTGGTGAGCGTCCCTCCCTGGGTCTCCACGCGGGCGGTCGCCGTCGTCGGCTGCACCGAGATCAGGTTCGGGATCACCAGCGGATCGTTGCCGCTGAGGTCGATCGACTTGCCGTGGCGCTCGAACCGCACCGGCAGGCTGGGGACGCGTTCCAGCCCCGCCTGATTGGGCTGTGGATCCACGTAATTCAGGTACGCCTGCAGCCCGCTCACCAGCGAGGTGGGGGCATGGACGGTGACCTCGCAGGCCACCGTGTCGTTGCCGCAGGTGGCATAGGTCCCGCTCTCCACCACCGAGATCCCGGCGGCCGAGTTGAGGTTGCTGACCCGCACCTGGATTGGCAAATGGACGGTCTCCATGGTCTCGAGGTCGAGGTGGATCTGCGTCGTCGAGGGGCTCACGCTGACGCCGTCCGCACTCGCCGTGATCTGCGCCATCGCCGCCTGGCCGGCTCCCTCCTGCAACCCGGCCAGGTCGACCCGGGCGCCGGCGCTGCTGGCGAACGTGCGCCGGAACTGACTCACGCTGTCGGACAGTCCGACCACGCGCACCTGGACGGTGGTGGGCGGGTTGACCAGGACCAGCTGTCCGGGTGGCGTCGGGTAGGCGATGTGCAGGTCGACCACCGCCGTGGTCGGCGGGTTCTGGGTGAACGCGACCGCCGTCAGCAGCGCGACGGTGAGCGCGATCGAGACCAGCTTGAGCTGCCAGTTACCGACGAGCCAGCGCACTACCACTTCGGAACAGTCTTCCTCCGCCGAGCGATCGCCAGCCACCTTGCGGGCGGGCGGGCTCGAGGCCGGAGCTGAGGCGGCGGCGCAGCGTCTCGCCGTCCAGATGGCGGGTGATGGCTCCGTTCTCGACCACCGAGATGGAGCCGGTCTCCTCGGAGACCACGACCAGCAGCGCATCGCTGACCAGGGAGAGACCGATCGCGGCGCGGTGCCGTGTGCCCAGACGCTCGCGCACCGATCCCTCGTCGGGCAGCGGCAGCAGACAGCCGGCGGCCAGGACCGTGGTCCCGCGCACGATCACCGCGCCGTCATGGAGTGGCGAATTGGGGAAAAAGATGGTCTGCACAAGTTCCGCGGAGAATTCGGAGTTGAGGCGGACCCCGGTGTCGGCGTAGTCCTCGAGACCGACCTCACGCTCGAAGGCTACGAGCGCGCCGGTCTTGCGCGCCGACATGCGTTCGGCGGCGCGCACCATGTCGGCGATGGCACGGTTCAGCAGCTGCCGGTTGAGCGACGTGTAGGCGCCGAGCGGGTGGCGGCCGACGCGCCCGATCTGGTCCAGTGCCTTGCGGAGCTCGGGCTGGAAGAGCACCACGATGGCGATGAAGATGACCGGCGCGGCGTTCTGCACGATCCAGCTGAGCAGGATCAGGTGCAGGTTGACCGCGATCAAGCCGAGGACGACGAGGACGATGATCCCGATCACCAGCTGCGCCGCCTGCGTGCCCCGAACCAGCCGGAGCAGCTGGTAGAGGATGAAGGCGACGACGACGACGTCGATGATCTCGACCCAGCCCACCTGCTGGAGGATCACCAACCCCTGGTGAAAGAAGACCCCTATCGTTTCCATGGCGCGGGTCCGGAGGCGGCTCTTAACTCCCGCGTCATCGCCGGTTCCCTTTCATCGGGTTGTTGCGAGGCGTCGCTGGAACGTACACGGGTCGCCCTCACACTTCTGCCCTGACCTTACAAGTTCAAGTCCGAATCTGCAGGGTCACATCGGGAAATCCGACCTCTCGGCCATCTGACGGCTCAGAGCAGCGGCTGGAGCTGTTCTCCGGACCGGGCCGGATGCCGGGCCAGGGGAATCGCCGGATCGTAGGTGGGGAGGCGCAGGCGGAATGACTCCTGGTCGCGCAGCTGGAGCACCAGGTCGCGGCAGGCCACCGGGGCCAGCCCCACCTCGACGGGGCGGAAGTGCAAGGTGGTTCCGTCGGCGCGTCGCACCGTGAGGCGGCCGGTGAGCTGCACCTTCGGCCAGGCCAGCGTCGCCCACTCGCTGGTGTCCCCCAGTGTCGCCGTCTCGATGTCCTTCCATGGGACCTGGCTCTCGTCTCCGGCGAGCAAGACCAGACGGTCGCGGAAGAGGCCGAGCCGGTAGGCCGCGAGATGCCGCGCCCGGACACACTCATGCACCGCGAGAGGCAGGGGCAGCAGGGAGAGGATGACGAGGAGCATGCCCTCCGGCTGACCCAGCACGAGGAGCACGACTCCCAGCCCTCCCACCCCCAGAGCGCCGACCACCAGCCAGAGCGCGACCAGCAACATGGATCGAGGGGAGCGGGAGAAGACCACGCTCATCTCAGCGTACCCCTCTCCCCTCTTCCCGGCCGGAGGCTTCCGCCGGGTACTCGACCCCGACCAGGGTGAGGCCCTGTGCAGGTGCGACGCGCGGGGCGAGACGGCGGTCACGGGCGGCGAGAATCCGTTCCAGCCAGTCGGGGTCGTGCTTGCCCTGGCCGACCTCCACCAGGGCGCCCGCGATGCCTCGCACCAGCCCGCGGACGAACCCCTGCCCGACCAGATGCAAGTCCACGGAGTCACCGTGCCGCTCCACCCGGGCGCTGAACAGCTCCCGAACCCGGTCCTCCGGCGCCACCGTGGCCGCGCACAAGGTGGTCCAGTCGTGCCGTCCCACCAGCAACGGCACCGCTTGCCTCAGTGCGGTGTCATCGAGAGGGCCGCGCACCCACCAGCAGCGCCCACGGCTCAGCACCGGTCGCACCGCTCGGTCGAGGTAGCGGTACCGGTAGTGGCGCGCGACCGCCGAGTAGCGTGCGTGGAATCCGGGCGAGGCCTCGCGCACCTCCAGCACCACCACGTCCTCCGGCAGGTGAGCGTTGATGGCGGCTCGCAGACGACTCAGCGGCAGCCGCCCCTCATAGCGCACGCTGGCGACCTGTCCCTCGGCGTGTGCCCCGGCGTCCGTACGTCCCGCGCCCTGCACCTCGCCCCAGGTCCCCGGCAGCCGGCGCAGCGCGGCGTCCAACTCCCCCTGCACCGTCCGCCGGCGCCTCCCTCGCTGCACTTGCCAACCCGCGAAGTCGGTGCCGTCGTACTCCAGCACCAGCTTCACCACCACCGCAGCGCGCCCCCCTACGCCCGCTGAACACCGCTTTCGCGTGAAAGTGGTGCTATGGCGCACTCCATGGGCCCACTTTCACGTGAAAGTGGGGATCTGAGTGCTACCGCTTGGTGTACTGGGGCGCTTTGCGCGCGCGCTTGAGGCCGTACTTCTTGCGCTCCTTCATGCGGGAGTCGCGACGGAGCAGGCCCTCCGGCTTGAGCGCGCCACGCAGCTCGGGATCCAGCTCGCACAGTGCACGCGAGATCCCGTGCGCGATGGCGCCCGCCTGGCCGTGAACGCCGCCACCCTCCACCTTGACCGAGATGTCGAAGCGGCGGAGGCTGTCCGAGAGGCGCAGAGGGCGCATGACCTCCTGCTCCAGCCGGCGCTGGCCCAGGTAATCGAGCGCCGCCTTCTCGTTGATGAGGATGCGGCCCTCACCGGGCAGCAGGCGGACGCGGGCGACCGCCGTCTTGCGCCGGCCCACGCCGCGGGACAGGATCTGCTGGTCAGGCACGCTCGATGTCTCCCCGCTCGTTGAAGGTGATGGTCCTGGGCTGCTGCGCCTGGTGGCCGTGCTCGGCGCCGGCATAGACGCGGAGCCGGTTCAGCTGGTCGTGGCCGAGGGTGTTGCGCGGAAGCATTCCTCGCACCGCCTCCCGCACCGGCACGGCGGGATCCAGCTCCCACTGCCTGCGCAGCGACCGCGAGCGCAGGCCACCGGGGTACCCGGTGTAGCGCGTGTACTGCTTGTCGTCCAGCTTGGAGCCCGTCACCTGCACCCGCTGGGCGTTGATGACGATGACGTGGTCGCCGGTGTTGACGTGTGGCGCGTAGGTCGGCTTGTGCTTGCCCTTCAGCACTTTGGCGACGTTGCTCGCCAGCCGCCCCAGGGTGAGGCCGGTGGCGTCCACCAGGTACCAGTCAGCATGCTCCAGGTCCGCCTGCTTGGGCGTCCAGGTCTTGAACTTCTGGGTCATCTCGTCAATCCACCAGCTCGATCACGACCATGGGCGCGGCGTCGCCCAGCCGGGGCCCCTTCTTGATGATGCGGGTATAGCCGCCCGGGCGGTGCTGCATCCGCGGCACCAGGTTGCGGAAGAGGCGCTCCTCCACCTCCGGCTTGCTGATGTCCTTCGCCACCCGCCGCCGAGCGGCCAGATCGTCGTCCTTGGCGATCGTGATCAGTCGCTCGACGTGCCGGCGCAGCTCCTTGGCCTTGGCCTCGGTGGTCGTGATGCGGCCGTGCTCCAAAAAATCGGTGCACAGGTTGCGCATCAAGGCCTTGCGTGCGTTGGTGTCGCGGCTGAACTTGCGGCCGCTCTTCTGGTGGCGCATTACTGGAAGATCGTGTCCATCTGGTCGGCCGGCACGAAGCCCTTCTCGACCAGCTTCTCCTTGATCTCGTCGAGCGACTTGCGGCCGAAGTTGCGGAGGCTGAGCAGCTCGTCCTCCTTCTTGGAGAGCAGCTGCCGGATGCCGGTGATGTCGTTGGCCTTGAGGCAGTTGTAGGCGCGCACCGAGAGCTCCAGCTCCTCGACCGGGATCTCGCCTACCCGGCCGCCGCCGCTCTGCTCGGCGTCCGCCGCCTCCTGGTGCTCCTGGATGGAGTCCCCGAAGCGGGCGAACAGCTGCAGGTGCTCGGTGAAGAGCTGCGCCGCCGCGCTCACCGCCTCCTCGGCGGTCACGGTGCCGTCGGTCCAGATCTCGAGCAGCAGCCGGTCGTAGTCGGTGGACTGGCCGACGCGGGTCTTCTCGACCAGGAAGTTGGCCTTCTGGACCGGCGAAAAGATGGAGTCGATGGGAATGACGCCGATCGGCTGACCTTCCCGCTTGTTGCGGTCGGCGGCCACATACCCCTTGCCCCGCTCGACGGTCAGCTCCATCCGCAGCGCGCCCCCCTCGGCGAGCGTGCAGAGGTAGAGCTCGGGATTGACGACCTCGACGTCGCTGGGAGTCTGGATGTCCGAGGCGTGCACCTCGGCCGGCCCCTGCACGTCGAGGGAGAGCGCGATCGGATCCTCGGAGTAGCTCTTCACGTTGAGCTGCTTCAGGTTGAGGATGATCTCGGTCACGTCCTCCTTGACATGCGGTATCGACATGAACTCGTGGGCCACGCCCTCGATCTGGATCGAGGTGACGGCGGCCCCCCACAGCGAGCTGAGCAGCACCCGCCGCAGCGTGTTGCCGAGCGTGGTGCCGAAACCCGGCTCCAGCGGCTCGATCTCGAACTTGCCGTAGGTGTCGTCGCCCTCGACCTTGGTGACCCCGGGCTGGGCGGCCATTTGACTTTCTGCGATCACTTCTGCTGAGCTCCTCCTTTACCTGGAGTAGAACTCGACGATGAGGTGCTCCTCGACGCCGCCTTCCATCTCCTGGCGATCTGGAAGGCTGAGCACCTTGCCGGTCTTGTCCTCTTCGTTGAAGGCCAGCCAGGAAGGTGTCGTGCGCACGCGAGACGCCTCGAGGGCGGCCTCGATCGCGTTGTTCTGATGTCGCACCTTGATCTCATCCCCCGGCTTCACTTGGTAGGACGGGATGTTGACGGTGCGCCCGTTGACCTCAAAATGGCGGTGCGTGACGAGCTGCCGGGCCTGACGCCGCGACGAGCCGAGCCCGAGGCGGTAGACCACGTTGTCGAGGCGCAGCTCGAGATGGCGGAGCAGATTGAGGCCGGTGACCCCCTCCTGACGTACCGCCTCGTCGTAGTAGTTGCGGAACTGCTTCTCGAGGAGACCGTAGGTGCGGCGCGCCTTCTGCTTGGCGCGCAGCTGGACTCCATAGTCCGACACCTTCCGGCGGCGTGCCTGGCCGTGCGCGCCCGGCGGCACCGCACGCCGCTCGATCGCGCATTTCGGGGTGTAGCACCGCTCACCCTTGAGGTAGAGCTTGGCGCCCTCCCGCCTGCAGTATCGGCACACCGGGCCGTGGTAATTCGCCACTTTGTGGAAGCGTTCCTCCGTCTACTGAATACGTGCCTGGCGGCTCAGACGCGCCGCCGCTTGGGCGGCCGGCAGCCGTTGTGGGGAATCGGGGTGGTGTCGGTGATCGCCGAGACCTCCAGGCCGGCAGCCTGGAGCGCCCGGATCGCCGCCTCACGGCCCGCGCCGGGACCGCGCACGAAGACCTCGATCGAACGCATGCCATGCTCCATGGCGCGACGGGCGGCGTTCTCCGCCGTCACCTGCGCCGCGTAGGGCGTCGACTTGCGGCTGCCCTTGAAGCCCTGCGCCCCCGAGCTGCCCCAGGAGATGACGTTCCCCTGCACGTCGGAGATCGAGATGATCGTGTTGTTGAACGTGCTCTGAATGTGCGCGTGCCCGACCGCCACGTTCTTGCGCTCGCGGCGCCGGGTGCGGACGACCTTCTTCTTCTGCTTGGCCATGTGCTTACTTGCCCGTCCTACTTGCCCTTCTTGCGCGCCCGGGCCACCACACGGCGGGGACCGCGGCGCTGACGGGCGTTGGTGCGGGTGCGCTGCCCGTGCACGGGGAGTCCGCGCCGGTGCCGCATACCTCGATAGCAGCCGATCTCGGTCAGCCGCTTGATGTTCATCGCGACCTCACGGCGGAGGTCGCCCTCGATCAGGATGTCCTTGTCCGTGGAGAGACGGTCGATGACCTGCCGGAGACGGCCCAGTTCCTCGTCACCCAGCTCGCGGACCCGGGTGTCCACGTTGATGTTGGCCATCCTCAGGAGCCGCTGGGCGGTCGTCCTCCCGATGCCGTGGATGTAGGTGAGCGAGATCACGACGCGCTTGTCGTTGGGGATGTCGACCCCGGCCAGTCGTGCCATCGGCCTTTTCCTTCTCCTAGCCCTGCCGCTGCTTGTGCTTCGGGTTCGTGCACAGGACGCGCACGACTCCTTCACGCCGAATCACTTTGCAGTTCGGGCACATCTTCTTGACGGACGGACGGACTTTCATCAGTTCTGTATTTCCCAGTCGCAGGGGCCCGCAACCAGACCCTCTACAATCGCTTCCGAATCCGCCCCCGGGACCGATCCCGCTCAGCCAGCTCCACCTCGACCTCGTCGCCCGCGACCAGTCGTGCGTAGTGCATTGCGAGCCGGTCCGCGACATGCGCCAGGACCCGGCGGCCGTTCTCGATCTCGACCCGGAACATTCCTTCGGGCAGAGGTTCGACAATGCGGCCACGCGCGACCTCACGGTGCGGGGGCACGAACGTCCATTGTATCGCAGCGCGCCTGAACTCTGACGAACCTGCGTCTGCTCAGTCTTGGATGGTGTCAGGGACGGTCAGGATCACCGGTCCATCCGCGGTGATGGCGACCGTGTGCTCTTTGTACGAGGACAGCTTGCCGTCGGCCGTCGACACGGTCCAGCCGTCGTCGGCCGTGATCACGTCCGGTCCGCCCTGGTTGATCATGGGTTCGATCGCCAGCGTCGTCCCCGGCTTCAGCTCCGGGCCCGTCCCCGGTACGCCGACGTTCGGAACCTGGGGGTCTTCATGCATCTCGCGACCGATGCCATGCCCGACGAACTGGCGGATGACCGAGAAGCCGGCCGCCTCCGCGTGACGCTGCACCGCGTTGCCGATGTCCCCCAGGCGGCCTCCGGGCCGGGCCGCTGCGATCGCCTCGTCCAGGCACTCGTCGGTTACGCGCTTCAGCCGCGCCGCCTCCGGTGAGACGTCGCCGACCAGGATCGTGCACCCCATGTCGGCCCAGAATCCGTCCAGCACCAACCCCAGGTCGAGCGAGACCAGGTCGCCGTCCTTGATCTTCCGCTTGGAAGGGATTCCGTGGACCGCGACTTCGTTGATGGAGACGCAGATCGACTTCTTGTAGCCGCCGTAGCCGAGAAACCCCGGGCGCGCCCCCCAGTCCCGGATCAAGCGGTCGGCCAGCTGGTCCAGCTCGTCGGCCGTGGTCCCGGCCACGCAGGCCGCCTGGAGCTGCTCGGTGACTCGTGCCAGCCGGTCTCCCGCGCGTCGCATCAGGGAGATCTCGTACGGCGTCTTGCGGACGATCACACCAACACCTCTCCCCGATGCCGGCACTCGGGCCGCCGGGGTTGCGCCGTAAGCCCCGAATGCCGGCTCTCGGGTACGTCGTGCGCGCAGTCACGCGGCGGTCTGCCCGGTCTCGCCGAGCGCGTCCAGCACGCGTTCGGTGACCTCCGGGACCTCACCCTTGCCGTCGACCTCCCGGACCAGCCCGGTCGAACGGTAGTGGTCGAGGACCGGGAGCGTTTCCTGCTCGTACACCTGGATGCGCTTTCGGACCGCCTCCGGCTTGTCGTCGTCCCGCTGGATCAGCTTGATCCCGTCGTCGGCGCAGGTCAAGCCCTTTGCCCCACGAAACTCCGCAAGCTCCGTTTCGCGGGGACCCCCGAGAGAGCCGGGTGGGTTCTCGCGCAGCGAGTAGGTGCGCCCGCAGGTGGGGCAGATCCAGCGGTCGGCGAGGCGGGCCACCAGCTCGTCCTGGTCAACGCGCAGATAGATGATCCGGTCGATCGAGGAGCCCAGGTCCCGCAGCACCCGGTCCAGACCCTCTGCTTGCGCGAGTGTCCGCGGAAAGCCGTCGAGGATGAAGCCCTCTGCGCAGTCAGGCCGCTGCAGGCGCGCCCGCACGATGTCGATCACCACCTCGTCCGGCACCAGGGCTCCAGTGTCCATGATCGCTTTGGCTCGCTTGCCCAGTTGGGAGCCGCTCCGCACCTCCGCGCGCAGGATGTCGCCGGTGGCGATGTGCGGGATGCCGAACCGCTCACACAGGATCTCGGCTTGGGTCCCCTTGCCACTGCCCGGGGCCCCATAGAGCATCCAGTCCCGGCTCACCGCCCGCCCCGAGAACCGCACAATGCTAGCGATGTAACGTCATCCAGCTGCGAATGACGTTGCACTGCTGGCAATGTCCCCTCACCACCGGCTTTCACCTGATGAAGCCGCGGTACTGGCGCATCACCAGCTGGGTCTCGAGCTGTCGCATGGTGTCCAGCGCGACGCCGACCACGATCAGGATCGCCGTCCCGCCCAGCGTGGTCGACGACTGCGGGATCGAGGTCACCTTGGCGGTGATGAACGGGAGCAGCACCGTGATGCAGCCCAGGAAGATGCCGCCCGCGAAGGTGATGCGATTGAGGACCCGGCCCAGGTACTCGGCGGTGGGACGCCCGGGGCGGATGCCGGGGATGAAACTCGAGAGCCGCCGAAGGTTGTCGGAGACGTCGTTCACGTCGTACGTGACGGCCGTGTAGAAGTACGTGAACCCGAAGATGAGCAGGAACTCGAGCACGTTGTAGCCGATCACCACCGGGGTGTTGGCGCCGGTGGGCTGGAAGTTCTGGGTGATCCAGTTCGCGGCCTGGTAGTACCAGGTGCTGTGGGGGGCGCCCTGCAGGTAGCTGGCGATGATGGTGGGGAACTCGAGCACCGAGATCGCGAAGATGATGGGAATCACGCCCGCCGTGTTGACCTTGAGCGGCAGGTTCGACTGCCGTCCCTGGACCGTGCGGCCCCCGGAGAGACGTTGAGCCGATTGGATCGGGATCTTGCGTGTCGCCTGCTGGACCTCGATCACGGCCGCCACCGCGAGCACGGCCACCGCCGCCATCGCGAGCAGCGGCAGGTACCCGACCAGGCCGCCGTTGCCGGTCCCCTGGATGAGTCCCTGCACGGTGGTCGGGACCCGGGCCAGGATGCCGGCGAAGATGATCAGCGAGATACCGTTGCCGATGCCGTGCTCGGAGATCAGTTCACCGATCCACATGGCGAGGACGGTGCCGCCGGTCATCACGATCATGATCGCGATGCGCTGGAACCAGCTCATGTCGGAGGGCAGGATGGCGGGGTTGGTGTTCTGGAACAGCACCGTGATCCCGTAGCCCTGGCCGAACGCCAACGCCACCGTCAGGTAGCGGGTCCAGCGGGTGATGCGGCGCCGCCCCTGATCCCCTTCCTTGGAGATGTCCTTGATGCGGGGGGACACCACCGTCATCAGCTGCATGATGATCGAGGCGTTGATGTAGGGATTGATGCCCAGCGCCACGATCGAGAAGCTGGCCAGTCCCCCACCGCTGAACAGGTTGAGCAAACCGATCAGCTGCTGGCCCGCGAAGAGGTTGTTGAGCGCCGCCTGGTTGGCGCCCGGGATCGACACCTCGGCGAAGAGGCGGTAGACACCCAGCAGCGTCAGGGTGATCAACAGCTTGTTGCGCAGCTCCGGCAGGCGGAACGCGTTGAGGATCGCGGTCAGCACCGGCTCATCAGCCTATGACGAACCTCGGCTCTTTGCCGGAAAGGTTCGCGAATCGGGTGCCGGAGCGGGCCGCTTGCCGGCAAACGGCCCCCGTAGACGCCTCACTCCTCGGGCGAGGGTGAGGTGGACTCAGCCGCGGGCTCATCCCTGAGGAGGCGGAGCGTGCCACCCTTCTTCTCGATCGCCGCGCGTGCGGACTCACTGGCCGCGTGGGCGACCACCGTCAGCTTCCGCTGGAGATGGCCGGCGCCCAGGATCTTGACCGGGACTCCGGAGTCCGCGAGGCCGAGCGCCCAGAACGCCTCCGGACCCACCTCCTGGCCGTCCTCGAAGCGGTTCAGCTTCGACAGGTTGACGGCCGCGTACACGGTCCCCCAGTGGTTGGTGAACCCGGGCAGCTTGGGCAGACGCTGCGCGAGCGGCATCTGACCGCCCTCGAAGCCGATCCTCCACCCCGAGCCGCGAGCACCCTGACCCTTCTGTCCGCGCCCCGACGTCTTGCCGCGGCCGGACCCGGTCCCGCGCCCGACACGGGTCCTCTTGCTGCGCGCCCCCGCGGGCGAATGCAGGTCGTGCAGATGCACCGTTACCTACCTCTCGAATGCTTCTTTTGGGAACGCGTGCGCGGGATCTTGTAGCGTGACCGCCGCGGCTGGGGAAACTGCTCCCCGTCCACCTCGACGAACCACCGCACCCGGCGCAGCATGCCCCGCACCGCGTCGGTGTCGGGCAGCTCCCTGGTCTGCTGCAACTTGCGGAAGCCGAGCGAGGCGATGGTCGCCTTGGTCTCTTCCGTATACCCGATCGCCGACCGGCGCCAGGTCGCGGTAATCACTTCGGGGTCCCCGCGAAACGGAGCTTGCGGAGTTTCGTGGGGTGAGATCATGCCGGCACCTCGTCGGTGCGGCGGTCGGGGAAGGCGTCACGATACGCCGAGGCCAGCCGCGGACCCACGATCTGCTCCACCGTGCGACCTCGGAGCTCCGCCACCTCCTGCGCCGTGCGCAGGCTCTGCAGCGCCTCCATGGTGGCCCGCACCGTGTTGATCGGATTGTTGGTCCCGAGCGACTTGGTCAGGATGTCCTTGATCCCGGCCGCCTCGATGACCGCCCGCATGGCGCCGCCCGAGATCACCCCGGTACCGGGCGCGGCCGGCTTGAGCATGATCTTGGCGGCGCCCCACTTGTAACGTACCTCGTGTGGAATCGTGGTTCCCACAATCGGCACCCTTATCATGCTGCGCTTGGCGATTTCGACACCCTTGCGGATCGCCTCCGGCACCTCACGCGCCTTGCCCAGTCCGACCCCGACGCGACCGTTCTGATCCCCGATCACGACCAGGGCCGAGAAGCTGAAGCGGCGTCCGCCCTTCATGACCTTGGCCACGCGGTTCAGGCTGACCAGCCGCTCGGTCAGGTCCGAGCGGTCGTAGCTGGGATTCCTCTGTGCCATTCAGTCTCCTAGAACTCCAACCCGCCCTCGCGGGCGGCCTCCGCGAGCGCCTTCACCCGCCCGTGGTAGAGGAAGCCACCGCGATCGAAGACGATTCGCTCAACACCTTTCTCACGCGCCAGCTCGGCGATCCGGCGACCCACCTGCTGCGCGGCCTGGACGTCGTTGCCGCCAGCCTTCAGCTGTACGGTGGAGGCCGAGGCGAGCGTGCGCCCGGCGGTGTCGTCGATCAGCTGCACGTACATGTGGTGCAGGCTCCGGTACACCGAGAGCCGCGGGCGGTCGGCGGTGCCGCGCACGTGGACCCGCACCCGGCGATGCCGCCGCCGTCGCGAGCCCTGGCGGTCGAACTGCTTGAACATGACTACCTCGCCCCCTTGCCGGCCTTCCCGGCCTTGCGGCGCACGCGCTCGCCGCGGTAGCGCACGCCCTTGCCCTTGTAGGGCTCCGGGGGCCGCAGCTTGCGCACGTCGGCCGCGACCTGGCCGACCCGCTCCTTGTGGATGCCCGTGACCGCGAAGTGCGTGGGGTCGGTCACCTCGAACGCTATCCCCTGCGGCGGCTCCACCCGGACCGGGTGCGAGTAGCCGAGGCTGAGGCTCAGGTCGTTGCCCTGCTTCTGGGCGCGGTAGCCGACGCCGACCAGTTCCAGTTCCTTGCGATACCCGGTCGAGACCCCGGTCACCATGTTCGCCACCAAGGTCCTGGTGAGACCGTGCAGCGAGCGATGCTCACGGCTGTCGTCGGGGCGCGTGCAGAGGACCTCATCGCCCTCCACGGCGACCGCGATCGCCTGCGGGACCGCCCGCTCGAGCTGCCCCCTGGGGCCCTCGACCGTGATCACGTTGTGCGTCACCCCGATCTTCACCCCCGAGGGGATCGCGATCGGGAGCTTGCCGATTCGAGACATCTGCCTTCTTCTTCCTTGCGCGCCTTACCAGACGTAGGCCAGCACCTCTCCGCCCACGCCGGCGTGCAGGGCGGCCCGCCCTGACATCACACCCTGGCTGGTGGAGAGGATGGAGATTCCGAGCCCGCCCAGCACGCGCGGGATCTCGGTCTTGCGGGCGTACACGCGAAGGCCGGGCCGGCTGATTCGCTTGAGGCCGGTGATCACCTGGCGCCGGTCGTTGCGGACCTTGAAGACGATACGCAGGGTCGACCCGGCGCCCTCGCTGTCGAGCACCTCGAAGGACTCGATGTAGCCCTCCTCTTTGAGGACGCGCGCGACCTCCACCTTCAGGGTCGAGTTCGGCATCCGCACGTCATCGTGGCGCGCGCGGACCGCGTTCCGGATCCGCGTCAGCATGTCGGCGACCGGGTCCGAGACCACACCGGTAGGGGTCTTCCGCGCGGTGGCGGCCCTGGAGTGCTGCGCCATCACCAACTCGACTTGGTCACGCCGGGGATGCGTCCCTCGGCAGCAAGGGTGCGGAAGCAGATGCGGCACATGCCGAACTTGCGCATGTAGCCGCGGGGCCGGCCGCAAACGCGGCACCGGTTGCGGAACCGGACCTGGAACTTGGGGGCCCGCTTCCACTTCTCGATCGAGGACTTCTTCGCCACTGTTTCTAGATTCCCTGCCTTTCGTCCCGCTGGAACGGCATCCCGAGCTCAAGAAGGAGCGCACGCCCCTCCTCGTCGGTCCGTGCGGAGGTCACGATCACCACCTCCATGCCGCGGATTCTGTCGATCTGGTCGTAGTCGATCTCCGGGAAGATGATCTGCTCCCGAAGACCCAGCGAGTAATTGCCCCGGCCGTCGAAGTCATCGGCCGGAACCCCGCGGAAGTCGCGAATGCGCGGCAGCGCCACGCCGATCAGCTTCTCCAAGAACTGCCACATGCGGCGCCCCCGGAGCGTGACCTTGATCCCTACCGGCATGCCGGCCCGCAGCTTGAAAGCCGCCACCGACTTGCGGGCGCGCACCACCACCGGCTGCTGCCCGGTGATCTGGCGGACGTCGCCCAGCGCCGCCTCCAGCGCGCGGGGGTTGTCCTTGGCCTCCCCGATGCCGATGTTGACGATCACCTTGGCGATCTGCGGCACTTCCATCGGGTTGCCGTAGTCGAACTGCTTCTGCAGCGACGGGACCACGCGGTCCAGGTAGCGCTGCTGCAGGTTCGGCATCGGGAGCGGTTGCTTGCGCTCAGGCGCGGGGGCGGTGGCCCTTGTCTGGGGCCCCCGCGAAGCCGAGCTTGCGAGGCTTTGTGGGGTATTCACTGACCCTCCACCCGGGTCATGCGCTCGATCGCCTGGCCGCACTGCTTGCACTCCATGCCCTTGCGCCCGGTGGGAAGCGTGATCCGCTTGACCCGGGTCGGCTGCCCACAGTTGGGGCAGATGAGCATGACATTGCTGCGGTGGATCGGGGCCTCGAAGTCGATGATGCCGCCCTGCATGGACTGCGCACCACCCCCGGCCCGCTGCCCGGCCTTGAGATGCCGCTTGACCAGGTTCAAGCCCTGGATCACGACCTTCTCCTCCTCGGGCAGCGTGCGCAGGACCTGTCCCTGCTTGCCCTTGTCCTTGCCGGCGATCACGACCACCTGGTCGCCCTGGACCAGGTCCAGGCGTCGCCGCGCCGGCTTGGCCTTGTTCGCCAGCACTTAGAGCACCTCCGGTGCGAGGGAGACGATCTTCATGAAGTTCCGCTCGCGCAATTCCCGCGCGACGGGGCCGAAGATGCGGGTCCCCCGCGGGTTGTTGTTCTGAGGGGTGATGATGACCGCGGCGTTGTCGTCGAACCGGATGTTCGAGCCGTCGGCCCGCCGGTACTCCTTGGCGACTCGCACCACCACGGCCTTGACCACGTCGCCTTTCTTCACCTGCCCGTGCGGCTGGGCCTGCTTGACGGTCGCGGTTACGATGTCACCCACGGACGCGTAGCGGCGGTGGTGGCCACCCTGGACGCGGATCACCAGGAGCTCACGAGCTCCACTGTTGTCCGCGACCCTGAGCCTGGTTTCTTGCTGGACCATCGCCCTAGCGCCCCCCCTCGGCCCTTGGTGCACCAATGGCCGCGTTTTGGGGTCGAGAGGGGGCGGTTGGTGCACCAACGGCCCATTGGGTAGGCGTCATGGTTACCGCGCCTTCTCGACGATCTCGACCACGCGCCAGCGCTTGTCCTTCGACAGCGGACGGGTCTCCATCAGACGCACCAGGTCGCCGACCCGGCACTCCTCCGCTTCGTCGTGCGCCTTGAGACGCTCTTGACGCCGGATCACCTTCTTGTAGAGAGGGTGGCTCTTGCGCTCCTCGATGGCGACCACGACCGTCTTCTGCATCTTGTCCGAGACGACCCGGCCGAGGCGGACCTTGCGAAAGCCGCGCTCCTGCGCCGGGGCCTGCCCAGGGTCCCCACGAAACGGAGCTTGCGGAGTTTCGCGGGGTGGGTGCGTGGTGGCGTCCGTCATTCCTTCTCCTCCCTCACCGGGGACTCCTCGCCCTCGGCCTCAGCCTGGTCCTCGATCTCGGTCTCGGACTCGTCCTCGGCTTCGGCCGGCGCCTGCACCTCGGGTGATTCCACCTCCTCGGGCGTGTCTTCCTGGTCTTCCACCGTCATCTCGGGGCCCCCGCGAGACGGAGCTTGCGGAGTCTCGTGGGGTGAGTCAGGCGGCGCCTCCTCCTCGGCCGGCGCTTCCTCTACCGGCAGCGTCGCCACCGGTTCCACGTCGGCGTAGGCCTCGTTCACCTGCTCGTCGAGCAGACGCTCGTGAACAATGGTCAGGATGCGCGCGATCTCGTGGCGCACGGTCTTGATCTGCTGCGGGTTATCGAGCTGACCCACGGCCAGCTTGAACCGCAGTTCGAACAGTTCGCGGCGGGCGCCCTTGAGACGTCCGCTCAACTCTTCGGCGTCGAGCTCCCGGAGCTCCTGCACCTGCATCGCCTAGTTCACCTCCGCCGCGGCTCTTCCTTCCTGGCCGGCTGACGGCTGGTGCTGCGGCTCCTCCAGCGCGAGGAAGCGAGTCTGGATCGGCAGCTTGGCCGCCGCCAGTCGCATCGCCTCCTTCGCCACGTCATGGCGGACGCCCGCCATCTCGAAGAGCACGCGGCCCGGCTTGACCACCGCGACCCAGCCCTCGGGGTTGCCCTTGCCGGAACCCATGCGGGTCTCGGCCGGCTTCTTGGTGACCGGCTTGTCCGGGAAGACGCGGATCCAGATCTGACCGCCGCGCCGGACGTAGCGCGTCATGGCGCGCCGCGCGGCCTCGATCTGCCGGTTCGTCATCCAGCAGGCCTCCGTCGCCTGCAGGGCGTACTCACCGAACGCGATCGAACTGCCGCGACCGGCGACCCCGCCGCGGCGCCCGCGGTGGACCTTGCGGTGCTTGACCCTCTTCGGCAGCAGCATTAGTTGTTCCCCCTCGGGGTCCGGCCGCCGCCTGCGGGGGCACCCACACCCTGGCGGCGCTCGCCCACACCTTCGGGCCGGCGCGGCCGGCGCGGCCGGCGCGGCTCCGACGGCGGCAGCTCGGGCTGCCGTGGAGCGAGCTCCTCGGGGGCCAGCGCGCCGCGGCGGCGGCGGGGTGCGACCAGGTCCTTGTAGATCCAGACCTTGATACCGATCACGCCGAACGTCGTCTTCGCCTCCGCGCGGCCGAAGTCGATGTCGGCGCGCAGCGTCTGCAGCGGTACCCGACCGGCGCGATCCCACTCGCGCCGCGCCATCTCACCGCCGCGCAGCCGGCCCGCCATCGCGATCCGGATGCCCTTGGCGCCGGAGCGCATGGTGCGCAGGATCGACTGCTTCATCGCCCGGCGGTGATTGATGCGCCGCTCGATCTGCGACGCGATGTTCTCCGCCACCAGCTGGGCGTCGAGCTCGGCCTGCTTGATCTCCTGGATCGAGATGCGGATGCGGTTGCCCGTGTACCGCTTCTCGAGGTCGGTGCGCAGCTGGTCCACCGAGGCCCCGCCCTTGCCGATCACGATGCCGGGTTTGGCGGTGTGGATCGTGACCGTGAGCTGGTTGTTCGACGACCGCTCGGTTTCGATCTTCGCGATCCCGGCGTTGCGCAGGCGGCGCATGATCGTCGCCCGCATGTCGAGATCCTCGTGCAGGAGCTTGGTGTAGTCCTTGTTGTCGGCGAACCAGGTCGCCTCCCAGCCTCGGATGATCCCGAGCCGGAACGCGTTGGGGTGAACCTTGTGTCCCAACCTACTCGTCCCCCTTTGATGCCTTGCCTTCCGGCTCTTCCCCGGGGTCCCCGCGAGACGGAGCTTGCGGAGTCTCGTGGGGTAAATCACCGGGAGAGGGCTCCTCCTCGGAGTCCTCCTCCTCTTCTTCGTCTTCGTCGTCTTCGTCCGCCTCGCCGGGCACCTCGATCTCGGCATCGGTGGGAACCGCCACCGCGGCTTCGGCCTCCGGCTCCTCGGCCGCGAGCTCCGCCACCGGCGCCTCCTCGGTCTCCTCCGGCGCGCCCGCGCCAGCCCCTGCCAGCTCCTCCTCGTCGACCGAGGCCTCGTGCGTGGCCGCCTCGGCGGGCCGCCGGGTGGCCTGCGGCCGCCGCCGGCGCCGTCCGGTCTCTTCCTCGCGGTCCTCCACCACCACGGTGATGTGGCACGTCCGGTGGAAGTACTGGTGCGCGCTGCCGCGGCTCACGGGACGGATCCGCTTCATGGTCGGACCGTCGTCGATCATGATCGTCTTCAGCCACAGCTCATCCCGCGAGAGCTCGAAGTTGTGCTCCGCGTTGGCCGCCGCCGACCGGATCGTCTTGGCGACATCGTGGGCGGCGTGCTGGGGCGCGAAGTCGAGCGCCGTCAGCGCCTCCTCCACGCGCATGCCACGCACCATGTCCGCCACCAGGCGCGCCTTGCGGGGGCCGCGCCGGATGAATCGGGAACGTGCGATCACTTCCATCAGCGCACCCGGCTCTGCTTCTCGGACCTCGCCACGTGGCCACGGAAGTGGCGGGTGGGGGCGAACTCGCCCAACTTGTGGCCCACCATGTTCTCGCTGATGAAGACGGGCACGTGCTTGCGACCGTCGTGGACGCCGACGGTATGCCCGACCATCTCGGGGAAGATCGTCGAGCGTCGCGCCCAGGTGCGGACGACGCGCTTCTGGCGGCTCTGGTTGAGCCGCTCGATCTTCACCTGCAGCTTGGGGTCAATGTAGGGCCCTTTCTTGAGTGAGCGCGACATTTACTTCTTGCCTCGGCGCCGGATGATCAACTTCGACGAATCCTTTTTCTGATTGCGCGTGCGCAGGCCCAGCGCGGGCTTGCCCCAGGGCGTCTTCGGATTGCCGCCCGGGCCGGTCTTGCCCTCACCACCACCGTGCGGGTGGTCGGCCGGGTTCATGGTCGACCCGCGCACCGCGGGCCGTTTGCCGACCCAACGCGAGCGTCCGGCCTTGCCGCCCGCCTCGTTCTCGTGGTCGAGGTTCCCGACCTGGCCGATGGTGGCCATGCAGCGGATGTGCACCCGCCGGAGCTCCGAGCTCGGCATGCGGATCACCGCGTAGTCGCCCTCTTTGGCGAGCAGCTGTGCGGCGGCGCCCGCGGAGCGGACCAGCTGTGCTCCGCGGCCCAGCGTCACCTCGAGGTTGTGAATCGTGGAACCGAGCGGGATTCGCGCCAGGGGCATCGCGTTGCCGACCCGCACCGGCGCGTTTGGCCCGCTCATCAGCTGATCACCGACCCGCAGGCCGAGCGGAGCCACGATGTAGCGCTTCTCGCCGTCCTGGTAGTGGATCAGCGCGATGCGCGCGGTCCGGTTGGGGTCGTACTCGATGGTCGCCACCTTGCCCGGCACCCCGAACTTGTCGCGCCGGAAGTCGATGCGGCGGTAGAGCCGCCGCCCCCGGCCCTCGCGATGACGGACTGTGATCTTGCCCTTGACGTTCCGGCCGGCGTGATTCTGCAGCGGCTCCGTGAGCGACTTCTCCGGCTCCGAGGCCGTGATCTCGCTGAAGTCGGCGGTCGCCATGAAACGGCGGCCAGGGCTGGTCGGCTTGTACTTCTTGACCGGCATCACAGGCTCCCGAAGAGGCCCTCGAGCCGCTGCCCGGGTGCCAGGGTGACAACTGCTTTCTTGTAGCTGGAGGTGCGTCCGGTGACGCCGCGCCGGCCGGTCCGGCGGGTCTTCCCACGCCGGTTCACGGTGTTCACCGCCATCACCTTCACCTGCTGGTCCGCATAGTGCTCCTCGAGAGCGCGGGCGATCTCTGGCTTGGTCGCGTTACGCGCGACCTTGAAGGTGTAGCGGCCCTCCTGGTAGAGGGAGTAGGCCTTCTCGGTGATCACGGGGCCGAACACCACCTGGACTGGTGGCCGGCTCATCGGTCGTCCTCCTTCCCAGGGTCCCCGTGAAACGGAGCTTGCGGAGTTTCACGGGGTGGGTCCTCAGGGTCCCCGCGAGGCGGAGCTTGTGGAGCCTCGTGGGGTGAGTCTGGGTTGGTGGGCTCGTCGTCCGCGGCCTCGTCGTCGGTGGCCTCCTGCGAGGCCTCCTCGTCCTTCACGTCCGCGGTCTCGGCCTGACTCTCGCCCTCGATCGGCGCCGGCTCTTCGTCCTCGGCCTCGGCCGCGCGGTCCGCTTCGGTGACCTCGACCGCACGGGTGGCGGCATCCGCGTCGTAGCTCGACCCGTCCTCGGCGCCGAAGGTCTCCCAAAGCGCCTCCAGGGCACCCTTCTGGACCAGCAGCTCGTCGTGCGTGAAGAGGTCGTACAGGTTGAGGTTGCTCCACAGCACGGCCTTCGCCCAAGGCAGGTTGCTGACCGAGCGCTGGACGGCCAGGTTCGAAGCGGCCAGCACTACCAGCGCGGTCTGTTCGACGCCCGCCGAGCGCAGCAGGTCCGCGATCTCGCCCGTGCTCGGCTCCTCGAGGTCGAAGCCCTCCAGCACGCGGACCCGACCCTCCTGCGCCTTGACGCTGAGCGCCGAGCGCAGCGCCAGGCGCCGCATCTTGCGCGGCATGTCCTGCCGGAAGCTGCGCGGTTGCGGCCCGAACACCGTCCCACCACCGACCATCGACGGCTCGCGGTTGGACCCGTGACGGGCGCGACCGGTGCCCTTCTGGCGGTAAGGCTTGGCGCCCCCACCCCGCACGTCCCCGCGCGTCTTGGTCGCGGCCGTACCCTGCCTCGCGTTCGCCAGCTGGCGCAGATAGGCCTGGTGCATCACCGCCATGTTCGGTTCCACGCCGAACACGCTGGCCGGGAGATCGATCTCGGCGGACCGCTTGCCGCCGGCGTCGAAGACCTCGGCCACCAGCGAAGTCCGGGCTTCGGCGTCCATGACATCGACGCTCATTTCGCCGTCCTCTGCTTGACCGAACCGCGGACGACGACGACCTCGCCGCGCGCGCCGGGGACCGACCCGTGCACGAGCAGCAGGTTCCGCTCCGGGTCGACGCGCACCACGCGCAGGGCCTGCACGGTGCTGGTCTCCGCACCCATGTGGCCCGCCATCCGCAGGCCCCTCACCACGCGCGCGGCATTGGTGGCGCCGATCGAACCGGGCTTTCGCACGTTCATCGAGCCGTGGCTCTCGGGGCCGCGCCCGAAGTTGTGGCGCTTGACCATGCCCTGGAAGCCCTTCCCCTTGGAGGTGCCGGTCACGTCGACCAGCTCGCCCTCGCTGAAGAGATCGGCCTTCAGCTCCTGCCCCGACTCCACACCCGTGAAGTTCCGGAACTCGACGACCTTGCGGTGCGGGTCGACGGAACGGGCCTTGTACTCCCCGGCGACCGGCTTCGTCAGCCGCCGCCGGTCGACCGGCTCGAACGCGATCCGCGCCGCCTGGTAGCCGTCGCGCTCCTCGGTGCGCAGGTCGAGCACGGTGCAGGGTCCCGCTTCCAGGACCGTCACCGCCGACAGCGTGCCGTCGGCGTTGAAGAGCTGTGTCGTGCCCCGCTTGCGGGCGACCAAGCCTTTGCGATTTTGGCGACCCCGCGAAACGGAGCTTGCGGAGTTTCGTGGGGAATTCACAGTTTGATCTCGATGGCCACGCCGGCGGGCAGGTTGAGGCGCATCAGCGAATCCACCACCCGCGGGTTGGGGTCCAGGATGTCGATGATCCGCTTGTGGGTCCGCATCTCGAACTGCTCGCGCGAGTCCTTGTCGATGAACGGCGCACGGATCACCGTCATCTTGTTGATCTCGGTCGGCAGCGGGATGGGACCGGCCGTGCGCGCGTTCGCACGCTTGGCCGTGTCAACGATCTTGTCGGCGGCCTGGTCAAGGACCTTGTGGTCGTAGGCCTTGAGCCGAATCCTGATCTTCTGCGCTGTGGGGGACATCGCTCCTTAGTTCCTCTCGTCAGTTGCCGGGGGCTCCGGCTGCCCCTTCTAGCCATGCCGGGCGCCCCGGCGTGGCCGGCGCGTCGCCGCGCCCTGCCACTCCAGGTTCGATGCCCTTCGCTCCAACGCGGTCCCGGGCCGCCACGCACGCGGCGACCGTCGCGATGCGACCGATCTCCTCAGCGGCGAACGACCCGAGTTGTCCCATGTCTACGCGATCACCTTGGTGACGACGCCGGCGCCGACGGTCCGGCCGCCCTCACGGATGGTGAACCGCATCCCTTCCTCGACCGAGACCGGGGTGATCAGCTCGACGCCCATCTCGACGTTGTCGCCGGGCATGCACATCTCGACGCCCTCGGGCAGCGAGATGGTGCCGGTCACGTCGGTGGTGCGGACGTAGAACTGGGGCCGGTAGTTGGCGAAGAACGGCGTGTGGCGGCCGCCCTCCTCCTTGGTCAGCACGTAGACGTTGGCCTGGAACTTGGTGTGCGGCGTGACCGAGCCCGGCTTGGCGAGCACCATGCCGCGCTCCACCTCCTCACGCTTGATGCCGCGAAGCAGGACGCCCACGTTGTCGCCCGCCTGGGAAGAGTCCATCTGCTTGTGGAACATCTCGAGGCCGGTCGCCACCGTCTGGCGCGTCTCCCGGATACCGACGATCTGCACCGGCTCGTTGAGCTTGATGGTGCCGCGCTCGACACGGCCGGTGACCACGGTGCCCCGACCCTCGATCGTGAACACGTCCTCGATCGGCATCAGGAACGGCTGGTCGGTGGCCCGCTCCGGCTCCGGCACGTAGGTGTCGACCGCGTCCAGCAGCTGGCCCACTTGGGCCTCCGCCTCGGGGTCGCCCTGCAGCGCCTTCAGCGCCGAGACGCGCACGATGGGCACGTCATCGCCGTCGAACTCGTACTTGTTGAGCAGCTCGCGCAGCTCCAGCTCGACCAGCTCCAGCAGCTCCTCGTCGTCCACCATGTCGACCTTGTTGAGGGCGACCACGATGTAGGGGACGTTGACCTGCCGCGCCAGCAGTACGTGCTCACGCGTCTGCGGCATGGCGCCGTCGTTGGCGGCCACGACCAGGATCGCGCCGTCCATCTGGGCGGCGCCCGTGATCATGTTCTTGATGTAGTCGGCGTGGCCCGGGCAGTCGACATGCGCGTAATGGCGCTTCTCGGTCTCGTACTCGACGTGCGCGATCGAGATGGTGATCCCGCGCTGCCGCTCCTCCGGAGCCTTGTCGATCTGTTCGAACGCCTGGAAGTCGGCGAGCCCCTTCTCCGACTGCACCTTGGTGATGGCGGCGGTCAGAGTCGTCTTGCCATGGTCGATGTGACCGATGGTGCCGACGTTCATGTGCGGCTTGCTGCGAACGAACTTCTTCTTCGCCACTGGTGTTAAGCCTCCTCAGCTCTCTGCCCGATAACGCTCGGCCGCCCGGGTAGGGCGCAACATCCGTGGGCTCATCTCTTGCCCACCGTCTCTGCCAGGTTCGCCGGCAGTTCTTCGTAGTGATGAAATTCCATCGAGTAGGTCGCGCGACCGGAGGTCATCGACCGGAGATCGGTCGCGTACCCGAACATCTCGGACAGCGGGACGTACGCCTTCACCGTCTGCGAGGTGCCCCGACCCTCCATGCCGAGGATGTGGCCCCGGCGCGCGCTCAGGTCGCCCATCACGTCACCCAAGTACTCCTCGGGCATGAAGACGTCGACCTTCATGATCGGCTCCAGGAGGTAGGGGTCGCCCTTGCGCAACCCGTCCTTGACGCCCATCGAGCCGGCGATCTCGAACGCCTGCTCGGAGGAGTCGACGTTGTGGAACGACCCGTCGACCAGGTCCGCCTCCAGGTCGAGCACCGGGAACCCGGCCACGACGCCGGTGTTGAGGGCCTCACGGATCCCCTTCTCGGCAGCCGGGATGTACTCGCGCGGGATGCGTCCACCGGTGATCTTGTCGTTGAACACGAACCCGGTTCCGGGCGGCCCCGGCCGCAGCTCCAGCTCGACGTGGCCGTACTGGCCCCGACCGCCGGTCTGGCGGACGAAGCGGCCGGTCCCGTGCGCGTTCCTGTGGATCGCCTCGCGATAGGCCACCTGGGGCTTGCCGATGTTGGCCTCGACCTTGAACTCACGCGTCAGACGGTCGGTGATGATCTCCAGGTGGAGCTCACCCATGCCGCCGATGATGTTCTGACCTGTCTCCTCGTCGGTGTGGACGCGGAAGGTCGGGTCCTCCTCGCTGAGCCGCTGGAGAGCCACGCCGAGCTTGTCCTGGTCCGCCTTCGTCCTGGGTTCGATGGCGACCGAGATGACGGGCTCGGGGAAGGTGATCGACTCGAGCAGGATCGGGTGGGACTCGTCGGTCAGCGTGTCACCGGTGCTGGTGCCCTTGAGGCCGACGGCGGCGGCGATGTCACCGGTCGAGACCTCGTCCACCTCCTCGCGGCGCATCGCGTGCATGCGCAGGATGCGGCCGATGCGCTCGCGGCGTCCGGTGGACGCGTTGAGCACGTTCGAGCCCGCCCGCAGGCGGCCCGAGTAGACGCGGAAGAAGGCCAGCTTGCCCACTCCCTGAGGATCGATCTGGATCTTGAAGGCGAGCGCGCTGAACGGCTCCTCGTCATCGACCTCACGCACTGCCAGGCTCTCATCCCTGGGGTTGACGCCCTCCACCGGCGGCTTGTCGAGCGGGCTCGGCAGGTAGTCGATGATGGCGTCGAGCAGCGGCTGCACCCCGCGGTTGCGGAGGGCGGCGCCACACAGCACCGGCACCAGCTGGCCCGCCACCGTGCCCTTGCGCAGGGCAGCCAGCAGCTCCTCGCGAGAGATGTCCTCCTCGTCCAGGTACTTGGCCATCAGCTCGTCGTCGAAGTCGGCGGCGGCCTCCACCAGCTCCCGCCGGAAGCGGACGACGTTGTCCTCCAGCTCCTGCGGGATGTCGGCGCTCTGGATGTGCTTGCCCAGGTCGTCGGTGTAGACGATCGCGCGCATGCCGATCAGGTCGACCACGCCGCGGAAGTCGTCCTCCGCGCCGATCGGCACCTGCACCGGGACCGCGCGGGCGCCGAGGCGATTCAGGATCGAGTCCACGGAGGCGTAGAAGTCCGCCCCCATGCGGTCCATCTTGTTGATGAAGGCGATGCGAGGCACGCTGTACCGGTCCGCCTGCCGCCACACGGTCTCCGACTGGGGCTCCACGCCGGCCACCCCGTCGAAGACGGCGACCGCGCCGTCGAGCACCCGCAGGGAGCGCTCCACCTCGACAGTGAAATCCACGTGTCCGGGCGTGTCCAGGATGTTGATATCGTGGTCGCGCCACTGGCACGTGGTGGCGGCGGAGGTGATGGTGATCCCCCGCTCCTTCTCCTGCACCATCCAGTCCATGGTCGCGGCGCCCTGATGGACCTCGCCCATCCGGTGCAGCCGTCCCGCATAGAAAAGGATGCGCTCCGTCGTCGTCGTCTTCCCGGCGTCGATGTGCGCCATGATTCCGATGTTGCGAAGCCGTTCCAATCGGCTTGTCTGCTTCACAGCCACTGCCGTGATCCTCTTTCTGCTCTCAATACCGGAAGTGGCTGAACGCCTTGTTGGACTCAGCCATCCGGTGGGTCTCTTCCTTGCGCCGTACCGCCCCGCCGGTGTTGTTCGCGGCGTCCGCGAACTCGTGGGCCAGCCGGTCGGCCATGCTCCGCCCGCCGCGCTGTCGCGCGAAGCGCACGATCCAGCGCCGCGCCAGCGCCAGCCGGCGCTCCGGTCGCACCTCCATCGGCACCTGGTAGGTGGCGCCGCCGACGCGTCGGGGCTTCACCTCCAGCTGCGGGGTGGCGTTCCGAAGCGCGAGGTCGAACACCTCCAGCGGTTCCCGGCGTGACAGGCGGCCCGCCTGGCGGAGCGCGTCGTAGGTCACCTTCTGCGCGGTCGAGCGCTTGCCGTCACGCATCACGATGTTGACGAACTTGCTGACCTGCTCGGAGTTGTAAACCGGGTCCGGGGCGATGCGCCGGCGCTGCGGCCGATTGCGTCGCGGCATGGCTACCTCTTCTCCCGCTTGGCGCCGTACTTGGAGCGCCCCTGCTTGCGGTTGCGGGTGCCGGCCGTGTCGAGCGTGCCGCGGATGATGTGGTAGCGGACACCGGGCATGTCCTTGACACGACCCCCGCGGATCAGCACGTTGGAGTGCTCCTGGAGGTTGTGACCGATGCCCGGGATGTACGCGGTGACCTCGATGCCCGTGGTCAGACGCACGCGGGCGACCTTTCGCAGCGCCGAGTTCGGCTTCTTCGGAGTCGCTGTGTACACGCGCACGCAGACACCGCGCCGCTGGGGCGAACCCCGGAGCGCAGGCGACTTCGACTTCTTGACCGCAGGCTTGCGGCCGACTCGAACCAGCTGCTGAATAGTCGGCAATACTTTCTCCGCGCTTGATGCAGGCCTAATTACTCCCAGGCGGCAACAACCGCGTGGGCGACAGCCCGCTAGTCTACCGCATCTGCAGTGAACTCGTCGGGCTCAGGAATTCTCCCCCGCAGGCCGTGCGCCGAAACACAGGCCATTGACGGCGTGAGAGTGGGCCGTTGGTGCACAGTGCACCAACAGCCGTCTTTCGAGCACCGGAGTGGGTGCTTGGTGCACCAACGACCCGGTCCTGTTGCCCGGTCAGGGCCGCAACAGTCGGTAGGCGACGCCGCACGCGCGGTAGGTGGGCCCCGCGCGCCGGTCCAGGCTCAGTAACTCGAGGTCGTTTTCGGCGGCCACCAGCCCCACCAATCCGTCGTACACCGCGCCGCCACGGATCCCGGCCTCGCGAAAGACGCCCAAAGCCGACGCCCAGAGTCCCGGCGAGGGGCCGAGAGGTGCCTCCGGGAACTGCGCGGCAAGGAACTCGGCCACCAGCGAGCCCGGAGCGCGGTGCGGGTAGGGGAGCCGCGTCAGCACCGAGTAAGACTCCAGGGCACAGTGGCCTATCAGCCGGGGGCGGCTGGTCGCGAGGGTTTGGAGTGCGAGCTCGTGATCCTCATGCCAGCCCGCGAAGGCCGCCGCGATGACGCTCGAGTCGACAGTCAGGGTCAACGGCGCGTGGCCTCGAGGGCGTCCCGCACCTGGGCCGCGGTCAACGGTGGAAGCGGTCGATCGGGAACCGCGAACGGCCCTTGTCCGTGATCCTCCAGATGCATCTCGAGGGAAGCCGGCTCGATGATCAGGCTGCCGTCACGCTCGACGATCTCCAGCGGCGTCTCGGGGCTCAGCGCCAGCGCGTCGCGGAGCGTCTTCGGTATCACCATTCGACCGGCAGCATCAATGGTGGTACGCATGGCGGAAAAATACCATGAAGGGTGCAAGCTTCTGGCCGGGTTACGCTCAGCCCCGTGGGCCGAGTGGTCGTGGTGGGGTCGCTCAACGCGGACCTCACGGTGCGCACCGAGCGGTTGCCCCGGCCTGGCGAGACGGTGCGCGGATCTCCCCTGGTGGTCGCTCCGGGCGGAAAGAGCGCGAACCAGGCGGCGGCCGCGGCACGACTCGGCGCCACGGTGGCGATGGTCGGCGCCGTGGGCCGGGACGACCATGGGGACCTGCTCTTGCGCGAGCTGCGCCGGGCGGGCGTCGAGGTGGGGTCAGTGCTGCGACTGCCTGAGGTCGCCACCGGCACGGCCATGATCACGGTGGACGGGGCAGGCGAGAACACCATCGTGATCTCCGCGGGCGCCAACGGTGAGCTGACACCGGACCGTCTGACCGCCAAGCTGGCGGAGCTGCTGCAGGGAGCGGCCGTACTCTGCCTCTGCTTCGAGATCCCGATGGACACCGTGGTGGAGGCGGCGCGGCTGGCGCGGGAGGGGCGGACGCGGGTGCTGCTCAATCCCTCTCCCGCCGCCCCCATCCCGGACCGCCTGCTGTCCGCGGTCGACGTCCTCCTGCTCAACGAGAGCGAGGCGGCGGACCTGCTCGACGTGCGCGACGACTGGGCCGGCGCCGCGACGCGCCTGCGGCAGCGTGGGCTCCCCCCGGCGATCGTGACCCTGGGCAGCGCGGGAGCGGTGGCCCTCGAGGAGGGGGACCTGACGCCGATCGAGGCCATCCCGGTAACCGCGGTCGACACCACCGGCGCGGGCGACGCCTTCACCGGCGCGCTGGCGGCCCGTCTCGCCGGCGGCGCCTCGCTCATCCACGCGGCGCACTTCGCAGCGCGGGCAGCCGCGTGGTCCGCGAGCAGGCCGGGGGCTCAAGCCTCGTACGCCACCCTGGCGGAGCTCGAGAGCTGGCGGGCGTAGGTTGCTTGACCTACCCGAACGCATGTTCTAAGATCCACTTGATGGAGGAAGAAAGCACCTCGGCGCCTGGTATCCAGATCGTCATCGACTGCCGTGACCCGGATTCGCTGGCGTCTTTCTGGGCTCAGGCTCTCGCCTATCAGAAGCAGTGGACGTGGGACCAGGAGACCGTGCGAGAGATGCGGGCGCAGGGCCTACGTGAGGATCAGATCAACCAGCGCTGCGCGGTGATCGACCCCGAGGGACGCCGGCCCCGCCTCTACTTTCAGCGCGTGCCGGAGCCGAAGACCGTGAAGAACCGCCTCCACCTCGACCTGCACGTGGGGCCCGATCGTGCCGAGGCCCAGGCCCAACTGCTGGAACTCCTGGGTGCTCGCCGTATGCGCATCAACGACGAGCAGTTCGGGCCCTTCCAGGACTTCTCGATCGTGATGCAAGACCCCGAGGGCAACGAGTTCTGCGTCGGCTGACGGTCCTGCGTCGGCTCACCGCCCGTAGCGAAGCCGGATCAGGCGCACCAGCAAGTCCACCTGCCAGGGCCGGCGGTCGAACGTCATCGTGGGCAGCAGAGAGGGGCCGCGGCGCCGGGTGATCGCCTTGGGCCGGCTGAACTCCCGCAGTCCATCGTCACCGTGGGTGCGGCCGAAGCCCGAGTCCCCGACGCCTCCAAAGGGCAGGCTGGCCATGCCGACGAACGCCAACGCCGAGTTGACCGACGCCATGCCCGTGCGGAGTGCCGATGCCCCCTCCATCGCGTGCGCGCGCCCGAACACCGCGCCGCCCAGGCCGTAGCGCACCGCGTTCGCTCGCCTCACCGCCTCGTCCAGGTCGTGCACGCGGGTGACCGCGAGCGTGGGGCCGAAGGTCTCCTCGGTCATCGCCGCCGCCTCGTCAGGGACGTCGACCAGGATGGTCGGCCACACATAGGGCGGTCGCACCGCCTCCGGACCGCCCAGAACCGCCCGTCCGCCCCGATCCACGGCATCCTGCAGGTGGCGCCGGATCACCTCCAGCTGACCCGGCATCGTGATCGGGCCCAGGTCGGCGTCGGCGCCGTCTCCCACCCGGAGACGCCGGGCGCGCGTGAGCAGGGCGTTGAGGAAGTCGTCGTAGCGCGAGTCCACGACATACGCGCGCTCGATCCCCAGGCAGGTCTGTCCCGCGTTCGTCATCGCCCCCCAGCAACAGGCGTCGGCGGCCGCCTCCAGGTCCGCGTCCTCGTCCACCAGCAGGGCGTCCTTGCCGCCGGCTTCGATGAGCACCGGTGTCAGCGTCTCGGCGCAGGCGGCCATCACCCGCTTGGCGGTCGCCGTCGATCCCGTGAACGCGAGCTTGTCCAACCCCGCCCGGCAGAGCGCGGCCCCCACCTCGCCTGCCCCGTGGACGATCTGTAAAACAGGCTGCTCAGGGACGGCGCGGCGGAACGAGTCCACCAGCCACTGGCCGGCGGCCGGCGTGTACTCGCTGGGTTTGAAGACGACCGCGTTGCCGGCAGCCAGCGCGTAGACAAGGGAGCCGACCGGGGTCAGCACCGGATAGTTCCAGGGGCCGATCACACCGACGGTGCCGAACGGCTGATACTCGAGCCGTGCTTCATGCTCGACGAGCACGAGGCGCGAGTGCACGCGCCGAGGTTGAAGAACCCGCCGCGCGTTGACCGCGGCCCAGTCGATGTGCTCGATGGCGGCCACCGTCTCCACGATCGCCTCCGCGCGCGGCTTGCCGCCTTCGACGTGGACCAGATTCGCGATCTCCTCCAGCCGGCGTGCCAGCTCCACCCGCCAGCGTCGCAGCCGGGCGCGCCGCCCCTCGAACCCAAGTCCCCGCCACCACGTGCCCGCCTCGCGCGCGCGCACGACCGCCCCTTGCACCTCGTCCTCAGTCGCGATCCGGAACCTTCCCACCACCCGGCCGCTGACTGGGTTGGTCGAGACCAGCGTCCCCGCCTCGACCCTCGGCTCCCCCGGCACCACCGTCTTCGACATGGTAAGGGGACATTGCCAGCATCTCCCTTTGGTGAACGCACGAGTGTCCGCAGGAGGACCCTACCGACACGGTTTTAGCGTCCGTCTGCGGACACTGTGCCCTCAAACGAGAAAAGGGGCGCCCCCGGCCGGGGGCGCCCCTTTCCTGAGTGCGGGGTCAGACGCTCAGGGTGTCGAGGTCGAGCGGCTCCTCGTCGAGGATCCGCGCCGCCTGCTCCCGTTGCTTCTTGTAGTAGTCGAGGCCGGTCCCGGCGGGGATCAGCTTCCCGATGATGACGTTTTCCTTCAGGCCCCGCAGGCGGTCGACCTTGCCCGAGATGGCGGCTTCGGTGAGCACCCGCGTGGTCTCCTGGAACGACGCCGCCGACAGCCAGGAGGCCGTGTTGAGCGCCGACTTGATCAGACCGAGCAGTACTGTGTGCGCCGTCGCCGGCTCACCGCCCTCGGCCAGGATCTCCTTGTTCGCCGCCTCGTACTCCCACTGGGAGACGATCTCGCCGGGCAGCAGCGAGGTGTCGCCGGCCTGGTCGATGCGGACCTTCCGCATCATCTGCCGAATGATCACCTCGATGTGCTTGTCGTCGATGTCGACGCCCTGGGAGCGGTACACGCGCTGCACCTCGTTGACCAGGAACGTCTGGACGGCTTCTTTGCCACGCACCTGCAGCAGGTCCTGGGGGTTGACGGCACCCTCGGTGATCTGCTCGCCGGCCTCGATGTGGGCCACACCCCGGTCGAGGTCGGTGCGGATGCGCTGACCCTGGCCGATCGGGTACTCACGCACCTCTTCGTCTTCGGTCTTGACGACCACCTCTTTCTTGCTGACCGTCACCACCCCGGCGTGGCGGGTGCGGAGCACGGCCTCGCCGGCCTGGTCGTGGGCCAGCTGCTGACCCTCCATCACGTGGTCGCCGCTTGAGACCTGGACCGTCATCCCGTCCAACGGGTACGACACTTCGAAATCGTCGCGCGAGACGACGCGGGCCCTGCGCCCCGAGTCGTCACGAATGATCTCCAGATCGCCGTCGATCTCGGAGATGATGGCGCGGCCCTTGGGGATGCGCGCCTCGAAGAGCTCTTCGACTCGGGGCAGACCCTGGGTGATGTCGACCCCGGCCACACCGCCGGTGTGGAAGGTCCGCATCGTGAGCTGGGTGCCCGGTTCGCCGATCGACTGGGCTGCGATCACGCCGACCGCCTCCCCGACCTCGACCAGCTTGCCGGTGGCAAGGTTGCGGCCGTAGCAGAGCCGGCAGACGCCTTCGCGCGCCTCGCAGGACAGGACCGAGCGGACCTTGACCGTGCCCACCTCCGCGGCGATCGCCCGCTCGGCGATCGCGTTGGTGACGGTCTGCCCGGCCCCGCCCAGCACCTCGCCGTCCTTGGTCACGATGTCCTCGGCGGCGATGCGTCCAGCGATCTTTTCCCGGATCGGAAGCGCCTTGGCACCCGTGGGATTGACGTTCTGGACCCAGATCCCATTCTTGGTGCCGCAGTCCTCCTCCCGCACGATCACGTCCTGCGCGACGTCGACCAGACGCCGGGTCAGGTATCCGGAGTTCGCCGTCCGCAGCGCGGTGTCGGCGAGGCCCTTGCGGGCTCCGTGCGTGGAGATGAAGTACTCGAGGACCGTGAGTCCCTCGGTGAAGTTGGCCCGGATCGGCAGGTCGATGATCCGGCCGGTGGGGTCCGCCATCAGGCCGCGCATGCCGGCCAGCTGGCGCACCTGCTGGATGTTCCCGCGGGCGCCGGAGGTCATCATGATCCAGATCGGATCGAACTCGTCGAACGCGCTCTCGGTGGAGGCGGCGACGTCCTCCTGGGCCTTGGTCCAGAGCTCGATCACCTCGCGGTAGCGCTCGTCCTCGGTCATGAGACCGCGGCGGAACATGCTCTCCACCCGGTCCACCTTCTGGTCGGTGGCGGCCAGGATCTCGGCCTTCTCCTTGGGGTGCGGCACGTCCATGGCGGAAATCGTGATGCCGGACCGGGTCGCGTAGGCGAAGCCCTGCCGCTTGATGTGGTTCACCACCTCAGCGGTCACGTCCGCCCCGTAGAGCCGGAACAGTGAGGACACCAGAACACGGAGCTGCTTGCGATCGAAGAGCATGTTCTGGAAGGAGAGCGGCTCCTGCTCGGCCCCGTCCTCCGAGGGGAGCGCGGGCCGGCCGATGGGCAGCACCGAGTTGAAGATCACGCGACCGGGCGTGGTCGTGACCAGCTCGGAGGGCCGGTCGGCGCCGTTCGGCCACAGTCGTACCCGCATCCAGTCGTGCAGGTGCACCGCCCCCAGCTGCTGGGCGAGGATCACCTCGTCCTGGCCGGCGAAGGTGCGGAGCTTCTGCAGCGCCTTCTCCCCCGTGGGCTGCTTGGTGCGGACCGCCGAGAGCCAGTAGGAGCCGAGCACGATGTCCTGTGAGGGGGCCACCACCGGGTGCCCGTCCGCCGCCGACAGGACGTTCTGCGACGACAGCATGAGGTTCTTGGCCTCTGCGATCGCCCCGCTGAAGAGCGGCACGTGAACCGCCATCTGGTCGCCGTCGAAGTCCGCGTTGAAGGCACCGCAGACGAGCGGGTGGATCTGGATCGCGGACCCCTCGACCAGCACCGGCATGAAGGCCTGGATGCCGAGGCGGTGCAGGGTCGGGGCGCGGTTGAGCAGGACCGGGTGGTCGCGGATCACCTCGTCGAGGACGTCCCAGACCTCAGGCCGCGAGCGCTCGACCATCCGCTTGGCCGACTTGATGTTGGTGGTGTAGCCCTTGTTGACCAGCTCGCGCATGACGAACGGCTTGAACAGCTCCAGCGCCATCTTCTTGGGCAGGCCGCACTGGTGGAGCTCGAGCGAGGGGCCGACCACGATGACCGAGCGGCCCGAGTAGTCGACGCGCTTGCCGAGCAGATTCTGGCGGAACCGGCCCTGCTTGCCCTTGAGCATGTCGCTGAGAGACTTCAGCTTGCGGTTGCCGGTGCCGGTGATGGCACGCCCGCGACGGCCATTGTCGATCAGGGCGTCGACCGCCTCCTGGAGCATCCGCTTCTCGTTGCGGACGATGATCTCGGGCGCGCCTAGCTCCAGCAGCCGCTTGAGCCGGTTGTTGCGGTTGATGACGCGGCGGTAGAGGTCGTTCAGATCGGAGGTCGCGAACCGGCCGCCGTCCAGCTGCACCATCGGACGCAGCTCGGGCGGGATCACCGGCAGCATCTCCAGCACCATCCAGGTCGGGCTGCCCTCGGACTTGCGGAAGTCCTCGACCACCTTGAGCCGCTTGATCGCCTTCTGCTTGCGCTGGCCGGAGGTCGCCCGCGACTCCTCGCGGAGCCGGTAGTACTCCTGCTCCAGGTCGACGCGGGCCAGGAGGTCGCGGATCGCCTCCGCCCCGATGCCGGCGCGGAAGACGTGCGCGAACCGCTCCTCCAGGTCGCGGTACTGCATGTCGGTCAGGAGCTGCTTGACGTGCAGGCCCTCGAGCGCTTCGCGCGCAGACTGCATCTCGGCCTCGAGCTGCAGGAGCTCGGACTCGAGCCGCCCCTGTTGCTCCTCGGCCTCGGCCGACACCTGCGCCTCGAGGTCGGCTTCCGCCTTCTCCACGCGCGCGCGCTGGTCCGCCTGCGCCGCCGCCGTGCTCGCCTGGGACGTCGAGACCATCTCCTGCACGCGGCGGAGGATCTCGGGGATCAGGTCCTCGGTGAGGGCGGTGCCCCGCTCGACCACGGTGACCTCGTCGTCGCCCTGGCCGAGGGTCAGGACCCGGCGGGTCTTCTGACCCAGCTGGCTCTTGATCTGCTGTTCCAGCTCCTGCGCCCGCTCGGTGAGCGTGGCCACCGTGGCGTCGTGCGCCTGCTGCAGCCGCTGGACCTCGACCTGCACCTCGTTGCGAAGCTCGGCGAGGTCGGACTGATGCTGCGCGCGGATACCCTCGGCGCCGGCCTCGAGTTGCTCGCGCATCCGGACGAGCTCAGGGTTGTCCTCGACCGAGAGCCCTTCCAGCCCCCGCTCGCGGGCCTCCTCATCGACGTCGGTGACGATGTAGTTGGCGAAGTAGAGGACCTTCTCCAGGTTGCGCGGGGTGAGATCGAGCAGCAGCCCCATCCGGCTCGGGATGCCCTTGAAGTACCAGACGTGGCTGACCGGCGACGCCAGCTTGATGTGGCCCATGCGCTCGCGCCGGACCTTGGACCGCGTCACCTCGACGCCGCACTTCTCGCAGATGATGCCCTTGTAGCGGTAACGCTTGTACTTCCCGCAGTGGCACTCCCAGTCCCGGGTGGGACCGAAGATGCGCTCGCAGAAGAGCCCGTCGCGCTCCGGGCGCAGGGTGCGGTAGTTGATCGTCTCCGGCTTCGTCACCTCACCGTGCGACCACGAATGGATGGTCTTGGGAGAGGCGAGCGTGAGCCGCAGCGCGTCGAAATTCTCGAGCTTCAGCAATTGTCCCTCTGCAATGTGTGCATGCCGTACCGACTGGATCCCTCGCGCCTGCTGCTCAGTCGAGGCTCTCCTCGCGCTCCTCACGCTCCAGATTGATACCCAGATCGAGAGGCATCTCCGGGGAGTCCTCCTCGCTGAGCACGATCTGGCTTTCGTTCTCACTCAGGATCTCGACGCCGAGACCCAGGCCTTGCAGTTCCTTGACCAGCACCCGGAACGACTCCGGAATGCCCGCCTCCAGGGTGTTGTCCCCCTTCACGATCGCCTCGTAGGCCTTGACCCGGCCCACGATGTCGTCGGACTTCACGGTCAGGATCTCCTGCAGGACATGCGCCGCGCCGTAGGCTTCCAGCGCCCAGACCTCCATCTCACCGAACCGCTGGCCACCGAACTGCGCCTTGCCGCCCAGCGGCTGCTGCGTGACCAGGCTGTAGGGGCCGGTGGAGCGGGCGTGGATCTTGTCCTCGACGAGGTGCGCCAGCTTCAGCATGTAGATCTGGCCCACCGTCACCGGCTGGTCGAACGCCTCACCGGTGCGGCCATCGCGCAGCTCCAGCTTGCCCTCGCGGGGCAGGCCGCGCGCCTCCAGCTCGTCCTGGATCTTGGTCAGCGAGGCGCCGTCGAAGACCGGCGTCTGGACCTTCAGGCCCAGCGACTGCGCGACCCACCCGAGGTGGGTCTCCAGCACCTGGCCCAGGTTCATCCGGCTCGGCACGCCGAGCGGGTTGAGCACGATCTCGACGGGCGTTCCGTCGGGCAGGAACGGCATGTCCTCGATCGGCATGATCCGGCTCACCACGCCCTTGTTCCCGTGGCGGCCGGCCATCTTGTCGCCGGCCGAGATCTTCCGCTTCTGGGCCACGTAGACCCGCACCAGCTCGGTCACGCCGGGGGCCAGCTCGTCCTTGTTCTCGCGGCTGAACACCTTGACGTCGACCACCGTGCCCCGCTCGCCGTGCGGCACGCGAAGGCTGGAGTCGCGGACCTCGCGCGCCTTCTCACCGAAGATGGCGCGGAGCAGCCGCTCCTCGGCCGAGAGCTCGGTCTCGCCCTTGGGCGTGATCTTGCCCACCAGCATGTCGCCCTCATTGACCTCGGCACCGATGTAGACGATGCCGCGCTCATCGAGGTTGCGGAGCGCGTCCTCTGACACGTTGGGGATGTCGCGCGTGATCTCCTCCGGACCCAGGCGCGTCTCGCGGGCCTCGATCTCGAACTCCTCGATGTGGATGGAGGTGTACTTGTCGGCCTTGACGATGTCCTCGCTGAGGAGGATCGCGTCCTCGTAGTTGTAGCCCTCCCAGGGCATGAAGGCGACCAGCACATTGCGTCCCAGCGCCATCTCACCGTTGTCGATCGCGGGGCCGTCGGCCAGGATGGAGCCCGGCTCCACATGCTCCCCCGGCTTGACCATCACCCGGTGGTTGATGCAGGTGCCCTGGTTGGAGCGATAGAACTTGGTCAGGGAGTAGCGGCGCTCCTCGGACCCGTCGTCGGGGCGCACCACGACGTCGTAGACGGGATTGGCGTGGATGCCCTGCAGCTCCTGCGGGTAGGCCACGTCGACCACCGTTCCCGCGACGTCGGTGACGATCATCTCGCCCGAGTACTGGGCGGCCGCCGCCTCCACGCCGGTGCCCACCAGCGGGGACTCGGTGACCAGCAGCGGCACCGCCTGGCGCTGCATGTTGGATCCCATCAGCGCCCGGTTGGCGTCGTCGTGCTCCAGGAACGGGATCATCGCGGTCGCTACCGACACGATCTGCTTGGGCGACACGTCCATGTACTGGATGCCGACCGCGTCGGCCAGGATCGGCTCACCACGAACGCGGGAGGGTACGCGGGTGTCGGTGAAGTTCTTGTGGTCGTCGACCGGCGTGTTCGCCTGTGCGATGCCGTACATGTCCTCCTCGTCGGCGGAGAGGTAGACCACCTCCTCCGACGCCCAGGGCAGGATCTCGACGGCGTCCACGCCGGCCTCGTGCAGCTGGCGGATGGCCGGCTCGTCGAGCTGCGCCCCCCGCGGGAGGACCTCCTGGTCCTCGGTGGTGACGGGCCGGCGCAGCACGCGGTGCAGCAGCTGGTCCGGGTTGCCGTTCACCGGCAGCCGGTTGTAGACGCGGCGGAACGGCGACTCCACGAACCCGAATTCATTGACGCGCGCGTAGGTGGCCAGCGAGCCGATGAGCCCGATGTTCGGACCCTCGGGGGTCTCGATCGGGCAGATGCGGCCGTAGTGGCTGTGGTGCACGTCGCGGACGTCGAACCCGGCCCGCTCGCGGGACAGACCGCCCGGGCCGAGGGCGTTGAGGCGCCGCTTGTGCGTCAGCTCGGCCAGGGGGTTGACCTGGTCCATGAACTGCGACAGCTGGCTGGAGCCGAAAAACTCCTTGATCGCCGCCACCACCGGCCGGGCGTTGATCAGCGACGCCGCGGTGACCGTGTTGGGGTCGGAGATCGTCATCCGCTCCTTGATGATCCGCTCCATCCGGATCAGTCCCATCCGGAACTGGTTCTGGAGCAGCTCACCCACCGCTCGCACCCGCCGGTTGCCGAGGTGGTCGATGTCATCCGCGATCTGCTGATCGCGGGGGGCGTTGTTGAGCTCGAGGAGCTTGCGCAGGATGGCGACGAAGTCACCCTTCTCCAGGATCCGGAGGCTGCGGTCACGGACCCGCTCCTGGATCTCGTCCGCAGGGCGGCCGAGGCGCTTGTCGACCTTGTAGCGGCCGACGCGGCCGAGGTCGAAGCGGCGGCTGGAGAAGAACAGGCCCTGGAGCAGGGTGCGCGCGTTGTCCACGCTGGGCGGGTCGCCCGGGCGCACGCGCCGGTAGAGCTCGAGCAGGGCATCCTCGGCCCGCAGCGTCGGGTCCTTGTCGAAGGTAGCCTCCAGGTAGCGGTGCTCGGGATCGTTGTCGACATCGCCGAACAACTCCTGCAGCGCCCGCCGCTGGCCCTCACGGTCACCATCGACGGCAGCCAGGCTGGGCAGTTCGAGTGCCTTCAGGAGGACGGTCACAGGGACTTTGCGCTTGCGGTCGATCTTGACCGTGACCAGGTCCTTGGACGAGGTCTCGATCTCGAGCCAGGCGCCTCGGTTGGGGATCAGCTTGGCTCCGAACAGCCGCCGGCCCGACGCCGGGTCCTCGGCCGCGGTGAAGTAGACACCGGGCGAGCGGACCAGCTGGGAGACGACGACGCGCTCGGTGCCGTTGATGATGAAGGTACCCTCGTCGGTCATGCGGGCGAAGTCGCCCATATAGACCTCCGATTCCTTGATCTCTCCCGTCTCCCGGATCGTCAGCCGGGTGCGAATGCGAAGAGGCGCCGCGTACGTCATGTCGCGGTTGCGGCACTCATCGACGCTGAACTTGGGGGTGCCGAACTCGAAGTCCAGGAAGCGGAGCTCGAAGTTCTTGCCCGAGTAGTCCGTGATCGGGTTGATCTCGTCGAACAGCTCCCGGAGCCCATCGCTCAGGAACCAGCGAAAGGAGTCGGTCTGGGTGGAGATGAGATCCTTGGTTTCAACGAGATTGGGGATCCGGCCGAAGTTCAGGCGCGCGGGAGCCTTCATCTCAGAGATCATCACAGGGGCATACTCCTAGGAGAGAGAAGGCCACGCTGCGCCAAGGCCCGAGGGAGAGGCACAGCGAGGCAGGCACGCACGAGACCGCTTAGCGTACCACGCCGCAAGCGGAAGTGTCGAGAGCGCGCGAGTCTCCAGCTCACCCACCCTCGGTGAGCGAGCGCCGCGGAGTTTTCAGGCTCGTTTCGAGCCCCTCACGCGCATCCGCTTAAGTTATGCACAAGCGGGGCCCTCGATGCAACCCCCACGTTCGGGAGAAGGGGAACATTGCCGGCACTGCAACCCCATCCGACCCCAGATGACGTTCCAACGCCGGCACTGCAACCCCACCCCGACGCTCACCCAGCACCCGCCTCCCCACCGCCCCCCGCAGCACCCGTCGCCTCGCGCGGCCCACACCTGAGCTCGCGTAGGAACCGTGTGGTCACGCAACCGGCGGGCGCAGCTCGGGCGAAGCCCGAAGCGAGCCAGCACGAGCTCCCGAGAGCACCAGACACTGCGGACCCGGCAGGGCTCGGCGCAAGTGCGCCGCGGGGGTTTGGGGGCGGCAGCCACCCAAGAAAGACAAATCGCAACCTCGCAACCACCACCCCCGGTGCCTACTCGGCCGTGCGCAGCTCGGACGCCAGTCCGAAGTCGCCCGGAGGTCAGCCCCCGGTAACGGACCATTGCCAGCACTGCAACCCCATCCGCGCCGTAATGAGGTTGCAGCGCCGGCAATGTAACCCCACCCCCGGGGCGCGACGTGAGCCCTACTTGAGCTCGACCGTCGCACCTGCCTCCTTGAGCTTGTTGACCGCGTTGTCCGCGTCATCCTTGCTCACGTTCTCGAGGACGTTCTTGGGGGCACCGTCGACCAGGTCCTTGGCCTCCTTCAGGCCCAGGGACGTCAGCTCGCGCACCGCCTTGATCACGTTGATCTTGCTGGCACCGACCTCGGAGAGCAGAACCGTGAACTCGGTCTTCTCCTCTTCAGGCGCCGCCGCCTCGGCAGCACCGTTGGCCGGCGCCGCCGCCGGCGCCGCGACCGCTGCCGCGGCCTTGATGCCGAACTTGTCCTCGATCGCCTTGACGGCGTTGACCACGTCGAGCACGCTCCAGCTCTCGAGGGCCTCGACAAACTCCTCCGGGGTGATCTTGGTTGCCATCTTGTTCTCCTTGGCTCTGTCTCAGGCGACCGCGGCCGGCACGCCGCCGGTCCCACCATCGCCACCTTCAAGCTGCTCGCGGCGCGCCTCGAGCAACCCCACCAACTCCTGCACCGAAGACTGGATCGCGCTCGCCAGCTGACCCAGTGGCGTCTGCAGGGTGCCCAGCAACTGGGCGATGAGCACCTCGCGCGACGGGAGGTCTCCGATCTGCCGGATTTCCTGGGCATTCATCACCCGGCCCTCGACGAGGCCCCCCTTCAGGTCCAGCGGCAGACGCGTCTGCCGGGCCCACTCGGTGAGCAGGCGGACCGGGGCTCCGAGGTCGTCGTATCCGAACGCGATCGCGACCGGGCCCGTGAACAGCTCCTGCAGGCCGGTGTCCTGACCTGCGTCGGCGACCGCACGCCGGGCCAGCGTGTTCTTGACCACGCGGTACTCCACGTTCGCCGGACGCAGGGTGGAGCGGAGCTCCTGCAGCTGGGCCACGCTGAGACCGCGGTAATCGGTCAGCACCGACGTCTTGGCTGACTGCAGCTTCTCGGCGATCAGGCTGACCTGCGCTTCCTTCTCGGGTCTTGCCATAAAAAAAACCTCCATAACCCAAGGCGGCCAAGGTCGCTCGGGCAGGGAGGAAACCCTGTCACGCACGCTTGCCTGGGCAGGAAATTGAGGCCACGGCGCCACCTGCCGTCTCGGGCTGACGCAGAGAGCATACCGGGATGCGCCTTCGGGTAACGTGGCTGCAATGAGTCGGGCCCTCGGGCTGGCCGTGCTCCCCCTGGCCGGTTCTGGGGCCGTGCTCTTCGGAGTCGATTTCGACAAGCTCCCGCCCGGCCCTGCCTACGGCTTGATCTTCGCACTGGTGGCGATCGAGTACCTCGGCATTCCCTCCCCCGGGGAGACCGCGCTCATCCTGGGCGCCATCCTCGCCGCCACCACGCACCGCCTGGACATCTGGCTGGTCATTCTCACCGCCGCCGTGGCGGCCTTCCTGGGATCCAACGTCGGGTTCGCGATCGGCTACTTCGGCGGTTCGCGCGTCTTGTTGCGAATCGCGCGCTGGCTGCGCATCAAGGACGAGCGCCTGAAGGTCGCCTACTACCTCTTCAACCATTTCGGCGGTTGGGTGATCGTCTTCGGGCGCTTCGTCACCATCTTGCGGGCCTACATCTCGCTGCTCGGTGGGGTGGCGCGAATGCCATACCCTCGGTTCGAGATCACGAGCGCGATCGGCGCCGCCCTGTGGGCCACCCTCTGGGGCTTGGTCTACTTCGAGGCGGGCGCCGTGGTGGAGCGGTACGGTGGCGTGGTCAAGGTGGTGTTGGTGATCCTGGCGGTCCTGTTGATCGTCGCCGGCATCATCCTGGTCCGGGTCAACGAAGGCCGCCTTGTGGCCGCCGCCGAACGCGAGATGCCAGGGCCCCTCGACTTCGGCGGACTGCGGCGGAGGGGCGGCGAGTCCACCAAGATCGGCTGACCTCCGGGGGTCTCCGGGCGACTTCGGACTGGCGTCCGAGCCATCGCGCACGGCCGAGCAAGTACGGGGTTGGAGGTTGTGTGGGATTCGGTGGTGGTACGTGAGCAAGTACCGGGGTGGTGGGGGGCGAGTCCTGGGGCGACCTCCGGGCGACTTCGGACTGGCGTCCGAGCTGCGCACGGCGGTGGAGCACCGGGTGGTGCCGGTTGTGTGGTTTCGATTTGTTTTTCTTGGGTGGCTGCCGCCCCCAAACCCCCGCGCCGGCACTCGCCGGCGTTCCCTGCCGGGCCCGCAGTGGGCGTGCTTTGGCGAGGTCGTGCTGGCTCGCTTCGGGCTTCGCCCGAGCTGTGCCCGCTGGTTGCGTGACCACACGGTTCCTACGCGAGCTCAGGTGTGGGCCGCGGCTGGCGACAGGTGCTGCGTGAGCGGAGGGGGTGGTGGGGTTACATCGCCGGCGATGCAACGTCATCCGGCGCCGGATGGCGTTGCAATGCCGGCAATGTTCCGCCGCGCCCCGCTAGGCGGTGGTGAGTTTGGCGGCTTCGCGGACGTCGATGGGGACCGAGGGGCCCATCGTGGCCGCCAGGTGCAGCGTCTTCAGGTACTGACCCTTGGCCGCCTGGGGCTTGTCGCGGATCAGCGCCTCGACCAAAGCGGCCAGGTTCTGCTGCAGGCGGTCGGGCTCGAACGAGACCTTGCCGATCGCGACGTGCACGATGCCGAAGCGGTCGGTGCGGTACTCGACGCGTCCTGCCTTGACCTCGCGAACCGCCCGGCCGACATCGAACGTGACCGTGCCCGCCTTCGGGTTCGGCATCAGGCCACGCGGGCCCAGGATGCGGCCCAGCGGCCCCACCTTGGGCATCATGTCGGGAGTGGCGACGGCGACGTCGAAGTCGGTCCATCCGCCCTGAATCCGCTGGACCAGATCGTCACCACCCACGTAGTCGGCCCCCGCCTCGCGGGCTTCGGCCGCCTTGTCGCCGGTGACGAACGCGAGCACCCGGACGCTCTTCCCGGTGCCGTTGGGAAGCACCACCGAGCCGCGGACCATCTGATCCGCATGTCGGGGGTCCACACCCAGACGGACATGGGCCTCCACGGTGGCGTCGAACTTGACGGTGGAGGTGTCCTTCACCACCTCGCAGGCTCGAACCGGATTCAGGCCCTCCGACTCCGGACCGATCACCTCCCGGAGCTTCTCGGCCGCCGCGACGTACTTCCTTCCGCGCTGCTTAGCCAACGACTTCGAGCCCCATGGAACGGGCCGTGCCCTCGATCATCTTGGTCGCCTGGTCCAGGTCCTGGGTGTTGAGGTCCTTGACCTTGGCCTCCGCCACCACCCGGAGCTGATCGCGGGTGATGGTGCCGATCTTGTCGCGGTTGGGCTTCGACGAACCCTTCTCGACCCCGGCCGCCTTCTTCAGCATCTGGACCGTCGGCGGCGTCTTGAGCACGAACGTGAAGCTGCGGTCCTCGAAGATCGTGATCTCCGCCGGAACCACCTCACCGGACTGCTGCGACGTGCGGTCGTTGTACTGCTTGCAGAAGTCCATGATGTTGACGCCGTGCGGGCCGAGCGCGGTCCCGACGGGCGGCGCCGGGGTGGCCCTGCCCGCGTTGAGCTCGATCTTCAGCACGGTGCGAATTCTCTTCTTCGCCATCGCTTTCTCCTAGGCCTTCCTCATCCGGGCTAGCGAACCTTCTCCACCTGGAGGAGGTCGAGCTCCAATGGGGTCTCGCGGCCGAACATGGTGACCAGCACCTTGAGCTTGCCCTTCTCGCCGTTGATCTCGTCAACGCGGCCCAGGAACTCGGCGAACGGCCCGTCGACGACGCGGACGGTCTCGCCCACCTCGTACTCGACCTTGACCTTCGGGGCCTCCTGCTTCATCTGCTTGAGGATGCCCCGCACCTCCTTCTCCTGGAGCGGCACGGGCTTGTTGCCGCTGCCGACGAAGCTGGTCACGCCAGGCGTGTTGCGTACCACGTACCAGCTCTCGTCCGACATGTGCATGCGGACCAGCACGTAGCCGGGGAAGATGCGCCGCTGCACGTGCCGGCGCTTCCCCTCCTTGATCTCGATCTCGTCCTCCATCGGAACCAGGACGTCCAGGATCCGGTCCTGCATGTCCATCGACTCGATGCGGCGCTCGAGATTCTTCTTGACCTTGTCCTCATGCCCCGAGTACGCGTGGATGACGTACCACTGGGCCTCCTCGGTCGGTACCGTGCTCGTCGTCGTCTGTTCTGCCATGTCTTCGTTCTTCTCTTCTTCTTTCTAATGTCCCGCTCAGCCCGCGGCCCCGGGCGCGCCGTAGACGAACCTCTGGGCCAGCTGTTGCAATACCCAGTCCAGGCCGGAGATGAACGCGGCCAGCACGATCACGGTGATGATGACGATGATCGTGTACCGGTAGAGCTCGTTTGGGGTGGGCCAGTCCACCTTGCGGAGCTCGTCGAAGGTTTCGCGGAAGAACCGTACCACCGCCGGTCCCTGGGGCTGCGGACTCGCGCCCCGGCGGCGATTGCGGCTCGCGGCTCGGGGTGCCGGCCGCGTCCGCGCGGCGACGGCGGTCGAAGCCCCCGCCCGCGAGCGCCGTCCGCGCGGCGCCGGCTCCTCGGCGGCACGGCCCAACTCTGCCACGGCCTCCTCGACGTCGGCCTCCTGCTCCGCGAGCGTCTCGTCGGTGTCGCTCTCGGCCGGTTCCTCCCACTCGGCGTCCGCCGCATCATCGGCGCCGGCCGCCTCGTCGGCGCCGGCCGCCTCGACCTCCGGCTCCGGCTCCAGCTCCTGTGCGGGCTCGATCCCGACCTGGTCCAGGATGGGCTCAAGGGACTCGGCCTCCTCGACCGAAGCCGGCTCAACGGGCCGCGCGACCACCGGCGGGCGCCGGGACGGTCCCTGAGCGGCGGCGCCGCGACGCTGCTGAGCGCGACGCCGGCGAGCCTTGGAGGAAGGCATCCTGCGCTACCTGGTCTCCCGGTGCGAGGTGTGCGTGCGGCACCAGCGGCAGTACTTCTTGAGCGTCAGCCGGTCCGGATCGTTCCGCTTGTTCTTCTTGGTCGTGTAGTTGTGCCGCTTGCAGGTCTCACACTGCAGGGTGATGATCGTCTCCATAGGGCCTCGTCTATCTTCGCCTGGGCAGAGAAAAGTAAACCTGACTTCCGCCAGGCCACGGCCCATCCTACCACGACCGTCTACGGCGCTCTGACAAGGCGCTGGGAGTCGGACGGAAGATGCGAGTAGCGTGAATTCGTGACCGCGAACACCAATCTCGTCGTGCTGCACGGCGACCAGACCGGCGAGGAGCTGCTGCAGGAGGCGCTGCGCCTGCTCGCGCCGGATGTGCTCGGGGTGCGTCTCGACCTCCAGCACTTCGATCTCTCATTGGAGAACCGCCGCCAGACCCGCAACAAGGTGGTGCACGAGGCGGCGGTCGCGATGCGCAAGGCCGGCGCCGGCCTCAAGGCCGCCACCATCACCCCGGAAGGGGCAAGCGACGTGGGCAGCCCCAACGCGATCCTCCGCAAAGAGATGGACGGGCGCGTCATCGTCCGCACCGCGCGTCGGATCCCAGGCATCCGTCCGGCGCTGGCGGTGTTCTCACCCATCTCCATCATCCGCATGGCGGTCGACGACGCCTACGGGGCGAAAGAATGGCGCGAGGGCGAGGGCCTGGACGAGTGGGCCTACCGAACCGAGAAGGTGAGCCGGCGGACCTGCCGGATCCTCGCCCAGTTCGCGTTCGAGCACGCGCGGCGCACCGGCTCCACCGTCTTCGGCGGCCCCAAGTGGACGGTGAGTCCCATCTACGAGGGCATGCTGAAAGAGGAGATGGACCGCGCGGCGGCCGAGTCGCCCGACGTCCGCTACAACCCGCAGCTGATCGACACCACGTACGCGATGCTGATCGCCACCAACGGCGACCCGCTGGTGATCCCGGCGCTCAACCGGGACGGAGACAACCTGTCCGACCTGGTCATGCCTATGTTCGGCAGCATCGCGGGCGCCGAGTCGGTGGTGCTCGCCTTCGACCAGCAGGGCGAGGTATCGGTGGCCATGTCGGAGGCTCCTCACGGCACCGCCCCCTCGCTACAGGGCAAGAACCTCGCCAATCCGATGGCCATGATTCTGGCGGTGGCTTCGATCCTCCACTATCTGAACGGGAGCCGCGCCTACCAGACGGCATCGCGCTCGATCTACGAGTCGACCCTGGAGGCGGTGGCCGACGGTGTCAAGACGCCCGATTTGGGCGGGAACAACTCGACCATCGAGTTCAGCGACGAGGTGGTTCGTCGTGTCCGCACCAAGCTCGAGGTCTGGAGCTCGCTCGCCGACCTGCGGTGAGGAGCCCAGGAGCCCTGCCGTTCCTCCGCAACGCCGTGCTACCCCGGGCGGCGTAGCACCGCTGTGTAGAGAAACGGCCCCAACGCGAGGCGCTAGCTGCCGCTTCCTCCCAGGTAGGGCGGGTTGGCGGTGATCTGAGCCACCTGCTGGAAGAAGATGAGACCGTCACCGGCGTTCTTGCTGTTGGACCAATTCGACCAGGCGGCGCCGGAGATGGTGCATGAGACGGTCTGGCTCTGACCGCTGGGGATCGCCGGGATGCTGGCGGTGCAGCTGGCGATGTTGGCGTTGGTGTCAAGGTCCTGGGCCGTGATCTGCACCGTGCTGGTTCCCTCGGGGGCGCCGCCCTCGTTGGTGACGTCAGCCTGGAGCACGCAGGTGTTCGGGTTGCAGTCGTTCTCGTTGTTGGGCACGGAGTCCGCCTGGTAGAGCGCGGGCAGGGTGCTGGGCTGAAGCGGATCGACGGTCTCGCTTTGCGAGGGGGCGCTCACGTTGGGGACCTTGGTGGAGGCGATGGTGACGTCGACGTTCTGCAGCTGGCCGGCGGTGGCTGCTTTGAACGCGACCAGCTGGTCAGGGTTGCCCTGCGCGACCCAGAAGGTGTCGCCGCCGAAGCTCAGCTGCGTCGCCTGCTGTCCGTTGACGGCGCGGCTCGATCCCTTCTTGAACTGGCTCGCGTCCGTCCGCAGCTGGCTCACATCCCCGCCCAGGTAGCTCAGCTGACCGAGGGCACTGGCGACGTCGTTGCCGGTGGCCTTGGCGTACTTCTCTTCAAAGCCCCGGGCCGTGATCTGCTCATCGTTCTGATTGTTCGCGCCGCTGTAGTACTGCTGCCAGAAGGACTGGCCCTTCAGATACTGGTTGCTGGAGGCGGCCAGGTACGTGAAGGGCTTGCCGGCCAGGGTGCCGCTGCCGCGGGCCTGGCTCCCATCCGATGACTCGGTGACGTTGAAGTCGACCGTCCCCTCGGTGGTCGAGAGGCTGCCCTTGAACTGGAAAGCCGCGTCCTTGTACCAGCTGTTGGAGGCGCCGGTCGCCAGCTGCGACGCGGACTGCGAAACGAAGGGCAGCCCCGAGCAGCTGGCGAGCAGGAACAGCGAAGCTGCCCCGGCCAGGGCTGCGCCCACAAAGAAATGATGTCGTAAGTGCCTCATGTCTCCCCATAACGCGCGACCACCCTCGCGCGGTCGGCTGATGCGCGGCGGAAGTATGGCTGATCCATCGCCGTCCCGTCCGTGGCGAGATGGGTTGTCCCTCGAGACCTCCTCGCCCCGGATCACAGGTATGGGGGATTGCTCGTCACCTCAGCCTTGTAGGCGAACTGGGTCCCCGCGTACCCCTGCCAGCCGGGTCCGCTGACGCCACAGTTGACGACCGTGGTCTGGCTGGTCCCGAGGTTGGTGGGGATGTTGGCGGTGCAGTCGGCGAGCACCTGGGTGGACGTCTGGTTGGCGTAGGTGGACACGGTGACGACGCCCTGTCCCGCCGCCGCCCCCCTCGTGTTGAGCACGGTGACGTTGAACCCGCAGACGACATTGGTGCAGTTGTCCTGGTTCTGCACCGCCACCGTAACCACCTGATACAGGGCCGGCATGGTGGAGGGAGTGTTGGGGTCGACGGGCGTGCCCAGCTGCCCGGTCAGGTTGCTCGGCACACTGGTTGACTCCTGCATCGTGAGGTCGACGTTCTGGAGGCCGCCCTGGACCGGAGTCCGCAGAGCGACCAGCGCCACCGGACCGTGCTCGGTCACCCACCAGGTGGTGTCACCCTGACTGAGCGCCACCGCCTGCCGGCCGCCGATCGTCCGCAGCCCCCCACGCTGGACGGTCTGCTGGTCGGAGCTCAGCTCGGAAACCGCGCCCGCCAGCGTGGGCAGTTGGGCGATGGCGAGCGCCACGTTGTTGTCGTTGGCGACCGTGTAGTTCTCCTGGTACCCCTTGGCCAGCTGCTGCTCCTGCGACTGGCCGCTGTAGTAGGTCTGCCAGAAGGGTTGCCCCTTGAGGTACGCGTTCTGCCCCATCGACAGGAAGGTGAAGGGGATGTTGTTCGCGGTCCCGGAACCAACTCCATTCCCACTCGACCCGAAGGCCAGGGAGACGTCGACGGAGAGGGCGATCCCGCTCGCCGAGAAGGTGCCCTGGAAGTGTTCCGCGGCCCCACTCCCCCAATTGTTGACGGCCTCGCCGGCCAGGAGGGAGGCACTCTTCTGGGCAGGTGCCGCGGTCGGTGTCGGCGAGTGCGACCGGGACGTGCCGGCGAAGGGGATGACCGAGATGGCGCAGGCGCTCATGCTCAGAACGCAGCCCAGGCAGAGAACGAGCGCGAGCACACGCCGGACGGCACCTCCTCCCATGGCGGAGCCATCGTACCCCGCCGCACAAGGCCCGGCCCGAGGCCTTCTCGGGAGCTTCTCAGCGCGTGACCAGCCGCCGGAACCCTTCGGCGGCGGCGTACCCGGCCGGCTCTCCCTGCGCCGCCAGCCGCTCCCGGATGAAGCGCTCCAGAGCACTGCGGGGCCGGGCGGACGACGCGTTGTCGATCTGGCTGCGATGGCAGGACAGCGCCTCCAGCTTCTTGTCCACGAAGCCACTCACGTCCACCAGATGGTCGCCAGTCTGCGGAGCCGCGATCCAGACCTCCTCCACACGCACCGGCTCCAGGCCTTCCTGAAGCAGCTCCCGGAACGCCCGCGGGTTGCGAGCATCCGGGTACACCGCCTGCAGCGTCGCCTCGCCCACCGCCAGGTGGTCGGGATGGTCGACGCCGATCCGCCCCGAGACCAGCGCGCGGGCGGGAGACTGGGTGAGGACCAGCTGCGGACGCACCCGGCGGATCTCCCGCACGATCAGACCACGCAGTGCCACGTCGGCCACCACCCGGCCGTCGGGCAGGCCCAGGAAGCAGACCTCCCGAACACCCAGGACCGCCGCCGCCGCCCGCTGCTCGGCCTCGCGGGTGATTGCCAGCTCGGGGTCCGGGATGGAGGGGTCCTCGCCCCCCTGGCTGCCGTCCGTGACCACCACATAGGTCACCTCCGCGCCCTCCGACGTCAGGCGCGCGACGGTGGCCCCGAAGCCGAACTCGGAGTCATCGGGGTGCGCGCAGACACACAGCACTCGCTCCGGCAGCCACTCCAGACCGCCCCGCGACTTCTCCTCCGCCATCAGACGGACTCGACCTTCACCAGGTTTGTGTGACCGGCGCGGCCGGGCGGGACGCCGGCGACCACCACCACGCGGTCGCGCTCCCGTACCAGCCCGCTCAGCTTGGCCGCGCCGGCGGCCGCAGCGATCATGGCGTCGGTGTCGGGCGCCCGGTCGACCTGCAGCGGCACCACCCCGCTGTACAGCGCCGTCCTCCGCAGCACCGACAGGTGGGGGCTGGCGGCGATCACCGGCACCCGGGGCCGGGTCTTGCTGACGTGGAGCGCCGTCGAGCCGGTCTCGGTGAAGGCGATGATGGCGCGTGCGCCCACCTCGTTCGCGATCCCGGCCGCGGCGTGTGCCATGGCAGAGGCGACCGACCCCTCCATCCAGCCGTGCTGCCGGCGCTGGTAGGCGGGGTGGCGCTCGGCCGCCAGGCAGATCCTCGCCATCGCTCGCACCGCCTCCGCGGGGTGGGCACCGATCGACGTCTCCTGCGAGAGCATCACGGCATCGGTGCCATCCCAGATCGCGTTCGCGACGTCGGAGGCCTCGGCGCGGGTGGGCCGGTTCGAGGTCACCATCGACTCCAGCATCTCGGTGGCGGTGATCACGGGCACCCCCCGCGTGTTGGCCCGCTGGATGATGTCTTTCTGCGCCGCCGGCACCTCTCCCAGCGAGAGCTCGACGCCGAGATCTCCCCGCGCGACCATGACGGCGTCGACCTGGTCGATGATCTCCGGCAGGCGGTTCAGCGCCTGCGCCCGCTCCAGCTTGGCGATGATCGGCGTCGTCACCCCGGCCTCCGCCATCGCCTCCCGGCAACGACGCACGTCGGCGGCGCTGCGGACGAAGGAGAGGGCGGTGTAGTCGAACTCGAGCTCGGCGCCCAGCCGCAGGTCGTGCAGATCCTTGTCGGTGAAAGGGGGAAGGTCGAGTGGGCGCCCCGGCACCGCGACGCCCTTGTGCTCACCGAGGAGCCCGCCCCGGATCACCTGACAGGAGGCGTCGACGCCGTCGCAGCTCGACACCCGCAGCTCGATCTGGCCGTCGACCAGCAGCACTCGATCGCGCGGCCGCAGCTCGTGCAGCACCACCGGCTGGTCGACACCGACCGTGGTTTCGTCGCCGATCACGTCGCGGGAGGTCAGCGTCACCTTGCTGCCCCTGACCAGGCGCACCAGGGGGTGCGCGAGCCGATTGGTCCGGATCTTGGGGCCCTGAATGTCCTGCATCAACGCCACCTGCCGCCCGGTCGCCGCCGCCGCGTCGCGAACCAGCTCGACCGCACGGTGGTGCGTCTCCTCGTCTCCGTGCGAGAAGTTCAAGCGGGCCACGTCCATCCCGGCCGAGATCATGCGGCGGAGGACGCCGGCCTGGGTCGAGGAAGGCCCGAGCGTGCAGACGATGCGCGTACGGCGCATCAAGCAGACGCTCGCTGGGGCGCGGTGAGCATCGCAGGCATTACGTGGAGTCTAGGTTCGCGCAGAGAGCGACCGACGAGATCGCATCTACGCGGGGGGGCGTGCCGCCTGGCGCTGCCGGACCGCCTCGAAGAGCGCGATGCCCGCCGAGACGGACGCGTTGAGACTGCGGATGCGCCCCGCCATGGGAAGGCGCAGGCGCAGGTCGCAGCGCTCCCGGACCAGCCGGTTCACGCCGGCCCCCTCGCCTCCCACCACCAGGCACACCGGCTGCGTGAGGTCCACCTCCCAGAGGGCCGATTCGCCGCGCGGATCGAGCGCCGCCGTCCAGATACCGTGGCGGCCCAGCTCGGGGATCGTGGACGCGAGACCGGAGACTCGGCACAAGGGAAGCAGCTCACTGGCGCCCGAGCTGGCTTTGAGGGCGGCCGCGGAGAGGGGCGCCGAGCGCCGTTCGGGAAGCAGCGCGGCGTCCGCCCCCGCCGCCTCACAGCTGCGCAGGATCGCCCCCAGGTTGTGAGGGTCCTCCACCCCATCCAGCGCGACCAGTAGGGTGGGCCGCCCGGCCAGCAGCTGGCGCAGGTCCAGGAACTCCCGTGGCCGGAGCCGCCCGACCACGCCCTGATGCAGACCCTGGCTCATGGCGTCCAGACGCTCGGCAGGCACCTCCTCGACCTGGGCTGCCGGCAACAGGCGGCGCAGCTCCGCCAGCCGCTCGTCGTCGCGGGCGCCGGCGGCCAGGAAGAGGCGCCGCAGCCTCCCCGCCCGCGCCGCCTCCAGGACCGCGTTGCGCCCATAGATCAGATCCGTCGCCGCCCCCGCAGTCCGCTCACGATGGCCGTTTCCCGGCGAGCGGCCCCCCGGCGCGCGGTTTTGCGGGCCGCTTCCCGGGAAACGCGGGCCGCTTCCCGGGAAACGGCGGTCGCGGTCGCGCGTGCGGCTGCGGGGGTTGGGGGTCACGTCACGACCCGGCGCCAGCGGACACCGCCGGGAGTGTCCTCGAGCAGGATCCCGTGCGCTCGGAGCTCGTCCCGGATCCGGTCGGCGGCCTCGAAGTCGCGACGGCGCCGTGCGTCCTCGCGCTCCGCGATGCTGCGCTCGACGGCCTCGTCCAGGCGGTCCGGGTCGGCGGCCAGCACGTCCAGATGCCCGTCCGCCTCGGTCAGCGCGGCGACCACGGCCTCACGCCCGGCGAGTCCCATGGCGCCCGCGTCGAGCGCCGCGTTGGCTTCCCGCACCAGCTCCATCAGCCGCCCCAGCCCGCGGGCCAGGTTGAGGTCGTCGTCGAGAGCCTCTCGATAGCCGCGGGCGGCCTCGCGCGCCGCCTGCGCCAGCCGAGAGTCGTCCAACTCGGCGGGCGGCGTCTCCCCAAGCCGGGCCCGGAGATCGCGGAGACGGCGCACGTTCTCGGCGGCGTCGTGTAGCCCCTGGTCGGTGAGGCTGAGCGGAGTTCGGTAATGCGCGCTGGCGAGCAGAAACGTGCGCACCGCGGCCGGTTCGTACCCGGCCTCGAAGACATCCCGGATGGTGGCGATATTGCCCAGGCTCTTCGCCATCTTGGTGCCCGCGCCTGCCATCAGGAACTCTCCGTGCACCCAGTGCCGGCAGAAAGGACGCCCGGTCGCGGCCTCCGACTGGGCGATCTCGTTCTCGTGATGCGGGAACTTGAGGTCCACACCGCCGGTGTGCAGGTCCAGCGTGTCGCCCAGGATCGTGGTCGACATCACCGAACACTCGATGTGCCAGCCCGGACGGCCGCGGCCCCAGGGGCTGTCCCAGGCCGCCCCGACCCTCTCGTCCCGGGGTTCGGCCAGCTTCCAGAGCGCGAAGTCGCTGGCCGACTCCTTCTCGTATTCGTCGCTCGCGACCCGCGCCCCCGGCAGCAGGCCGGCCCGGTCTAGATGGGAGAGCGACCCGTAGGCGGGGAACGACGAGATCCGGTAGTAGACGCCGTCGTCGGCCACGTACGCGTGGCCCCGCTCCAGGAGCTTTGCGATCATCTCGATCATGCCCGGGATGTGCTCGGTGGCGTGGGGGTTGGCCTCCGCGGGCTTGATGCGCAGGCGCTCCAAGTCCTCCCTGAAGTTGGTCTCATAGAGCGCCGTCACTTCGCCGATCGGCACCCGTTCCCGTTCGGCGGTCGCGATGATCTTGTCCTCCACGTCGGTGATGTTCATGACCAGGCGTACGCGCCGGCCGGACTCTTCCAGGTGCCGCCGCACCAGGTCCGTAAGCAGAAAGGTGCGGAAATTGCCGATGTGCGGATTGGCGTAGACGGTGGGGCCGCAGGAGTAATAGCGCACGACCCCCGGCTGCACGGTGCGGAGCGGCTTCGTGGTGCCGGAGGCGGTGTCGAAGACACGAAGAGTCATGTCGGTCGCTCTAACAGCGCCACCGCCGAGGCTGAGATGGCCTCCTCCCGGCCGAGCGCGCCGATTCGCTCCGGGGATGTTGCCTTGACCGAGATCCGCTCCTCCTCGACGCCGAGCACCTGCGCCAGACGGCCCGCCATCGTTCGCAGGTGGTCTGCCAGGCGGGGCTGCTGGGCGACGATCACGCTGTCCACGTTGCCCACCTGCCAGCCCCGTTCGCGGAGCATGGCCGCGGTCGCCGCCAGCAAGGTGAGGGAAGAGACGCCGCGGTACCGCTCGTCGCTGTCGGGAAAGTGCTCGCCGATGGTCCCCAGCGCCGCGGCTCCGAGGAGCGCATCGATCACCGCGTGGGTCAGGACGTCGGCGTCGGAGTGACCGTGAAGCCCGCGGGGATGCTCGACCTCCACCCCGCCCAGCACCAGGCGGCGCCCGGCGGCGAGCGCATGCTGGTCCTGGCCCAGCCCGACCCGGATCATCCCGGGGTCCCCGCACCCGGGGCCTCCGCGAGGCGGAGCTTGCGAAGCCTCGTGGGGTGGGCGTAACGGGCCCGGGCCCCCGGCGAAGCCGAACTGGCGAGGCTTCGTGGGGTGGGCAGCATGCGGAGTTTCCTGGGGTGGGTCACGCGAGGACCTGCAGGCGCAGCAGGTGCTGCTCGCACGGCAGCAGATCGGAGTCGATCGTGACCTTGAGGTTCGCCTCCTCGCCGGGCACCACCGCGACCGGGTGACCAAGGGCCCAGACCAATTGCGCGTCGTCGTCGGACTCCAGGCCTTCGGCCACCGCCCAGGCGTGGGCCTCCTCCAGCAGCGCGCGTCTGAATCCCTGCGGCGTCTGCGCCAGGATCAGCGAGCGCCGATCGAGCGGCCCGGCCAGGCGACCGTCCCCGACCCGACGCACAGCGTCCCTTGGGGTCAGCCCGGGCAGCGCCGCTCCGGTGTCGGCGACCGCGAGCAAAACCTGGCGGATGAGCGCCGCCGAGACCAGTGGACGGGCCGCGTCATGGACCAGCACCTGTTCCACCGCCGGCAGCGCCGCCAGCCCCAGACGCACCGACTCCTGCCGTGTGCGGCCGCCGGCGCACACCGAAGTCCGGCCCGGCGCCGCCAGCGGCCGGACCAGCTCCGCCATCGCCTCCACCCGCTCGGGCGGTGCCACCACCACGATGGGGCCGATTTCGGCCAGCGGCAGGAAGCGGCGCAGCGTGTGGACCACGAGCGGAGCACCGGCCAGTTCCAGAAAGGCCTTGTCGCCCCGGCCGAGCCTGCTGCCGCCGCCGGCGGCGGGCACGACCAGACCGGTCCGCGCACCGTTGTCCTGCATGGAGGCCGATGCTACCGCCCGAAGGGGGACCTACCCACGATGGTCGGCGAGCCGCCCTCCCAACTCCCCGATCGCGGGCCCGACTCGGGCACCATGCGCTCGACCGCGCTCGCCACGTCTGGCACCTCGATCAGCTCCAGGCCCTCGCCGCCGCGCACCCCGGGTGGCACCACGGCGCGCAGGAATCCACGGCGCTGTGCCTCGTGCAGCCGCCGCTCGGTGCGCCCCACCCGGCGCACCTGTCCGGTGAGGCTCACCTCGCCCAGCACCACCGTCCCCGCGGGGAGCGCGACGGCGCGCTTTGCGCTCGCCAGGCTCAGTGCCAGCGCCAGGTCGGCGGCCGGCTCGCTGACCCTGAGCCCGCCGGCCACGTTCACGTAGACGTCCTGGTCCGCGAACGACATCCCGGCGCGACGGTCCAGCACGGCCAGCAGCAGGTGCAGCCGGTTGATCTCGATCCCGGCCGCCGACCGCCGCGGCAGCCCCAAGGAGGACTTGGCGGCGAGACTCTGGAGCTCGATCAGGAGCGGCCGGCTCCCCTCGAGCACGGGCAGCACCGCTGTCCCCGGGACCGACTCTCCCTCGCCGAGCAGGGCCGCCCCCGCGTCGGCGACCTCACTCAGGCCCTCCTCCCCCATCGCGAAGATGCCGATCTCCTCCGCCGACCCGAAGCGGTTCTTGGTCGCCCGCAACAGGCGCAGGTCCTGCTCCCGCTCGCCCTCCAGGTAGAGGACGGTGTCCACCATGTGCTCGAGCACCCGGGGTCCGGCGATCGCCCCCTCCTTGGTCACGTGCCCGACCAGGAAGATGGGCACTCCGGATTCCTTGGCCAGTCGGAGCAGCCGGCCCGTCGCCTGGCGCACCTGCGTCACCGAGCCTGGGGAGGCCTCCAGCGAGCCGTCCTGGACGGTCTGGATCGAGTCCACGATCGCGATCGCGGGGCGCTCCTGCTCGACGGCGACGGTGATGGCGTCGAGGTCCGTCTCGGCCAGCAACAGCACCCGTTCGCCGCTCAACGCCAGCCGCCGGGCGCGCATCCCCACCTGCTGCGCCGACTCCTCGCCGCTGGCGTAGAGGACGCTGCGGCCCGCCCCCGCCGCCTGGGCCGCCAGGTGCAGCAGCAGCGTCGACTTGCCCACCCCCGGCTCACCGCCGAGCAAGACCAGGCTGCCGGGCACCACGCCGCCACCGAGGACCCGGTTCAACTCCTCCCAGTCGAGACGAATCCGTTCATGCTCGTCAAGGTCGATCTCGTTCAGTGGCCGCGGCCGCGAAGCCTGCCCGGGCGGACGGCGCGAGGGAGCCTGAGCACGCGCGGCCGCGGATGGGTGGAACTCCTCCAACGTGTTCCACGCCCGGCAGTGCGGGCACTGACCGGCCCAACGGAGGGCCTCGCCGCCGCACTCGCGGCAGACGTAGATGGTGGTCGACCTGGGCATTCGGTGGGCTCCGTGGGGGTGATCGTACGGATCTCAGCATGGCCGCCGGCGCGGGGTCTGCCAAGGCCCCACGTAAAGCTTTGTCAAGAAGGGCGGATCCTTTTTGCCTCGACCGGCGTTGTTAGGAGCAGAGGGTCCTTCTGACACGAGAGGCCCTCGCGTCGTTCCTCATTTGGCGCCGCCTTGACTACCCCCTCGGCGGCGCCTCTTTCTTTGCCTTCCGGCAGCATGGTCGCGACCGACGGTGGACGCCGAAACGCGCGCCTCGCCGGCCCGTGAGGCGCGGCGAGCAGCACCTGCTTCACCCCGGCTAAGGACAGATTGCCGTGGACCGCCGTGAGCGCCGTCAGGCGGCGGCCAAGGAGGAGGCGAAGCGCGAGAGCTGAGCGGCGCCTCAACCACCTGATGCGGGGGTTTCAGGGCCCCTCTATGAATTCCAGGATCCTGCCCGCCAGCGCCTGGGGCTGCTCGAGGGGGATCTCATGCCCGGTACCGTCGACGATCTCAAGGTGCGCACCCGGCAGCCCGGCGGCGACAATCTCGGCCGCGCGCGGCGGGCAGAGGGAGTCCTCCCGGGCCGCGACCAGCAGCGTGGGAGCGGTGATCCGGTGCAGCCCGGGATCCAGCGGCGCCTCTCCCAGCGCGAGGTTGGCACGGCAGGCATTGGCGAATCCGCGAGGGTCCGCGGTGGCCTCCTCTCTCAGTCGCAGGTGCTCCGCTACCAAGGGCGAGCCGGGGAGGAAGAGGGTCGCGACGTCCTCGGCCAGGGCGGCTCTGAGGGCGGCGGCCCCGGCGTCCGCCAGGCGCGCCCGATCCCGGTAGAAGGCGAGGGCGGCCCGGCCGACGCGCGACGAGGTGGCGATCCCCACCAGCCGGCGCACGCGGTCCGGCGCCTGGATCGCGACCTGCAGCGAGATGGTCCCGCCAAGGGAAAAGCCGACCAGGTCGACCCGGTCCAGGCCCAGCGTGTCGAGCAGCGTCACCACGTCGGTCGCCAGCTGGCCCAGGCTCCCGTCCGGATGGCCGAGGGAGGTGCCGCCGTGACCCCGCAGGTCCGGCGCCACCACGCGGTGTCGTGCGCTCAGCTCCGGCACCAGCCGTCGCAAGGCGCGGTGGTCGTCGCCAAGCCCGTGGAGGATCAGAAGCGCCGGTCCGCTCCCCCATTCGTGCACCGCGACCTCGAGATCGCCGCTCCGAAGGCGCATCAGGCGGCGCCGGCCAGCGTCTGGTCGACGAGTTGTTGCGCCTCCCGTAACACCTGGGCGAGATGATCCTCGCCCCGGAAGCTCTCCGCGTAGATCTTGTAGACGTCTTCGGTGCCGGACGGCCGGGCCGCGAACCAGGCGTTCTCGGAGAGCACCTTGACGCCCCCGATCGGTGCGTCGTTGCCCGGCGCCCGCGTCAGCACCTGCTTGATCTCTTCCCCGGCCAGCGTGTCCGCCCGCACATCCTCAGGCCTGAGACGACCCAGCGCCGCCTTCTGGGCGGCGCCCGCCGGCGCATCCAGCCGGTTGTAGGCGGAGCGGCCGAAACGATCCGCGAGGCCCTCGAACCGGGCCCCGGGGTCGCGCCCTTCGCGTGCTGTCATCTCCGCCGCCAGCAGGGCCGGTATGAGACCGTCCTTGTCCGTCGACCAGGGGGCCGGGACCAGACGCAGAAAGCTGGCGCCCGCGCTCTCCTCACCGCCGAAGCCGAGCGTCCCGTCGTGGAGCCCGGACACGAACCACTTGAATCCGACCGGCACCTCGACCAGGCGGCGCCGCCGGGCGGCCACCACCCGGTCGATCAGGCTCGACGACACCAGCGTCTTGCCGACGCCGATCTGGTCCGGCCACGTTCGCCCATCGCCGAAGAGGTAGTCGATCGCCACCGCCAGGTAGTGGTTGGGGTTGAGAAGGCCGGCCTGGCGGGTCACGATGCCGTGCCGGTCGGCGTCGGGGTCGTTGGCGAAGGCGACGTCGTAGCGGTCGCGGAGACGGAGCAACCCGGCCATCGCGTCCGGCGAGGAGCAGTCCATCCGGATCTTGCCGTCGTGGTCGACGGGGATGAAGGAAAACGTGGGATCGACCCGGTCGTCGACGATGTCGACACCGAGCCGGTGAGTCTCCTCGATGCGCTGCCACACGGCGAGGCTGGAGCCACCGAGGGGGTCCACGCCCAGCTTCAGGCCGGACCCGCGGATCGCGTCCAGGTCGACCACGGTGTCGAGATCCTCGACGTACTCGCGCAGATAGTCGTGCGGGCGCACGCTGGACGCCTTCCAGGCCGCCGGGCCAGCCATCCGGCGCACCCCCCGCAGGCCCTCCGTCAGGATCTGGTTCGCCTCCTCCTGGATCTCGCCGGTGACGTCCGTGTCGGCGGGGCCACCGTCAGGTGGGTTGTACTTGATGCCGCCGTCGGACGGCGGGTTGTGCGAGGGGGTGATCACGATCCCATCCGCCAGACCCTCGGTGCGGCCGCGATTGCGCGTGAGGATGGCGTGCGAGACCACCGGAGTCGGCGTGAAGCCGCGCGCGGCGTCGTACCGGACCTCGATCTCGTGCGCGGCGAGCACCTCCACCACGCTCTGCAGCGCCGGCTCAGAGAGGGCGTGGGTGTCACGCCCCACGAAGAGCGGGCCGGTGATCGCCCGCCGCCCGCGGTAGCGCGCGATCGCCTCCGCGATGGCGAGCACGTGGTCCTCGTTGAAGGTCCGGTGGAGAGAGGAGCCGCGGTGGCCCGAGGTTCCAAAGCTGACCTGCTGGGCGGGGTCCTGCGGGTCGGGATGCCGGTCGGCGTACGCGGCCAGCAGCTTGGGGACGTCGATCAGCAGCGACGGCGGTGCGGGCTTGCCCGCAAGTGAGGAGCGAGCCATGACTGACCCCAGTCTCGCAGACCACTCACCAGACGGCGTCCGGGTTTTCAAGGCCGTCCTGCCAGACTGGGAAGCCACAAAACCCATCGAGCCCGTCCCCGAAGCGGGCGGTGACGAGGAGGCGAGATTGCGCAGGGCGGTTTATCCGGCGATGTTGACGCCGCTCACGGACGGCGGTGAGTCCCTCGACGAAGGTGTGCTCGGCGACGAGATCGCCTTTCTGCTCGACCACGGCGCCGACGGCATCTTCGTCGCCGGCAGCACCGGAGAGGGGGTCAACCTGGAGGACGAGGAACGGCGCCGGCTGCTGCGCGCCGCCAAGCGGGCGCTCGGAGATCGCAGCCGGTTGCTCTGTCACGCCGGCGCCCAAACGACGCGCCGCACCGTTGAGCTGGCTCGTGACGCCCGTGAGGCCGGGGTGGACGGAGTCGCGGTCATCCCCCCGCCGTACTACCCGCTCGAGGACAGGGAGCTGGCTGCCCACCTGATCGCCGCGGCCCAGGCTTGCGCCCCCACCCCCTTCTTCATCTATTGCTTCGCGCAGCGCAGCGGGTATCGCGTGCCGGTCTCGGTCGTGGAGCGGGTTCGGGACGCCACCTCCAACCTGGCCGGGCTCAAGGTGTCGGATGCACCCTGGGCGGCGATCGAGGGGTACTTCGAGCTCGGAGTGCCGGTCTACGTGGGCAACGAGCCGTTGATCGCGGAGGCGGCGGCGAAGACCTCCTTCGCGGGCTCGGTCTCGGCGGTGGCGGGCGCGTTCCCGGAAGTCATCCGCGCTCTGGTCGACGATCCGACGCCAGAGCGGGCTGCCGCGGTCGCCCGCCTGCGCGCCGTGCTCACCGAGACCACGTCCCTCCCCGCGATGGCAAAGCGGGTGCTGGCGAGCCGCGGCGTCTCTATCCGCCCCGACGTGCGGCAGCCTGCCCGGATGGCGACCGCGGAGGAGGCGGAGGTCGCGCTGGCCCGCATCGCCGAGCCGCTGGCAGCGGCGACCGCCGGGGTCCCCACGCCGGGAGCTTGAGCACCGACCGACCGCAACGTCGCGTTGGGGCGTTGGAAATGGTTCGACAGGACGGACCGATCCGTCCGCCGCGCCAGCTTCCCAGCAGGAGGACAACGTGACCGATCAGAACATCCCGCAACCACCCAGCCCGGGGGCCGGGGCGTGGAACGCGCCGCCGCAGCCGGTTCCGCCACCGCCCGCGCCTCCCTCCACGGGCTACGTTGCGCAGCCCTCCGCCCCGCCGGCATGGGCGCCAACTCCGCCGCCCCCGGGGGTATCTGCCCAGGGCTTCAACCCGACCCCGGTGCGCACCCGCGGAAGGTGGGGGACGTACCGGCGTGGAGGCATCCGCGGCAACGGGATCTACTCGATGGTGGTCGGCATCATCTCGATCCTGGTCCCGCTGGTCTCGCTGCTGGTGATGGGCAACGGCCACTTCACGTTCCTGGTCCTCCTCCCCGTCCTGGGCCTGATCTACGGGATCATGAGCGTCGTCCAGGGCCGCCGGCGCGCCTTCGGGATCATCGGCATCGTGCTCTGCGCGGTGGCGCTGGTCCTGGAACTGCTCCTCCTCGCCTGACGTCCCCGCACGCACCGACCCGCCGTTGGTGCCCAGCGGGGTATCCCCGCGCCTGGAAGGGCCCGTTGGTGCACCAGCGGGGGTATCCCCGCGCCTGGAAGGGCCCGTTGGTGCACCAGCGGGGGTATCCCCGCGGCCGGGGTCAGGGCAGGGCCGCGAGGGCCCCTCGCAAAAGCTCCCAGAACGGCGCCACCCGCAGCGTGGTCGCGGCCAGATGCGGGGCGGGCGCCCGTGGTTCCAGGTCGGTGACCGTCATCCCACTGGTCAGGCGCCCCTGGGTCTCGACCTCGATAGAAGCGGGAACGCAGCCGACCAGCGAGGGGTCGGCGACGCGGGCGACCGCACAAGCGTCGTGAATCGGTGGCCCGGCCAGGCCCCGCTTGGGATAGCCGGCGGCGCAGTAGTCCAGGAGGTCCGCCGCCAGTCGGGCCGCAGCACCGGGAAGGGCGCGGACGGCCTCCCGCACCTCCACCGTCGCCTGAGCCTGGTGCGTCAGGTTCAGGCCCACCATCGTCACCTTCCAGGGGGCCGCGAACACCGCCGCCGCCGCCTCCGGATCGACGAAGAGGTTGAACTCGGCCGCGGGGGTCTGGTTGCCCCGGCCGGTGCTGCCGCCCATCAGCACCACCTCCCGCACCGCGCCGGCCAGCCGCGGCTCCCGGCGCAAGGCCAGGGCCATGTTGGTCAGCGGCCCGATGGGCACCACTGTCACCTGTCCGGGTGCCTTCAGCACCGTCCCCACGATCAAATCCACGGCGTGACCATCGCTCAACGGGGCCAGCGGGTCCTCCACCTTCCGGCGTCCCAGCCCCGCGTCTCCGTGGTATTCGACCGGCGCCGTGACCAGGTCCCGCACCAGCGGACGGTCGCAACCGGCGGCGATCGGCACCTCGAGGCCGGCCAGCGCGCAGACGTGCCGGGCGTTCTGCGTCACCTGGGGCAGAGGGAGGTTCCCGGCCACCGTGGTGACCGCCCGGACCTCGACCCCGGGAGTGCCGGCGGCGAGCAGGAGCGCGATCGCGTCGTCCACTCCCGGGTCGCAGTCGATCAGGATGGGTCGGGGCTCGGGCATCCCGCCGAGCGTACTCGCGCGGGCCTGATCGGTTACCAGTCCTCGGCAACCAGCCGCAGGTCGCCCGCGCGCCGCGGGAGCCGGGCCACCAAATGGCGAATCCGCCCCTGCCCGGCGAGCTCGCGGTCGCCGGCGACTTCCGCCAGAGGAACCATGACGAAGGCGCGCTCCGCGGCTCGGGGGTGGGGCAGCGTCAGCTCCGGGTCGTCCTGGCGCACCGGGCCGTCCCGGCGCCAGATCTCGATCACGTCCACATCCAGGGTGCGCGGGCCGTTGGGACGCGCGGGGTCGCGAGTCCGGGCGGCGGCCCCCTCCAGCCGGCGCGCCCAATCGAGCCAGTCCTGAGCCGTGTCAGCCTCCACCATGACCACCGCGTTCAGATAGTTGGGCTGATCGGGATCGCCCCAGGGCGGAGACTCGTAGAGCGCCGACGCGTGGACACGAAAGCCGGCCGCGCGAAGCGCGGCCACGGTGCCATGGAGGGTGAGCCGTCGGTTCCCTAGGTTGGACCCCAGAGCGAGCGCACACCCTTCCATCGCGGCTCAGCCTACGCCTCAGGCATTGTCCGCCTGTCGTCCAGGCAGAGTAGATAACGTGGGGTCAACATGAGGCAGAGCCAGAACCCGCGGCCGCAGGGCAGGCGTTCGGTGGTCTTTTACGCGGTGCTGCTGGGCGCCTATCTCCTTCCCCCGCTCGCGATCGCGCTTCCCGCACGGCTGGCGGGAGCGAACGTGGAGGGGCTCCCCTACGACTGGCCGATGACGCTGCTGCGAGAGCTGATCGACCATCGGACCGGGTCACGGCCGTGGGTCTGGATGGGCTGGGGCGGAGCCGTACGGCCAGGCGTGTTCTGGATCGCCCTGGTGTTGGAGATGGTTCCGGCGTCGCTCGCCGCCCTGGTCGCCTGGCGGCTGGCCCGCAGCACCGGGAGCGGCGTGAGGAAGGCGTCGCACTGGGCCCGGGGTCTCGACCTGCGCCGCGCCGGGCTGATGCTGCGCCGACCCCGGCCGCTGCGCCTGATCCTGGGCCGGCTTCCGAGCTTGGTGTGGCGCGGGCCGTTCATCGCCGCCGAGCCGGGCGTCTCGGTACTCGTGTTTGGTCCTACCGGGAGCGGGAAGTCGGCCGGACTCTGTGTTCCGCACATCCTGGAGTGGGACGGGCCCGTGGTCGCGATCAGCGTCAAGAACGATCTCGTCGTGCAGACGGCCGGCGAGCGCCAGCGCCGGGGCCGCACCGACGTCTTCGACCCCACCGGCACCACCGGCTTCGCCACCTGCACCTGGTCGCCGATGACCCGCTGCCGGAGCTTCGATCGGGCCATGCGGGTCGGTCAGTGGCTGGTGCAAGGCCAGGGTCACGGAGGCCCCACCGGCAGAGGCGGCAACGACGCCGAGTGGGCGCACTGGGAAGACGCCGCGATCCGGCTCGTGTCGACCGCGCTCTACGCCGGTGAGTCGCTGGGTCTGTCGATCACCGATGCGCTCTCCTGGCTGGACGACGGGTCCGGTACCAAGCTCGGGCTCGCGCTCGGCGCGGTGACGAATCGGGACCCGAGGGCGCTGCAGTGGTACCAATCGGTGCAGGAGCGGCCGGAACGGGAACGCGGGTCCTGCTACTCGACCAGCCAGCGCGCCCTCCGCCCGTACATCGAGCGCGCGGTCGCCGCGTCGGCGGTGGATCCCAGCTTCGATCCTCACCGATTTCTCGAGAGCGACAACGACACCTTGTACTTGGTCGCCCCACAGGCGGAACAGGAGCGGCTCTCGGGCGTGTTCGCGAGCCTGGTCATGACGGTGATGACGGACGCCACCGACCTGGCTCAGTCGCGGCCGGAGGGTTCGCTCCGACGCCCGCTCCTGGTGGTCCTCGACGAGTGCGCCAACACGGCTCCGATCCGGGATCTGCCGCAGTACCTGTCGACGGTGCGGAGTATGGGCATCACGCTGGTCGCGATCTTTCAGGACCTGTCCCAGTGCGAGCATCGCTACGGAGACCTCGCCGGAAGCATCGTCAACAACGCGCGCGCGGTCCTCTTCCTCAGCGGTTCCAAGGACCGGAAGACGTTGGAGCTCCTGCGCGACCTTGCCGGTCGGGAGCGGACGCGACGCTACACGACCGACTCTAAGGGTGGCAACCAGGTCACGTTCGAGAAGGAAGAGCTGCTGGCGATGGACATCGGACGGCAGCTCGGGCCTGGCCGCGCCGTACTGCTGCTGGACCATCTCTCCCCGATTGCGTTGCGTCTGCGGAACTGCTACCGGGACCCCGACCTGCGCCGCCGGCGCCGCCGCTTCCTTCCCCACGTCACTGAGGTCGTGCCCGAGCGCCCCCGACGCCGGGCCGCGTCCCTACGTATCGGAGCCGCGCCGCCGCAGACGTGAGGGCTCGACCCGGCGGCGCCGGATGAACGCCCGGGAGCCCGGCACCAGTCGGCTCGACCCCACACGCGTCTCCTCGATCCGCCAGTCCGGCAGCTCCAGCCCGGAGGCCAGCTCCGTCAGACGGACGTTCTCCTCCTTGAGGGCCTGCGATTCCCTCTCCAGCAGGACGATCCGCCGGTGCAGCTCGGTCGCCAACTCGGCCACGCTGGGGGTGGCGCCGAGCGTGATCGGATCCACTGGATGCGGCTGGGGCGGGGCGACCACACCCCGTTCGGCGAGCACCACCGTGAGACGCATGTTGTGTCCGGCCAGCATCTTGTTCTCCCGGCGCAGCATCTTGACCTCGCTCCCGAGGATCGACAAGAGCTCGTTCAGGTCGGAGTCGGTGGCCGGCGTCGGCACGACATTGGGAACCGGCAGCTCCTCGGTGTCGCCCCCCTGACCCCTGTTGGCGTTCATGGCTGCCCATGGTAGCTGTCGGGATGCGAATCGCCATGCTGACGGCCGCGCCTCCCGGACCATTCCTGGGGACTGGCCGCGGGTACACTTCCGCCCGAAGAAATGGCGAGGGACGAACATCGGCCGCGGGCTGAGCAGTCAGGTCCGGCGGCCGCCGGCGGCAGCTGGAGCGGGGCCGGCTTCGGCGGCTTGGTGTCCTCCCGGGCCGAGGCGACCGGTCCCTCGCCGGCACATTTCGCAGCACCCTCCAACCAGCCCGGAGGCGGCGGCTTGCAGCCGTTCTACAACCGGCCCTCGCCGGTGCCGGCCGCACCCCGTCGCACCGACCCCCGGGTTCCCGCTCCCCCGCCGCCAAAGCCTCGGCGTCGATTCTGGATCTTCGGCCGCGGGCGCGCCGACGGGCTGACCGATGACCGCGAACGTGAGCTGCGAGCTCTCTGCCGGGTGCACCTGCCACGGGTGCGGCGGATCGCGGTCCTCTCTCGCAAAGGGGGGATCGGCAAGACGACCACGGCGCTCCTGCTCGGCCATCAGCTGGCCACGCTGCGCGGCGACCACGTGGTGGCGCTGGATGCCAATCCTGACGCGGGCTCGCTCGGCGACCGCGTTCCGCGGGAGACCCACGGCACCATCACCGACATCCTCCGCCAGGCAGGCTCGCTGCGCACGTACACCGACGTACGGGGGCTCACCTCCCGCGCGCCCAGCGGACTCGAGGTGGTGGCGTCGGACAACGACCCTCGGATCACGGAGGCGCTGGGGTGGTCCGATCTGCAGCGGGCGATGAATGTGCTCTCCCGCCACTACTCCATCGTGATCGCCGACACCGGCACCGGCATCCTGGATCCGGCCACCCAGGGAGTGCTCGCGGCCGCGGATCAGATCGTGGTGTGCGCCGCGCCCTCTATCGACTCCTCACGTGTCACCGCGCTGACCCTCGACTGGCTGGAACAGAACGGCCACCGGGCGCTGGTCGAGAACGCGGTGGTCGCGATCAACGGCGTCCAGGACGGCATCGGCGATGTCGACCTGCTCCAGCACTACTTCGAGCGTCGGGTGCGGGCGGTGGTACGCATACCCTTCGACCGCCAGCTGGCCCAGGGCGGCGAAACCGACCTGGAAGAGCTCGCCCCTGCCACCCGCGCCGCCTATCTCACCCTCGCCGGCACCGTCGCCGCCGGCTTCTCCTGGTAGACGCAAAGAGCGCCCGCCCCGCCACGCGCGCATGGGGGACATTGCCAGCATTGCAACCTTATCCGCGCTCGCATGCGGTGACATTGCCGGCATTGCAACCTCACCCGGAGTCCCCTACCCCGCCCGCTGGAGCACGCTGCTGGTGCTGACGATCGGGAGCAGGTGGTCGCCGGGCAGTACGTCGACGATCGCCCGCTCCTGCTCCGCGATCAACACCCCACGGCCGGACCGCCGCTGCGAGGTGATGGCCGCCAGCTCCGCGTCGCTGAGACCGAACGCCTCCCGCATCCCCGCCTCGAGGCCGTGTTCGACCCCAAGGATGAGCTTGGTCGCGGCCACGGTGGCCAGGACTTCGCCCGGCGACGGACGCCCGCTCTGGCCGGAAGGGAGGAAGTCGCGGATCGACTGTGAGGCCATCCAGACCCCCGCTCCCCGCTTGCGGGAGGTGCGCACGACGTCCGCCAGCACCTCCCCGGCATCAGGGTCGGAGAGCACCTTGTGCGCCTCGTCGACCAGGATGACGCGCCGCCGGTCCATCTTCTGCAGTTCGCCGAGCAACGCCGCCAGGACAAAGGCGAGCGCCGGCGTCAGGTCAGCGCGGAGCTGGTTGGCCAGGCGGTACAGCCCCACCCCGACCGCATGGCCGGTGAGCGACACCGAGCTCGGCCGGTCGAAGATCATGCCCTTGTCACCCTGGGTGTAGGCACGCAGTCGCTCCGCGATGTCGGCGCAGCGCTTTACCCTGCCCTCCACGTTGAGCTGAGCCGCGGCGCGCAGGGCCGGCCCCTCCAGGTGCTCGCAGAAGTTCGAGAGCATGGGCTCGGCGCCACCCCGCCGCTCCCGCCAGTCGTGGAAGAAGTTGACCACCTCTCCGAACAGCCAGGCCATGTCCTGCGCCGCCAACGAGCGGACCGGCCGGTTGTTCTGGTAGTCGCGCTCCTCGCCGCCCATCACCGACAGCACCCGGGTGACGGTGCCCGCCGCCACCTCGGGAGGTACGTCGAGCGGGATCGCGAAGGCGTTCAGGCTCTGATCCCCCAACTCGACGTACTGCCCTCCGAGCGCGGTCACCACCGGCTTGTACTCCGACTCCGGGTCGACGATCAGGACGTCAGCCCCCTGTTCGTAATGGCGCATCAGCAGCGTCTTCGCGGCCACGCTCTTGCCCGCTCCGCTGGAGCCCAGGATCAACGCGGAGAAGTTGGTGCGATCGAACACCGAGTACCAGCAGGTCGCGGTGGTCGCCGCGTCGATGCCGATCAACGGCCGCGTCGGATCTCCGAACGCCGAACCCTGGCCGGCGATCAGGTATGCACTGACGTCCCCGGTGGTCAGGAACAGGCTTCGATTGAGCGGGCGTCCGCCGGGTGAGCCCGACGCCGCGACCAGCGCGGTCGGGGTGGTTACGCGCTGAAGCGTCATCTCCTCGTCCAGCAGCGCCGCCTGCAGGCGCTCGAAGGCGAGGGCCGCCGCCTCCGATGTGTCCCCGGTCACCGTGAAGGTGAGCGCGACGCGCATGGCCGTGGTCTGACGCGAAAGAAGCATCTCGTCGAGCTTCCGGGCGTGGTGATAGAGGAGCTCCACGTCGGCGCTTTTCGACCGCTGGAACATGGTGCGGTAGAGCGACTCCTGACGCTGCAGCTCCCGCCGCGCGTCCGAGGGCTGGACCGGAAGCACATGGAAGCTGACCGAGCCCCGGATGCGGGCGCGGATGATCGCCGACATCACGGCGCCCGGGAGGAGGCGAGTCGGCAGCTCGACGACGGTGCCGACACAGGAGTGGCGCCCGTCGACGATCACCTCCCCGGCATGGAAGACCGCGTCCTGACACCCGAGGACGGTGTTCGCGAGCAGCATCCGTGTTTCCCCGGTCGAGGCGACGCGCACCCCCACGCGCAGAGCCTCGCCCTGGCGCACCGACAGGTCCCGCAGCCGTGCCGCCTCAGCCTTGCTGGCGGGGACGGTGCTCATGACGCTGCTCAGCCGGTTGGCCGTGGGGACTCCGTTCGGGCCCGCGCGGCGTGGGCTCAGGACCACGAACTGGCGCACCGCCAGGCTCCGCTCGGCGACCTCCCCGGCGAGCCGGCGCTCGTAGTCGATCAGGTTGGTCCGGGGCCGGCGCAGGGACCGTTCGAAAGCCTGCTGAGCGTCCAGTCGCTCGTAGTGTGTCACCTCCGTGTACAGCTGCGCGGGAGCGCCCACGGTGTTGATCCAGTCCACAACCCCCTGGCACCACCGCTCGTAGCCCGGCGTGATGGGGGCATCCCGCGGTCCCTCCAAAAGGAGGACGGCGTGCCAGCCCCCATCCGGACCCAGGCGCAGCAGGCCGTCCTCCAGGTCCCGGATGCGCGGGAGATCGCTCCAGTGGGCCAGCGTCCGGGGCAGTGAGAGCGGTGCGCGATCGGAGGCGGGCAACCGAAGGTGGGCGCCCACGCGGCTCACTGCCGCCGACCTCGGCCGCCCATCCCGCAGCAATTGCGGAAACAACGGTTCCAGGAGGCGGTAGCAGGCCCACGTCCCCATCCAGACGCCCTCCCGATTGGGTCGCGAGACCACGCTGGCCGCCCCCAGGATGCCGACCGCGACCAGCGCCTGCGTCGTCAACGACAGCGGCAAGGTGAACACGAGCAGGACCAGGGGGAGGGACCCGATCACCATCAGAGCGGTGCGGAACGGAACCTCGAGCGGCCCGATCGGGAGTTTGAGCTCAGCCCGCAGCGCCATCGGCACCTGAATCGGACGCATCGTCTAAGCCTCCAGTGGCCGCGAGAGTTCGTCGGCGGCCACCATCTCGCCGGCCGGCTCAGACAAGTGGATCGCGTACACGTGTTGGAACTCCACGTCGTCGATGACCTGGCCGCCCTCGACGCGACGGCGCACGATGCGCGCCTTCTCCTCTGTCGGGATGTCCGCACTTGATCGCTCCGGCAGCATCAACTGCGAGCCAGAACCGGCATCTCCCGGCGCCGGCGGCAACCCGGGTGAGCGACTGGTGGCTCCTCCCCGTTCGCCGGGCAACCGCAAAACCGTCGGCGAAGACCCCTCGCCGTCGCCCTCGAGTTGGGAACCGCCGCGCTTCACCGCTGTGGCCGCGGCCGGAGCCGCCGGCGGGGCCGCGGTCGCCACACCCACGACCGCCGCCGTCTCGGCCACCCGATTGACTGTTCCCAAGGCCTCGCTCGGCGCCCTCGCGACCGAGCCCATCTGTGCCGTGTCGAAGGAGCCGCGCACGCCCGCCACCCCTTGCTTGACCGCGTCCCTGAACATGGCGGTGGCCGCGATGGCCGTGAAGAAGAGCCCGCCTTCGCCCGTCAGCGCGCCCAGGTAGGACCCGATGTAGGGTCCGCCGCCGCCGATCTGATGGATCAACGAGGCCAGGGCCAGCGAGCCGGCCGTCCCGATCCCGGCCAGCACCGGCACCAGCAGGCCGCTGGTCAGCATCCGGATCCACCTGCCGGCCAGTCTTCCCTGGTGGTTGTAGAGCGCGATCGGGATCCCCAGCGGCGAGACCAACGCGCCCAGCAGCAGGAGGAGCCGCGAGGTGGCGACGAGCAGCACCAGGTACAGGAGCAGCACGTAGAGGACGGGCATGAGCATGAAGCCCAGGCCCTGGGTGGGAAAGGCGGTGAGAATGTTGTCGACGGTCAGTCGGATCGGACCCAGCACCGCGTCTTCGAGGACGAACGCACCCCAGATGGAAAGCCGGCCCAGATAGTTGAGCGCTGCGTCGAAGCTCTCAATGGCCACCAGCCCAAGCACCAGCTTGGGCGCCAGGTCGAACAGGAGATGCTCCGGCGAGCGCAATTGGCCGGTGGCGGCCATCTTCAACATGCGCGCCAGCAGGAGGATCGCGAACAGGACGTAGCCGATCCCCTTGATCGAGTTCGCGATCTTGTCGAAGTCGCCGCCGGTCTGCACGATGGTTGCCAGCGGGCTCTGGGCGACCGCGGTCCCCGGATCTCCGAGCGGAACCAGAAGCCGCAGTGGATTGGTGACGGTGCTCGCGGAGACGTTCTGACGCAGGTAATTCCCGATCGAGGCCAGGATCCACTGGATCGGGGCCTCGATCGGGTTGGCGTCGAGCGCGAGCGGCGCCGCGAGTGCGAGCATGGCCGGCGCTGAATCCGGACCTTCAGATCCCGACCATCTGGCGGAGGGCGAGGAGCGCGCCCTCCATGACCAGGATGAAACCGACCATCTCGGCCAGGAGCACGGTGTGGTTCTTCTCGTGCCCGCCCTCGACGATCCTGTGGATGCCGACCAGGAGCACCACGACGGGGATCAGGATCTGCGCCCCGGTGAAGATGGGGGTGGCCGCGGTCTGCAAGACGGACGAGATGTCGACCGTGGGAGGCGCGCCGGCGAGCGGTAGAGCCGAGATGACCTCGATCATCGTGTGAGTCCTCCTTGTCGTCCCGGTTGGACGGCGGGCACCAGTGAGCGTTCGGTGAGGGCTCGCTCGCGTCCGGTGGCGGCGCGCCCGGGGTGCGTGCGCGCCATGTGATCTTCGATCGCCCCTACCGCCAGCAGCACCAGGTAGGTGACACGGTCCCGCTTTCTCATGAGCCCCAGCCTACCGTGTGGGTCAGGACATTTTCTGGACAGTGTCAGGCGAATCGCGTGACTCCGCGCATGTCCGCCGCCGGGTCGTCCCCGGAGGCACAGCGCGACCGATTACCATGGTGCACGGTGGGACCGGACGGCGCGCGGACAATCGTCGCAATCGGGTCCGAACCGCGCCTGGCGGCGGCGGTCCGGGAGCGGGTTCCGCGCGAGGTCGCGCTCGTGCGCTGGGCCACCTGGGAGCGTCTGCAGGACGTCTGGGAACGCGCTGCCCCGTGGCCCTGGATCGTGGTCGGCGCTGGGGAACCGAGATCGGATCTTGAACGGCGAAGTCAGGATTCGGCGGTCGTAGTGGCCTGGATCGGAAGCCGCTCGCCACTGTTGCCCCGAGCCGGCATCGTCCTACCCGGCTGGCCGGCGCTGGCCACCTGGCTCGACCGGCTCCAGACGATTGAGGCCGGCGGGCTGCGTCTCAGCCCCTACCGTGGCGTCCTCACGCCGGACGGTTCCCGGCGCCTGGCGCCGGTTGCCGAGGCGCTCCTCGCGGCCCACCCGGAGGGGGTGTTGGAGACCGCAGCCGTGCGGCGCAGTGTGGGACGATTGCGCCGCTGGGGCGTGCCGTATCACAGCAGGATCGACGGAGAATTGCTACGGTTGGCAATCGGATCACGGCGTAGGACCCCGGTGAGAGAGGGAGGGAATCGATGAGAGCCGACGCGGAGATCCTCGTGCTCGAGGATGATCCACACGAGCTGCAGCGGCTGCAGGTCGCCATGGCCCGGGCCGGGCTACCCATGCTGCCGGCCCAGAATCCGGACAGCGCGCTCGGGATCCTGCCTTACCGCAAGCCGGTTCTGGCCGTCATCGACCTGGACATGTCGCAGGCACCAGAGAGCGAGAAGACGGTCAGTGAGGTGCTCGCATGGCTCTACGAGTGGTCGGCCGAATGCATGGCCATCGTCTACTCCGGGCACGTGGGCACGATCGAGCAGCAGGAGCCCGTGTACGCCGTCCACCCCTACGTGCTATTCCAGGACAAACGTGACGGCGAGTACGCGCTGGTCCAGCGGATCGAGCGCCTTCTCGGGGCCCGGTACGGCGACCTTTCGATCAGCCGGGGCAAGGTGCGTCACGGTCCCTCCGGCCGCATGTACCCGCATCGGGTGGCGGTGTCGCTGCTGATGGCCAAGCGGGCCAAGCAGCCGCTGTATCTGGACGACACCGACGCCCGCGCCGCCCGCCGCTTCAATCGCTGGTTGGAGGACCACGTCCGCTCCTCGGTCCGCGTGGTCTCGCACCGAGACCGCCGCTACGAGCTGGTCCTGGATCGCGACCTGCACTAGACGGGTCATTCCAAATTGCCGACGTCGGCCACTGGAGTTCGGCGGTGGGAGGCATGAGATAGCCGGCTCCCAGCGCCAGGTCCAAGGCACCGCAATGCCGGGCGCGACAGCGCGCTTGCGAAGACCCGTCTAAGCAGATCGGTGCGGCTCGATCCCGCTGAGTGCCCGGAGCTGCCCCTACCGGCAGCGCTGCTCGACCACGCTCGCCGGCCGGTCGCGTGGACGCCGGAATGGCGCGGGTGGTCCCCGGGTGACGCCGTCTACTACGCCGGGCACGGGCACCTGGCGGTGGGAGCCCGGCACACCCCCAACCCGGTGCTGGGCACGGTCTTGGGAGAGCTACTGGGGGCGCTGGGCCGGCTCCAGGCCGAGCTTCCGTTCGAGGACGCGGCCCGGCTGCGTGTGCTAGCGGCCGGTCTCGGGGTGGTCGCCGGGCAGGCCCTGGACGAATCGGACCGAGGAACCAGCGACGAGGTCCTGGAGCTGACGCGACTCGCGGTCGAGGCTCGGGTGGCAGACCCGATCGCGGTCCGCACCGATCCCGCCCGACCCCCGCTGGAGGTGCCGGCGCCGGCCGTGGTCGCCCTCGCCCTGGTCCAGCTGATCGTCAACGTGAGCCGCCATGAGTGGCGGGACCAGGCGCAGACCCGGCGGGTGGAGGAGGTCACCCTGCGGGTCGCGCCGGGTCCCGGCTTCTTCGTCGAGTGGCCGAGCGAGCGCACCTCGACCGGTCGGGTACGGACGAGCCGCCACGTGGAGCGCCGCCAGCGCTGGGGAATGGGGTATGTGCGCCTGGCGGCCGATGCGCTCGGTGGCACCGCGCTGCCGCCCGCCCCGGCCGGGGATGGGCGCGCTGCGGTGGGGTTCGGGCTCGGAGGACGGAACCTTGCGCTGCCCCTCTGCTGCGAGGAGCCGGGGGCGGAGCTCCGGACCACCCTGGCGTGGGACCAGGAGCATGACGACCCGGACGCAGATCGGGTGGAGCTCGCCACTCTCAGAGAGCGGGCGCGGGCCGAGCCCGGCCGCATCGTGGCCACCGACTACCACACCGCCCGCGCCATCCCCGGGACCAGGAGGATCTGGTTCTCGCTGCCGCCGGAGTCTGGGGACGCCCGCGTCCGGGACGCGCTGCGGGGGCTGGATCATGAGCGCTCCCTGTTGCGGGCGCCGCAGCCGCACGCGACCCGGCTCCACGCGCTCAACGTGCTGCTGCGAGCGGGCCTGGGTGACGAGGATGCCCTCACCACCTGCTATCGCCAGGACTGGGTGCGCCGCTTCCCGCCGGCCATGCAGGCGGCCGGGCTTCCGGTGCCGGCGCTGCGCGACGCGGCCGTCTATCCCGACCCCCTGCTGGCCGCCTGGTTGCTCACCGAATACGGGGGAGGCTTCGAGGTGGACGCCACCGGCTCGGTCTGGTACCAGCCGTCGCGGCCACCCGACGCCCGCATCGCCCTCCTCCACCCCGCCGCCGGTGGCCGGCTCCTGCTCGCCCGCGGCCTCAGCTTCTGAGTGCGGGCGGCGGCTCCTTGACTCCCCGGGTCATGCCGGGGAGCGCCTCATGACCTTCTCGAGTGCATCCGCGGTCGCCCGCAGGCGCCCGGGCGCATCGAGCTTCTCGAGGGATCTGTCGAACGGCTCCACGATCACAGGCCCGTCATAGTTCAGCGCTCGTAAGGCACCGAGGAACCCGGCGATGTCGATCACGCCGCTGGCTCCAGGAAGGAGGCGCTCGAGGTCAATCTGTTCATCCACATCAAGGCCAGCCGGTGCGTCATTGACATGCACGGACACGATATCGTCATTCGTGAGTCGAGCGATGTCATCGGGTGTTTCCTTAGCCGTGTACCAGTGCCAGGAGTCCACGAGCAGCCCGGTACCCGATCCGATCTCTCGGCCCAGACAGACCGCCTGCTCCATCGTGTGGACGAATTGATACCGGTGGTCCCGCCGAGACGTCGCAGGCGCGACATACTCCAGGCCCAGGCGACATCCATGCTCAGCCAGGATGGCAGCGACCGGCTGCAGCCGCTGGACCGTGAGTTGCCGGTTCTCCTTCCAGTCCCGATCGTCTGACCACGGCCGTAGCGCGCGGGTGCATCGAGTAGCGCCGGCGGCGGTGGCACGCGCCGCGATCTCGGGAAGCCCTCGGAGCCCCTCCCGATAGGTCGCCTCGTCACCCGAGAAATCCACGGGCAGCGAAAACCCTCCCGCTCGCAACCCGGCGTTGCGAAGTTGCTCCTTCAGTCGTTCGGGAGGCATGTCGCCGAGACTCGCCTGGTCCAGCTCCACCCCCTCAAAGCCATAGTCACTCGCTGCCTGGACGGTCTGTTCGAATGACAGAGACAGCCGGATCATTCTCGGATTGAGACTGGTGAACATATTCCCCTCCACAACCAGGGACCCTCGCGGCGCCGCAGCGGGATACGGGCGGGAGCGTAGGTTGACCGTAGGCCTACTCGTTCCTTCATGAGACGAGTTGGTGGGCGGTTGCGGTCGCTCGCCGGAGAAGCTGACCGCCTCCAGCTCGGGACGTCATCAGTGTCGTTAGGCCGGCGCCCTGCCGCGCGGTCAGAGCTGCGATGGCGGGCCGGCGACTTCCGTTGCGCGCGCCCCCCGACCCGCCTCCAGTATGGCCTGGGTCAACTCGGCGACACGTACGCCGGCGCTCGGGGGACACGGGTTCTCGCGCTGTCCGCGAATGGCCGCCACCCATGCCTTGACAACCTCGCCGACTCCGGCTCGCAAATTCAAGGGCCGCGTCTCCGCATCTTCGGAATATCGGGTAACCGACCCTTGCCGGAACGGATACTGAGGGTCGTTCTCATAGCGCAGCGCCGCTTCGGTGCCACTGACGACCACACTCTCGAGGTGCCTGCAAGGCATACCTCCCAGCACCGCTAACTGCGCTTGCACGCCGCCTTCGAATGCGATCAGGGCGGTAGTGTCGATGTCCACTGGCCGGCCTCTGTCGTCCACGATGGCGTGGATGTCAAGAAACGGTCTGTCGACGAGCCAGCACAACACGTCGACGATATGGCTGCCGGTGTCCATCAGCATCCCGCCCCCCGACAGCTCTGAAAGCTGACGCCAACCCGTGCGCGTCCCTGCGCCCCAGTGCTGCCCGCACGTGATGGAGACGGCCTGCAGCTCGCCGAGATCCCCCCGGACGATGGCGTCGCGCATGTAGAGGTAGGCGGGATCCAAGCGACGCTGGTAGGCGATCGTGACCGTCAGCCCCGAGGCAGCCGTCGCGACCGCGATGTCATGGGCCTCCTCGGGCGTGCAGGCGAGCGGCTTCTCACTCAGCACGTGGAGACCACGCTCCAGTGCCTCCATGATCATGGGGTAGTGCATCGTGTGGGGAGTCGACACCAGGACGGCATCGACCTCGACGCGGTCGTAGAGCTCACCGGGAGATCCGAATGCGGGGACGCCATCGAGAGGCACACGTCCGGCGAAGAGTTGCGATGCTCTCAGGATTGGGATCGACCAGACCCGCAATCCGGACCCCCTCCAATGCCGCCAGCGGCCCGGCATGGAACATCGAAACCCGTTTTCCGCAACCGAGAATGCCTACTCGAAGCCGATCCATCGTCCGCCCCCTATCGACCAGGTCCGCGTGCGCCGCGGCAATCGCCGCTCCATCGAGCGTAGTCCGTCAGGTTCTCGGCAACCTGGTCGAGCGCCCGAACGCAAGCCGTATTCGGACGGAGTTCCGGTCGAGTATGACGATCGTCCCGTAAGCGGTAAATCGCGTCCGCCAGGATCGGGCGAATGCCTGCCAAGCGAGCCCCTGAGACACCCAGCCGTCCTGACGCCAGGCGAGGGTGCCGTCGAAGTCCCAGAAAACGAGAGGTGCGGCTCCCACTCAATCGCGCTCAGGCGCGGGTTTGTGGCTCCGGAACAGCCTGCGAGCGAGCCGCCGGGAAGAGTGCGCTCACCGACCGTCCGTCGTGGATGCGCCGGATTGCCTCGGCGAGCAGAGGAGCGACCGAGAGCACGGTGATCTTGGCCTGAACTCGCTTCTCCTCGAGAAGCGGAACTGTGTTCGTCGTCACGATCTCGGTGGCACCTGTCCGCGGAGCAGTTAGGCGAGCGATCGCCGGCCCTGTGAAGAGCCCATGGGTGCAGGCGACCGATACCCAACCTACATCCTGCTCCCGCAAGCGCAGCAGCAACTCAGCGATCGTGCCTCCGTTCGCGATCTCGTCCTCCAGGACGATGATGTTCTTCTCGCGCACGGCACCGACGATGGCCGAGATGACGACACGGTCGTCCGCGATCCGCTCCTTGACAGCGGCCGCAACCGGGACCCCGAGCATGCGCGCGAATACGGTCGCCGGTTTGGCGTTTCCGAGATCGGGGGAGACGACGACCACGTTCCCAAGGTCACGCCGGCGGAAGTGGGTCGCGAGTTCTTGCAGCGCATTGAGGTGGTCGACGGGCACCAACGGCCCACCCAAGGCCCGGGGCGTAAGGACACGCGCGCATTCAACCAACAGGTTGCGCGCGCGTCAGAACAGGCTCATCGACCCGCGCCTCGGCTTCCACGAGCTGCCTCACCAGTTCGGCGGTGCGTGAGGAATCCGAGTGGTCAGACGCAGCCAGCGCCAGGTTCCATCGGTAGACATCCTGCGCGGCCGCATCCCGGTCGACGGCGTAGCCGGCGAGGGCGGCATCCAGAGCAGCCGGACCCGAGGCCATGGACCCGATGACGGCGGCGGCCAGTGCATCCGCATCGCGGAAGGCGTCGGTGATGCCGCGCGCCGCCAGTGGGTCCTTGTGGTGGCCGGCATCACCGGCGAGGGCCCAGCCAGGTCCCGCCGAAACCCGGAAAAAGTTGGGGAGATCCACCACTCCCAGCACGCGCGACGCAACCCGCGCCGAACCCAGTACCTCGGCCAGGCCGGCGAAGCGCCTCAACCAATAGTGGTAGGCGCCTTGTAGGTTGCACCGGAACTCGGTCGCCACTGAGGCAGGGACGGCCACGAAGACAATCGTCTGCCCGTCATTGGTGGGGAAGGCCCCGCTCATCGCGCCAGGCCGGTACCGGATCGCGAAGGCATCCGGGCACACTCCCTCCCAGTACGCCCAGTACGCGGCGGTCACCGGTGTCACATGCTGTGTGAACGCCGCCCCGACCTGGTGGGCGACCGTCGAGTGGCGGCCGTCGGCGCCCACCACGATCCCGGTTTCTTCTACGAGCTCACCGCCCCTGGACCGAAGACGCACGCCGACGATGCGGCCGCGGCCGTCGGTCACCAGCCCTGTCAAAGCCGTGCGATCGCGGACCTCGGCGCCCGCCCGGCAGGCGGCGTCCAGCAAGATTGCGTCCAGGACGTGACGCCTTGGCGCCAGGATTGGCGCCGACCCCCTTGGCAGCGGCCGCTCCAGGACGACGTCCGGCATCTCGACCCGTCGGCGCCACACCGGCGGCGCCCCGGACGCGATCACTCGATCCAGCAGGCCCCAGTTCGCGAGACGAGCCACGCCGGCCGGCTTGATCAGGTGGCCATTGACGGTGTCGCTGGGAAGTGGCGCTCTGTCGACGAGCAGGACCCGTTTGCCCGATCGGGCCAGCAGCATCGCCAGCGGCGAGCCGGCACAGCGCGCGCCGACGATGATGATGTCGTACACACCATGAGTGGACCGCCGACCGTCTGATCAAGGCGACCCTGAGCTCAGGTAATTGCGGCCGTCTCCCGTGTGAATTCGGCAGCCAGCTGAGCTCGCGACTCAACGCCGGCCTTGAGGAAGATCCGCTTGAGGTGCGTCTCGACCGTCTTTCGGGATAGGTAGAGCCGCGCCGCAACCTCGGGATTCGAAAGGCCTTCGGCGACCAGACGCGCGACCGACAACTCGGCGGGTGACAACCCGCGCCAACCCGACTTCACCCGTGGCACGGGCGGAGCTGAGGTCAAGTGGCCTGCCAGCTCGTCCAAGAAGTCGCCGATGACGCGCACCACGAGGTTCCAGTCACCCAGCCACGGCATGTGCTGTGTGCCTGAAAGCTCCACCAGGCGTGCGCCCGGGATGCGGCGGGCGGCGTAGCGGGCATCTCGGACCGGGATCACGTCGCCAGTGCGATGGACGACCAGCGTAGGCACCGAGATCCGGTCCAACGTCTCCGTCACGTCGACCTTGGCCAGGGCGTCGACAACGGCCCGGGCCATGCCCGGACTCGCCGCCATTCGCTCGAGGGTGGCCAGCCGTGCACGGCCTTCGGTACCTTCGCCGGGCGCGAAGAGGTCTTGGCTCAAGCCCTCACCCCAGTGTTCGACCATCTCGCGCAGCTGAGCCATCGCCCAGGGCGGCGGCCGGCGCGGCGACGTGCCGTACAGAACCAGGCCACGGACCCGGTCGGGCCGGCGCACGGCAGCCGTAATCGCGATCGACCCGCCCTCCGAATAGCCGAGCAGTACGCCGCGCTGGACCCCCGCAGCGTCCATCACGGCGATCAGGTCAGCCAGACGCTGATCGAGGTCGGGCAGCTCGGTCACCGGATCCGACATGCCGGTCCCGCGCTTGTCGAAACGGACCAGCCGGCAGCGCCTCGAGAGCGCGGACATGAATCGGCGGTAGACCGGCCACTGCCACTGCGCTTCCAGGTGAGATGTGAGCCCTGGCACCATCACCAGGTCGACAGGGCCTTCGCCGGTCACCTGGTAAGCGATGCGGACGTCACCCGAGGCCGCGTAGCGGGTCCGCGGATCCACACCGGCAGAGTAAGCGCTCGGATCAAGAAGTAACCCCGAGGGTGCTGGGCGGCCGGCCGACCGTGGCGGATGCGGACACGAGGCACGCAGGCAACCGCGCTGGGATGTCGAGAACCCGCTCGCGGCTCCGTCCGTGGAGTGAAGAGGCCCACAATGGGCCCCGCCACACGACGGAGAAAGAGGATGGCCAAGTACTTGCTGCTGAAGCATTACCGGGGCGCGCCGGCAGCGGTCAACGATGTGCCGATGGAGCAGTGGACGCCGGAGGAGTTTTCGGCCCACGTGCAGTACATGAATGACTTCGCCGCTCGGCTCGAGGGCACCGGTGAGTTCGTCGACGGTCAGGCGCTCTCACCGGAGGGCACGTGGGTCCGCTACGACGGCGAGGGGCGGCCGCCGGTCACCGACGGCCCGTTCGCGGAGACCAAGGACCTGATCGCCGGCTGGATGGTGATCGACGTCGAGACCTACGAGCGGGCACTCGAGCTGGCCGGCGAGCTGTCCGCGGCTCCGCGCGGGTGGGAAGCCGATCCACGAGTGGCTCGAGGTTCGACGTGCTCCAGACAGCCCTCGCCCGCGACCGCCTGGGCGAGTTCCAGGCCCAGGCCGCCATCGCCGCGCTGCACGCCGACGCCCGGACGGCCGATGAGATTGACTGGGTGCAGATCGTCGAGTGGTATGACGAACTGGTGCGCCTCACCGACAGCCCGGTGGCCCGCCTCAACCGGGCTGTCGCGGTCGGTGAGGCCGACGGCCCGCGGGCCGGCCTGGCCGCCCTGGCGCAGCTCGACCCCGCCCTGCCCCGCCACACCGCCGCCGCGGCGTACCTGCACGAGCGTGACGGTGACCCGGTGACGGCGGCCCGGCTTTACGCCGAAGCCGCCCGATCAGCGCCCAGCCTCTCCGAACGCGATCACCTCACGCGGCAGGCCGCGCGGCTCAACGCGCACCCTGCGCAGTCGCGAGGCGGACGCCTGGCGTTCACCGGCCCGATAGAGACAGTCTGCTGACTCTGCACGCCGGACGGATCGCGTCACTCGGCGCCAACGGGGGGTTGGACGACTCCCGCAGCTCGCAGGCCGCACCACCCAAATCGGCAGTCATTCGCTCACTTGGGTATGAGCGCAAACACCCCCCAGCCGAGATGCTCACGCGTCACCAGGTGATCCGCCGGCGCGCGATCGAGCTCGGCACGCAGCTCGGGCCAGAGCTCGTCCGCAGGGTTCGCGTCAAGCCAGCGGCGAACGTTCAGCCACTGCAGGCCGTGGTACGCGTCCCAGTCGTCCGGATCCGCGAGCACCATCTGCACCAAGTCGAGGGCATGATTCCGGAGCGCGGACATCAACTCGGGCAAGGTCGACCACTCGCCGCGGTCTCGCGCATGGCAGGCCCGGGCCAGTTCGTCGGTGGCCGGGACGCGAATCCAATATGGCTCCCCCACCAGGATCAGCCCGCCGGAACGCAGGGAACGCGCCAGCAGATCGATCGTGCCAAGCAGTCCATCACCGATCCAGGTGGCGCCGAGGCAGGCGGCGACGTCAACTCGCTCACCAGCCACATACCCGGCGGCGTCACCGTGCTCAAAGCGCACGCGGCCGGACACACCTAGTGCGGCGGCCCGGGCGCGGGCCGCTGCGATGAAGTCGGAGCTGAGGTCGACACCCAGGCCACTGATGCCATGGTCGCGAGCCCAGGTGCAAAGCATCTCCCCGGAACCGCACGCGAGGTCGAGGATGCTCTGGCCTCGCCGTAGCAGCAGGGCTTCGCCGAGTCTGCCCAGCTTCGCGGGGGTCAACGGGTTATGGATGCGGTGAGTGCTCTCACGAATGACGAAGGGTCGCGGCAGATCCATCCTCGAGCAGGTTAGCGCCAGCTTCTGCCGGCTGGTAGGGCATCAGTGTCCGCACTCTGTCCCTACACCAGGGTTTTCCCCGGCATCCCGAAGTGGTGCGGCTTGCGACCGATGACCGCAGCGGTATCACCCGGCCAGTCCCAAAAACGTCCCGTCGGGGTGCACGCGGTGAGCAGTCGCCTGAGGTCGTCTACGAACTGATCGAGTCGGTCTCCGAACAGATGTGGGGCCGCGTACGACATCGACAGGTAGCGGGAGATGACGCCGTCGACGTCGCGGGTGATGTCCATGCGGGCCGGCGCGTGGATCGTCGTCGGTGTGCCGAATCGGGTCTTGGCCAGCGATACCTCCCAGCGTTCCGACGGGTAGCTGCTGACGGGACGACTGCCCGACCGGCGGTCCGGCCCGAGGTAGCTGGTGATCAGCTCTTGCACCTCCTTGTCCGGGATCGAGGGATCGCCCGTGCTGGGCGGCGCTGGCCTGGCGTCGATGTCGTGGGCGACGAGGACAATAGCGCCCCCCGGCTCGAGCAGGTCATACACCGCCTCGGCGACCGGTGTGCGGTCGACGCGGTGGAAGGACTGGCCAAAGGTGACCACGCGCATCGATGGAAGATCGAGTGTCCCGATGTCCTCGGCCCGCGCCTGGCGCAGGTCGACTGTCGCACCGTTGGCCGTGGTATGCCGTCGGGCTTCATCGATCATCCCCGGGTCCGGATCGATCGCGGTCACACGCTCAAAGAGTGGCGCCAGCTGGACCGCAAGGACTCCCGGTCCGCAGCCCACGTCGAGCAGATGCCCAGTGCCGTTCAAGCCCAGCTCACGCGCCAGCACCTTCCCCAGCTCGGCCGAGTAAGGCGGCCTCCCAACCAGGTAGTGCGAAGCGCTCCCGAGATATTGAGTTGGGTCGTAGTCCATTGGGCGAAGTGTGCCAAGTCCCGGACCGAGGATCGTCAGCCTCGCCCCGCAGACCGTGCTCGGCGACCGCACGGAGATCCCATGGAACCGGGCGGCCACAGGTGCACGGGGGTGCTGGAGCCCGCGCGAGTTTTGTCGTCGGCCGCAGCCGGGACGGGGCTAGGCCAGGGCTAGGCCGCCCCGTGTGTTTCAACGAAGTGCTTGAGCGCTTCGAGCATCGTGTGCCAGTTGCCGCGGGAGTGCTCGACTTCTTCCGGGCTAGCGTTGTTGTCTTGGCTGAGGCTCAGGTGCGTGTGGCCGCCGTGTTCGGCGAGTTGGTAGGTGATGGTGTGGTAGTTATCGGGCACGTCGGGCAGTCCACTCATGGGGCTGAAGTGGGTCATGGCGAGCTGGGTGTAGGGCCGGATTTGGATGACGGTCCCCTTGTCCTGGTAGGGACGCCCGTCGTACTCCCCCGACCAGGTAATACTGCTGCCCGGGCGCCAATCCGTCTCGACCGTTGCGCCCAGGAAGTACTCCTTGATGCAGTCGGGGTCGGTGAGCGCCTGCCATACCGCGGCGGCTGGTGCGGCGATCTCGACCTCTGCGCTGGCGACAAGCCCTGCCATGTCTTTCTCCTTTGCCGTGGGCCGATATGTGATCGAATCATACATCTGCTCCGGGCTCGTCTACGCTGGTGGGGTGGATGTGTCGAGCGCCGACTCGCGCCTGGCTAATCTGCTGGCCGCGACCGCGTTGGGCCTAAGCGACCGCTTGCGCGAGCTGGGTCCGGAGGTCGCCGGAGTGGACGCCGTCGGCGCGACCGCACTGGTGGCGCTTTTGGATTTTTCCCCACACGGCTCAGTGCGTCGGCTCAGCCAAGTCCTCGGGTTGACGCACTCCGGGGCCGTGCGCCTTGTTGACCGTCTCGCCCGGGTCCGGCTCGTTAAGCGAGAGTCCGGGTCGGATCAGCGATCTCGGACGGTGGTCCTGACCAGGAAAGGCCGCTCGGCAGCGCTGACGCTGCGCGCGGAACGAGGCTCTGCTACGGCAGCGCTCCTCGAGGGCCTCAGCGAGCGTCAACGCGTCGAGTTGACCCTTGCCTGCCAGGTCTTGATCGGCAACCTCACCCGCCAGCGCTTGGGGCAGCGTGCCGCGGGAAGAGCGCCGTCAGGCGGGGCGTTGTGCCGATGGTGCGACTTCCGGGCCTGTGGCCGGCCTACTGGCAACTGCCCGGCAGCCAAGCCGCAGCGGCGCGCAGTTGACTGAGCGTCGGCCTGTTGAGCGACCGCGAGACCCACTAAGATGCCGTCCAGCGTACCCAGGGATCCCAACCGAGACCGAAGCGCCGTCTTGACGTTTTGACGGTATCCCTTGGAGTGACTCGCCGAAAGACACCATCTATCTCGATCCTGACGTTTTGGCGGCGACCAAGGTGCTCGCAGCGACACGAGACCGGAGCGAGAGCCAGGTGGTTGAGGAAGCGCTGCGCCTGTATCTGCGCAGCACCGCCTCCGAAGCTGCCCGAGATGATCTGCGGGCCCTGATGGAGCGAATGGCAGATCGGGCGGCCCTTACCGAGGAGGACGCGCTGGCCCTAGCGGTGCAGGGAGACTCGCTCCGTCCGTACCGCTCGCCGCTCGCGCCAGTCAGCCTAGCTTGCCGAGGCGGGCGGTTGCTGACACGAACGTGAGCCCGCTCGGTTAGCCGGCGCTGGTGACTGATCAGGACAGCGCGGACAGCGTCTACATTGTCGGCTTGGAGCACCGATCTGACCTCGTCGATGGGCAAATCCACACTGCGTAACTGGCAGATGATCCGTCCTTCAGCCAACTGCTCGCGGCGGTACCGGCGGTAGGACGTTTTTGCGTCTACTTCCGCCGGCTTGAGCACCCCACCTCGTCGTAGTGGCGGAGCGTCGCCACCGTCAATCCGCTCGCCGCTGAGAACTGACCGATCTCCAGAAGCCCATCGTCCATGCCAAGATGGTGAAGTCTCTGGTTACCCGAGACTCAAGCATGGCGACCGGCCGGGATGGACCCTCAACGTTGGTGCCATCCTTGAAGACCATGATCGGACGACTGGAGAAGACTGTCTTCGACTGTCCGGATCCCCGCGCGCTGGCCGTCGTCTACTGCGAGATCCTGGACATGAGGATCAACGAGGACCGCCGAGACTGGGTGGTCATCGGTCGGGAGCCTGGAATGCGAGAACTGGCGTTCCAGCGGGCCTCGAGGTGGGAGCCGCCCCGATGGCCCGACCCCCACTACCCGCAGCAGCTGCATCTCGATATTCGGGTTGACGATGTGGAGGCAGCTGAGCGCGCGGTCCTGGCTCTCGGCGCAAGTCGGCTTCCTGCAACGCGCGAGACCGGTTTTCGTGTCTTTTCAGATCCGGCCGGCCATCCTTTTTGCCTCGTCTTTGGAGGGGGCGAAGACCGCCACGACGAACAGGCAATGTCGTAACGGGATCCGCTACACCACCGCCGGCGGTGTCAGTCGGTCACGTCCTTCCCCTTCAGCAGGGCGATCGCGATCGCTCCGAACGCCGCTCCATAGGCCGAGAGCAGCCTCGTCGCGCGCGCGGCCACATCGACCTTGGGCACGGCACCCGGCATGAAGCTTCGGGAAAGATCCGCAGCCGCTGCGCCAGGCAGCCCCGCGAGACCGGCAATACCGGGTCCGTACGCCTCCGCCGTCGCAAGCAAGAACGCCACCGCGATCCCGACCGCCGCCCGTCGCGTGATCGCTGTGACCATGGCCGCGAGCGTCGCCCACACGAGCAGGATCAGGAATGTCGCACCCAACGCGCCCGCGACCGTGCCCGCCGGGGGCCAGTCGGATCGCAGTCCCTCCGCCCGGGCCACGATTCCGCTTGATGTTGCCGCGGCCGCGAGAAGAGCTGCCGCCCAGATCGCAACGCAGATGACAAGAGCACCGAACTTGACACCGACGACCTCCGTTCTTGGCGGCCGGATCGTGAAGAGGGTCTTCCACGCGCGCCAAGTGAAGTCGTCGCCGATGGAGAGGCCGCCCAGGACGACCGCGAGCACGAAGTACATCTGTTGCAGGTTGGTCACGACCATCCACTGGAACTCCGCAGGTTCCAACCGTGCCACCTGCTGAGCCAGGCCGGGCTGCCCGGCGGCGGCCGGAATGCTCAGACCGAGCAGGGCGTAAAGGCCAGGGACGGTGCACACCGCGATCGCGGTCAGTACACGTACGGCAGGCCGTCGACTTAGCTTGCGCACCTCCGCCAGGAGCTCCCGAGCCGGTGACCTGAGCACCGTGACCACGAGGCTTCACCTTAAGCGGCCCCGAATCGGACCGCTCGAGGCGGGTCGCAAGGGGGCGTAGGTGTTGATTTCTCAGTAACGGGAGGCCAAACGTGACGGTTTGCGCGGCCCCACGACGCACGCCACGGAGGGCCGGATCGTGCGGAAGCAGCGGCTCCGCCGTGTCAGGCTTGAGTGCATGCCCCATGCCGACCGACTTCCCGCGGTCGCGATCGCCGGTCTCGGCATCGAGTCGAGCACTTTCTCGCCGGCGCGGACGCCGGCATCCGCCTTCCACCCCCGGCGCGGAGACGACGTTCTTGACCAGTACCCGTTTCTAGTGGCGGGCCGGCCGCTGCGGAGGGTGGCCCAGTGGCGCGGTGCGCTGGTAGGCAAAGCTCTGCCGGGCGGGATCGTCACCGCGGGCGCGTTCGAGGCGCTGTCCCGGGAACTCCTTGACCGGCTGGCCGGGCTGGGCACGATCGATGGCCTCTGGTACGACATCCACGGCGCGATGAGTGTCGAGGGCCTGGACGACGCCGAGGCGGTGTTGCTCGAGGGGATCCGGCAGGTGGTCGGCCCGGACGCCCTCATCTCGACCTCCATGGACCTGCACGGCAACCCCTCCCCCCACCTGATCCACCTCACCGATCTCATCACCTGTTACCGGATGGCACCCCATGAAGATGCGATGGAGACCAAGGAGCGCGCCGCCCGCAACCTGGTGGCGGCGCTCGTGGAGAAGGCCCCCCGGCCGTTGAAAGCCTGGGTACCGATCCCGGTGCTGCTGACGGGCGAGCGAACGTCCACACGCATCGAACCGGGACGGAGCGTGTGGGCTGCAGTGGCGGGCGTGGAGGCGCGGGACGGCATCCTGGACGCCGCCGTCTGGGTCGGCTACGCGTGGGCCGACGAGCCCCGCAACCACGCCGCGGTGGTCGTGACCGGATCCTCGGAGCCGGCGGTGAGGGCCGGCGCGGAAGAGCTGGCACGGGGCTACTGGACCGCGCGCGGGCAGTTCGGCTTCGTGGCCCCGCTCGGGACCTTCGATGGATGCGTCGACGCGGCTCTGGCGAGCCAGGCGCGCCCCTTTTTCATCAGCGACACCGGGGACAACCCCACCGCCGGCGGCGCCGGCGACGTGACGTGGGGCCTCGAGCGGCTGCTCGCCCGGTCGGTGTTCCAGAGGCCGGACGGCCCGGTCACGCTCTACGCATCGATTCCGAGCCCCGAGGCGGTCGACGCCGCAGCCCGGGCCGGGGTCGGGGCGGCGGTGACCGTGACCGCCGGGGCGGTGATCGACGACCGGCACGCCGGTCCGCTCACCCTGGAGGGCACGGTCCATTCGATCCGGCGCGGTGATCGCGACGACCAGACCGAGGTCGTGCTCCGGGTCGGCAGCATCTTCGTGATCTTGACCCGTCTGCGAAGGGCGTACCACCGCGAAGCGGACTTCACCAATCTGGACCTCGATCCCCGGACTGCGGATCTGGTGGTGGTCAAGATCGGCTATCTGGAACCGGAGCTGTACCGCATGGCGGCCGGCTGGCGGCTGGCGCTATCGCCCGGCGGAGCCGACCAGGACCTGGTCCGGCTCGGCCACTACCGCATCCATCGACCGATGTACCCGCTCGATAGCGAGGTACCCGGCCCCGACCTCGGAGCCCGGCTGATACCCGCCTCGAACCAGCCGCTGGGCCAAGCACCGGGCCCGTGAACCGTCAGCGCTCGAGGGGGTCGGCACCAGGCCTCAGCCCGACACCGCCTCCAGCCGCCGCCCAGTGACTCTGGGGCCGGCCAGCGCCAGCACACCCGCGGCGAGGCCGGTGACACCGATCCCGATGAAGCCGAACTGGAAGGAGGTGGCGGCCACGACCGCGGGCAGGACAAGCGAACCCAGCGCGCCTCCGAAATGGCCGGCACCGTCCGCGAGGGCGAAGCCGGACGCACGAGCGCGGGTCGGGAAGTTCTCCGCCGTGTAGGTGTAGGCGATCTGAAGGTAGAGGCCGAGCGCGAGCGAGCCGAGGAAGAATCCGCCCGCCACGAGCAAAGGAGCGGCCATCGTGCCCACCAGCACCATCCCCACGAACCAGACGACGGTGGCGCCGAAGAGCAGCCGCTTGCGCTCGATCCGGTCCGCCAGCACGGCCATCAAGATGGCTCCCAGTGGGTACCCTACGGCGCCGATCGCGATCAGGGCGATCGATCCGGCGATGCTGTAGCCCTGAGCCGTGAGCAGTTCCGACGCGTCCCCCAGGAACGCGTAATTGCCCACGTACCAGAGGAACCACATCGCGATCAGGAGCCAGAGCCGCTGGAAGTAGGGCGGCTGCCGCAGGTAACCGAAGGAGAACGCGGTCCCGGGATCCTCCGTCGCCGATGGGTCCGGCTCAGGCAACTGCACCCCACGGCCACGAACCGAACTCTCCATGCGATCGATCAGCTCTCGCGCCCGGTCCACCTGCCCGTGCTGCACCAGCCAGCGCGGCGACTCGGGCAGCTCCAGACGGACCAGAAGGGCGATCACCGCGATGATGCCTCCGATCGCGAACAGCCACCGCCAGCCGCCGGCGGACCTCGGCACCAGTGCCAGGGCGACGAAGGGGGTGACCGACTGGCCGAGGATACCGACCAGGAAGGTGAGCACCGTGATCCGCCCGCGACGCGCCGCGGGAGCCAGCTCCGAGACGTAGGTCGAGACCAGGTTGAGGTCGGCGCCCAGTCCGATGCCGGTGATGAATCGGAACGCGGCGAGTATCAGGAGGTTGTTGGAGGCGGCATCTCCGAACGACCCCACGGCGGTGATCGCCATCGTCACCAGCAGCATCGAGAACCGTCCCACGCGATCGGACAGACCCCCGATGACGATAGAGCCGGCGATGTACCCGATCAACCCCACCGCCACCACCACGAAAAGGCTCTCGGAGTCGGTCAACTGGAATTGGCGGGCCACCGCCGGCATCGCCAGTCCCACGTCCGTGATGTCATAGAAGGTGAAGAAATAGCCGATCCCGATGATCGCGAGGTAGGTCCAGGGAAGCGGCCAGACGGGCAGGCGGTCCAGGCGCGCGAGCAGGACCCGGCCTTCCTCGGCGGATGACATGAAGGGCGTGGACACCATCGCTACTCCCGATGGTGCACCAACCGGGGCCGATCAGGGAAACGAGAACAGCGTGGTCTCGAGGATGGTGCCGGTCTCCTGGGTGGTGCCGGCCGCCGACTGAGTGATCCGCTCGAAGTTCGCCTGCTCCCGCGTCGAGCGGAGGGTCGCGGTGGTGCCACGACGCCGAACGTGGGAGAAGATGATCGCCTGTGCGCGGCCGGTGACCGTGATCGGGTCACCCGAGATCATGAACTGAGGACGTACGAGGGACCAGTCGAGAGCCGTCGCGCCGGTTGAGGAGACCGCCTTCTCCTGATACGAGAGGGCGGCCCCCTCGCCGTCGGTCCTCGACCAGCCGGGACCGGTCGCAAGGGGCGCCGCGAACAGGTCCAGACCCGGGAGGGGGAGCTCGGACGGCAGCGGCCAGTCCACCCCCGAGACGATCTCCGCACCCACGTCGACGCCGAACGTGAACGGCCCTGGTAGAGACGGTGGTTAGCAGCTCGGAGGTGTTGCGCTGCCAACGCCAGGACGTGACGCCGGCCCGTATGGTGGCGGCGCTCGCGTCCACCGCGATCACCCGGAACCGCTCCTGAGCCGTGAACCGGAGTTGATCCGCGACCGCCCCTTGGTCCTCCTCGTCAAACGTGACGGCGCCGGTGAACGTCTCACCGACCTTCCAGACCAGCCGTGCCGGCCGAGCCCGAACCCGGTGCGTGGCGCTGGGCCTCGAATGCGGGGGCGTCGATCTTGCCGCCAGGTGCCCGCCGCACGCGGCCAGCAGCAGCAGCGCTCCCAGGGAGACCGCCAACAGGGCCGCCAAGCGCGTGCGGCTCGTTCCCAGGTGCGTCATCCCGGCGGCGCCACGATGAAGCCCTCGATGCCGGCGGACCCGGCCTGGTCGATGCGCACGTCGAAGACATTCCAGGCGTCGACCAGGAACTCCGAGGTCGCAACCACATTCTGCTCGACCACCTCGAACTTCGAGCCCGAGACGGCGATCACGGTCGCGATGTGTCCCGCTCCGGAGCCACCCCAGCCCGACGCGTAGACCACCATCGAACCCACCACCGGCTGGTCGGGCCCCGTGGTCTGAAATCCCTCCTGTCGCGCGGCGCCGTACTCCTGCCAGGCCATCGGCTCCGCGAGGGCAGGCGGCGGGTTCCAGCGCGGGTCTGAAAGGTGCATCGCACCCCAAGTCCAGAGGGCGCCCGCGATGCACTGATTGGTGACGGCGTTCGGATTCGCGTGAGCGGCGGCGCCCGCCGGCCAGGAGATAGCCGGGATCGGAGTTCGGGTGCCGACCGGATCGGTGAGGGGAAGCTGGGGCCAGGGCCCCTCGCCGGCGATCGTCCCGCTGGCCGGCTGCGGCGCCCCCCGGTACTGGCGAGCCCAGTTCAGCACCTGCGCCGCGTACGAGTTGGGGTCCGCCATGCAGCTCTGGTAGGCGGCCCCGGACCCCGCGTTGTAATGGCACAGCGAGGACTGCTCCTGGGCGGGGTCGGTCATCCCCAGCGAAGCCAGGTAGTTGGCGGCGGCGGCGATCGCCTGCCCGGGATCGTAGAGGTTGGGCGGCGACCCCGAGCCCGCGACGTAGTACCTGGCGAAGGTGGCCGCCTCGAATTGCATCGGCCCCCCCGCCCCGGCCGCGTTGGTGCCGCCCAGGACGCCCGGCAGCAGGGAGCGCCCGAAGTCGGTCTCGACCTTGCCCACGCCCGCGAGGACGGTCCAGTCGATCCCATACTGCGCCGCCCACTTCTCGAACAGCGCCAGATAGGAGGGCGGGATGTCCTGCGCGGCGAGTGTGCTCGGTTGATAGGCGAGACCGCTCGCCACCACCGACGCCAGCGGCGCCAGCGCCGCCTGCACGTCGGAGACGAATGCGCTCGCCAGCCGGTTCAGGAAGTCGCCGCCGAGGACGGAACTCGACGCGCTCCAGACCGTGCGCATGCCGAGTGTGGTCTCGAACCAGGCCGACTGGAGCCAGGATGCGTTCCCAGGCGGCGTATCCGCCTTGATCGCCGCCCAGATCTCCTGGATGTGGCTCTGCACGGCGCTCTGAAGCTGGAATAGCCCCTGCCCCATCTCGGCCAGTGGTTGGAGCACCGACGACGCGGTGAGCTTCGAGATCACGTCGCCGGCCTCGACCTCCAGCTGTCGCAGGTGGCAGGCGAGCACTTTCATCGAATCCAGCGGTGAGAACGGATCCAGCCCGGCGCCACCCCCCGGTACCTGCCGCGCTTCGGCGTCCCAGACCGCGGGCGGCAGCAGCAGGAACCCGAACCCGTGGACGCCGTCCGGCGCCGGCACCCAGGTCCCGCCCAGCTGCCGGTAGGAGAGGATCGTCGTCCACGCGGCCGGGCGCACTTGACCCCCGAGGCCCAACTCGCTGGCCACCGGACCGCCGTTCCGCAGATCGGCCGCCGCCTGGCGTCGGTACTGCGGGGGGATGGCGCTCTCGGAGCCCCAGGGGTTGGCGTAGCGTCCGAGGACGAGCGACTTGCCGTTGATGGCGTAGACGGAGGCGGCCAGCACCGCCGCCGACGCAGCCGCCGAGCCCGTAACGGGACAGGTCTGGGCCGCGTCCCAGGCATCGGTGACAATCGCCGCCTGCGGTTTGATGGAGAGCCCGGTCAGGATCTGCTGCACGCCTCCGAGCAGTGCCAGGAGCAGGAAAGCAGGCACCGCGACGATCGCGATCAGAATCAGCACGACCGCCCCCTTCCACATCTCGGGACCCATTGTGACGACCCGAGACGGACGCCGCGCGGACGTTTACAGGAGGGTCAGCGATCAGGCATCGACCGGGACGGGGACCGGCACCGGCCTCCCCTGCCGGACCCAGAGGATCACCCGCTTGCCATCGTCGTAGGTCCGGGACCAGGCGCCGGCGCGCCAGGTGTCGACCGCGTGGACGGTGCCGGAACCGAGCTGGAACGTGCAGTGCTCGCTGCCGGCGGCAACTCCCTGACACCGCGCGACCATCGGCGCGCCGGCCGTGGTGGCCGAGGCCGCCGCAGCCAGCGCCCCGCCCTGGTCGCGGAGCACCACCACGCCGGCGCTGCCTTGGTAGACGCCGCCGCCGCGCGCCGCCAGCGTCACGCCGTCGATCTGGTACGTGCTCGCGGTCACGCTCACCTCCACCCGCGGCGTCAAGGTCCCCAGGTAGACCCCGCCTGCCGCCAGCAGCAACCCCAGCAGGCCGGACAGGAGCGTGGTGTCGAGCAGCCGGGAGCGCTGGGGCCGGAGGCGGCGCAGCCAGTGGCGACGGGTGGCGTGACGGCGGTCGACCGGGCCCAGCGGCACATTCTGATCCCAGCTCACACGCGCAACCCCGCCGCTTCCCGGGAAGCGGCCCTCAAAACGCGCGTCCGGGCGGCCGTTCGCCGGCGAACGGCTGCTCCGTCACCTCGCGCAGGACCACGCTCCTGATCTGTCGGAGGTCGCCGGCCACCCATACCGTCATCGACCACCGCCGGCCCGGCGTGAGCCGCTCGCCCTCCGGGGTCTGGATCTCGCTCCGGTCGTGGAAGGTCACCTCCGCCCGCGGCCCCTCCTCGAGGCCGTCGCTGATCGCCACCCGCAAATTGCGCCCGAAGCTCGGCCGGTACGCGAAGCCGCGGCCCACCCAGCGGTCGAGCACCTCGCTCCAGCTCTCCAGCAGGCCGGCGTTGAAATAGCGTGCCATCCGGGCGCGCGGTTCGGGCAGGTCGGCCACCGAACGGAGCCGGTACTCGGGGTAGAAGGCGACGTCGACCGGCTCCACGGTCCCGCTGAGCCAGGCCGCGACGTCGTGAAGCAGCGCGTAGACGAGCGCGGTCACCCGTTCCAGGCGCTCCTCGGTCTCGTGCACCCCGGACGCGGCGTTCCTCCTCGGCATGGGCAAAGCTCCTCGAGACCCGGCGGCCTCAGATGCCCCGGACCAGCACCCGCGCCACCGTCGACGCGAGGTCGATGTACGCGTTGCGCAGGCGGGTGTCGACGTCCAGCACGCTGGCGCCCTGGACCACGGCCAGCGTCGCTTTCTCGGTCCGCGGAAAGGGCACCACGGCGACCGCGCGCTCGCGGATCTGCTCCAGCAGATCCAGGACCTTGGGATGGTCGCGGATCCCGCGTTCGCCGGAGACGATGTAAGGCACGATGGCCGCCTTTTGCCGCATCGAGGGCGTGGCCAGATACTCCAGCGCACCTCGCAGCGCGTTGGGATCGTCGGTGGTCGGAACCAGGACCAGGTCCGCCTGCCCCACGTAGGCGGCGGTGACCGAGGCCTCGGCGGAGGTGAACGCGGGCAGCGCGTTGGGAAGGTCGATGACAGTGAACACGTAGCGTGACCGCAGGTTCCTGGCGAAGCGCTCGATAAGCACCGCCGGATACCCGTCCCCGGGGTCGCGCGACTCGGGGAAGACCGCCAGTGCGGGCGTCCGGGCGTAGGCGGGCGCGGCCGGGAACTCCTCCCCCTGCGCCAGCCTGCCCATCACCTCCCGGACCGTGGTCACTCCCTCCGGCAGGCGGAGGCGCCCCCACTGATCGGCGTTGTTGATGTTCTGGTCGACCAGCGCGGCCACCCCGGCCCGGCCGTCGAGCGAATAGCCCGCGACCTGCGCCAGGCCCGCCGCGAGCGCGGTCTTGCCCACCCCGCCCTTGCGCGACCCGACCACCACCAGGGGCGCCGGCCGGGTGCCGAGCAGCAGGTCGCCGATCTCGCCCGGGACCTGGATCGGACGCTGCCGGCCGAGGGCCAGACGGATCCGCTGCAGGAACCCGCGGGGTCCTCCGTCCTCGATCTCGGCGGGAGGCTCGGGCGGCAGGTCAGGACGCCGCCGGCGGCCGCCCGCGGGCCGCTCGGGACCCGCACGCTCGACCGGCACCGGCTTCAGCGCCGCCAGCGCCGCCAGCGGGTCGTCGGCCACCCGGGCCGTCTCCGGAGCCGGCGGGCCACCGGGGGGCGGCAGGTGCTCCGGCTCCGGCGCCCGCTGCACCGGCTCCTCGGTGACGGGAAGTGGGCCCCAGGGTTCGGGAACGATCTCCCCGGCTGGCCGGGTCGCGAGCGGGCGCTCTCCGAAGATCTCGTCGAAGAAGTCGGAGTCCGGCTCGGGGGGCTCGGGCGCCTTCGGCTCCAGCGGCCGCGGCCCGCTGCCCGGGGCCGGTTCGGCAGGGAGCAGGAAGGCAGGGTCTCGGGGGTCGTTCCAGGCCCGCGCCGCCGCCAGCAGGACCTGTGAGGGTTCGGCGCTGTCCACCACCTTGACGTTCGGACGCTCCGCGTAGATGCCGTCGCGATCACCGCCGGCGAGGCCGACCACGAAGGCGGCGTCGAGGCCGTCCAGGTACCCGGGCAGCGCGGGGTGGTGGAGCGTGACCACCACCGGCGAGGTGTCCGGGGGTACCGCCTGTGACCAGACCAGGTCCAGCCGGCGGGCCGCGTCGCCGGTCGCCTCGAAGAAGCCGATCCCGCTCCGCGGCATGAGCGCCACCCGGGCCGGGACCCGGGCGGCGGGGTTGGCGACCTCGCGCAGCCAGCGGGCGGCGGGCGGATCGTCCGCCTCGCTGAAGAGAGGTACGAACGTGAGAGTCCGGACGCGGACCGGCGCTGGGTCCATCGCAGTCACCCTACGGCCCCAGCGCTCGCGTCGCCTGAGAGACGGAACCGCCGCCGTCGAGGCCGATCGACGGTGGTGCCAGCTGATGCGCCGCGCCGGCGAGCAGGATCGCGGCCCCGCACAGCACCACCGCCACGCTCCACCCGCGGCGGATCGACATCTCCGGCACCACCCTGCGCGCCTCGCGTACGGCCGCCACCACCGCCACCGCCGAGGCGACGGCCAGCAGCACCCACAGGATCAGCTCCAGCATGGCGACCGACTGCGGCAGGGTCGGCACCGGCCCGCTCAAGAACGTCTTCGCAGCACCCAAGTCAGGCATCCCCAACACCCGCAGCGCGAGCACCACCTCGAGGGCAGTGATCAGCAGCGCGAGCGCGGCCCGGGCGAGACGGAGCGTCATGCGAACAGCGCCTGCAGGGAGAGGATGAGCGGGAACCCGATCAGCGCCAGCAAGGGCAGCACCATCAGCCCGACCGGGATCGCCTGGCGAACGCGTGCCTGCTCGGTGCGGACCAGCATCGCGGCCACCTGTTCGTCAGCCGCGGTCCGCGCCAGCGCCGTCAGCACCTCGGCCGGCGCCTGGCCCTTGTCGTTGATTCGGTGCAGGTTGGTCCCCAACAGCGAGAGCGAGGGGACGCCGTAGCTGTCGCCGATGGCGGTGTAGAGGTCCGCTGTGCTGCGCAGTGAGGATCCGACCTCGGGTACGGCGGCGGCGTTCGCGGGGCGGGCCTGGGTCGCTTCCACCAGGGGCCGCCAGGCCTCGCCGCCGAACAGCTCGAACAGAGTCCGGTCGCTCTGGGACGGCGCCACCACCTCCTCGAACGCCACCGCGACCGGGAGCTGCCGCGTCGAGGTCAGCAGCGCCAGCTCCACGAACGACTGCTGGGCCGCCCGCTCGAGCTGATCCCGGCGGCGCTGCGCGGCGTTGCGCAGTCGCACGTAGCCGAGCAGCCACCACGCCAGGCCGAACGCGAAGGCCAGGTAGGGAGGGAACGCGAGGCGGCCCTCCGAGGCCAGGGTCACCGCGTCCATCGCGAGCAGGATCGCCGCCATCACCACCGCGACTGCGACCTGGCGCAGGGTCCAGGCGGCGGCGCCCGCGGGCCGGCCGGCGATCAGCAGCAGCCGCCCCACGTCGGTGGCGTCCTGGAGCCGCCGCAGCACGGGCGCCCGTCCCAACACGCGCTCGGCGAGAGGCGTCTGCAGCCGGATCCCGTGCCGCGTGGCGAGCCGCCGGAAGGTCTTGACCGAGGCCGGGGTCCAGGCGCCCAGCCGCCAGAGCAGGAAGAGCCCGAGCACGCCCACCAGGAGGACGAGCAGCGCGGGCGCCCACTCACGCATAGCGACGCTCCAGGATCCGGTCCATCTCGGCCAGGTCCCAGTGCACCCATTCCGTGCGAGGGGTGAACAGGTGGACCAGGAACAGGATGAAGGCGACCATGCCGGCGATCACCAGCAGCATGATCTGGCCCAGCGGTGTCGCGTAGGCGTGGCGGAGCGAGGTGGTGCGCATGACCATCGCCAGCAGCACCCCCATCAAGGTCACCACCACCAGCACCGTGGCCCGGGCACCAGAAGCCGCCGCGTGGTTGCGCCGCTGGATCTCGAGGTCGCGCTCGTACTGCGGCAGCAACACCCGGGAGGCGACGTTGAGGAACGCCTCCGGCGTCACCGACTGGGCGATCAGAAGGTCCAGACAGATGCGGTTTGCGATCGGGCTCAGCGCCAGCCGGTCGACCTCCCGGAGACGCTCGCGGATGGAGACGCGGGACCGGGCCAGCGGTGCCAGGATGGTGCGCACCGAGGGATGCGGATGCACCCCCTGCTCGGTGAGCGCGGCGTCGATGGTCTGGCTCGAGTCGCGGACCAGCGAGGTCACGCTGCGCACCATCTCCACCAGGGCCTGATCGCGGACCAGGCGTCGCTGGCTGGCGCGACCGGAGACCACGTAGGGGAGCCCCAGGAGCCCGAGCAGGAACGCGCCCACGATGGTAAGCGGGGTTCCCAGCCAGATGCCGACCAGGAGTCCTGCCACCGCGACCGTCGCGCGCAAAGCTACCCAGCCGCGATTGGGCCAGCCGAGGTCGGCCGCCAGCTGGCGTTCGCGGCCGAGCACCGCCCGCACCGGACCCGCCAGGGGCCGGCGCAGGGCGTCTCCCGCACCGGTCCGGCCGGCGAGGACCAGGAAGAGGGCCCAGAGGCCGAGCACGAAGAGGACCTCGATCACGATCAGGAGTGGATTCATGGACGACGCCCGGCTAAGGGCCCGAGTGTCCGCAGTGGGACCCTCCCGGCAGCGCGGTAGCGTCCGAGTGCGGACACTTGGCCCTCAACGGCGATGTGCCTCATGACGCTTCCGGAAGCTCCTGGCCCGGCAGCACCGGCTGGAGCTTGCGACGCAGGTTGGGGGGAAGGTCCCCGAGCAGGGCCACCTCCCGGCGCAGACCTCCGACCTGCGCGTCCTGGCGGTAGAGCCATTCGACCTGACCCGGCTCGTCCCCGAGGGCGACGACGCCGGAGACGACGCGCCGGCCGCGATTGTCGAAGGTCAGGTGCAGCACCACGTCGAAGGCCTGGTGGACCTGCATGTTGGCGATCTGGGTCAGGTTGGCGGTGCCCCGGAGGTCGGGGGACATCATCACGTACTGGGCGGCTCGGGTGATCCCCTGCATCGCCCCGTCGGCATGGATGGACACCATAGAGCCGGCATGGCCGGTGGTGGCGGCGGAGCAGGCCTCGGCCATCGCGGAGTCGCGGGCCTCGCCCAGGATGATGCGGTCCGGCCGCAGCCGCAGGGCGGTGCGGACCAGCTGACGCATCGAGACCCCGGCGTCGGCGGCGTCGGTGGTGGTCGGCGCCACGGTGCAGATCTGCTGGGCCAGAGGGTGCCACTGCCGGCCGTCGCCACGGTCGTGTTCGAGATGCAGCTCCGCCGAGTCCTCGATCACCAGGACCTGCTCGACGGGCGGGATCATGCCGCACAGCACGCGGAGCAGCGTCGTCTTGCCGGTCGCGGTGCCGCCGGCGATGATCATGTTCACCTTGCCCGCGACACAGGCGCTCAGGAACTGCGCCACACCGAAGGGCATGCAGGCCCCGCGGACGTAGTCGTCGAGCGTGCGGATGGTGACCGCCGTGGGCAGACGCACGGTGGCGATGACGCTGGAATCCCCGGTCACCGCCGGCCGCTGTACCACGCAGCAGCGCAGGATGGTGCCCAGGTTGCCCTCGGCGATCGGGTGGCCCTCGTTCAGCTGCCGGTCACCCTGGAAACCGGGCAGCTGGATCACGCGTTCCCGGAAGAAGGTCAGGACCTGTTCGTTGTTGCCGAACGGGTTGCCCTCCCGCCCCAGGATCGCCTTCTGCCCGGCGCGGGTGAGGACCCACTTGTCCCAGCGGTTGACGTGGATTTCCTCCAGACCCTCGCCCAGGTAGACCAGCCGGGAGAGGGGGTTGATGCTCGAGGCAAGCACCACCGTCCCGCGGTGGACCCGCGCGCGGAAGCCGGGGTCGGAGGCGAGGCGCTCGGCGGTGCTGGCGTGAAGGCCCAGCGCCTGTGGCTGCCGGCGGGCGGCGTCGATCATCCGCCCCACCACGTGCGGCAGCTCCTGTTCCCGCTGCACCGACGCGGTCAGATCGCGAGCCGACCGCTGCTGGGTGATCGCGTCGGCGAGCGCCCTCGCCACGTCTCGAGCGTCTTCGGCCACGTCCGGCCACCGGAGCTCGGGCAAGGTCGCCGGGGGCGCGGCCTCGACACTCACCGGAACCTTCTCGATCATCCCCCTGCCCACCTCCGGCGGTGCCGACAGAGAGGCACGCTAGCGCCGGGCGGAGACCCACTCCGGACAAAGGTCACTATGGAGCGGGGCTCGCCGAGGGCTGTGCGGCGGCCCGCTCTTGGCGCGACTCGAGGACCGGGCGGGCGCGGCCCACGATGTCCAGCGCGCGCACCAGGTGCGCTCCCTGGCTGTCGAGGGTGGTGCAGCGATCCTCCGCGGTCTGGGACGCCTTCGGGTCCCACCGGATGGTGGCCGCCAGCTCCAACTGCGGCAGCTGGGCGGCGAGGGCTCCCCGCACCTCGTTCCGGAGTTCGCGGCCCCGGCGCTCGAGCAGGATCAGCTCGGCACGGGCCGGCTGAGCCTGCTGCAAGACCCGGATGCCGCGCGTAAGGAGGGCGGGGCTGTCCATCAGCTGCACGAAGACCCGGTCCGAGAGCCGGCACATCGCTCCCGCCGCCCGCGGCGGTGAGTCCAGGCCGGCATGCGACCACGCACTGCCCCAGTCGATCACGACATAGCTGAACGGCACCTGGCTCAGCGCCTGCCCCTGCTCGAGTTCGGCGACCAGGCTGTAGACGGGCTTTCCACAGAGGCCATTGAGTCCCGCGATGCAGTACAGGGCACGGCGTCCCGGGACCGGCGTCGCCTCGTCGCGCAGCATGGCGGCGGTGATCGCCGGCAGGTTGCCGGCGAAGCGCGCCATGCCACGCGCCCCGGGATCGATGTCGAGCAGGTCGGCCAGCGTACCCGTGCCCGACTGGTCGGCGTCGATGACCAGCACCGGGTGGTCGCGGGCCAGCTGGTAGGCGAGGGCCAGCGCCGACGTGGTGACGCCCTGTCCATCCTTGATTCCCACCCAGCTGATGACGTAGCTCAAGGCCGGACCCCTCAGCTCCCCGGGGCGGGACTGGGCGAGGGCCCGGCGCCGCCCGCCGCCCGGTTCAACGCCGCGATCGCCTGCTGCACCCCAACCTGGTCGGTCTGGGGGCTGCCGGTGCCGCTGCTGCGGACCGCCACCAGCGTCACGTTGGTCCCCCGCAGCGCGACCCAGTCCGCCTCGTCGCGCGCGGGCACCCAGAGTGACTGCGGACTCGCGATCACCAGGTCGCGGCCGACCTCGGTCACGGTCCCGTCCACCACCGCGTAGACATCCACCTGGTCCCCGGCGGAGAGGTTGGGAGCGGCCGAGAACACCACCGGGGCCAGCACCTGGCTCCCGCTCAGAATGTCTGACGGGGTGAGCAACGTCGAGGCGGAGATCCGGTGCCCGGCGCGGAGGCCGCTGCGGATCGGGTCCTGGGCCAGGACGGCGAACGAGGGCGAGGCGTCGGGAATCGTGACCCGTTCCACGTTGCTGGACGTGAAGAGGGTCCCGGCGACCACGTCCTGGGTCACCATCCAGGCCTGCTTCGAGGCATGCGACGAGGTGTAGATCTGAAAGTAGATGGCCCCGATCACGGCCAGCATGATCAGCGGCGTGCCGGCCAGCAGCGCGATCCGCCCGGCCCTCGTCATCGGCGCCCCCTCCCCTGGCGCCACGCAGTCGTTTGCATGCAGTGCAAGAGCCTACTTGATGGGTGCCGGACGGCGCCCGGACAACGTTCGCTCGACCAAAGGTTCGATTGCCGGCACTGCAACCTCATGCGGTACCGGATGACGTGCGTTTGCCGGCGATCGTGCGTGCGCGGATGGTTCATGCCGTCAGCGGCCGTGGGGGCGGGTGGCTGTGATCCCGATCCGGTCCGCATGCCCGGAGCTGCTCTCCGGCTCGTGGAGCTGCTCCAGACTGAGGCCGGCCCTGAGAAACGCGTTGACCAGTTCGCTGGTGGTGACGTGGCGCGCGCCGACTTTTGCCCGCAGCCCCGCGGAGTCGCGCCAGTACGGCGAGTCGATCCAGCCTGTGTCCAGGTACCCCGGATGGACGATGCGGCCGGGCCCGAAGGGGTTCTCCACGAAGTGCCCCCAGAAGCAGGGATGGACGCCGAGATAGACCACCCGGCCTCCGGGCCGCAGCACCCGCCAGACCTCGGCCAGAACCGGGACCATGTCGTCGACGTCGGTGTGCAGATAGGTGCAGACCACGGTGGTCAACGTCTGGTCGGGAAACGGCAGTCCGGTCGCGCTCGCCTGCGCCAGCCTGGCCACGCCGCGGCTATGGGCGACGCGGAGCTGGTCCATCGAGAGGTCGATGCCGATGATCGGCTGGCGGCCGGTGGATGCGACCGCCGGGTGGTGGAGTCCGCCGCCGCACGCGACGTCGAGGCAGGGCCCTCCACCCGGGCCGAGAAGACGGATCAGCTCTGAGGAGCTTGACAGCGAGTCGCTGAGATCGCCATAGCCCGCAAACCGCGCGTCGTACCACTCCGAGACACCGTCATAGCGCGTCTCATCGCCACCCGCCGGACGGGTCCTGGTGCGGGATGCGGTTGCGGTCCCACCCGGATCCAGTACGCCGTCCAAGCGCCGGCGAACCGCGGCCTCGAACCGTGCGGGGAAAGGGGCCCCAAGCTGTTCACAGAGACGCCGCGCCCGGGGCAGGAAATCGCGGGCCAGGGCCATCTGAAAGGCAACCACCGAGATGCGGCTGGGGGCGAGCGGCGGGAGCCGCCAAAGCACGTCCTTCTGCTCGTCGGTCAGCCGCCGGTTCAAGCGCAGGGCCGAACCACCGGCGGCCTCGCCGTTCTCGGCCCGCATCAGGTTGGTCAGGAGATTGAGCATCCACAACGAGCCCGCCTCCGCGCTCAGCCACTCCTCCCGCGGTCCCACGACGCCAAGCAGCAGGAGCGAGCGCAGGAACTCCTCGACCCCGGCCACAACCTCCTCGGCTCGGGGCGCCTGCCGGCTGTCCCGGCGTGGGACCCGGGCCAGGATGCCGCGCGCATCCCGAAGCACCGCCACCGGATCCTGCACGCCCCGGTCCAGCTCAGCGGTGGGGTGGACGACGAGGTCGAACCTCGCGCCTTCGTCGGTGACCGCGTTCACCAGGACCGCGGTGCTGCCGGTGCGTGCCCGGGCGAACACCGCGCCGGCGTCACGAGCGATCGCGGTCCAGTCCTGAGCCGCCGGGCCGGCGGTCGCCACGTGCACGTCGAGATCGCTGAACTCGTCGCCTGCACCGGCGGCCAGGCTCCCGGACAGCCAGATGGCGTCCACACCCCAGCCCGCTTCGAGGACGGTCACCAGTCGCCTCAGGAGCCGGGACTGCTCCCGCGAAAGCTCCACTCCCTCCATCGCTACGCAATTGTGGCTGCTGCCCAACACTCATCGCCGCCCCACGATCACCTCTCCCCTCCCGCTGCTCACCACCGGATATCCGGCTGGACCGGCAGTCGGTGCTGGTCGGAGCGCTCGGGAAGCGGCCAGGCCCGCCACTCGTCGACCAGTTCCGACAGCCCACCCACCGCGGCCTCGAAGATGATCCTGCCCTTCTCTTTGGTCGCCGGCCTGGGGTCCCCGTGAACGCCGGTTTTGGTCCAGCGGCCCCAGTAGTCGTTGAAGCGCACGCTGGTGGTGCTGTCCGAGGAGAGGTAACGCCCGCGCACGTCGTCGTCGGCGACCGCGGATTCCATCCGGACCCTCTCCCCGGCCAGGAAGAGGTAGAGCGAGGTCTCCATCTCGTCGGCGTGGGCCAGGACCTCCGTCTCTCGCACCTTCTCGAAGGCGTCCCGCGCCAGGGAGAGATAGGTGACCGCGGCACACAGCGAGCTGGTCCGCAGCACCGTTTTGCGGGCGACGAGGTCGATCAGCGGGGTGTTCGAGCCGTGGCCATTGACGAGGATGATCTTTGTGAACCCGTGGTAGGCGACGCTCTTGGTGATGTCGAGGCAGAACGCGATGAAGGTCTCGGGCTCGATATGGACCGTGCCCGGGAAGTCCATGTGGTGCTGGTTCAGCCCGTAGGAGATGGGCGGCAGCACGAGCACGCGGTCGGAGAGGCGGCGGCCCACCTCCAGGCACACCGACTCGGCCAGGAAGACGTCGGTGTCGAGGGGCAGGTGCGGGCCGTGCTGCTCGGTGGAGCCGGTCGGCAGCAGCACCACCTTTTGTCGCGCCACGGCATTGTTCATCTCCGGCCAGGTCAGCCGGTTGTAGCGGTACTCGTCCATCTCGAACACCCCAGATTCAACCCGGATGCGTCACCTCCGATCCGAGGCGACGTCGCACGATCACCATGCGCGCGGCGCCCTCCTCGATGGTTGAATGGGTGCGGGGTGGGCCGGCCACCCCTGGCCGGTCCATCGGAACTGGTGGGAGAAGATCGCCGTGAGCGCCTACGACTATGTCATCGTGGGAGCCGGTTCGGCCGGCTCGGTTCTCGCCAACCGCTTGACCGAGGATGAGGGCGCGACGGTCGCGCTGATCGAGGCCGGCGGCCCGGACGAGGCACAGGAAATCCATATCCCGATCGCGGTCGCCGCCCTTGCCAAGACGCCGTTCGACTGGGACCTGAGCACCGAACCCGAGCCGCAGTTCGGGAACCGGCGCGCGTACCTGCCCCGGGGCCGCGTGCTGGGGGGCTCCAGCTCGATCAACGCGATGGTGTACATGCGCGGGAACCGGCTCGACTACGACGGCTGGGCCGCGGGTGGCGCCACCGGCTGGGGCTGGGATGACGTACTTCCCTACTTCCTGAAAGCGGAGGACAACGAGCGCGGGGCCGGCGCCCTTCACGGCACCGGCGGCCCGCTGCGGGTGAGCGACGGGCGATCCCGGCACCCTCTCTCGGAGGCCGTCCTGGAAGCGGCTCTGGAGGCAGGACACCCCCGCAACGACGACTTCAACGGAGAGCGGCAGGAGGGCGTCGGCTTCTATCAGCTGACGCAGCGGGACGGCATGAGGTGGAGCACCGCCGACGCCTACCTGCGGCCGGTGATGCAGCGACCGAACCTCACGGTCCTCACCGACACCCTCGCGACTCGCATCGTGTTGCAGGGCACTCGAGCGGTCGGCGTGGAGGTGGTTTCACCAGGCGGCGAGACCCAGATGGTGGGGGCGTCGCGCGAGGTGATCGTGTCGGCCGGGGCCTACGAGTCGCCGAAGCTGCTCAACCTCTCCAGCATCGGCCCCGAGGCGGTGCTCGCGTCCCTCGGCCTCACGGTGGAGTCAGACCTCCCGGCGGGCGAGAACCTGCAGGACCACCTGATGGTGCTCTTGAACTACCGCACGGAGGTGGAGGCGCTGAGCCGGGCGGCGGTGACACCGGAGAACCTGATGCTGCTCCTCACCGAGGGGCGCGGTCCGCTTTCGTCCAACTTCGCCGAGACGGGAGGCTTCTTTCACAGCCGGCCAGGGCTGGCGGCACCCGACCTGCAGTTCCACCAGATCCCGGCGCTCTTCCATCAGGACGGCTTGGGGCCGGTCCTCGAGCACGCGGTCACCATCGCGCCCGGACTGCTGACGCCGACCAGCCGCGGCTGGGTGGCCCCTCGGGGTCCGGTGCCCGGCACCAAGCCACGGGTCTTCCACAACTACCTGAGCACGGAGGCGGACCGCGCCGCCACCTACGAAGGGGTGCGTATCGCCCTCGACATCGCCCGGCAACCGGCCCTGCAGCAGGTGATCGCCGGTCCCTTCAACGCCCCGGCGTCGGACTCCGCCGCCGACATCAGCGCCTTCGTCGCGCAGACGTCGATGACCATCTTCCATCCCACCTCGACCTGCGCGATCGGCTCGGTCGTGGATCCCGAGTTGCGGGTGCTCGGGTTCGAGGGGCTCCGCGTGGTCGACGCCTCGGTCTTCCCGACCATCCCTCGCGGCAACACCAACGCCCCCACCATCATGGTGGCGGAGAAGGCGGCCGACCTGATCCGCGGACGGACGGCCCCCGCGACCAAGGGGCAGGCGCCCCCGTCTACCCAGACGACGTAACCGCAGAGCCTCCGCACTCCGGGCCTACCGCGCACGTTTTGGGGCCAAACTGCGGACACTGTGGGGTCTTGAGGGCGCCGTGCGGAGCTCCCAAACCTGGGATCAGCGATGCCGTTGGCGCATGACCTCCTGCCTTGGGACGTTTGTCCTATGGACCCTTGCCAGCCGGCTCCCTAGGCTCCGCCGGGTAGCTCGCACCATTGGCGGATGGAGGACGGTCATGAAACGGTTCTTCCGATTGTTTGCGGCGGCTGCGGTGGGCTTGGTATCGGTGTTTCTGTTCACGGTCGCACCAGCCGCGGCTCAGGGCCCGCCTCCGAATCCCGAAGTCAATGTCTTCGAGGTCGAGGCCAAGACGAACTACTGCCAGGGCGGGGGGACGAACTGTCTGCCCCCGACCGGGAATTTGTCCCGGCTGCGGTTCGCGGACATGACCGTCTGGCGGTTCTCTCCGGTCCCCTCGACGCACACGCGAGACTCGGACCAGGACTCCAACCGCGTCACGGGCCAGCCTGAGCTCCTGAACGTGAAATGCGCCTGGAATCACTATCTCGACGCGAGCGGTGACCTTCACGCGTACTCGATCAGCCTGACCGGTGCCACTGCCGCTTCCCAGCTTCCCTTCCCGACCATCGACATAGACGGCACGGCGAGCGTGGAGAACGGTGCGGAGACCAGCACGCGAGCCGTGGGCAGCGTGGACCTGCGCGCGACGGATGGGCATGGCACGGAGGCGTGGATCCACGGCACCCAGGTCACGAACAACACCACGTCGCCGTTCCCAACCTTGATCTGGGGCGGCTTCGAGATCCTGATCGTGGGCACGGTCATGGACGAGAATGTGGTCACCCAGACAGCCAAACCGGTTCGACCCGGTGCGGCAGTCTGCCGGACTAACGTGCAGCCTGTGGTGGTGCCCGGGGCGGCCCCTGCGGACTTTGAGAGCGAGATCAACGACGACGGTGACGCTTCCTAGTTGATGGGGTCAAACGGGCTTGCCGTCAATGTCGACGGCAAGCCCGTTCTTTTTCGGCGGCCACCTGCCCGCGCTAATCCGGGCGGCGCAGGACGGGAGCGGCTGGTTACTTCCCGAGCCGGTGCCCGAGCAGCTCCTTCCCCTGCTCCGCCCCCTTGCGGCTCTCGCCCTGGGCGCGGCGGAAGAACGTCGCCAACTCGGAGTCTCCGGCACGCTCGGCGTCGGCGATGTAGGTCTCGAGCCGCAGCACGTTGCTGAGACACTTCTCCACGAACCAGATCAGGTTGTAGTCCTTGTCTGGCGTCCCGGTCACATTCCCGGTTTCGGTCAGATCGGCCATTTCGACTGCTCCTCTCCTTGTCCTGGAGTGCCCTACGTTGGTCAGCCGGAGCTGGTCCGCAGCTCACCGGCCACCGCACCGGCCGTGCGGCCGAGCTCCGTGACCGCCTCTCCCGGTGCCGCGGCCCGTTGGCGGAGGTCGCCGAGCGCCACCCGGAGCAGCGTGAACGCCGCGCCTCCGGCCAGTGCCGCCACCGTCCCCGCCGCCAGCCAGAGCGGTAGGCCGGTGCGCTTCGCCGGCGTTCCACCGTGAAGCGCGTCGATCGCGGCGATCGTGCCCGCGAAGAGACCGGCCATACCGGCCCCGCCCGCGCAGCCCGCGAGCGCCAGATCAACCCCGGCAGCGCGCACGTTGGCCGTCAGTTCCTTACGCACCGCAGCCAGCTCGTCCCGGACCAGTGCGGCCATCTCTTCGGTGATGCCACGAATGTGCTCGCCGGTCGCGGTGGTCTCGCTCATCGCCTCCACCTCGCTTCTACCCAAAATCGGATCCGCTGACACCAAAAAGTATAGCGTTAATGTCAGCTAGTCTCATGATTCCGCGGGCCGGGACGGGGCCGCGAGGCGCTCAGCACGTCCGCGGGGTAGGGCCAGCGGGCCAGGAAGGCCATCAGCCCGGCGATCAGGAGCACCCCCACCATGGCCAGGAAGGTCAGCTCCAGACCTTGGGCGTGCTGCGCTCCGGGCCCCCCGTTCAGCAGGTCGGAAAGGGCGCCGAAGCTCAGCGGGCCGGCTGCCTGCAAGCCAGTGCGCAGCAGTGAGCGGACGCTCTCGGCTCGCCCCCAGATGTCGAACCGCACGACGTCCAGGCGGGCCGCGTTCATCGGCGGGTTGACCCCCCCGAGTGCCAGGCTCGCGAAGAAAAAGAAGCCCGCGGCGACCGGCAGCGCGGTGGCGAGGATAGCCGGCGCGAGCAGGATGGAGGCGAGCCAGAACGAAACGGCCGGCACCTCGAGCCGGGCGCTGGTGCGGCCCCGGACGATGAGCCGGTCGGCGATTCTCCCTCCCAACAGCACGCCGACGATCGCGCCCGAACCCACCGCCCCCAGAAGAAGCGTGGCCACGACCTGGGAGACGCCGTACCGGTCGCGAACGAGCACCAAGATGAACGACTGCAGGCCGGCGAGATAGAAATAGCCCAGAGCCGAGGCGATGATCAGGTAGACGTTGGTCGGGATCGAGAGCACATATCGGATCGCGGCCGGCCATGACATTCGACTCTCGCCGGGCGGTGGCACCAATCGGGGACGCGGCGAAGCACCCTCGGCTTCGGCCGCTCGAACCACCTCGCTGTCCATCGCATCAGCCACCACCGGAGCGGCGGCGCCCGGCACTCCGCCCTCCTTCGCGGTGTGAATCCGTTGCTGGCCGACCTGAAGCCGGCTCTGACCACCGCGGGCCGGCTCCGGCAGCCACCGATAGATCGCGACCGCCACCGCGGCGCTGACCGCGCTCAGCACGAAGAACGGCACCCGCCAGCTGATCGACGCCAGCGTCCCGGAAATGAGCACACCGCCGCCGAGGCCCACCAGCTCGCCCGCGATGACGAAGCCCCAGATCCGGCCGCGCTCCCCGGCCGGGAAGAAGTCGCCCACCAGAGAGACCACCGGGGGGCCGGCAGCAGCGGTCACCAGGCCCAGCCCGATGCGCGAGGCGAGCAGCATCGGATACGAGACCGCTGCTCCAGAGGCCACCATGGCCAGCGACCAGCAGACGATGCTGATCCAGATCACGCCCTGCCGGCGGGTCCGGTCGGCCAGGATCCCCATCGGGAGGCTGGCCAGGGCGGCGGCGAACTGGGAGACGGTGAGCAGAAGGCCGACCTCCGTGTTCGAGACCCGCAGGGCCGGCTTCAGCTGCGGGGCCACCGCGCCGACGGTCGACATGTCCGCGCCGCTGAGAGCGAGAACGAGCCCGAGCAAGAGGATCACGCGAAGGCGCGCGGGACCCCCCACCACCGCCTCGGCGCGGACACGGACAGCGGTCCCGGCGCTGCTCAAACCACGGCGGCCACCTCTCATCGCCGCCGCGTCCGGAGCGCCGTGCTGCTCTTGCGCCGCCCGCCGTCACCCAAGGCCGAGATCACCAGCTCGTTTGGACAGAGGCCCTATCACCTCTGATGATATCTTCGCAGCCCTGCCAGCGCCGTTTGCCAGCCGTTTGCCTGCCGTGTGCCGGCAATCGGGGCCCTGCGCGCGCCCTCGCGGGCCCCGAATGCCAGGCAATCGGGTGGCGGCCTTTCGGGAGGGCGCGATCAGATGGATACCGCCTTGACGGGAAACCGCCCCCGTCCGTCGCCGTGAGAGGCCGTTCTGACAGGATGGAGACCCGCAAAGGAGGTTGCGAATGGAGCACGCCCCGGGGGAGCCGCTGCGCTGGGGGATCATCGGAACGGGTCGGATCGCGGGCGTGTTCGCGAAGGCCCTCGCTGGATCCGAACGCGGTCGTGTAATCGCGGTCGGGAGCCGGAACCGAGCAAGGGCGGAGGGCTTCGCGCGCGAGCATCGCATCGAGCGCCCCTACGAGTCGTACGCGGCGCTGCTGGCCGACCCGGACGTGCAGGCGGTCTATGTGGCGACACCCCACTCCGAGCACGCCGAGTGGGCGATCCGGAGTGCCGAAGCCGGCAAGCACATCCTGTGCGAGAAGCCGCTGACCCTGAATCATGCCGAGGCGACCGCGGTCCTGGAAGCGGCACGCCGCTGCGATGTCTTCCTGATGGAGGCGTTCGCCTACCGGTTCCACCCCCAGATCGAGGAGCTGCTCCGGTTGGTCCGGGAGGGAACGGTGGGCGAGGTCCAGCTGGTCCGGGGCGCGTACAGCTTCCGCACCGAGGCGGGGCCGGAACAACGCCTCCTGAACCCCCAGCTCGGTGGGGGCGGCATCCTCGATGTCGGCTGCTACCCGGTGTCGCTGGCACGTCTGGTGGTCGCCTCCGTCCTCGGACGGCCCTTGGTGGAGCCGGTCGAGCTGCGAGCGACCGGGCACCTGGGCCCCACCGGCGTCGACGAGTGGGCGGTGGCCTCGCTTCGCTTCGAAGGTGGCATCCTCGCCCAGGTCCGTACCGGCGTCCGCCTCCGGGACGACAACTCCTTCCACGTCGTCGGCACCCGAGGTTCGATCACGCTGGCGGATGCGACCGCCCACGGGGACGGCCGGCTGGTCTTGCGCCGCAACGGGGCCGAGGAGCGGATCGAGGTGCCGTTCTCGGGGAGCGTGTACGAGCTCGAGGCCGCCGCCGTGGCCCGGAACCTGGACCGGCGCCAGGCCCCCGAGCTGCCTTGGGAGGAGACGCTCGCCAACCTGCGCACGCTCGATCGCTGGCGGGCGGAGATCGGGCTCGAGTACCCCGCCGAGCGGCCACCGGGGGCGGGCCAGGCGCGCACCGTGGCCGGGCGCCCGCTGCGATCGGAGCGCGGTCAGATGGTCTACGGGCGGCTGCCCGCGATCGAGGTCGACGCATCCCGGATCGTGATGGGGGTCGCCACGCAGCGCACGTGGGCCGAGGTCGCGGTGATGCTCGACGACTTCTTCGAGCGCGGTGGTCGTTGCTTCGACACCGCCTGGATCTACGGGAGCGGGCGCTCGGAGCAGATGCTCGGCGCCTGGGTCCGCAGCCGGGGTGTTCGCGACCAGGTCGTGATCATCGACAAGGGCGCCCACACCCCGCTCTGCGACCCCGACCACCTCTCAGAACAGATCCTGCAGAGCCTGGAACGGCTTGGCGTCGACCACATCGACCTCTACCTGATGCACCGGGACAACCCACGGTTTGGGGTCGGTGACTTCCTGACCGTGCTCGAGGAGCATCGCCGCGCCGGACGTCTGCGCGCGTACGGCGCCTCCAACTGGACCCTCGAGCGCCTGGACGAGGCCCGCCGCTGGGCGGGGGGCCACGACGCGCAGGGCTTCACCGCTGTGAGCAACAACCTGAGCCTGGCCCGCATGGTCAACCCGCCCTGGGCCGGATGCGTGGACGCTCGTGGCGACGCGTGGCGACGCTGGCTGGTGGAGACCAAGACCCCGCTGCTGCCGTGGTCGAGCCAGGCGCAGGGCTTCTTCGCGCGGGCCCACTCCGAGGACGCTTCCGACCCCGAGCTGGCGCGCTGCTGGTACGCCGGCGACAACTTCGAGCGCCTGGCGAGAGCGAAAGAGCTGGCCCGGGCTCGCGGGGTGGAACCAACCGCGGTCGCCCTCGCCTGGGTTCTGCAGCAGCCATTTCAGACCTTTCCCTTGATCGGTCCCCACACGCCCGGCGAGGCGCGTACCTCCCTGGAGGCCGTCGGGCTCCAGCTGAGCGCGGAGGAATTGGCCTGGCTCGACGAGGGTAAAGACGGCCTGACGTAACAAGCCCCGGGGCCGGCGGGCCCCGGGGCTTGTCGCCGGTGTTCTGCCTGGTGCCTACGAGGGCAGCTGCGCCGGGGCGGGCGCGGGCAGCTCCTTGGCCCCCTCCCGCCGCTCCGGGCTGAGGACGAAGCCGTCCTCCGGGTTGTAGTCGATACGGACCGTGTCGCCGCGCTTGAACTTGCCCCGCAGCAGGCTCTCCGACAGCTGGTCTTCGATCCGCTGGGTGATGACGCGGCGCAGCGGGCGGGCACCGTACTGGCGGTCGAAGCCCTCCTCGCCCAGCCGGTCGCGGGCCACGTCGGTGACCATCACGTGCACGTCCTGCTCGTGCAGCCGGTCCTCCAGCTGCTTCAGCTGCAGGTCCACGATCTCGCGGATCTGGGCCGGCGTCAGTGGTTTGAACGTGATCACGGCGTCGATGCGGTTCAGGAACTCGGGCCGGAACGTCTTCTTGAGCTCGGTGTCGATCTTGTCCTTCATGATCTTGTGCCGGCGCTCCGCGTCCTGCTCTTCGCTGGCCAGGGCGGGCTGGAACCCGAGCGCGGTCTGCGCCTGGTTCATGTCCCGCATCCCCAGGTTGGAGGTCATGATGATCAGGGTGTTGGCGAAGTTGACCACCTTGCCTTTGGCGTCCGACAGGCGCCCGTCCTCGAGGATCTGCAGCAGCATGTTGAAGACCTCGGGGTGCGCCTTCTCGACCTCGTCAAAGAGGATCACCGAGTAGGGCCGGCGGCGAACCGCCTCCGTCAGCTGGCCGCCCTCGTCGTAGCCCACGTAGCCGGCGGGTGCGCCCACCAGTCGAGCCGTGGTGTGGCGCTCCATGAACTCCGACATGTCGAGCCGGATGAGAGCGTCCTCGGAGTCGAACAGATAGGCCGCCAGCGCTTTCGCGAGCTCTGACTTGCCCACCCCGGTCGGGCCCAGGAAGATGAACGACCCGATCGGTCGCCGGGCGTCCTTGAGTCCGGCACGCGCGCGGCGCACAGCTTGGCTGATCGTGGTGATCGGCTCCTCCTGCCCGACGACGCGCTGGTGGAGCTCCTCCTCCATCCGCAGCAGCCGTGCCGTCTCCTCCTCCACCAGCCGGTGCACCGGCACCCCGGTCCAGGCCGAGACGATGGAGGCGATGTCCTCCTCGGACACCTGCGGCACGGTCTCACCCAGCTTGTCGCGCCAGGCCTGCTCGCGCAGGGAGTAGCTCTCCTTGCGCTTCTTCTCGTCCTCGCGGACCATGGCGGCGCTCTCGTAGTCCTGCCGCGCGATCGCCTCCTCCTTGTCGGCCTGAAGCTTCTTGATCTCCCTCTGCATGTCCTTCAGGTCTTCGGGGGTGGTGGTCAGCTTCATCCGCACCCGCGCCGAAGCCTCGTCGATGAGGTCGATGGCCTTGTCGGGCAGAGCGCGGTCGGAGACATAGCGGTCGGAGAGGATGGCGGCCGCGCGCACCGCCTCGTCGCTGATCGCGACCCGGTGGTGCTTCTCGTAGAGCGGCTTGACGCCGTGCAGGATGTCGATCGTCTCGGTCAGCGACGGCTGATCGACGAAGACCGGCTGGAACCGCCGCTCCAGGGCGGCGTCCTTCTCGATGTACTTGCGGTACTCGTTGAGCGTGGTGGCGCCGATGCACTGCAGCTCGCCCCGCGCCAGGGCCGGCTTCAGGATGTTGGCGGCGTCGATCGCGCCCTCGGCAGCCCCGGCCCCGACCAAGGTGTGGAGCTCGTCGATGAACAGCACCACCTCGTTGGAGGCACGCATCTCGTCCAGGATCTTCTTCAGCCGCTCCTCGAACTCGCCGCGGTACTTGGTGCCGGCGACCAGCGCGCCCATGTCGAGCGTCAGGACCCGCTTGTTGAAGAGTGACTCGGGCACGTTGCCGAGCACGATCTGCTGGGCCAGGCCTTCGGCGATCGCGGTCTTCCCCACGCCCGGCTCCCCGATCAGCGCGGGGTTGTTCTTGGTCCGGCGGGACAGGATCTGGATCACGCGCTCGATCTCGGTCTCGCGTCCGATCACCGGGTCCAGCGCCGACTTCCGCGCCAGGTCCGTCAGGTCACGGCCGAACTGGTCGAGCAGCGGGGTCTTGGACGGCTTCTTGGGAGCCGGCTCCGACTCCTCCACCGTCGAGTCGTGGAGCAGGCGCTCGATCTCGTTGCGGACCTTCTCCAGGTTCGCGCCCAGATCCTCCAGAACGTGCGCCGCGATCCCCTCGCCCTCGATCAACAGACCCAGGAGCAGGTGCTCGGTCCCGACATAGTTGTGCCCCATCCGGCGCGCCTCTTCGAAGGAGATCTCGATCACCTTCTTGACGCGTGAGGTGGGGATGATCTGCTGGATGACGATCCGCTCGTTCCGTCCCAGGACGGACTCGATCGTCTGGCGGACCTTGCCGATCTCGACGCCCAGGTTGCCAAGGACCTTGGCGGCCAGGCCATCGCCCTCACGGAGCAGTCCGAGGAGTAGGTGCTCGGTGCCGATGTAGCTGTGATGCGAGCGCTCGGCCTCTTCCTGCGCGAGCGTCAGGACCTTCTTCGCGCGCTCAGTGAATCGTTCGAACGGGTACATAGAGGACAAGGGTGGGGTGCCTCCTCAGAAATCCGGGCCAGGTGTGGCGAACACCTCCTCGATCGGGAATTGTTGCTTCTCGGGCGTTTGGTGACTCCGCCCGCCTGACGCCAATCATACCGGCGACGCGCAGGCTTCCCTTCGCGTCCCTCCAACCGAAACTGACTTCTCCTATAGGTCTATAACCGCCGACGGTGCTTGCTCGTTCCGTCCCCCGCGCAGGAATTGGCACGAACGCCGGCCGGCTCTCGTGGGGGTGGCGGCAAGGCGCTCAAGAATGGCTTCCCGCCGCCATCGCCGGGCTCCTTCCCGTGATCTGGTGCCCCTGGATGGTGGACTCTTTCATCCTTCCCCGCGCGGCCCTGGCCCAAACCGGGGCCGGACTCCTGGTCGCGGCGGGTGCGCTGTGGGGACGGTCCCGAACCGGACCGCTTGGTTGGGCTCTGCTGGCCTGCTCGGTGGCGGCCGGGCTGGCGGCGGTGTTCTCGGCTCAGCCGGTGGTATCGCTGGCCGGCGCCTACTCGCGCTATGAGTCGCTGCCCCTGCGGCTCGCCTACTGCGGTCTATGTTGGGGCACGCTGCGCCTCTCGCCCCCCGCCGCCGCCGGCCCCGAGGCCGCGGCTCGCTGGCGGGGACGAATCGAGGTGCTGTTCCTGGCCGGCTGTTGCGTGGCGGCGGGGGAAGCCATCCTGCAGGCGGTCCTGGGACTGCTCGCGCGTCCCGACGGCAATCTGGGCCAGCCGGATCTGCTCGGCGCGCTTCTCGCGATGACACTTCCGCTCGCCATCGCCCGCCTGCGACGGAGCTGGCGGTGGGCGCCGGCGGTGGCTCTGCTGGCGGCGGGCCTGGCGCTGAGCACCTCGCGCGCCGGCTGGCTGGGCGCGGTGGCGGGCCTCGCGGTCTGGCCGGCGCTGGTCGTCTGGCGCCGGCGCCGGGCCCTCGGCGCGGGAGCTGGGGTGGGCGGCATCGCGCTGCTGTGGGGAGCCGCCGCGGCCCTGCTTCTGACCCCGCTGCGGCTCCTCAACCAGGACACCGGGGCGGCGCGGCTCGGAGTCTGGCGCGACGGCCTCCGGCTGATCGCGGCGCGGCCCTGGCTGGGGTGGGGCGAGGACGGTGTCGGACTCCACTTCGGTGCCTTCCAGTCCGCCGACTGGGAGCCCGGAGATCCCTTCGACCGCCTCCACTCGATGCCACTCGACCTGCTGGCCACTCAGGGCGTGTTCGGCCTGCTCGCCTGCACGGTGCTGTTCTGTCTGCTCTGGCGGCAGGTCCTGAGAGTGCCGGGCGCGGAGGCGCTGGCGGGCGCACTCGCCGCCTACCTGGTCTGGTCGTTGCTCGACTTCGACTGGGTTCCGGCCACCGCCCCGCTCTGGCTGCTGGCGGGAGCCGGGGCCGCCGGCTCACTCCCCGAACTCCGGGACCGGGCCCGGCGCGCCGGCACCGTGGTGGCCGGCATCGCAGCCGTGCTCCTCGCTCTCGTGTGCGCGGTCCCACCGGTGGTCGCCGACACCGCCGCGTTCGCGGGCGACAACCAGCTGGCGGTCAGCGTCGATCCTCTTCAGGCGCGTTATCACGCCGCCGTCGCCACGCCGCCGCAGCTGGCGGCGGCGGTTCGACTCGGCGCCCAGGACCCGAGAGTCTGGGTCCAATTGGGGAACGACTTCGCGCGGCGGGGGAACGTGGCCGCCGCTCGGCGCTGCTACCAGGGCGCGCTGACCATCTACCCCTACGACGAGGCCGCCCGGGCCGCTCTGCGCGCGCTCCCCTGATGCCTTGCCCCCCGACTGCCGGCAATCGGGGGGCTTCCCTGCGCTCTGCGAGCCCCGAGTGCCGGCAATCGGGGGTCTGCGTGCACCCCGGGGCCCCCAAGGCCCGCGCTCTCGAGGTCCGTTCGTATACAAACGGCGGGTGAGATTTGGATGCTGCATCGGACGGGTCGACCAGCTGCCGGCGGTCCAGAACGCGGATCTCGACTATCTGGAGGTTGCGGTCGGCAACCTGGTCATGGCCACCGGCGCCGAGGACTTCGAACAGCTACGCGGGGTGGTGCGGAGCGGACCGCCGGTGCTGGCTGCCAACGTGTTGTTGCCCTCGAGTGTTCGCCTGCTGGGCTCGGATACCGACCGTGACCAGGTGCTCGCCTATGTGCGCGACGCCACCGAGCGGCTGCGGCTCCTCGCGGTGCGGCTGGTCGTCTTCGGGTCGGGAGGTCCGCGCCGGATCCCCGATGGCTACGAGCGCGCGCGGGCTCTGGGGGAGCTCGCCGAATTCTGCCGCCAGGCCGCCGGCATCACGCAGGCGGCCGACATCACGCTGGTGCTGGAGCCGTTGCGCCGCGCGGAGTCGAATGTCTGGAACTCCGTCGGCGAGGTGGCCGCGTTCATTCGGGACCACCGCCTGGAGGGCGTGCGGCTCCTGGCCGACCTCTACCACATGCGCGAGGAGGGTGAGCCTGTCAGCGCGGTGACCGAGCACGCGGACCTGCTCGCGCACACCCACGTCGCCGGCGTGGGCCGGACGCCCCCGGCCCCGGACCCTGAGTTGAGCGCTTTCCTCGCCGCCGCCCAGCAGGCGCGGAGCGACCTCACCTGCTCGATCGAGTGCCGCTGGAACGACTTGGCATCCGAGCTGGCTCCGGCCCTGCGCACGCTGCGAGGCACCTGAGCCTCTTGGTTAGGACCCGACTGTCCGCACCGCGACCTTAACTCGGCCGAGTTAGCGTCCGGGTGCGGACACCGGTCCCCTACCGCCGGACCCAGTCAGGGCGTCTGGCGCTCTTCCTCCAGGGCGCTCGACCAGCGTTCGATCCAGGACGAGATCCCGGACGGGGTGGTGTCGATCTTGGAGCGCCACTCCAGGATGCCCAGACGCTCGCCCTCCCGCTGCAGGCTCTCGTCGTTGTAGTTCGTCAGCACCACCACCGGGACGGCGGCGGTCGCGGGGTCGTCGCGCAGCGTGCGCAGGAGTTCCAGGCCGTCCATCTCCGGCATCCGGATATCGAGGAAGATCAGATGCGGTTCCCAGGCGTGCGCCATCCTGAGTCCCTCGCGACCGTTGCGTGCCCATTCGACCGCGTACTCGTCGGCTTCCAGTCGCAACCGATACATCTCCGCGAATTCCGCGTCGTCCTCGACCAGCAGAACCCGGATCGCATCTGACGTGTCGCTACCGGCCATGATGACCAATCCTCCTCAAGAGGCGTTGCGCGGTCACGTATGGACCTCTCGGTCTCTCACCGGTACCGCCTGCCCGTTCCCCAGTGTTCACTGGCATGCGAATTGCTGTCAACTATAGTGATATAGGCCGGTCAGATCACACGTTCTTCGGGGTGACCCGGGCCCGCCCCGACGGTGGCGGCAGCTGCTCTCCCGGGGGCGCCGGCGGGAGGCGAATGATGAAGCGGCTCCCGCGCCCCGGTTGGGACTCGACCGTGATGTCGCCGCCGTGCATGCGGATCAGCTGCCGGGACAGGTAGAGCCCGAGCCCGGTGCCTCCGATGTGGCTGTTCCGCTTGTTGACGATGCGCCCGAAGCGGGTGAAGAGGAGAGGGAAGTCGGCCTCGTCGATGCCCACCCCGTGGTCCTCGATCTCGATCTCCGCCCAGGGCGGCGTGCCGGCGAGGCTGAGCCCGATCCGGACTTCGCCGCCGTCGGGCGAATATTTGCAGGCGTTCTCAACCAGGTTGGCGACCACCCGCCGGATCCGGTCTGGGTCCGCCCGCACCAGCAACGGCTCCGCGCCGAGGTCGATGACCAGCTGATGCTCGCTGCGCACGGTGTGCAGGGTCTCGTCGATCGACGCCCGGACCAGCTGCCCCAGGTCGACGCAGTGGAGTTCCAGTGTCGGCGGGCGGTCGTCAAGGCGCGCCGTCTCGAGCATGCGGTCGACCAGCAGACGCATCTGGTCCAGCTTGCGAGTGGTGACCCGGAGCATCGACTGACGCTGGCCGCGATCCCACCGGTCGGGGTCGTCCGCCAGCATCTCGAGGTACCCCCGAGCCACGGCGATCGGCCCCCGCAGCTCATGAGCGGCCAGGTTCAGGAAGTCGGACTTGAACCGCTCCAGCTCCCCCAGGCGCTGGTAGGCGATGGCGCTCCGAAGTGCCATCGCGGTGTGACTGGCCAGCGCCTCCGCCACCTGCCGGTCATTGGCGTCGAAGCCTTCCGGTTTGTCGAACAGGGTGAAGAAGCCGAGCACCTCACTTTGCGCGTCGACGATCGGGGCGCACAGCACCTCGGCCGCGCCCAGCCGGCGCAGGACACCGTCAGCCCGGGCGTCGTGAGCCGCATCGTTGGTCAGGTAGACCGATCGCGACATCAGGCACCAGCCCGGAATCCCGTCTCCCGGCGGCCAGACGTGCTCGAAGGGCTCCGCAGTGCCCGAGTGGAGCACCTGACGGGTGACCGCCCCCTCCGGCCGCACCCGCCCGGCGAACCCGGCTTTGGCCCCGATCAGGTCCAAAGCGCCGGGCACCAGCTGCTCGAGCAGCGTCTCCGGGTCCCCCACGGTGTTGAGCGACCGGCTCAGGTCCAGCACCCGCCCCAGGCGGACCTCGGCCGAGTGGAGGTCCTGCATCGCCCAGCGGAGGCGGTCCAATGCCCGCTCACGTTCGACGACGTTGCCGCATGAGTTGCTGATCACCTGCAGCACCAGGGCGTCGTCCTCGGTGAAGCCTCCCTGGTGGAGGCTGCCGTAGGCACAGCAGATGCCGAGCCGGGCCCCACCCGCCCGCCAGGGCACCGCCAGGACCTGGTCCGCCGGGTCGTCCGACCCCCGATGGATCACCCAATCGCGCCGGCTCAGCTCGGCGTCCAGTGCCACGGCCAGCTCCTCGGCGCCACCGGCCAGCCGTGAGCGAGGGCCGCCGATCAAGGTGGGTTCCCCCTCCAAGATGCGCCAGTAGGCGGCATCGCCCGCACCCACCGACTCGGCGGCGGCGGCGGTGATCCGGGCCAGGAGGTCGTCCAGACCGCCACTTCTCCGCGCCGCGTCCCCCACCGCCCACTGGCCGGCCAGGACTCGATCTACCACCCGCTCGCGTGCCAATGGCACCTCCCAGAACCCCTACCGTCTACCCCCCCGATGGGCGTCGTTCAGTGCCTACGTTGCCAGAACCGAGCCCTCGCGTCCAGTGGGTGAGGTGAGCGACGCGTGGTCCAGTGCGGGAAGAGCGCGCGGCCCGCTGCGCTTCCCTGGCCTGTCCCCTCCACAAATTGTGATAATACTGGGTACTTATTCGAGTGGGAACTGACTGGTACGTGCACGCTTACTGGAAGGCCCGGAGCCACCGGGCGGGAGCAACCTGGAGAGGGGGGCCGGGGTCTGCAGTTTCGGAGACTGAACGGAGCGGTCATGGCTCGCGGTGACGACACCAGCTACGACGACCTGCTGGCCGCCGGCTTGCATGAGACCCGGCGGCCGCTGGCTTTGGCCCAGGGGTACCTGGAGATGCTCCGGGACGGCTCACTGGGATCGTTGAGCTCCGAGCAGAGGCGAGCGCTGGATCGCGTCGAGGAGAAGGTCGCCGAGGCGCGAGGCCAACTGGATCGGATTCAGGTCATCAGCCGGCTGCAGCGCCACTCGGTCGACGCCGTGGACGTCGTCCTCGAGGACGAGGTCCGGCACGCGGTGGCGCGCGGCTCCGCCAAGGCCGACCTGCTCGGGGGCTGTGTCCAGTTCACGCCTGACGGAAGGACGCGGGCACGAGTCGACCGCGCCCTGCTGACGCAGGTGCTGGACAACCTGGTCGACAACGCGCTCACCTACACCGAGCCGCCGCCGTGCGCGTGGGTCGAGGTGGTGCCCACTCCCGCCCCTTCGGTCCGCGTCCATGACGCCGGCTTCGGTTTCTCGGAGACGGCGGCGGCACACGCCTTCGACCCCGGATACCGCGCGCACCCCGAGGACTCCCGGCGGCCGGGGACCGGGCTCGGCCTCTACCTGAGCCGGAGCGCGGCCGAGCGCATGGGTGGATCGCTGAGGCTGGAGAGCACGCGCCCGGGCGCCGGGTCGACCTTCAGGCTCGAGCTCACACCACCGCGACCGGGCTGAGCGGAGTCCCAGAGCTGGAGAGGATCTCGACATTTGCACGCGGCCTCGTTATAGTGTCGATGTCACGTTTATTTCAAGGAGGTCCCTATGCTGATCGCGGTGCTCATCCTCGTCGCCATCCTGCTGTTGCTGGGCGGTGGCGGGGTATTCCTGCACTGGCTGTGGATCGCAGCCATCGTCGCTCTCGTGATCTGGCTGATCGGGTTTTTCGTTCGCAGCGCTGAAGGCGGCGGACGCTGGTACCGCTGGTAGGAGCCCTAAAGAGCAACTCTTCACGGCGAGACTGCCGGTCCGGGCTTCCCGGGCCGGCATCGTCGTGCAGAGCGCGGCCCGAGTGCCGGCAATCGCGTGCCGCGAGGTATCCAGCGAGCGCCGAGTGCCGGCACTCGGGTTCACGGTGCCGCCGCCGGCGTCAACGACCCCACCAACTGGCCGGCGCGGGCGAGGCGCTGGGGGTGGAGGCCGGGGTCTGTGAGATCGAGATCTGGCCGTGGATCAAATCGGGGCTGCGGCCGTTCTCGCGGATGAAGCCCATCAGCACGATCATCACCGTCACCAGCACCACGCTGATCATCAGGAGCCACTGCGCGCGCCGGCTCGCCGAACCCCAGGTCGTGTAGCGGAGACCCCGCAGGTAGAAGAAGACGATGGCCAGGGTGAAGAGCGTCATGGCCACCAGCGCCACCACCTTGAAGGGGATCATCTCCCCGAACGGGTTGATGAGCCCGCCCTGCCAGAACGGCTTGTCCCAGGACGTGCCGCGGATGTTGTCGTACGAGACCGCGAACTGATAGGGGAGCGCGGCCAGGACGGTGGACGCGACCAATCCCCAGCTCAGGAGCCGGCAGATCGTGCGGCCGGGCGCCGACTCCCGGCGCAGGCGGGACGTGAAGTAGAAGCCGCCGACCGTGAACATGATGCCGAGCAGCAGGATCTGGAAGAGGAAGAAGTTGCTCAGAGGACCCAGCATCATCCGGTACCAGGCGGCGTAGGAGGAGAGTTGGATCTCCTTCGCGTACGAGTAGCCGACCAGGGGCTGGAACAGCGTGAAGACGGTTCCCCAGAGGATCCCGAAGCTTCCCATCCAGTCCCAACGCGCGCGCTTTTGGAGGTCCCGCGCGCGGCGGAAGCGCCAGGCTGCGAAGGCGCCGATGGCGTAGCCGAGGAAGGCCAGGTTGCCGACGATGCGGTGCACCTGGAGCTCGTAGAGGGTCGGGTTCACGATCGCCTGGAAGATGTCGCTGGGAGGCGCGGTGGATGGCGTCAGCATGTAGCTGGCCAGCGTGTTGATCACCAGGACCTGCAGGAAGTCGTCGAACACCAGCAGGAGGCCGAGGCAGATGTGGAGCGGCTTGTAGCGCCCGCTCAGCACGTCCCAGGTGTAGTACCAGAGGTAGACGAGCAGCACCTCGAAGACGAACGAGAACAGCTCGATCACCAGCGGTATCCAGAGGATGCGGACGATCGTGGTCCAGAAATGCCCCGCGAACCCGGTCAGCAGAACGGTGACGAGGAGGAACGGGATCACCGAGGTGAACGCGAAGGCGATCACCAAGGCCTTGCCGATGCCGTGCGCCAGGTACTCGTACTCGGCCCGCCGCCGGACCCAGCCCACGAGCTCGATCACGGGGCCGAACTGTCCGCCCGCGCTGATCAGGCCGGCGGTGGCGATGTGCAGCTCGAAGACGGTGCCGATGATCACCGACATCCAGAGCGTGGTGTTGGTGAACGGCGGAGAGCTGGGCAGGCCGAGGAACAACGAGGTCATGGCGGTGGCAGACTGAACAGGCGGCCGGCGCCGAGCAGCGTCAGGACCAGGATGAAGATCACGATCACCAGCGCCGGGAGGACGACCAGCGCGCGCTCGAACGGATCCCGCTCCGGACCGCGGTCGATCCAGGGCACGGCGAACAGGAAGAGCACGCCCGCGAGCGGCAGAAAGATGATGAGGACGATCAGCTGCTGCGGCAGCACCAGGAGCAGCTGGTCGAGCGGGAGGTAAAACCACTCCGGAGTCGGCACATACGTGGTGGTGGACGGGTCGGGCCGACCCTCCAGCGGCGCCGGCACGAAGATGGCGAGCAGCGTCACCAGCGCCACCAGGCCGGCCGACACCAGCGAGTCCTTCATGGTCTGGAAGGGATAGAAGTCTTCCGTCTCGAGCGGGGTCGACCAGCCGTCGTCAGTAGGCCGGGCCGGGTAGGGCGGCTCGGCGTCGCGCTGCGGGTCCGGGTCCTCGGGGGACGGTTTGGGTTCCTCCGGCGGCCGGGTTCGCCAGGAGCCCCGGTAGTTGACCCAGGAACCGAACTCGCCGTGCTTGCGCAGCAGCAGCAGGTGAAAGAGGATGAAGGTCAGCAACCCCCCCGGCAACAGCCAGATGTGGATGCCGAAGGTGCGGGTCAGGGTCTCCGGACCCACGAACTGGCCGCCGCGCCAGAGCGTGCGCAGGAAGTCCCCGATCACCGGTGTGTAGCCGGGGATGTTGGTCACCACCACGGCCGTCCAGTACGCGGCCTGGTCCCAGGGCAGGAAGGCACCGGTGATCGAGAGGCCGAGCACGAGCAGAAGCAGGACCACGCCCGTGATCCAGTTGAGCTCGCGCGGCCGCTTGTAGGAACCGGAGGTGAAGGTCCGCACCGCGTGCAGACCGATGACGAACATCAGCGTGTAGGCGCCCCAGAGGTGCAGACCGCGGACGACCTCCCCAAATGGCTCGTGGAGCTTGACCCAGTCCAGGCTCGACCAGGCGTCGGTCGGCGAGGGCACGTATTCGAAGGTGAGGAAGATGCCGGTCCCGACCTGGAGCAGGATCAGGATCAGCGTCGCGCTGCCGAGCGAATACCACCAGGCGCCGCGGACCGGCACTGCCTCGTACAGCCCCTCGCGCAGGTACTTGCGATAGTTGGTCCGATCGTCGAACCAATCGCCCGTCGCCCGCATCAGGGCACGCGATCTCCGGATCGACCACTGCATCCGCTCCCGCATCAGCGAGCGCACCAGCCGGCCCATCAGATCGACTCCTGGAGTTGGTTCGAGACGTAGAGCACGCCATTGTCGAAGCGGTGCACCCACTGGGGCAGCGGCTTGGGCGGCGGCCCGCCCACATTGGTGCCGTCGATCGTGTAGAGGCCTCCGTGACAGGGGCACTCGAACTGATGGAGATTGGCCTGCCAGCGCACCGCGCACTGCATGTGGGTGCAGATGTTGGCGAAGACCCTGGTCTCGCTTTCAGTGAGCCGGACGACGTAGGCGCCCCAGGGCTGGGGCGCGGAATCCCAGTAACCCTGCGGGAAGTGGACCACGAAGCGGGTCGGCGTCCGCAGCGGCAGGTGGTCCACCCGCCCCACACGCCGCCAGACGGTCGGAGCGCCGGGCGTGAAGATCGGCGACAGGATGAAGCCCACGATGGGGCCGCCCAGCGCGAGGCCGAACACCGCCCCGCCCAGGATCGTCCCCAGCCGGGCCACCTGGCGCCGGCTCAGCATCGCAGGCACCCCCTCTGGACGACGATCGAGTGCACGATGATGCCGCCCGCGATGACGATGAAGGTCAGGGCGCCGAGCAGCGTGAAGCCGATGATGGCCGCCATCACCGGGTGCTCGCCCTCCCGCACCAGGCTCACCCACTGCCGGAGGCCGATGCCGAGGAGGACGAAGATGAAGGTCAGCATCACCCCGACCACGAGCGCCAGGTAGAAGAATGTCTGCAGCTCGTCCATGCCGCCAGGCGACTGCAGCAACACGGCGGTCATGGGTAGTGCCCGGGGCCGGGGGCGAAGATGCCCTGGCTCTGCTCTTGGGTGAGCTTGCCGAACACGGTGTACGGGTCGCGCGCGCTGGTCCGGATCACGCCCATGAGGAGGAACAGCGCCACCGCGATCACCCCCACCGTGGTCAGGGCGCCGCGGGCCAAGAGGGGGCTGCGCAGGCTCAGCCGGCGCCGGCCCAGCCACCAGAGCCAGCTGAGCAGCGCGATCACGAACACGACGCCGAGCGCGATCAGCCGGATCCAGTAGTAGCGCACGCCGTAGACCTGGTTGGGCATCGCGCTGGCCACCCCGCCGACCACGATCAAGGCACTCAAGAGCCAGCCCAGCACGGAGGGGCGGCTGGCGGCGAAGTAGACGGACCCCCCCAGCAGCAGCGCGCACAACATGGCGACCTGGGCGATCCAGAGGTAGCCGTAGGTGGTGAAGGAGGTCTGGAAGGCCCCTGGCGACGCGTCGTGCATCTGGACCACGAAGTCGGTGCCGCTGAGCGCCTGCGGCACCAGGAGCAGGAAACCCACCATCAGGCTGGCGCGAGCCGCCCAGAGGCGGTACTCGCGCTCCGGCCCCGCCTCCGCGCGGCCCGCACGCACGGCGAAGACGGCGGCGATGAAGAAGCTTGACCACGACATGTTGCCGGTGAACCGGTGGAGCAGCTCGGGCAGGAAGGTGGGGTTGAAAAAGGCCCCGATTCCCTGGCCGGTCCCGGGGGTGAGCAGGAAGCTGTCGATCCCGACGATCAAGAAGAGGAAGATGTGGTCGCCCAGAGCGGCGGCGTAGCCGAGCGCTATGTGCCAGCGCCGGCCGAACGACTCGCCGAACTTGTAGGCGTACAGGTAGAGCGCGGCCAGCGTCGGCAGCCAGATCGTGAAGGCGATCGCGAAGGGGATGATCATGATCTCGACCAGCGGGATGAACATCCGCCCGTAGAGACCGGTCAGGAAGATGACGGCGAACCCGGCGAGGGTGGCGCCGATGCTGAAGATCTTGAGGTTCACCTCGGCCAGTCCGGACGCGTAGCGCAGGCAATTCCTGCTTCCCCGCCAGCGGCCCACCAGCTCGAACCAGGGCCCGGTGAGCAGCGTGCCCATGGTGTAGGAGCCGAACAGGATGTGGAACATGAAGACGATGCCGACGGCCCACTTGTTGCCGATCAGTGGGACCTGCAGGTTCCCCAGGTTGGGAAAGCCCGGCGTCGCCAGCGGGAGGGTGGCCGGAGACCCGGCGAGGGATGGGGCGGCCAGGTGGTGTAGCTGCAAGGCGCCGCCGAGAAGCGGAGCGAGTGCGGCCGCCCCCTCGTGAGCGAGCATCACAGGCGGCAACACAGTAGATGCGCCGCATGGGCGTTCCAGACCCGTCGGGGCCTTCGGCCGCGCTCCCGAATCATGCGGCCTCGAGTACGCGCCGTCCCGTCAGGTAGGCGGCGCCCAGGCCGATCATCCCGAACGCGATCCCGCCCAGGATACAGCCGAGCGGGCTTGTCGGCGCCGCTCCCCCCAGCGCTCCTTGCAGTGCCGCGTGGAAGTACGAGAAGGGAAGCAGGTGGGAGATCACGACCAGGGCTCCGAACGGCGCCACGAAGATTCCGGACAGGAAGTAGGCAGGCAGCAGCGGCAGCATGACGCAGAGCATCACCTCGCCCGGGCTGGCGGCCAGGCTGGAGGCGAAGGCGCCCAGCGCGTCCACCGTGAGCAGCATGCCGATCAGCGCGCAGAGCAGTCCCGGCCACCAGACGACGCCCCCGGGATGCCGGATTCCGACCAGCACCAGGAGCGGCACCGTTTGGGCCACGTCCACCGAGGCGGCGGCCGCCACGCGATCGAGAACGGTGTGCCCGGCCGCTCGGGGGGCGAGCGCGAACCGGTGTTGCAGCCCCATCGAGCGCTCGCGGGCGAGGACGGCGGCCGTCCCCACCCCGCCCACCGTCGCGATCAGGACCGTGAGCGCGGTGGCCGCGAGAAAGGGCGGCACCGGGGCCCACAGCAAAGGCACTGCGAGCGAGACCGGATACGCCAGCTTGATGATCAGCGAGACCGGCCGGCCCCAGAGCTCCGACCACTCCCGGGCGAAGGTGGCGGACGTGGCGATCACGAGACCATCGCCCCCGTGGCCGGCTGCCGCTGCCGCCCTTGAGCGTCACTGAGCTCGAGCGCGCGATCGCAGAGCTCCTGGGCCAGGCTGCGGTCGTTGGTGGCCAGCACCACGCCGACCCCCTCGACCGCCAGCCCTTTGAGGCGGGTCACCAGGTCCAGCTCGCCACCCTCGTCCAGAGCCAGCGTCGGCTCGTCGAGGACCAGCAGCTGCGGTGCGTGTGCGAGGGCTTCCACCAGGGTCAGGCGCCTCCGCATGCCGAGGGAGTACTCCCGCACCCGAAGGTCACGCGCTCCCTCGATCCCCGCCCAGCGGAAGAGCTCGGCCAGCCGCCGCTCTCGGAGCCCTCGCGGTACCCCGTAGAGCGCGGCGAAGTAGGAGGCGTTCTGCCAGCCGGTCAGAGAGGCGTAGTGCACGGGGGTGTCGAGCGAGACTCCGATGCGGGCCCGCACGTCGGGGCGCCGGCGGTCTTCGATCCCGAACCACCGAACGCGCCCGCTGTCGGGCGGGTCGAGGGTGGCCAGGACGCGGAGGAGGGTGGTCTTGCCGGCGCCGTTGTCGCCCAGGAGGCCCACGATCTCGCCCGCCGCCACCTCCAGCGAGACATCGCTGACGCCCCGGCCGTTGGCATGACGCCGGGTCACGTGGTCGGCGACCAGCACGTCAAGCACGGAATCCGAACCTCCCTTCGTGAAAATCACCGGTCGCGATCCACTTTTCGATCACCCGGTCGAGCACGGCACTCGTCACCCGCTCCTCGCCCATCCCGCGCGCGTTGCCCTCCACGGCCTGGACAACCTGGCCGCGCACGAATTCGGGCACCCGGGCCAGACGCCGGCCCGCCTCCTGGTCCCAGGCCATCGAGGGGCCCTGCTCGGAGATCGCGTCCGAGACCTCGCCCCAGAGTCGGTACTTGACGTCCATCGTCTCGGGTGTGATGACGTCGCCCAGCCCCTGCTTGAAGGCCGTCCACTCCACCCGCCACCGGGTCAGCTCCCGGCAGAAGTCCGGGACCTCCTTCAGCTTCGCCTCCGCCTCTGGCGTCCAGGTGAAGTGGTGCTGGTACGTCTTCTCGGAGAGCGGGTGACCGTAGCCGAGCTTCAGGCCCAGCCGCTCCAGGAAGACGGCGTTGATCGCGTCCGAGCGACGAGCCGCGCGCGACTCGGCGGCGTGCCGGGCCAATTCGCCCGCCCGTGCCGGGTCGAACTTGTCGGCCGCGCGGACCTCGACCTCGTTGAGCCGGCGAATCCCGTCCTCCGTCCATCCCGGGGCCGGGCTCTGAACACCGGGCGCCGTCGGCACGCCGCCGTGCCCGGGGACCGACCAGGCCGCCTCTTCGGCTCCCGGCCCGTAGGCCCGGAGCATCTGCGACATCAGGTCGCGGGCGTCGACAAGGCCGCCCTCCGCGACCTCGGCATCGATCACCGAAGCCTGGATGCGGCGCGCGAACTCTTCTACTTTGGTCCGGGCGAGCGAGCGCATGAAGCCGGCCGGCACGTGGTCCAACCGGGCCGACGCCTCGTCGGTCCAGCGGAGCGGCTCCTCCCCCCTCCCGCGCGGCGTCGCCACCCAACCGGTGGCGGCACTGGTGGCGGCGCCCGCCGCCGCGGGCGCGGGACCGTCGCCCACCACGGCCGCCACCGGGGCGTGTGCGTCCTCCAGGTTCTCCTCCGCGAACTCCGCGGTGATCGCGGGGAGCCGCCGGGTCCGCGCCAGCTTCTCGATCCGGGCCTTTACGCGCCGGCGCTCGTAGCCCTTGGGCACCGCCTCCAGCACGCGCTTGCCCTCCGCGGTCCAGCGAACCCGGAAGCCGTCGAAGGAGGTCTCGTCCTCGGAACCCCCCTCGGTCGCCGCCTGGCGGGCCACGCTCTCCTTGTCGATGGCCTGGAAGTCGTCGCCGCCGCAGACCGGGCACACGGCCGGACGCAACCGGCGCGCGGCCCGCCCGCAGTGGCGGCAGATCCAGGTCTCCTGCTCCGAGGCCTCCTCCATCGAGCGCGGCCGCGGCGGGGCCTCATAGCCCAGGCTCTTGGCGTGCGCCGGGGGCATCAGGTCTCCCACCGCCTGCTCGATCACCGAGCTGGAGATCACGGAGTGCCCCCGCTCCAGCGCGTACCGGCAGATCGCGCTGCGGACGACTCCCTGCACGTGGGCAGGCACCCGGTCGAGCTCGGCGCGCGCCTCGTCGGTCCAGCTGATGCTGGCCTCGGCCTGTACGTCCACCGGGGGCACGAAGGTCCCGCTGCCGACGAAGACATTGCAGGGGGCCATGCGGAGCAGGTTCTCGGTGTTGCTCCCGATGTCCATCTCGGGGGCCGAATGGACCCCGATGCGCCCCAGCATCAAGAGCCAGGGGGGATCCTCGCGTAGGTGGCGGAGGATCCGCTTGAACGCCTTTCCGTCGAGCAGCTTGGTCTGGAGCTCGACGCCTTCCTCGCGCGCGAGCCGCTGCGCCACCTGCAGGTGCGACTGGTAGATCTTGGCCAGCCCGGTGTCGATGATCTCCTCGTGGAGCTGCTCCTGTTCTTTGAAGCGGAACACTTTGGAGGCCTCGGCCGAGAGGACGTCGACGATGCCGTTGAACATCGAGTAGTGCAGGTAGGGGTCGTAGACGCCCACCGCCTCCACCCGCTTGCCGAACACTTGGGCCAGCTCGATCGCGCGCTTGATGGCGGCGAACGACTGCGGGCTCCCGTCGACCCCGACCACGATCCGGTCCGGCGCATCCTCGCGGAGCGAGCGGGGATCCCGCACCACCAGCGTGTCGGTGCGGGTCCGGCGCAGCACGCGCTCGGTGACGCTCCCGACCTGGGCGTCGCGCACCGCCCCCATCCCGACCGCGCCCATCACCACCAGGTCGTAGTCGGAGTCGGTGATGTCCTGGACCAGGCACTCCCAGTTCTTGCCGTCGAAGGTCTTGTAGGCGACCTCGACGCCGGCCTGCTCCGCCTCCTCCTTGAGCACGTCGAGGTAGGAGTCCGAGATCAGCTGCAGGCCGCGGGTGATGAGAGAGTCGTGGATCTTGCGCTGGCGGTCCAGCTCCTGCTCGTCCTGGTACTCGTCCGGCAGGGTGTACTCCATCTGCTTGAAGCGCACGTCGTGCATGCGGGCGGCGTAGACGTGACAGCCGGTGAGCCGGGCCTCCGAATGCCGTGCGAGTTGGGTGGCCACCTTGATGGCGGCGGTGGAGTGGTCGCTGTTGTCGCAGGGGACGAAGATGTGCCGGTACATCGCCCTTCGACCGTATCGCCTCTCTCAAGCCCGAAATGTGATAGGAGTCACACCACCGAAAAGGAATCGCGGGCTCGCGGGAACTTAGCCCCGTTGGTGCACCACCGGGTCCTTCGACACGCGAGCAACCCCCGTTGGTGCACCAGCGGGCCCTTGGGAACGAGTAAACCCCCCGTTGGTGGACCGTGCCCACGAAAGCGGGGAGCCGGTGGATACCGGCCCCCCGGCTGGTAGGGGAGGAAGGTTTCGGGCTTGTGCTCAGACCATGGCGGCGGCCGGCTCGCGGTCCCAGTGACGCCCGCCTGCCAGTGCCTCCTCGAACGCCTCGAAGAAGCCGCCGCCGCCGTCCGTGCGTGACGTGACAACGCCGCGGTCGCTTTCCTGGCCGCCCGGCGCCGCCATGCGAATGCCCTGCGCCACCAGCGGCGTGCTCTGAAGAAGATCGACGCCGCCCCTCAGGGCGCCCAGGGCCTTGCCGTGCCGGAAAGCTTCAGCCGTAAAGTCTCGCATCGCCTGTGCCGCCGGCCCCTCAGGCGCCCCCAACACCACCACGGCGTCGTAGATGACGGAGCCCACGGTGGGCAGCGCCCGGTCCACGCTCACCGTGCCGCCGTCGGATGCCGGCACCTGACCGCCATGGGGCGCGATGGTCTCCACCACAGCACCTTTCGCCTCCAGGTGTTCGCGGCAGGCTTTGACGTCGGCGGCCCGTACGCCGTCCGCGATCAGGAGTCCGACCTTGCGGCCGCGGACGGTCTCCCCCGGACGGTGAAGCAGACTCAGCGCCGGCGAGCGGCGTCCGTGGTTCTCAGCCAAGGCAGACTCCGGCGCCGGTAGCCCGAGCCCAGCCGCGACTCGCCGCGCCAGTTCCAGGTCGACGTTGCGAAGGCGCTCCACCGCCCGCGACTGGACGTCGGACACGGTCACCTTGCCGAGTTCGAAGCAGTAGGCGGCGACGATGTGGTCCCGCTCCCACTCGGACATGCTGTTCCAGAACAGCGTCGCCTGGCTGTAGTGGTCCTGGAAGCTGGGACTGCGCCGCCGGATGGCGCTGCCCTCGATCCGTTCCTGGTAGTGGGAGAAGACACCCGGCGCACCGCGCTCGACCTCTGGCTGCGGTTCCAAAGACGTGGGCTGATAACTTGCCCGCCCGCGGTGAATCGAGACCTGCCCGAAGCCGTCGCGGTGGTTGTTGGAGACCTCCGCCACCGGCCGGTTCACGGGCAGTTGCGAGAAGTTGGGGCCACCGAGCCGGATCAGTTGGGTGTCGAGATAGGAGAAGTTGCGCGCCTGCAGGAGCGGGTCGTTGGTGAAGTCGATGCCGGCGACCACGTTGGCGGTGTGGAAGGCCACCTGCTCGGTCTCGGCGAAGAAGTTGTCCGGGTTGCGATTCAGCACCAAGCGTCCCACCGGACGCAGCGGTACCTCCTCCTCGGGGATGATCTTGGTCGGGTCGAGGAGGTCGAAGTCGAACCGGTGCTCGTCTTCCTCGGGTACCAGCTGGACGGCCAGCTCCCACTCCGGGAAGCTGCCCGCCTCGATCGCCTCCCACAGGTCTCGACGGTTGAAGTCTGGGTCCTTGCCGGCGATGCCCTGGGCCTCCTCCCAGACCAGCGAGTGGGTGCCCAGCCGCGGCAGCCAGTGGAACTTGACGAACGTCCCCCGGCCTTCCCGGTTGACGAAGCGGAACGTGTGGACGCCGAAACCCTGCATCATCCGATAGCTGCGCGGGATGGCGCGGTCCGACATCAGCCAGATCACCGTGTGGGTGGCCTCAGGCTGCAGCGTCACGAAGTCCCAAAAGGTGTCATGCGCGGACGCCGCCTGCGGCATCTCGGAGTCGGGCTCGGGCTTCACCGCATGGACGAAGTCGGGGAACTTGATCCCGTCCTGGATGAAGAAAACGGGGAAGTTGTTGCCGACCAGGTCGTAGTTCCCCTGCCGCGTGTAGAACTTGGTGGCGAACCCACGGATGTCGCGCACGGTGTCCGCTGATCCTCGTGACCCGGCCACCGTGGAGAAGCGGACGAAGGTGGGCGTGCGCTCGCCGGGCCGCTGCAGGAAGTCCGCGACCGTCCACTCCGCCATCGAGTGCTCGAGTTCGAAGTAGCCGTAGGCCCCAGCGCCCCGCGCGTGCACCACTCGCTCCGGGATCCGTTCGTGGTCGAAGTGGGTGATCTTCTCGCGGGCGTGGAAGTCTTCGAGCAGGGTGGGGCCGCGTTCGCCGACGCTCAGGGAGTTGTCGGTGTCGTCGACCCGAACGCCTTGGTCGGTGGTGAGATGACCGCCGGGCATCCGGCGGTCAGCCTCCAATCGTGCCTGCTTGGCGTTCTCGGCGTCGCCGTCGGACGGGGTATGGTCTGCCATCGGCTCAGGCCCGCAGCGCGGGCTCGGCAGGCGTCTCGTTCAACGCCTGGCGGCACCTGCTGACCTTCTTGTCCCAGGGCATGGCTCCTCCTCGTGCGATCGCGCCCGCGATCTGAATTAACGGGCGAGCAAAGCTACAATCCGCAGCACCGCCATGATATCACCCCGGGGTGATTACTGATATCGTTCATATCAGAAATTTGCCAATTGAACGAGGACAAGGTGCCATGCGACTCGGCTACTTCCTATCCAGCGAGGAATTCGGCCCCAAGGAGCTGGTCGCGCAGGCGCGGCGGGCGGAGGAGGCCGGCTTCCAGGGACTCTGGATCTCCGACCACTACCACCCCTGGAACCACGAGCAGGGCAACTCGCCCTTCGTGTGGTCGACGATCGGGGCCCTCTCGCAAGCGACCCGCCTACCGGTGACCACGGCGGTCACCTGCCCGACCGTGCGCATTCATCCCGCCGTGCTGGCGCACGCGGCCGCCACCTCCCAGGTGTTGCTGGACGGCCGGTTCCGCCTCGGCGTGGGCAGCGGCGAGGCGCTCAACGAGCACATCCTGGGCGGCGCCTGGCCGGGTGCGGAGGTGCGCCAGGAGATGCTCGAGGAGGCGGTCGAGGTGATGCGCAAGCTTTTCGCGGGCGGCGTCGTGAACCACCGCGGCCGTCACTACACGGTGGAACACGCCGAGCTCTACACGCGGCACCCCACCCCGCCGCCGATCTACGTCTCCGGCTTCGGACCGCGGTCGGTGCGGCTGGCGGCTCGCATCGGAGACGGCTACTGCCTGGTTACCCCGCAACCCGAGATGGTGAAGCGATTCCGGGAGTCCGGCGGCGGCGACAAGCCGGTGCAGGCCGGCCTCAAGGTCTGCTATGGCCCCGACCCCGGCGCCGCGCTCGCGACCGCCCACCGGATCTGGCCCAACGAGCAATTGCCGGGTGAGCTGGCCCAGGTGCTTCCCGACCCTGAACACTTCGAGCAGGCGTCCAGCCTGGTCACGCCTGAGATGGTGGGTGAGGCGATTCCCTGCGGGCCGGATCTGGACCAGCACCTGCAGGCGATCCAGCGCTTCGCCGACGCCGGTGTCGACGAACTCTATGTGCAGCAGATCGGAGGCGACCACGACGCGTTCTTCCGCGCTTACGGCAAGGAAATCCTGCCCCGCTTCGCCGGCGAGGCGACGTCGGTGTCCGGCTGACGTGCGTTTCTCCGCAACCCGGGGTTTCCGGGAGCCCGGAAGTCCCGGAATGGGGAGAAACGGCCCTTTCCCTCAGCGCAGCATCATCGCGCCAGCCCGCCGGCGAGGCGGTCGGCGTCCGGCTGAGCGCGAAGCCGCACCACGCGACCGCTGACCTCCTCGACGTTGGACCAGGGGATGGTGCGCACGGAGCCCCGCCGCTGGGCAGCGGGGGGCTCCGACACGTCCACCTGCAGGCGTCCGGGAAGGGCTCCGGCACCCAGGATCAGGTGCACCACCTTCGGCTCGGGCAGCCCCGTGATGATGAGGTCGACCACCGTCCCCAGCCGGCGGCCGGTGGCATCCCGCACCGAGGCCCCGATCAGGCTCCCGACCGTGAGCGTGGACCCGCGCCTCACCAGCGGGGACCGGACAGCACCCGCAGGACGCGAGCCAGCGCGGAGCGCTCGATCCGTCCCACGGGGTAGCGCTCCGCCGGTCCGCGCAGGTGAATCTCCTCGCCGATCTCCCGGACCTCGCCCAGCGGCACCGAGCAGTCGAAACGATCGCGGACGAGCGCCCGCGCCGGTGGCCCGAGATGCCGCCACAGGCGAGCCGCAAGGGTCTGCGGGCCGAACAACAGCGCGTCCAGCCGCAGGTGGCCGTCCAAATCCCAAGAGAGTCGCACGTCGCCCACCCGGGCCAGGAGCCGTCCGTCGGCCGCCATCACGGTGTTGTCGAGGAGGTCCCGCATCGAAGTCAGTGGCTGGTCCCGGCCGCTTCTCCCCTCCATCTCTGTATTGAAACATGATAGTTCCATGATCGGATCATCCACAGGACGCCGGTGAGGAACGGCGGACGGCGGGCCTGGCTCCTGGAGCCGCTGCTGGGTGTCCTGACCTCGATCGGTGGGTACGCCGAGGTGGCAAGCATCTCGACCTCGGCGCAGGCAGGCGCCCTCTTCGGATTGCGCCTGGTGTGGCCACTGCTCGCCGGCACCGTGGGCCTGATCCTGCTGACCGAGATGGTCGGCCGCTGGGCCTCGGTCGCAGGCACCAGCTACGCGGGCGCCATCCGTGAGCACTTCGGCTTCGGCTTCTACCTGATTCCACTCACCGCCGAGGTCATCGCCGACACGCTGCTGCTGGCGGCCGAGCTGGGCGGGATGGCCATCGGCCTCACGTTGCTCATCGGTCTGCCGCTTCGCGCTGCCTTCGTGGTCGCCGCCCTGGCGGCATGGGCCGGGGTGTGGTACCTGACCTTTCCGCAGATCGAACGGGGTCCGGGCCTGCTGGGACTGATCTCCCTGGCCTTCGTGCCCGCGATCGGGATCGCCCTCGCGCACCCCCAGGCCCACCTGCCGCTGCGCACCCTGATCCAGATCGGCAGCGTTCCGCACGGCAGCACCGGCCAGTACCTCTTCTTGTGCAGCGCCGTCCTCGGCGCGACGCTCTCCCCCTACCTGATCGTCTTCTACGCGTCGGGTGCTCGGTTGGAGGGGTGGACCCGCGACTCTTTGCGCATGAACCGATTCACCGCCGTCGCGGGGATTGGGGTCGGCTGTGTGGTCGGGATCGCGGTGATCGCGCTCTCGGCGATCGTCCTGGGTCCCCGGCACGCGGACGCCTCCACCATGACCGCGGTCGCCCAGATCCTGGAGGGGCCGCTGGGAACGGTGGGGCGGCTGCTCTTCGGCGCCATCCTGCTGGTCTGTTGCTTCGGCGCCGCGCTCGAGGTCTGCCTCGCCCTGTCGTTCGACATCGCGCAGGGCTTCGGCTGGTCCTGGGATGCCAGCGCCCCCCACTCGACCGCGATCCGCTTCCGGTTGGTGATCCTGGCTGTCCTGGCCATCGCCATCGTGCTGGGCCTGATCGTGGGCGACCCGCTGGCCCTGGCCCTGGTCGCTTCCGCCGTGATGGCACTCATCCTGCCCGCCTCGCTGGGGCCGTTCCTGGTGATCATGAACGACCGCCGACACCTGGGCCGGTACGCCAACGGGCCGGTCGGGAACGCGGTGGTGATCACGGTGCTGGTGCTCGCCTGCCTGATCTCCCTCACCACCATCCCCCTCCTCATCATCGGTGGAGGCGGGTGACGGGACGCGCCCGGCGCCCCGGTGGGTCGGGTGTTCCACGCGCTCAGCGAGCGCCGAGTGCCGGTAGTCGGGTATTCAGGGGTGGTCAGGCGATCGGCCGGCCATAGGCGCGCCGGCTGAACTCGGTTCGCGCCTCCTGGAGCGAGAGTCCGGGGAAGTCGAGGCCCTCGGTGTCGCTCTCGCCGAGGCCGAGCCGGGCCGCCTCCCAAAGATGACGGACGGCCTGCACGTCAAAGCCCAGGAGGTCGGCGCCGGCGACGTCGACGGCAAGCGCGTCGGTCCCGGCCAGGACGATGTCCGCTCTCGATCGGTATGCCCCCCAGCGGGCCGGTCCCGATCATGGCGGGGTGACCGACGACGATGCCGGCAGCGATGGGAAAGCGGAGGCACATGGCGGCGATGAAGGAGTGCATGTCATCGAAGAAGGTGTTCTCATGCTTCTGCGTCGCCCGGGGGTGCCCGTAGTAGTCCGCAGCGGGAAAGCTCATCGCGATGTTCTTGAGTGCGAGCGTCACCGTGGCCGTCCTGTGCACCTTGAGCTGAGCCAGCGAGATCAAAGACTCGTAGTCCAGCACCGTCCGGCTCACCATGACCTCGGTCTGCGGACCCGCGACGTCACGCTGCGGTGCGTACTCGAGCTCGACGCGTTCGAAAGGCGGGCGGTTGTGGTCCACGAACTCGGCTTCCTCCTCGCGGACCACCGCCATCAGACCCGTCATTTCGAAGATCTCGTCGGTCTCCCCGGCCCCCGAACCACCGCTCACGATCAACCGCCTGGGACCGAGCCGCTTCAGATGACGGAGCACCGCACGCAACGTGTCGGGCTGGGTGACGCCGGTGGCATCGTCCGGCTTCGCCGAGGTCTCGTTGGGTTTCACCGCGACGACGCGCCCCCGCACCGCCGGCTCCAGCGACAGCTGCGTCAAAGCCCGCTCGATCGCCACTTCGATGTTGTCGTCTCGCTCGATCGCCACCGCGCTCATCCCGAACCTCCTCGATGCATATCCGCGCCCGCTTACTGCGAGCCGTCATCGCAGCATCACCGCGAACGCGGTCCCGTAGGCGGCCAGGCCGACGACCAGCCAGGTCACGTAGTCGGTGACATTCCCACTCTGCACCTGGTGCAGACCGGCCCGCAGACGACCGCAGGCACCTCCCACCGCGCGCGCCGGCTCCGGCAGCCGGTCCCAGAACACGGCGGCTGCGGCAATGAGGAGCGACAGGACGACGGTGGCCGCGCCGAGCAGGATCGCCTCCGGAGTCGGCCCTGGCACCACCGGCACCTCGAGCGCCCGGGCGGTCGCGCCGTGCAGCACCTGCGCGGCGTAGGCCTCGCTCGCCCTGAAGGTGCTTGTCGCCGCCTCGGCCGCGGCCGGCAATCCCGCCACCCACGCCAGCGCCACGCTTCCGGCCAGCAGCAGCGTGCAGGGTGCGAGCATGACCAGCGGCGTTCGCCGCAGGTCGGAGCGGGTCTCACGGCCTTCGAAGTCTGACTTCGGTCCCATGCGGTGGCCGAGGCCGAGGTAGATGTGGGCCGCCGCGCGCAGGGCCGCCGCCGCCGGCAGCGCTCCCCCGATCAGCAGCGCCGGCGGCAGCCAGTCCAGCTGCGCACTGGTCGCGGCGTCGTCCAGCAGCTCGTGGCCGAGACCGCTGCCCGCCAGCGGCAGGCCGGCCAGACAGAGCGCACCGAGGCCGAACACCGCCCCCTCGATCGGCAAAGCGCGACCGCGCCCGTGGAGATGTCCTTCGTCGATGGTGTCGAAGCGGTGCATGAGGATGCCGGCGCTCTGGAACAGCGACCCCTTGAGCAGCCCGTGCGCGGCGATGAAGACCGCCACCGCGGCCAGCGCGGCCGGCGTCAGCAGCGAGATGCCGATCAGGAACATGCCGACGTGACTGATGGTCGAAAACGCGAGCAGCCGCTTCAGGTGCTGCTGGGCCAGTGCCTCCAGCCCGCCCAGCAGCATGGTCAGCAGCCCGCTTCCCAGGAGCACCACCCGGAGGGCTGTGGCGTCCCCGAACGTGGGCCAGAAGACGGTCCAGTAGACGCGGGCGACGGCGTACAGCCCCAGCTCCACCATCACCCCGCTGAAGAGGACGCAGACCGGCGTCGGCGCCACCGCGTGCGCGTCGGCGAGCCAGAAGTGGAAGGGGACGGCGGCGGCCTTGACCAGGAAGCCGCCGAGGATGAGCGTCATCGCCACCACCATCAGGCTGGAATCGGGGTGCCGGGCCAGCGTCTGACCGAGCTGCGCCAGGTTGAGGGCGCCGGTCCGGCCGTAGAGGAGGCCGATCCCGGTCAGGATGCAGAACCCGCCCACCGTGTTGGTGACGCCGAAGTTGATCGCCCCCTGCAGAGGCCCAGGCTCCTCGATCAGGTACCCCGCGAGCGCGAATCCGGCCACGCTCATCAACTCGAAGAAGACGAAGAGGTTGAACAGATCTCCCGTGAAGCAGAAGCCCACCATGGCCCCCAGGAAGGCCAGCATCAGGGTGTGATAGAGGTGTCCGACGGCGTCGAAATAGCGCCACGAGAAAAGGAGCGAGGAACTCACCAGCACCGACGTGAGCAGGGCCAGGCCGGCGCCCACCGGGTCGATGGCGAAGGCGATCCCGATCGCGACCCCTTGGCGCGGCGTCCAGCCGCCGAACCAGAGGATGATCCGGGTCTCCCGCGTGACCTCCAGCAGCAGATAGGCGCAGATCCCGATCACCAGGATCGCGGTGGCGAGCGCGACGGCGTCGGCCGCCCGACGCGCGCGCTTGGCGTTGGCCGCCACCAGCGCCGCGCCCATCAGCAGCGGGATCGCGACGGCGAGTGCGGGCAGGTTGTGGTGGAGGGCGGCTCCTAGGGGCACGGTCGGAAACCCGGCGAGAGATGGGGCGGCCAGCTGGTGCAGCTGCCAGGCGCGGCCGAGAAGCGCAGCGAGTGCGGTCGTCCCCTCACGAGCGAGCATCACAGGCGGCAACGCAGCAGATGTGCCGCATGGGCGTTCCAGATCCGTCGGGCCTTTTCGGCCGCGGCCCCTATATTCATCCCTGGAGCGGACGGAGTTCCGCCGGGTCTAGCGTGCCGAACCGCTTGTGGGCCTGCACGGCCAGCGACAGGAGCACCGCGGCCACCGTCACCTCCACCACCACGTCGGTCAGGCAGAGGGCCTGCACCACCGCATCCACAGTCGGTGTGTGGAGGGGCAGGGACGCGTAGATCGGCGCCGCCGCGCCCTGCCGGTAGCCCACCGAGAGCAGCAGGACATAGGTGGACGCCTGGACCACCGTGATGCAGACGATGAGGTGCACCAGGTGCCGGCTGGTGACGATCCCGTACAGCCCGGCCAGAAACAGCCAGGCCGCCACCGCGTAGGGGGCCCAGGTCAGCATCGCTAGCCCTCCTTCACCACGTTGAGCTGCTCCAGGAACTCAGCCAGGACCAACGTGAACCCGGTGGCGACCTCCAAACCCACGAACAGGTAGATCACCGGCATCGTTCCCGAGGAGTTGATGAGGCCGCTCTCGCCCGCAGGGAGGAAGTTCTCGAGGAAGACGGCGCCGACCGCCACCGCGGCCATCCCGACCACCACGAAGCCGGCGGCGCCGACTCCGTCCCCGAGCTCAAGAAGGCCCGATCGGGGCCAGCCGCTTGATCGCCGGGTACCCCGCCACCAGGTAGATGAGCAGCAGCGCGGAGGCGAGCACGGCGCCGCCCTGGAAGCCGCCACCGGGGGTCAGCTGCCCATGCGTCACCAGGTAGACGCCGAACAGCACCACGACCGAAGCGAGCCCCACACCGAAGAGGAGCAGCCCGTCGTCTCGCGCCGGCGAGACGCGGCCCGGATGCTCGTCCTCGCCCGACTCCTCGATCTCCTCACGCTGGCGGCGAAGGAGGACCGCCACCGCCGTCACCGAGATGAAGAGGATGAACTCCTCCCCCATCGTGTCCAGGCCCCGGAAGTCGAGGTTGACCGCGGTCACGACGTCGGTCGCGTTGCGCAGCGGCACCGAGAGCTTGGCCACCAGCTGTCCGTAGGGCCCCGGGTAGTGGCCGAATCCGGGCAGTCCGCCGATACCCCACGCCAGCAGGCCGGCGAGCGGCACGGCGCCGACCACGAAGAGGATGCGGCGGACCGACGGGCTCACTTGCTCTGCCTCCGGATCCGGGCCAGGGCGAGGAGGATCATCAGCGGCAGCGCCACCGCGCTGACCGTGATCGCGGACAGGGCCACGTCGGGAGCCGCGAAGCTCAAGAAGAGCACCGACAGCTGCAGGCCGAAGAAGCTCAAGACCACCACCTGCTGCACGGGCCGGCGGGTCAGCACCACCGCGCTGCCAGAGGCGGCGACGAGCGCCAGCGCCACCAGCTGGACGGCGCCCGGGATCATCGGCGCGCTCCTTCCACCCGCGAGGCTTCCCGGTGCCCCACCTCCTGCTCCTCGGCACTCGGCCGCCAGTCGCCGGCGGTCCGGATGCGCTCCGCGCGGGCCAGCGCATGGCCGGTGACCGGGCCTGAGACGAGCAGGACCCCGAAGATCACCAGCACCTTGGCACCCGCGATCGAGATCGGCGACTCGTGGATGGCGATCGCGACGCCCACGGCGGGGACCGCGATCGCGGTGAGCGGGCTCAGGAAGTGCAGGCGGTCCAGGTCTCGCGGGACCACCGTCACGCCGAGCGCGCATCCCCAGCCCACCACCATGCGCCAGCCCCAGCAGCAGCATCACCGCCAGACCCGCGACGACGGTCACGCCCAGCGCTCCAGAAAGCGCGCGAACACGAGCCCGCCCGGCGCCACCAGCAACGCCAGCGCGACCGCGAGGTCGAGGAAGGACGGCTGGCCCATGCCTTCGGAAAGGCACATCAGGGCCAGGACCGAGAGCACCGCGGCCGCCTGGAGCGCGGCGATCGCCCCCAGCAACTGCCCGCGCGCCAGGCGCCAGAGCAGCTGTGTCTGCGCCAGGATTAGCAGCAGCGCGGCCGCGTACCAGACGCTCACTTCAGATCCAGCCCCAGGTCCGGTGGACGCGCACCAGTTGATGGAGCAGCACGCTCTGCGTTTCCTCGTCGAGGCCCACCACGATGGTCCCCGGCGGCAGCGAGCAGGCGACCGTGTAGACCGCGCGCCGGGCTACCACCCGCGGCTGCGAGCCAGCGATCGGCAGAGGTCCGAGCGCGATGTAGCGGCTCTCCGAAGGACGGCGGGCGATGGCGCGCACCAGCACCCGGGCGGCAAGCCCGGAGTCGGTCGCAACCAGCCACGGCAGACGCCGCAGCCCCCACAGCCAGGCCGCTCGGGGGCGGAACCGGGAGCCGGTGGTGCGCACCGCCGCGATTCCGGCCACCATCGCCAGCGCCGCCGCCCCCACGCCGGCCAGCACCTCCGGGATCGCGGTCGTGCTCAGGAGCAGCAGCCAGAGGCCGAGCAGCACCAGCCCCACCACCACCGCCCATAGCGCCCGCCCTCTCATCGCGCCAGCCCGCTGGCGAGGCGGTCGGCGAGGCGCGAGCTCAGCGCCATGATGGTCAAGGCCGGGTTGGCAGAGCCCTGCGTCGGACACACGCTGCCATCGGCGAGATAGAGGTTGGAGACCGCCCACGCCCGCTGGTCTTGGTCGCAGACGCTGTTCTCCGGAGCGGTGCCCATCCGGCAGCCGCCGATCAGGTGCGCGTAGCGGTCGATGGCCAGTGTGTCCTGGGCGCCGGCCTCCTTCCAGAGCTCCTGCAGCAGCTGGGTCGAGTAGGCGATGTTCTTGCGATCGTTCTCGCACTGCGTGTAGTCCATGCGCGCGATCTGGAGGCCGAGGGGGTCTTTGTCGTCCGACAGCGTGACGCGGTTCTCCGCGAGCGGGAGCAGCTCGTTCAGCACCCCCGCCACCGCCCAGTGGTTGTAGTCGCGCATGTATTCGCGGAGCGACGCGCCCCAGTGCCCTTCGGCGAGGACGTGTTCGGCCCAGGCGATGGGCAGCGGCGAGACGGTCTGGATCGAGAAGCCGCGGGCGAACCCACGCGTGGAGTCGGTCTCGTAGAACTGCTCCGAGGAGACCTCGGGCGGTGGCGCCTTCCACATCCGGATCTCGTCCGGGAAGCGACCCGCGACCTGAGGAGCGCCCTGCACCATCACGTAGCGCCCGACCTGGTCCTCGTTGTTGCAGAGCCCATGAGGAAACCCGCGCTGCGCGGACAGCAGCAGCAGGCGCGAGGTCTCGATCGAGTACCCGGCGACCGCCACCACCCGCGCGCGCTGCCGGTGCTGGCTGCCGTCAGATGTCGCGTACTCCACGCCCTGCGCGCGGCCCTCGTCGCTGACCGGGATGTGGCAGGCCATGCAGCCGGCTCGGATCTCGACCCCGTGCTCGAGCGCGTCCGGGATGTGCGTCACCAGGGGGCTCGCCTTGGCGCCCACCTTGCACCCCTGCAGGCAGAGGCCCCGGTAGATACAGTGCGGCCGGTTCCCGAAGCGTCCGTTGGTGATCCCGACCGGCCCCACCCGCATCTCGATTCCCATCGCCTCGGCGCCCTTCCAGAGCAAGTCGGCTTGCAGGCTCACCGGGTGCGGCGCGTGCGGGTAGCTGTGTGGATAGCCCCACGGCCAGTCCTGCCCCGCCACCGGGCACTCGCGCTCGACGCGCTCGTAGTGGTGGACCACGTCCTGGTAGCCGATCGGCCAGTCGGCGCCCACGCCGTCCTCGCTCAAGGTCCGGAAATCCGAGGGGTGGAAGCGGGGGAGGTAGCCGGCGTAGTGGATCATCGAGCCCCCCACCCCGCGGCCGGAGTTGTTCTTGCCCAACTCGACCGGATCCTCGCCGCCGATCACCCTGGGCTGCGTCCAGTAGAGGTTGTGGGAGCCGGCCTCATCGCTCACCCAGTCGGTGTCGGGATTCCAGAACGGCCCCACCTCGAGCACCACGATCCGCCAGCCGCGCCGGGCCAGCCTCTGCGCGAGCACCGAACCTCCGGCGCCCGCCCCTACGATGCAGAGGTCGACCTCGTCGTCGTCGTCGTAATGCCGCATGCGCTCGCGGCCGGGGACGTCGCGCCGGTGTGGGTCGAGGAGCCATCGCGAGTCGTTCTCCTCGATCGGGCGGGCCGCCCGCAGGAGACCGCCCCTCATGGCAGGCCCCGCACCTCGACGTCGCGGACCACGTCCCGGTTGACCCGGTCCGCCGTCTCGTAAGGCTCCTCGGTGGAGAGCGCGCCGAAACGCATGAACCCGCGAGGGTAGGCCGGGCCCGCGAAGCCGATCTCGTTCCAGGCCCAAGGGTGCGAGTAGAACTCCGAGACCACCCCCCGCATCAAGACCGAGAAGGTGCGTGCGGGGTCGAGGCGCGCCCAGGGCCCGGCGGTGAGGAGGCCGCGCTGGAGCGAGTCCACAACCCCTCTGCACGCGTCGGCGGGGAGATCCCCGAAGGTGTCGCGGCCGTAGCGCTCACGGGCGGTCCAGTCGAGGCCGGCGAGTGCTGTGTGCCAGGTCTCGCGGTCGTCCGGCATGGTCGCGTAGCGAAAGCCGTCCAGCTTGCCCTCGGCCAGCTTGTGATCGATCATCTCGACCACCGGCACCCGCGGCTCCTCCGCCTGCTCGGTGACGGTGTCGCAGAAGGCGCGCAGGGTCGGTACCTCCTGCGGCGAGAAGAACTGGAACTTGGGGTCCACCTTCACGCGCGACACCACCGCCTGCCGCGTCACCTCGTCCCAGTGCCGGATGATCGACGGTGCCAGCACGTCGAAGTCGGGATACCGGCCGACCATCTGCGGGGTGATCCCGCGCCGCTGCCGGGGCAGCAGGCGTCGCGCCGGCTGCCGGCTGGGGAGGTGCTCGGGCTCGCGCAGGTGATCGCTCATGTCGTCCTCCTCAGCACCGCCGCCAGGAGCGCCATGCCGCCGACCATCGTCATCAGGCCGGGGGCCATCAGGGGCGGACCCATGACCACGTTGTAGGTGGGCTCACCCCACCCGCCCGGCCGGTGTGCGACCCCGCGCACGTGGAAGTAGATCCCGAGCAGACCGTTGAGCAGGTAGGCGGCACCCGTGACCGGGAGCGCGGTGCGGGCGACCCGCCCGCTGGCCACGCCTCCCAGCCCGGCCGCCACCAGGGGCGGCGTGATGTAGAGCGGTGTCCACATCCAGGGGTCGCCGAAGCTGGCTCGGTAGTGTTCGACCGCGATCTCGAAGCTGGTGACCACCGCGCCCACCGCCGTCGCGGCCGCGAGCTCCGGCTGGAACGCGCCGTGGGCGAGCCGGCGCCGATAGCGCTGGAGGGGCGAGCGCCGGCGCCCAGGGAGGAGGCGCAGGAGCCCCCTCGAGAGCGCGCTCATCGGCCCGACACCGTCTCTTGCACCTTCTCCTTCAAGGTGCTGACCGCGATCCCGATGCCACCCGGCTCCTTCAGCATCGCCTGCGCGAACTCTTTCGCCTGCTCGAAGGTGATGTGGGGCGGCAGCGGCGGCTCGTCGGGGTCGGTGACGGCGTCGATCACCACCGGCCGGTCGGCGCTGAGCGCCTCGTCCCAGGCGGGCACGATCTGATCCGGCTGCTCCACCCGCAGGCCCCTGAGGCCGAGCTGCTCGGCGAACGCCGCGTAGTTCATCGGCGGCACCGACTGCGAGACCTCGAACTTGGGGTCGCCGGCCAGCACCCGCTGCTCCCAGGTGACCTGGTTCAGGTCGCCGTTGTTGAGCACCAGGACCACCAGCCGCGGGTCAGCCCACTCCGGGTAGTGCCGGGCGATGGTCAGCAGCTCGTTCATGTCCAGCATCTGCATGGCGCCGTCGCCCACGAACGCGACCACACAGCGGTCGGGGTATGCGAACTTGGCCGCGATCGCGTAGGGAACACCGGGGAGCATGGTGGCCAGGTTTCCGGACAGGGACGCCTTCATCCCGCGCCGGATCTTGATCTGGCGGGCGTACCAGTTCGCGGCCGAGCCGGAGTCCGAGGTGAGGATGGAATCGTTCGGCAGCCGGGGGGAGGCCGCGTGGAAGAGCCCCTGTGGCCGCAGCTTGCCGTGAGGCGTCATCTGCGGCTGGCCCTCCTTGTCCATCGACTCCCACCACTCGGCCACGCCCGTCTTGACCTGGTCCTGCCAGCTGCGGTCCTCGTGGTGCCGGAGCAGCGGCTGCAGCGCGCGCAGCGTCTCCCGCGAGTCGCCAGGCAGGATCACATCGACCGGGTAGCGAATGCTCTGCTGCCGGGCCTTGATGTCGATCTGCACCGCTTTGACCTTGCCCTCCTCGGGCAGGAACTCGCTGTAGGGAAAGCCGGTGCCGACCATCAGGAGCGTGTCGCACCCCTGCATCAGGTCCCAGCTCGGCTTGGTCCCGAGCAGCCCGATGCTGCCCGTGCAGAAGGGGACGTCGTCGGGAATCGCGGCCTTGCCGAGCAGGGCCTTGGCGACGCCGGCGCCGAGCGTGTCGGCCACCGCGATGACCTCGTCGGTGGCATGGAGCGCGCCCGCGCCGACCAGCATCGCGACCTTCTGGCCGTCGTTGAGGATGTCCGCCGCCGCCCGCAGGTCGGCCTCCTGCGGCACCACCACGGGGTCGTTCCAGCCCACGCCGCTGTGGACGGTGTGGGTGGCATGCGGTGGCGTGGGCACGGCGTCCCACTCCTGCACGTCGGCGGGGATGATGATGGCGGTTACCGTGCGCTCGGCGGCCGCGATGCGAAACGCGCGGTCGACGACGTGGCGCAGGGCCGCCGGATTGTCCACCTGCTGGACGTATTCGGCGGCCACGTCCTTGTAGAGCGAGAGCAGGTCCACCTCCTGCTGGAACGAGCCGCCCATCGCGCGGACATAGGTCTGACCCACGATCGCGACCACCGGCTGGTGGTCGAGCTTGGCGTCGTAAAGCCCGTTCAGCAGATGGATGGCTCCCGGCCCCGAGGTGGCGCAGCAGACGCCCACCTCGCCCGTGAACTTGGCGTGCGCGCAGGCCATGAAGGCCGCCATCTCCTCGTGGCGGACCTGGATGAACCGCACCTGGTCCGTGTGCCGCTCGAACGCGCCCGAGCAGCCCGTTGATCCCGTCCCCGGGATACCCGTAGATCTGCTTTACACCCCACTGGCTGAGTCGGTCGATGAGGTGGTCCCCGACGGTCATGGCCATGGTCGCTCCTCCTTGTCGCGCAAACCCGCTGTCGCGTGGGCCAACGGGCGCAGCTCCGTGATCGCGCCGCCCGCGAGTGACTCGTCGATCGCGGCGCAGAGCAGGTGAATGAGGGTCAGGTGCAGCTCCTGCACCACAGGCACGCCGCCGGGCACCCCGATGGCTTGGTCGGCGTGCTCGTGGAGCGGGTTGGGCGTGGCGCCGGTGAGGGCCCAGACCGTAATGCCCGCCCGTCTCGCCTCGGCGGCGCAGCGCAGCAGGTTGGCGCTCCGTCCCGAGGTGCTGAGCAGGAGCAGCACGTCACCCTGGCGCGCGAGCCCCAGCAGCGCCCTCGCGTAGGCCTCCTCCCAGCCATAGTCGTTGGCGATCGCGGAGAGCGTCGAGGTCTCCGCGTGCAGCGCCACCGCGCAGAGTGGCTGGCGCTCGGCCCGGTAGCGGCCCACCAACTCACCGGTCAAATGCTGCGCCTCCGCCGCGCTGCCTCCGTTGCCGGCCACGCAGAGGCGTCCGCCGCGCAGGAAAAGTGCGGCCAGGTCGGATCCCCAACTCTCGATCGTCGACCGCCACGCGGGCAGGTGTCCCAAGGCCGAGAGGTGGTCCTCGATGTGCTGGTCCCAGTCCGACATCACGCTCCCGCCTCTTCGCGCCGCGCCGCCGGTGCCGAGAGCACCCGCTCGTAGACGGCCTTGGTGGCCCGCGCCACCTGATGCCATCCGTAGTGTGCGCCGGCGCGTGCCGCGCCGGCGCCGCCCATCGCCTCCCGCAGTTGCGGGCGGTCCAGCAGCGTGCTCAGGCCGCGGGCGATCGCCTGGGGGTCGCGCGGCGCCACGTGGAGGCCGGTGACGCGGTCGACCACGGTGTCCACCAGGCCGCCAACCGCCGTGGCCACCACCGGCACCCCACAGGCCAGTGCCTCCACCGCCACCATGCCGAACGGCTCGTACCAGGGCACACAGGCGACCACGTCCGCCGACCGCAGCAAGGCCGGGACCTGCCCGTGCTCCACCGCGCCCAGAAAGCGGACCCGGTCGGCGACTCCGGCACCGCGGGCCCGGGCGCTGAAGTCGCGATACGCAGGGTCCTCCGCCAGTGCTGCCGCGGGTGGGCCGCCGGCGATCAGCAGTTCGCAGTCGGGGACGGCCGCGAGCGCCTCGATCACATCGCCGATCCCCTTGCGCTCGACCAGCCGGGTCACGATCACGACCCGCCGCAGCCCGCGCGTGCGGCGAATCCGGGGCCCCTGGGGCCGGAACGTCTCCAGATCCACCCCGCACGGCACCACCGAGATGCGAGAGCGGTCGCCGCCCAGACGGATCACCTCGAACAGCTCGTCGGAGCAGGTGACCAGGACGCAGTCGGCGCCGCCCACGATGATGCGCCGCTCCTCCGGGATGCGCTCGGGCGGGCTGGTGTCCGCGTCGCCCTGGTGCCGCCGCTTGACGACGCCCAGGGCGTGGAAGGTCTGCACCACCGGCAGGCCCAGCGGTTGAGCGGCCCGCAGCGCGGCGCGCCCCGACATCCAGAAGTGGGCGTGCACCAAATCCGGCGGACCCTCGGCCCAGGCGGCGGCGAGTTCGTCGGCGAAGGCATCCATGTAGGGGAGGAGCTCGTCCTTCGGAATCGGCCGCGCCGGCCCCGCGGGAACGTGCACGACTCCGACGCCAGGGGCGAGGTCGACCCGGTCGGGCAGATCCGCGGCATCCCTCCGGGTGTAGACCGTGACCTGGACCCCCTGTGCGGCCAGGGCTCGCGCCAGGCCCGCGACCAGCACGTTCTGGCCCCCGGCGTCGGGGCCGCCGAGGGTGGCCAGCGGGCTCGCGTGCTCGGATACCATCGCCACCCGCAGCGAGCGATCCGTTCCCATCCTCACCAACCCCCTCCGAACAGCGCTGTCATGGCGCGGTCCAGATCCGGCGCCACGGCCGGGGCCGCGCTGACCTCCTCGGTGCGAGTGGCCGCCGTCGGCACCAGCACTCCGCGCGCCCCCGCCGCCGCCGCCGCCTCCACGTCGGTTCCGATGTCGCCGACCACCGCCACCCGGGCCGGCGGGACGCCAAGGCGCCGGGCGGCATCCAGGACCATCCCGGGAGCCGGCTTGCGACAGCCGCAGCCCGCGTCCGGCCCGTGGGTGCAGACCGCCCAGATCGCGATCGGGCCCAGCAGCTCGTCCACACGGGCGTTGACACGGGCCACCTCGCCCTCGCTCAGCAGCCCGCGCGCGACTCCGCTCTGGTTCGAGATGACACCGATCGGGATCCGGCGGGCGCGCAGCCGTGCGCAGACGCGAGCAGCGCCGGGACGGAGCCGGACCTTGGCCGGGTCGCCGTTGTAGGGAACGTCCTCGATCAAGGTGCCGTCGCGGTCGAAGAGCACCGCCAGCGGCCGGTGCGGGGTGAGGTGGCGGGCCAGTCCTACCAGCCAGTGCCCGGTGGCGACGGGAGGGATGGCCAGGCTCGTCAACACCATGGTGCCGATCTCTCCGGGAGTCTTGGGCCCGGGCCGGATCCGCTGCGCGGCGAAGGCCCCGGTGGCGCCCGCCCAGGCGGCGCCCCAGAAGGCGGCCGCCCGATTCCGGCGTCCGAGCACCGACACCACCGCCACCGCGCCCAGCGCCGCCGTCGCCAGGTGGCGGGGGCGGAGCCCGGGTGGCGCCTCGATGGCGGCCCGCCAGCCCCGGCCGTACTTCGCCAGCAGCAGCGCGTCGTCCTGATTACCGGCCTGCCGGCGGACGCTGACCCAAAGACCAGCGGCGGGTACCGGATGCTCCACCCATCGCTCCCCCATGGCCAGACGGAACCCGGCCCGGCGAGCGCGCAGCGCCAAATCGGCGTCCTCGCGATAGGCGCGGCGAAAGCGCTCGTCGAAGCCTCCCAGCGACTCCAGGACTCCCCGCCGGTAGGCCATATCGGCGGTCGCCCACCGCGCCCGTTCCAGCCCCCGCACCTGGCGCTCCCAGTCGGTGGGTGCGCGCTTTAGGTGCAGCGGGACCCGGATCCCTCCCTGACTCCCGTCCACCTCGAGCCCGAGGTCGCGGCGCAGGGAAGAGGACCACCCCGGCGGGCAGATCACGTCGTCATCCAAAAACGCGACCCAGGGACTGTCGGTGGCGCGCCACCCCACATTGCGGGCCGCCGCCGGACCCCGTCCTCCCGACCGCAAGACCGTGACCGGTACGCCGTCCGGCACCGGGAGCGGCCGCTCGGGGCGGGCGCGGTCGTCGACGACCACGATCTTCTCTGGCGCCTCCTCGCCCTGACCGGCCAGTGAGCGTAAGAGCCGCTCCAGCGACGGTCGCCCTTGCGTCGGGACCACCGCGGTCACGATGGCCGTCATGTCGACCGCCGCAGCAGGTAGGGGCCGATAGCGAGCGCGTCGAGCGGCGTCGAACCCCAGCATTCGAGGGCGTCGCGGATGCTGTCGACGATCGGCCGGCCGGCCACGTTGAGACTGGTGTTGATGAGCACGGGTAGCCCGGTCCGCGCTTCGAAGGCCCGGAGCAGGCGCCCCAGCAGCGGTTCCGCCTCCGGGTCGACGGTCTGGATGCGCGCGGTCCCGTCCACGTGCGTGGTCGCCGGCAGCCGCGCCCCCCAACCGTCCAGGACCCGGTGGGTGAACAGCATGTACTGGCTCGGCAGCTGCCCTTCGAAGATCTCCCGGGCGCGGTCCGCGAGCACCATGGGCGCGATGGGCCGGAACTGTTCTCGCCCTTTGACGTCGTTGAGCCGGGTCAGGTTTTCCGCTCGCGAGGGGTTGGCCAGGAGGCTGCGATGGCCGAGCGCCCTCGGACCCCACTCGCTCCGGCCCTGGAACCAGGCGACGACTCCGTCCTCGGCGATGATCGCGGCGACCGCGTCCGCCACATCGGCGGGGCGCTCGAAGCGAAGCCTCGCCGTCTTCAGCGCGGCTTCGATCTCCGGGTCCGAGAATTGCCGGCCCAGCGCGGCGGTGGTCATCGGGCGCACCCGGTCACCGCCTCGCTCGGCCAGGTAGGCGGCGGCTCCCAGTGCGGTTCCCGAGTCGCCGGAGGCCGGCTGCACCCAGATACGGCGGAAGGGGGAATCCCGCGCCAGGCGAGCGTTGGCGACACAGTTGAGGGCGACGCCTCCGGCCAGCACCAGGGCCTCTTCACCGGTCTGGGCGTGGAGCCATCCGGCCAGCTCCAGCAGCACCTCCTCGAGGCGAGTCTGAACACTGGCCGCGAGGTCGGCGTGCTCCGCCTCCAGCCGCGGCCCGTCGGGGCCGTCCGGGACCGCCCGCGGGCAGAACTCTTCCCACGCGATCCGCGCCGTCTGGAAGTGACCGGCCCCGTCGGTTGTCATCAGCCGGCGGAAGCGTTCCAGGTGGCGGGGCTGCCCGTAGGCGGCGAGCGCCATCACCTTGTACTCGTCGGAGGAGCGCAGGAAGCCGAGGTGATCGGTCAGCTCCTCGTAGCGCAGACCCAGGGAGTCGGGCAGTTGCTGGGTGGCCAGTACCCGGAGCCGGCCGTCCTGCGCGTGGCCCAGCAGCGCCGAGCTCTGCTCGCCGCGGCCGTCCACGACCAGGACCGCGGCGTCTCGCTCGGGACCCGCGAGGTAGGCGGATGCGGCGTGGGCCAAGTGGTGGGCCACGAACTGAACCCGCTCCCCGTCCAGCCCCGGCAGCGCCGCCTCCAAAAAGCGCGGGGCGCGCGCCGCGTAGAGCGTACGCAGGCCCTCCCATTCGGACGCGATCAGGTCCCCGTTTGCCGCCGGCGCCAGCTCGGGGTCATAGGAGTAGCCGATGACGTCGAGGTCCGCCGCCTCCACCCCGCCTTCCCGAAGACACCACTCCGCCGCCGCCACCGGTAGCTCCCAGGTCGAGAAGGGGACCGGACGCTTCCCGTGCTTGCGCCGGCTGAAACGTTCCTCCTCGGCCGCCGCGACGATCTCGCCATCCACCAAGAGGGCCACCGCCGGATCGTGGAAGACGGCGTTGATGCCCAGGACCTTCATCCGGTCCAGCTCTTTGAGCGCTTCGAACAATCCATCTTCGCTGATAGCGATGCTATCAGATCAAACGATCGAGAAACTACCAAATAGGGTCATCGATGCGCCTGCAGCGAGGCACCGATCGACCGGTCCACCAGCCGGCGCCACCCGCGCCCGCCACGCCGGATAAGCCCCCCTTTGCACGGAACGGACACTATCCGACGTCGCATGACATCCCTTCCATGCGAAACGGGGTATTGGCTTGGGCGGTCAGGCGGCCGCGTGTTCGCATTGTGAACTCAGAACACGCCGTGATAGACAGAGCAACCGGCGCATACGGGGTGCGGCGCGGCCTCACCCGTGAGCCCACGCCGGAACTCCGCGTAGGCCTCGCTCGACCAGATCTCGGAGAAGCGCCGCTGCTTGAGATCCCCGAGCCGGACGCGGTCCGAGCCCATGACCATGCAGCACGGCTGGACCAGCCCCTCGTGCGTCACGTAGGCCGAACGCCAGGGCCAGTCACAGGCGGGTTGTCCGGGTTCGGCCTTCCGAGTGCCCGCCCTCGCTTGCAGGCGCGGCAGACGCAGCTCGACAGCCAGCCGGCCGGCCTCCCGCCGGGCAGCCGCGAAGACCCAGCGCGCGTGCTCCAGATCGTCGCTGTTCCAGAGCGCCTCCTCCTCCGCGAAGGCGCGGATCCCGCGATAGTCGCCGGAGGGATCGGTGTCGGAGAAGGAATGAGACAGGTTCTGCACCCAGAGCCTTCCTACTCCCCATTCGGCCGCCAGCCGCACCACCTCGGGGATCTGGGCCAGATTCCGGCGCATCGCGACCAGGACCAAGGACAGTCGCGGCCGCTCCGCTCCCAGCCGCCGGCGGACCTCGACCAGCTGCCGCACGTTTCGGCCCACGCGGTCGAAGTCCGCGCGGCCCCGGATGGCTTCGTAGGTGTCAGCGCGGGCGCCGTCGAGCGAGACGTGCAACCATCCCAACCCGGCCCGCACCAGCTGCTCCGCGCGCCGCTCGGTCAGGAGCATCCCATTGGTGTTGAACCCCATCTCGATGCCACGCGCGGAGGCCAGCTCGACCATCGTCACCAGGTCGGGAGCCAGTAGCGGCTCGCCCAGGCCTTGCAGCGTGACCCGCTTCAACTGTGGGTTCTCTTCGATCAGGGCGCGGAAGATCTCCACGTCGAGGGCACCTTCGCGACGGCCGATCTCGGGGCGGTAGCTGACCAGGCACATCCGGCACCGCAGGTTGCAGGATCCCGTGACCTCGATCTGGAGCTCGCGCGGGAGCGACGGGGTAGAGCCGGCGCTCATCGCCGGTCGCGTTCGCCGCGCGGCCGGTTTCCGACCTCGTCGGGCAATTGCTCGGTGGACGGCCCCGGCTGCGCTTGCTCCTCCCGCTCGGCCTCCAGCGGGTCGGTGGGCTCGGCGGCCACCGGTCGCTTCATGCTGTCGAGGTCCCAGTCGGTCTCGCGTTCCTGGTCCTCCATGTAGCCCAGGTCCAGGTCGGACATCGGATCCGCTTGCACCGGCGCGGTCAGCGGTGGATTGGGTTGCGCCCGGCGCAGATCCTCCCTGAGTTCAGGATCGAGCGCTTCCCGCCCGGCGGCGCTCCGGTCCTCGGGATCGTCCACCGTGTCGACCCGCTGGGCCACCCCCTCCGAGTCCAGCGCCGGAGCCCCGGGCCGGAGGCCTTGCCCCTCCTCTCTCAGGCGGCGCCGCTGCTCCTGGCCGAGGTCGCTGTCCTGCCGGCGTTGAGTGTCGCCCATCAGAGAACCTCCCCGCATCCGCGTGACGCGCGCCTTGGTGGCGCCTTCTTTCGATCTCTCGATGGTCTCAGAAGGACCACGCGCGGCGCTCGCCGATCAGGCGTCGCCGCGCCGCGCAGCTGAGTCTATCACTGTCACTATTTGCTGCAACCGCGCTTGCGGCCGCAGTCTGGCTACTGAAGTCGCAGCTCCAACCGGACCGGGTCGAGGAGCCGGATGTGCCGGGGCCGGGTTTGGATCAGCCCCTCGTCGCGGAGCCGCAGCAGCACCTTGGTCACCGTCTCCCGTGAGGCTCCGATCGCCTCCCCCAGGGCTTGGTGGGTCAGCGACACGCTGCCCTGCCGGTCGCGCATCCGGAGCAGGGTCACGGCCACCCGGTCCGCGACGGCGGGATAGGCCAGGAGGTCGAGGCGCCGCTCGCGATCCAGGAGCAGGTCTTCCAGCATGGTCAGCAGCAGGTCGACCAGGGTCGGGTCAGCGCGCGAGAGTCTGGACAGGGCGTCGCGCCGCAGCGGCAGCAGCTCACACGGCTCCAGACCCACCACCACCTCCTCGGCGGCGCTCGCCGTGAGCAGGCAGGCGGGGCCGCTCAGCTCGCCCAGCTCGACGCGCCGACCGGTCGGCGAGACCCGGCCCAGCCGGACCCGGCCACGAACCAGGACGTACAGCCAGGCTTCGCGGGAGTCGACCTGCAGCATGGCTCGCTCGCCGAGCCGGATGCGCGCCGGCGGGGGCTGGAGCGAGAGGATCGCGCCGGCCAGCCGGCGGCAGCGTTCCGCGCGCTCGCTGCGGCCGTCGGCGGCGCTCACCACCCGCGCCTGGCTCATCCGGAGACGCTCCCACCGGCCGGCACCGGCGCGGGAACCTGCCAGGAGGTCCGGTCGGCCGGCTCCGCGGCACCCAGCAACAGCCGTTCCAGGTCGGGAGCCGACCGCAGCCGTCCGACCAGGATCGGGGTGTCCCCCGCCACCCAGCGGCGGCCCTGCGTACTCCGCAGCTCACGGACCAGGTGCGAAAAGTCGGCCACGTCGTCGGTCTCGTACGCGACCAGGAAGTCGTGGTCGCCGATCCCGAACGAGTTCGCCAGCAGCTGGCGAACGCCGCTGTGCGCCCTCCCCACCGCGATGTGCTCGCCCATCACCCGCCGCCGCTGCCCCTCATCCAACAGCCACCAGTCGGTGGTCTTCGTGAACGGATACACGATCAGGTGCGACGCCGGCACCCCGCTGAACAGGGGAGGTGGCGCAGCAGGGTCCTGGCGCCGGCCGTAGGGGGACGGCGTCAGGACCCCGAGGAAGGTTTCGACGATCGAGCACCACCGCCCGAGACCGCTCTCGAGCGCGACCGCGGCCGCGTCCTCCAGCGCGTCCAGCGTGGGTGCCAGCCGCCACAGGAAGAGATCGCTTCCGGCGTGCCGCCCCAGCGTCGAGTAACACCGCGTGGTGATGCCCGGGACGCGTGCCAGCGAGGTTCCGAAGGCGGCCACGTCGGCATGCCGCGCCTCCGCCGGCCGGCGCCGCCACGCCGGATCGATGCCCAACGCGAGCGCTTGCACGTACGAGTTCTCTGGCATCGTCTCGCCTCCGGGGGGCCGGGCGCTTTCTCTGACCCGGGCTCGAACAGGATTATCCAGCATTACAACGGTGACCTTTTCGGTCTATGATGCTATCAAGTTTTTCTTCGAAGCGATCAAAGGAGATGAGATGGCGACGCTCACCTTCGAGCTCTTCGCGACCCCCGCCGCCGAGGTGCGGCGCTTCCTCGAGGCGCCCCGCCCGCAGTGGGTGGAGCGCATCATCCAGAGCCGCGGCGTTCACGGGGGGGAGATCCCGGTCAGCTCCGCGCTGGAGGCACTGGGGGAAGGAATCGGGCGCCGGATGGTGCTGGCGGCGCTGGTCGCGAAGAAGGCCGAGGATCGGGGCTGGGCGGTCGAGCTGGCCGGAGACCGGGTGCGGATCACCACCGCGGCCGACCGCGAGGCGGCCCGCGAGGCGCTGGAGAAGGATGGTGTGTGGCATCTCGCGCAGCGGCTGGCCCGTGCGGTCGGGCCCGAGGCAGTGCTGCGCTGATGGGACGCATCCTGCTGCTGGAGGAGGAACCGAACATCGCCGGGATCGTTCTCTTCAAGCTGCGCCGCGAGGGGCACGACGTGGTGGCGGCCGAGGACCTGATCCCCGAGCGGGCGGTGGCGGCCGCCCGGGCGGCGGCGCCTGACCTGGTGCTGGCGGACTTGGACGGCGGCCATGAGGCGGTGGCGACGGCGCTGGCACCGCACTGGCCGGTGCTGGCGCTGGTCGATGGAACCGACCCGGACAGCGAGGCGCGGGCGCGCGCGGCGGGTGCCGTGCAGGTGGTGGCCAAACCGTTCAAGCCGACCGTCCTGGCTCGCATCGTGGCCGGCCTGATCGGGGTACCGGCCGCCCGCCGGGAGTCCTCCGTGTGAGCAGCCGGGACCAGGTGGCGACGCCCCTCCGGGAGCGCCCGCAGAGGTACGCGGAAATCCGAGGCATCGGGGAGTGATGGCGCCCCACACCCTCGCGGTGCGTCTGGACAGCGCCGGCGACGTCCTCCTACAGGGACCGGCGATTCGAGCGCTCGCCGCCACCTCGCGCCGGGTCACCCTCCTCTGCGGCCCCACCGGCAGGGCGGCGGCCAAGCTGCTCCCGGGCGTGGACGAGATCCTCACCTTCGACGCCGGCTGGATCCGGCCCGATCCGCCGCCCTTCGAAGCCGAGCCGGTGGCGGCGCTGGTGGCGTCGGTGCGGGCCGCCGCCCCCGACGTGGCCGTGATCTTCACCTCCTACCACCAGTCGCCGCTTCCGACCGCGCTCCTCCTGCGTCTGGCCGGCGTCCCCCGGATCGGCGCCGTCAGCGACGACTACCCGGGCTCGCTGCTCGACGTCCGCCGCAGGCGAGAGGGCGAGGTGCACGAGGCGCAGCGTTCGCTCGACCTGGCGTCCGCCCTGGGATTCCGGCTTCCGCCCGGAGACGACGGCCGCCTTCGTGTGCGCGTCGCGGCCACGGTGCCGCCGCCGCTGGACGACGGCGCGCCATTCGTGGTGCTGCACCCGGGCGCGTCCGTACCCGCACGCCGCTGGCCGGTGGAGCGTTTCCGAGCGCTCGCCCACCTGCTCGCGGACCGGGGCTGGCGGGTGGTGGTGACCGGCGGCGCGGACGAGCGCTCCCTGGCGGCGGCGGCGGCGAGCGGCGTCCCCGGGGCGGTTGATCTCTCGGGCGCCGGCGACCTCGATCTTTTGGGCGCGGTGCTGGCGCGAGCCCGGGTGCTGGTGGTCGGCAACACAGGCCCCGCCCACCTGGCGGCGGCCACCCACACGCCGGTGGTGTCCCTCTTCTCGCCGGTGGTGCCCGCGTGGGCCTGGCGTCCCTGGCGGGTGCCCCACCGCCTGCTCGGAGACCAGGAGGCGGCATGCGCCCTCACGCGCGCCCGCGTCTGCCCCATTCCCGGACACCCATGCCTGGCCGGCGTCGACGAAGGCACGGTGTTGCGGGCGATCGATGACCTGCTGGCAGCGTGCGCCGACCGCGAACTGGTGCGCACATGAACGTCTTCCTGTGGCACGTGCACGGCTCCTGGACCACCGCCTTCGTGCAGGGCCGCCATCAATACCTGGTCCCGGTGCTGCCCGATCGCGGCCCCGACGGCCTGGGGCGAGCCGCCACCTGGACCTGGCCGGCGTCGGTCAAGGAGCTGTCCTGGGAGGAGGCTCAGACCGCTCCCGTCGACCTGGTGCTCCTGCAACGCCCGCGGGAGCTCGAGCTGGTGCCGGCGTGGCTGGGCGGGCGGCGCCCCGGGATCGATGTCCCCGCCGTCTACGTGGAACACAACACCCCGCGTGGCCCGGTGGAGGAGATGCGCCACCCCCTGGCCTGCCGGCGCGAGATCCTGCTCGTCCACGTCACCAACTTCAACCGCCTGTTCTGGGACAATGGGGAGGCGCGCGTGCGGGTGGTCGAGCACGGCGTGGTCGACCCCGGCCCCGCCTACACCGGCGAGTTGGAGCGCTGCGCGGTGGTCGTGAACGAGCCGGAGCGCCGGCGGCGGGTAGCGGGAGTGGACCTCCTCCCGGAACTGGCGGGACCGATGCCGGTGGACGTCTTCGGGATCGGCACCGATCAGAACCTGAAGCAGTCGTGCCTGCACCGCGAGCTGGCGCGGCGACGGCTCTACCTGCACGCCTATCGCTGGACCTCGCTCGGCCTGTCCCTGATCGAGGCCATGCACCTGGGGATGCCGGTGGTCGCGTTCGCCAGCACCGAGGTGGTGGAGGCGGTGCCCACCGGCTGCGGGGTGGTCTCCACCAATCCGGCCACGCTGCGGGAGGCGGTCCAGCTGCTGCGGCGCGAACCCGACCGGGCCCGGGAGATCGGGCACCGTGCCCGCGAGTACGCACTCGCGCGCTACGGGCTGGACCGCTTTCTCCGCGACTGGGACCAGGTGCTGACGACGGAGGTTGAACGATGAAACCGATCCTGGTCGTCGGGGACGCGGTCCTCGACCAGGACCTGGAAGGCCGCGTCGAAAGACTGGCGGCGGATGCCCCGGTCCCGGTGGTGGATGGACTGAGATCAGTCCCGCGTCCGGGCGGCGCGGGCCTGGCCGCCTGCCTCGCCGTCCGCTCCGGCCAGCCGGTGCGCCTTCTGACCGCGCTCTGCGACGACGAGGGCGGCCACCGTCTACGCCGTCTGTTGGAGGACGCCGGGGTGGAGGTACTGGACCTGGGCCGCGCGGGAAAGACGCCCGAGAAGCTCCGCGTGCGGGCCGCGGGCCAAACGCTGCTCCGCCTCGATCGAAGCGAGGCACCCGGCCGGCCGGGTCCCCTACCTGAGAGCGGCAGGGTGCAGAAGGCGATCCGCGACAGCGGCGCCGTCGTGGTCTCCGACTACGGCTACGGAATGGCGGCCGTGCCGGGGGTGCGGGCCGCCCTCCGCCGGGTCACGCCACGGGTTCCAGTCCTCTGGGACCCGCATCCGCGAGGGCCGGATCCGGTCCCCGGGGTGAGGTTGGCAACCCCCAACCGCCGGGAGTCGGGCCTGGTCGGCAGGAACACGGTGGAAGCCGCCCACCGGGCCCGCGAGCTGCGCCGAACCTGGCGGGTCGAGGCGGTGGCGATCACCCTGGGGGCGGACGGGGCGGTCCTCGTCACCGGCGACGACACGCCGCTCCGTGTCCCCGCGCCGCTGGTGGCGGACGGCGACCCCTGCGGGGCCGGCGACAGCCTCGCCGTATCCGCCGGCTGCCTGCTGGCGGCCGGGGCCAGCGTCGAGGAGGCGATCGAGTCCGCGGTAGCGCGCGCATCGGAATTCGTGGCTGAGGGAGGGGCGGCAGCCAGGTGGCGTGACGCATCGCCGGGCCGGCCCGTCTGCCCGACCGCGGACGGGCTGGACGCAGCGCTGGGTGTCGCTGAACGCGTCCGGGCGGGCGGGGGCCGGGTGGTGGCGACCGGCGGTTGTTTCGATGTCCTTCACGCGGGCCACGTCCGGATGCTGGAGGCGGCCCGCGGGCTGGGCGACGCCCTCATCGTTCTTGTCAACTCGGACCACAGCGTCCGCGCCTTGAAGGGAGCGGGACGCCCGTTGAACTCCGAGGTCGACCGGGCCCGGGTGCTGGCTTCACTGCGCTGGGTGGATGCGGTGGCGATCTTCGACGAGCCGACCCCGGCGGAAACGCTGCGCCGTCTGCGGCCCGACCTCTTCGTCAAGGGAGGCGAGTACCGGGGTCGCCCGCTCCCCGAGCGGGAGGTGCTCCGGAGCTGGGGCGGCGAGGTGATGCTGCTCCCCCACCTGGACGGACACTCCACCACGCGACTGATCGAGGAGATGGCGCTTGATGCAGGCAACTGACTCCGTGATCGTGACCGGTGGCGCCTCCGGGCTCGGACGCGCCGTCGCGACCGCCATCCGTGAGCGAGGCGGCCACCCGGTGGTCCTCGACCGCAAGCCGGCCGAGGAGTTCCACCACGAGGTCGTGGACCTGGCTGAGACCCGGCGCGTCGAGACCCTGGTCGAGAACATATGTCATCACCTTCCGGGTCACCTGGTGGGCGTGGTGGCGGCGGCCGGAATCGACGCTTGCGGACCGCTGGAGAGTACGGATCCGCAAGCCTGGGAGCGGGTGATCGCGGTCAACCTGCTCGGGAACGCGGCCGTCATCCGCGCCGCCATCGCGCATCTGGAGGCCGGCGGTGGCCGGGTGGTGACGGTCGCCTCCACGCTCGGCCGCAGGGCCCTTCCCGAAGCCACCGCCTACTGCGCCAGCAAGTTCGGGATGGTGGGCTTCACACAGTCCCTGGCCGCCGAGCTGGCGGGGCGTGTCGGCGTCACGCTCCTGATCCCGGGCGGCATGGCGACCCACTTCTTCGACGACCGCGACGCGCGGTACCGGCCCGGACCCGACGCCGACCTCAACGACCCGCGCAACGTAGCCGAGGCCGTGCTCTTCGCGCTCGAGCAGCCGGCCGGCTGCGAGGTCCGCGAGCTGGTGATCGCCCGCGCCACCGAACCCTCCTGGCCATGAGCCCTCGCCGGACCGTGGTCGCGCTGCGCGCGCTCGGACTCGGTGACCTGCTGACCGTGATCCCCGCGTTGCGCGCTCTCGCGACCGCCTTCCCGCGGGCCACCCGGCTCCTGGCCGCGCCCGCCACCTTGGCACCCCTCGCCCACGCCGCCGTCGACCTCGACGCGGTGCTTCCGGTGTCCGACCTGGCGGGCTCTGTCGACTGCCGGCACCCGGAGGTCGCCGTCAACCTCCACGGGCGGGGACCCGAGAGCCACCGGCTGCTGCTGGCGACCGCCCCAGACCGGCTGCTCGCCTTCCGGCACCCGGCGATTGGAGAGAGCGCGTCCGGCCCCGTCTGGCGCGAGCAGGAGCATGAGGTCGAGCGCTGGTGCCGGCTGCTGCGGGCCTTCGACATCGAGGCCGACCCGGGCGACCTCTTCCTCGATCCCGAGCGGTTGCCGCCGGTCGCGGTTCCCGATGGGACCACGCTGCTCCACCCGGGTGCCAAGGCGGCGGCCCGGCGCTGGCCGGCAGACCGCTGGGCCCAGGTCGCCCGCGCCGAGGTTCGGCGCGGACGCCCGGTCCTCATCACCTGCGGCGCCGGCGAGGAGACCCTCGCCGAAGAGGTGCGGTGCCGCGCCGCTCTGCCTCAGGCCTGCGTCCGCCGGCCGTCGAACGTGCTCGATCTGGCGGGGACCGTGGCCGCCGCCGGTCGGGTGGTGTGCGGCGACACCGGTGTGGCCCACCTGGCGACGGCGCTGGACCGGCCCTCGGTGCTGTTGTTCGGACCCTCGCCGCCGGAGCGCTGGGGACCCCCGCCCGGACGCCGCCACCTGGTCCTGTGGAAGGGCAGGACCGGGGACCCGCTCGGCACCACGCCCGACCCCGGACTGCTCGCCATCACCACCGACGAGGTGATCGGTGCGCTGGCTCGTATTCGGGACGCGTCGCGAGGCGCCGCGTGACCATCGGGGTGGTGATCGTCACCCGCAACCGGCGGCAGCGGCTCCTGGAGACCTTGGACCACCTGCGCCCGCTCCCTGGTCACCCCCCGGTGGTGGTGGTGGACAACGGGTCCACCGACGACACCTGTCTGGCGGTGCACGAGCAGCACCCCTGGGTCCAGGTGCTGGCCCTGGGCACCAACCAGGGCGGCGCCGCCCGCAATCGCGGCGTCCGCCGCCTCGATACCGACCTGGTGGCGTTCTGCGACGACGACTCCTGGTGGGAGCCGGCCGCCCTGCCCGCGGCCGAGGGGATGTTCGAGCGCCATCCCCGGTTGGGACTGGTCGCGGGCCGGGTGCTGGTGGAGCCCCAAGGCCGGCTGGACCCTGTTTCCGCCGTCATGGCCGTCAGCCCCCTGCCGCCGCTGGCCGACCTTCCCGGGCCACGGGTGCTCGGTTTCCTGGCCTGCGCCGCTATCGTGCGCCGGAAGGCGTTCTGGGAGGCGGGCGGATTCCAGCAGCGTCTGGGCGTCGGCGGCGAGGAGGAGCTGCTGGCCCTCGACCTGCGCGCGGCGGGCTGGGAGCTGATCTACGCGGAGGACATCGTCGCCCACCACTTTCCGGAGCGCCGGGCCCCCCGCTTCCGGTCCCGCACCGAGTTGCGCAACCAGCTCTGGGTGACCTGGCTGCGCCGGCGACCGGCGTCGGCCGCCCGGCGCACGCTGGCGCTGGTCAGCAAGAGCCGGCCCCGCGACGCGGCCGCCGCGCTCGCGATGGCGGCCCTGGACTGGCGCTGGATCGCCCACGAGCGTCGAGCGCTGCCGGTCGCGGTGGAAGAGGACCTACTCCTGCTCGAAGAGCCGCCTGGCCGGAGCGGCGCCGACGGTCGCTTGCCGGCGTAGTGACGGTCATCCGTGGGCCGTTGGTGCAGCAATCGCCTGGTTTGCCTGCCCGGAGCTCAGGCGCTCTTGGTGCACCAACGGGTCTCACTGTTCCGCCCGTGTCCCGCCGGCGGGAGGTTCGTCGGGTCGAGCGCGACCTTCCACCGGACCGCCCAGCAAAGCCCCGTGGTTGGGTAGCTCCTCCACGATGGCCGCGAACCGGTCCCTTGGCAGCAGCTCCCGCAGCGCCAGCAACACCGCCACCACACGCACCTCGGCGCCGGCGGTGTCGGTGCCCAGCCGTTCGCCGATGATGCGCAAAAACATCTCGGGGCTGTACCGGTTCGAGCCTCCCGTGGTCGCCGCGGCGTCGCGCATCGCGCGCGCCGGTTCGCCCGACAGCCGGTCAGCGACGTTGGACGCCTCGCCCCAGGTCAGCGCCTCGCCCAGCTCGCCGGCGATCACCGTGGCCGCCTGGCGGGCCTCATCGCGGGAGAGCCCGGTGCGCCGGACGATGCCGTCCAACAGTGCCTTCTCATCGACCACACCGAGGCTCATGCCGATCTCCTCCGGCTCGCGTTACTGGCGCCTGGCGATGGCGTCGGCGAGCTCCTCCTTGCTCATGCGGGAGCGACCGCGGATCTCCAGCGAGCGCGCCCGCTCCATCAGTACTTCCTTGGGCTGATTCACGTTCACGCCGCCGTGGGTGTGGCCGCCGGGCTCATTCCATCCGCGGGCCGCCCGTGAATCCGACGGACCCTTGTGGGCTTTCGCCTCCCAGTGGTCGCCCACCTTCTCATAGCCGTGCTTCAGCGACGCGTACGCCGTCTGCTGCGCGCGCCGTCCTTCCCCATACTGTTCGATCGCGCTGTCGTGCGTCTCCTGCCACGTTCGCTGCGCCTTCTTGTCGGAGCGCTTGATCGTGTCCGGCATTCCTCTGCGACCTGGCATCTGTGCTTCCTCCTTTGAGTCAGCCGCCGTAGATCAATCGTTGATTATACCGCCGATATCACATTCACCATTCAGAATGGTCCCGTCAGGCGTGAGCCGGCCTCCTCCACCACCCGCTCCACGCCGTCGGCGGCCAGGACCGCGACTCGCTGGCCAGAGAGCCGGTTCTCGAAGGTGAAGACGATCTGTGTTTGGTGATACGATCACTATCAAGTTAGGGGCCATCCTCGCAGGCACGGAGGATCCGATGAAGAAGGTGTTCAACAAGGCGGTCGGAGGGGACCCAGAGATGCCGGCCGAGCCCTTCCCCACGCTGTTGGGAGCCGCCCTGGCCACCGAGCACACCTTGGTCAGCACCATCCCCCAGCTCATCGAAGAGGCGCACGACCAGACCCTGAAGGAAAGCCTCTCACACCACCTTGAGGAGACCCGCGAGCATGTTCGCAACGTGGAGCGGCTCTTCGAGTGCTTCGGAGCGCAACCATCTCCCGGGCACAACCCGGTCATGGACGGCCTCACCCAGACCCACAGCGAGCTCAAGTCGAGGACCAGCGAGGACCGGCGAGACCTGGTCGTCGCGACCGCCGCCGCCGCCACCGAGCACGCGGAGATCGCGACCTACGAGGCGCTGCGGGCGATGGCTGACGCGCAGGGCAACCAGGACGCGGTAGGGCTCATCGACTCGACTCTGAGCCAGGAGAAGCACGCGCTCGAGCTGGCGGAGCACGCGGCTCAAAAGTTGAGCGCGAAGCACGCCACCGATCAGCACGCCTAGCGGCGATGGATCACAGCGACGGACGGGCACCCAGGGGACCGCACCGGTGGCCGCTGCTCCGGCAGCTGCGCGGGGAGGACCGCTTCGCTCGGGGCACCGCCGCCGAGTCGGCTCAGAGTGCACGGCTGCAGCCGCGCACCGCGACCGCCGACCGGGTGGTGAAGTCGGTCTGCCCGTACTGCGGAGTGGGGTGCGCGCAGAACGTCTACGTCAAAGACGAGAAGGTGGTGCAGATCGAGGGCGACCCCGACTCACCGATCAGCCGGGGCCGGCTCTGTCCGAAAGGGGCGGCCACCCTCCAGCTCACGACCGGGCCGGCGCGGGAGCACTCGGTTCTCTACCGCCGTCCCCACGGCACTGAGTGGGAACGTCTCGATCTCGACACCGCGATGGGCATGGTGGCCGATCGTGTGATCGAGACCCGACGTCAGAATTGGGCTTGGGAGCAGGACGGCCACAGGGTACGGCGCACGCTGGGCATCGCCAGCCTGGGCGGCGCCACGCTGGACAACGAAGAGAACTACCTGATCAAGAAGCTGCACACCGCGCTCGGCGTGGTGCAAGTGGAGAACCAGGCCCGCGTGTGCCACAGCTCCACGGTCGCGGGCCTCGGCACCTCGTTCGGGCGGGGCGGCGCCACCACCTGCATGCAGGACCTGCAGCACTCTGACTGCATCATGATCGAGGGTTCCAACTTCGCCGAGGCCCACCCGGTCGGCTTTCAGTGGGTGATGGAGGCGAAGGCACGGGGGGCCACGGTGATCCACGTCGACCCCCGTTTCAGCCGTACCAGCGCCCTCGCCGACATCTTCGTGCCCATCCGCGCCGGGACCGACATCGCGTTCCTGGGCGGCATCATCAACTGGGTCCTGACCCACGACCGCTGGTTCAAGGAGTACGTCCTCCACTACACCAACGCGGCCACCATCGTGAAGGAAGAGTTCAGCGACACCGAGGACGGTGACGGGCTCTTCAGCGGCCTGGACGCGGAGTCCGGTCACTACGACACCTCCACCTGGCAGTACCAGGGGATGGAGGTGCAGTCCGCCGCCGGCGAGCGCGAGCAGACCCGGAAGACCATCCAGGCCGGGCACTCGGAGTCGCACGGGTCGGGTGGGGCGGCCATGCGCGGAACGCCGGAGACGGACCCCACGCTGCAGCACGAGCGCTGCGTGTTCCAGATCCTAAAGCGCCACTACGCTCGCTACACCTCCGAGGCCGTACACGAGATCTGCGGCATCCCGACCCAGCTCTTCGAGCAGATCTGTCAGATCCTGGCCGACAGCTCCGGACCCGATCGCACCAGCGCCTTCGTGTACGCGGTGGGGTGGACGCAGCACACGGTGGGCGCGCAGTACATCCGCGCCGCCTCCGTGCTGCAGCTCCTGCTCGGGAACATCGGTCGGCCCGGCGGTGGAATCCAGGCGCTGCGTGGCCACGCCAGCATCCAGGGCTCCACCGACACCGCCACGCTTTTCAACCTGCTGCCCGGCTACCTCCCCATGCCCCACGCGCAGTCGCACGAATCGCTCGAGGACTACGTGCGGGGAGAGGAGACCGAGAAGGGTTACTGGGCGAACATGCGCGCCTACCTGGTCAGCCTCCTCAAGGCGTACTGGGGCGACGCGGCGACGGGGGAGAACGACTACTGCTTTGACTACATTCCCCGCCTCACGGGCAGTCACGGAACGTACGACACGGCGCTGGCGCAGGTGGCGGGGACCTGCAAAGGATTCTTCCTGATGGGTGAGAACCCTGCCGTCGGGTCGGCCAATACCCGGCTGCAGCGGTTCGGGATGGCGAACCTGGACTGGCTGGTGGTCCGCGACTTCTCCCTCATCGAGTCGGCCACCTGGTGGAAAGACGGCCCCGAGATCGAGAGCGGCGAGATGCGCACCGAGAACATCGCGACCGAGGTCTTCTTCTTCCCGGCTGCCGCCCACACCGAGAAAAACGGCAGCTTCACCAACACCAACCGCCTGCTCCAGTGGCACTTCGAGGCGCAGGAGCCGGAGGGCGACGCGCGCAGCGACCTCTGGTTCATGTACCACCTGGGGCTCAAGATCAGAGAGCGCCTGAGCGGCTCGCAGGACGAGATGGACCGCCCGATCCTGGACCTGCGCTGGGAGTACCCCACCGAGGGGCCGATCGCAGAGCCCAGTGCCGAGGCGGTGCTGGCGGAGATGAGCGGGTGGGACCAGGACGGAAAGCCCCTCTCCAGCTACGAGGAACTGAAGGGCGACGGCTCCACCGTCTGTGGCTGCTGGATCTACTGCGGGGTTTACGCCGACGGGGTCAACCAAGCCGCGCGCCGGAAGTCCTGGCGGGAACAGAACTGGTTGGGACCGGAGTGGGCCTGGACCTGGCCCGCCAACCGCCACATCCTCTACAACCGCGTCTCGGCGGCCCCCGATGGCAAGCCCTGGAGCGAGCGTAAGTCGTTGATCTGGTGGGACGCCAAGGAGGGCAAGTGGACGGGCCACGACGTGCCCGACTTCCCACCTCAGAAAGCACCCGACTTCCAGCCCCCGGAAGGCGCGCGCGGGCCCGAAGCGCTGTCCGGCACCGACGCCTTCATCATGCAGGCCGACGGCCGGGGCTGGTTGTACGTGCCGGCGGGCCTCACCGACGGTCCACTCCCCACCCACTACGAGCCCGAGGAGTCGCCCCTCCCCAACGCGCTCTACAGCCAGCGGCGGAATCCGGTCCGGCAGTTGTTCTCACACGACCTCAACCGCTATCAGCCGAGCGGCGGCGAGCCCGGCGGGGAGGTCTACCCCTACGTGGCGACCACCTACCGGCTGACGGAGCAGTTCACCGCCGGCGGCATGAGCCGCTGGTCGCCGTACCTGGCCGAGCTGCAGCCGGAGTTCTTCTGCGAGATCTCCCCCGAGCTGGCCCGCGAGCGCGGCCTCGAGCACCTCGGCTGGGCCACCATCATCAGCGCCCGCAACGCGATCGAGGCGCGGGTGCTGGTCACGGACCGGATGGCTCCGATCCGGGCCGGCGGCCGGGTCATCCATCAGATCGGGCTCCCGTTCCACTGGGGGCCCAACGGGTACACCACCGGCGACGCCGTCAACGAGCTGACCTCGGTGGCGCTCGATCCCAACGTGCACATCCAAGAGGTGAAGGCCCTCACCGTCGACATCCGGCCTGGGCGGCGGCCACGCGGTCCGGAACGCGAGCAGCTCGTCGAGGCCTACCGGCAGCGCGCCGGCATCACCGCTGACACCGGGCGTGAGGTGGCACGATGAGCCAGCACCGGCAGGACATCTTCGCCAACGGACCCCGCCCCGCCGAGGCAAGCGGGCACCGCAACCCACCACCGCGGATGGGGTTCTTCACCGACACCTCAGTCTGCATCGGCTGCAAGGCCTGCGAGGTGGCGTGCAAGGAGTGGAACCGGATCCCCGAGGACGGCCTAAAGCTGACCGGCATGTCCTTCGACAACACCCAGGGGCTGGGCGCGGACACCTGGAGGCACGTCGCCTTCATCGAGCAGCGCAAGCCGCTGGCGCAGCAGGTCTCCGGGGGTGAAGCACCAGCGGAGGGGGGCGGGCTGCGGTGGCTGATGGCGTCGGACGTGTGCAAGCACTGCACCGAGGCGCCCTGCCTCGACGTCTGCCCGACGGGCGCGCTGTTCCGGACCGAGTTCGGGACCGTCGTCGTGCAGGAGGACGTCTGCAACGGCTGCGGCTACTGCGTTCCCGCCTGCCCCTACGGCGTGATCGACCAGCGGCAGGAGGACGGCCGCGTCTTCAAGTGCACCCTCTGCTACGACCGCCTCAAGGTGGGCGAGGAGCCGGCCTGCGCCAAAGCCTGTCCGACCGAGTCGATCCAGTTCGGGCCGCTCGACGAGCTCCGGGAACGCGGCGAGGTGCGGCTGCGGCAGCTGCAGGAGGCGGGGGTCACGGATGCCCAGCTCTATGGCCACGACAGTCAGGACGGCGTGGGCGGGAACGGCGCCTTCTTCCTCCTGCTCGACCGTCCCGAGACCTACGGACTGCCGCCAGACCCGGTCGCCACCACCCGGGACCTGCCCGCGTCCTGGCGGCGAGCGGCGGTGGCGGCTGCGGGCATGGCGCTCGGGATCGCGGCCCTGTTTCTGGGGGGACGGCGATGAGCGAGCCGGGCGGTGGGAGCACCGATCAGGTGACACGTGAAGGTGTCCGGAACGTACGCCCAGGCCGCGAAGCGACCACCGGCGTCAACGTGCGCGGCGCGCGCGGTCAGATGCGGGGACGGCGCCAGAGAGAGGAGATGATGGTGCCGGAGGCCACCTTCTCCTCCTACTACGGTCAACCGATCCTGAACCCACCCGTGTGGACCGTCCCTGACATCCCTGGCTACCTTTTCCTGGGCGGGCTCGCCGGCGCCGCCTCCGTCGTCGCCGCCGGGGCCCACGCCAGCGGGCGGCCGGTGCTGGCCCGGGCCAGCAAGATCGGCGCCGCGGGAGGCATTGCGCTCTCGCTGGTGGCGCTGATCCACGACCTTGGCCGGCCGTCCCGATTCCTCAACATGCTCCGGGTCGTCAAGCCGACCTCGCCGATGAACATCGGCACCTGGCTGCTGACCGCCTTCGCGCCCGCCGCCTTCACGGCCGCCGCGAGCGACATAACGGGACTGCTGCCAGTGGCGGGCGCGGCCGGAACCGCGGGCGCGGCGGCGCTCGGGCCTGCGGTCGGCGCCTACACCGGCGTGCTGTTCTCCAACACCGCGGTCCCCGCGTGGCACGACGCCCGCCGAACCCTGCCCTTCCTCTTCGTAGCCTCGGGTGCATCCGCCGCCGCAGGCCTGGGGTTGCTGAGCGCGCCGCGCCACGAGTCGGCGCCCGTGCGCCGCCTGGGCGCTGTCGCCGGCCTCGCGGAGGTGGCGCTCAGTCAGCTCACCGAGCGCGGCACAGGGCTCAGCGGCGAGGCCTACGGCAAGGGTCGCGCCGGAAGGCTGATGAAGATCGCCGGAGGTCTGACGGCGGGAGGCGCGGTGGCGTCGGCGGTGTTCGCGAAACGGAGCCGGGCGGGCGCGGCGGTGGCGGGAGCGGCCCTCCTCGTCGGCTCGGCCTGTCTGCGGTTCGGGGTCTTCGAGGCGGGGATGGCGTCGGCGCGGGACCCCCGGTACACGGTGGAACCGCAGCGGCAGCGAGTCAAACGGGGCCAGGCGGCAGGCAGGCGGGGTACCGGGGCCTCGTCCACCGGCTGACTCAGGCGGCCGCTTCCCGGCAGACCGGGCCTACCGGACGCGTTTTAGCGCGGCATTCCCGGGAAACGGCGGCGTCGCGACCTAGCCGGCGACGTGGTGCCCGCGCAGCTCGTCTTGCCGCCCAACCCAGTAGTCGAGATGCAGCTGGATGCGCTCCAGCTCGAGCGCCGCGGCGCGGCGGTCGCGTCCCATCTCCTGCTCCGACTGCACATGGTCGGCGTCGACCACGTGCTCGTCGATCTCGCGCAGCAGGTCCCGCTTGAACTGCACCAGCTCCTGATACACGGACACCCAGTGCTCCGCGTCTTCCAGGTAGGGGCTCTCCACGTCCTCCCCCGCCTGCAGGTGAGCAGCCGGGAGCTCACCACCCAGCACGCCGGCCTGCTCCTCAGCCAGGCGGCGGCTTCGTTGGAGCAGTTCTTCGCTCTGCATCACACCTGGCTCAGTGTAGTTTCCCCCACCCAAGACAAGTGTGCTAACGCGCGCGCCCCCGGCTGGTTACGGGTGCGAGCGTGTCGGGCGGTCAGACGTCGAGTTCGGCGACGTCCACGTCCGACAGCGCCTCCGGAGCAGCCAGCTCGGCCTCGCGGAGCGTCTTCAGCATGGGCAGGATGTAGCGGGCACCGGCCAGGTTGACACCGTGCTGCCGGGTCAGCGTCTGGATCGCGCGGAGCTTGAGCAGGTCGCGCTGCGTGTACCGGCGCCGGTTGGTCGGGGTCCTGCGCGGTTTGATCAGCCCCAGATGCTCATACATCATCAGCGTCCGGGAATGCGTATCCAGCAGCTCCGCGGCCACGCTCAGCGTGTAGAGCGGGGTGTCCAACCCGATCGCCACCGGATCGGTGGGCCGCCCCTTGACGGTCGGCGCCGGCGACTCGCCGTCGTTGTCGCGGGCGGCTTGATCGTTCTTGGCGGCCGTCACGACCACCTCCTCATGGCTACGCCTCGGTCCCGAGCGTTGTGATCGGTTCTCTGGAATACCATCCGAATGCTGGCTATCGTACCAGCGGGGCACTGGCACATACTCGCGGGATCGGTGACCGCATGTCGACCTGACGTTGGACGGTAAAACGAAAGGGCGCGGCCCGCAGGCCGCGCCCTTTGGTTCGATCGTGGTCTAGCCGAAGTCCCAGCGGTCGCCCATCTCGTTGCGCGAGCGGCGGTAGCCCGGCCCCGAGGTCAGCTGCTTGAGGCTCAGGGAGACCCGTCTCCGCGCGGTGTCGACGCCGATCACCTTCACCTGCACCTGGTCGCCGACCTTGAGGAGATCCTCCGTCTTTTCGACGTGGTCCCAGCTCAGCTCCGAGATGTGGAGCAGGCCCTCGATGCCCGGCCGGACCTGGAGGAAGGCGCCGTATTTCTTGGTCTTCGTGACCACGGCGTCGATCACCGAGCCGACCGGAACCGTCTGGACCAGCACGTCCCAGGGGTCCTGCTGGAGCTGGCGCAGCGACAGCGAGATGCGGTTGTTTTCGTGGTCGAGCTTGATCACCTTGACCTCGACCTCCTGGCCCAGAGTCAACACATCGGTAACCTTGCTGACGCGATCCCAGCTCAGCTCCGAGATGTGGATCAGCCCGTCGGCGCCGCCGATGTCGACGAAAGCTCCGTAGCTGGTCAGGCCGGACACGGCACCGGTGACCACGTCGCCGACCTGGAGATGCTGGAACAGGTCCTCACGCCGCTTGGCGCGATCCTCGTCCTCGGCCGCCTTCTGGCTCACGATGAGCCGGTTGCGCTTCCGGTTGACCTCCAGGATCTTGACCGGGATCCGCTCTCCGACGAGGGCCTCCAGATTGCTGGCGAACAGGCGCCCGACCTGCGATGAGGGCAGGAAGCCGCGCAGGCCGAGGACGTTGACGATCAGGCCACCCTTGTTCTGCTCGCGGACCTCGGCGTTCAGCGTCTCTCCCGCCTCTTGCTTCTCCGCCGCCTCGAGCCAGGTGGTCTCGGCACGGGCGCGACGAAGACTGAGGACGACGTTGCCCTCGTCGTTCTCGGGCTGGAGGACGAAGACCTTCAGGCGGTCGCCGGGGGAGAGCTCGGTATCGGGGTCGCCCCGGAACCCCAGCTCCTTCCCGGATATGGTTCCCTCAGCCTTCGCTCCAATGTCGACCAAGACTTCGTCGGCGTCCACCCGCACCACGACACCGTCGACGATGTCACCGTGCTTGGGCGTGCCGAACGCGTCCTCATCGGATCGGAGGAAGTCCTCCATGGTCATTTCCGAAGTGTCGCGCTCTTCGGTCATGACCGCTGCGTCGTCGGACAAAGTAGGTAAGCCCCCTTAGGAATTAGTGGCGCCACGGACGGCCGGTAAAAGCGCAGACCGCGACAAGTTAGAAGCATACCAGCACCTGCGGACGTGCCAGTTCGCGCCGGCCCCTGGAACCCACTTCCGGAGGGGCCGTTTGCCGGGCAGCAGCCGCGACGACTGCGGTCAATGGGGCCCTTTGCCGGCAAGCCTTCCCTGGTCCTGGCGCCCGGCGTGCCTAAGAGACCTCCGTGTTGAAGGCCGGGATCTGAGTGCCCTGGACGATCGCCTCCAGCTCGGACGCGTCGATGGTCTCGACCACCTTCAGCCGCTCCACCACGCGGTCCATCTGGGGTCGCATCTCGGTCAGGATCTTCTTGGCGGTGTCGTAGGCGTGGGAGATGATCGACTTCACCTCCTCGTCGATCACCGCCGCCAGCTCCTCGGAGTAGTTTCGCTGCTCGCCGAGGTCGCGACCCAGGAACACCTGCTCGTCCTTGGTGCCCATCATCACGGTGCCCACGCGGTCCGACATGCCCCACTGGGTGACCATCCGGCGAGCGGTCTGGGTCGCCTTCTGGATGTCGTTCTCGGCGCCGCTGGTCACGTCCCCGAATACGAGCTCCTCGGAGACGCGGCCCCCCATGATGCCGGCGATCTGCTGCTTCAGCTCCTCTTTGCTGACCAGGTAGCGGTCCTCGGTGGGGAGGCTCATGGTCCAGCCCAACGCCATGCCCCGGCTGATGATCGTCACCTTGTGGACCGGGTCGGAGAGCGGAAGCGCCCGCATCACGAGCGCGTGCCCGACCTCGTGGTAGGCGATGATCTCCTTCTCGCGCTCGGAGATCCGCCGGCTCTTTCGCTCCGGCCCCGCGATCACGCGCGCGATCGACTCCTCCAGCTCGGGCATCCCGACCGTCTTCTTGTTCTGGCGGGCGGCGAGGATCGCCGCCTCGTTGATCAGGTTGGCCAGGTCGGCGCCGCTGAAGCCGGGCGTCTGACGCGCCAGGACATCGAGGTCGACCGTAGAGTCGAGCGGCTTGCCGCGAGAGTGAACGTCGAGGATCTGGCGGCGGCCGCGGACATCCGGCCGGTCCAGCGTGACGTGGCGGTCGAAGCGGCCCGGGCGCAGCAGCGCGGGGTCCAGGACGTCCGGCCGGTTGGTGGACGCGATCACGATGACCTGCGTGTTGGTGTCGAAGCCGTCCATCTCCACCAGGAGCTGGTTGAGCGTCTGCTCGCGCTCGTCGTGGCCGCCTCCGAGCCCGGCGCCCCGCTGGCGCCCGACGGCGTCGATCTCGTCCACGAACACGATGCAGGGCGAGTTCTTCTTGGCCTGGTCGAAGAGATCGCGGACGCGGCTGGCGCCCACCCCGACGAACATCTCCACGAACTCGGACCCGGAGATGCTGAAGAAGGGGACCCCGGCTTCGCCCGCGACCGCCTTCGCGAGCAGTGTCTTGCCGGTGCCGGGAGGCCCGACCAGGAGCACACCCTTGGGGATCTTGGCGCCCAGGGCGACGAACTTCTCCGAGTACTTCAGGAACTCGACCACCTCGGCCAGCTCCTGCTTCGCCTCGTCGACGCCGGCGACGTCGGCGAACGTCACCGACGGCTTGTCACCCGAGATCATGCGCGCGCGCGAGCGCCCGAACGACATCGCCTGGTTGTTACCGCTCTGCGTCTGGCGCAGGACGTACCACATGAAGATGCCCAGGACCACGAGCACGATCAGGTTCGGGATGATCGCCTCCAGGAACCCGGCGCCGCTGGAGCTGGAGAAACTGAATTCGACGTGGTGCTTGACCAGGGTCTGCGTGAGGAAGCCGTTGTCTCCCTCGCCGGTGGGTGGCAGCGTCACGTCATGCTGCGTCTGGCTCTTGTCTGTCAAGGTGGCGGTCGAGGTTCCGATCTGTGCGTTCGTGACCTGCCCGCTCTCGATCTTTTGGATGGCGGTGGCGTAGCTCCAGCCGTTGCCCCTGCTGCCACTGCCGTTCAACGACTGATAGAAGAACCAGAAGATGAGGCCGAACAGGACGACAAGCGCCAGGTAGAACACCGCGGACCGCGGAATTCGGTTCAAAGGTTGAGGCTCCTGAGGGTGGTGATGAGCCTTGATACTACCATCACCCTTTTGTCATTCCTCCGCCCCCGATCGGGGGTCTGGGTCGAGGCTGACATGCCATCCGGGCAGCGCGGTGGGGACCGTGAGAGCCTCGGCGCGGGCCACCCCGGGGACCCAGAGCAGCCGGCCCGCCGCGCCCGTCTCACAGAGGAGAGCGAGCGCGTCACGGTGGCGCCGGGGCACCCCGGCATCGACGAGCAGGTCCTGGAGCTTCCGGGTCCCCTGCCCGCCCGCCGGTCGCATCCGCAATCCCGGACGGCGGTGCACGGTCCGCACGGCGGGCGGGCCGGCACCGGGCCGGAGATGGACGGCGTCGGCGATGCCGAGCCCGCAGCCCTCACACCAGCGGACGCGCGGGCGGGGGAGCACGGTCGGGACGGGCGGACCGGGCTCCAGCACCAGCCGGTCGCGATCCCGCCACAGCCTCCCCGCCGGCAGGTCAAGGCCGTCGCCGGTGGCGCCATGCAGCACCAGCCGGTCCACCTCCTGGAGCTGCCGCCGGTCGAGCGCGGGGAGGTCCCCGTGAAGCTGGCGGTAGACCTCGCCGCGGACCGCCGGGGTCGCCCCGATGAGGCGCTCCAGCCAGGGCCCGCACTCGCGCGCGGCCGCCTCCAACTCCTCGGTCCACGCCACCGCGCGTAGAGCCACGCGCCACACCCTCAGGTCCACTCCGGGCAGTCGCGACCGGAGCGCGGGTAGCAGCTGGGCGCGTACGCGCACGCGGGCGTAATGCTCGAGGTCCTGGTTGGAGGGATCGCGGAGCGGCGTCACCCCGGCCGCGCGGAGGTAGGCCTCGATGTCGCGGCGCCATACGCCCCAGAAGGGACGGACGATGCGGCCCCGGCGCGGCGGCATCCCGCGGAGGCCAGGAAGGGCGGCGCCGCGCAGCAGGTGGAGCAGGACGCCCTCTACTACGTCGTCCGCCGTGTGCGCGACCGCCACGGTGCCCGCATCCACCCGGTCGGCGGCACGGTCCAGAAACGCCAGCCGGAGGTCGCGGGCGGCGGCCTGCCGCGACCCCGGGGGCATCGGCGCCGCTCGACGCTCGACCAGGCAAGCCAGCCCGAGCGCGGCGCAGAACCCCCGCACCTCCTCCGCCTCGATCGCCGACTCGGGCCGCAGGGCGTGGTCGAAGTGGGCCGCGACCACCTGGGCACCGTGCGTGCACAGCCAGAGCAGCAGGGCGGTCGAGTCGGGCCCCCCCGACAGCGCCACCAGCACCGGACCGGCCGCGGGCTCGAACCGGACTCCGGGCAGCGGCACCTGAGCGACCGCCGCGAGGGGGGTTGTTGGTGGCGCGAGGTGGGCTCGAACCACCGACCTACGGGTTATGAGTCCGTCGCTCTAACCGCCTGAGCTACCGCGCCAGCGAACGCACATTGTACCGACGCCGGCGCCGGCGGGGCGTCAGCGCGTCGATCACCAGCGCCAGCCCGATTCCGAACATCCATACGTCCTTGGCGATGGCGACGCCCTGCGGCGAGGGGGCGACGCTGCCCTCCTTGTGCAGCGCCGGGGTGCGGAGGTACATGCCCAGCAGCGAGCCCGAGAACACGGCCAGGGCCGCGCCCGCCAGGCCGGAGGGGACGAACGGTGCCAGCAGACCGGCTCCGAGCGCGATCTCGCCCTTGGAAAGAAGGTCGGCGAACTGGCCTGGTTCGAGGTCGGCCAGGAGCGGGTAGGCGCCTTTGGCCGAGCCGTGGAGGCGCTCCGCGTGCGCCGGATCGAGGTCTCGCTTCCCGAGCCCGGAGTTGAGGATGAACAGGCCGGTGGCGAGCCGGAGGGGGATGTGGGACAACCTCATGCAACCCATGGTGGCAGACGCTTGCCCCGTCGGTGCACCACCGGGGCTCATCGCGACCCTCGTCGGGCCCGTTGGTGCACGTGCACCAGCGGGGCTTTCCCGACCCTCGTCGGGCCCGTTGGTGCACCAGCGGGGCGATCGACTCGTGCGGAGGGGGCCTACGTCATGCTGCCGCTCGAGCGGCGGTGGGCGCTCGCGCGCGTGCGGATGGACGTGGCCAGGACCCGGGCCATGCGGTCCGGCCGCAAGAGAGTCTGCGGGGGGTCAAGGAATCCGTTCACGCGTACGAAGGCACGTGCCAGCTCGGCGTCGGCTGCCGCGGCGGCGTGAAATTGCGCGACGTACGTATTGACCAGCCGCATCCTCAACGTCCGCCTTCCAACCACCCCGGGATTGGCGAGGTCGTTGGACAGTGCGGCGTCCCAGGCAGGATCGATGACCTTGGCGATCTCGTGGAAGTACCCGCCCGCCTCGGGGTGGACTCCCCGGGCCAGCATCCGCCGCAGCGCCACAGCCTGCAGCGCGGCGACCGTCATCCCCTGCCCATAGGTCGGATTGAGCGAGCAGACCGCATCCCCGATCACCAACAGTCCAGCGGGGAACCGCTCCACGCGTTCGTACCGGACACGGACGTCGAACGGGTAACCAAACCTGGCCCCACCGTCGAGCGGTGTGGCGTCGATGAGGGCGTCGTGCATGTCCGGGAATGCGAGCGTCCGGCAGAACTGGAGGAAATCGGGGAGCTCGACCGGGGGCCGGTCTCCGAGCACGCCCGCCACTGACGCGAGGTGGCGGCCGCCCTCGATCGCCTCCAGCGCCCCACCTCGCGGATGGGTCGCGGTGCCGCCGGTGATCACCAACTTGTCGCCGCCGAGCGCTTCCGGTCGCAACCGGAAGAGCCGGCTGGCGTACTGCACGCCGACCTGCACCTCGTCGCGGGGCGGGTTCGGATACCCGAGCTGCGAAAGCCACTTTGGCGTTCGCGAACCTCGGCCGGTCGCGTCCACGACCAGGTCGCTGCACACCGTCTCCGGCATGCCCTCAGGCTGGGCCGCGTGCACACGAATTCCGATCACTCGCCGCCGGTCCTGGGTCGTCACCAGATCCACGGCATTGTGACAATCCAGCATCACGACATTGGGCACCTGGCGGACTCGCCGGCGGACGTGGGCCTCCAGCAGTGGCCGGCCGAGGAACAGTCCCGGCGCGCCGCTCGAGGTCTGAGCCAGCCGTTGCCCTGAGAGCAGCAACCGAACGTTTCCCAGCGAGTCACCGGGCAGCGCCCCGGCGACGAGCAACTCTTCGGTCAGGCCCTCGAACAGCTCCTCCAGCAACCGATGGCCCATCGGCAGCAGCCCGTGCACGTGCCGGGCCTGGGGAACGCCACGCCGATGAGCGGGTTCCGCCGGAAGTGCGTCGCGCTCGACGACCGTCACCCGGGCATGGGTTTCCGCCAGCACGCGGGCCGCCAGCAGGCCCGCGATGCTTCCACCGACCACCACCGCGTGGTCGCCAACTCTGGTTGCCAATCAAACACCTCCTCACTTGTGTCGGTAAGTAAGGTGCCGTGGCTCGCTGTTCAGTTGCCAGCCCAGAACCTGTTCAGTTTCTGCTCAGGTGCTCGCGCTCCCAGAGCACGTCGACGACCCGGGCCACCCCCTGAGTGAGGTGGCGTCGGTAGCTGGAGAACGGCAGGTCCAGCAGCTCGGCCGCCCGCTCCTGGGTGGGCGCGGGCCGGAAATAGGTGCGATCCAGGGCGCGGTACAGCTTCTCGTCGCGGGGGTGCCCGCGGAGCGTCTCAGCAGCCTGGACGAGGGCCGCCCGCAGGGCAGGGCCGCCTGCGCCGGCTTCATCGACCCACCGCAGCCCGGCAAGCGGGTTCCGGCCCAGGAGGTCGGGCCGATTGCAGTTCCGCAGCGCCTGCTTCACCGCCACCTCGAAGGCGCTCCGGGCCAGGGGCGGGCCGGGCTGCGGGAGCGTCGAGCGGAGGCCATCCCAGCGCGGGCTAGGGTGCCGGAAATCGTGCGCGAAGATCGAGAAGCGACGATTGCCTATGGCGACGTCGCCGCCGCGGACCCTCTCGAAGTCGATCGCCTCGAAGTGAGGGGCCCAGAACGCCGGGTCGGTGACGACGAGGAAGGACCAGACCAGCGCGGGGTGATTCGCCACCAGCTGGACGTGCCGGAGAGAGACCAGGTTGACGGTCTGGGAGGGGCGTTGGGCGGCCACTCGATCGAGGTGGAACCGAAGCAGCAGGATCTCGGCACCGGCAGCAAGGGGGGCCTGCGCCTGGACGTGCGTCCAGGCAGCCGCAGTGACCGGATCCGTCTGGATGTCCGCTGGTGCCGCGTCCGCCAGCGATAGCCAGCAGATCACTCCCGCCGTCTCACCTCGGACGCGGTAGACGCTGAAGGCCGCCGGCTGGCGATCCAGCCAGTGGGCGGCCAGCGCGGCGGACTCCTCCCCCTCATGTGCGGCCACCACCGACAAGACGGAAGAACGATCGTGCGGCCGGACGGGTTCTGCCACGGCAGCGCCGAGTGTCTCCCAGTCCCAGTACCGCCGCTGAACGGGGTCGAATCGCAGCGTGAAGAAGAGGTCGTAGATGGCCTCGTCCTGGGGGCGGCCTCGTTCGCTTGCCGCCCGGCGAAAGACGTCACCCAGAATCCGGCCGCTGAGTTCGCGATGCCGAGGTTCGTCCCGCCAGCGGAGGTCTGCCTCGAGCACCTCGCGAGCGAGATCGTGGGGATAGAGACCCCGAGGCCCAGACTCCATGCAGGACAGCCGGCGAAGCCAAGCGAAGACGCGCTCCGAGTCATCGATCCCGAGTGTCGCGCGCAGGAGGGACTCGTCCGTGACCCGGGCCAGCGCCGAGACGTCCAGAGCCCGGCGGTGCAGGTCGTCGGGCGCCGCCTCGTGCAGGGAGGAGACCAGCGATCGGAGCAGATCCGGGTCGTTCATGGCGGCGGCCACCGCATCGCGGCCGCCGCGTGCGACGGCATCCACCACCAACGTCAGAGCCAGGGGCAGCCCTCTGGCCAGTTCAACGGCCGCTGCCCGGAGGTCCTCCGGCACACCGCCGGCGGCTAGGTAGGCGAGCGCTTCGCGATCCGTCAGATTGGGCAGCCGGACGGTGCGGAGCAGACCCCGCCAGGCAGGGTCCGGCTGCCAGCCGGCGGCGGGCGGCTGACGGCTGCCGATCACGACCAGGGTGCCGGCCGGCAGCCCGGGGAGGAATTCCTCTCGAAGCCAGTCATCCAACGGTGCCAGGAGTTCGTAGCTGTCCAGCAGCAGCAGGCCCGGCCGCCTTCCCCGCACGTTGAGCGCCGCTTCGAGGGCCGCTGGGTTGGGCTGTACGTCGTGCCCGTCGACGAGCACAACCACCCGGCCGGCCTGCCTCCCCAGCTGCGCATACATGCGAAGAAGGGCGCTCTTTCCCACGCCGCCCGGTCCGTGCACGTGAAGGACGGCGAAGGAGGGCTCCTCAGCCTCCAGCGCAGACGCGAGCAGCTCAAGTTCAGCCGCCCGCCCCACGAATGTGCGGCCGCGCTGCGCCACGAGCCGGTCACCCAGATTCTTCGTCGGTTTGCGAGGAGAAGGCCCTTCCCGAATCACGGCTCCACCCTGCGTCTCCACTCTGCCACCAACCACCCAGTGGGGGAGTCCCATGCGTCCGAGTCGCGGGGTCAGCCGGCCACTTCCTCAGGCGGACGGCATTCCGGCCGCCTTGGTGGCTCGTGGCGTGCAGGCCACCCAACCGCTGATGGCCATTGGTGACAGAGCCATCCTCTCGTGGTTCTGTGCCACGAACTGACTCGCGGTGGTGTGGGCTTTCGCGTTCACAAGACCAGCGCAGCACGGCGCACGATCGACCTCGATCGCGGCACGGTCGTCACCAGCGCTGCTCAGCGCCGGGTGCGGATCCAACGTGGTGTCGGGGCGACTGGGTCATGGCTCGCCTGCCGTCACCCTGATCATCTACGCCCAGTGCTGCCTGACCCCTCGGGGAGGCGGCGGGGCGGCCGGCCGCCGTCATCGACGCGGTGTGACCGATCTCGTGAGGGATGTGATACAGCCGAGGGTGCGGTCACGAGATCTGTGACCGAACGGTGACCGAGCGACCCCTGGAGGCGACGAAAGGGCGGCTCCAGGGCCACCCTTTCGAGTTCAAGTTCGTGGTTGCGAGGCTAGGACTCGAACCTAGAACCTTCGGGTTATGAGCCCGACGAGCTGCCAATTGCTCTACCTCGCGTCCGACACTATACCCCGCGTCGGAGGCGAAGAGCGGCCTCGCCCACCCTGGCTGCGTCAGCCAGGAGTGCTGCCGGTGAGCCAGTCCCAGAAGCGTTGGAGGGGGTTCGCGGCCTGCTTGCGGGGAGGTGCCGGAACCGCCTGTGGAGAGGGCGGAGCGGCCACGATGTAGACGCGTTCGCCAGGTCGCGTGTAGCCGTTCGTGCGCGCCTCCTGCTCGTTCCAGCCTCCGGATTGGACGTTCTGGGCGTCCTGCCGGGCGCTCTGGTTCTGAGCCGCCAGCTGCGCGTTCTCCTGTCTCAGCTGTGCCGCCTCAGCCCTCATCTGGCCCCGCAGGCTGATCTCCTGAAGCAGCGCCCAGCTCATCCAGACCGTAGCCACGGCGACCACCAAGAGAAGGATGTTCTCCCGCGAGACCTGAACCGGGATGCGAAGGCGCCAGCTTTTCGGCAGCCAGTCCCTGGACAGCAAAGGCAGCGAAATCGAACGTCGCCTGCGACGTGCCTTGCGCATGTTTGGTTGCTCCGACGTTGGCTGAGATTGTGAGAGTGACGAGCGCTGGCGGTACTGTAGCACCCGCCGCGCGCCTTCCGCGACCTAAATCCGGACAACGAACAGACGTTTGCAAGCGCCGCTCCCCCAGAACAGGCCCTCGAAGGGGACTCGAGAGCGCCCACTTCCCTGGAGACGGCTCACTCGTCGGCCGCTTGCCAGGCCTCCTCCACGTCCCCCGCCGGAAGGTCTCGGTAGCCCTTCCCCCGCTCCTTCAAGGCCGCGTCCATACGGGCGAAGCGGTCGCGGTACTGCTGTCCGGCGGCTCGCAGCGCGTCCTCCGGGTTCACCTTGAGGCTGCGCGCGAGGCTGACCACGGCCAGCAGCAGCTCCCCCACCGCCGCCTCTGTCTCGGGCCGGCCGGGAGGGGCGCTCCGCAGCGCCCCTGCCCCCTCCTCCACCGCCTCCACCGGCGCCGGCCCGGGCGTCTCGAATCCGACGCGGGCCGCGCGCTTCTGCATGTTGTAGGTCCAGGCCAGGGCGGGCAGCGTGGCCGGGACCCGGTCCAGGACCAGCTGGTCGGCGTTGCCGTTCGCGGCCGCGTCGGCCGCCTTGCGGGCCTCCCAGTTCCGGAGCACTTCCTCCGCGCTCGAAACCTGGACGTCGCCGAAGACGTGGGGATGCCGCGAGACCATCTTCGCCGCCTCGCCCTCGGAGACATCGGCGGCGGTGAACCGGCCCTCCTCCTCGGCGATGGCGGCGTGCATCGCGACCTGGAGCAGCAGGTCCCCCAACTCCTCGCGCAGGTGTTCGTCGTCGTCTCCGCGATCGAGCGTTTCCAGGACCTCATAGGTCTCCTCCAGCAGGTAGGGGCGGAGCGACTCATGCGTCTGCTCCCGATCCCAAGGGCACCCGTCGGGCGCGCGCAGGCGGCGCACGATCTCGAACACGGCCGGGATCCCATCGGGATAGGGACGCTCGGCTTGCGACTGGTCAGGCATGGGTGGTCTCCATCGTCTCTTGGCGTGACGTTCGCTCGTACTGCTCGCGCATGGCTTCGAGCAGGCGCATCAGCTCGGCGCGCCATCCCTCGCCCTGCCGGCGCATCAGGAGTCGGTTGGGCCGCACGCGCAGGCGGCCACTGAACTGGCGTTCCAGCTCCTCGGTGTCGAGCAGGCGCTCGGGATCGACGCGGAGCACGATGTCGTGCCCGTCGGTCACCACGCCACGCAGGCGCAGGCGCTGGGCCAGCAGCTTGACGCGCAGCGAGTAGACCAGGTTGTCAAGCTGCGTCGGCGGCTCCCCATAGCGATCCCGCAGCGAGCGCAGGACCTGGTCCAGCTCCGCCTCGTCCTCCGCCGCCGCCAGCTGGCGGTAGGCGTCGAGGCGCAGCCGCTCGTCGCGGATGAAGGAGCGGGGGACGAAGTGGTCGAGCGGAAGGTCCAGCTGCAGCTCGGGCGCCTGCAGCACATCGCGCACACGGTCCTCCTCCTGGCCGGAGCGGAGCCTGGCCACGGACTGCTGCAGCATCTGGAGGTACATCTCGAAGCCGACCGCGGCGATCGCGCCGTGCTGCTCGGTGCCGAGCAGGTTGCCGGCCCCACGGATCTCGAGGTCCCGCAGGGCGATCTTGAAGCCCTGGCCCAGCTCATGGAGTCCGGACATCACGTCGAGCCGGCTGTCCGCGGCCTCCGTCAGCGACCGCCGGGGGTCGTACATGAAGTAGGCGTAGGCCCGCTTGCCAGAGCGCCCAACGCGACCCCGCAGCTGGTAGAGCTGCGAGAGTCCCAGGTGCTCGGCGCGATCCACCACCAGCGTGTTCGCGTTGGGAATGTCAAGGCCGTTCTCGATGATGGTGGTGCAGCAGAGCACGTCGGCGCGGTGGGCGGCGAAGTCGACCATCACCTGCGCCAGCTCGTTCTCGGGCATCTGTCCGTGCCCCACGATCACACGCGCGGCGGGGATCAGCTCCTGCAGCCGCCGCCTCGCCTTGTCGATCGTGCGTACCCGGTTGTGCAGGAAGTAGACCTGGCCGCCGCGGGCGAGCTCCCGCTCGATGACCTCGCCCACCACCTCGTCGTCGTCGGCGGTGACGTAGGTCTTGATCGGCTGCCGGTCCTCCGGAGGCGTCTGCACCACCGACATGTCGCGAATGCCGCTCACCGCCATGTGGAGCGACCGAGGGATCGGGGTCGCGGACAGCGAGAGCACGTCGAGGTTCGTGCGCATCCGCTTCAGGGTCTCCTTCTGCATCACCCCGAAGCGCTGCTCCTCGTCCACGATCAGCAGTCCCAGCCGCTTGAACCGGACGTTCTTTTGCAGCAGCATGTGGGTGCCGATCACGATGTCCACCGCCCCTGCCTTGAGGCCCGCGAGGGTGTGGCGCTGCTCGTCGTCAGTGCGGAAGCGCGAGAGTACCTCGACGGTCACCGGGAGCCCGGCCAGCCGCTCGGTGAAGACCTGGAAGTGCTGCTGGACCAAAATCGTGGTGGGCGCCAGCAGGGCCACCTGGCGGCCGCTCATGACGGCTTTGAACGCCGCCCGCAGCGCGATCTCGGTCTTGCCGAAGCCGACGTCCCCACAGAGCAGGCGATCCATCGGACGGTCCGACTCCATGTCCGCCTTGATCTCGGCGATCGCACGCACCTGGTCCGGCGTCTCCTCGTACTGGAACCGCCGCTCCAGCTCCTCCTGCCACACCGTGTCGGGGGCGAATGCGAAGCCCGGCTTGGCCTCCCGTTGGGCATAGATCCGGAGCAGGTCCTCGGCCACGTCCTCCGCGTTCCGCTTGGCTCGTGCCCGGGCCCGCTCCCAGTCGCCGCTGCCGAGCCGGTGAACGACCGGCTTTCCCTCGCCGCCGCCCAGGTACTTCTGGACCCGGTCCAGGCTCTCGACCGGGACGAAGAGCTTGTCGCCCTCGGCGTACTCCAGCTCCAGGTACTCGCGCTGGATCGGGCTGCCGTCCTCGTCCTCGGAGTCGAGCAGGCGCATGCCCAGGAAGCGGCCCACACCGTGGTCCACGTGAACGACCAGCTCGTCGGGCTGGAACTCGAGCTGAACCTTGGGCTGAGGGCGGGGTCCCCGGGAGACGCGGCCCGCCGCCCGCCGCACGCGCCCGAACAGCTCGGCGTCGGAAAGCACCGCCAGCCCCGCCTCGGAGTGGGTGAACCCGGCCGCCAGGTCGCGGTCGTACCACCAGAGACCAGGCTGTGGCTCCCAGTCCACGTCGAGCTCGATCTCGGCCGGGACCTCGCGGACAAAAGCCTCCTGCAAGAGGGCCTCCGCGCGCTCACGTTGTTCGGTGGCGAGCACGATCGCCGCGTGCTCGGCCCGACGCCCCAGCAGCCGGATCTGGTCCGGCTGCCCGACGACCGGCGTCGCGTCGTGGAAGGCCAGCTCGAGGCCGGTCGATGACTCCTCGGTGGTCAGCTCGAGCACACTCGGCCCGGGCTCGGCGAGCCGGTCGAGGGGAACCATCGGGGGTGGGAAGGCGCGCGGCAGCTCGCCGTCGCGAGCCTCGGCCGCCGCCAGCATGGTCGTCTCCTGTTCGATGTCCCGCACCGTCGCCAGCTGCCGGGTGCGATCCAGGTCAAGCACCAGGGTGCGAGGTGGCAGGTGATCCAGCAGCGACGGCCGCCGGGGTTCCAGGTAGCCCGAGAACAGCTCCACCCCCGGGAAGGCGGCCCCTACCTCCAACCTGGCCAGGTCCTCCTCCCACTCGTCGCGGACGTCGACGCGGAGTCCCTCCAGGGTGCCCGCCTCACGCATCCGCGCGACCGCCGCTTCACCTCGTTCGGGCCCGAGCAGGATCTCGCGACCGGGCACCGCCACCACGCGCGGGGTGCCCATGATCGACCGCTGGTTCTGGGGGTCGTAGAGCCGCAAGGTGTCGACCACGTCGCCGAAGAATTCGGCCCGCACCGGTGTCGAGGCTCCGGAGGGAAAGATGTCGAGGATCCCGCCGCGCAGGGCGAACTGTCCTGGGGCCTCGGCCAGCGCCTCGCGGCTGTAGCCGAGCTCGACCAGGCGGCCCGCCACCTGCTGCGGGTCGGCCCGCTGCTCGGGCGCCAGTGTCACGGTGGCGCGGCGGAAGTCATCGGGGTGCATGGTGACGCGCTGTAAGGCGCGGCGCGAGGAGACGACCAGGACCGGATCCGGCTGAGTCAGGGCCGCGAGCGCGTCGAGGCGCTGGGAGACCGCCTGGTCGAACGCCGGCGGCCGGTCCAGGAAGGAAACCAGGACCTCACTGAAGAGAACGGCGCGCGGCCGTCCCGCCAGCCAGGGCCGGAGCTCGTCCAGGACCCGCTCGGGGTTGGGGCTCAGGACCAGCACCGGGCGTCCGGCCGTGTGCGCCGCGCGGGCCAGCGCAGCGGTGAGCGCGACCCAGGCGGCGCGGGGCAGCGAGTGCACCGCGCGGTGTCCGCCGCCGCCCTCGACCCAGCGGCGAAGCTCGGCGGGGACCAGCGCTTGCTCGACTGTCGTCATGCGTCCTGCTCCTCCTGCAGCCAGTCCTCGCGGTTGAAGCGGTTCATGGCGCGCTCCAGCCCCTCCTCGACGCCGGTGCGCAGCGCACGGGCCGTGCCCAGCACCACCTGCTTGGCGGCCTCGGCGTCCCGACCCCGGAACGAGCCCAGGACGTGCCGGACGCCGGCCTCGCTGCCCTTGTGGGCGGCCTTGCCGATACCGACGCGAAAGCGCACGAAGCCGTCCGCGCCCAGGGCTCCGATGATGGACCGGACGCCTCGGTTCCCGGCCGCCGAGCCGCCGACCCGGATCCGCAGGCGCCCGAGCGGGATGTCCAGCTCGTCGTGGACGACCCAGACGCGATCCAGCGGCAACTCGAGATCGTGCAGCGCCTGCTTGACCGAGCGCCCGGACTCGTTCATGTACGTCTGGGGCTTCAGCAGCCAGATCCTGCTGCCGGCGAGGGTGCCGCTCCCCATCTTGCCGTGCCAGCGCTTCCGGGAGAGTTCGATGCCGGCGTCCCGCGCGAAGGTATCGACCACTGCCCAGCCCAGGTTGTGGCGCGACCCTGCGTAGTCGGGGCCCGGGTTGCCGAGCCCGACCACGAGCAGGTCGGAGCGGGGGGACAAGGGGACGGACAAGGGGTCGGGCTCTCCTTCCGGGTGGTCCGGGCACGTGCAAAAGCCGCCGGCTGGGACCGGCGGTGGGATCGCCATCGATCCTACGAGGCGTGCGCTACTCCCCGGGTGGGCCCCCGGGCAGCCGGGCGGCCGCCGGCCGCATCCCGCTCCGGGCGAGCGCGGCGAGCGTCCGCGACGTCATCTCCGCCTCCTCCGCCGGGCTCGCGTGGTCCCACCCCAGGAGGTGGAGGAGGCCGTGCACGGCGAGCAGCGAGGCCTCGGTCGTGGCCTCGTGCCCGTACTGGACCGCCTGCCGCGCCGCCACCGGCCAGCACACGGCGATGTCTCCCAGGTAGCCGTCCTCGCCCGCCGTGCCGCTCGGAAAGGAGAGGACGTCGGTTTCGTCCGGGTCCCCGAAGAACTGGAGGTGGAGGCGGCGGATGGCGCGGCCGCCGAGGATTCGGATCGTGAGCTCGGGCGCACGATGGAGTCGTTCGATGGCAGCCGCGACCTCCGGCTCCCGGGCCGCCTCCTGGAGCACGCCGCGCAGCCAGGCCGAGCGGAGAGGCGCCGGCACCGTCTTCTGGATCCGGACCAAGAGCGGCACCGCGACCAGCTTCGCAGACTCGCCAGACTGGGCCCGATGCCTCGCCAGCTGGTGGTGCTGCATGACAGCCTCGGGACCCTCCTCACGGTGGGTGCGGCCGGCTTCGGCATCTGGGGCACCATCTCCTTCTGGCTCCGCCGGCGCATCGACCACCGTTTCCGCCTCGGCTTTCTCGTCCTCGCCGGCGTGGCGCTACTCCAGGTAGTGCTGGACCTGGCGTTCCTGGCCGCGCGGCGTGGCGTTGGTGGCTGGGCCGCGCCGCTCACCGCCGGCATCGGCTTCCTGCTGCTGGCGGTGCCTTATGTGATGGCGTCGCGCTGGAGCCGGGAGGGAGAGGCGGCGACGCTTTGCATCGTGTGCTGGCTGGGGGCGATGGTGTTCGCCGGCGGGCTCCTCGCCTAGCGCGCGCTCGGCCCGGCCGTTGGTGCACCTGGAGTTTCGCAGTTTGAGGCTCGCTGGTGCGCCTCCCGCGGACCGTCCTCGGCGATAAGGGTGGCCCGCTGGCCCCGCTGGTGCACCTCCGGGGCCCAACGCGCCCAGATGAGCCCCGCTGGTGCGTCTCCGGGGCCCAACGCGCGCGGATAAGCCCCGTTGGTGCACAGTGCACCAACGACCGTAGGTCGCACGCAAGAGTGGGTTACTGGTGCACCGACGCTCGCCTCGGGGCCGTCTAGAGTGCACCGATGACCCTGCGCTTCGGCATCTTCGACTGGCTCGACGCCTCCGGACGCTCGGTGCAGGACCAGTACGAAGACCGCCTCCACCTGCTGGAGCTGGCGGACCGCGGGCCATTCTGGTGTTACCACCTGGCCGAGCATCACGGCACGCCACTCGGGCTGGCGCCGTCACCCAACCTCTTTCTCTCGGCGGCGGCGCAGCGCACGCGGCGCATCCGGCTCGGAACGCTGGTCAACGTGCTTCCGCTCTACGAGCCGGTGCGCCTCTGGGAGGAGGTGTGCATGCTCGACCACCTCTCGGGTGGCCGGCTCGACCTGGGTATCGGCCGCGGGGGCAATCCCTACGAGCTCGCGAACTACGGCATCACGGTGGACGAGGCGCGCGACCGCTACCTCGAGGTGTGGGACGTCCTGCGCCGGGGCTTGCTGGACGGAAAGGTCGACCACGATGGCGTCCGCTACCCGCGGCGGGCGAGCACCCCGCTGCGGCCGCTTCAGCAGCCGTACCCACCCCTTTGGTACCCGACCTCGAGCCCCCAGTCGATACCCTTCGCCGCGGAGCAGGGCTTGAACGCGGTGTTCGCCTTCCTGCTCGCGCGCCAGGGGGTGGGGCCGGGCGCCGCCACCGCGATGTATCGGGAGGCGGCCGAGAAGCATCGGGGCAACCCTGACCGCCTCAACGCGCACGTGGCCGAGCCGCTCTACGGGCACGCCCGGCACGTCTACGTGGCCGAGACGGACGCCGAGGCTCGCCGGGACGCCATCTCGGCGCTGGCGAGATGGTTCGACAGCTTCAACCACCTCTGGCTGCGGGATCGAGGAGAGCCCTACTGGCCCGCGGACCTGGAGGCGTTTGTGGAGCAGGGGTACCTCCTGGCGGGCTCGGCGGCCACCGTCCGCCGCCGGCTTCAGGAGTACCTCCCCGAGTGGGGCGGCAACTACTTCCTGGGAGCCTTTGCGTTCGGTGACCTGACCCGCGAGCAGTGCCTGCGCTCCCTGGACCTCTTCGCCCGAAAGGTGATCCCCCACCTCTAGCGCCACCAGAAGCACCCCTCCCGACGGGGCCGCGGCCACGGATACCGGGAGCGACGTCCGGCCTCCGACTATGGTGCTCTGCCCTCCCGCTTGCGGACGTAGGCGGCGTACTGATCGATCAGATCCTGGACGTCGGCGAGGGGGACGTAGACGTACCCCGCGTCGCCCCACTGGTCGTAGAGGGGCGTGAAGATCACCTCATCGCCCGAGATCCGGAACGTGATGCCGTTGCCGACGTACTCCGCGTCGGGATCGTTGGAGCGCGCGAGCAGATCCGGCCACCATCGCTCGAGGAAGCGGTCGACGCCCTCTGCGTCGTGGCCGATCTCCGAGGGCAGCTCTCGCAGCGCGGCGAGTTGGGCCGGACTGGCCAGCGGGGGCTCGCGCGACGCCTCCTCGACGGTCGGTTCGAAGGTCCAGCGGTTGCTCACCACCCAGGGTCCGGGAAAAAGGTCGCGGGTCCCCGTCCGTCCTGCCGGCGGTAGCCGCGGATCTTCAGACCTCGACCTCGTCCGCGCCAGCGGAGGAGGGTCCGGTCCACGTGATCGTGATACGCCTCGCGGCCCGCGGCCATGACTTCTTCGCGGCTCCATCGATCGGGAAACATCGTGTGCTCTCCCTCCTTCGACACCCAGCCTCGCTCCGGATGCCAGAGGGACACGCGAGCACTGTAGGAGCCATCCGGATAACGCGCGAGGACCTCGTCGATTCGTCTGCCTGGAGGCGCCACGCCACTCGAAGCATGGTGGAAGCCGACTGGTTTGCCGCGCTTGTTGAACCCGCCGAGCAACACATGACGCGCAACCTCCTGCTCCTCTGCCGGCAGGCCGGCGACGTATTCCTCGACCGATACCGTTCGCACCGCGCTCACGGGGGAATCCTAGCTCGCGGTCACGGACAATACAAGGACGTTTACACGGGACCGCCAACCGCATGTCCCGTGCCCCCGCGGTGCGATACCGCGAGGCGGCGGTATCGTGTCACTTCAAATTTCGCCGATGGACCATCTCCGCAACCTGCTCGACGCCCGCCACGTGCTCTTCGATGGCGCCATGGGCACCGAGCTGCTGGCCCGCGGGGTGCCGCCAGAGGGAGCGGTCGAACAGGTCAACGTCCGCGACCCCGCCCTGGTCGCCTCCGTGCACCGCGACTACATCGCCGCGGGCGCCGACGTGATCGAGACCAACACCTTCGAAGCGAGCCGTCTCCACCTCGCCGAGCACTATGCGGAAGGCGATCTCCAGGACATCAACCTGACCGGCGCGCGCCTTGCCGTGGAGGCCCGCAACGCGTCCGGGCGTCCGGTCCTGGTGGCCGGCTCGATCGGGCCGCTGGGCCGCCCCATCGAGCCGATCGGCGGGATCAAGCGGACGTCCGCCGAGCGCATGTTCAGAGAGCAGATCGAGCCGCTGCTCGCGGGTGGCGTCGACTTCCTTCAGTTCGAGACCTTCTCCTCTCTCGACGAGCTCGAGCTCGCGGTCGGGGTCGCGCGGCGTCAGGCCCCGGCGGTGCCGATCGCGGCCAGCATGCGCATCGCGGAGGGCGAGGAACGCGTGCTCGACGCTTTCTGGGAGGCCATGCGGCGCCAGGGGGTGACGCTGGTCGGCGTCAACTGTGGCGTGGGACCGCGCGCGATCGGCGACTTCGCCCGCCGGCTGGTGGCCCTGGGCGCGCCCGCCGTCCTGGCGATGCCGAATGCCGGGCTTCCGGAGCGGCAGGGCGGCCGGCTCGTGTACGCGTCCGGCGCGGAGTACTTCGGCAGCGTGGCGCCCGACCTCTTCGGAGCCGGGGTGCGCGCGGTCGGGGGCTGCTGCGGCACCCGACCCCTGCACATCGCCGCCATCCGCGCGGCCACCCGCCGCCCCCTGCCGGTCAGCGTCCCGTTGGAACCGCCGCGCCCGGTGGATACGGCGCGCAGCACCCCCTCCGCCCCGCAATCAAGGCTCGCACGCCGCCTCGTCGACGGAGGATTCGTGTTCAGCGTCGAGGTCACACCCCCGCGCGGGATCGACTGCCGGCGCATGCTGCGGGGCGCCCGTCAACTCGCGGAGGCCGGCGTCGAGTTCGTCAACGTCACGGACGCGGCGATGGCCCGGCTCCGCATGAGCGCCGTCACCTGCGCGACCCTGATCCAGCAGCAGGCCGGGCTGGAGGCGATCGCGCACTTCACCACCCGCGACCGCAACGTGATGGCCATCCAGTCGGAGCTGATCGGCGCCCACGCGCTCGGGATCCGCAACATCCTCTGCATGCGCGGAGACCCGCCGCGGGTGGGCGATTTCCCCGACGCCCACACGGTCTGGGAGGTCTCAGCGACCGGCCTGATCACGATTCTGCGCGGGCTCAACGAGGGGCGCGACGCGAACGGGACCCCAATTGGCGACGGTGCCGGCTTCTTCGTCGGCGCCGCCTTCAACCCGACCGCCGAAAACGTTGACCGCGAGTTGCGTCTGCTCGGCCGGAAGATCGAGGCGGGTGCCCGCTTCATCGTCTCCAACCCGGCCTTCGACCGCGAGGTGTGGCTGCGCATGCGTGAGGCGACCGGCCGGTTCGGCGTCCCCGTGCTCGCGGGTATCATGCCGCTGGCCTCGGTGCGGCAGGTCACCTACCTGCGCAACGAGGTGCCCGGTCTCGTGATCCCGGACCACGTGGCCCGGCGGATCGAGGATGCGGGCCAGAATGCCGCCGAGGCCGGGCTGGACCATGCCTCGGAGCTGCTGGAGGGCGCCACCGAGCTGGTCCAGGGTGCCTACATCATCCCCTCGATCGGCCGCTACGACCTTGCCGCGCGGCTGGTGGAGCGGGCCCGGCGCGTGGTCGCGTAGCGCATTTCAGACCGGGCCGCGGGCCGGCCGGGGCCGGCTCCACCCGGTCAGGTGGCTGGGTTCATGGTCGGCTTGGCGGGTCGTGCCGAGCCCGTTCGGTGGCGCCAGCTTCGCCACGCCGAGCCAAGTCGAGGCCGGCCGTGCGGGACCACGGTGGCGACCATCTCCGGAGTCTCGAACTCGACCAAACCCGGCCGCACTTTCCCCCCACCGGCCCACTGCTCGGCGAGGAAGCGCTGCGCGGCGAGCTGGCCCTGTCGATAGAGGGCGAGTGTGTGCCTGAAGTCCCCGAATCCCGGGGCGAGGTCGTATCTGAGGCGCAGCAGCGCGACCCGGAGCGAACCCTGCCACGATTCCAGCTCTCGCTCCGTCTGGTTGGCGAGCGAGATGTCGACCACGCGCTCGAGGACTCCGAAGCCGCCGCTCGGCACCCAGCTCGACCCGCCGATGAGATCGATGGCGAGCACGTCGGTCGCTCCGGCACGCCTGGCGACTTCGATCGGACAGTTGGCGACCACACCGCCATCCACGTAGGGATCCCCCGCGATGATGACCGGAGGAAAGATTCCCGGCACCGCGGCCGACGCGAGGAGGGCGGGCAGCGCCGGACCGTGATCGAAGTCGACGGCCACACCCGTGTGCAGGTTGCAGGCCACGATGTGCAGCGGCAGCCGCGCCGACTCGATGGTGGCTCCCGCCTCCGGCAGCTCGCGCTGCAGGATCCGAGCCAGGCTGCCGCGCTCGCGCAGGCGCGAACCGATCAGGTTGCCGACGACTCGCAGCGGGCGGTCCGGGAGCACTCGGGCGCGTCCGGCGTCCCGCCACACGCCAAGCAGATGGGGGCCCACCTCGGGGCCGGGATGGAACGCCCAGTACGCGGCGTTGATCGCGCCCACGCTGGTGCCGACCAGAAGCTCGGGAACGATCCCCTGGCGAGCGAGCACATCGATCACGCCGACCTGGAACGCACCCCGGGTGGCTCCCCCACTGAGGACGACGGCGAGCCGGTGCCGCGGCGGCCGGCTGCCGTCAGCGGCAAGCCAACCGGCCCAGGATCCGACTCGTTTGGGCACCACCCCGAAGGCCTGCAGCAGACCACCTCGATCGGTTCCGTGCAGCGGCCAGTCCTGCAATTTCGGGATCATCGACGTTGGGCGGCGCATCTTCACTTCGCGATTGGAATCCGCTCTCCTTTCCACTTATGAACCTACAACGGGCGCGACGGCGCTGTTGGTTCACCCACAGTGCGGATTCACAGTCACCGCTATCGCTGCTTGGTCCCTTCGGTGGAGAGCAGCGCGCCGGCCTGATCAGCGCCGGTCGCGGCGGGTGAACTTCGCGAGCGCACGGCGTGAGCGCTTGTCGGGGCGACCCTCAAAGCGAGGCATCGCGGCGGACAGTGCGCGCCGCTGCTCCGCGGCCACCTCGCGCTTGGCGGCGCTCGCCTCCGTCTCCTCGTAGAGATCCTGGGCGACCGTGGCCGGGCCTCGCTGCTCGGACAGGACGCGCACGATGACCTCGAACTCCTCTTGCCCGCGCCGGATCTCCAGGCGATCGCCCTCTTTGAGCGCCCGCGCTGCCTTGACCCGGTCGCCGTTGACGTGCACCTTGCCGCCGTCCACGGCCTCGCTCGCAAGGGCGCGCGTCTTGAAGAAGCGCGCCGCCCACAGCCACTTGTCGATACGGACACGCTCGGAGGCGGAGGACATGGTCCGATTATCAGCGAGCGACCTCACGCCGTCGTTTTTCAGAGAGGGGGGCGTTACGCGCCGGCCGGGCACGTCGGTGCCGGCAATCGGGAACTTCCGGGTGCCTGGCGATCCCTGAGTGCCGGCAATCGGGAAGTCGGCCCGGGACCGGCTCGGGGGACACGGCGTCCTAGCCTGCCGAGAGCACCTCGGCCAGGTCGTACCGAACCGGCTCCTCGAGCTGCGCGTAGGTGCAGCCGGCGGGGTCGCGATCGGGGCGCCAGCGCCGGAACTGGGCTGTGTGGCGAAAGCGCGTGCCCTGCATGTGCTCGTACGCGACCTCGCACACCAGCTCCGGCCGCACCGGCTGCCAGGAGAGATCCTTCTTCGAGTTCCAGCGGCTGACGGCGCCCGGGAGCCGGCCCCCGAAATGCGCCTCGGCCTGCGCCCACTCGGCCCACGGATGCCCGCTGAAGTCGTCCATCGCGTACGGCCTCAGCTCCTCCAGGAGCTCCTCGCGTCGTCGCATGGGGAACGACGCCGCCACCCCGACGTGCTGCAGCCTCCCCTCGCCGTCGTAGAGGCCGAGCAGCAGCGATCCCACGACAGGGCCGGTCTTGTGCCACCGATACCCTGCCACCACGCAGTCCGCGGTCCGCTCGTGCTTGATCTTGAACATCGCCCGTACGTCGGGGCAGTACGGCAGGTCGAACGGCTTGGCGACGATCCCGTCCAGCCCGGCCCCCTCGAACTGTTGGAACCACTGGCTTGCGACTGTGATGTCGGTGGTGCCGACCGCGACGTGGACAGGCGGTCGAGCATTGGAGAGCACCGCCTCCAGGCGCTCGCGTCGTGACCGAAAGGGACTCTTCATGAGCGACTCGTCGGCGAGCGCGAGCAGGTCGAACGCGATGAAGGAGGCCGGGGTCTGCCTGGCGAGCAGGTTGACGCGGCTGGTCGCCGGGTGAATGCGCTGGAGCAGCGCGTCGAAGCCGAGCCGGTCGTCCTGGATGATGACGATCTCTCCATCGACGACACACCGTTCGGGAAGGTTCGCCTTGACCGCCTCCACCACCTCCGGGAAGTAGCGCGTCATGGGGCGCTCGTTGCGGCTGCCGAGTTCGACCTCGTCACCGTCCCGGAACACGATGGTGCGAAAGCCGTCCCATTTGGCCTCGTAGTACATCGCCTCCGGGATGTCTGGGACCGCCTTGGCCAGCATGGGGCTGATCGGCGGCAGCACTGGGAGTTGCATGCTCCACCATCATCGTGCCTGCACGTCCCGCGGGCACGCACCTCGATCTGGTGCGAGTGAAGAGGGAGCCGCTGTAGATTGGCACCGATGGGTCGACGCCCGAGGGGAGGTGTGTGGGGTCGAAGACGAATGGAGAGCCTGGGGTGAGGCTGCGAGCCTTCCTCTCTGATCCCGACGCCGAGAACCGGGTACACAATCCCGCGGAGGCCCGGAACTTCGGGTTCGCGGGTGGCCTCGTGCCTGGAGTCGACGTCTACGCCTATCTGACCCGGCCCGTGGTCGAACGCTGGGGACTCGAGTGGCTGCGCCACGGTTGGGGCGCGCTCCGACTGCGCAAGCCCGTGTACGACGCCGACGAGCTCGAGATCGCCTTTGAGGGTGACACCGTGACCGCGAGGAAGCTGGACGGCGACGTTTGCGCCGACCTCATCGTCGGGCTCGAGAGCCACCCGGTCGAACCGCTGCGCGTCGAGGAGCGCCCGCTGCCGTCCCGACGATATAAGCCTTCGGAGGCGAGCTTCCGGCGGCAGGGCTTCGGCACCTACCGGCAGACCGTCACCGAGGAGCAGGCGCAGCGTCACCTGCGCGACGTGGTGGAGACCCTGCCCATCTACGACCAGGAGGCGATCCTGCACCCCGCGCACCTGTTGCGGTTCGCGAACACGGCCCTGAGCGCGAACTACCGGTTGGGCCCGTGGCTGCACGTAGGGAGCCACATCCAGCACGTCGAACTGGTCCAGCGTGGCCAAGAGGTCGAGGCCCGCGCTCAACTCGCCGGCTGCTTCGACAAGAAGGGACATCGATTCGTGGAACTCGACGTGCAGGTGACCGGAGCCCGTATCCGGCACACCGCGATCTATGAGCCGGCCTTTGTCAGCCCGTGATCCCACCCGCGTGGGCCGTTTCTCCGCATTCCGGGCCTACCGCCCACGACGTCGGACCGGAATGTGAAGAAACGTGCGTCATCGGCCCCGTTCGGAGACCACCTACTCGCCCGCCGCGCGCCGTGCGCGGAGGTTCCCGAGACGCTCGCGCTTCTGAGCCAGCGCCCGCTCCAGCGCCTGCAGCAACTGGGTGTCGTTCATCGGCACCACGCGCAGGCGCTCCTCGAGCTGCTTCACCTCCACCTCGGCCCTCGACAACTCCAAGTCGATCGTATTCATCTGCTTCCCCATCTTGCCAGGTGACGGACGATTGCGGCCCGCACCCGGTTAGTCGATGTTGATCGCTTCGCGCAGCTTCTCGAAGAAGCCCTTGCTCACCTTCTCGGGCTTGCCGGTGAGGCCGCCCACGTGGCGGAGGTGGTTGCGCTGTTCCTCGTTCAGCGTCTTCGGCACCACCACCTTGACGACCACGTACTCGTCGCCACGGCGGGTCCGGCGCAGATACGGCATGCCTTTACCGGGCAGGCGGAAGGTCTGACCGTACTGTGTCCCCGGCGGCACCGTCACCATGACGTTTCCATCCAGGGTCGGCACCTCGACACTGTCCCCCAGCGCCGCCTGCACGATGTTGAGGCTGAGCTCGTAGCTGACATCGGCGCCGTCGCGCTTCAAGAGCGGGTGCGGCCGGACCCGAATCGCGACGTAGAGGTCCCCGGGTGGACCACCGCGGTAGCCGGCCTCACCCTCGCCGGTGAGGCGGATCTGAGCTCCGGTGTCGACCCCGGCAGGGATGCCGACCTGGAGGTGACGCCGCTGCCGGACCCGCCCCTGTCCCTGGCACTCCTTGCACGGCGAACGCAGGATCCGGCCCTCGCCGCCGCAGGTCGGGCAGGCGATGATGTTGACCATCGAGCCGAAGATCGTCTGCGCCTGGCGGCGGACCTGACCGGTGCCACCGCAGCCGGGGCAGGTGTCGAACCCGGTGCCGGGCTCGGCGCCGCTGCCCGTGCAGTGCTCGCACGTCGCCAGCCGGGGCACCTCGACCTCCCGCTCGGTCCCGGTGAACGCATCCTCGAACTCGATCGTGAGATCCAGCCGCAGGTCGTCGCCGCGCACCGAGCGCTGCCGGGGTCCGCGCGCCCCCACGCCGCCGAAGAAGCTCTCGAAGATGTCCCCGAAGTCGAAGCCCTCGGGGCCGGCGAACCCGGCGCTGTTGAGGCCGGCGTGGCCGAAGCGGTCGTACTGCCGGCGCTTTTCCGGGTTGGAGAGCACGCCGTACGCCTCCGAGATTTCCTTGAACTTCTCGGCCGACTCGGAGTCGTCGGGGTTGCGGTCGGGGTGGTACTGGAGCGCCAGCTTGCGGAAGGCACGCTTCAGTTCGTCGGAGCCGACGTTCCTGCCGACACCGAGAACCTCGTAGTAGTCGCGCTTGACGGAGGCCATCGACGGCGCTCAGGTCGTCTTCTGGGCGGGTGTGCGAGCGACCGACACCAGCGCCGGACGGAGGACCCGGTCGTGGATGCGATAGCCGCGCCGCAGTTCCTTGACCACCGTGTCTTCGGGCTGGTCCGCGCACTCCTCGGTCCCGATCGCCTCGTGCAGCTTGGGGTCGAAGGGAGCGCCCACCGCCTGGATCGTCTCCACGCCGACCGACTGCAGCGCATCCTGCAGCTTCTGGACGGTCATCCGGACGCCTTTGAGCCAGTTGCTGTCGGTGCCCTCAGGGGCGTGCTCCAGCACCCGCTCGAAGTCGTCCAGCACCGGGAGCATCCGCTCGGCCAGCGATGCGGAGGCGTACTGGAGAAGCTCCAGCCGCTCCTGTCGCACGCGCTTTTTGAAGTTGTCGAAGTCGGCGGCCAGGCGCAGGTGGCGGTTGTTCGCCTCCTCGATCAGCTCCTCGGCGTGCAGGATGGCCTCCGCGTCGGCGGCCGTCTCCGGCGCCTCCTCGCCGGCGTTCTGGTTGTCGCTGTCGGGCTCCGTCTGGGGGGGGGCCTCATCTTGTGGCAGGTCCTTCCTGCGGTCGGCGTCGTTGGGCATCTTCTTCTTCGTTGTTACCGCAGCCGGGGGCCCGGCTAAACGGCTCCGTCCCATTCTCCCTGAACGCCCACCCGGTCTGCGTCAGCAGTGACGGCCCTTTTCGCACGGAACGGATGTGAAAGAGCGCGTCATGGCGTCCGTTCCGGCCGAGACGGGTGTTTGGCGGGTGTCGGGGAGAGGGGCACCCCGCATGTCCGCAGGTCAGTTCTCGAGCATGCGCTCGCTCGCCGACCGCGCCACCGCGCGCAGCCGGCCCACGATCTTCCCGTACTCCATGCGCGTGGGGCCGATCGCACCCACCATGCCTCGCAGGCGCCGGCTGGGTCCGTAGGTGGTGAGGACCACCGTCGTCGACCGCAGCTGCTCGGTCCGGTGCTCGGAGCCGATCACGATGGCGGGATCGGTCTCCTGCGCCAGATCCTTGAGCAGCGCCGTCAGCAGGCGGGTCTCCTCCAACACCTCCAGCACCTCGTGGAGCCGCATCGCATCGGCGAACTCGGGCTGCTGGAGCAGATTGCGGACGCCATCGTGGACGACCAGCGTGCCCGCCCCTTGGTCGAAGTCGCGCAGCGTGTCGGCCAGCCGGCCGAGGACCTCGGCCTCCAGCGGGTCGACCACGACCAGGCTCCGATCCTCAACGTCCTGCTGGTCCTTCCCCAGCAGGTCCTGGTTGAAGGCCGACGCGAGCTCGCTGAGGCGGGTCTGATCGGCAGGCCCCAGCAGGGTGAGCACCCGCTGGCGCAGCAGGTTTCCCTCCACCAGCAGGATCAGAAGCACCTCGGGCCCGTCGAGCGCCACCAGATCGACGTGCTTCACCCGCGCCCGGGGGCCGGTGGGTGCCGTGACCAGGGCGGCGGATCCCGTCACACGGGCCGTCACCGTGGCCATCCGCTCGGTCATCGCCTGCGGGTCGGCGGGGACAGCCTGGAGCTCCAGCGCGATGAAGGACTCGATCCCGGGCGGCACCGGCTCCAGATCCATCAAGAAGTCGACGAAGTAGCGGTATCCAAGGTCGGTCGGGCGGCGGCCGGCGGAAGCGTGCGGCTGCTCCAGGTACCCCCTCTCGACCAGGTCGGCGAGCTCGTTGCGAATCGTGGCCGAGCTCAGCTTGTCGAAGTAGCGCGCCACCAGCGACCGGGATCCGACCGGGATTCCGGACACGGTGAACTCGGTCACCACCGCCTTCAGGACGTCCTGTTTGCGCTGCTCCATGCTGCTCCCGCTCCGATCCTACCCGCGCGCATGCTAGATGAGTTCCAATGCAAGTCACCCGGCACCTGTACATCCACGTCCCCTTCTGCCGCCACAAGTGCGGTTACTGCGACTTCAACGTCTACACGGGACAGGACCGTCTGATGCCGGAGTTCGTCGACGCGGTCAAAAAGGAGCTGCGGTGGGCGGCCGCGCACCTCCGCTTCTCGTCCCTGCGCACGGTCTACATCGGCGGTGGGACGCCGAGCGTGCTTCCGCCGCCGCTCGCCGCGCGGCTGCTGACCGCAGTGCGCGAGACGTTCACCCTGGCGCCCGGGTGCGAGGTGACGCTGGAGGCCAACCCTGCGAGCACCGATCCCGAGAAGCTGGCGGCGTGGCGCGAGGGCGGCGTCAACCGTCTGAGCCTGGGAGTGCAGGGCTTCGATGTCCGCGCACTGGCGGTCCTGGAACGCAAAGAGGATGGGGCCCAGGCCGAGCGGGCGCTGCGCCAGGCACGTGCGGCCGGCTTCGACAACATCTCGCTCGACCTGATCTACGCGGTGCCCGGACAATCGGACGACTCCTGGGTGGCCACCGTGGAGCGGGCGGTCGCGCTCGGCCCTGAGCACCTCTCCTGCTACGGCCTCCAGTTCGAAGAGGGCACGCTGCTGCACCGCCGGCTGCGCGAAGGGCGCCTGCGGCAGGTGTCCCCGGACCGACAGTGGGAGCTGCAACAGCTGGCGGACGAGGCGCTGCGGCGGCACGCGTTTCGGCGCTACGAGGTCTCCTCCTGGGGACGACCGGGGCGGCGCTCGCTCCACAACAGCGCCTACTGGGCCTGCCGTCCTTATTACGGCGCGGGTCCGGGCGCGCACTCCTACGGTCGCAGCGGCCCCCTCGCACGCCGCTGGTGGAACGTGCGCCGCCCTCGCGACTACATCGCGCGCTCCCCTCTGGTGGAGGAGGGCCATGAGGACCTGGACCCGGAGCTGGTGCAGGCAGAGCGCCTCCTGCTCGGATTGCGCACGGTCCGCGGGGTACCCCGAACCGCGGGTTTCGACCCCCGGCTGGAACGCCTGGCCGCGGCCGGCCTGGTCCGGATGAGCCCGGGATGGGTGGCGCCCACGGAAAGGGGCCTGGACCTCCACAATCAGATCGCGCTGGAGATGCTGTGAAGTCGGTGCCACGTCCTCTGGATCCCTCCGGACCCTCGGTGTGTCGCAGTGGGCTTGAGGGGCGGCCGGGCGCCTACGCTTGCTCCCGTGAGCAGCACACCTCCCGACAACGAGCTCTCCTCCTCCGACGTCGCCGCGCCCGAGTACCTGGCTCAGGTCATCACCGCCGCGGCGGAGGCCAGCTCCGCGCTCCCCGGCGAGGCCCCTCCCGGCTGGCGCCGCGAAGCCTACAAGATCATCCTGGGCGGGATCCTCCAGGACGCGGTCGACAACGGGACCGCGCCTCCGGACGAGCAGGACACCGAGAACTTGAAGGGCTTTGTGACGGCGGCCGGCGCGGCCGCTCTGTCGGCGCCCATCGACCTGCGAGACGAGACCTTCTCGGTGGTGCTGCAGACCTTGACCGACGACTGGGTCGTGAACTGGAACGCCCTTCCCGAGGACCTTCTGGAGCTGGAGGACGAGCTCGAGGACGGAGACGAGGAAGAAGAGGAAGAAGAAGAGGAGGAGGAGGAGGACGACACCGACTGAGCCTTCGCTCCCAGCGTCCTGGTGGGCCGCTCGGGACGGGCGGGCCTCAGTCGGACCGCTTCGAACCGCTCGAGCGGGCACTGCTCCGGGTGCCCTTGGTCGTGGGCGGACGGCGCCGCGCCGCCGCCGGCCGTGCCCCCGCGGTCTTCGGTGGGGCAGCGTTCCCCTGCTCGGGCTGCGTGCCTGTCTCCTCGGCGACCTGGGCGGTCTTGCGCCGGCCCCTCCCGCGGGCACTGGTGGTCTTCGTCGCTGGGGTGGTCTTCGTCGCTGGGGTGGTCTTCGTCGCTGGGGTGGTCTTCGTCGCCTGGGACCTCGCGGCCCGAGCGCGTCGAGCGGCCTGGGGTGGAGCCGCGGCCGGCTCCGGCGGCTCCGATGGCTCCGTCTCGGTGGGCGTCGGCTGGGGCATCGCGCCGGTCGGAAGTGGGGCCGCACCCACATTCGCGATCGAGCGCATGAAGCCGGCCTGGGCGCGCAGGGTGCGGCGGACCAGCCCTCCCCAGGAGTCGAGGATCTGTTCCGCCTCGTCGACCCGCCCCTGGTCCCGCAGCAGCCGCCGCATGCCCTCGATGTTCTGCTCTGCCTCCTGGACCCGGGCGCCCAGCTCTTCGTACTGCTTGAGCAGCGCCTCATGCTCGTCGCGGAGCGAATCGTAGCGAGCCCGGGGGACGACGCCCAGCAGGCTCAGGACCTGCTCCACCGGCTCCACGCCCTTGCCCGAGGGCGCGCCGGCCCGCGCCAGCAGGCGCGAGATCTCGTCCTTGGTCATGCCCGCCGCCGCCGGCACCAGCGCCTCCAGGACATCGGCGGAACCGCGCATGACCCACAGCGTCCGTCGCCACGCCGCCACCAGCGCTGGATCGATGAAGCCGTCCTTGTCCTGCCGGGCCATGGTCGGTGCGAAGGATACGAGACGCCCGCGTGGCGGGGTTGAGAGCAGCACGGCCTACTCTGGGGCGGGCGACCTGCGCCATCCGGGATGACTTACCCGGTGGATTGGGCGCGGGCGCTCGCTACTATTCGCCACGTGAGCTTCCTCCAAGCGCTCGTGCTCGCGCTCGTGCAGGGAGTGACGGAGCTGTTTCCGGTCTCTTCGCTGGGTCACTCGGTTCTCATCCCTCCCCTACTGCACTGGTCGTTCAACGAGAACAACCCCACCTTCCTGCCCTTCCTCGTCCTGCTCCACCTCGGCACCGCGATCGCCCTGCTCGTCCTCTACTGGCGCGAGTGGGTGGTCATCGTGCGTGCCTTCGTGCGGGCCGCCATGCGAGGGCGGATCGAGACCACCGACGAGCGGCTGGCGCTGCTCCTGGTCGCCGCCACCGTACCCGCCGCCGTCGTCGGGGTCCTTCTGCAGACCTATCTTCAGAAGCTCTTCGCCAGCCCCCTGCCCACTTCCGTCTTCCTCTTCTGCAACGGCGTCATCCTGCTTGGCGCGGAACTGCTCCGCCGGCGGGCGGAGCGGCGGGCGAAGGTCGGCGCCGAGAGCCGGCTCGAGCAGGAGGCTCACTTCCGGCCGCTGGAGGAGCTCCCGCTCGCATGGGCCTTCGGCATCGGCTGCATTCAGGCGCTGGCGCTGGTCCCCGGCTTCTCGCGCTCCGGCGTGACGATGGTGGGGGGCCTGCTCGCCAACCTCAAGCACACCGAGGCCGCGCGCTTTGCGTTTCTGCTCGCGACCCCGATCATCCTGGGCGCCGCCCTGGTGGAGATCCCCGGTCTCTTCCACAAGGGGGTCCCGCTGGGGACATACGCGGTCGCCGCGGTCGTCACCGGGCTCGCCGCCTACCTTTCCGCTCGGTTTCTCCTGCGCTACTTCGAGTCCGGCCGCCTGGACCCCTACGGGTGGTACTGCATGGCGGCGGGAGCTGCTGCCTTTCTGTTTTTCACCATTCGTTGAGTCGGAGGTCTGTTGTGAGAGTCCTTCTCGCGCCCCTGCTGGTGCTGGTCGGCATCGTCCTGATCGTGATCGGCATCCTGTACGCGCTGGGCGTCGTGCACTTCTTCACCACGCCCGGCGTGCACTACAAGCACGCGATCCTCTGCATCGTGCTCGGTGTGCTGGCGTTCATCGCCGCCAACTTCGCCCGCCCGCGTCGCGCCCGATAAAGAAAGAGCGTGGGGGGCATCCTCCACGCTCTTCCCGATCCCACGCCTGCCGTGGCCACGTCCTCTGTGTCGGGCGCCCACGCTCGTCAGGGTCACGCTTGGTGCATCCGCCCCCGCCTATCCGGGCCGATGTGCGCAACAGTATCCGACTTCAACCGGGAATCGGCAACCCCCGGACAAAGAGCCAGATCAACTAAGGACAATGCAGGCCGCCGCCCGGTTCAGGAGGGCGCGACCTCGCGGTACAGGTCCACCGTCTGCCGCGCGATCTGCGCCCAGCTGAAGTAGTCGAGGACCCGTTGCCGGCCGGCCTCCCCCATCCGGCGCGCCAGTGCCGGCGAGTCCAGCACCTCGGTCAGGCGCGCCGCGAGGTCCCGAGCGAAACCGTCGGAATCGGTCTCCGACCAGTGGACGAGGAACCCGGTCTCTCCCGGCACCACGATCTCGGGGATGCCTCCGACGTCGGAGGCCACGACCGCGGTTCCGCACGCCATCGCCTCCAGATTGACGATGCCAAACGGCTCATAGATGGAAGGGCAGCAGAAGACGGCGGCTCCGCTCAGCAGGTGCACCACGTCGGCCCGGGGCAGGATGCCGTCGATCCAGACCAGACCGGAGCGTCCCCGCTGCACCTGCTCTCGCAAAGCCCCCACCTCGGCCGCGATCTCGGGCGTGTCGGGTGCCCCCGCGCAGACGACGATCTGGGCCGAGGCGGGCAGGGCCACGGTGGCGGCGAGCAGGTGCGAGAGGCCTTTCTGCCGGGTCACCCGGCCCACGAAGATGACGTAGGGACGGTCCGGGTCCACCCCGTAGCGGGCCAGGGTGGCGGGGTCGGTGTCGGCGTGGTAGGCCTCGGGGTCGATCCCGTTGTGAATCACCCGCACCCGCGTCCTATCGAGCGTGGGATAGCACTCGAGAATGTCGCGCCGCATCCCCTGGGAGACAGCGATCACACGTGCCGCGCCCTCCAGACCGGTGCGCTCGCACCATGAGGAAAGGTGGTAGCCACCGCCCAGCTGCTCCGCCTTCCACGGGCGCTGGGGTTCCAGGCTATGGGTGGTCACGACGTGCGGGATGCCCCAGGTGAGGTGGGCCAGGTGGCCGGCAAGGTTGGCGTACCAGGTGTGGCTGTGCACGACCTGGACGCCGCGGGTCGGACCGACCATCGCCAGCTGCACGGACAGCCACCGCAGCGCCGCCGCCTCTGGCTCTGGCTCGCGGAGCGCCGGCCAGGGTTGGTGCGCGTGGACGCCCGGCTCCTGGCGCGGCTCGCCCACGCACTCGACCTGCACGTCGGCGAGGTGCCGGAGCTCCCGAGCCAGGAACTCGACGTGAACCCCGGCGCCGCCGTAGACCTCCGGCGGGTACTCCCGGGTCAGCAAAGCGACCGAGAGCCGGTCCGGCATCAGTCGCCGTCCGCCGGGATCACCGCGTCCTTAGGGATGGCGACGATGCCCTGCCGCGAGACGTGAAAGCGCGCTCGATCTCGCTCGAGGTCGACCCCGATGCGCGCTCCCGGCGCGATGCGCACATTCTTGTCGACGATCGCGTTGCGGACCACCGCGTGGCGCCCCACCTCGACCCCGTCCATCAGCACCGCCCCGTCCACGCTGGCGTAGCTGTGGACGAAGACGTCGGGCGAGAGCACCGAGCGGCGCACGTGGGCGCCGCTCACGATCGCGCCCGCCGAGACCAGCGAATCGGTGGCCGACCCTCGCCGTCCCTCCTCGTCGAAGACGAACTTGGCCGGCGGTCGCTGCGGCGCAAAGGTCAGCATGGGCCACTCCCGGTTGTAGAGGTTGAAGGCCGGGTCCGGCGCGACCAGGTCCATCGAGGCCTCGTAGAAGGCGTCCAGGTCCCCGACGTCGCGCCAGTAGCCGGCCTCCTTGCCGGAGACCCCCGGCACCCGGTTCTCCATGAAGTCGTAGCAGAAGGCCTGCCCCCGCTCCACCAGCATGGGCACGATGCTGCCGCCGATGTCGTGCCTTGACGAGTCGCTCTTCTCGTCCTCGGTGACGGCGTCGACCAGCGCCTTGGTGGTGAAGATGTAGATGCCCATCGAGGCATAGGCCACCGAGGGGTCGCCGGGCACTGAGGGTGGGCGCTCCGGCTTCTCCAGGAACGACTTGACGCGGCCGTCGCGCTCGGTGTCGATGATGCCGAAGGCGGACGCCTCCGCGATCGGGACCCGGATCCCGGCCAGCGTCAGACCCGCCCCCTTCTCCTGGTGGAATCGCAGCATCTGGCGGGGATCCATGCGATAGATGTGATCGGCGCCGAACAGGAAGATGTGGTCGGGCCGGTCGTCCCGGATCAGGTTCAGGTTCTGAAAGACCGCGTCCGCCGAACCCTGGAACCACCGCGGCCCCACCCGCATCTGGGCCGGCACCGTGGTGACGTAATTCCCGAGTATTGGCGACAGGCTCCAGGTCAGGGAGATGTGGCGGTCCAGGCTGTGGCTCTTGTACTGGGTCAGGACCGCGATGCGGTGCACCCCAGCGTTGACCAGGTTGGAGAGCGCGAAGTCGATCAGACGGTAGGTGCCGCCGAAGGGCACCGCCGGCTTGGCGCGGTCGGCCGTCAGCGGCATCAATCGCTTCCCTTCACCGCCGGCCAGCACCATGCCCAGGAGGCGAGACTCGTGCGGCAGCATGGGGCTATCATCGGCCAGCCGGATATCAGTTCTCCACCCCCCATCGCGGAGGCACCATGACGCTGCCCGACTTCACACCCTTCCAGCTCGAGGAATGGCAGTCGCGGTGGGAGCGCGGCGTCACCCACAACCTGGCCGACAGCGGCGTGCGGGCGCCGACACTGCGCGAGCTGGAGGCGCTGGGTGCGGACCTGGCGCCGCTCCTCGACGGTTCGCTGCACTATCCCGAGGTCCAGGGCACCGCTGCCCTGCGGGAGCGGATCGCAGCGCTGCACCCGGGAGCCCGCCTCGAAGGCGTGCTGGTCACCGTCGGCGCCGCCGAGGCCGGGCTGCTGGCGGTGGAGGCACTCACCCGCCCGGGTGACGAAGTGTGCGTGCTGACGCCCTCCTATCCCCAGGTGGAAGGGCTGTTGCGCAACCGGGGCTGCCGGGTGCGGACGTTCAGGCTCGACCCGGCCCGGAACTGGGCGCTCGATGAGGCCTCGCTGCAAAGCGCGGTTCTGTCCGCGACCAGGGTGGTCGCGATCTGCAACCCGAACAATCCCACCGGACGCGTCCTGCGGCCGGCCGAGCTGGACCTGATTCGGGAGCGGGCGCGATCGGTGGGCGCGACCCTCCTCGTCGACGAGGTCTACCGGGGCACCGAGCACGACGGGACGGAGCGCCCCAGCCTCTTCCAGCCGGGCCAGAAGACAGTGGTGCTGGGGTCCCTCTCCAAGGCCTACGGGATGCCGGGGCTGAGGCTGGGCTGGACGGTGAGCACGCCCGAGCTCACACAGGCGCTGTGGCGGCGGCATGAATACGCGGCCATCTCGGCCGCCGGACCCAGCATGGCGATCGGGGAGCAGGTCCTGGCGGCTCCTCTCCGGGAACGCCTGCTGGCACGGACGCGAGGACTCATCGAGCAGGGGCTGGGCACGCTCCGCGCCTGGCTCGAGGACGACGGCTCGGCGCTGCGGTGGACGCCACCCGAGGCGGCCGCCTTCGCGTTCCTGCAACTTCCCATCGGAACCGACGGCGACCGGTGGGTGGCCGAACTGCGCGACCGGGCCGGCGTGCTGCTGGCTCCGGGCAGCGCCTTCGGGCATCGCGACTTCGTGCGGCTCACCTACGCGCTGGACCCCGACCGGTTGGCGGAAGCGTTGCAGCGGATCACCCCGAGCCTCGCGCGCGATGCGATAGGGGGTAGGAGGTCGAACCGATGACCGATAGCGCCGCGATCGACGACAACCTCCGCCTGGCCGGACAGGCGACGGAGTTCTTCCTCGCCCAGGTCGGAAGGCTGGACCAGGACTCGGTCCACCAGGCGTCTCTCTTGCCTGGCTGGACGCGGGGCCACGTGATCACCCATGTGGCCCGCAACGCCGACGGGGTCGCGCGCCTGGCCGGGTGGGCGCGGACCGGCGTCGAGGAGGCGATGTACGGCGAACGGCACCCCCGCAACCAGGACATCGAGGCAGGAGCGAGGAGGAGTCTGGAGGAGCAGGAGGCGGACGTGCGGGAGGCTTCGCGCCGGCTGGCCGCCGCGTTCGCCGGCCTCTCCGGGGCGGCCTGGTCAGCGCGGGTGCGCACCCCTCACCAAGAGGTGAGTGCGTCCTTCCTGCCCTGGATGCGAGCCCGCGAAGTCTGGCTGCACGCGCTCGACCTGGACGTAGGGGCGACCTACCGGGACCTGCCGGACGGGTTCGCGGCCCGCCTCCTGGAGGAGCTGGTCCACGACCTTTCCAACCGCCCCGGCATGCCGGCGCTGTCCATCGACACCGGCGCCGGCGTGATGGAGGTGCCCGGCGCCGGCTCCCCGATCCGTGTAACCGGCCCCCCCGCCGCCGTCGCCTGCTGGCTGAGCGGACGCCCGGGCCCCGTCGCCCGCCCCGACCGCGCCCCCCTCCCCCCACTCCCCGCCTGGCTCTAGCCCCTCAGTCCCGCGCCCGCACGTAGCACCAGTCGCCACCAGCGGCCCACCTTTGAGCCCCCGCAGGAGCCCCGTGGTCACGCACAAGCGGGCGCAGCTCGGGCGCCAGCCCGAAGCGAGCCGGCACGACCTCCGCAAGAGCGGCAACCACTGCGGGCCCGGCAGGGCTCGGCGGCAAGCGCCGCCGCGGGGGTTTGGGGGCGAAGCCACCCAAGAAAAACAATCGAAACCCCACAACCAGCACCACCCGGTCCCTCCCCCCTTCGTGCGCGCAGCGCTCGCGCCCCAGCGCGACGTTGCTCCCAGGTCAGCCGTTAGCCCCGACTTCAGCGCTCGCCCCGCAGCTGGCAAGCGCCGCCGCGGGGGTTTGGGGGCGGAGCCACCCAAGAAGAACAATCGCAACCCCGCAACCCGCACCACCCGTACCCTCAACCTTCGTGCGCGAAGCGCTCGCGCCGCAGCGCGACGTCGCTCCGAGGTCAGCCCTTAGCCCCGACTTCAGCCCTCGCCCCGCAGCCGGCAAGCGCCGCCGCGGGGGTTTGGGGGCGGAGCCACCCAAGAAAAACAATCGAAACCCCACAACCAGCACCACCCGGTCCCTACACCCTCGTGCGCGCAGCGCTCGCGCCCAGCGCGACGTCGCTCCGAGGTCAGCCGTGGCCGGGAAAGGGTTACATCGCCGGCAACCGCACTCCATCCGGGCCCGGATAGCGTTATATCGCCGGCAATGTCCCCCCATCCGCGACGTCGCGCGTGAGCACCGACGCCAGGGTGGGCGCCGCGATGTTGCGCCCGGTCAGGATCAGCACCGTGCGCGGTGCCGAGGGGACGAGTCCGGCGAGCAGGGCCGCCACCGGCGCCGCGGCCGCGCCTTCCACCGTCAGGCCGAGGTCCAGGACTACCGTGCGGAGCGCGCTGATCAGCTGCTCCTCGCTGACCGTGACCAGGTGCACGCCGGCGGCGGAGATCAGCACCGGGGTGATCGAGTCCGCCTCCAGGTTGCCCGCCAGCCCGTCGGCCAGCGTCGGCTCGACCAGCACCTCCACCACGCGACCGGCACGGACCGAGGCCGAGACCGCCGTCGAGCGTTCCACCTCGACACCGACCACCGACGTCCCCGGCCGTCCACGAGCCCACAGCGCGAGGCCCGCGCACAGCCCGCCACCGCCGACCGGGCAGACGATCGTGAGCGGGCCGGGGCCGAGCTGCACGTCCAGCTCAGACCCGATCGTCGCCTGTCCGGCGATGACGTCGGGATCGTTGTATGGCGAGACGTAGACCCCGCCCTCGACGGCCAGGGTGAGCGCGTGGTTCTCGGCCGCCTCATAGGCGGCGCCGTGTTCGATCAGGCCCACCGGGTAGCGGCGCAGAGCCCCCCGCTTGGCCGCCGACGCCGTGGTCGGCACCACGATGGTGGCGGGCACGCCCAGCCGCTCCGCCGCCCACGCCACGCCCAGGGCGTGGTTCCCGGCGCTCGCGGCGACCGCGTGGGCGCCGGCCGAGAGGCGGCTCAGTGCAGCCAGGGCTCCCCGCACCTTGAAGGAACCAGTGGGCTGGCGCGTCTCCAACTTGGCGAACAGGCCCCCCTCCAGCGGCAGCAGCGGCGACGGCGGCAGCGCGCCGGCGACGATCTCCCAGGCGCGGGAAAGGTCGCCGGGCGTGGGCACGCGTACCGATCGCGCGCCCGGGCCCGGCGACATCCCGGCTAGTAGATGAAGGTGACCAGGTTCGAGGATCCCCTGCTGACCTGGCGCGTGTCGGTCACAAACGGACCCATGTAGTTCATCTCGGTCACGGTCCAGTCGTTGTTGTCCGCCACCGCGGTCACCACCGAGACGTGACCATACCCGCTGTCGGCGCTCTCCATGATCGCCCCCACCACCGGGGTCATCCCTTCGGCCTGACCGGCAGCCGCCGCACTCGCCGGCCACTCGTTGGCGTTGCCCATCCAGGGGATGCTGTAGATCTGCGCCACGTACCAGGTGCACTGGCCGGGGTCGAAGCGGTTGGGGTTGGAGGGGCCCGGCTGGAGCGTGATCTGAGCCGACGCGGTGACCGCCGGCGCGCTCGCGGTGGCGAGCGGGGCGGCCGGCCGCGACGGAGTGCTTGTCGTCGCTGCCGCGGCCGGCTGCTGCTGAGCTTGCTGCTGCTGAGCTTGTTGCTGAGCCTGCTCGTCCTGGAGCGTGGTGATCTCGTCCTGCGTGGTGGCCGCGATCGCGGTCGCCTGTGCCTTCTGCTTGGAGATCTTGTCCAGCTGCGCCTGGGACGCCGCCTGATCCTGCTGATCCTTGGCCTTCAGCGCGGTGGCGGCGTTGAACAGGGACTTCTGCTGCTTGGCGATCAGACGGGCTTGAGCGACACCGCTGAGCAACTGGCCCAGGTTCCTGGCGTCCAGCACCGTGGTCAACGTCAGCGCCGGCCGCTCGTACTCGATCCGGGCCACAGTGTCCATCTGCTTGTTCAGCACGGCCTCCTGCTTCTTGTCCTCGGAGACCTTGGCGTTGAGCGTGCTGACCGTCGCCTGCTCACTCTCCACCTGCGTGGCGAGAGAGTTCACGGTGTTCTGCTGCTGCTGGAGCTGCTGGAGCAGCGCCGACAGCTGCTGACTCTGATCCTGCCCCGGCGTCGGGGTCCCGGTACGGGCGGCCGCGAAGGCCGGCTGCATGGTGATCGCGCCCAGCACCAAGGCGGTGGCGAGCGCGGCGAGCAATCTCAAGGATCGGATCATCGTGGCAACCTCACGAGCAGGCTGCAGACGCCGAGGGTGACCGTGCTGCCGATGAGCGTGGCCAGGCTGATCTGCATGAGCGTCACGTTCGGCGCTGCCAGTTGCAGGAACGGCAGGTAGGTGTTGGTCCCCACCACCAGCTTGGTGCCGACCACGACCAGGGTCGCGACCGCCAGCACGGTGCCGGCGACGGCGAGCGACAGTGATTCGACCAGGAGCGGGAGCCGGATCACCTGACGCGGTGCCCCCACCAGCGACAGAATCCGGAGCTCCGCCCGGCGGGAGCGGACCTCCGCGCGGATCAGAACCATCGAGATCAGCGACGCGATCAGGAGCGCGGCGATCCCGATCCCGATCACGATGCCGTTGGCCCAATTGAGCGCCGCGGTGAGGCGCCTGGCCTCATGCGGTGTGTAGCTGGTGGGCAGCGACTTGTCCACCGCCGGGCTCTTCAGCGCCGCCGTCGTCACCCGCGCCGCGGCGGCCGGGCTCTGCAGGTTGACCATGAGACTGGCCGGATAGGGGTTGTCGGCCGCGGAACCGATTGCCGAGATGGCGGGGTTCTGCTGCGCCTGGGCCAGCGCCTGCGCCTTGGAGACGTAGTGCACGCCGCGGACGCCCTTCAGCTTTGCGATCTGGCCCTCGAGGGTCTGGACCTGCTGCGGGCTCGCGTTGCCCGCCAGGAAGACCTGGAACTGGGAGGCGCTGCGCGCCTGCGCCGCCAGGCTGCGCTGGGCCAGGACCAACACCAACTCGGTGTTCGCCGCCACGGCGAGGATGACGCCGATCGCGAGCGTGGTCCCGATCCAGGGCAGAAGGCGGGCTCGAAAGCACCTCCCGCAGTAAGCAAGGACACCACTCGTGTAGCGAGGAGCCCACGAGAGTGTGCCAGGTCGACTGGCCACTAGATACCTTCCTCCCCTCTCTTCTCTCCCGACTCCCTCACGAAGCTATTGCCCGACTCCTTCACAAGGCCACTCGCTGTGGCAGAGACCCCGTGCGGAGGCGGATCACGCGGGCCGGGTACTTGTCCAGCACCCACTCGTCGTGGGTGGCCATCAGCACCGTGCTCCCCAGCTCTTCGTTGAGCTGACCGAACAGCTCCATGATCCCGGCCGACACCTCACTGTCGACGTTCCCGGTGGGCTCGTCGGCGAGGAGTACCCGTGGCTGGTGCGCGACCGCCCGTGCGATCGCAACCCGCTGCTGCTGACCTCCGGAGAGGTGGTTCGGCGGCTCGTTCAGCTTGTCCTTGAGCCCGACCAGCTCGAGCGCGTCCATCGCGTACCCGCGCGGGTTCCGAATCCGGGGATGCGCCAGCTGCAGCGGAAGCACGACGTTCTCGAGCGCGGTCAGGTGCGGCAGCAGCTCGTACTGCTGGAAGACGCAGCCGACCCGGCGACGGATCGAGGCCGTCTGCCAGCTCTTCAGGCGATGCACCGGGATCCCGTCGACCACGATCGAGCCCGACTTGGGTCGGATGACGCCGTAGAGCAGCTTCAGGAGGGTCGACTTCCCTGCCCCCGAAGGACCCACGATGTACGCGAACTCCCCAGGATCGATCGAAAGATCGAGCCGGGAGAAAACTGGTGATCGTGCGTAACCAGCGGCCACCTCCTGGAGTTCAACTGCCCCGGGGGACCCGTGAGAGGCCCTGGACCGAGGCCGCGCCGGAGCGCGGGACAAAAACTTCTGTAGACGTTCGGGCGCGGGCCGTTGGCCCAGATGCCCATCTACCCCTATGAGCACGAGGATGGAGCATAACGGATTGCTGGCTTGGTTTTCATGACCCGAAGTCAGTCGGCCCCTTTTCCCGGCCTTGGCGCCGGACACGGTCCGTCCGCTCGCCGGCTCCTCAATTGACCCAGAACTGAATTCCATTCGGCCGGCCGTCGGCCACCCGATGTCCTCTGGCTGCCTGTAAGCGGTTGCCAACCGTGTCCGCGGAACAACCGGATGCTCAGCTTTCCCAAGCGACGACGGTCGGAATTCTCGATCGGAGGATCCAACGTCCGCAAGCCCAAGCCCTTGAAGGCCCGTGCCTAGCTCCACGATCCGGGCGATTGGGCGCCGTCGCCCCTCACTCCGCCGCCGGCATCACCCCTGACCGGGCAAGACAGGCCAGACCAGCTCCTCCAGCTGGCCCGCCCGCCGGCCGTCCGCGGCAGCCGTGACCTGAAGATAGTACTCGGTCACTCCCTTGATGCGCTCGCCCTGGGTGCGATCCCAGATCGGGTGCACGGGATGCCCCCTCAGGCGGGCGGCGTAGCTCGCGTGCTGCCGGTGCGCCTGCTCGATCAGGGCCCCCGAACGCCGGTGAGCCACCTCGCGCGGCACCTGGTCCGGATAACGCGCCGCCGCCGTCCGGGGCCGGGGCGAGAAGCGGAACACGTGGAGGTCCATGAACCCGGCCCAGGAGACGGCTTTTTGGGTGGCGCGGAAATCATCCTCGGTCTCGCCCGGGAATCCGACCATGACGTCGCCGGTGAGCGCGAGGTCGGGGTGTACGGCCCGCGCCAGCTCCACCGCCCGGCGGAAGCGGGCGAGGTCGTAGCGGCGGCGCATCCGGGCCAGCACGCGGTCGGAGCCCGATTGCAGGGGCAGGTGAAGGTGAGGGCAGACGCCGGGCAGCGAGAACAGCGACGCCACCTCCTCGTCCAGGTGCGAGGGATCGATCGAGGAGAGCCGGATCCGCGCCGGCGCCGCCGCCTCCACCAGCCGCCGCACCAACGGCGCCAGGCCGCCGCGGTACGAGCCGAGATCGATGCCGGTGAGGACGATCTCCCGGTATCCGGCCTGAGCCGCCGCCCGCGCGCGCGACTGCAGGTAGGGCAGCACCCTCGTGACGGAACGCCCTCGCGTCTGCCACACGATGCAGAAGGTGCAGCGGTTGTCGCAGCCGTCCTGGACCTTGAGCACGTAGCGCGAGCGCCGCACCCCGGGCGGCTCCAGGCGCCCCTCCAGGCCCAGCGGCGCCTGCTTCCAGTGGTTGGGGATGGCGGCGTCGGCGCCCAACGTGTCCCCGGGGTGGGCATCGACGTAGCAGCCGAGCAGCAGTACTGCCGCGCCCGGGTGCTCGCGCCGCGCCCGGGCGACGGCGTGCCGGGTGTCGCGGTCCGCGTTGCGGGTCACCGTGCAGGAGTTGACGACCACGAAGTTGTCCGCGTCCTGGAGCAGCGCCGCCACCTCGTCGGTCTCGGCCGCATTGGTGCGGCAGCCCAGATTCAGGAAGGTGCCTCCCACGTCAATCGTCCAGCTGGAGGACGGCCATGAACGCCTCCTGGGGGATCTCGACCGATCCCACCCGCTTCATCCGGCGCTTGCCCTCCTTCTGCTTCTCCAGCAGCTTTCGCTTGCGGGTGATGTCGCCGCCGTAGCACTTGGAGATCACGTCCTTGCGCATGGGAGGGATGTTTTCGCGAGCCACGATCCGGCCCCCGATCGCGGCCTGGATCGGGACCTCGAACAGCTGGCGCGGGATGATCGACCGCAGGCGCTCCACCAGCCGGCGCCCCTGCTGGCGCGCGCGGGACTCCTCGATGATCATCGACAGCGCGTCCACCGGCTCACCTGCCACCAGCACGTCGAGCTTGACCAGGGCCGCCGCGCGCACACCCAGCAACTCGTAGTCCAGCGACGCATACCCGCGTGAGCGCGACTTCAGCTGGTCGTAGAAATCGTGGATGATCTCCGCCAGGGGCAGGTCGTACTCCAGTAGGACTCGGCCCCCCGCCTGGTGCTCCAGGTTGCGGAAGGTGCCGCGGCGGTCCTGGCACAGCTCCATCATCGGGCCCACGTACTCCGCCGGCGTCACGACCGTCACCCGCACGTAGGGCTCCTGGATGCGCTCGATCGTCATCGGGTCGGGCAGCAGGGCCGGGTTGTCGACCGTCTTCTCCTCGCCGTTCCGCAGCACCACGTGGTACTCGACGGTGGGCGCGGTCGTGATCAGCTCCAGCCCGAACTCGCGCTCCAGACGCTCCTGGACGATCTCCATGTGGAGCAGGCCCAGGAACCCGCAGCGGAAGCCGAAGCCGAGTGCGGCCGAGTTCTCCGGCTCGTAGACGAGGGCCGCGTCGTTGAGCTGGAAGCGCTCGAGGGCGTCCTTCAGGTCCTGGTACTTCTCGGAGATGGTGGGGAAGATGCCGGCGAACACCATCGGCTTGACGGGCCGGTAGCCGGGGAGGGCTTGGTCGGCCCCGCGCCGCTCCAGCGTCACGGTGTCACCCACCCGGGCGTCCTTGACGTTCTTGATGGAAGCGGTCAGGTAGCCGACCTCACCGGCGCTCAGAGCCTCGCCCGGGTGCAGCGTGGGGACGAACCAGCCCACCTCGTCGACCTCGTGGACCGAGCCTGTGTTCATCATCCGGACCCGCATCCCGGGCCGGATCTCGCCGTCCATGATCCGGACGTAGACGATGACGCCCCGGTAGGGGTCGTAGTGGGAGTCGAAGACGAGAGCTTTGAGAGGGCGCTCGGGGTCACCTCGGGGGGGCGGAATCTCCGCCACCAGCGCCTCCAGGACCTCGGGCACGCCCTCCCCCGACTTGGCGGACGCGAAGAGCACCTTCTCGGGGTCGATGCCGGTGAGCTCGATGACCTCCTGCGCCACCACCTCCGGCTGAGCGGCCGGCAGGTCGATCTTGTTGACCACCGGGATCAACGCGAGCCCGGCGTCGACCGCTTGATAGAGCGTGGCCAGCGTCTGCGCCTCCACCCCCTGCGCGGCGTCCACCACCAGGATGGCTCCGTCGCAGGCGGCCAGGGAGCGCGACACCTCGTAGGAGAAGTCGACATGTCCCGGCGTGTCGATCAGGTTCAGCTCGTAGGTCCGGCCGTCCCGGGCGGCGTAGCTCATCCGCACCGCCTGGAGCTTGATGGTGATCCCCCGCTCCTGCTCCAGCTCCAGCGTGTCGAGCACTTGTGCGTGCATGTCGCGCCGGGCGACCGTCCCCGTCTGCTCCAGCAGCCGGTCGGCGAGCGTGGACTTGCCGTGGTCGATGTGCGCGATGATGCAGAAGTTGCGTATCAGGTCCTGCGACACGGACCTCGATTCTAGGTAGGCATCCCTGAGTGCCGGCAATCGGGGTGCTTCTGAGTGCCCGGCATCCCTGAGTGCCGGCAATCGGGAGGGGAGCGGAGCTAGAGGTCGCCGGCGGTGGCGAGCGTGACCGTGAGCGCGGTGGCGGCGGCGTTCTCGGCCCGCAGGTTGCGCGGCCCCAGGCTTGCGTGGTTTTGGACCATAGCTCGCTCGGCCGGGGTCCAGCCACCCTCCGGCCCGATCGCGAGCGTGCGCTCCGCGGGGGGGAGATCGGCCACGCGCCGACCGGCGCCGGCGTCCAGCAGCACCAGCTCTCCGGGGGCCGCCTCCACCAGCCGGGCGAGCGACACCGGCCCTCGGACCTCCGGGACCCGGAGCCGGCCGGACAGCATCGCCGCCTCCCGGCAGATCGTCGCCCAGCGCGCCGCTTTGGTGTCGCCGCGCGCCCGGCCCACGCTGCGTTCCGCTTGCACCAGCAGGAACCCGGCCGCGCCCAATTCGGTGCACCGGGTGAGCGCCTCTTCCAGCGCCTGAGCGGGAAGCAACGCCAGTGCCAGGTGGATCGCGGTCCGGGGCTCCGGCCGGTGTTCGCACGCGCCGACCACGACGCCGGTCACCCGGTCCGGGCCCGCGCTCTCGATCCGGACCGTGAGCATCCGGCCGCGGTCACCGTCACCCGGGTCGACCGCCTGGATCTGCTCCCCTGGGCGTACCCGCAGCGAGCGCACGAGATGTCGCGCATCGGCTCCCTCGATCTCGACTCGGTCGCCCGCCGGCGACACCAACAGGTAGGGCATCGGGTGCGAGCCGATTGTCCCCCGCGGGACGGCCCGTCTGTCAGGATGCGCCTCATCGGACTGCTCACCGCGCTCTTCGACCTGGTCGCGTTCACGATCCAGCTCACGGTCCTGGCCTGGGCGACCCGACGGCTGCTCGGGATCCCGTTCTCGTTCCCGCGGCTCCTCATCGCCGGGTTCCTGGCGTTGGTCCTCATCAACCCGATCGCGGCGGCGCTGATCGGACACCCGCTGACCTTTCACCTCTACCTGATCTGGGATGCGGCGCTGAGCCTCGCCGCGGCGCTGCTGTGCGCGATCGTGTTCCTGGCCCTGGCCGAGGTCTTCGTGCCCAACGGATCGCTGCCGGGCCCGGTCGCGCTGCTCCGTTCGGTGCCCAGCGCCTGGGGGCGCTACCGGCGCTATGCCCAGGTGAGCTGGATTCTCGCTCGCCACGGCCTCGCGGGCTACCTGCGCGGCCTGCCGCCGACGACCGAAGGCGCGCCTCCGCCCAGCCGCCTGGCCCCGGCTCTGCGCGATGCCCTCGACGAGGCGGGCGTCACCTTCGTCAAGCTGGGGCAGCTGCTGGCGACGCGGCGCGACCTGCTGCCGCCCGAGTTCACCGACCAGCTGGCGACGCTGCAGGACCAGGCGACACCGATCCCCTGGCCAGAGGTGCGCAAGGTCCTGGAGGAGGAGCTGGGACCACGGCTGTCGGAGCTGGAGGAGATCGACCCCAAGCCGCTGGCGGCCGCCTCGGTGGCGCAGGTCCACGGCGCGCGGCTGGCGGCTGGCGAGCGCGTGGTCCTCAAGGTCCGGCGCCCCGGCATCGAGGTGCTGGTGCGCCGGGACCTGCAGATCCTCGGGCGTTGGGCACGGCGCGCCGAGCTGCGCACCGCGTGGGGGCGCGCGATCCGGGCCGAGACACTGGCGGCCGGCTTCGCGGAGTCGCTGCGCTGGGAGCTCGACTTCCGGCGCGAGCTCGCCAACCTGACCGCGGTCCAGGCGGCGCTGGCGCCGCATGGCACCTCGGAGGTGGTGGCACCCCGGCCTTTCCCGTCCCTCTCAACCGAGCGCGTCCTGGTCATGCAACGGCTGGACGGGGCGCCGGTCGACCGGGTTCGGTTGCCGGACTCCGAGCGCCCGGCGCTGGCGCGGCGGCTGCTGACCACGCTGATGGAGCAGATCCTGATCGACGGCCTCTTCCACGCCGACCCGCACGCCGGCAACCTGCTTCTCCTCGACGACGGACGGGTGGGGATGCTGGACCTCGGCTCGGTGGGCCGGCTCGACCGCGGCCTCCGGGAATCGCTGGGCCGGCTTCTCCTCGCGGTAGAGGCGGAGGACGGGGCCGCGATGGCTGATGCGCTGCTCGAGATCGTGGACTCGCCCGGGGAACTGGACGAACGCGGTCTGCGAAGGGCGCTGGGTACGCTGCTGGCCCGCTACCTGGGGACCGGCCGCATGGTCGGCGGGGGGCTGTTCTGGGACCTGGCGCGCCTCGCCACCCGGTTCCAGCTCGCCATCCCCGGTGACGTGGCGGCCGCGCTGCGAGCCCTGGGGACGCTGGAAGGCGTCCTCGCCACACTCTCGCCGACCTTCGATTTCGTGGCCGAAGCCCGGACCTTCGGACAGCAGCGGCTGGTGCTCCTCACCAATGCCGACGCCATCCAGGAGAACCTTCGACGTGAGCTGGCGCGGTCACTGCCGGCGCTGCGCGCCCTTCCCCGCCGGCTGGACCGGTTGAGCGCGGATCTGGAGGAGGGACGTCTCACCATGCGGGTCCGGTTCACCGCCTCGCACTCGGATCGCCGCAGCGCGGCCGGCGTCCTCAACCTGGGGGCGCTGACCCTCCTCTCGGCGACGGCCGGCGTGATGGCGGTGCTGTTGCTCTTGGTCAGCGGCGGGCCGATGGTGACGCCCTCCATCTCGCTCTACCACTATTTCGCGTACTCCCTGCTGATCATCTGCGCGGTGCTGGCGCTGCGGGTGCTGGTGGCGGTGTTCCGGGAGCGTCCCGCCACCGCCGAGCGCTGAGCGAACGATTCGTACGATGGAGACTGTGAATACACCCACGCCTGACCGCGTCCTCGGGGCCCTGCGGGGCCTGATCGACCCCGACCTCGGCCGCGACGTGGTCAGCCTGGGCATGATCAAGGACCTTCGCGTGGAAGCTGGTCAGGTGGCGTTCACCATGGAGCTGACGACACCCGCGTGTCCGGTGCGGGACCGGTTCCAGAGCGAGGCCGAGCGTCTGGTGCGCGAGGTGCCGGGAGTGGAGGAGGTGGCGGTTCGCATGACGGCCAGCGTGCGCCAGGCGGCGATGCGGCCGCAGGGTCGTCAGCTGCTTCCGGGAGTCAAGCAGACGATCGCGGTCGCCAGCGGCAAGGGCGGGGTCGGGAAGTCCACGGTCGCCGTCAACCTGGCGGCGGCGCTGGCCCAGACCGGGGCCGGCGTGGGATTGCTCGACGCCGATATCTATGGCCCCACCATCCCGGGCATGACCGGAGCCGACGAGGTGCCGGAGGTGGTGGACGAGAAACTGGTGCCGCTGGAGCGGTACGGCATCAAGCTGATGTCGATCGGGTTTCTGGCCGGGGCCGACAAGGCCATGGTCTGGCGGGGTCCGATGGTGTCCAAGGCGATCCAGCAGCTGCTGGGGGACGTCGCCTGGGGCGAGCTCGACTACCTGCTGATCGACCTTCCGCCGGGGACCGGCGACGCCTCGCTGACGATCGCGCAGTCGCTCGCTCTCACCGGGGTCGCGATCGTCGCCACCCCGCAGGACATCGCGGTCGACATCGCGGTCAAGGCGCTGGAGATGTTCCGCAAGCTCAACGTGGCGCCGCTCGGCCTGATCGAGAACATGAGCTGGTTCCGGTGCCCGGACTGCGGGCACGAGCACCACGTCTTCGGCCACGGTGGCGCCGAGCGCGCCGCCGAGCGGCTGGGGGTGCCGTTCCTGGGCGGCATCCCGCTCGAGATCCCGATCCGGGACCAGGCCGATCGCGGCGTGCCGATCGTGGTCGCGCAGCCGGAGTCGGAGGGGGCGGCCGCGTTCCGGGACCTGGCCGGTCAGGTGGCGGCCAAGACCTCGATCCAGGCCCGGCGCCGGCTCCCCGTCCTCACCGTCTCGTAGGTGCGCGAGCCGGACCCGTTTCCCACCGCGCTGCATCTCGACCGCGCGGCCAACGCGCTCGACATCGAGTGGGAGGACGGGACCCGCTCGGTTCTGGGAGGGGCGGCGCTGCGGTGGGCCTGCCCTTGTGCCGAGTGCCGGGGTGAGATGGGCGTGCCCGGCCGGCTGGACACGGTGAGAGACCTGCCGGAGGACGAACTGTCGCTGGCGGGCGCGGAGCTGATCGGGCAGTACGCGGTTCAGCTGGCGTTCCGGTCCGGCCACGCCACCGGCATCTACACCTTCCCCGCGCTGCGCAAGCTCGCCGCCGCCCCCCACTGAAGCGCGGTGGCGTCGGCGGGAATGCGGAGCGCGTTGAGGAGCGTCGCCAGGCCCAGGTAGGTGGAGGCCGTCAGGGTCACCTCGACGACCTGGGCGTCGGTGAAGCAAGCGTTGAGCGCTTCGAACGCGGCGTCGTCGAGATCCCCGGCATGCATCGCCTCCGCGCAGGCTAGCGCCGCCCGCTCCCGCTCGTCGAAGATCTCGCTCTCACGCCACCGATCGAGCGTGTCGATCGCCGTCTCCCCCACTCCCGCGGCACGCGCCATCTCGACGTGGGCGGCCCACTCGTAGGTGGCCCCGGTCAGCTGAGCGATGCGCAGGATCACCAGCTCACGCAGCGACCGCGGTGTCTCCGCCGCGCCGCGCAGGCCCCACGCGTACTCCATCCAGGTGTCGAGGAGGGCCGGGTGAGCGGCCAGCGTGCGGTAGAGGTTGATGGGCCGGCCCCCCAGTTCGGCGAGGCGGCGCGCGGATTCCGCCGGCAGCTCCCGCAGCGGGAGCCGGCCCAGCTGGCGGCGTTCGCGGAGCACCCGGGCCAAGTCTTCGGTCGAGCGGCACAGTTCGGCGTGCCAACCGGCGGCGGTCGCCCCCGCCACGTTCGCCCTTGAATCGTCGAGGAACGTGAACTGTGCCGGCGCCACCCCCAGCCGCTCCTCCAGCGCCCGGTAGGCTCGCGGGTCCGGCTTGGTGGCTCCCAGGCGGTGCGTGAACCACCACTCGCCGAATCCCCGGAAGACCTCCGGATACCGGGTGGTCAGGATCTCCTCCTCCAGCGGGCCGTTGTTGGAGAAGACGACCAGCGTGGGGTCGGGGTCCGGAGGCAGCAGCGCCGTCGCTTCCGGTAGCGGCCGGAAGGCGAGGCTCCAGATGTCGTCGAGCGTTGGATCCGGACCGGTGAATCCGATCGCCCGGCGCAGGTCCGCCCGCACCTCTTCCGCCGTCGCTCGCGATCCGCGGTCCCAACCCGGGCTGAGGCCGGAGCCGAAGACGCGCGCCTGCACGTCCTCAGGTTTGAGCCCTGCCGCCCGGCTCAGTGCCTCCAGGCGGGCGTCAGGGTCGAACGTGAAGAGGACGCCGCTCAGATCCAGGGCCAGGACCGAGCGGCGGTCGGTCACCCCGGGGCCCCCGCGAAACGGAGCTTGCGGAGTTTCGTGGGGTGGATCACCCCGGGGCCCCCGCGAAACGGAGCTTGCGGAGTTTCGTGGGGTGGATCACCCGGCGATCGCCGCCCGCTTCCGGTCGCGCAGCGCCTCGACGTACTGCGAGGCCGAGACCGCCGCGGTGGTGCCATCGCCGACCGCGGTCGCGATCTGCTTGGTCAGCTGCTCACGCACGTCGCCCACCGCCCAGATGCCGTCGATCGACGTCTTCAGGTCCCGGTCGGTCTTGAAGTAACCGGCGGCGTCGTGCTCCGCGTGCGGCTTGAGAAGCCCCGAGTTGGGCTCGAAGCCGACGAAGATGAACACGCCCCCCACCGGCAGCCGCCGCGGCGCGCCGTCCTGGACCAGGTCGACACCGGTGACCACGCCGTCACCCTTGATCTGTTCCACCTGCGCGCCCAGCACCAGGTCGATCTTGGGGTTGGAGCGCGCGCGCTCCTGGAGCACCGGCTGCCCGCGGAACTCGTGGCGCCGGTGGATCAGGTGGACCCGGGATGCGTACCGGGTCAGGAAGTCACCCTCCTCCAGGGCCGCGTCGCCGCCCCCCACCACCGCCAGCTCCTGCCCCTTGAAGAAGGCGCCGTCGCAGACCGCGCAGTAGGAGACGCCGCGGCCGGCGAACTCCTCCTCCCCGGGGGCGCCCAGCCGCCGCGGCAGGCCACCGCTGGCCAGGATCACGGCCGGGGCTCCGAGCTCGTCCCCGCTCTCCAGCTTCACGACCTTGGTGCCGTCGGGCGCCACGTCGACGTACTCGATCGGCTCGTACTCACGGATGTCGAGGCCGAAGCCGCGAGCGTGCTCCGCCATCTTCTCGGCCAGGTCCCGGCCCAGGATGGAGGAGAACCCGGGATAGTCCTCGATCAGTTCGGTGTTGAGGAGCTGCCCCCCCACCGGTCCGCGATCCAGGAGGACGCTCTTCAGGTTCATCCGGGCCGCGTAGAGCCCGGCGGCGAGCCCCGCCGGTCCGCCGCCGGCGATGATCACGTCGAAGATTTCACTCACACCCTTTGAAACGTCCCCTGACGGCACTGGTGTTCCGTCTCCGCGGACGCCGGCGCCGGCGGCTTCATCCCTGCCGGTACTGCACTCCGTAGCCGCCGCGGGGGGAGAAGCACACGATGTTGTCGTAGGGGCAGCCGATGGCGCAGGCGCCGCACTCGACGCAGTTGCCGAAGCTGACGATCGTCTGCTGCTTCTCCTCCGACCACTCGTACACGCCGGCCGGGCAGAAATAGTTGCAGTACTTGCCCGAGCACCGATCGCGACACGTCTCCTGGTGCGCGATCTCGATATGACTGTGCCCGGTGTCCTCGACGAAGCGATTCGTGAAGAGCTTGTCGGTCAGCTTCTCCATTGAAGGTCAGTCTAGCCGCCAGTAGCCACGGGTACGATTTGGGCTCCCTCCATGGCCGCCACTTATCAGCTCGCCCTGCGCCCCCAGTGGCCGGGGCTGATCGACCTGGACTGGGCCAGCCCGCTCGAGACCTGGCCCGGCTCCGCCTTCCTCGACCTGCCCCGCGGCATCTCCCGGCACACGGTCCGGTTCTGCGAGGTGGATCAGTCGCTGTTCGCGCTCAAAGAGCTCCCGCAGCGAGCCGGGGAGCGGGACTACGCCGGGCTGCGACGGCTGGAAGACCTGGGCGGGTCGGCGGTGCGGGCGGTCGGGCTCGTGACCCGGGAGGGCGACCCCGACTGTGAGACGGCCGCGGTCCTGATCACGCGCTACGCCGACTTCTCCTTCTCCTACCGCGAGCTCCTGAGCGGCGAGGGATTCGGGCAGCGTCGCACGCAGCTGCTGGATGCGTTCGCCTTCCTCCTCGTCGAGCTGCATCTGCTCGGCTGCTTCTGGGGTGACTGCTCGCTTTCCAACACCCTCTACCGCTACGATGCCGGCGCCATCGAGACCGTGCTGGTCGACGCCGAGACGTCCGAGCTCCACGAGAGCCTGTCACGCGGCCAGCGGGAATACGACCTCGAGATCATGCAGACCAACGTGGGTGGTGAGATGGCCGATATCGCCGCCGCCCGCGGGCTCACGCTGGACGACGCCGACCTGGCGCTGGGCGACGACATCGCGGGGCGCTACCAGGCCCTGTGGAAGGAGCTGGCGAGCGACCAGAGGCTGCCCGCCGACGCCGCCCACTACAAGGTGCAGGAACGGGTGAACCGGCTCAACGAGCTCGGGTTCGAAGTGGACGACATCACCGTCGAGCCGGCCCCCGACCGCGGCCAGATCTGCCTCGGCGTGCGGATCGCCGATCGTCACTTCCATACCAACCGCCTGCGCGCCCTGACCGGGGTGGAGGCGTCCGAGCATCAGGCGCGGCAGATCCTGAGCGACCTCAGCTACTACGAGATGAAGAACACCACCGGCGGTCCCAGGCGGAGCGCGGCCGCGAAGGCGCTGCTCGCGGCGCGGTGGCGGGTGGAGGAGTTCGAAGCTTGGCTGAGACGCCTTGCCGAGCACCTGCCGCCGGGCGCCGACCCGGTGCAGGCGTACACCGACGTGCTCTATCACCGCTACATCCTCTCGGCGGAGGCGGGACGTGACGTAGGCACGGAGGCGGCGTTCCGGCGGTGGCTTTCCGAGGGCCGGCCGGGATACCCGCTGCCGGCCACGCCCGAGCCGGTACCGGTGCCGCGACCATGATCACGCTCGGTGTGATCGGCGACACGCAGGGCCGGTACCGGTGGCCGCCCCTCCTCGACTTCGTCGCCCGCCACTTCCGCGACGTGGACGAGATCTGGCACGCCGGCGACTGGCAGGACCAGCAGGTGCTTGACGGATTGCGCGGCCTCGGCAAGCCGGTGGTGGCCGTCAACGGGAACGCGCCCGACGATCCCAGCTTCCCCGAGCGGGTGGAACGTCAACTGGAGGATCTTCGTGTGGGCATGGTCCACCGCCCGCCGAAGAAGGGGGATGCCTGGGCGGCGGGCCGCGACCTGGTGATTCACGGCCACACGCACCGCTGGCGGGACGAGACGGTGGGGTCGACCCGCTTCATCAACGTCTCCACCCCCACCGCGGCCGGCTTCTCCCAGGAGCGGACGATGGGCATCCTGCGCATCCAGGGCCGCGATGCGGAGCTCGAAAGGATCGTCGTCGCGCTCTGAGGTGAGGGCCGTTTCTGCTCACCCCGGGCCTACGGCGCCCGTTGTAGCCCCGGGGTGCGCAGAGAGGCACCACTCAGGGGATGGAGCCGCGCTGCACGATCCACCGGCACGCCTGCCGGGTGACGCCCGCAATGAGGTCGAAGTCGCGGTCGTAGTGCAGCACCACCAAGCCCCTCCGTTCGGCTGCGGCGGCGAACAGCAGATCGGGGACCTTCCGGCCGCGCAACCTGCTTCGAGCGAGGTCGCGTTGCACCTCGAGCGCCCGGTGCACATCGGCCTCGGTGATCTCGACAGAGACCAACTCCTCAAGCGCTGCTTGCAAGCGCGTCCACTCCTCCCCATCGCGCGCGGAGAAGCCGACTTCGAGGTCGGAAATCGTCGTGCGGCCGGCCTCACCAAGCGCCGCCAGCGGTTCGAGAGCCGCACGCACCGAGGGATGCCCCAGACGCGTCAGGACGCTGGTGTCGACGAGGTAGCCTAGCGCCAAGCTTCCGATCGATCGCGGAGGCCGGCCTCGGCGAGGACATCCAGGGCGCTGGCGACCCGGTTCCCACGCCCCTGCGTTGCGCGCCGGAGGGCCTCGTTTACGGTCTCCTTGATCGTCCGGGTCCCGAACTCGGCCTGTGCCGTGCTCAGGCTCTGCTCGTCGAGGTCGACCAGGTGCTTCGCCACAGCGCAAGTATATCTCACTGTTCGCTGGATATACGACGGCTGCGGGATACATTGGGCGCTCGCGCTTGTCCTGACGCGCGGTCGCAGTAAACTCCCCAAACGTTGACGCGGGAGCTCGCCGGGCGGGCTGAGAGGGCCGAGGGCCGACCGCGGGGCGCCGACTATGCGCCCGGAACCTGAACTGGGTAATGCCAGCGGAGGGACGAACGTGGCAGCCACTGCCGAACAAGGCCGATCCAGAACCGTCTTCCGGGTCGAACAGCGCGGCATCGAGCCGGTACCCCCACAAGAGCGGTACGGGCGACCGCACCGCCTCGGCTTTCTGTGGGCGGGGGCCTTCTGTGACTTCGCCTCCATCCTGACCGCCAGCCTGCTCGCGTCGATCTACGGCCTCGGGCTTTGGCAGGCTGTGAGCGCCCTCTTCGTGGGCACCCTGGTGGGAGCGGTCATCCTCGGCCTCCTGAGCCAGATCGGGGTCGCGACCGGACTCCCGCAGGTGCCGTTCGCCGAGCGCGTCTTCGGCACCGGCTGGATGCGGGTGGCGGCGACCCTCACGCTGGTCATCGCCGTCGGCTGGTTCGCGGTCGACACCGTGATCGCGGCCCAAGCCGGGGAGCAGATCGTGACCGCGTTCGGGTTCCCGGCCCTGGCCCTCAGGCTGGCATTCCCCTTCGTGCTCCTGGTCGCGGCGGTCTCGGTGGTGGTGGCCGTGCTCGGGCACGACACCATCCACTTCGCCGAGCGCTGGGGCGTGCTCTGCTTCGCCGCCTTCGGGGCCGTCGTGTTCGTCACGCTGCTGCCACAGATGCACTGGTCCTTCCCGGGCACCGGCAATCCAGGCTGGGGGGCGTTCGTGCTCGGCGCCATGGCCTGCTTTGCGCTCGTGGCCTCCTGGTATCCGTTCACCAGCGACTACTCCCGCTACCTGCCGGCCGCCAGCCCGCGCTGGTCGGTGGTCCTCTGGCCGGTGGTCGGGATCGGCCTCACCTTCGGTGCGTTCGGAGTCTTCGGCATCCTGCTGGTCGGCCTCGACCCCCGCCTCGCGGACTCCAGCGGCGGCGTCCTGGCCGTGATCACCCACCACGCGCCGCGCTGGGTCGCCCTGCCCTTCCTCGCCTACGTGCTGTGCGGCGAGGTGTGGTCCAACTACCTCGACATCTACACCGCGGGCCTCTGTCTGCAGGCGATCGGAGTCCGGTTCCGGCGCTGGCAGACGGCACTGCTCTGCGGCGTGGCCGGAACCCTGCTCGCGACCTACGCGGTGGTGGTTCAGAACTTCACCACCGCCTACCAGCAGTTCCTGCTGCTGACCTACCTCTGGATGCCGGCCTGGGCGGTGATCCTGTTGCTCGGTTGGCGCGCCGGAACCCGGACGCGGCGGGGCCCCGCCATCCTTGCCTGGGTCGTCGCCACCGCGGTCAGCCTGCTCTTCGTCAACTACCCCAACGTCTTCCCGCAGGTGAGCCACGGCTTCAACCAGAGCCTGATCACGGCGCTCGACGGCGCCGACATCTCGGGCCTGGTCTCGGGCCTGGTGGCGGGCGGCGCTTACCTCGGGCTGCGACGGGTGTGGGCGGCATGAAGCTTCCGGTGGCGCTGACCATCGCCGGCTCCGACTCCGGTGGTGGGGCGGGCATCCAGGCCGACCTGAAGACGTTCGCCGCGCTCGGCTGCCACGGCGCCAGTGCGATCACCGCCATCACGGTCCAGAACACGCTGGGGGTGGAGGACGCCTTTGACCTTCCCCCGGGGCTGATCCGGGCGCAGATCGACGCGGTGGTGGACGACCTCGCCCTCCGCGCCACCAAGACCGGGATGCTCTCCAGCTCGGTCATCATCCGCGCGATCGCCGGCGCGGTGCGGGAGCGAGCCCTGGAGCCCCTGGTGGTGGATCCGGTGATGGTCGCCAAGGGTGGCCACCGCCTCCTGGCCGAAGACGCGGTGACGTCGCTGCGCGAACGCTTGCTGCCCCTGGCCACCATCGTGACCCCCAATCTGCCCGAGGCGGAGGTCTTGCTGGACCGCACCGTCGCCACGCGGCGGGAGCGAGAGGCCGCGGCACGAGACCTGGTGGCGCTGGGGTGCCGGGCGGCCGTCATCAAGGGCGGTCATGCGGAACGCGACGCCGACGACGTGCTCTTCGACGGCGCCCGCGTGGTCTGGCTGCGGGGCGAACGCCTCGACACCGGCAACACCCATGGCTCCGGCTGCAGCTTCGCCTCCGCGATCGCGGCCGGCCTCGCGCGCGGCCTGGCCCTGGAGCCGGCGGTGCGCGAGGCCAAGCGCTTTGTCACCGGTGCCATTCGCTGCTCGCTCGAGATCGGCGGCGGCCACGGTCCCGTCAACCCGCTCTGGGAGCTGCTGCCCGACCCGGCCGCCGGGGATTGATCGCGGCACCCCGCGTAGCCTCGGACCGGATGGCGCAGAGCCCCGAGACCGAGTTCCATTTCTCACCCCGCCCCAACCGCGCGGCCGAGATCGGCTGGCGGCCGTGGTCGGAGGAGGCGTTCGCCGAGGCAAAGGCCGCGGACAAGCCGATCCTTCTCTCGATCTCGGCCGTCTGGTGCCACTGGTGCCATGTGATGGACGAGACCACCTACTCCGACCCCGCCGTCATCGACCTGGTGCGCGAGCAGTACGTCCCGATCCGGGTCGACAACGACCTTCGCCCTGACATCAATCAGCGCTACAACATGGGGGGCTGGCCGACGACCGCCTTCCTGACGCCGGGTGGCGACATCCTGACCGGCGGGACCTACATCCCGGCCGACCAGATGGCCGACGCGGCGGCTCGGGTGGCCGGCATCTACCACCAGCGCAAGGGCGAGATCGAGCAGCAGGTGGAGGCGGGCCGCCGGGAGGCCTCGCGTGGGGTGGCGGCCTCCGCCGGCGGTGTCGACCCCCGCCTGGTCGACCGCGTGCTCGGCGCCGCGGAGGGGGCCTTTGACCAGGAGCACGGCGGCTTCGGTTCCCAGCCCAAGTTCCCGATGACGGAAGCGCTCCTCTTCTGCGCCGAGCAGGCGTTGCGCCGCCAGGACCCGCGGCTGCTGGAGATGACCCGCTTCACGCTCCAGCAGATGGCGGGCGGCGGCACCTACGACCACGTCGCGGGTGGCTTCTTCCGCTACTCGACCACCGCCGACTGGTCCGTGCCCCACTTCGAGAAGATGCTGGAGGACCACGCCGGCCTGCTCGCCGCGCTCGCCCGCACCGGGCAGGAGGAGGTCCTGGACGACGCGCTCCGCTACCTGAACGGCGTCCTGTGCGACCCCGCGACCGGGCTCTTCTGGGGCAGCCAGGACGCGGACGAGGAGTACTACGGTCTCGACGCTGCCGGTCGGGCCGAGCGGGAGGCGCCGGCGGTCGACCGTCGCGTCTACGTCTCCTGGAACGCGCAGCTGGCCCTCGCGCTGCTCGAAGCCCACCAGTGGCTCCACCGGCCCGACCTCGCCGCCCAGGCAGAGCGACTCCTGACCTCGCTGTTCGATCGCTTCGGATCCGAGTCAGGAGGTCTCGCCCACGCGGACGCTGTGCCGGGCCAGCTGGCGGACCAGTCGGCGGGTCTGCGCGCGGCCACCGCCGCCTGGGGCGCCGGGTTCGGCGAGGGGTGGCGCGATCGGGCTCTGGCCCTGGTGCACCACCTCGACGAGCGGTACGGTGACCCGGAGCACGGTGGCTACTTCGACCGCGAGCCGGGCCAGGAGCTGGGACGCCTCGCGCAACGGGTCAAACCGCTGGACCAGAACGCTCTCTGTGCGCTCGGGCTGCTGGAGCTCGACGCGCTGCTCGGCGACCCCCTCTCGAAGCTGCGCGAGCGGGCACAGCGAGCGCTGGCGTCGGTCGCCGGGCTGGCGCCACAGATGGGGCTGCAGGCGGCCGTCTTCGCACGCGCCTTGGACCGCCTCCAGGTACCGCCGATCAAGGTCACGACGGGCACCGCGGACCTCGCTCGGACCGCGCTCGGGGCCCATCCCTACGCGATGATCCAGTGGCGCCCGGAGGAGCCGGCGGCGATCGTGTGCGCCGGCACCACCTGCCTCGCCCCGGAGGCTGACGCCGATCGGCTGGCCGCGTCGATCCTGCGGGAAGTCGACGGCTGAGTCTTACACCTCACCACGGTCAGGGCGGAGTATGACCCTGCCGCTGGTCCATGCTCAACCACCTACCGGCTGACCTCCGTTGGGGTGCAGGACCTGTCCGGACATGTAGGACGAGTCGTCCGACGCCAGAAAGACGAAGCAGGTCGCCACCTCTTGCGGCTGGCCCGGGCGACCCAGCGGCGTGTCCTTGCCGAATTGTTCCAGCTGATCGGAGGGAAAGGTGGCCGGAATGAGGGGCGTCCAAATCGGTCCCGGCGCCACCGCGTTGACCCGGATCCCACGGGATGCGAGTCCGTTGGCCAGGCCGCGGGTAAAGCTCACGATCGCCCCCTTGGTGCTGGTGTAGTCGAGCAATGTGGGGGCACCCGCATAAGCGGTTACCGAGGTCGTGTTGACGATCGCGGATCCCTGTCTCAGGTGTGGAAGTGCTGCCTTGGCCATGAAGAAGTAACCGAACACGTTGGTGCGGAAGGTCCTCTCCAGCTGTTCGGCCGTTATCTCCTCCAGGCCCGGCGTGACGTGCTGTTCGGCGGCGTTGTTGACCAAGATGTCCAGCCTGCCCATGCTGTCGACGACCTTCGCCACCGCGCCGGCACAGAACGCCTCGTCGCCGACGTCTCCTGAGATCGCCTCACATCGCCGGCCTTCCGCCTCCACCATCCGCTTGGTCTCGGTAGCGTCCTCGTCCTCTTCGCGATACACGATCGCGACGTCCGCTCCCTCCTTCGCGAACAGGAGCGCCACCGCCCTGCCGATGCCGCTATCTCCCCCCGTGATCAACGAGACGCGGCCCGCAAGCTTGCCCGAGCCGCGATACCCTTCGCCGCTCTCAGGCTGAGGCCGCATCTCGCCCTGGATCCCTGGTTGGCTCTGGTGCTGCTTCGGCAGGCCCTGGTCCGTCATCCTCGGTCTCACTCCTTGAACTTCCCCGCGTGACTACTGCGGATGTCACTTTAGCTTACACTGTTCATATCATGCTCGGAGTTGGAGCAGGGCCCGTTGACGGTCGAGGAGGATGGCCGCCGGGCTCGGGAAGAAACGGCTGCCAGTGCCAAGAGTGAAGACGTCGAATGTCGGGGCAGGGGAGGTGAGCGCGATGTATAGATCAGTCAGAGGAGCCCGGCGACTGATATGGCCGGCCGCCATGGTCGGAGCGACCACGGCCACGGCATTGGCAGGTTCGCTCAGCGGCGATTTCGAGTCGCGTTGGTATCGCCGGCTCCGCAAACCTTCCTGGCAGCCGCCGGGAGCAGCGATCGGCGCCGTGTGGACCGTTCTCTACCTCTTGACAGCGGCCTCAGGCGTTGCGGTCGGCCCGCGACTTCGGGGTCGGCGCCTGGGGGTGGTCACGGGGCTGCTTGGCCTCCAGTACCTCCTCAACGCCTTTTACACGCCGCTCCTCACGCGGCGCCGCAACATCCGGCTGGCCACTATCGACAGTGCCGCCCTCTGCGCGACGGTGACCGGGTTGGTGCTGGCGACCTGGCGGGTGCGACGGCTGTCGGCCACGCTGCTCGTGCCTTACGTGCTTTGGACCGCGTTTGCGACGCTCCTCAGCGGAAGGCTGGCCACGCTGAACCCCCGCGACGGAGGGAGGTGGCGCGCGCGCGGGCGCTGACGCGGAGAACTGACTCGGGCGCCCGCGGGGCGGCGGGTCGCGCGCGCAGGATGGAAGGAGCATGAGCCTCACCTTCAAGGGTTCCCCGCTTGCCACCCAGCTTCCGGACCAGGTCAACTTCACCGTCGACGCCCCCGCCCATCGCCTCTTCCTCTACCCGTTCCCGCGCCGCGTACGTGGCACCTTCGGGGGCGAGACGGTCCTCGACACCGATCGCGGTCAAGTGCTGTACGAGTCGAACCTCCAGCCCCAGCTCTACGTGCTCTGGGAGGACGTCCGGCGCGACCTGCTCTCGCCCACCGATCATCACACCACCTGCCCCTTCAAGGGCGAGGCCAGCTACTGGTCCTTGACGGTCGCGGGCCGCACGCTCGAGAACGTGGTCTGGAGCTACCCGACGCCGATCGAGCAGGCCACCTGGCTGGCGCCGTATGCCGCCTTCTACTGGGCGCCGCTGGACGCCTGGTACGACGAGGAGGAGCGGGTGCACGGCCACCTGCGCGACCCCTTTCACCGGACCGACGTTCGGCAGTCGAGCCGCCTGGTGCGCGTCACAGCCGGCGAGCGACTGCTGGCCGAGTCGCGCCGCGCCAAGGTGCTCAGCGAGACCGGGCTGCCCAATCGCTGGTACCTCCCGGCCGACGACTGCCAGGTGGAGCTCCTGACCCCGACCGAGACCCGGACCCACTGCCCCTACAAGGGCTTCGCCTCCTACTACGCGCTCGCCGACGATGGGGAGAGCGGCGACGTCGCTTGGTCCTACGACGATCCCTTCGACGGCATGCTCGAGATCGAGGGCCACCTCAGTTTCTACGGCGCCCAGGTGGAGGTCACGGTCGAGGGCAAGGCGGTGGACACCCGCTGGCCACCGCGCAACCGCTGAGGGGCCGCCGCCGCGATGGCCGGCCGGGTGCGGCGCGCGGGAGACGTGGTTCGGCGTCCGCTGGCCTTCTGGTCCACGGCCGTTCATGACCTGCTGCGCCATCTGGAAGCGGTCGACTTCCCCGCGCCCCGCCTGATGGGCATCGACGGCGACGTCGAGCTGCTCGGTTGGATCGAGGGCGAGTCCGGCCCCGCCGGGTGGGCCAGGATCGTGCCCGACCCAGGCTTGCGGGCGTGGGCGTCCATGCTTCGCCGCTACCACGACGCGGTGGCCGGCTACCACCCGCCGCCGGGCAGCCTCTGGTCCGACGGCTCCGGCATCTGCGTGTCCGGCAAGATCGTCTGCCATGGCGACTTTGGTCCCTGGAATGGCGTCTGGCGAGGCGGGCGGCTGGTCGGGTTGCTGGACTTCGACCACGCCCATCCGGCACCGAAGCTCTTCGACATCGCCTACGCCCTCGAGTACGCGGCCCCGTTCCGCGATGACGAGGAGTGTCTGCGCTGGCTGCGTTACGCGGAGCCACCCGACCGGCGCCGGCGGATCGAGATCTTCTGTGAGGGGTACGGGATCGAGGTGCCGGACAACATCGTCGAGGGCGTCGCGCACGAGCAACGGCTCATCCTTCGCCATTGCGCGGGCCTCGCGGCGAAAGGAGTCGAGCCTCAAGCGACCTGGGTCCGCCAAGGGTATCTCGACACCCTTCGCGCGCGCATCGCCTGGACCGAAGCGTTCCGCCTGTAGGCATCCGGTGCGGCGCTTTGGCGGGGGTCAGCGGAAGACGACCGGGGGGCGGCGCTCCCCGTGCCGTGTGGCCTGTTCGAAGGCGTGCCCGGCCTGAAGCACCAGCAGGTCCTGGCGAGGAGCCGCGACCAACTGCACCCCCACCGGCAGGCCGCCGGCGGTGAAGCCGCCCGGGACGGAGAGCGCCGGGCACCCGGTGGCGCTGATCAGGGTGCACGACCGCATCCAGTCCAGGTAGGTCTCCATCTGGACGCCCGCCACCTCGGTCGGGTACTCGAGCTCGATAGGGAACGGCGGCACCTGGCTCACCGGCAACAGCAGCACGTCGAAGGCACGGAAGAACGCCACCACGCGCTCGTGCAGCGCGGTGTGCGCGATCTCGGCGCGCGCCAGGTCGGCGCCGCTCAGCCTGCGGCCCTGCTCCACGTTCCAGCGAATGGTCTCTTTGACCTTCGACGGGTGGGCGTCGACGAGCGGCCCGAACGCCGCGTCGAACATCCAGGCACGGAGCGTCAGGAAGACCTCATCCGCCCCCTCCAGGTCCGGACCTGCCTCTTCCACCGCGCAGCCCAGGTCCCTAAACACACTCGCCGCCCGCCCCACCACGTCGGCGACCTCGGGCTCGACCGGGACGCGGCCGCCCAGGTCCGGTGACCACGCCACACGCAGGCCGTGGAGGTCACGCTCCAGCGGCACGTCGAAGGCCGCTCCCGGCGTCTCCAGCGAGATCGGCGCGCGTGCGTCCGGTCCCGCCAGCACCGAGAGCAGCAGCGCCGCGTCGCCCACGGTGCGTGCCAGTGGCCCCTTGACGTTGAGGGTGGTCCACCCGAGCTGGTTCGGCCAGTTGGGGACGCGGCCCGGGGAGGGGCGGAAGCCGACCACGTTGTCGAAGGAGGCGGGGTTGCGGAGCGAGCCGCCGGTATCGCTGCCGTCGGCAACGGGGAACATCCCGCACGCCAGGCCCGCCGCGGCCCCTCCGCTGCTGCCGCCGGCCGAGCGGTTGAGGTCGTACGGGTTGCGGGTGGCTCCGAACACCGGGTTGAAGGTGTGGGAGCCGGCCCCGAATTCGGGCGTGTTGGTCTTGCCGATCGTGATCCCGCCGGCGGCGCGGATCCGTTCCACCACCAGGTCGTCGCGGTCGGGCACGTGGTCGGCCCACAGCGGCGATCCGTAGGTGGTGCGGATGCCGGCCGTGTCGTGGAGGTCCTTGTGCGCCACCGGCAGCCCGCGCAGGGGACCGAGGCGCTCCCCCGCCGCGAGCAAGTGGTCGACTCGATCCGCCTCGGCCAGTGCCCGCTCGGCGACCAGGGTGACGATGGCGTTCACCGCCGGGTTGACGCGCTCGATCTGGTCCAGATGCGCCTGCACGATCTCCCGGGACGACAGCTGGCGCCGGTCCAGCGCGCGCAGCAGCTCGCGCGCGCTCCAAAAACAGATGCCCGACATGCCCTCCTTGTAGAGCACTCCAGGGCCGTTTGCCGGGAACGGCCCCCAGAGCGCGCGCTTTCGGGGCCGTTTCCCGGGAAGCGGCCCTCCCCCCGCTCGGCCCCCTACGCGAGTGCGCGGGGTGGCCGGCCCGTCCGCTCCAGGCTCAGCAGCCAGGCCTTCCGGGGCAGCCCGCCGCCGTAGCCGACCAGGTCCCCGCCGGCCCCGATCACGCGATGGCAGGGGATCACGATCGAGATCGGGTTACGCCCGTTGGCGGCGCCCACCGCCCGCGCGCGGTCCGGCCGGCCGACCTGGCGAGCGATCGCGCCGTACGTCCGGGTCGCCCCGTACGGGATCGTGAGCAGCGCCTGCCAGACCTCGCGCTGGAAGCGGCTGCCCGTGGTGGCCAGCGGCAGGTCGAACTCGCGCAGCTCGCCCCTGAAATAGGCATCGAGCTGGCGGCGCGCCTCGCCGAACAGTCCGTTGTCGCGGAGCCAGCCGGTGGTGTCGGGACCGGGGTGGGCGTCAGGCCTCATCCACAGCCCGGTGATGGCTTCCCCGTCACCCGAGAGCAGCAACCCTCCAATCGGCGAGGGCACCAGGGTAAAGCGGATCGGGCCGGGTCGAGGCAGGGCAAGCGCGGGCGCCGGCACCGTGGGCGGCGAAAGCAGGGGCAGTGTCGTCATGTCCCCTTCAACACCGACCGCGCCGCCGTCGTTGCGTTCCCCCTCGGCGCCCACGACTCTATGGTGACCCCATGACACCGACACCGGAGCACCTGGCGGCGCTGATGCCGTTCGCACGCCTGGCCGGCATCGAGCTCCTCTCGGCGGCGCCCGAGGAGGTCCGTGGACGCCTCGAGTGGTCGGCCGATCGCTGCACCACCGGTGGCGTCCTGCATGGCGGCGCCCTGCTCACGCTGGCGGATTCCCTGGGCGGCGTCTGCGCCTATCTGAACCTGCGGGAGGGCCAGAGCACCGCCACCCTGGAGTCCAAGACGAACTTCATCCGCCCCCTCCGTGACGGCCACGTCGTGGGGACCGCACGCGCCGTGCACACGGGCCGCACCACCATCGTGGTGGAGACCCGGTTGGTCGACGCGGAGGGCCGGCTGATCTCCCTCACCCTTCAGACGCAGGCCGTCATCGGCTGACCCGCGATGCCTGCGCGGGGTGGTGCGCGGTAGTCTTTCCGCAGCGTGCTCGAAGCCATCCACTCCCCCGCTGACCTGCACCAACTCAGCTACGCGCAGCTGGCGGAACTCTGCCAGGAGATCCGCGGCCTCCTGGTGGAGGGCGTTTCGCGAAACGGCGGCCACCTCTCCCCCAACTTGGGCGTGGTCGAGCTGACGGTCGCTCTGCACCGCGTGTTCGAGAGCCCGCGCGACCAGATCGTGTGGGACACCGGCCACCAGGCCTACGTTCACAAGCTCCTCACCGGCCGCGCCGAGGTCTTCGACACCCTGCGGCAGGCCGGTGGCATCTCCGGCTATCCGTCCCGGACCGAGAGCCGGCACGACCTGGTCGAGAACAGCCACGCGTCGACCTCGCTCTCCTATGCGCTGGGGCTGGCGGAGGCGAAGCTGCGCCGGGGCGAGCCGGGCCACGTGGTGGCGGTGATCGGGGACGGCGCGATGACGGGCGGCATGGCCTACGAAGCCCTGAACCAGATCGCGTACCACGAGCCCCGGAACCTGCTCATCGTCCTCAACGACAACGGCCGTTCCTACGCCCCCACGGTGGGCGGGATGGCGCGGCACCTGGGCCAGCTCCGGCTCGACCCGCGTTACGACCGTCTCAAGTCAGAGCTCGACCTGCGCCTCAAGGACCTGCCCGCCTTCGGGGACACGGCCCACGAGGCGGCGCGGCGGATGAAGGAGTCGGTCAAGCAGCTGCTCCAGCCGAGCACGGTCTTCGACGCGCTCGGCCTCACCTACGCCGGGCCCGCCGACGGCCACGACCTCCTCGAGTTGGAGCGCCTGCTCCGCCGGGCCAGCCAGCGGCGTACGCCGACCCTGGTCCACGTGATCACCGAGAAGGGCCGGGGATACGAGCCCGCGATGGGCGACGAGATCGACAAGCTGCACCAGGTGAGCCCGCTCTCCGACCCGCTCACCGGGCGACCGCGCTCCACTTCGCTGACCTATTCGGACGTGGCCGGAGCGGCGGTCATGGACGCCGCTCAACGGCATTCTGAGGTGGTGGCGATCACCGCCGCCATGGCCTCCTCGACCGGGCTGCTCGACTTCCAGCGGGAGTTCCCCGAGCGATTCTTCGACGTCGGGATCTGCGAGCAGCACGCGGTCACCTTCGCGGCCGGCCTCGCGATGTCCGGCTTCCGCCCCATCTTCTGCGTCTACTCGACCTTCCTGCAGCGCGGCTTCGACCAGGTGCTGATGGATGTCGGACTGCATCACCTGCCGGTCGTGTTCCTCCTCGACCGAGCGGGTGTGACCGGCAGTGACGGCCCTTCCGCGCAGGGGACGTTCGACCTCTCGTACCTCCGCATGGTGCCAGGCATGTCCATCGCCGCGGCGGCCGACGCGACGGAACTGTGCGCCCTGCTCGAGACCGCGCTGTCGCTCGACGGGCCGGTCGCGATCCGCTTCCCCAAAGGCGTGGCGCCGGCGACGCCGGACCTCCCGGTGGAGCCACTGACGGTGGGGCGCTGGGAGTCGGTCCGCGCGGGCAGGGACGCCGCCATCCTCGCGGTGGGCAGGATGGTCGAGGTCGCGGCCGTGGCGTCCGATCTGCTCGGCCGGGAGGGCATCGAGTGCGCGGTCATCAACGCCCGCTGGATCAAGCCGCTGGACCCGCGACTGCCGGAGATGGCCGCTCGCTATCCGCTGCTGGTGACCGCCGAGGACAACGTGGTGACCGGGGGTTTCGGCGCCGCCGTGCTGGAGGCGCTGGCTCCGCTCGGCCTGGCCGGTCGTGTGCGGACGGCAGCCCTCCCCGACGAATACATCGGTCACGCCAGTCCGGCCGACATCCTGTCCGAGCGGGGCCTGGACCCCGAGGGCCTGGCGGCCACCGTCAGGGCGTCGCTCCGCAGCCTCGAGGAAGGGGCGGTGGAGCGAGTGCAGCGAGTCGAGCGTCCTCGCCCGGGCACCGGCCTCTGAGCGGGTGCGGGGTGCCGCGGTGAGGGTCCCGAGATCCACCCGGCCGCTGGCGACGCTCGCCGACTCTGAGGATCTGGCCGGGACCTGGGCCCTGGCGGCGCTGGCGGCATTCTTGATCAGCGCGGCCGGCACCGGAGCGCTTGTGCTGCAGCTGTACGCGACCCTCCAGGTCACCTGGCTCGACGCGGCGGTGGGACTGCTCCTCACCGTCGTCGCCCACGAGGGGGTGCACGCGGGCGCCATGCGTGCGGTCGGCGCCCGGCCGCGCCTGATCTGGGGCCTGCGCGGACAGCTGCCCTACTTCCATATCGGGAGCGGGGCCAGGATCGGCCGGGTCCGGGCGCTGGTCTCGCTCCTGGCACCCCTGGTACTGGTCGACCTCGCCGGGCTGGCGCTGCTGATCCTGCCCGCCATGTCGGGCATCGGGCTGGCGGTCGTGGTCGCCAACACCACCGCCTCGGTCCCCGACCTCTGGCGTGCCGGCCAGCTGGCACGGCTTCCGAGGTGGATCCAGTGCGACCTGCGCGGCCCGGCGCTCGTGATCTGGGCGCCGGCCGAGCACGACGGGGAGCGGATCCGGGTCCGCTCCGGACGGGCGCCGGCGGCGGCGCCGCTGGTCGGGCTGCTCGGGACCTGGGTCCTCTGCGTCCTGGTCGCGGAGGCGTTGTGCGCGGGAGCCGTCCGCCTGGTGGCTCAGTGGTTCGGCGCCATCCGGGTGGGAGGGGTGCTGCTGGGTTCGACCGAGCAGTTCGTCTCCGGCCCCGACGTGGTGCTCAACTTCCTTCCCGTGATCGTCGCCGGCGGTGCGCTGGGCACGGTGGCGGCGGCGGTGTGGTTCCTGATCGTTCAGATCGCCCCGCCGGCCGGGAAGGAACCCCGTCGAATCGGTCCCGTCGCCTCCCGACAGCTCTAAGGAAGGTGGTGGCCGTCCGTCGTGGGCGCCGTGGGGCGGGTGATGATTGTAGTGCCGGTTCCAGACCTGGGGCGCGGCCGTCGCGGTGCGTCATCGCGGGTGCCGGTCCCGTCACTCGGCGCGGACGAGTCGTGCCATGACCGAGTCCCAGAGCCGGTCTCCGAGCGCGTGGCGGGCGAGCGGGGCGACGCGCGCTTGGCTGCCGACCTTGTATCGGGCCCGTGGGCGGGATGAGAGGACCGCGTTCACGATGGTGTCGGCGACCCGTTCGGGCGGGATGCCGTTGTCCCCCTCGGTGCGGGCGAAGCGCATGACGTTCTGTGACAGGAGCCGGTACGGGCTGTCGTCGGTCTGCGGCGGGAGTGCCCGCTCGAGCCTGTCGGTGAAGGAGCTTCTGATCGCGGATGCCTCGATGAGGATCGTGCGGATGCCGAAGCGGGCGGTTTCGAAGCGGAGCGAGTCGGAGAGCGCCTCGAGTGCGTACTTGCTCATGGCGTAGGCGGAGGACAGCGGCGGTGTGACGAGTCCGGCACCGGAGCCGAGGTTGACGATCACGCCGCCGCCGGCCTCGCGCATCCCGGGGAGGACGAGCTGGCACAGGCGGATGAGCCCGAAGACGTTCGTCTCGAACTGTCTGCGGTACGCGTCGAGCGGCAGTTCCTCGACCGCTCCGGGCTGGGCATAGCCGGCACTGTTGACCAGGAGCCCGACGTGCCCATTCTCGGCTGTGATCGCGTCCACCGCCCGAGCCCGGGAGCCCTCGTCGGTCACGTCGAGCCGGATGGTTCGGCATCCGGCATCTGCGAGCTCTTTGAGGGAGTCGATGTTCCGCGCCGACGCCCAGACCGTGAACCCGGCTCGCCCCAGCGCGAGAGCGGTCGCCCGGCCGATCCCCGACGAGCAACCGGTGACCAGCGCGGCGGCAGAGGAGTCCGCAACGATACTTCGCTTCATTTCTGTCTGATTATGGGACACCAGTGTCCTATAATCAAACGCACAAGTAGGCTTCGGAAATGACTGGAGGAAGGGCGCTGCAAGACCGGGCCCGGGCCTCGATTCTCGACGCAGCCGCAGCTGTCTTCGCCGGGCGGGGAGAGGGCGCGAGCCTGGCCGACATCGCTCAAGCGGCGGGCGTGGCCCGCTCCACGCTCTACCGCTACTTCCCCTCGCGCGACGCGCTGCTGGCCGCCCTCACGGACAGCGGCGCGAGAGAGGTCGACCGCCGGCTCACGGAACTCAGGGACAGCACCATCCCGGTGCCCGAAGCGCTTGCACGCCTGACGCGCGCGCTTCTGGCTGTCGGTACCAAGTACGTAGCGCTCACTACCCTTCGGCCCAAGCTCGACGACGCGGCCGACACCGAACTGGCCGGCCGGCTGGCGCAACTCTTCCAGCGTGGCATCGACGAAGGCACGATTCGCAAGGACCTCGACCCCGAAGTGCTCGCCAACATCTACGGCGACCTCATCAAGGGCGCCATCCCACGCTTCGCCGGCAGGTCCGCCAGCGTCGAGAGCACCAGCGCCCTGATCGTCAGCCTGCTTCTCGACGGCGCGAAGCAATAGCACTCCACCGCCGGACATCTGCCGGAATTCGCCCCGGCCTCGCCCGCAGCTCTAAGGCAGCGGCTGCCGGCTGCGGAAGCCTCCGCCCACCGCGTGCCAGTGGGCGACCTCGGGCTCTCCCACGCACCAACAGAGCTCAACCTGGCGGCCATCGCGCACCGACGGGAAATCCACCACGCCGTCGAGCGCGTCCTTTAGCTGGACCCCCGACCGGCCCAGGTCGCGGAGCGCCTCGGCCAGGTCCAGCTCGGCGCGCCGGAGGTCGGCGGCGGCGAAGGCGACCGCCTGCTGCTCCCCAACGGAGGCATCCGCCCGGCGCGCACGGTAGGTGCGGATCCGGAGCTCCTCGTGCAGCTCCGGAAGACGCCGGCTGCGCTCGACAATTCGCTCCGTCAATCGGCGGACCTCGGGCAAGGCCGCGTTCGCCTCGGCGACCGAAAAGGTGCGGCGCAGCATTCGACCATAAAACCAAATCGCACCGGCGGGTTACCCTGGCCCCGATGGTCACCGAATCGGCCGACCTTCCGGGACCGCACGACGATCCCTACTCGCCGTACGCCGACTTCACCCGCGAGCAGTGGGCCCGCCTGCGGGCCGCCACGCCGCTCACGCTGACGGACACCGACCTGGCGCAGCTCCGCGGTCTGAACGACGTCATCTCCCTGGACGAGGTGCGGGATGTCTACCTGCCGCTCTCTCGCTTCCTGAACCTCTACGTGGGAGCGGCGCAGAACCTGAACGTGATCGCCGACCTCTTTCTGGGCACCCCGGCCCGCCACGTGCCCTTCGTGATCGGACTCGGCGGCTCGGTCGCGGTCGGGAAGAGCACTACCGCGCGCATCCTGCAAGCGCTGCTCGCGCGCTGGCCGAACCACCCCCGGGTGGACCTGGTCACGACGGACGGGTTCCTCTACCCCACCTCCTATCTGCGGCCGCGCGGGCTGCTCGACCGCAAGGGCTTCCCCGAGACCTACGACCTGCGCGGGCTGCTCGCCTTTTTGGCGGCCGTCAAGAGCGGCCAGGAAGAGGTGCGCGTTCCCGTCTATTCCCACCTCATCTACGACATCGTTCCGGGCGAGTACCAGGTCGTCCACCAGCCCGACATCCTGATCCTGGAGGGGCTGAACGTGCTCCAGGTCCCGGATCCCAGGGCCGGCGACAGCCCGCACACCTTCGTCTCCGACTTCTTCGACTTCTCGATCTACGTGGACGCGATCGAGCGCGACATCGAGAATTGGTTCGTGCAGCGTTTCCTGGCGCTGCGGGACTCCGCCTTCCAGAACCCGCGCTCCTTCTTCACCCGCTTTGCCCGGCTCAGCGACGAGGAGGCGGTGACCACCGCCACCGGGATCTGGGAGTCCATCAACGGCCCCAACCTGCGGCAGAACATCCTCCCCACGCGTGAGCGCGCCCGCCTGGTGCTGGTCAAGGGCCCCGACCATGGGGTGGTGGAGGTGCGCCTGCGCCGGCTCTGACCGCGAACGTCCGGCGCCTGTCGCGCTGCTCTACCCTGACCGGATGAGCCACGATCCGCAGGTGGAGGCGTTCTTGATCCGTCAGGCCGAGGCTTCGCTGCCCGCCTACCCGGAACTGACGCCGGCGCAGGCGCGCGCCCAGAACGAAGCCGGCGTGGCGGCGGTCGCCGGTCCGCCGACACCCGTCGCCCTGGTCCGTGACGACACCATCGCGGGGGTCCCGGTGCGCCGGTACGACCCCGACCCGGACACCACGCTCCCCACGCTGGTCTACCTGCACGGTGGCGGCTGGGTCCTCGGCTCTCTGGACAGCCACGACTCGACCTGCCGGGCGTTGGCGGCCCGCACACCGTGCCGGGTGGTGGCGGTCGACTACCGGCTGGCACCCGAGCACCCGTTCCCGGCCGGCCTCGAAGATGCCTGGGCGGTGCTGCGCGCGGTGGTCGCGCAGGCGCCGCACCCGGTGGCGATCGGCGGCGACTCGGCGGGAGGGAACCTGGCGGCGGTGCTCGCGGTCCGGGCCCGTGACGCCGGCATCCCGCTCGCGCTGCAGGTGCTGATCTACCCGGTGACGGATGCCGACCTCACCACGCGCTCGTATCGGGAGTATGCCTCCGGCCACGGTATGAGCAAGGCCGACATGGAGTGGTTCTGGCAGCACTACATGGGCGACGGCGACCGGTTCCATCCCGAGGCGTCACCGCTGCGGCAGGAATCGCTGGCCGGGGTGGCACCCGCCTTGGTCGAGCTGTCGGAGTACGACGTGCTGCACGACGAGGGGCTCGCGTATGCCCAGCGGCTCCGGGAGGCGGGCGTCCCGGTCGAGGTGGTGGAGCAGCAGGGCATGCTGCATGGGTTCGTCCGCCAGGCCGCGATCTTCGACCGCACGCGGGTGGCCTGGGACGAGATCGCCGGGGCGCTTCGCCAGGCGTGGGCCGAGGCGCCGAAGACGTAGGCGATGGGGGAAGATGGTGCCATGACCGGAGCGAACGAACAAAACGCTTCGCGCCGCGCCGTCGCATCGCCCCAGGGGCCACCGTGCCCGGTCTGCGGGTCTCTCGGGGTCCGCATCGCGTATGGCATGCCGGGCCCGGACCTGGTCGACGCCGGCGAGGAGGGACGCCTCGTGCTCGGCGGCTGCGTCGTCACCGGGTTTGACCCTGAGTGGGCCTGTACGGGCCCCGAGCAGCACGTCTGGCGTGCCGGCGAAGAGGACCGGGCGGTGAGGGCCGGCGACTGGGGCGCCGGGTAGCGGGGCCGGACACGGACTCGATCAGCGGCCGCTGAAGACGGCCTGCCGTTTCTCCACCACCGCTCTCAGCCCCTCGGCATGGTCGGCGGTCGCAGCGCAGAGCTCCCCCGCCCGGCGTTCGTTGCGCAGTGCAGCCTCCAAGGACAGCGTGGCGTTCTCGCGCAGGTTCTCCTTCGCCAGCCCGATCGCCACCGTGGGGCCGGCCGCGAGGCGCGCCGCCCATTCGTCGACGGTCGCGGCGAGCTGCGCGGGCTCCACGAGGGCGGTGAGGAGCCCCAGGCGGTTCGCCTCCTCGGCCCCGATGATGCGGCCCGTGAAGATCAGCTCCGCCGCCCGCGCCGGCCCCACCAGCCGGGGCAGCAGGAAGGACGCGCCGCCGTCGGGGCAGTAGCCGATGTTGACGTACACGGAGCCGAAGCGGGCGCCGGTGGAGGCGATACGCACGTCTGCCGCCAGTGCCAGGTCGAGACCGGCCCCCACCGCGACGCCGTTCACCGCCGCGATCACGGGCTTGGGCAGCCGGTACAGACGCGGCATCAGCTGGTGCATCAGCGGGACCCAGTCGTCCTCCCCCGGATCGCCGCCGCTCCATTCCTTGACGTCGGCGCCGGCACAGAACCCCCGGCCGGCGCCGGTCAGCACCAGGCAGCGGACCGAGGGGTCCCGCCAGGCCCGGGCCAGCGCGGCGTCCAGCTCGACCAAGGTTGCCCGGTCGAGGGCGTTCAGGCTCTGGGGCCGGTTCAGCGTCACCGTTGCCACTCCGCGCCCGTCGGCGTGGAACAGGACCCGCGTTGGGTTCGCCATCTTCGCTCCTCCTGGGCCGGGCTCCTGCGCCTCAGCCGGCCCCGATCCCGTGCTTGAGCAGCGCCCGCGCGATGATCGAGCGCTGGATCTCCGAGGTCCCCTCCCAGATGCGTTCGATCCGGGCGTTGCGGTAGATGCGCTCGACCACGGTCTCCCGCATGTACCCCATGCCGCCCAGGATCTGCACCGCCCGATCCGCGATGCGGCCCAGCGCCTCGGAGGCGAACACCTTGACCATGGCCGCGGTGGCGTTGACCTCCCGCACCGAGGCACCCCGATCCACCATGCGGGCCGCCTCGTACGTCATGGTGCGGGCCGCGAAGAGGTCGACCGCGGAGTCGGCGAGCATGAACTGAATCGCCTGGAAGTCGGCGATCGCCTTCCCGAACTGGCGGCGCTCGAGGGCGTAGTCGCGGGCCAGCTCCAGTGCCCGACCGGCCGGCCCGACACAGCGGGCGGCGGTCATGATGCGTCCCTTGCGCAGCCAGTCCCGGGCCAGATCAAAGCCCTTGCCCACCTCGCCCAGCACGTTCTGGTCCGGTACCCGGCAGTCGGAGCAGACGAGCTCGGCCTGCCGGTAGCCGCGATGGCCCATCGTCTCGTGCACCTGGCCCACCGCGAAGCCGGGCGTGCCCTTCTCGATCAGAAAGGCCGTCACCCGGTCCCGCTCGGCGCCGGGATCGGTGACCGCGAAGAAGATGGCGAAGTCGGCGCTGTCGCCGTGGCTGATGAAGCGCTTGTTGCCGTTCACCAGCCATCCCCCCTCGACGCGCGACGCGTGGGCCTGCATGCCGGCCGCGTCGGAGCCCGCGTTCGGCTCGGTCAGCGCGAAGCAGTCCTGGCGTTCGCCCCGCACGCACGGGACCAGGAACCGCTCCCGCTGCTCGGAGTCGCAGGCGAGGAGGATGTTCGACGGGTTGGGGACCACCTCGGCCAGGCCGGAGCCGGCCCGCGAGAGCTCCTCCTCCACGATCGCCTGACCCAGCGTGGAAAGGCCTCCGCCGCCGGCTTCCCGGGGCATGCCGACGGCGTTGAGCCCGAGCTGCACCGACTTGGCCCGCAACGCCCGCTCCACCTCCTCGGGCAGGCCGTCGTGACGCTCCACGTGGTCCTCCCAGGGCAGCAGCTCCGCGTCGACGAACCGTCGTACCAGCGAGCGCAGCTCTTCCAGCTCCGGCGGCAGGTCGTACCTCACCGTCCCTCCTCATCGCCGCCGGCGAGCACGATCAGCGCGTCGACGGCGACACAGCCTCGACCACCCGGCCCGGGCAGGATCGGGTTCAAGTCCAGCTCACGCACCTCGGGCAGCTCGGTCAACAGGTCGCCCACCGCCACGATCACGTGCGCCACCGCGTCACGGTCGATGCCGGGCCGCCCGCGAGAGCCGTCAAGCGCGGGCGCCACCCGCAGCCCGGCCAGCATCTCCAAGGCTTCCTGGCGATCCACCGGGGCCAGCCGGTGGGCCGCATCCTCGAGCAGCTCGGTCAGCACCCCACCCGCACCGACCATGAGCACCGGTCCGAACCGGGGATCGTTCCGCCCCCCGACGATCAGCTCGACGCCCCCTTCCAGCTCGCGCTCGACCAGGACCGACAGCTCCTCCAGGCCCGCGCGCCGCCCCCGCTCCTGGAGCTCCTCGAAGCCGGCCCGGGCGCGCGTGGGGTGGGTCACGCCAAGCAGGACCCCCCCGAGGTCGGACTTGTGCGTCACCTCCGGGCCGTGCAGCTTCATCGCCACCGGGAACCCTAACCGGCGGGCCGCCGCCTCCGCGGCGTCCGCCGAGGTGACCACGGAACCGGCGGGAGTGAGGATGCCGTAGAGCGCGACCAGGTCTTTGGCGGTCGCCTCCGGGACCACCGGCCGACGGCCGTCGAGCCGAGCTCGGGCCAGCTCCTGGCGACCGACGTCGACCGCCGCCCGGCGGCGGCTCCGGCGCTCGCGGGCCGCGATCGCCCGCGCCCGGGCCGCGGCGTGGCCGAGTGCGGCCAGTGCCGGCTGGACCCCGGCCAGGGGCACGATGCCGGCTCTCCGGAGGTCCGTCACGTGCTCGGTGCGGACGTCGGCCACGGTCGCTACGCTCACCACCGGTTGGGGGATGTGCGCCGACGCCTCGGCAAGCCCGGCCAGCATCCGGGGCCAGGCGCCCTCCTGGTCGTCGGGGGCGTGGGCAGGCCGGTCTCCCACGTGGACGATGACATCGACACCGGGCACCCCCGCCAGCGCGACCACGGCGCTCTGGTAGGCGGCGCCGTCACCCCAGGTGGCGCCGGTCAGGTCAAGCGGGTTGGCCAGGTTCGCGAAGGGCGGCAGTTTGGGCCCCAGGTCGGCGGCGACCGCGGCCGGCAGCGGAGGGAAGTGCACCCCGTGGTCGGCGGCCAGGTCCGCGAGCAAGGCGCACTCCCCGCCCGAGGTGGTCAGCGCGCCCAACCCGGCTCCCTGAGGCCGCCGGCCGGCGTCGAGCAGGGCGCACGTCGCGAGCAGCTCGTCGGGGTCGCGGACCTCGACCGCGCCGTGGTGCCGGAGCAAGGCCCGCATCAGGTGATCGGAGCCGGTGACGCTGCCGGTGTGGGCGAGGGTCGCGACGCGACCGAGACGGCTGCGTCCGGCGCGCAGGACCACCACCGGGACGTCCCTCTGGGCGGCGCGGGCCAGTGCGGACGCGAACCGGTCCACGTCGGGGACGGCCTCCAGCAGGGCCGCGACCACCGTTGTGTCCTCGTCGTCCAGCAGGTACTCGATGAGCTCGGCGGCGGTCACATCGAGCTGGTTGCCGCAGGAGACGACCCGGGTGAAGCGCACGCCGCGGCCGGTGGAGACGACGTTCAGCGACATGTTGCCGCTCTGCGCGACCAGCGCCACCCCGCGTTTCGCACCAACCTCGCCGGTGGGGAGAGCGACGGGCCAGAGAGCGCAACCTTGCGCAAACTCGATGGTCCCCAGGCAATTGGGGCCCACCACCCGCAGGCCGGTCGATCGCGCGGTGTTCCGCACCAGGGCCGCCCACTCCGCCCCCTCACCTGCCGCGCCCTCGCCCATCCCGCTGGCGTAGACGATCGCCGCGCGGCTTCCGACCCCGGCCGCGGCCTCGACCGCCGCCGGTACCCGGGCGGCGGGCACGGCGACCGCCACCCCGTCGACGGGCCGGGGGACCGCGTCCAGCGTGGGGTAGCACCGCAGCCCGGCCACTTCCTGGTGCCGCGGGTTGATGGGGAAGATCGGGCCCCGGTAGCCCAGCGAGAGGAGGTTCTGAATGGTCGTCAGGCCATAGCCGCCCGCGGGCGACGCCCCCACCACGGCGACCGAGGCGGGGGTGAACAGCGCATCCAGGCGGCTACCGGGCCTGACCGTCACCGATCACTCTCACGCGGTGACCGCGATGGCATGGACGCCGCGCCCCGCGAGCCCGTCCCCGACCGGCTCCCAGCTCTCGCCACCGTCCTGCGAACGGAAGACACCCCGGTTGTTCGCCGCGTAGAAGGTGCCTCGCTGGTCGGGGTCGGCCGCGAACAGGGTGCGCCGGGTGCCCTTGGGCGCAGGTAGGCCAACCCGGACTTCGGTCCAGGGACCGGAACCGCTGCGCCGGTAGACGAAGGACTCGGCGGCTTGCGAGGAGTGGGCCTGCATGGCGGTGTCCGCGGCCGACACCAGGATGGTGTCGGGGTCGCCCGAGTCGACCGCCAGACCGTAGAGGTAGTGGTGCTCGATCCCGGCGTCGGGCTGGGACCAGGTGTCGCCGCTGTCCCGACTCTCGTTGTAGCCGTGTCCGGGCATTCCCATCCCGTCGCCGGCCGCCGAGTAGAGCCGCCCCGGCGACCGCGGGTGGACCGCGAGCGTGTGCGTGTCCCACGGCCCGCCCTGCACGCGGTCGGTCCAGGTCCGCCCTCCATCCGCGCTGCGCACGAGAGCACCCGCCTCGATGCAGACGTAGAGCCGCTCGGGTGCGGCGGGGTCGAGCGTGATCCAGCGGACGTGGCTCGTCTCCGGACGGGGTGGAAAGCTCCAGGTCGGCGCCGAGGGCAGTTGGTTGAGCGTCGTCAACGGCTCCCAACGCCCGCCCGCATTTTCGGTGCGCCACATCGCGCTGGGGTCGGCGCCGGCGTAGACAATTTCCTCGCCGGGGGCCACGGCGACGGCGCTGACACTCTCACCGCGCGGCCCGTCACTGGTCTGGCGCCACTCCACCCCGCCGTCGCCGCTGCGCCAGAGACCTGCGCCGGCGGTCCCGCACCAGACCCGCTCTGGATGGGTGGGATCGGCGGCCAGGGAGCGCGGCGCCATCCCCTCGAGCCCGAGGGTCGCATCCCAGCGGCCGCCGTTCGCGCGCAGGCGCAGAAGTCCGTCGTCAACAGCAACGTGGATCGTCGTCATCTCGCACCTCCTGTTGGCATTCCATCCTCTCTCATCGGAGGCCGAACACCTGATGCTCGGGCTCAGTCGGTGTGCGCCGGCGCCGCGCTGCGGCTCGCGCCCTCCTCGAGCGCCTCGCGGAGCCGGCCGACCCCAGTGGCCAGGGTGTCGCGCGGAGCGTTGAGCGCGACCCGCACATGTCCCTCGCCTCCGGGCCCGAACTGGGTTCCCGCGCGCACTGCGACCCCAAGCTCCAGCGCCCGGTCCTGGACCCACTCAGACCCCATCTGCGGGGCGTGCCGGACCCAGGCGTAGAAGGTGGCCTCCCCGGGAGCCAGCTCGACCCCAGGAATGCCGTGCAGCAGCTCGCCCACGAGCTCCCGGCGCACCTCGTACTCGCGGCGCATCCGGTTCGACTCATCCTGCGGTCCCGTGATGGCGGCCAGGCCGGCGCGCTGCACCGCGGTGTTGAGCGCCCCGTTGAAGCTCCGGTGAACGGCCCCCACGACCTCGGCCACCTCGGCGGGGGCTATCACGTACCCCAGCCGCCAGCCGGTCATGGCATACGTCTTGGAGAACGTCTGAACGTACAGGAGGCGTTCCGCCAGCGAGGAGACCTCCAGCGTCGAAGCGAACTGGATCCCCCCTGAGACGGCGTGGTCGTAAGCCTCGTCTGAGAGCACATAGAGATCGTTTCGTTCGGCGATCTCGGCCACCGCGTCGAGTTCGGCACGGGTGTACACCGCGCAAGTGGGGTTGGAAGGGTGACAGAGCACGATGAGTCGGGCGCCGGGGGCGGCGCCCGCGATCGCGTCGAGGTCGAGGTGATAGTCGGCGCGGGCCGGCACCATGACCGGTTCTCCCCCCGCCGCGCGTACATGGGCCGAGTAGACCCCATAGGTTGGTGTGGGGATGACGACGCGCTGGCCGGGACCGACGACGGTCAGGATGCTCGAGGCCAGCGCGGCGTTGCCTCCGTGGGTCAGCACCACCTGGGTGTCCGAGATGTCGCGTCCAGTGCGCCGTGCCGCCAGCGCGGCCAGCGCGGCTTTGAGCTCGGGGTCGCCGCCCCAGCTCGCGTAGTGGGTGGCACCGCTCTCGATCGCTTCGATCAGCGCTCTGCGGATATGCGCCGGCGTGTCGAAGTCGGGGTCGCCGACTCCCAGCATGATCGTCCCGGCGGGCGCCGGTGCCCCCCGGCGCCACGCTGACATCGTGAAGGGCCGCGCCAGCGGCGACGGTTGAAACTCTCTCAACGCCTCTCCTCCTGTTGCCTCACAACGTCCGGGTCACCTCCCCAGACCAGGGTCGCACAGGCTCACGCGCGAGGGCAGCGGGAAGGGCCGTTTCTCCGCAACCCGGGCCTACCGCGCGCGTTTTAGCGCCGCTTTGCTCGGAAACAGAGCAACCGGCCTGCGGCCGCGGACTCGTGGCGGCGAACGCTGTCACTCTTGACCAACGCAGCCAGACTGATGTAGGCCAACGGAGGGAATCTTCGCGTGCGCTGCAATGTCCTGTAAATGTCCCGTACATAC